>DATBDY010000028.1:0-95920 GCA_036269695.1 Allosphingosinicella sp. | reverse complement strand
GGAGCCGTCCGGCTCCGCGGCGCGCGTCCTGCACGCCCCCGGATTCTGCGAGAGAGGTATTTCCAGGAGATGACGATCAGCTTCGAAGGCCGGGTCGCGATCGTGACCGGCGCCGGCGGCGGGCTCGGGCGCGCTTATGCGTTGGAGCTGGCGCGGCGCGGAGCGAAAGTGGTGGTGAACGATCTCGGCGGCGCCCGCGACGGCACCGGCCACAGCGACGCCGCCGCGAAGGTGGTGGCGGAGATCGAAGCGGCGGGCGGCATTGCTGTTCCCAACGGCGCCAGCGTCACCGATCCCGTCCAGGTCGAGGCGATGGTCGCCGACGCCAAGGCGCGCTGGGGCGGCGTCCATATCCTCATCAACAATGCCGGCATCCTGCGCGACAAGAGCTTCGCGAAGATGAGCATGGACGACTTCCGCGCCGTTGTGGATGTCCACCTGATCGGCTCGGCCAATTGCACCAAGGCGGTGTGGGAGACGATGCGCGAGCAGGCCTATGGCCGCATCCTGATGACGTCGAGCTCGACCGGCCTCTACGGCAATTTCGGCCAGGCCAATTACGGCGCCGCCAAGCTCGGCCTCGCCGGCTTCGCGAAGACGCTCCACCTCGAGGGCGTGAAGCACGATATAAGGGTCAACACGATCGCCCCGACCGCGGCGACGCGGATGACCGAGGACATCTTCCCGCCCGATTTGCTCGCCTTGTTCAACCCCGGCAATGTCGTCCCGGCCGCGCTCTACCTCGTCTCGGAGGACGCGCCGTCGAATATGATCGTCGGCGCCGGCGGCGGCGTCGTCCAAGCCGCCTATGTGACGCTGACGCCGGGCTATGCCCTTCCCGAAGGGCGGCGCACGGTCGAGGAGGTCGCCGCCCATTGGCAGCAGATCACCGGCCGCGACGGCGAGATCGTCCCCCAGTCCGGCGCCGAGCAGGCGATGCAGATCCTGAAGACGCTGCAGGACGGCTGAGCCGTCTTCGTCATACTGTATTGTATCACCAATACACTCATGCTATGCCTCCGCCATTGAGGGAGGATGCACCATGTACAGCGATGCCGATCTCGAAGCGGCGGTGGCGGCGGGGGCGTTGAGCCCCGACGCGGCCGCGGCCCTGCGCGACTATGTCGCCGCCCGGAGCGCAAGCCCGGCGGTCGACGAGGAGCAATTCCGGCTGATCACCGGCTTCAACGATATTTTCGTCTCGATCGCGGCGGCGATCCTGCTGTTCGCGCTCGGCTGGATCGGCAAGGATTTCGGCCCGCGCGTCGGCGGCGACGGTCCCTCGCCGCTTTCCGGCGTGCTGATCGCGGCGGCCGCCTGGGGGCTCGCCGAATTCTTCACCCGGAAGAGGCGGATGGCGCTCCCCTCGATCCTGCTGCTCCTCGCCTTTGTCGGTGGAGTCGTTGAGGCGGTCGGCTTCACTTTGCTGGTCGGCGTCGGCCCGGAGGCCGCCAATCAGAGCAAGATGATCGGCGGTCTCGTCGCGGCTGGCGGCGCGGCGGCCGGCGCGGTCGGCGCCTGGCTCCATTGGCGGCGCTTCCATGTCCCGATCACCGTCGCCGCGGGCGCGGCTTCGGTCGTCGGGCTGGTGATGGCGCTGATCGCCTCGGCGCTCGGCGAGGCGCCGGGCCGGGGCGACCTGATGCTCGTCTTCCTGCTGGTGTTCGGCATCGGTGTCTTCCTGTTCGCCATGTGGTGGGATGCGTCCGACCCGAAGCGGGAGACTCGGCGTGCCGACGTCGCCTTCTGGCTGCACCTGCTGGCGGCGCCGATGATCGTCCATCCGGTGTTCAAGCTGTTCGGGCTCAGCCAGGGCGGCGGTTCGGCCGGCGGAGCGTTGATCGTGATTGGCCTCTATCTGCTGTTCGCGTTGACGGCGCTGGCGATCGACCGGCGCGCTTTGCTCGTCTCGGCTTTGCTCTACGTGCTGTGGGCGCTGAGCCGCCTGTTCGAGGCCGCGGTCGCGGTCGAGCTCAGCTTCGCGCTGACGGCTTTGGTCATCGGTTCGGCCCTGCTGCTGCTCTCGGCCTTCTGGCACGATGCCCGCCGGAGAGTGGTGACCCCGCTTCCGCAGGGGCTCAGGGCCAAGCTGCCGGTTCTCGACCGGGCAACCGTCACCGCCTGATCCATTCGGGCTCACCAGACTGCCCCTTCCCGGCAACGGGGAGGGGCAATTTTTGTGCGCCACGCGCCGCATAGCCTGTCGCCAGCCGGCGCGCTTCATGGCGGGATCCGGCTCCAGAGCCCCGCCGCATGCGGCGTGCTGGCCGGAGACCCGGTGTTGAAGAGCATCGAAGGCGGCGACCCGTTCGCGCCGGATGCGCAGACCTATGCCGCCGTCGCAAAGAAATGCGCCGCGAAGGAGCCGGTGGTGCTGGTCACGACGGACGGCCGCACGCTCGCCGCGCGTTGTGAAGCGCCGCTCCCGCCGGAGCCGCTCGCCTATTCCGTCGAGCGCTGGATGCCTTCGCAGGGGGCCAACCTCGCGCCTCGATAGAAAAGCCGACGGTGAGAGAGAATCAGCTGCGCGGCGCGCTCGGATCTTTCCAATCAGGCTCGGCAAAGCCGGCGCTTTGGAGATCGGTCTGCCCCTGGATCACGGTTTTGCCGCTCAAACCGAGCACGAAACCATTCGTTCTCACGCAGAGATACGGTCGTTCGGGACGATTATCCGCGTCGAAGCGGCTGACCGGCCAGCGGCCGCCGCAATTGCCCGTTCGGCACCAGCAGGTGAGATATTCGCCGAAGTCGTCGTCACTCCCGAGATCCTGGCGATCGACGAAGACCCGTTGCTGACGTTCCTGAGGCGGCGCGACCTCGAGGAACGAGGGCCGTCGTTTCCGTTCGCGCACGAATGCGCGATGCGCCGATCGGAGATCGCCGCGGAGCGATGAGGGGGCTGGACCGCCATTCAGCCGATCCAGGTCGTCCTGCACGTCCGGCTGCGTGAGCCTCCGGTAAGTCGCCTCGTCACCTTGGGCAATTGCGGTAACCAGCGCCCGCGCCGCCGCGACGTGAGCCGCCCTGCCCGACGCGGAAAGGGGCGCCTCCACCAGCGGCCGCTTCTCCGGCGGGGCCTCCGCCTCCGTCAGCCGGGGGACCGGCACATCGTCCACGACGCGGATCGAGACGGGGCGAATGTAATTGGCCTCGGACGTGTGGCAGTAACCCGTCACCATCATGATGCTGTCGGGGTGCGCGGCCATCATGGCTTGAACGGCCGCATGCGCGTCGGCACAGCTGGCGAGGGTTCCGACGATCTCCACCCAGGCGGCGCGAGCGGGCCTTCCCTCGACATCCGTCGGATAGATGACGATCGAATGCGCCGCCTTCTCGTCCAGAGGAGAGTCGGGCTCCAGCGTCGCCTCCCTGCTCGCATAGAGCCGGTCCCGCACCGCGAGACCGCGCAGCCGCACGCAATGGCCGACGTAAGCGCGAAAATCGGCCTGGACGGATTCGATCGTCGCCGGCTTCGCGTAGGCGGCGCGGCAATGCTGCTCGGCGTCGGCTGCGCCCGGATGAAAGAGGAGGAGCAGCAAGACGAAGGGGAGCAGCAGCCGAACCATCACGGTTCGAGGCTGTGGCGCGACACGTCTGCTGTCAATGGCGGGCCCTGCAACAGCCAGTCGGGATTGGCGTCCCGTAAGTTACCGGATTGCCGCGATCCGTGATACCATGCACTCTCCGCATAATTGTTGAGAGGCATTCCGGAGTTTTTCTGACGGGCCGCTGACAATTCGGGAGGGGCTGCCGCATGTCCAACGTTGCCGGCAAGGCTTATGGCATGAACGTGGTCACGCCGATGCGGCCGGCGAAGACCTGGATCAACACGTTCCTGTTCATGGTCGCGCGCGCCTTTCCCGGCACGCTGTCGGGCCTGCTCGGCCTCTCGCTGATCCATTTCGCGCGCTGGGTGATGATCCGCCGCGACGCCTGGCCCGAGCGCGGCCAGAAGCAACGCCCGACGCGCAACGACCTCATGCTTTTCTGCAGCAATTTCAACGGCACCTGGGATCAGTATATCGATGCCTTTGCCGACGGCATTCCGAACGGGCTCGACCTCTTCTGGTATTCGAGCACCAAATATCCGAACTCGATCCCGATCACGCCGTTCAAGAACTACATCCGCGCCAACCAGATCGACACCGGCTATTATTACAACGCCACGCCGGGCAGCGGGCAGCGGGACATCAAGCTGGCGCTGGGCCTCGCCGCGGCGCTGCAGGCGGTCGATCCGGGCGCGAGTGACGAGGCTCTGGCCGAGGCTTATCGCGCCATCCTCCTCGAGGCGCAGAACAGCCTCGGCGCCCCCGGTTACGCGCCGGTGGCGAGCTGCGACACGGCGGCGGCCGATCTCCACCGCTGCACCGAGGTCCGCAGGCGCTGGGGGCCGAAGGGCAGCGGCCCGCCGGCGGCGATGCATGTGATGCAGGCGGTCGCGGCGGCGACGGTGCGCGGTTCTCCGGGCAAGCATGAAGAGGATGCGCAACGGGTGCGGCAGGCGGTCAGCGCCGTCGTCCGCACTCCATCCCGGATCGGCGAGGCGCCGCCGCTGCCGCCCGCGGCCAGCGATGGAGGGGCCGATGCCTGATTTCGACGGCGGCCACTATTTCTTCACGGCGATCGTGCCGGTCTGCGAGCGCGGCATCGTCGAGCATGAGGGGATGAAAAGCTCGCCGGTCCACATGGTGCGCGAGGCGCTGGAGACGTTGCCGACCGCCCTCCAGTCGCGCGCAGCGGAGGAGGTCGGCATCCAGAGCCCCTTCGCCCGCTCGACCCGCACCCATTTCGCCCGCTTCGTCGTGCTCGATCAGCCTTTCTACAACGGCCGCGACCATGAAGACGCCCTGCTAACAGCGGCGAAGGGCATCGTCAGTGCCGACGATCCGCTGAAGGCGCAGCCGCACGATCTCCTCGCCTGCCCCTATCTGCTGGTGATGATCGATTTCGACCCGGCCGATCCCTCGGGCGAGGGCGAGCCGCGGGCCTATCTGGAGCATCTCTGGACGATCATGGCCGAGGAGCTGAAGGCGGTCTTCGCCTATTGCTACGGCTTTCCGGCGGTGCGCGATGCGGGGGGGTTCGCCAAATTCCTGATCGGCTGCCAGATCGAGACGACGATGCCGTTCAACGATTACTGGACGGAGTCGCCGCCGCTCAAACCCATGTCCGTGCTGGGCCTCGCTTTCTTTCCGGTGGCGGGGCTGGCGCTTGGGGCGGTCGCGACATGGAAAGGGCACCTGCATTGGTGGCTCGCCGCTTTGCTCATCCTCCTGCTCGCCGCGCTCGGCCTCGCGGTCGACTATTGGCTGGTCATGCGCAGGGGCGCGCAGCCCTTCCCCGCCTCCGGCGCGACGTTGCCGCGCGTGCTGAAGGCACTTTATCTCCAGCAGGCCTTCGCCCGCTTCGCGGCGCAGCAGCAGGACGCGGACCCCGCGACCGACGGTGCCGCCTTCCGCGCCTTCCTCCAGAAGCACCGGCCGGCCGACCTCGCCGTCCCAACCCAGAAGCCCGGCGTCATCCGCACGACGTTCGCGGGAGGCCCGACATGAGCGCCGAGCTCGACCTCGCCGATATCCAGGGCGGCATCCTCCGCGCCTATGGCCGCCTCGGCTTTCCGAAGGCCCGCTATTTCTTCCTCAACGTGCGCGATCCCGAGAAGGGGCGCGCCTTCGTCGAGGCGCTGCGGCCCCGCGTCACCACCGCCGCGCGCTGGAAGGATCCGAAACGCGGCGAGCCGCTGCTGCGCACCCGCAAGCCGCGTGTGAAGGACGTCGTCCGGGCCGAGGGCGTGCCGGACTATCCGGGCGAGGTGCAGCTGCTGAAGCCGAAGGTGGCGATCAACATCGCCTTCACCTTCATGGGCCTCGCCGCCCTGCAGGTGCCGACGCGGACGCTTCGCGGCATGCCGGACGAATTTATCGACGGCATGGAGACGCGCGCGGCAGTCCTCGGCGACGATCCCTGGCTGGAGCAACGCGACACCATCTGGCGCAATTCGCACGGCGAGACCCGCGTCCACATCCTCGTCTCGTTGAACGCGGAGATGAACCCCGACGGCACCCCGATCGACGAGCTGGAGACGGAAACGCGGCGGCTGCGCGACCTCTGCGCCGGCTCCGAGGGCGGAGTCGTCCTCCTCCCCGGCCATGGCGCCGACCAGACCGACTTCCAGGAGATGTCCGCGATCCTGCGCGACGACGGCGGCGCGCTGGCGCCCACCAACAAGGAGCATTTCGGCTATTCCGACGGCTTCGGCGATCCGGTGTTCGAGGGGCAGCTTTCGGGCGAAGCAGAGCGGCTGCGCATCGTCGGCGGCGGCAAGATCCTTCCCGACCAGAGCTGGGCGCCGCTCGCCACCGGCGAGTTCCTGCTCGGCCATGCCGACGAGGCGCAGGAAATCCCCGGCGCGGCGATGCCGATCGAGTTCAGCCGCAACGGCACGTTCATGACTTGGCGCAAGCTGCAGGAGGATGTCGCCGCGTTCGATGCCTATGTGGCCGATCAGGCCGCCCGTTACGCCAGGATGTTCAGTCTCGAGCAGGAGGAGGCGGAGCAGACCGTCCGCGCCAAATTGGTCGGCCGCTGGAGCGATGGCGTGCCGCTGCTCGCCGCGCCGACCTATCCGGCGTGGCAGAAGTTCAACGCCGACCTCGCAGCCGCGCAGGCGGCGAAGGACAAGGCCAGGCTGGCCCAGATCGCGCTGCAATTCACCAGCTTCAACTATCGCAAGGATCCGACCGGCGCCGTCTGCCCGATCACCTCGCACCTGCGCCGCGGTAACCCGCGCGACATGCTGGATCCGCATTTCGCCGCGAAGCCGTCGAGCTGGGACGGCTCCGCTCTGGTGAACCGCCGCCGTATTCTCCGCCGCGGCCTTCCCTATGGGCCGTATCTGCCGGGCGCGGAGACCGGCGCGGGGGAGCGCGGCATCATCTTCATGGCGGTCTGCGCCAGCCTCTTCCGCCAGTTCGAGTTCGTCCAGCAGCAGTGGATCCAGTACGGGCTCGACTTCAATGCCGGCAGCGATACCTGTCCGGTCGTCGGCAACCATGACGACGGCGCGAAAATGGTGATTCCGGCCGATCCGCAGGGCGCGAACGGCCGCCCCTTCCTCTGCGCCCGGATACCCCAGTTCGTCGAGCCGCGCGGCGGCGACTATTTCTTCATCCCGAGCATGACCGCGCTGCGGATGATCGGAACGGGGATCGTCGACCCGACCTGAATGCCCGCGCCGAGGAGCCGCTGATGCACTGGCTGCTGAACCTGCCCGTCGCGCTCTGGCGCCGGTTCCTGCTGATTGGTCAGGGTGTGGACGCCGCGTTGATCCTGCTCGGCGTGGGCTTGGGCGCGCTGTTCGGTCGCGGCGGATCGGTCGGCGACCGCCTGAAGGCCGCCCTCACCGCCCCTGCGAACCTGCGCCGGGCCTTTGCGGCGGCGCGGCTGTTCGCGCCCAATCTGGTGTTGAAGAAAAGGCTGGTCGCCGCCTACGACAACGAAGGCACCGCCTTCGTCACCCGCCGCGCCGACGTGCTCGATGTACTCAGCCGGGACGAGGATTTCGGTGTCGTCTACGGTCCTCGCATGGAGATGCTCACCGGCGGCGAGAACTTCTTCCTCGGCATGCAGGGCACGCCCCGCTACACGCGCGACGTCTCCAACATGCGCCTCGCCGTCCGGCGCGACGACGTGCCGGCGATCGTCGCCCCCTTCATGGCCGCCACCGCCGAAGCCTTGGTCGCCTTGGCGCCGGGCCGGATCGATGTCCCCCAGCAGCTGACCCAGCCCGCCGCCGCGCGGCTGCTCGACTATTATTTCGGCACGCCCGGCCCGTCCGAGACGGAGATCGTCGACTGGACGACGAGCCTGTTCTGGTACCTTTTCCTCGACCTCCAGGCGGATTCGTCTTTCGACGCCGAAGCCGCAACGAAAGCCGCCGCCTTCCGCGCCTGGATGGACGGCCATATCGCCGCCCGCAAGGCGGAGGGCGGAACGCGCGACGACGTGCTGGGCCGTTGCCTCGCGATGCAGGCGGGCGGCCTCCCCGGCACGACCGACGTCGACATCCGCAACAATCTGATCGGCCTGCTGATCGGCGAGCTGCCGACCACCTCCGCCGCCGCCAATCTGGCGCTCGACGAGCTGCTCGACCGCCCGGAGGCGCTCGCCGGCGCACAGGCAGCGGCGCGGGCCGGCGACGACGCGCGGCTCGCCGCCTATGTGTTCGAGGCGCTCCGCTTCCGGCCGCTCAATCCCGTCATCTACCGCCGCGCGTTGCGCGACACGTGGGTCGCGGAAGGCCGGCTGCGGGCGCGGCGGATCAAGGCTGGCACCATGGTGATGGCGTCCAACCTCTCCGCGATGTTCGACCCGCTCGCCGTCCCGAGCCCGACCCGCTTCCGCACCGACCGGCCGTGGGAGACCTACATCCTGTGGGGCTACGGCCTCCACGCCTGCTTCGGCGCCCACCTCAACCGCGCCAATCTCCCCGCCATCCTGAAACCCTTGCTCGCAAAGCAAAATCTCCGCCGCGCCGCGGGGACCGACGGCCGCATCGACCAGGCCGGAACCCCCTTCCCTGTCCATTTCCACGTCGAATTCGATGCCTGAGCCGCTCGGCCGCCGCGTCTGATCGAGATTAAATTCGCGTCACCAAGCCCCGGATTCGGAACAGCTTTTGCAGACGGTGCGTTACGCCGCCGATACGAAAGGTCCCTGTTTATGGATCGCTTTTTTACGCGTTTCTGCTCCGGCATCTCCACCGTCGCCGGGCAGCCGCTCGCCTTCACCTCCGCTTTGCTGCTGATCGTCGTTTGGGGCGGGACCGGCCCGCTCTTCCATTATTCCGATACGTGGCAGCTGGTCGTGAACACGGCGACGACGATCGTCACCTTCCTGATGGTGTTCCTGATCCAGAACAGCCAGAATCGCGACGCCGCGGCGGTGCAGGCCAAGCTCGACGAGATGCTGCGCGCGATCGATTCCGCCCGCGAGCAGTTCATCGGCATCGAGCACCTCACCGACCGCCAGATCGCCCTCGTCAAGAAGGCGCTGGAGCGGGAGGTGAAGGAGGAGCCGGAGAAGCAGAAGACCGCCCCCGACACGGTGACCCGGCTGCTGAAGCGTTTTTAGCTTGCATTGGCATTCAGCGTTCTAAGCCCTCTCCCCAGTGGGGAGGGGGTATAGTGATAACGCCGGGAATGACCCCCGGCGACCACAGCTACGCTTCGTCCCGATCAAATTCCTGATAAAAGGAGATCGACCCGATGCTGGCGGAGCCGTGCCGCATTGCCGCTCCGTGCAAATAGATAAAGCGCAAACCGCCCGCGAGGATTAACGGCTGAATCCGCCAAGCCGCATCATAGGGCACCGCGCCGAGATAGTGGGATTGGCTTCCCCGCATCGTGAGGGTGCCGACGCCGAGTTCGTGAGGCACGGCGTGCTTTTGCATCCACAAATCCTGCTCAAGCCGCCGATCGCCAATGAGCGTGAACCGGGTTGGGCGATCCTTGTATCCGGTTGGTGCCAAGCAAGTGGCTTCAATCTCCGGGTGCAGATGTTCGCTGTAGGCGGTGGGAAGCAATTTGTAGCCGTCACCGAAGCTGTACTGTGAGTGCAGGCTCTCAATGCGAAAGAGGTAACTTTCGCTCGCCTCAATCTGCCGCTTAGTCGGCTTTCGAGCCATTCTCGGCCTCCACTGAGCCGGTAATCAGCAATGGCAAAGTGTACCATTCATCGGAGAGCACAGCCTTCAGCCGCTGCCGGAGGACGCACGACTGTCTCACGGCCAACTGGTAGCCGCTTACAACCCCGTCTTTTCTCCATTGACCGCTCGATAGCTGACGGACCAACCTTCATTGGCGCCCTCGTCTTTTATCATCTCGATCACAACGCCGTCCTTGATCCATCTACTAATGGTCTTATTGTGATCGATGCCGAACGGCGCGGTCTTTTCGACGTTCTCGATATCCGGTTTGCCGTAGCGCTCGATCATCGCGCGGTACGCATCTTCAACGCACGCCGGGAGGATGCCGCGATCATGCATCCCCGTCGTGATTTCGCGCACCACTCCTCCCGTGAGATTGATGTGGACGGAGGGGTGACACCTGCCGATTTGAACCGCGCCCTTGATCGTCACGTCATCGCGGCCGTGTTTCACGGTGCCTTCCTGCGCCGGATACAGCGCGCGGACTTGATCGGCCGTCATGCCTACTTCGACTTTGCCCCACAGGACCGCTCCGGCGGTCGCTGGTGATGCGATTGCCAAGAGAACCGCTCCGGCCACTATTAGACCCGGCACCTGCACGTTCCTCAACGCTGGCGCGGCCATTGACCCTCAGTCATTCCACGAGATTTCCTTGTTAACGTTCGCCCATACCCACTGCATGCTGATCCCTGAGAGGAACCCATGCCACGGCTTTGGACCCATAAAATGAGTCGTGTTGCCACTCTGCCAAACCGCGACGGCTTTACCGGCCAAGCCCGCAGCATGGGCGCGAACCTGCAGCGCCGAAAGAGTCGCTGTCTGATCGCCATGCGACTTTCGGCCAAACGCGCTATCGAGAGGGAAAATGATCATATCTTGGCCTTGCTCGCGGATATGCGCAGCTTTCAAACTCGGCATGTCACACCTCTGAGCTAATCCCGGCACACCGAATTTACGGTTCTGGGTGGATCAAGTCGAGCCCTCCGTTCCGGCTTCCCGTCCCCATCAAGTCTTTCGGCCGGGGTTCTGGAAGGCTAAGGCCTGGTCGAAGTCAGCGCCCTCCCCGCCGCCTCTGACCACGGGAGACCGACGGGAACCCCTTGGGTGCTGGCTTCACTTAGCTTACTCCTGCGGCTTGCGCGACTAGTTCGTTTTGCCGTTACCGTAACACTGCGTAGCGTAGTCCGCTATTTTGCCTCTAATCGTTGGCATATCCAACGTGCCACCCCATCGCACCGCACCAAAGCCATCGATCCAAGCACCCACTGTGTTTGCCTTGATTACCTGAACAAGCGTCTCGGGAGTCATCAAACGATTGATCCACATCACGCTATCACGCGCTTGTCCGCCCGCTGCGCCGGGGGTCACTAGAAACTCTTTACCGTCTAACTCGAAATAGGTTCTCTTTTGATTGGTAGCTAACATCTTGGTGGTCGTTGGATTGGTCACGATACCGAACGTCATGAAAATGCGCTTGTTCTCGCAACCGAAGAGGACGCGAACAGTGACGTTGTAGTGGTCCTGCTCAATCCGCAGATATGGCTGCATCCCCACCAGCTTGATCTCTGCGGTAGGGGCCTCGTTGCCATTGTTCGCGAAGCGCAGTTTGGCCGCGTCGTCAGGCGTGAGCCATATCATGCCATTTCGGTCAGCAATTGTGGAAATCGTAAACGCCTTCGCGTCGATGCCCATTTCCTCCAAGTAGGCGACGATAAGACCGCTGACCTGCTGCACGGCTTCACCTGAGATACTATCTTCATCCGAATAGAATTGATGGATGCCTAGCTTTCCGGTGGATGCATCGAGGAAGCGGCTCGTCCCTCCTGCGAATGCATAGGCGCACGCGCTTGCACAGATAGAGCTGAGGTCCGGGTTCACGTTCGGATCATATCTAGGTCGATATACGCCAATAGTTGTGAAGTATTGCAGCGTCCGGATAACCCGGCCCAGCCTCATGCCCTCAACCAACGAACCACCCGGCGAGTTGAAGTGGATTTCTGCCGCCTCGACCTTGTTCTGGCGCACGAACGCCAGGAACCTATCCGTGGTGCCCTCCGTGATTTCGCCCGCCGCATAAATATCCTCAACGCCGTTACCTACCGTCTTTCGGACCCACCGCTCCTGCGGATCGGTCACCATGAAGAACGTCATCGGCGTATCCGCGCGGGCAGGTGCGGGTGCGAACCACCCCGCGAGAAGCGGGAGCGCCAGCTTCGCTAGTCGTCGTGACATTTGCTCTCCGAGTCGTCGGCTCGTGGCCGGCAATCGACGATTGCCTGCCCCGTCATTAACGGTGCGCTTAATTCCTTGAACAGCCCTAAAATTTCCGTTCAGGAAACCCGGAGAAAGCGGAGGGTTGGCAGTGCCCTCCATCCGCTGGTTCATCGCCATAGCCTCTGTGGACGGCGGAGAATGTCGACGTGTAGCGGTTGATCTCAATCGTCCAGTTATTGTTGCGATCGGTGCTAGTCGTGGTCAACCTTATCATGGTGTCACTGAGGCCATCGATGAACCACACTGAATGACAGTCGCCGACGCACCACTTTTTCTGCTGAAGATCGAAACGGAAATGGACCTGCGTTCTCGCTCTCGTTTGGCAAACCAAATCGAACGCCGTGGCGGCTTGAAGAGGGTCCGAGGCAACCAGCAAAGACAACGCCATGCCGGCTGCCGCTGCTATTTTTGTGAGGGGCAGGCGGGGCGGCCAGCGCCCGCCGTGATTCACGCTTACGTCCATAAGTCACCGCAATCCTTGCCGATATATTCGAGGGATATAGACCGTGGTTTAATGGCCGGTAAATTGGCTGGCATACGTTCATGCGAGGACGTGAGCTTGTCGGTCGAAACGTGCGGCGCATCCGTGTTGCCAAAGGCATCTCGCAAGAGCGCCTCGCCTCCGATTCCAGCGTTGACCGCTCCTATCTTGGGGGCGTGGAACGTGGAGAGGAAAACCCGACGATTGACGTCTTGGATCGCCTCGCGGCGACTTTAGCCGTTCCCTTGAGAGAGCTGTTTGCCGATCAAGATGGCGGCGCACCTCCGGCGGAGGGACTACCACGCGGCCGGAAGCCCTCCCGCTAGACAGACAAGGTGGCCACTGCGCGAGCGAGCTGCGGGGCCAGCCGGCATGACCCATTCGGCAGGATCACAAAATCTGCCGCTGCGAACGTGTGGGTATCCACAAATTCCAGAATGGCCGCGTCCACTCGCGGCCGCTCCGGCTCGATCAGGTCGAGCACGAACGCCGGATTGTCGCGATAGCCGTTGTGCATGATCCCGAACGTCGGATCATAGCCTTCTGCGATTGCCTCGATCTTCATCGCGGCAAGCTTCACCGCATAGGCATAGTTCAGCATCGCATTAAGAGGGTGGGAGGCGTTCCGGTTCTTTGCCCTGATCCCGGTCGCGGTTGAGCTGCGGGCGCCATAGCGATGCCAATCCGACGGGACGGGCCGCCTCCCCAGAGCCTTCCATGAAATTGAGAGACCGCGCCAAGCCGCGAAATATGCAGCCGCGCACTCGCCTTCGATCGCAAAGATTGCGCTCATATCAGAGAGCCGCTCGCGCCGTAGCCGCTCGATCCCTAGCTGTGCTTTGGCGAGCGCAATCGCGCGGCCGTCGGATTCCGGCACATGACGCTCCAAGGTCGTGAGGCTCGCCGCCAGCTTCCTTTCGATAAGCTCCGCCGCGAAGGAAAGGCGCTTGGCTTCATCGGTTCGAGTTTCACGCTGCCAGCTGAGCTTATCTCGATCCGCCGCGTAGCCGGTGCCGCTCGCAACGGTCGCCACTTCACCCGTCCAGCTCACCCTAGCCAGCGCGACACCCTGTTGCGAAAGCCAGCTCAGCACATCGAAAGAGAGGGTGCCGCTGCCGTCGAGCAAGAGGATGCGGCCTGGCAGCTCTAGGTCGCGAGGAAAGAACCGATGCCGCGCTTGCTCTTGCGGGTAATGGGTGAAACCATCCCGAATCACGAGCGCTCCATTTTCGACGCGAAGGGAAGCGCCGTGGCCGCAGAGGATCAGCGGGTTGGGGTTGCGCTCACGCTTGCGCCGCGGTCGAGCGCAGGTGGCGGCTTCCTTTTTCCATATCTCGCACCTTTCCGCCCAATTATCCGGGGCGGCAGATTTGGCGCCAGAGAATTGCGGTTCAACGGCGGCTTCGGCATGAGGCGATAGCGGTTCCAAGAAGGTCATCAGAGGTCCCTTTCGGAATGCAATTCGGCTACGATCTGAATAGCACCAATTCGCATAATTCCGCAGTCATTTCGGATAGTTGGGCGAAAATTGATGGTTAATCAAAAAGCCTCTCGCGAAAGGCTGGCCGCATGGAAAAAAGGGCAAAAATTGGCGGCGGCGCTTTCCTTTTTTCCTGCCGAGATAAACACTCCCGACCTAATTCGGAAAGGCCGGGACTATCGCCGCTTGTCTGATTCCGGAAAGGCGCAATTGGTCAAAGCTGGCGTGAACGCTGATCAACTCTTCAAAGCCGCGCAAATAATCCAAATCCGGGTTGCCGCAGCGACAGAGGCCCGGGAAAGCCAGAAGCGCCAATTGATTTCGGCCCTTCAAAGCGGGGAATTGCTCGCCCTCGGATATCCCGGTGATCGCCCGCGAGCAGAAGCGCCGGAGCACGTCCCGCAATCCCTAATTCAATTGGAATTTGCCAATTTCCGGGAATCTGAATTTGCGGCCGGGGAAATCAGCTATGGTCGGGTCCGCGTCGTCCCGGGGGACGCGCTGCCGCAGCGGATAATCGGACGCCCCACTCCGCGCGATGCCATACTCGAAATTGCGTCAATTCTGGCCGACACGGGGGCAATAGACCCATCAATGAAAAAGACGGCCCAAGCCGCGAAAATCCACAAATACGGGACGCTAAATTCGTATCCCAAATTTACCGAGAAGCATCCTCACGCCCAGACCATCATCCGGCAATTAGATGGATTTTGGGGCACTTTTAAGAAGCAATAGCCCCGCCGCCTTTTTGCCGTTTTGACGATTGGACTCTGACCCTTCCCTCCGCTTCCCTGTGTGAGGGAGGTGCGGCCGTTCGTCGCGCCCGGGAAGGTGGAGCGGGTGGGATCATGGCGCGACAGCGCGACTTTCGAGCCGAGTACCAGCGGCGGTTGGCGCGAGCACAAGCCAAGGGGTTTAGTCGTTCGCAGGCTCGCGGCCATGCCCGAGCTGGCGAGCCGCCGCTCCGCGCCCGAAAACCGGTGGAGAGCGATGACAGGCTAGAAGCCGCTCTGAAGGCGCTTCGGCGGACGGGGACGCAATCATCGGCCGCCAAAGAGGCCGGCGTTTCTCCGGAGCGATTGCGCCGGTTCCTTCGCGAAAATGTCCTTGCCGAAAGACAAGGCCGCAGATGGCGGATCACCGATCGCCGCCCTCGGCAAATGCGAGTGCTCAGTGACGGGCAAGCGAAGATGCTCACGGTCAACGGATTCGATGAAGCCTCGGTGATCGGCAGCCATTTGGCAGCCGTCCAGCGCTTCCTCGAAACCAACGACATGGCAGAGCTAGAGCCATTCGTCCGCCGCAGCGTCACGGATGCGGCCGGGAAGACACACGTCTTAGAAACCGATCCGAATAGTCTCTACCGCCTCGCCGCAGCCGGAAGCGAGGGGTTTGAGCAGGTCTACCGGCTCATCAACTGAAAGGAACATCGAGTGAAGCGTCCTCCTGACCCGGAAGCGCGCAAGCAGGCGCGCCTTCTCAAGCTTGGCACCAACAATCCCCGTTGCGGCACGTGCGGCGAAAGCGACTGGCGGTGCATTGAAGAGCACCACGTGCCCGGCAACAAACGCGATGATTTCGTGGTTTCGGCTTGTGCGAACTGCCATCGCAAGGTGACGGACGATCAGAAGGACCATCCGGCCTTCGATCCCAATGCGGAGCCGTTTCTGGACTGTGTCGGGCACTTCCTCTTGTGTCTGGCGGATTTGCTCCGCCTGATTGTGGAGAAGCTGACCGAATATGGCCACGCCCTGATTGCCCGCGCGGCCGGCGATGGAGCGCAGGCATGACGCGCTCACCGCCCGAAATCAGCGACCATCTCCCGATAGCTCTACGGGCCTACGCTGCTCCTCGCTTCCTCGATCCGCCGGAGCCGAAAGTCTCGCCGCCGAAGCGGAAACGATCGAAAATGGCCTCCTATTGGACGCTGGTTTTCGATACCGAGACAAGGACGGATGCGGGACAAGCGCTGCGGTTCGGCACGTATCAGGTGCGGAAGGCGGAAGAGCTGGTAGGCAGCGGCATCTTCTATGATCCCGCGACGGTCACGGCGGAAGAGCTTGACACCTTGCGCGCATACGCGGGCAGCGCGGGGCTTGCGCTTCTGACGAGAGACGAGTTCGCCGATCGGATTTTTTACCGCTTTGGATATTCTTATCGAGCGACCATTGTCGGGATTAATCTGCCGTTCGATATCTCACGAATTGCCATCGGGCATTCGACTTCGCACGCCAAGGATATGCGCGGCGGCTTTAGCTTTCAAATTTCCGAGTCACCTTGGGTGCCGCGCGTTCTCGTCAAGCATGTGTCCAGTTCCCTATCCTTTATGCGCTTCGCCTTGCTGGGGCAGCCGGACGGGCGCAGCCATCGTCGGAAAGGAACCAAGAAACCTCACCTTGGCGGGCCTTTCGTCGACATCGGGACGCTCGCAAAGTCGCTCTTTGCACGGTCTTTCTCTCTCGCCGGTCTTTCCGAGCATTTGAAGGTTCCCAATCCCAAGCTTGCCTTCGACGAGTTCGACGGGCCGGTCACGGAAGCGATGGTCTGCTACGCCGTTCGGGACGTGCAAACCACATGGGAGTGCTATTCCGAGTTGGTCCAGCGCTATGCGGCTTTGGAAATCGCGAGCACCCCCATTCATAAGGTTTTCAGCGAGGCGAGCATCGGCAAGGGGCACCTCCTCGATATGGGGATCGTTCCTTGGCGGAAGATGCAGCCGGATTTCCCGCACGAGATCCTCGGCAATATCATGAGCACCTATTTTGGCGGGCGCTCGGAAGTGAGAATCCGCCGCGAGCTGCGGCAGGTCATACTCTGCGATTTCCTGTCCATGTACCCGACGGTTTGCACGCTCATGGGGTTGTGGCGCTTCGTCATCGCGGAGGGAGTGACGTGGGAGGACTCAACGGCGGAAACACGGGAGCTGCTGGCGAGCATCAATGTTGCCGATTTGCAGGAGAAGGCTTTCTGGCGCCGACTGCCCGTGTTGGTGCGCGTTCGCTCCCTAACGGATATTTTCCCCGTTCGCGCTCGCTTTGAGGATGAGGCTCAGCCGACGATCGGGCTCAATTTCCTCACCTCTGAACAGCCGCTATGGTTCACGTTGGCGGATTGCATCGCCGCGAAACTGTTGACCGGGAAAGCTCCGCACGTCGTGGAGGCCGTGACGTTCACGCCGGGACCGGTGCAACCCGGCCTTCGGCCGATCAATATCAGCGGCAAAGCGGAATATGCCGTCGAGCCAACGGCTAACGATTTATACCGGCGGCTTATTGAGCTTCGGCAATCCGTCAAAACCCGTCGCGACAAAGCCCAGCCGAGCGAGAAAGAGGCTCTGGATATTGAGCAAAACGCAATCAAAATTGCGGCCAATTCCACCAGCTACGGCGTCTTTGCGGAAATCAATCTGGCCGAACGCGCAAAGCCGACCGGGCTTATGGTCCATAGCGGCACCGACGCGCCATTCAGCTTCGACGCCGATCGGGTAGAGGAACCGGGCAAATTCTTCCACCCGCTGTTGGCGTCGCTCATTGCGGGCGCCGCCCGGCTCATGCTGGCAATTACCGAAACCTTGGTGGCGGGCTCGGAACTGGAATGGTCCTTCTGCGATACCGACAGCATGGCAATTGCGAAACCGGACGTCATGGGCGAGCCGGAATTTCGCAAGCGGGTGCAGCGGATCGTGGATTGGTTCGACCCGCTAAACCCCTATTCTTTCGGTGGCCCCATTTTGAAAATCGAGGATGTGAATTCCCGCATTGGCGGCGGCGAATTCACTCCCCTGTATTGCTGGGCGATATCGGCAAAACGCTATTGCCTCTTCAATCTCGACCAAGGGGGCCAACCGGTGATCCGCAAAGCGTCGGCCCATGGCCTAGGCCATTTGCGAGCACCTTATGGCAAGGACGATCCGGCTCGGGACATCCCCGCTCCGCAAGTGGACTTGGGGCCGATGAAGCTCGAGCTGTGGCAGCACGATCTGTGGTGGGTCATCGTCAAGGCCGCGCTTGATGGTCATCCGGATCGGATCAGCCTCAACTATCATCCGGCCTTGGCCGCTCCGGCGATAAGTCGATACGGCGCGACGACACCGGACCTGCTCCGCTGGTTCAAGACGTACAACGTGGGGAAGCACTATTCGGAACAGGTGAAACCGTTCGGGTTTCTACTCGCCCTCACGGCCAATCCGGTACTACCCGTCGAAGTCATCGGGAAGCGGCGGGGACGCAAGCCGGCACTCCGGCTCCCCAAACCAATTGCGACATTCGACCGCGATCCACGCAACGCGGCAGCCGCAGCCTTCGACCGTGACACCGGCGCGCCGATCGCGCCGAGTGCGCTTAAGTCCTTCCGGCAAGCACTCGCGCAATACCACCTTCGATCTGAATCGAAGTTCCTGAACGGCGATTATGCGGATCGTGGCATAACGCGCCGCCGGCATGTGTTTGCGACGGGTACTGAGCATATCGGAAAAGAGGCCAACCGGTGGGAGGAGCAATTCTTCCTCGGGGCTAATACCGAAGCGAGCCCCCACTACGGCATGTCCACCCGGTGTCCTGCGAAGTTGGCCGCCGACGCGCGCGAGGCCGTGGCCGTTGTCCGGATCGGCACGGCCGCTCAAATTATGGGCATGTCGCGGCTCAAGCTGCGCAAGGCTTTGACTGGCGATAAGGCCGCGCTCTCGCAGCTCTTGAAAAGCCCGATGCTTCCGAGCCTGTATCATGAGGCCAAGCTGAGACGTGCCGCAGTGGCGGTTCGAATCGCGAACCTCCACGCCGCCGTTCAGCGGTTCGGGTTGCGGGAAGCCGCTCGCCTTTTGAGAATGGACGCCTCAAATCTGCGACGCGAGATGTTACGGGCACAGCGGTACGGCGGACGGTAGGTCCGCCGAACCGAGCCCCGCCTTACAGTGGCGCGCGCATAGGAACTCCGCCCGGACCATCCTTCGCCAGCCAGACGAACGGCTAGAGGCGCTTCAGGCGAGGGCATGGGAGTTGGTAGGGTCTCCCGGCCCTCTTCACGCTTTACTCTCCGCCAGCGCCCCCCCTCCCGAGCGACCAAGCATCTCATTCCCACACAACGACACCGGCACCCGCGCCTGTTGAACTTGGGGCGATCCCCGAAATTGGGTGAGGCGCAACGCGAGACGAGCTAGCTCAGTTGGGCATCATTCGGGTTCCGGCTGAGCATCTAGTTTAGCGAGAGCTTCCGCATCGAGCCGGTAGGGCATCGGCATTAGCACGCCCACCAATACAGCTAACGTCGAAACAATGGCGATCACAAGCGACGCGCTACCCAAGAATATCAGTAGGATGGAGCCGGTTTGAAGGGCGGCTAGAAAGGCCAAAATCATGGCCATAATCATAATAAGTGCGTGAGCAAAGACAATGGCCAACGCCACAAGGACGATCACAAGCGCAAATACAATCTCTCGTCTAGGGGACCGGTACCCAACATGCTTCGGGGATACTAGGACGGACCAAACACTACTAGCATCAAATCGTGCTGCAAAAAACTGCCACGATTCCCGGCCTTCGCTAATCAATATTCGCTGAGCCATCTGCTGCACAATGATTAGCGAAAAAAATAGGGTGCAATAGTAACCAAAGAGGCCCGCCGTGAGCATTGCAACGACTTGTTGAGGAAAAATCGCCAACGGCGCTTCGAACCCGAAGACAGAAAACTTCGCGTCTTTCGGCAGAGGGCCGGACATGACTATAAGAGAACCGATGAACGTCAAAATATACAGAACATTTATCTGGGACTCGAGCCGCTTCTTTTCTTCGTGCAAAGACTTAATTGTCTCGACATTTCGAAAAAAGGGCCCGTGTTGCGGAGAGTCCAGCATAATCTGGAAGTCTAGTAACGACCGGGCTAGCGGTGTGATTCTCCAGACGGGATCGGGTTTATCGTCGCTCACGCCGCTGAAGGTGACGCAATAACGCGAAAATGTCACTGGGTAAGAGCCGGAGTAAGATCAGCTCGCCCCCAGACGGTAAAAAGACCTATTTCCGCGACCCCAGCGGCCAATTCCGGCGGACCATGTGTCCGCCAAACCCGCCCGCCGCTTAGGTAAAGTAACTGTCCGGCAGCGGCAGTTGGCTAGGCGGCTGAAGTTGCCGATTTGCCGCCTTAGCAAAGAGCCGTAGCCAACGCTCCTGGAAGCTCTCTTCATCCTCGCCGTCAATTGTCCAGGGTCCGCACGCGACTTGGTGCCGCCCCATGACGTTAGAAAGGGCAACGCCAAAGTCCCGGCCGAAGGGGTTTAACGCAATCGGCTGTTCATGCATCGGCTTAGCGGTAAGAACCTCCATGAAAGAGACCTCGCGCCACCTGTAGCTACTATCACCGGGGATGCTGGCAAACGCGAGGGTGGTCGAGAAGTTATACTCGCGGGGCCGATAGGACGTGGGCGCACCAAGATCGGCCTTCAGGATCATGTAGGCATTGACGACGACATCCCAGCCGTGGCCTAAAGCGTCTTCACCGCCACCGCGTAGCTCGGCGCGGCCAATTGAAATTCGAGCACCCTCACTTAACGTAAGCTGTGCGGGGCCGAGCGTCACACTTCCCGTGGCTCTCCTCACTGATTCAGAGCTTTCTTCGATCACGTCGAATAGGCGGTTTATGATGCTTTCAAGCTCCGCCGTGGCTTCACGCTCTAGCTCCTGACGTTGGCGCGCAGCGGTTTCTTTGGCTTGGCGTTCGGCTTCCGCAGCGGCTTCCTGTTGAGAAACCACTTGCCCGGCGGCGGCAAGCGCAGCTCGTCCGGCTGAAGCCGAACTTGACGCCAGCATCTTAATTACCGTGGCGCACCGCTCTAGCGACGGCCTAGATGCTGGCGCTTTTCTCAACATGGTGCTGACCAATCCAGCAATACGCGCATCAAAACCGGAGAGTGGTGGCGCGGGCGTATGCAAATGCGCGTCCCTAATGTCGTCAACGTCGCCCACGAACGGTGGATTGCCGTTAAGCATGGCATAGAAGATGCAACCAAGCGCATATACGTCAGTGGCCGTTGTAGGCCGCTCCCCTCGCCACTGTTCGGGCGCCGCATAGGCTGGCGTCAGCGATGACCTTAAGCTCTCAAGCGACGTGGCATCCTCAACAAACTTAGCAATGCCAAAGTCCGCGATTTTCCATCGGCCTTCATGCCAAAGCACGTTGCCTGGCTTCAAATCCCGGTGGACGATGTCTTTAACTTCTTGCAATCCGCTGATGATGTCGAGCGCTGCTACTTTAGCGTCATCAAGCGACAGCGACCCACTCTTATTCAGAAAATCTTGCAAGCTATGGTCGCATATCGGCATCACCAGATAATACCGGTCGCTATTAGCATCTTGACCGTAATCCAGCACTGGCACGATGTGAGCATGGTCCCGTTCAGCCAAGGCGGAACCTATAGCCATTTCGCGGTGCGAAGCCGCTCCTGCGGATAACTTCAACCTTTTGACGGCAACGGGAACGCCTTCACCGTGGCCTCTAAACACTTCGCCGAAGCCGCCGGGGGGACCAAGTCTATCGCCCTCATCATACGTCCATTCCCCGCGCTCTAATCGTATAGTTTGCACGTTGAGACTTCCTATTGTTGCACTTTTCAGCCGAACGCTTCCTTGAACATGGCTTGCCAGATCGGCTGGTCAAACGCGCTGCCGCCACCCGCACGAGGCAAGCCAGCGAAAACGTTAGCTCCGTTTAGCCAACGCGCTTCGGCGTCAGCATCCCCCAAAGCCAGCCTTAGAGCCTCATTCCATTCGTGGGCTTCGGGGGCTAAGCCAGCGTGAATCATGGCGCCTTCAAGTGCAAGGCCATAGCCTTGTCGCAAGGCAATCCATACCATTGGCGTGGGGATATCCTCGCCGCTCACGTCGAGATAGGAACGTTTGCAGATGTCAGCATCGGCCGAAACAGCCGTGCGGCAGTTGATCGGGCGTGCCGCATATACGCTGCAAAGATCGCCGCTAAGGAGCGGACAGGGCGTTACCATATCCCCCCGATCATCAAACGAGCGCCCCACGGTAATGCCGCACGCTCGTTGCACAGCCTCTAGCGCTGCGCGGCGCTGCGCCGGGGCCATCGCTTTCACAGCGTAAAAAACTTCAGGGGGCATCGCATCGACCCAAATGTTACAACAGTGGGAACAGCCCTTCCGGCAAGCAATCGGAACGTTAGCTATATGCCTCGTTCCGCTCGTCAGATTTGCATAGATGAAGTGCATGAGAGAAGCGACTGAACGGCGCTCAATACACGCGCGGAGCTTATCGCGTAGTACCCTCATAAGCGCTATAACTTCGTTGCCGTCCAACCGGCTGGCGTCCAAGCCTCGCGCAATGTGGCGTTCGTCTTCTCGGAGTTGACGCCGGTATTCTGCCCTGTTCATCATTCTCATATAGGTTGGCGCTGGCGGCTTTTAAGCGACCCACTTGCGTGTCGGCGGCGGATTATGAGAGGTTCGCTACAAGGATGGGACCGGCCAAATGGGCCCGATGGACATGACTGATGAGCAATTCGCGACCTATCGGGCGCGCATAAGTGCTGCCGAGAGTGAACGGCGTGAAGGCGAGCCCGGCGTTGCGGCGTCGATTGGGGATGAGAAAGCTGACGATCACTGGCGCGTTCGGCTGGCATTGTTTTTCCTGGCGCCAACCGAACATGATGCGGAGTTTTATGCTGAGTGGGACCGGCTCGCGAAAGCGGCTTAGTCGCGATTTTTGCGCTGAGGTGAGTCGTTTTTGCGATAAGAACGGGCCAAAGAACGCTCGCGCTTCACAACAAGAAAACGGCGGTTTTCTGCGGGTTTTGATGACGCCCTAGGCGGACTCCCGCTCAGCCGGTGCTCTGTGGTCACGAAGGGTAATTCCGGCCGCTATCACTATACCCCCTCCCCAGTGGGGAGAGGGTTGGGTGAGGGGGTTCGGCGGTAGAGATTATCCTCCAACGGCCGACGCTCGCTGCACCGCAATCGATGTCGATACGGCCTGGAGGTAGCTCGATTATCACCCGCTCATCCTGGGTGGCGTTAAGCGGGATTAGCTGGCGCTGTCGCCCATTCGCTCACCGCTTGCGCGGCGGCTAGGCGGGGGAGATTGGATCGGAGGCGGGGAAGGTTTCCTCCAGCGCCTCATCGAGCAAATCTTCCTCGCGCGCGTCGGGATCGTCGCCCGGCTTCATGTCGCCGGGCGCGGCCGCGGCGGCATCGTCGGCGCGGGCGCCGCTGCTTCCCGTCTCGTAGACGCTCGGTTTCCGATCGCGGTCGCTCATCGAGTCCTTGAGAAGAGGTTTAGCCGCGGACGCAGCGCGCGGGAAGCCCGTGCGACACCTTCCTCCACCATCTCGACATAATAATCGGCGAGCAGAGTGTGCGCCCGCGCGGCATTCGGATGGCGCGCCTCGCGCGCCAGCTCCCGCTCGCGCTCCGCGCGCTGGCGGTAATAGGCCAGATCTTCGGTTTTCATCCCCGCTACCACGAAAGTCGGCGGCCACCCCCAGGCGCGCTCAGTGCAACAAGACGGAAGAGAACAGGAGCCGGAGGAAAAGGCTCTCGACCGAGGTATGCGATTCGCATCCGCCTGACATTCACCTGGGTTTGGGCGGGCACATTCTTTTGCAACCTCAATGGGATGGCCGACCAGCCCCCCTTCCAAGGCTATGGCGCACAACGATCAGGCGGCGACGGCGAGCTCCTGCGAGCTTGCCGCTTCGGCCTGTGCCGCCGGACGCGCATCGCGGCGGGTCGGGACGAGCAGGCGGGAGACGAGGACGAGCAGCCCCAGAGCGAGATAGACGCCGACCACATAAACCGGCTGCCAGACCAGCAAAGCGGCGAAGACGATGCGCAGATAGAGGGGGTTGAAGCCGAAATCCTCGCCCAGCCCTTCGCAGACGCCGAGGACGGTGTGATCGCGCATGGGAAGGGCGGCCTGGGACTCTTGCATCGTTCAACTCCTTTGGCGCGGCGGTCAAAATCCCGCCTGGATGCCCCTTCCTCAGCAGGAAGCGTGCCAAAGAGTCTTATCTCTGTTTTTCAAAGACTTGAGCTGAACGCCGGGTGCGTCGTGGGTAGTGCCGCCACCGACGTCGACCAAATGTTGGGAAATCCCGCCACTTCCATTGGCGAGAACGTCGCAGCTCCGCGAAGCTCAGACTCCGCGTCGGCCGAACGTCACCGCCGGCCGCTCGTGCGGGCCGCCCGAGTCACCCCGGCGGCGCTCGCGGCCGTTGCGCTCCAGCTCCGAAGCCTCGCGGTCGAGCTCGATCGCCTTGTCGATGAGCGGCTTGCCGACGCTGGGATGATATTCCTTCGCCAGCTCCCGGCAATGGGCGGCGCGCTCTCGCAGCATCGCGGCACTGGACATGGTTTCGATCCCGCTAACCTCGTTGGAGCGGGACAAAACCCAATCGCCGGCTGTCGTCCAGCCGTGCTTTTCGGATGGGCCGTTATGGGACGGGGCTCGGGCCGATCGTAAGCGGCCCGGCTTGCGTCACTCCGAGGGGTCGGTGTCGAACAAGACCGTCGAGTCGAAGGCGAGGCCGAGCAGGTCGTCGTTGATCCACTTGACGGTGGCGGGAACGACCATCCCGCCCTCGAAGCGCACCTCGACGGTGCTGCCGGGCTCCAGCGGCGCGGGCGCGTCGCCCATCAAACCGCCGGCGGAGAGATTGTGGATCGCGAAACTGTGCGGCGAACCGTCGATGAGGAGCTGGAGCGTCCGGTCGGTCACGGGGACGCGGTCGTGGCGCCTGCGGTCGAGCCAACGGGCCTCGTCCTCGGCCGTGCGGCGCGGCTTCGCGGGTGACTCTTCGGCGACAGCCACCGGCGCGTTCCCGCCGATCCATTTGGCTTCGGCGAGCGGGATGGCAGTCTCGCAAAAGGCGCATTCGGCGGTGACCCGGCCGACATGCCATTGGGCGCGGCCGCAGCCGGGGCAGCGGTTGGTCTCCTCCGCGCGGTAGACGACATGGTGCCCGCGCCCGACCAGCTCCGCGCCGAAGTCGCGCTGGTCGCGGCTGAAGATCGTAACGGCGCCCATCGCTTCTTCCCCTGCTCTCATTCGACGCGTCGCGGCGTCGAAGCGCAGGGTAGGATGGGGAGTTTGCGAAGAAGTTACCGTGGCCGATAAAACCGGCGGTCTTACTCCCCCACCACTTTCAGCAGCCGCCGCTCGATCGGGGCGAGGATCGGGCCGAGCTCATGGCCGCGGCGCAGGGTGATGCCGCTCTCGCCGATCAGCGCCCACATGCCCTGGCGGTTGCGCTGCGAGGGGCGCTTCTCGATCTTGTATTCAGGCCGCTCGGCCGTGCGGCGGAAGGCCCAGAAGGCGGCGTGGTCGCGGCCGAACTCTATTGCGTAATCCCGCCACTGGCCGGCGGCGACCATGCGGCCGTAGAGGTCGATGATCCGCATCAGCTCGGCCCGGCTGAAGCCGATCTGCGGCGTCGACGCTCTCGATTCCGGAAAAGGGTAGACTTCACCCATCAGGCGCGGCCGCGCTCCTTTCTCGCTTTGGGTGGGGCCTTGGCGACATCGGCCTCGCGCTCCTCGATCAGCTCCGCGATGCGCCGGCGCAGCTGCTCGAGCTCGCACTGGAGCAATTCCAGCTTCTGCGTCGCGGGATCGAAATTCTCCGAGCAGGGCGTGCCGTAGGGGAGGAAGCGGCCGGCGCTGCTCTGCTCCGCGGCGACCAGGGTGGAGCGCGCGGGAATACCGACCATCGTCGCGCCTTCGGGCACGTCGCGAGTCACCACTGCGTTGGCACCGATCCGGGCGCGCGGTCCGACCGTGACCGGCCCGAGCACCGCCGCGCCCGAGCCGATGATGACGCCGTCGCCGATCGTCGGGTGGCGCTTGCCGGCAATCCCGTCGGCCGGGTTGGTGCCGCCCAGGGTGACGTGCTGGTACATGGTGACATCGTCGCCGATCTCGGCCGTCTCGCCGATCACCACGAAGCCGTGATCGATGAAGAAGTTGCGGCCGATGATTGCGCCGGGGTGGATGTCGATCCCGGTCAGGAAGCGGGCGATATGGTTGATCAATCGCGCGAGGAAAAACAGCTCGCCGCGGAACAGCCAATGGGCGACGCGGTGAAAACCCACGGCCCACAGGCCGGGATAGAGAAGGATCTCCCATCTCGTACGGGGGGCGGGATCGCGCGCCTTCACCGAATCGAGATAAGCAACCAGGCCGTTCAGCATCGGCGCCCTTTTCCCACCGCTCGTGACGCGAAGATAAGCAACGGCCCGGCAAATTGCCAGACGAAGGCTGAACTTTTGGTTTCGGCGGCGCTCTTCAGGCTGCGAGCGCCTCGTCGGAGCCGCCGTCGAGCAGCGCCCAGCCGAGCTCGTTGGCGTGCGCCATCACCTCGCGCGCGGCAATCTCCTCCGCGTCCGCGCGCGCGTCGCCGAGCGGGCCTGGCGCAGTCCAGCCGCAGCGCGGGCATTGCGCGTCATTGTGCACCCGCGGATGGATACCCCACGGCCGGTCAGGCGAACATTCGATAATCCACATAACCACCACCCCGACTCGTCCCCTGCAGATGGTGTATAAGTATGCACCCACATGCATACAAGGGGGTGGCGAATGGTGCTCAGCGGTGGCCGCGGCAGATCCTCACCGCCGAATGGGCGCCCCTCGCACCGGCAACCCAGTCGACCTCGCAGCGGACCATCGGCGGCCCCGACCGGTGCGGCGCGGCCTGGGCCGCGGCGGCTCCCGGGTCGCGGTACCAGTCATAGGGATAGCCGCGGTCGTAATCGTAGACGGCGCGGCCGTTCTCCTGCCAGGCATCGCCTGTGTCGGCGAAGAAGCCCTGGTCGCGGAGCGACTCCGGATCCTCGACGAGGCCGCCATAACCGTAAGTGTACCAACCGGTCGCGAGGCCGAAGCGATTCCCGAAGCAGCGGCGAGTCTGCGCCATGCAGCGGTTGCGCCCGACGAAGAAGCCTCGGCCGGCCGTGCCCGTGCGATTGTGGGCTCCGGCGCGGCCGGGAGAGGCGGCAAGGCCAGAGCGCTGCGCCGTCGCCGGCGCCATCGCCAGAAGCAGGACCGCGGCACCGGCCGCGAGACGGACCTTGTTCCTCATCTTTGTCTCCTTTCGCCTGAGCCGAACGCGCGGCTCCGCCTTCCCGACAATGCGAGGGCCGGGGATTTTCTCCCCCGCGGCGGCGCTTGTCGAGCGGCCTTGCCCCGGCCTAGGAGCGGGCGACCCAAAAGGGGACAGAAAGAGAAGGATTCAGGATGAAGCTCGACAGCTCGATCGCCGCCGTCGTCACCGGCGCCGCCTCCGGCCTCGGCGAGGCCACCGCCCGTGCGCTCGCCGCCCGGGGCGTGAAGGTCGCCGTGTTCGACCGCGACGGGGACAAGGGCGCGCGGGTTGCGTCCGAGATCGGCGGGGTGTTCGCCGAGGTCGACGTCACCTCGGACGAGGCGGTCGCCGCCGGCTTCGCCAAAGCGCGCGAGGCGCATGGGCAGGAACGGATCTGCGTCAATTGCGCCGGCGTCGCCAATGCCGCGAAGACGGTCGGCCGCGACAAGGAGACCGGGGCGCCGAAGCCCTATCCGATGATCCAGTTCGAGCTCGCCATCCGCATCAATTTGATCGGCAGCTTCCGGGTCCTCTCCCAATCCGCCTTCGGCATGGTCTCGCTCGACCCGCTCGAGGATGGCGAGCGCGGAATCATCGTCAACACCGCCTCGGTCGCGGCGCAGGACGGGCAGATCGGGCAAGCCGCCTATTCGGCCTCGAAGGCGGGCGTGCTCGGCATGGCGCTGCCGATCGCGCGCGACCTGATGAACGACGGCATCCGCGTCAACACGATCCTGCCGGGCGTGTTCAAGACGCCGATGGTCGCGATGATGCCGCCGAACGTGCAGGACGCGCTGGCGGCGCAGGTCCCCTTCCCCAAGCGCCTCGGCCGACCCGAGGAATATGCGCGGCTGGCCTTGTTCATCGCCGAGAATCCATACCTCAACGGCGAAGCGATCCGGCTGGACGGCGCGATCCGGATGGCGCCAAGGTAGGCGACCCTTCGGAAATGCTCTGCGTGATCAGATGCTGATTTGGTTCACGCAAAGACGCGAAGACGCGAAGGGCGTCTCGCACAAGCGCCAACACTTCCGTCATTGCGAGCGAAACGCGGCAATCCAGTGCCGGGTCTGGATTGCTTCGCTGCGCTCGCAGTGACGAACCGGAAACGCGGTCTCTTCGCGTCTTCGCGTCTTTGCGTGAACAAAAATGCGGCAGCGCCGCCGCTCAGGCGCCTTAGGACAAGCCGCTTTTAGCGCTCGATCGCGTAGATCCTCAGCACGACGCCGGTGCGGGCGTCGATCTGGTAGACGTTGCCGTTGCCGTAGCGGTAGTAGACGCCGCCGCCGTCGCGGAAGCGAGTGCGATAGGCGTTCGGCACGCCGTAAAGACCGCTCCCCGCCCGCTCGCCGACGCGGAGCCCATAGCCGCCCTGGTCATCACTGTCGTCGCGGTCGTAGCCGTCATCGCGATTGTCGCGGCCGTCGTTGCGATAGCTATCGTCCCGCTCGTCATCGCCACGGCCATATTGATCGTTGCCGTAACGGTTGACGTAGGCGCCGTTCCCGGAGTTCGGGTTGCCATAGGCGCCGTTATTGTACGCGCCGTTGCCGTAATTCGGATTGCCGTAGGCGCCGTTGCCATAATTCGGATTGCCGTAGGCGCCGTTGCCATAATTCGGATTGGCGTAGGTCCCGTTATTGTAGGTGCTGTAGCCGCGGTTGCCGTAAGCGCCGTTGTTGTACGTCCCGTAGCCGTTGCCCCCATTGCGGTTGGGATAGGCGCCGCCACTGCCATAGCCGTTGCCCTCATTGTTCCCGTAGCGGCTGTAATTGCTCGAGCCGTTACGGCCGTAGGCTTGCGGGGACGCGTCGCCTTCCGCGTCGGCGATCTCGTTGCGCAGGCCCTGCGCCCGTTGCTGCAGGTCCTCGCGTTCGGACGCGCTCATCCCGTGCTGCGCATATTGCCGCTGCAGATTGTCCAGGCCGCGCAGCTGCGAGCGCAGCGACGCCGCATCCTCCGCCGAGAGGTTGCCGCGCGCGACGCCGTCGTCGATCTGGGCGCGCAGGCTCTGGGTATCGACGCTGCCGCTCCATTGCGCCGCCGCAGGCGTGGCGGCAGCGAACGCGCAGAGCGCGGTCAGGGCGAACATCTTGCTGGTCATGGCGAATCCTCTCAACTCGAACACACCCCCGCGCTCGTCCCTCAACGTTTCGGAACCCGACTGGCTCCGCCTCGCGCGGCCCGACGCATCCCGAAGCCGCGACGAGCGTTACGGCCCCGAACCTTTTCGGTGAGGAGTGTGACGGTTGGACAAATTCTTCACCTTCTGCGCCGCCCGCATCTCGACGCTGGCCGGACAGCCGATCACCTTCGTCCTCGCCGTGACCCTGATCGTGGTCTGGGGCGTGACCGGCCCGCTCTTCCATTATTCCGACACCTGGCAGCTGGTCGTAAACACGGCGACGACCATCGTCACCTTCCTGATGGTGTTCCTGATCCAGAACAGCCAGAATCGCGACGCGGCGGCGATGCAGGCCAAGCTCGACGAGATGCTGCGCGCGATCGACAAGGCCCGCGAGCAATTCATCGGCATCGAGCACCTCACCGATCAGCAGATCGAGGACATCCGCGCCGCGCTTGAGCGAGAGGTGGGCAAGGAGCCGGGCAAGGCCGGCACCGCCGACGATAGTGTCGACCGGCTGCTCGACCGCTATTGAGGCGCCGCTAAACAGCCGGAAGCTGCCTTACAAAAAAGTAATGACGCTGCCAGAGGCGCGAGAGGAAGCGGCTCGTACAAGGATGCCAGGATAGGCGCCGCGTGTCGGCGGCTGTCCCGTCGACGCGTAGAGTGATCTTTGTTTCGAAACTCCCGAGAAACTGCGCCCGGCGACCCTCTTCGCCGGGCGTCTTGTTTTCGGGAGAGGTCCGGCGGCTTGCCTCCCTGGAGCCGCCGGACCTAATGGCCTGAAACGGGGTCCTCTGGAGACCGGTGCATGGGCCGCAAGATATTGCTGATCGAGGACGACAAGGAGACCGCCTCCTATCTCGTCCGCGGACTCGGCGAGGAAGGCCATGGCGTCGAGCATGTCGCGGACGGCCGCGACGGCCTGTTCCGCGCCACCGACGGCAGCTTCGATCTCGTCATCCTCGACCGGATGGTGCCGGGCCTCGACGGCCTCGGGCTGCTCAAGGCCATGCGCGCCGCGAAGGTGGAGACGCCGGTGCTGATCCTCTCCGCTCTGGCCTCGGTCACCGACCGGATCGAGGGCCTGGAGAGCGGCTCCGACGATTATCTGGTGAAGCCTTTCTCGTTCGGCGAGCTGCTGGCGCGGGTGAATGCGCTGCTCCGGCGTGGCGAGGGCAAGAGCGCGCCGGACCTGCGCATCCTCGTCGGCGACCTGGAGATCGAGCCGCTGTCGCGCGTGGTGAAGCGCGCCGGCAAGGTGATCGACCTGAAACCCCGCGAATATAGGCTGCTCGAATATCTCGCCCGCAACGAAGGCCGCGTCGTCACCCGCACCATGCTGTTGGAGCAGGTGTGGGATTATCATTTCGATCCGGGCACCAACGTCATCGACGTCCATGTCAGCCGCCTGCGGCGCAAGCTCGAAGAAGGGTTCGAGCGGCCGATCCTCCATACCGTCCGCGGCGCCGGCTATCGTCTCGCGGCAACCGCCTGAGGATGCGGCTGCCGACCACCCTGCGCGTCGGCCTGCTCGCAGCCCTCCTCGCCTTCCTCTCCAGCGCCGCTTTGATCGGCTTCATCCACTGGCGCACCTACGACGATTCGGTCGACGCGGTGCACCAGCAGGTGGTCGAGCAGGCGTCGGCGCTCGACGACGTCTATTCCTCGGGCGGCCGCCGGGCGCTGGATAAGGCCATGGCGGATACGCTCGCCGCCGGCGACCCCCAGCTTCTCGTCGCAATTTTCGCCGCGAACGGGGCGCCGCGGATCGGCAATGTCGGCGCCCTCCTCAATCCGCCGGTGAAGCTTAGATCGGGCTACCGCGTCGGCCGCGTCCGTCGGCGCGACACGGCGGCGACGACCGGCGCCGCCTATCTGCTGCGCCACCTCGACGACGGCGAATGGCTGCTGACCGGCCGCAGCCTCGGCGAGCGCCTCCAGTTCCAGCGCATCCTTGAAGGCTCGCTTGGTCTCGCCCTCGCCATCTCGGTGCTGCTCGGGCTGCTCTGCGGCCTGATCATCGCCCGCTATGTCGGCTCCCGCGTCGCCGACATGGCCGACGTCGCCGATCGCATCGCCGGCGGCGATCTCGCCCAGCGCGTGCCGCTTTCAGGCAGCCGCGACTCCTTCGACGGCCTCGCGCAGCAGATCAACCGCATGCTCGACCGCATGGCGGCTTTGATGGAGGAATTGCGGCTGCTGACCGACAGCCTCGCCCACGATCTGCGCTCGCCCGTGGGGCGGCTGCGGGCCCGGGTCGAGGCGGCGCTCGCCGCGGAGGACGAGAAGAGGCGCGATGTCCTGCTCGCCGGCGTGCTCCAGGAAGCGGATTCGCTGATGCGGATCCTGACGACGGTGTTGGAGATCGGCCGTTCCGAGGCGATGGCGAGCCGTAAGCAGTTCGCGCCGCTCGATCCGGAAGGCCTGATCGACGAGCTCGCGGAGATGTACGAGCCGATCGCCGAGGAAGCGGGCTGCGCGCTCACGGTCGAAGCCGAAAGCGGTTTGCCGATCTTCACCGGCCACCGCCAGCTCGTCGCCCAGACGCTCAGCAATTTGCTCGACAACGCGCTTCATTATGCGCGGCAGGGGCGCGAGGTGGTGCTGTTCGCGCGGGTGCGGGACGGGCGGCTCCGGCTCGGTGTCGCCGACCGCGGCCCGGGCATCGCCCCCGCCGACCAAGCGGAGGCGCGGCGGCGCTTCGGCCGGCTGGACAGCTCCCGCTCGACCGGCGGCGCCGGGCTCGGCCTCGCTCTGGCGGAGGCCGTCGCCCACCTTCACGGCGGCGAACTCGAGCTGGTCGACAACGCGCCAGGCCTCAGGGCGGTGCTGGTCCTGCCGCTCGCCCCACCTTCTCCCACGGTTGCAGTGAGGGCGTAAAAAGAAGCGGGCGGATCCCGAAGGACCCGCCCGCAGGGTCGCGCTTCCGGGAGGGATTCAGCGCTATTTCACGTTGGCGGCCAGATAGGTCTCGATCCGCTTCACCAGCGGCCCCGGCAGAGCCACATAATCGAGGCTCGCCGCCTGCGCCTGGCCGTGCTCCAGCGACCAGCGGAAGAACTTCAGCGCGGCGGCCGTGTTCTGCGCGTTCTTCGGATGCTTGTACATGAGCACGAAGGTCGTCGCCGTGATCGGATAGGCGTTCGGCCCCGGCGCATTGGTCATCACCAGGTAGAAGTCCTGCGCGTGCGACCAGTCGGCGGTCGCCGCGGCGGCCTGGAAGCTGGCGGCGCTCGGCGCGACGAAGTGACCCGCACCGTTCTGCATCACCGCGTAGGTCATGTGGTTCTGGATCACATAGGCATATTCGACATAGCCGATCGCGTTCGGGATCTGCTTCACGTAGGCGGCGACGCCCTCATTGCCCTTGCCGCCGACGCCCGTCGGCCATTGCACCGAGGTGCCCTCGCCCACCTTCGTCCGCCACAGCGGGAACACCTGGCTCAAATAATGGGTGAAGTTGAAGCTGGTGCCAGAGCCGTCGGAGCGGTGGACGACAGAGATCTGCGCGCCCGGCAGCCGGAGGCCCGGATTGAGCTTCGCGATGGCGGGATGGTTCCAGGTCTTGATCTCGCCCGCATAGATCGCGGCGAGCACCGGGCCGGAAAGCTTGAGCTGGCCCGGCCGCAGCCCGGCGATGTTGACCACCGGAACAACGCCGCCGATCACGACCGGGAATTGGGCGAGGCCTGACGCGGCGAGCTCCTTCGGCTCGAGCGGCTTGTCGGTCGCGCCGAAATCGACGGTGCCGGCCTTGATCTGGGCGATGCCGCCGCCGGAGCCGATCGACTGATAATTGATCTGGTCGCCGGTCGCGCCCTTGTAGGTGCCGGCCCATTTCGAGAGGACTGGATAGACGAAGGTCGAGCCGGCGCCGGTGATCTCGACCGCCGCCGCCGCCGTGCTGACGGCCGCGAGGCTGACCGCCACGGCGGCCGCGGCGAGTTTCCTGGAAATCATGTTCATTTGAGAATGCCCCCTGGGGTCTGTGGAAAGCGGGACGGTCTCTTGCCGTCCGCGCACGAGTCGTAGCGCCGGGCGATGACGCCGGCGGGACTCGGATGTGACACTTCCATGTAATTCTCGTTCGACCCGGCTTTGTCAGGAAACCGCCGCGCCGGATTCCCCGATCTGTCACAAACGCGGACTAACGATTCAGACGCACCGGACAAACGGGCGAATCACCACCTTAAGGGGGATATTTCCATGACTATCCGTACGTCTCTGCTCGCGGGGGCGGCTCTTTCCGCATTGGTCATCTTCGCGGCGCCGGCCGAGGCGAAACCTGCGAAGCATCATCATCGTGCTGCCGCGAGCGGAGGCAATAACGCCCTCCTGTCAGAAGTGCGCGAGTTGCGCGCGGAGGTCGCCACCTTGGCCGCGCGCCTCAACACGCAGGACACGGCGCAGCAGCAGGCGCAGAATGCCGCCGCCCAAGCCCAGCAGGCCGCCGCCGCCGCGCAGGAGCAGGCCGCCGCCGCCGCGACCCAGGCGCAGGCCGCCCAGACCCAGGTCGCCGCCGCGCGCGCCGCCGTGCCCGGCGAGGTGAAGACCGCGCTCGCCGCCCAGCCCAAGCCGCCGGCGCGCTGGTTCGACAACACCTCGATCTCCGGCCGCATGTATTTCAACATCAGCCATATCGACCAGCATTCGGACGGCCAGCTGGTCGGCCGCAGCACCGGCTTCGACATCAAGCGGCTCTATCTGGGCGTCGACCACAAGTTCAACGACATCTGGTCGGCGAACGTCACCACCGACGTCAGCCTGATCGCCAACACCAATACGGTGACCGGCACCGCCAATTCCGGAACCGCCCAACCGGGCCAGGGCACGACCGCGCCGACGGCCTTCCCGAAGACCGTGGGCGAGACGCTCTACCTCAAGAAGGCCTATCTGCAGGGCAAGTTCAATGACGGCCTGATCCTGCGCATCGGCTCGGCCGACCTGCCCTGGATCCCGTTCGTCGAGGACGTCTACGGTTATCGCTATGTCGAGAACACGCTGACCGACCGCACCAGCTTCGGCACTTCGGCCGATTGGGGCCTCCACCTGCTCGGCAGCTTTGAGCACGGCCTGGTCAGCTACCAGATCTCCGCGATCACCGGCGGCGGCTACCGCAACCCGATGCGCTCGGATTCGATCGATCTGGAGGGGCGCCTCAGCCTCAACTACCAGGGCTTCATCGCGGCGGTCGGCGGCTATACCGGCAAGCGCGCGGCCGACACGTTCACGCCGTTCAGCCCGACCAACAATGCGGTGACGCCGGTCCAGACCGGCACCCACGTGGCGACCTTCCACACCGCCGAGCGCTTCGACGCCCTCGTAGGCTACAGCACGCCGGTCATCCACGCCGGCGTCGAATATTTCTGGTCGAAGAACTGGAACCAGGTGACCAAGGTGCCGAGCGACACGTCGGACGGCTGGTCGGCCTTCGCCTCCTACAAGTTCACTCCGTTGTTCAGCGTCTTCGGCCGCTACGACTGGGTCCACCCGACCAAGGACCTGTTCCCGCGCATCCACGAAAATTATTTCAACTTCGGCCTGACCTACAGCCCGGCGAAGATCGTCGACCTCTCTTTGGTCTACAAGCGCGACCGGGTCGACAACGGCTTTTTCTCGCCGAGCAACGCCAACCCCTCCAACTTCGCCTTCCCGATCGGCGGCCGCAACCAGGGCACGTACGACGAGATCGGCCTGTTCGGACAATGGCGCTTCTAGGGCCGCCTCCAGGCTGACGCCTTCCCCGCGGGTCCGGCGAGGGACCCGCACATTGTCGGCCACTTCCGCGGGGGGCGCGGGAGTGGCCGATCTTTCTTCAAGCGAGGGTGGTCAGTCGGCTGGCCGCAGGCTTTCGCGGGAGATCGGGCGGCCGGAGAGGAAGATCGTCTCGATCCTGTCATAGGCCCGAACGTCCAGGAGCGGGTCGGCATCGAGGAGAAGCAGATCGGCGCGCTTCCCGGGCGTAATCGTCCCGAGGTCTTGCGCCATGCCTAGCGCGGCCGCGTTGTGGAGCGTTGCTGCCCGTAGGATCTGCGCGGGAGATGCGCCGGCCTCGGCCCAATCCTGGATTTCGAGGCGGCCGTTCAGGCCCGGCGGATTGCCGATTCCATCGCCAGCCGGCGTGTCAGAGCCGAAAAGCAGGTGGACATGGTCCTTCAGCATCAGCCTGAAAGTGGCGTGCGTCCGCGCAATGGCCGCCTCCAGCAACGGCTCGAAGGCCGATGAGGACGCGCTGCGATATTCGTTGAGCAAAACGCGCGCGTCGGCACGAGCCTCGTCCGTTCGAAGGAATTCGATGAGGTTTCGCGGCAAGGCGAAGGCGAGCCGGGAATCATCGAGGATATGCGGGTCGAGCATCGCCCGCTCGCCCGCGACCACTTGCAAGGTCGGCTGCACGCGAACGCCGGAGCGCGCGGCCCTGGCGATCGCCTGGCGGACCGAGGCTGGCGGCTCGATCCTGTGGGGATCGCCCGGCCAGACCCAGATGCCGTGCGCGATGACATCGGCATGCGCGTCGAGCGACGCGCGCCAGGCGTCCAAGCCGGTCGCGTGAACCATCATCACCAGCCCACGCGCCGTCGCCGCCCGGCGAAGCGTGGCGAGCGTGGCGGCATGCGGCACCGGCCAGTGGAAAATGCCGAAGCCCGGCTCGACGAAGACTTTGAGGCAGACGGCGCCCGCTGCGGCGGCACGCGTGACGGCCCGCTCAGGCGTATAATCTTGCGGCGGAAGCGCCGGCGGCCAGTCCTTGGCCTCGGCCGGTTCGTAGACGAGATTGGGAAAATTCGCCGCCGTGCGCCTCGCGGGGACGACATGCTGCGCGCCATAGCCACCGGCGACGCGAACCCCGCGACCGCAATCGCGCAGACGCGGATGGAGGGGCGCGCTCTCGAACCAGGCGCGCGCATCGTCCGACATGTCGAGATCGACCAGGGTCGTGAAACCGAAGGCGAGATAGGCGCGCGGCACCTGCGCCCGGTAGGCGGCCCAAAGGTCGGGATGGCGGTCGATCTCGTCGTCAGTCAGCGCCGCGGAATGGCTAACATGCACATGGGAGTCTATCAGGCCGGGAATGAGGAAGCGCCCGCGGCCGTCGATCCTCTCCGCGCCGCGCGCCGGCGCGAGGTGCCGGCCCACAGCGAAGATGCGGCCGGACCGGATAATCACATCCGCATGGGCGAGCGGCCTCCGCCGTTCGGGTGAGATCAGGGTGACGTTCTGGATGAGGATGTCGCGCGGCGAAGGCGCCTGCGCCGTGGCGGCCGCCGCGCCGCCCGCGACCAAGGCCCCAAGAAGGATCCGCGGCAGGACCATCTGGCCACTCCCCTCCTGTGGACGCGGCAAGCGCAGCAGGCCCGACCTATCATCGGTGTATGATGAGTGCAATACACTCTCGGGACAGACACTATCCCCCTCTCCCTTGAGAGGAGGGGAATTCCTCAGCCCGGCGGCAAAGTCGTCGTGGTGGCGATGCCGTCGACGACAGGCTCGACCCAGCCGGTGCCGTCGACCCAGAGATTGAAGGTGTTGGTGTAGCCCCAGGCGCAGCTCTGCACGCCGATCGAGGCGAAGGCGGCGCTCACGTCTGCATAATAGGTCGCGCGGGCGGCGGTGGGCTTGCTGAAGTCCGCGCCATATTCGCCGGCGAACGGCACGCGGCCGGTGGTGGCGATGAAGTTGGCGATGCTGTTCGTGAAGCTCTGGAGCTGGGCGATGTCGGCCGGCGTGCCGAAATCGGTGCGCGTCGCCGGGTTCATCCACGGCGCGGTGTCGAAGGCGAAATTGTTCGGGTCGTAATAATGGAAGGTGGGAACGACGTTGGGGTCGTTCGGGAAGGACGTCGTCAGCATCGAGGCACCGGAAGCGAAATCGGGGCCGTCCCAGACCACCAGCCGCGTCGGGTTCGACTGCCGCACCGCGTCCAGCGCGGGCTGCAGCGTCGCCGTCAGATTGGCGGCGGTGAGGTTCTTGTTCGGCTCGTTGATCAGCTCGAAATAGACGCTGGCGGGCTCGTCCTTGAAGGCCAATCCGATCTGCCGCCACAGTTCGGCGAAGCGCGGCGCCTGGCCGGCGGGATCGTCGAACAGCTCCAGATAATGGTGCATGTCGACGATCACCGCGAGCCCGTTGGCCACGGCGAGATCGGTGACGTGCCGCACGCGCGCCATGAACGCGGGATCGATCGTATAGAGCGGCGATGTTCCGGCATGGGCGGAGAATCGCGCCGGCAGCCGGATCGCGGTGAAGCCCTTCGCCTTGATGTTCGCGATGTCGGTGTCCTGGAACGCGCGGCCCCAGTCGCCCTCATTGGGCGCCTCCAGCATGTCGGAGATGTTGACGCACTTGCCCAGCCGCAAGGTGCCCCCGGTCCGCGCGACAGCGGCGGCAGCGGGCGTGAACACAGCGGCGGGCGGAGGCGGTGGTGGGGGCGGCGGCGGAGGCGGCGGCGGGGCCGGCGTGGGCGTCGAGATAACGACCGTGGCGGCACCCGCGCCGCCGCTATCCCCGCCCCCGCACGAGCCGACGAGCAGCGCGATCAGGCTGACGGCAAGGGTACGACGGATCGGCATTTTCGCGGACATGACGGCGCAGGTCATCGGCACCTCTCCCGCAGCGATGTTAGCGCTAACGCTGCTGTGGGGAAAGCCCCATGAGCATCGTCCCGGCCGAGGCTGCCTGCTTTATTCGACCGTCTTGATGTACAAGATTTGGCGGGACGTGACGCCCGTGTCGCTCGTCTCGTCGACCAATCCCGCCTCGGCGAAGCCCGCTTTTTCGACGACCCGCCGCGAGGGCGCATTGTCGGGGGCGATTCGCGCTTCCAGGCGCCGTAGCCCCGTCCCATTTCGCGCCGCTTCGCAGAGCAGGGCGACGGCACGGAGCGCATGCCCCCGGCCCCGGAATTGCGGGAACAGCCAGTAGGAGATGTTGGCTGCCCCGGCCGAACACATCCTGAGCTCGCAGCCGCCCATGAGCAGCCCCGACGGCGTGCGCAGCGCATAAGCCAACATCGGCCGGCCCGCCGTCCGCCCGTCGATCCAGCGCCGCATCGCCCGCCGCGTCTCGGCGAGCGTCGCCGGCCGCGCCGCGTCGAAGCGCCGCCGCATCTCCTCGTCCTCGCCGCGCAGATGCACCTCGGCATCCTCCAGCCGATGCGCGTCCAGCAGGACCACGCCGTCGGTCAGGCGTTCTGGAAGGCGGAGCGGAGGCAGTTCGGGATCGGCCACCGCATCAGTGAAGCGGGAACACAGCTCGGGTCAATGTCTCCGCGGCAGAGGAGGCGCGCCTCAATAATCCCCGTCCGCGTCCAGTGCATAGCCGGCCGAGCGAATGGTGCGGATCAAGTCCGTCTTCGCGCCCTCGTTGAGTGCCTTGCGCAGCCGCCTGACGTGGACGTCGACGGTGCGGAGCTCGATGTCGTGGTCGTGGGGCCAGACGCTGTCGAGCAGGCGCTCGCGCGAGAAGACGCGGCCGGGATGTTCGAGGAAATGGCGCAGGAGGCGATATTCGGTCGGGCCGAGCGGCACCGCGCGGCCGTCGCGGCGGACCTTGTGGGAGACGACGTCCATCTCGACGTCGGCGTAGCGCAGCACCTCCCCGGCCAGCGCCGGCCGCACCCGCCGCAGCACGGCGGCGATGCGGGCGATCAGCTCGCGCGGGCTGAACGGCTTGGTCATGTAATCGTCGGCGCCGGTCTCGAGCCCCCGCACCCGGTCTGATTCCTCGCCGCGCGCGGTCAGCATGATGATCGGCACATTGGCGGTGGCGGCGCCGCGGCGCAGGCGCCGGCAGACTTCGAGGCCCGATATGCCCTCGATCATCCAGTCGAGGATGACGATGTCCGGCACATGCTCCTGCGCGAGCATGAGCGCCTCCTCGCCGTCCGTCGTCCAGCGGACGTCATATTCCTCCCGCTCGAAATGCCAGACGAGCAATTCCGCCAGGACCTTGTCGTCCTCGACGAGGAGGAGGCGCGCCTTGCTCATTTGGCTCCGGCCGCGTCCGCACCGCCGCGCGGGCGCTCGGCGAGCCGCTCGCCGGTCGCCGCGTAGAAGACCATCTCGGCGATGTTGGTGGCATGGTCGCCGATCCGCTCGAGATTCTTGGCGACGAAGAGCAGGTGGGTGGCCTCGGTGATCTTGGCCGGGTCCTCCATCATGAAGGTGAGCAGGGCCCGGAAGATCGAATCGTAGAAATTGTCGACCGAGACGTCGCGGTCGCACACGTCCTGGGCGCGGCTGGCATCGCGGCGGACGAAGGCGTCGAGCACGTCGTGCACCATCTCCGCGACCATCCGCGCCATTTCGGGAAGCAGGGAGATGGGCTCGATATTGGCCGAGATGCCGATCTCCGGCACGCGCTTGGCGATGTTCTTGGCATAATCGCCGATCCGCTCGACGACGCCGACGATCTTCAGCGCCGCCACCGCCTCGCGCAGATCGTCCGCCATCGGCGCGCGCAGCGCGATCAGCTGGACGATCCGGCGCTCGGCCTCGGCTTCCAGGGCATCGATCTTCTTGTCGTCCTCGACCGCGAGGCGGGCGCCATCGCAGTCGCGCTTCATCAGGCAGCGCATCGCCTCGCGGATTGCATGCTCGGCGAGGCCGCCCATCTGGCTGACCAGCGCGCGGAGCTGGTCCAGCTCCTCGTCGAAGGCCTTGAGCGTGTGGGTGTGTCCGGAAGCCATGTCTCTCTCCTCAGCCGAAGCGGCCGGTGATGTAATCCCTGGTCCGCTCGACCCGTGGATTGGTGAAGATGTCGGCGGTGTCGCCGAACTCGATGAGGTTCCCCAGATGGAAGAAGGCGGTCTTCTGCGAGACGCGCGCCGCCTGCTGCATGTTGTGGGTGACGATGACGATGGTGAAGCGCGCACGCATCTCGTGGATCAATTCCTCGATCTTCGCGGTCGAGATCGGATCCAGCGCCGAGGTCGGCTCGTCGAGCAGGACGATTTCCGGCTTCACGGCAATGGTGCGGGCGATGCAGAGGCGCTGCTGCTGGCCGCCGGACAGGCCGAGGGCGCTCGAATTGAGCTTGTCCTTGACCTCTTCCCAGAGCGCTGCCTGCCTGAGCGCGTCCTCGATCCGGTCGTTCAATTCGCTCTTCGGCAGCCGCTCGTAATAAGACAGCGCGAAGCTGACATTGTTGCGGATGGACGAGGCGAACGGCGTCGGCTTCTGGAAGACCATCCCGACCTTCCGCCTCAGCGCGGTGAGGCTGTAGCGGCGGTCGAGCACGTTCTCGCCATCGACCAATATCTCGCCTTGGGCCCGCTGGTCGGGGTAGATTTCGAAGATGCGGTTGATGGTCCTGAGCAGGGTCGACTTGCCGCAGCCCGACGGGCCGATGATCGCCGTCACCGCGTTGGCCGGGACGGCGAGGTCGACCGCCTGCAGCGCCTGCGATTTGCCGTAGAAGAAATCGAGCCCCTTGATGTCGATCTGGACGGGGCCGCCCCCGCGCGCATCCGCCGACGTCTCGATGCGCAGGGCCGCGCTGCCGTCGTTCATCTCTTCAATCCTTTGCGGGCGAACAGCCGGACCACGAGGTTGAGCACGAGCACGAAGGCGGTGAGGACGAACGCCCCCGCCCAGGCCAGAGCGTGCCACTGGTCATAGGGGCTCATCGCATATTGGAAGATCACCACCGGCACATTGGCGAGGGGCGCATTGAGGTTCGCGCTCCAGAACTGGTTGTTGAGCGCGGTGAACAGCAGGGGCGCGGTCTCGCCGCTGATCCGGGCGAGGCCGAGCAGCACGCCGGTGACGATGCCGGCCATCGCCGCCTTGTAGAGGATGCGCGACGTCACCCGCCAACGCGGCAGGCCGAGCGCGAAGCCCGCCTCGCGCATCTGGTCGGGGACGAGGCGCAGGGCCTCGTCGGTCGTCCGCACCACGATCGGGAGCATGATCATCGCCAGCGCCAGCCCGCCGGCGATGCCGGAGAAATGGCCGCTCGGCCGGACGACCAGGACGTAGATGAACAGGCCGATGACGATCGACGGCGCCGAGAGCAGGATGTCGTTGATGAAGCGCGTCGTCGCGGCGAGCTTCGAATAGCGGCCGTGCTCGGCGAGATAGGTCCCGGCGGCGATCCCGACCGGCGTTCCGATGACGATTCCGAGCAGCACCATCGCGGCGCTTCCGTAAAAGGCGTTGAGCAGGCCGCCGTCCGATCCGGGGGGCGGCGTCATCTCCGTGAACAGGCTCGGCTTCAGCGCCGCCGCGCCCTCGCTCAGGGTCGTCCACAGGATCCAGGCCAGCCAGAACAGGCCGAACAGGGTCGCCGCGCCCGCGAACAGCAGGGCGACGATGTCGACGATCCGGCGGCGGAACATCGTCCAGGACATCAGTGCGTCCTTCCGAAGGCGCGGTCCATGCGGACCAGCATTAGCTTGGCGATGGCGAGGACGATGAGCGTGACGACGAAGAGCAGGAAGGCGAGCGCGATCAGCGACGAGCGGTAGAGGTCGGTGTCCGCCTCGGTGAACTCGTTGGCGATGGCGGCGGCGATCGAGTTGCTCGGCATCAACAACGACGCCGAGAGATCGTGCGCGTTGCCGAGCACGAAGGTGACCGCCATCGTCTCGCCGAGCGCGCGGCCGAGGCCGAGGAAGATCGCGCCGACGATCGCGGAGCGCGTGTAAGGCAGGGTGACGCGGCTCAAAATCTCCCAGCGGGTCGAGCCGAGCGCCACCGCGGCCTCCTTGAGCGCCGGCGGCACGGCGTTGAAAACATCGCGGGCGACCGAGGAAATGAACGGAATGATCATGATGCCGAGCACGATACCGGCCGTGAGCATGCCGATGCCGATCGGCGGCCCGCTGAACAGCGGCCCGATGATCGCGTTGTTGCCAAGATGGTCGTTGAGCCAGGGCTCGACATGCGCGCCCATGAACGGCGCGAAGACGAACAGGCCCCACATGCCGTAGATGATGCTCGGAATCGCGGCGAGCAATTCGATGGCGATGGCGATCGGCCCCCGGATCCAGCGCGGCGCGATGTCGGTGAGGAACAGGCCGATGCCGATGCTGACCGGGATCGCGATGACCAGGGCGATCGCCGAGGTGACGAGCGTCCCGTAGATCGGCACGAAGGCGCCGAACTTGAGCTCGACCGGGTTCCAGTCGCGGCTGGTGATGAAGCCGAGGCCGAAGGTCTCGAAGGCCTGCCGGCCACCCCAGAGCATCGAGACGGCAGCCCCGGCGAGAAGCGCCAGCACGAGCCAGGCAGCGCCCGCCGTCGTCAGGCCGTAAAGCCTGTCGACGACGGTGCCGCGGACCGCGACCGGAGCGGCCCCCTCGCTGACCGCCTCGTCCCTCACTTGATATTCTGGCCCATATAGGTCTCGATCTGCTGCACGAGCGGCGACGGCAGCGGCACGTAATCGAGCTTCTGCGCCTGGGGCTGCCCCTTCTCGAGCGCCCATTTGAAGAAGGCGATCGCCGCATCGGAGCGCCCCTTGTCCCTGGGCTGGCGGTGCATGAGGACGAAGGTGCTCGCTGTGATCGGGTAGGCATCGGCCCCCGACGCATTGGTCATGACGAGGTCGAAGTCCTGGGCGTGCGTCCAGTCGGCGCCCGCCGCCGCGGCCTGGAAGCTCGCAGCCCTCGGCGCGACGAACTTGCCGGACGCATTCTGCACGGAGGTCCAGTGCATGTGGTTCTGCACCACATAGGCATATTCGACATAGCCGATCGAATTGGGGAGCTGGCGGACATAGGCGGCGACGCCCTCATTGCCCTTGCCGCCGACTCCGGTCGGCCATTGCACCGAGGTGCCCTCGCCCGGGCCGCTCTTCCAGGTCGGGCTGACCTGGCTGAGATAATGGGTGAAGTTGAAGCTGGTGCCCGAGCCGTCGGAACGGTGGACGACGGCGATGTCGGCCCCCGGCAGGGGGACGCCCGGATTGATCGACACGATCGCCGGATCGTTCCACTTCTTGACCTTGCCGGCAAAGATGTCGGCGAGAACCGGCCCGGTGAGCTTGAGCTTGCCGGCGTCGATGCCGGCGATGTTCACCACTGGCACCACGCCGCCGATCACCACCGGGAACTGGACGAGGCCGGAGGACGCGAGCTCCTTCGGGTCGAGCGGCTTGTCGCTGGCGCCGAAATCGACCGTGCCGGCCTTGATCTGGGCGATGCCGCCGCCCGAGCCGATCGACTGGTAGTTGACCTTGGTGCCATTCGACTGGCTGTAGTCGGCCGACCAGGCGGAGAGGACGGGATAGACGAAGGTCGAGCCGGCGCCGGTGATGCCGCCGCTCGCGGCCTGGTTGCCGTTGCCGCTGTTGCTCTGGCAGCCCGCCAGCGCGAGCGCGGCGAGCGGGATGATGATGCTGAATTTGGTCACGTATGCCCTCCGAGCGTGATCTATGTCGAAGGCCGTAGGGCCGTTCGCGGCGATTCTCGTGAAGGTTCGATGACGCTTTTGTGACAGCGGCGGCCATTCCCGTCATCCCGGCGAAGGCCGGGATCTCAGGGTGATTAGCCGCAGAATGAATGCCGGGCTCTGCACACCCGCTGGTGCCATTGCTCGCTGGGATCCCGGCCTTCGCCGGGATGACGAATTGGCTTAAGCCGGCAGCCCCGCCAGCCCCCGTGCCAAATCCAGCCGCAGCGACTTGTCCTCCATCGGGTATTTCAGGCCCGTCGCGCAGTTGAACAGCACCACACGGTCGCTCTTCGAGATCAGCCCCTGCTCCAGCGCCGCGATGCAGGCGGCGAGGGTGGCGCCGCCTTCGGGGCAGAGCAATTGCCCGTCCGCCTGCGCCGCCTCGTCGACGGCGGCGAGCGTTGCTTCGTCCGGCACCGCCATGGCGAAGCCGCCGCTCTCGCGCACGGCACGCAGGATCAGGAAATCGCCGATCGCCTTGGGCACGCGGATACCCGACGCGACCGTATGCGCATTCTCCCAACGCGGCGCATGCTCCTCGCCCTGCTCCCACGCCTTGACGATCGGCGCGCAGCCGTCCGCCTGCACCGCCACCATACGAGGGCGCTTCGAGCCGATCAGGCCGAGCGCCTCCAGCTCGGCAAAGCCCTTCCACATGCCGATCAGACCGGTGCCGCCGCCGGTCGGATAGAAGATGACGTCCGGCACCTCCCAGCCGAGCTGCTCGGCCAGCTCCAGGCCCATCGTCTTCTTGCCTTCAATCCTATATGGTTCTTTCAAGGTGGACATATCGAACCAGCGACCTTCGCGCGCGCCCTCGCCGACCAATTTTCCGCATTCATCGATGAGGCCGTTCACCCGATAGACCTGCGCGCCATAGGCGGCGATCTCGCGCACGTTTACTTCGGGCGTGTCGGCCGGACAGAGGACGACGATCTCCATCCCCGCCCGCGCGCCATAGGCGGCGAGCGCGGCGCCGGCATTGCCGTTGGTCGGCATAGCAATTCGGCGGACACCGAGCTCGTTCGCCATGCTGACGGCCATGACGAGCCCGCGCGCCTTGAACGAGCCGGTCGGCAGCCGGCCTTCGTCTTTCACCAGCAATTCGGAGAGACCGAGCCGCTGCGCGACGCGATGGAGCGGGATGAGCGGCGTCTCGGTCTCACCGAGGCTGACGATGCTGTCCGGCCGGCGCACCGGAAGGATCTCGCGCCAGCGCCAGAGATCCTGCGGGCGCCCGGCGAGCGCGACCTTCGTGAGCGCCTGCTTCGCGGCATCCAGATCGTAGCGCACCAGCAACGGCCAGCCGGCATCCGAGAGGTTGCGAATCTGGTCGGCCGGATAGGTTTCGCCCGTCATCGAGCATTCGAGGTGCGTGACGAAGGTGTCGCGCGCGGCGGTGAGATTGTCGCTCCAGAGCATCAGCCCGCCATATGGCCGAACTTGCCGGCCTGATAGTCCTCGATCGCCTGGCCGATCTCCTCGCGCGTGTTCATCACGAACGGGCCGTAGGAGACGATTGGCTCGCCGATCGGATCGGCATGGCCGAAGAGGATGAGGCTGTTCTCCAGCGCGCGCACGGATAGCGCGTCGCCTTCGCCCAGCTCGGCGAGATGGAAGGCAGCGATTTGGGTTCCCCCAATCTCCACGCGTCCCCTGATGACGTAGAACAGGACGCTGCGTCCCTGCAGCCCGTCGAAACGGATCGAGGCGCGGGCGTCGAGGGAGACGGCGGCCAGCATCACGCCCGTCAGCGACTCGATCGGGCCGGCCGTGCCGTCGAACGACCCCGAGACGAGATCGACCCGCGCCCCCTCCCTCGCCTCGACGTGCGGAATGTCGTCCGCCTGCAGGCCCCGATAGGCAGGCGCGGTCATCTTCAGCCGCGCTGGCAAATTCACCCACAGCTGGAGGATGTCGAGCGGCCCGCCCGCGCGGCGGAAGCTTTCCGGCGAGAGCTCGGCATGAACGAGCCCACTCCCCGCCGTCATCCACTGGACGCCGCCCGCGTCGATCACGCTCTCATGGCCGCCCGTGTCGCGATGGGCGAGCGAGCCCTCGACGATGAACGTCACCGTCTCGAAGCCGCGGTGCGGATGCGGCCCGAACGGCAGGCCGCGATTGTTCGGCGGATAGACCTGCGGCCCATGATGGTTGAGGAACAAGAATGGGTCGATCTGCGGCAGGCGCGGCCCGGGCAGCGGCCGCCGCGTCACGAGGTCGCCGATATCGTCCCGGAGCGCCGGGTGGATGGCGATGACCTTGCGTTCCATGCGGGCTCCTGCGGGTGGAGGCGCCGTTACTGGATTCCCGCTTTCGCGGGAATGACGAAAAAGATCAGGCGATCACAGCCCGTCATTCCCGCGAAAGCGGGAATCCAGCCCCGCGCTGTCTCCTCAGAACTTGAACTGCCCGAACAGGCCGAACTCGTCATAGGTCCCTTCGACGCGCCCGCCGATCGGGAAGGCGAAGTTGGAGGGGTTGGAATTGCTCGGCGAGAAGAAGCCGTGGGAGACGCGGTCGCGCTTGTAGACCAAGGCGAGGTCGACGACCTTGGCCGGGCTATAGGCGACGCCGACATTGAAATAATCGTCGCGGATGGCGGGGAAGAGATCCTTCGTCGGCCGCGTCCAATCGTAGCGCCCGAACACAGTGAAGAGCGGCGTCAGCTTGTACGAGGCGAAGGCCGACCAGCCGTCGGACGTGTCGCTCGGCACCTTTGTCACCTGGTTCCAGTTCTTCGCCCAGAAATATTCCGCGCCGACGTGGAGCTTGTCGCTCGTGTAGCCGACCAGCGCATCGAAGCGCTCGGCGGTGTGGAAGGTCGCCACGTTGGTGCCGGTCTGGACCGGCGTCACCGCATTGTTGACCGGGCTGAACGGCGTGAACGTGTCGGCGGCGCGCTTGCCGGTATAACCGCCCACGCCAGCGACGAAGCCCTGGTAGTTCACATTGACCCGCCCCTCGAGATCGACCGACTGCGACCGCAACGGGTTGCGATAGCCGGCGCCATCGATCGCGGAGACCTGGTAGCTGACAAGGCCGTTCGCGAAGCTGCCGAGCACGTGCACGCCCCAGTCGGTCGAATTGCCGAAGGCGGTGCGGTCGATCAACGTCGGCTCGACGAAGCGCAGGCCGTAGACGTCCTCGGCAAACGAGATCCAGGGGAGACTGGCCGAGCCGAAGCGGACGATGAAGGCGGGACTGAACTTGCCCTGCAGATAAGCGCGCTTGAGGTAGAGCGTCTCGCCGACGGTCTTCGGAAATGGCGTCGGCGCGGTCGTGCCCTGGCCCGGTTGGGCGGTTCCGGAATTGGCGGTGCCGGTGACCGTATTCGTGTTCGCGATCAAATTGATGTCGGTGGTGATGCTGGCCGACCAGATGTCGCTGAACTTGTGGTCGATGCCGATATAGAGCCGCTTGACGTCGATCCCGGTGCTCCGGCCGACGAGCTGGCCGTCCGAATGCTGGTCGATATGGCTGACGTTGAAGAACATCTGGCCGGAGATCGACGTGTTGTCGAACCAGCGCGCCGGCGGCTTGGGCTGGGCGGCGAGCGCGGTCTTGACCTCGGCCGGCACCGCGGCCTGGGCGGCGGCGACCTGGGTCTGCGCGGCCTGCGCCTGGCTGGTCGCTACCTGCGCCTGCTGCTGCGCCGCGGCCGCCGCCTGCTGCGCCTGCGCTGCGGCGGCCTGGGCCTGGTGCTGCGACGCCTCCTGAGCGTCGAGGCGGGCGGTCAGCGCCGCGACCTGCGCCCGCAGCGCCTGCACTTCCGCTTCCAGCGCCGATGCTTTGCGGGGACGCCCCTCGACCGGCATCGGCAAGACCAGCAGCGCAGCGCCGGTCAACAGGGCGCGGCGGAGTCTCGGCGTGGGCATCGGCATTCTCCTTTGCGACGAAATGCGGAGGCGCGGCGGCTCGCCTCTAGCCTGACCTGACGATCGGCCGAAGCGGATTTAGAAACTCAACTGATTTAGTTGACAATAGGCTGGAGCCCGACCGTTCCGGCACCGCGACGAGTCGAATGGGATCCCTTTTAGGGCTATCCGGCGAAAGCCGGGTTTCTCCACGGTAAAGTGAGGAATTCCTGCCCGGATTCCACCTTTCGTCGGGACGACGAAGACGCGCATTGCCCCGGCGGCACGCAGATTCTAAGCGGCTTCCATGGACGAATTCTACCGCATCCGCCGCCTGCCGCCCTATGTCTTCGCCGAAGTGAACGCGATGAAGGCGGCGGCGCGAGCGCGGGGCGTCGACATCATCGACCTCGGCATGGGTAACCCCGACGGCGCGCCGCCGAGCCATGTGGTGGACAAGCTCTGCGAGGTCGCGCGGGATCCCAAAGCGCACCGCTACTCGGCATCGAAGGGGATCGCCGGCCTCCGCCGGGCCCAGGCAGCCTATTATGCGCGGCGCTTCGGCGTCGACGTCGATCCGGACGGCGAGGTGGTCGTCACTTTGGGCTCCAAGGAGGGGCTCGCCAACCTGGCCCAGGCGATCACCGCGCCCGGCGACGTCGTCCTCGCACCCAACCCGTCCTATCCGATCCATACTTTCGGCTTCATCATTGCAGGCGCCGCGATTCGCTCAATCCCGGCGGCGCCAGGCCCCGATTTCTTCGTCCGGTTAGAGAGGGCTTTGAGCTATACGGTGCCCAAGCCCTCGGTGCTGGTCATCGGCTATCCGTCCAACCCGACCGCCTATACGGCCGACCTCCCCTTCTACGAGCAGGTCGTCGCCTTCGCGCGCGAGCACGGCCTGTGGGTGATCAGCGATCTCGCCTACGCCGAAATTTATTTCGGCGACACGCCGACGCCGTCGATCCTGCAGGTGCCGGGGGCGAAGGACGTGGCGATCGAGTTCACCTCGATGTCCAAGACCTATTCGATGGCCGGCTGGCGGATCGGCTTCGCGGTGGGCAATCGCGAGCTCGTCAACGCGCTGACGCGGGTCAAATCCTATCTCGATTACGGCGCCTTCACGCCGGTCCAGGCGGCGGCCGTCGCCGCGCTCAACGGGCCGCAGGACATCGTCGAGGCGAACCGCAAGCTCTACAAGGCGCGCCGCGACTGCCTCGTCGAGAGCTTCGGCCGCGCCGGCTGGGAAATCCCGCCGCCCGACGCCTCCATGTTCGCCTGGGCGCCGATCCCGGAACCGTTCCGGGCGATGGGTTCGGTCGAATTCTCGAAGCGCCTGCTCGCCGAGGCGCATGTCGCCGTGGCGCCGGGGGTCGGCTTCGGCGAGGAGGGCGAAGGCTTCGTTCGCATCGCCCTGGTGGAGAATGAGCAGCGCCTGAGGCAGGCCGCCCGCGGGGTGAAGAAGCTGCTGAAGTCGGCTTAGGCCCAACCCGTCATTGCGGGCTTGATCCGCAATCCACCTTCTTTGCTGCCGCTTGAAGGAGAAAGTGGATGCCGGATCAAGTCCGGCATGACGAAAGAGGGAGTGACTCTGTACGAGCCACTCCCCCCTCCCCTCACATATTGTACGCGCGCTCGCCATGCTCGCCGAGGTCGAGGCCTTCGCGCTCGACGTCGGAGCTGACGCGCAGGCCGGTCAGGACCTTGGCGATGTAGATCGAGATGACGGTCCCGATCGCCGCCCACACGATCGTCGCCGCCACCGTTTCCACCTGCACCAGCACCTGCGCGGCGATGGTCTTGCCGCCATTGGCGGGGCCGCCGAACATCGCGTCGTTGACGATGCCGGTGCCGAGCGCGCCGATCATCCCGCCGATGCCATGCACCCCGAACGTGTCGAGCGCATCGTCATAGCCGAGCCGCGGCTTCATCATTGTAACCGCCAGATAGCAGACCACCGACGCAACCGCGCCGAGCACGATCGCGCCGATCATGCCGCCGATGCCGTGCACGCCGAACGTGTCGAGCGCGTCGTCATAGCCGAGCCGCGGCTTCAGCTTGGTCACGGCGAGGAAGCAGATCACGGCCGCCACGGCGCCCAGTACAATCGCCCCGAGCGGACCGCTATTGCCGGCCGCCGGAGTCACCGCCACGAGGCCGGCGACGATGCCGGAGCAGAAGCCCAGCGCGGATCCCTTGTGTCCGGAGACGCGCTCGGCGAGCATCCAGACCAGGCCGGCCGAGGCGGTGGCGACGAAGGTGTTGATCATGGCGAGGCCCGCCACGCCGTTCGCCGCGACAGCCGAGCCGGCGTTGAAGCCGAACCAGCCGACCCACAGCAGGCCGGTGCCGATGCCGGTCATGGTCAGGCTGTGCGGCGGCATCGGCTCCTTCGGATAGCCGATGCGCTTGCCGAGGATCAGGCAGGCGACGAGCGCCGAGACGCCGGAATTGATGTGGACGACGGTGCCGCCGGCGAAATCGAGCGCGCCCTTGCTCGCGAAATAGCCGTTGCCGGCCCACACCATATGCGCGATCGGGAAATAGACGATGGTGAGCCAGACCGCGCCGAACACCATCACCGCCGAGAACTTGATCCGCTCCACCACCGAGCCGAGAACCAGGGCGATGGTGATCGCCGCGAATGTCATCTGGAAGCAGCAATAGACATATTCCGGGATCGTCGTGGCGAGCGGGTTGAACGTTGCGGGCGTGACGCCGCGCAGGAAAGCCTTGCCGAAATCGGCGATGACGGCGTTGCCGTTATCGCCGAAGGATTCCGTATAGCCCCAGCCCACCCAGATGATCATGGTGAGCGCCGCGACGGCGCCGACCTGAGTCATCACCGAGAGCATGTTCTTGGTGCGCGCGAGGCCGCCGTAGAAGAGCGCGAGGCCCGGCACGATCATCATCAGCACGAGCAGGCTGGAGGTGAGCATCCAGGCCGTGTCGCCCTTGTCGATTGCCGGCGCCGCGGCGAAGGCGGGCGCGGCGACACTCGCCGCGAGGGCGGCTGCGCCGAGGCGCGCCCAGGTCTTTCGTACGAGAATCATCATTCCCCCTTCCTTCTCAAAGCGCTTCTTCGTCGGTTTCGCCGGTGCGGATGCGCAGCGCCTGCTCGAGATCGAGGACGAACAACTTGCCGTCTCCGATCTGGCCGGTGTGGGCGCTGTGCTGGATGGTCTCGACGACGTTGCCGACCATTTCGTCGGTGACGGCGATCTCGACCTTCATCTTCGGCACCAGGGTCATCGTATATTCGGCGCCGCGATAGATTTCGGTCTGGCCCTTCTGGCGGCCGAAGCCGCGGACCTCCGACACCGTCAGCCCCTGGACGCCGATACCGGAAAGGGCTTCGCGCACCTCGTCCAGCTTGAACGGCTTGATGATCGCGATGATCAATTTCATCCTTTACCCCCTCCTCTCAGAACGAAACGCCGATGGAGCCGACGACGCCCGATCCGGCGGCATTCTTGCCGCTGGGCGTGATGAAGGTTCCGTCGGTGTCGACATATTGCAGGCCGAACGTGAAGGCCTTCCAGGTCACGGTCGCGCCCAGATTCCAGTCGGTGTAGCCCTTGCCGATCGACAGCCAGCTCGGCCCGAACGTGTGGCCGAGATGGGCGGTGAGGCCGATCGGCGTCTTCGGGATCGCGGCCGATAGGTCGCCGGCGAGATAGACATTGTCGTGCTTCGGCGGACCGATCTGGTCGAGCGCCAGCGCCTTCTGCTTCGGCGCATAGTTGATCGTCGCCTTGGCGGTGACCGGGCCGAACGTCTCCGCCACGTCGAAATAGGGTTCGGCGAAATTGGAGCTGCTTTGATCGCCCGGCAGCTTCGTCTTCGGGTAGACGTAATAGAGCAGGCCGAGGTCGACCGTGGTGTGGCCGATCGCCTTCTTGTAGCCGGCGATCAGGTCCAGCTCCTGGTGGCCCTGGCCGGAGGCGGTCACATAATCGTCGACCGACGAGCTCCAGAAGGAGATGTAGAAGCCCGACTTGTGGGTGACCGTGGCCGTTCCCTGGATTGCCCAGTTCCGGTCGGTCTGCGAGATGCCGCGGAAGCGATAGTCGGAGACGAGCGTCGCGCCGCCATTGATCGTGAACTCGGGCGTCGGCTTGGCGTCCTCGGCGGAGGCCGCCGTAGCCGCGAGGCCCGCGCCCGCAGCGAGGCCGAAGACCAGGTGGCGAATGTTCAGTCGCATGGGATCCCCCGAATTGTTTCGGTTCTGAACCCTCTCCGCTGTGGGATCCCGTCTCCTCCTGTTTAGAGGCAGCCTGTCCCACTGGCCGCGACCATGCAGACGATGCTGCATCGCAGCAACGGCACTGTGAATATTTCACTTAGATTGCGCTTCTGCGGCCGCAAATCGGTTGTGCGGTGCAGCAAAATGTGCACAGTAAGAATCACAATTTGGGATCCCAATCGGAGGGTGACGCCATGACGCCGACGACTCATCTCGCGGGCCGGAGCCTGCTCGAGGAGATGAAGGAGTTCGCCGCCTTCCCGAAGGGGACGCAGCGCTACATTCGGCGGTCGCTCGACGTCGGCCTCGATCGCCGCGATGCGGTGCGGCGCTGGGCGCGCGACCCCTCGGAGATCGCCCGCATCCGTACGCAGCGGGAGGTCTATCGGCGGCTGGAGCGCGTTCGCGCGGTGCTGGCTGGCCGGACCGACGATTCGGCCACCGAAGCCATGCTGACGCCGCTCGTTGCGTTGACGGCCTTCGATCTGGCCGAGCGCCGTCTCCCCTGCTTCGCGTCCTATCGTTTTCTCTACGAGCGCCTGCTCGGCGCCAGGATCCGGCCGTGGCTCCCCGCCGCCTTCTGCGCCGCAGCCGCTCTCCCCTACCTCCATCCGCAGACTCGAGCCATGCTCCTCGCCAGCCTCAGCGAAGCCGCCGCCACAGCGGAGGAATGGTCGCGGCGGGAGCCGGGGTTCTTCCCGGATTGGGTGGACAAGGTGGAGTTGGCGGTGGGGGCGTAAGGGCGAGACCGTCGTCCCAGCGCAGGCTGGAACCCCAGCGCGGGTTCGCGCCGACGTTTGTGCGCTGCAAGCCTGCAGGGCCTATTCTCACTGGGGTCCCAGCCTGCGCTGGGACGACGTGTCCTGCTCAGACCCTGACCTTCGCCTCGGCGGCCAGATAGGCATCCACCTTCGCCGCGCAGTCCCTGCCCTCGCGAATCGCCCATACCACCAGCGATTGGCCCCGGCGCATGTCGCCGCAGGCGAAGATGCGGGGGTTGGAGGTCTGGTAGTCGCCGAACGAGGCGGCGACATTGCCTTGCGAGGTCAGCGCGACGCCGGAATCGGCGACCGCGCCTTCCTGTCGCGGGCCGAGGAAACCCATGGCGAGCAGGACGAGATCGGCCTTCAGTTCGAATTCGGTGCCTGGGATCGACTGCACGATCATGCGGCCGTCGGCGCCGGGCACCGTCTCCGCGCGGACGCAGCGCAGCCCCGTCACCGCACCATTCTCGCCGACGCATTCGGTGGTGAGGACGGAGAATTCGCGCTCCGCCCCTTCCTCCTGCGAGGAGGACGTGCGCAGCTTCAGCGGCCAGTTGGGCCAGGTCAGCGCCTTGTTCTCCTTGAGCGGCGGCTGCGGCATGATCTCCAACTGGGTGACCGAGGCCGCGCCCTGGCGGTGCGATGTGCCGATGCAGTCGGAGCCGGTGTCGCCGCCGCCGATCACGACCACATGCTTGCCCATCGCCGAGATCGTGCCGAGCGGCGCCGCCTTCGCCTCCGGATCGCCGGCATTGCGCCGGTTCTGCTGGACCAGGAAATCCATGGCGAAGTGGACGCCGTCGAGCTCCCGCCCGGGCACCGGCAAATCGCGCGGCAGCTCGGCGCCGCCGGCGAGGACGAGCACGTCATAATCGTCCATCAGCCGCTCGACGGAGACGTCGACGCCGATGTGGAGGCCGGGGCGGAAGATGACGCCCTCGATCTCCATCTGCTGGATGCGCCGATCGATGAGGTGCTTTTCCATCTTGAAATCGGGAATGCCGTAGCGAAGCAGTCCGCCGATCCGGTCGCTCTTCTCGAACACGGTCGGCGCATGGCCGGCGCGGGCGAGCTGCTGCGCGCAGGCGAGGCCGGCCGGGCCCGAGCCGACGATGGCGATGCGCTTGCCGGTGCCGCGCCGCGCGGTCTGCGGCCGCACCAGCCCGTCACGCCAGGCATTGTCGGCGATCTCGCATTCGATCGACTTGATCGTCACCGGCTCGTCGATGAGGTTCAACGTGCAGGCCGCCTCGCAGGGCGCGGGGCAGATCCGGCCGGTGAATTCGGGGAAGTTGTTGGTCTGGTGGAGGCGCTCGATCGCCGCCTCCCAATCCTGCTTATAGACGAGGTCGTTCCAGTCCGGGATGAGGTTGTTCACCGGGCAGCCCGAATGGCAGAAGGGAATGCCGCAATCCATGCAGCGCGCCGCTTGGCGGCCGATCTGCTCCCCGCCCGGATCGACGACGAACTCGCCCCAGGTCTTCACGCGTTCGCGCGGAGGCTCATAGGCGCGGTCGCGGCGCTCGATCTCCAGGAATCCGGTCGGCTTACCCATTCAAAAGCTCCGCATCATTCCGCCGCCACCGTGACCGGCTCAGCCTCGGCGTCGAGCGCCTGGAGGGCGCGACGGTATTCGGGGGACACGATCTTGACGAAGCGCGACAGCGCGTTCGGCCAGTCGGCCAATAATTCGGCGGCGCGGGCGCTGCCGGTGGCGAGTTGGTGGCGCTCAATGAGGATGCGCAGCCGCTCGGCATCGTAGCGGAGCGGATTGCCCATGCCATTGTCGTGGACGCTGAGCGCCTTCTGCCGCGGCGCGCCCTCGCCACGCGACGAACCGGGCGGCGCGATCCGCTCGATCTCCACCCCGGCGCGGGCACATTGCCGCGCCAGAATCTCGCCGGTGTCGAGCACATAGGCAATGCCGCCCGACATGCCGGCCGCGAAGTTGCGGCCGACCGGCCCGAGGATCGCGACGACACCGCCGGTCATATATTCGCAGGCATGATCGCCCGCGCCTTCGGCGACGGCGACGGCGCCCGAATTACGCACCGCGAAACGCTCGCCGGCGACGCCGTTGAAATAGGCCTCGCCCGCGATCGCCCCGTACAGGACGGTGTTGCCGACGATGATGTTCGCCGCCGGATCGCGCCGCGCCTCTTCTGGCTGACGGACGGCGATGCGGCCGCCCGAGAGGCCCTTGCCGACATAATCGTTGGCGTCGCCGGTCAGCTCCAAAGTGACGCCGTGGGCGAGGAAGGCGCCGAAGCTCTGCCCCGCCGTGCCGCGCAGGCGGATGAAGATCGTGTCCGGCTTCAGCCCCTCATGGCCGTGGCGGCGCGCCACGTCGCCCGAGAGCATCGTGCCGACGGCGCGGTGGATGTTGCGCACCTCGCGCTCGATCAGCACCGGCTCGCCGCCATTGAGCGCCGGCGCCGCTGCCGAGATCAGGTCGCGATCGAAGATGCCGTCGAGATCGTGCGCCTGCCGTTCGCTGTTCCAGCGTGCGGCTTTCCGGTCGGTCTTCGGCACGTAAAGCAGGCGGGTGAGGTCGATGCCCTTCGCCTTCCAATGCTCGACCGCCGGCCGCACGTCGAGCAATTCGGGCCGACCGATCATCTCCTCGAGCTTGCGCACGCCGAGCGAGGCCATGATCCCGCGCAGCTCCTCGGCGACGAAGAAGAAATAATTGATCACATGTTCGGGCTGGCCCGTGAAACGCTGGCGCAGCAAGGGATCCTGCGTCGCGACGCCGACCGGGCAGGTGTTGAGATGGCATTTGCGCATCATGATACAGCCGGCGGCGATCAGCGGCGCGGTGGCGAAGCCGAACTCGTCCGCGCCAAGGACCGCGGCGACGGCGACGTCCCGGCCGGTCCTGAGGCCCCCGTCCGCCTGGACGGAGATGCGGCTCCTGAGGCCGTTGAGGACCAAAGTCTGCTGGGTCTCGGCGAGGCCGATCTCCCAAGGGAGACCGGCATGGGTCAGCGAAGTCAACGGCGAGGCGCCGGTGCCGCCCTCGAAGCCGGAGATGGTGACATGATCCGCCATCGCCTTGGCCACGCCCGCGGCGACGGTGCCGACGCCCACTTCGGAGACGAGCTTCACCGAGATGCGCGCGCGCTCGTTCACGTTCTTCAAATCGTGGATGAGCTGGGCGAGGTCTTCGATCGAGTAGATGTCATGGTGCGGCGGCGGTGAGATCAGGCCGACGCCCGGAGTCGAATGGCGGACCGCGGCGATGTGCCGGTCGACCTTGTGGCCGGGCAGCTGGCCGCCCTCACCCGGCTTGGCGCCCTGGGCGATCTTGATCTGGAGATCGTCGGCATTGACCAGATATTCGGTGGTGACTCCGAACCGGCCCGAGGCGACCTGCTTGATCTTCGAGCGCATCGAATCGCCGTTGGGGAGCGGCTTGTAACGATCGCGCTCCTCGCCGCCCTCGCCGGTGTTCGAGCGGCCGCCGATCCGGTTCATCGCCACGGCGAGCGTGGTGTGCGCCTCGCGGCTGATCGAGCCGAAGCTCATCGCGCCGGTGGCGAAGCGCTTGACGATCTCGCTCGCCGGCTCGACCTCATCGAGCGGCACGGGCGCGCGGAGCGGCTTCAGCTCGACGAGGCCGCGGATGGTGAGCAGGCGGCGGCTGCGCTCGTTGATCGCCTCGGCGAAGCTGCGATATTTTTCCGGGATCTCCCCGCGCACCGCATGCTGGAGGTTGGCGACCGTCTCCGGCGTCCAGGCATGCTCCTCGCCGCCGATCCGGTAGGCATAGGCGCCGCCGAGCGGCAGCTTCTCGGCCGCCGGCCGGGCATAGGCCTCCCGATGCCGCCGCGCCGTCTCCTCGGCGATCTCGGCGAGGCCGACGCCTTCGATGGGAGTCGCGGTGCCGGTGAAATATTTCTCGACCAGATCGGGCGCGAGACCGAGCGCGTCGAAAATCTGGGCGCCGCAATAGGATTGGTAGGTGGAGATGCCCATCTTGGACATCACCTTGAGCAGGCCCTTGCCCGCCGCCTTGATATAGTTGCGGCAGACCTCCTCGGGTGAGGCCGGCACTTCGCCGCGGCGGCTCAGCGCATCCAGCGTCTCGAAGGCGAGATAGGGATTGATCGCCTCGGCGCCGTAGCCGGCGAGGACGCAGAAATGATGGACCTCGCGCGCCTCGGCGGTCTCGACGACGAGGCCGGTCTGCATCCGCAGGCCCTGTCGGATGAGGTGGTGGTGCACGGCGCCGGTGGCGAGCGCCGCCGGGATCGGCACCCGGTCCGGCCCCGCCGCGCGATCGGAAAGGACGAGGACGTTGCTGTCGGCGAGCACCGCCTCGGTCGCCTCCCAGCACAGGCGCTGGAGCGCCGCCTCCAGCGCCTGGCCGGTTCCCCCGACGGGCCAGGTGGCGTCCAGGGTGCGCGTGCGAAAGGCGCCGTCGAGCACGTCCTGGATCGAGCGGATCTTCTCCAGATCCTCGTTGGTGAGGATTGGCTGCGAGACCTCCAAACGCTTATGGCTGCCGGCATGGTGGCCGAGCAGGTTCGGCCGCGGCCCGATCATCGAGACGAGCGACATCACCATCGCCTCGCGGATCGGATCGATCGGCGGGTTGGTGACCTGCGCGAAATTCTGCTTGAAGTAATCGTAGAGCAGCTTGGGCCGCTGCGAGAGAACGGCGATCGGCGTATCGGTGCCCATCGAGCCGACCGGATCGTCGCCGATCCGCGCCATCGGGGCGAGGAAGAGCTTCAGATCCTCCTCGCTATAGCCGAACGCCTTCTGGACCTGATTGAGCTCGTGCTCGGCGCGCTCCGGACGCGCCGCGGTGGTGGCGGCCGGCAGGTCCTCCAGCTTGAACTGGGTCTCGCGCAGCCAGTCGCCATAGGGCTGGGCGCCGGCAAGGCTCGCTTTGATTTCCTCGTCCTCGACGATCCGGCCCTCTTCCAGGTCGATCAGCAGCATGCGGCCGGGCTGAAGCCGCCACTTGCGGACGATGCTCTCCTCCGGGATCGGCAGCACGCCGCTTTCCGAGGCCATGATGACGCGGTCATCGTCGGTGACGGTGAAGCGCGCCGGGCGGAGGCCGTTGCGGTCGAGCGTCGCGCCGATCTGGCGGCCGTCGGTGAAGGCGATGGCAGCGGGGCCGTCCCACGGCTCCATCAAAGCGGCATGATATTCGTAGAAGGCGCGGCGCTCCGGATCCATGTCGGCATTGCCGGCCCAGGCTTCCGGGATCAGCAGCATCATCGCGTGCGGCAGCGGATAGCCGCCGGCCACGAGCAACTCGAGCGCATTGTCGAGGCTCGCCGAATCCGACTGGCCGTGGGGGATGAGCGGCCACATCTTGTCGAGATCGGCGCCGAGCAAAGGGGTTTCGAGCGTGCGGCGGCGCGCGTTCATCCAGTTCACGTTGCCGCGCACCGTGTTGATCTCGCCATTGTGGGCGATGAAGCGGAACGGATGGGCGAGCTTCCAGGACGGGAAGGTGTTGGTCGAGAAACGCTGGTGGACCAGCGCCAGAGCCGATCTGGTGAGCGGGTTGAGCAGGTCTTTGTAGAAGGTGCCGACCTGCGTCGCGAGCAGCATGCCCTTGTAGATGAGCGTGCGGCTCGAGAAGGAGGGGATGTAGAATTCGGCGAGGCCGGGAAGGTCGCGCTTCTCAGCCAGCTCGCTCAGCGGGTTCTGGGTCTGCTTGCGGATCGTGAGCAATTTGCGCTCGAACGCATCCTGGTCCTTCACCCGCTCGCCGCGGCCGACGATCGCCTGGCGGATGACCGGCATGGCGGCCGCGATGGTCGGGCTCATGCCCTTGGGGTCGATCGGCACATCGCGCCAGCCGAGCATGCGCTGGCCCTCGATCTCGACATAGCGTTCCAGCCGGGCGATCGCCTCCTGCCGGCTCTCCGCGTCACGCGGCAGGAAGCACATGGCGACGGCGTAATCGCCCGGCGGCGGCAGCTCGACGCCGACGCCCGCCGCCCAGTGGCGGAACAGCTCGTCCGGAATCTGGATCAGGCAGCCGGCGCCGTCGCCGATCAAAGGATCGGCGCCGACCGCGCCGCGATGATCGAGATTGGCGAGGATCTTCAGTCCGTCGCGGATGATCTCGTTCGAGCGCGCGCCCTTGATGTTCGCGACGAATCCAAGCCCGCACGCGTCCTTCTCGTGACGCGGGTCATAGAGGCCCTGGGCGGGCGGTAGGCCGATTCTGGTCATGGGACGGTCCGCTCTTCATAGGCACGGATCGCGTCCTCATGCGAGAGAGTCAAAGCGATTTCATCACGCCCTTCCATCAGGCAATCCCGACGGAAGGGGTCCATCTCGAACGTGAAGCGGTGGCCGAGCGGCGACGAGACAATCATCGCCTCGAGATCGACCGTCAGCGGGTAGCGCCAGGCGGCGTCGAGCAGCCGGTCGATGGCGTTCTGCGCAAGCACGACCGCCGCGATGCCGTTGCGATAGGCGTTGCCGCCGAAGATGTCGGAGAAAGAGGGCGCGATCACCGCCTCGATGCCCATGTCGGCGAGCGCCCAGGCCGCATGTTCCCGGCTGGAGCCGCAGCCGAAATTCTCGCCGGCGATCAGGATCGGCGCGCCGGCGAAGGCAGGGTCGGCGAAGACGTTGCCCGGCTCCGCGCGAACGGTTTCGAAGGCGTGGCGGCCGAGGCCGGCGCGGCTGATCGTCTTCAGGTGCACGGCGGCGATGATCAAATCGGTATCGACGTTGCGGCGGCCGAACGGGATGGCGCGGCCGTGGATGCGCTTCACGGCCTTCATGGCTTCACCAGCTCCCGGACATCGGCGAGGCGCCCGGTCACCGCCGCGGCGGCAGCCATGGCGGGCGAGACGAGGTGCGTCCGCGCCCCCGGCCCCTGCCGGCCGGCGAAATTGCGGTTGGAGGTGGAGGCACAGCGCCCCTGCGGCGGCACCTTGTCGGGGTTCATGGCAAGGCACATCGAGCAGCCGGGCTCGCGCCAGTCGAAGCCTGCCTCGGTGAAGATGCGGTCGAGCCCTTCCGCCTCGGCCTGGCGCTTCACCAGGCCAGAGCCGGGCACGACGAGCGCCTGCTTGATCGAATCGCTGATTTTGCGGCCACGGACCACGTCGGCGGCGGCGCGCAGATCCTCGATGCGGCTGTTGGTGCAGCTGCCGATGAAGATGTGCTCGACCGCGACGTCCCGCAGCATCTGGCCGGCAGTGAGGCCCATATAATCGAGCGCCTTGCGTGCCGCGGCGCGGCGAGCGGGGTCGGCGAAGCTGTCGGGCTCGGGCACCTTGCCGGTGATCGGGGCCACATCTTCGGGGCTGGTGCCCCAGGTGACGGTCGGCGCGACCTCGGTCGCATCGATCCGCACGCTGCGATCGAAGTGCGCGCGGTCGTCGGTCGCGAGCTCGCGCCAGGCGGCGACCGCGTGCTCCCACGCCTCGCCCTGCGGCGCCATCGGGCGCCCCTTCAGATAAGCGAACGTCGCCTCGTCCGGCGCGAACAAGCCGGAGCGGGCGCCGGCCTCGATCGTCATGTTCGCTACCGTCAGCCGGCCCTCGATGCTCATCTCGGCGAAGGTGTCGCCGCGATATTCGATGACGTGGCCGGTGCCGCCGGCCGTGCCGATCCGGCCGATGATGAAGAGGATCAGATCCTTGGCCGAGACGCCGAAGCCGAGGCGGCCGTCGACCCGCACCTCCATCGTCTTCGATGGCCGCACCCAGAGCGTTTGCGTCGCGAGCACATGCTCGACCTCGCTGGTGCCGATGCCAAAGGCGAGCGCGCCGAGCGCTCCATGCGCGGCCGTGTGGCTGTCGCCGCAGACGAGCGTGGTGCCCGGCAGGGTGAAGCCCCGCTCCGGCCCGACGACATGGACGATGCCCTGCTCCGGCGCCGTCGCTTCGATCGATGGCACGCCGAACTCCGCGATATTCGCTTCCAGCGCGGCGAGTTGCTCCGCGCTCTCGGCATTCTCGATCGGCAGGCGATTGCCGTTGGCATCGACGCGCCGCGTCGTCGGCAGATTGTGGTCGGCGACTGCGAGCGTCAGATCGGGGCGGCGAACGCTGCGGCCCGCCAGCCTCAGCCCTTCGAATGCCTGCGGCGAGGTCACCTCGTGGACGAGGTGCCGGTCGATATAGAGCAGACAGGTGCCATCCTCGCCGCGCGCGACGACATGGGCGTCCCAGATCTTCTCGTAGAGGGTCCGCGCACCTCGGCTCACGCGCAGCAACCCCGGTTCATTGAGACCAGTTCGACGATGGCGGAGCGGCGGATCAGCAGGGTTTCGATGACCTCCCGCACCCGTTCGCCGAACGCGGCGCAGCCATGGTCGCCGTCGAGATCGGCGGTGCGGCAGCCCTCGACCAGAGCCAATTCCAGCGCGCGGTTGAGGATGCGGGCCTCGTCGGGCAGATGCAGCGCCTGGTCGAGCAGCATCGCCGCGCTGGCGATCGCGCCCGCGGGATTGGCGACGTCGCGGCCGGCAATGTCGGGCGCCGAGCCGTGGATCGGCTCGAACAGCAAGGCCCCGTTATCGCCGGCGCTGGCCGAGGCGAGCAGGCCGATCGAGCCGCCGATCGCCGACAGCTGGTCGGAAAGAATGTCGCCGAACAGATTTTCGGTGAGGATCACGTCGAAGCGCGCCGGCCGCGTGGCCAGCGCCATCGCCGCCGCGTCCACATAGAGATGATCGAGCGCGACGTCGGGATAATGCTTCGCGACCTCATCGACGATCCGCCGCCACAGGCGCGACGTGGCGAGCACGTTCGCCTTGTCGACCGAGGTCACCCTGCCCTGCCGTCGCCGCGCCGCCTGGAAGGCGACATGGGCGATCCGCTCCACCTCGACGCGCGAATAGGAGCAGAGGTCGGAGGCATTGTCCTCGCCATGGCTCTTGTCGCCGAAATAGAGGCCCCCGGTCAGCTCGCGCACGACCAGCACGTCGGCGCCGGTGGCGAGGTCCGCCTTCAAAGGCGAGAAGCGCTCCATCCCGGCGATCACCCGCGCAGGCCGCAGATTGGCGTAGAGGCCGAGCTTGCTCCTCAGCTCCAGCAGCCCCGCCTCCGGCCGGCGCTCGGCACCATCCCATTGCGGGCCGCCAACCGCGCCGAGCAGGATCGCGTCCGCGCGTTCGCAAGCGGCAAGCGTTTCCGGCGGCAGCGGATCGCCGCAGGCGTCGATGGCGGCGCCGCCGACCGCATGCGTCTCGAATGTCAGTTCGAGATCGCAGGCTTCCGACAGCAGCTCCAGGCATTTGACCGCCTCGGCAGTGACTTCCGGGCCGATCCCGTCGCCGGGCAGCAGGACGATATGCGGCACTTCAATTCCTCTCGGTTCAGGCGGCGCGGACGGCGTGGGGCGCGCTGCCGCGCAGCGCGCGCACCGCCTCGGCATTGCTGGCGGCATCGATGAAGGCGGAGACGCAGCAGGGCAGGATGTCGCGGGCGCGGGCACGGCCGGCGAAGATCTCGCCCTCGACGTCGATGGTCATTTCGACGAGCACGTTCGCCCCTTGTCCGTCTTCGCTCGGCTCGTCGGGATCGGCGGCGAGATATTGCATCTCGAGCGTCTCGACCTTGGCCGGGACGCGGATCATCTGGCTGACCGCGGCGAAGGCGGCGTCGAGCGCCCCGGGCGCCGAGGCGATGTCGGTGACGCGGCCGCGCTCGCCATGGTCGAGCTCGACCCGCGCCACCGGCCAGGCCTTGTCCGAGACGGGTGCACGGATATCGACCTTGGACAGCTTCCACAGCCGCTGCGGCCGTCCCGTCTCCAGCTCGGCGAGCAGCGCGAGCAGGCGCGCCGCATCGACGATGCCGACCTCGTCGGCCTGGGCGCGGAAGGCGGCGAAGGCCAAATCGAGCTTCGCCCCTTCGAGGACATAGCCGAGCTCCTTCGCACGGGCGGCGAGCGCGTGGCGGCCGCTGTGCCGGCCGAGGACGATCCCGTCCGTGCTGAGGCCGATGTCTTCGGGGTGCATGATCTCGTAGGTCTCGCGATTCTGAAGGATGCCGTGCTGGTGAATGCCCGATTCATGGGCGAAGGCATTGGCTCCTACGATCGACTTGTTGCGCGGCGCCGGCGTGTTGGTGACCTGCGCCAGCGTCCGGCTCGCAGCCATGATTCGCGTGGTGTCGACGCCGGTGTCGACGCAGAAGGCGTCGGCACGGGTGCGCAGCGCCATTACGACTTCCTCCAGCGCGCAATTGCCGGCGCGCTCGCCGATGCCGTTCATCGCGCATTCGACCTGCCGCGCGCCGCCGCGCACCGCCGCCAGCGAATTGGCGACCGCCATGCCGAGGTCGTCGTGGCAATGGGCGGAGAAGATCACGCCCTTCGGACGCTCCACATGGGCGGCGAGGTAACGGAACAGATCCTCGATCTCGTCCGGCGTCGCATAGCCGACCGTATCGGGGACATTCAGCGTCGAGGCGCCGTTCTCCGCCGCCGCGGCGAGGCATTCGACGAGGTAATCGCGCTCGGTGCGGATCGCGTCCTCGGCCGAGAATTCGACGTCGTCGGTGAAGCCGCGCGCATAAGCGACCGACGTGCGGATCGCCCCCAGCACTTCCTCGCGGCTCTTGTGCAGCTTCGCCTCGCGGTGGATCGGGCTGGTGCCGATGAAGACGTGGATGCGGCTCCGGCGCGCGGGAGCGAGCGCGGCCGAGGCGGCGAGGATGTCGGCGCGGTGGGCGCGGGCGAGCGAGCAGATGATCGGTCCTTCGACCTGCTCGGCGATCGTCGCGATCGAGCGGGCATCGTTTTCCGAGGAGGCGGCGAAGCCGGCCTCGATCACGTCCACGTTAAGGGCGGCGAGCGCCCGGGCCATGCGCAGCTTGGCGTCGGGCAGCATCGAGAAGCCGGGCGCCTGCTCGCCGTCGCGCAAGGTGGTGTCGAAGATTCGGACTCGGTCGGTCATAAGGCACCCGGTTCGCAGGGGAGGATGGAAACGTCGCGGACGTCCTGGAGACGGCGGAGCTGCGCCGCGATGACGTCGAGCCGGCGGCTGGCGTCGCGCGGCTCGACGTCGAGCGACAATGAGCCGCGGCCTTCGACGGCGGCCATGGAGACGCCGCCGATAACAAAGCCGCGCCGCTCGACGAGGCCGACCATACGCAGCAAGGCGCCCTCGCCGGCGTCAAAATCGACATGGATGCGCGCGCTCACCGGCCCTTCTCCAGCATTTCGACATTGGCGCTGTTGGGCGGCACCAAAGGCCACACATTCTCGCGCGGATCGATGCGGACGTGGCAGAGGATCGGGCCCGACGTGCCGAGCAGCCGCTCGATCGCGCCTTCGACCTCGGACCGATGGTCGATGGTGAACGCCTCGATTCCGAAGGCCCGCGCCACTTCGGCGAAATCGGGATTGTCGCTGAGATCGATCTCCGAGAAATTCTCGTCGAAGAACAATTCTTGCCACTGGCGGACCATGCCGAGCTGGGCATTGTCGATCAGCACGATCTTGAGCGGCAGCCGGTAGCGCCTGAGCGTCGCCAGCTCCTGCACGTTCATCATGATCGAGCCGTCGCCGCTGACCGTGATCACGGTCGCCGACGGATCGGCGAGCAAGGCGCCGATGCCCGCGGGGATGCCGTAGCCCATCGTGCCGAGGCCGGCGCTGGTGAGGTGCGCCTGCGGGCGCGTGAAGCGGCAATGCTGCGCCACCCACATCTGGTGCTGGCCGACGTCGCAGGTGAAGATCGTATTCTCCGGCGCCGCTTCGGACAGGCGCTTCAGCAGGGCCGGCGCGTAGACGCCGTTGCCGGGCGCATCGTAGCTCGGCGCCCACATCCTCTTCTGCTCAATGCAGCGCTCACGCCAGGCGGCGGCGTCCGGCACGGCGTCCAGCGCATCCAGCGCGGCCTCGATATCGCCGGCGATGCCGACTTCCGCGCGGCGGAGCTTGCCGATCTCGGCCGGATCGCCGTCGATATGGATGACCTTCGCCTTGGGCGCGAAAGTGTCGAGCTTGCCGGTCGCGCGGTCGTCGAAGCGGGCGCCAACGCAGATCAGCAGGTCGCAATCGTCGATCGCGACGTTGGCGGCGCGGGTGCCGTGCATGCCGAGCATGCCGAGGAAGCTCTCCGCGTCCGTTGGAAGGCCGCCGAGACCCTTCAGGGTCGCGACGGAGGGGATGCCGGAGCGCGCTGCGAAATCCCGCAGCGCCCGCTCGGCCCGCGCGATGGCGATGCCGCCGCCGAAATAGAGGATCGGCGACCGCGCTTCCGTGATCAGCCGGTTGGCCGCCGCAATCAGTGCCGGATCCGGCGTGTTCGCCTCGTCCTCGGGCGGGCGCACCTCGGCGGGCACGGCCGCCTTCATGCCGACGTCCTTCGGCAGGTCGATCAGCACCGGCCCCGGCCGGCCGCTGCGGGCGATGTGAAAGGCGTCGGCGAAGACCTGCGGGATGTCCTCGGTGCGCCGGACGATGTAGCTGTGCTTCACGATCGGCAGGGTGATCCCGAAAATGTCGACTTCCTGGAACGCGTCGGTGCCGATCAGCGGCGAGCCAACCTGCCCCGTGATGGCGACCAAAGGCGCGCTGTCGAGGAAGGCGTTGGCGATGCCAGTAACCAGATTGGTCGCTCCCGGCCCCGACGTCGCGATGCAGACGCCGGGCTGCCCGGTGACGCGCCCATAAGCGTCCGCCGCCAGCGCCGCCGCCTGCTCGTGGCGGACAAGGATATGCTCCAGCCCGGAGCCCGGCAGCGCATCGTAGACGGGCATGATCGCGCCGCCCGGATAGCCGAAGACGTGGCGCACGCCCTCGCGCTCCAGCGCCTCGACGACGAGCCGCGCGCCGGTCACCGGCTCGCGGACTGTCTCGGGTGCGGGACGAGGCGCGCGGGTCGCCATGTTCAGGCCGCCTTCGTCTCGGGCTGGCTCTGCAGCCAGGCCATGTGCTGGCGCAGCCGCGCGCCGACCTTCTCGATCGGCTGGTCGAGGTCGGCGGCCATCATCGCGTCGTAATTCTGCTTGCCGCCCTCATTTTCGGCGATCCAGTCGAAGGCGAAGCGGCCGGTGCGGATGTCGCGCAGCACCTCGCGCATCCGCTCGCGCGTCTCGGCATTGATGACGCGCGGGCCGGAGACGAAATCGCCATATTTGGCGGTCTCGGAGACGAATTTGAGCATCTTGGCGAGCCCGCCCTCGTAAAGCAGGTCTACGATCAGCTTGAGCTCGTGCATGCACTCGAAATAGGCGACCTCGGGCTTGTACCCGGCCTCGACGAGCGTGGTGTAGCCGGAGACGATCAGCTCGCTGACGCCGCCGCACAAAACCGCCTGCTCGCCGAACAGATCGGTCTCGGTCTCCTCGCGGAAGGTGGTCTCGATCGCACCGGCGAGGGTGCCGCCGATGCCGGAGGTGTAGGCCAGAGCCTTCACCCGGGCGCCGCCGGTCGCGTCCTGCTGGACGGCGAACAGGCAGGGCACGCCGCGGCCGATCTCATATTCGCGGCGGACGAGGTCGCCCGGACCTTTTGGCGCGACCAACACGACGTCGAGGTCGCGGCGCGGGACGATCTCGCCGTAGTGGACCGAAAAGCCGTGGGCGACGAGCAGGGTGTCGCCGGGCGCGAGATTGGGTTCGATCTCCTGGGCGAACACCTTGCGGTGGGTCATGTCGGGCGTGAGCAACGCGACCAGCGAGGCTTCCCGCGCCGCCTCTGCGGGGGTCAGGACGCGAAAGCCGTCCGCCCGGGCGCGCCGTTCGGCGGTGCCGCCGGGCCGTGCGCCGACGATCACGTCGAAGCCGCTGTCCCGGAGGTTGCGCGCATGGGCGCGGCCCTGGCTCCCATAGCCGACGATCGCGACCGGCCCTTTGAGGGCGGATCGGTCGGCATCGGCTTCGGTGTAGATCGTCTCCACGTGGGTTCTCCTTCGTCGCGCAAAAGAAAACCCCCGCTCCGGTGGGGAGCGGGGGCTTTGGGTTTCCGGTCTTCTCGACCTTTACTCAGAGCCTGGGGCCGCTCCCCCATGTGAGCTGGTAAGTACGATAATAAAAAGGGTCGAGCGGCCGGCGACCAGCGCCTCCGCGTTCATATTCTCGTTCAGCGCCCGTTTCGGCTGCACGAAAGACCCTTTCCCTCGGAATCCGTTTGGGATCCCGTTCGCCACCTTCATGCTGCATTGCGGCAGCACGATCAAGCCTAAAATGGTGTTGCGGCCGCGATTTTGGCCTTTAATGTGCCCCGGCTCGGCGTCATTGATCGCCGATTGTATCCCAAGCGCAACAGGAAGTGCTCATGCCGACCCCAAGTTGGCCCTCCCGGGAAATGGTCGAGGGTCCCGCCCGCGCTCCCGCCCGCGCCATGCTCCGCGCCGCCGGCTATGATGAGGAGGCGCTGGCCAAGCCGCTGATCGCCATCGTCAACAGCTGGTCGACGGTGACGCCGTGCAACATGCATTTGCGCGATCTCGCCGACCATGCCCGGCGCGGGATCGAGGAAGCGGGCGGCACCGCGATCGACTTCAACACGATCGTCGTCACCGACGGTATCGCCATGGGCACGCGCGGGATGCGCGCCTCGCTGATGAGCCGCGAGCTGATCGCCGATTCCGCCGAGCTCGCCGTGCGCGGCCATTCGCTCGACGGGGTGCTGTTCCTGGTTGGCTGCGACAAGACCATCCCCGCCGCGGCGATGGCGGCGGCGCGGCTCGATCTCCCCAGCGTCGTCCTCTACGGCGGCTCGATCATGCCCGGCTGCGTCGCCGGCAAGGCGATCACCATCCAGGACGTGTTCGAGGCGGTCGGCGCCCACAGCGCCGGCACGATCGGCGACGCGCAGCTGAAGGATGTGGAGACCCATGCCTGCCCCGGCGCCGGTGCCTGCGGCGGCCAGTTCACCGCCAACACGATGGCGCTGGCCCTGAGCTTCCTCGGCCTCTCGCCAATAGGCCTCAACGACGTGCCCGCTGTCCATCCGGACAAACCGGCCGCCGCCTACGAGGCGGGCTGGGCGACGGTCGAGGCGGTGAAGGAAGGGCGCAACGCCCGCACCCTGATCACGCCGACGAGCCTGCGCAACGCGGCGGTGGCGGGGACGGCGACGGCCGGCTCGACCAACCTCATCCTCCACCTCCTCGCCATCGCGCGGGAGGCGGGGATCTCGGAAGCGGATTTCAACATCGACCTGTTCGACTCCATATCCCGCGAGACGCCGGTGATCGCCGACCTGAAGCCCGGCGGCCGCTTCATGGCGCCCGACATGAGCGCGGCGGGCGGCACGCCCCTGCTCGGGCGGCGGCTGATGGAATCAGGGCTGATCGCGGACACCCCCACCGTCACCGGGCGCCCGCTCTTCTCCTATTTCGAAGGGGCGGAGGAGCTGCCGGGCCAGGAGGTGATCGTCTCGACCGACCGGCCGATCAAGGCGCGCGGCGGCTTCGGCATCCTCTACGGCAACATCGCGCCCGAAGGCTGTGTGGTGAAGCTCGCCGGCCATGGGAAGCTCCGCTTCGAAGGTCCCGCCAAGGTCTATGACGGTGAGGAAGCCTGCTTCGACGCGCTGACCCACGGGGACATCGAGCATGGGGACGTCGTCATCATTCGGGGCGAGGGGCCGGTCGGCGGGCCGGGGATGCGCGAGATGCTCGCCGTCACCGCCGCCCTCCAGGGGCGGGGCCTCGGCGACAGCGTCGCGCTGGCGACCGACGGCCGCTTCTCCGGCGCCACCTACGGCTTCATGGTCGGCCACATCGCCCCCGAAGCCGCGCGCGGCGGCCCCATCGCCCTCCTCCGCACCGGCGACCGCATCCGCATCGACGTCGAAGCGCGCGTGATCGAAACCGACGCGGACCTCTCGGCGCGAACGGCCGAGCCATGGCAGCCCTCACCGGAGGCGACCGGCGCCTATTGGAAATATGCCCAGCTCGTCGGCTCCGCCTCACACGGAGCGGTGACGAGCGGCGTGTAACGACCTGATGCGGCGCCGGTCAGCAAAGCCGTAATTGGTTCACGCAAAGACGCGAAGACGCAAAGGCTCTGCGTTTCACGCGCCCTCGCGGCGAAGCCGCATTCTTCCTTTCCTTCTTCGCGTCTTCGCGTCTTCGCGTGAACAATCCTGCGGCGACCGAGGCCGCTACGCGGCAAGAGGTTCGCTCTCCAGCATTTCCACCAAGGCATCCAGCCGCGGCTCGATCGTCACCTTGTGCGCCTCGCGCCCGAGGATTGCCCTCAGTGCCGGCGGCGGCTCGATCGTGGTGCCGATCAGGGGCTGGATGGATTCGGCGAACTTGAACGGGTGGGCCGTGGCGGCGGCGATCCAGGGGCGGCCCTTGCGCTCCGCCTCGGGCAGGCGCGTATAGGCTTCGGCGGCGGTGGCACTGTGGGGGCACCAGACGTAGCCGCTCGCCTCATACTCCGCGCGGATGCGCACTCGGATGGCGTCGTCGTCGACCAGCTCCACCCGCACGTCGCGCAGTTCGGGCGGTAGGGCGACAAGCCGTTCGAAATTGCTCGGCGCTCCCACGTCCATCGCATTGGCCATCGTCGCCACCGCCGGGCGCGGTTCGTAGGCGCCGCTTCGGTGCCATTCCGACAGCGTGCGGTTCGCATTGGTGACAAGCAGGATCGGCCCGAGCGGCGCGCCAAGTGCGCGGGCGTAAAGGGCCGCGAAGCCGTGGCCGAGATTGCCGGTGGGCACGATCAGGCCGGGCGTCTCGCCCGTCTCTGCGGAGAGACGCGAGGCGGCATGAGCCAGATAGGCAGCCTGCGGCAGCAGCCGGCCGATATTGATCGAATTGGCCGAGGTGAGGCGGTGCGCCTCGACCAGCCGCCGGTCGGCGAAGGCGGCCTTGGCGAGGCGCTGGCAATCGTCGAAATCGCCTTCCACCTCCAGCGCCCGCACCGGCGGGCCCCAGCAGGTGAGCTGCAGCTCCTGGAATGGCGATACACGGCCCTTCGGGTAGAGGATGAGCGCGCGGACCGCCGCCCTTCCCTCCGCCGCGCAGCCGACCGCGCCGCCGGTATCGCCCGAGGTGGCGGCGAGGACGGTCAGCGGATCGGTCGGATCGCCGAGCCGGTCGAAGCAGGCCATCAGGAAACGCGCGCCGAAATCCTTGAACGCGCCGGTGGGCCCGTGAAATAGCTCCAGCGCGCGCAGCCCCGGCTTGCGCGGATCGGGCGTGGCGAGCGGCACCGGGAAATCGAACGCCTCGCGGCAGATCGCCTCCAACTCCCCTTCGAGCCGATCGCCCGCGAAGAAAGGCACGAGCAGGCGCGCGGCGAAATCGGCGAGCGGCAGCGCGGGATCGAGCGCCGCCCAATCCACCGCCGGCACGGCTTCGGGCATGTAAAGGCCGCCGTCCGGCGCAGCACCGGCGCGGATCGCATCGCTGAGAGACACCGCAGGCGCGCTGCCGCGCGTACTCACGAACTGCATCAGGCGACTTCCTCGCGCACCCGCTCGATCCGCACGCCCGCCGAGGCGACCGGCGCGCGATAGGCGCGCGCGGCAATCCCCGATTCCACGAACGCCCAGGACATAGCGTCCTCGACCCTGTCGGCATCCTCTTCGTCCGCCCAGGCAAAGACCGACGGGCCGGAGCCGGAGAAGGAGCAGCCGAGCGCCCCCGCGGCGAGCGCGGCGCGCTTCACAACCGGCAGGACGGGGAGCAGATGCTCGCGCTGCGGCTCGACCAGCAGATCCTCGAGCCCGGCACGGATGAGATCTCGGTCGCCGGTGGCGCAACCGGCGACGAAGGCAGCGACGCGGCGGCTATGCTCGACGGCGAGTGCCATCGGCACCTCCGCCTTGAGGATGCCGCGCGCCATCCGGGTCTCGGTGCGGGCGGCGGGATGGAGGAGGATCGAGACGATCCCCTTCGGCACGGGCAGCGGCTTCAGCAGAGCCGGAGCCTCCCGCGCAACCATCACCAACCCGCCGAGCAGGCTCGCAACGACATTGTCCCAAGGCGGCGGATCGGAAGCGGCGCCCTCCCCCTCCAGCGCGAAGGGCAGGAGCTCCTCCACCGAAAAGGGCTCGCCAAGCAACGCGTTCGCCGCCGCGGCTCCGGCGACGGCCGAGGCCGCCGAACCGCCCATGCCGGCCGACAGGGGCACGCCTTTCTCTACGTCCAACCGCACGCCGAACGGATCGCCGCACGCGCGCAGCACCGCCAGCCCGGCGGCGAGCGCCGTATTGTGTTCGGGCCGATCGGGCAGCGATTTGACCAGCCCCGAGACAGCGCCCAGCCGGATCCCCGGCGCCTCCTCGCGCCACGCGGTCACGCGGTCACGGGCGGCGTCGAACGCTTGGCCCATGATGTCGAAGCCCACCCCGACATTGCCGATGCTGGCGGGGGCGCTGGCGGAAGCCTGAAGCACGGCTCGACTCCTCAGGCGCGCAGCTTGAGCTTCAGCACCGGCCGCTCGGCCTGCGCCCCGGACGCGCGGCCGAGCAACGCCCGCTGGGCGTCCATCACGTCGGCGAAGACCGCGTTGGCGGTCGGGCATCGGCCGGCTCCCTTGCCGAAGATTTCTTGCACTCTGCCCTCCCGATCGGTGACGAGGAAGCAATTTTCCTCGTTGCGGGTGCGCGCGAGCGGGTGATCGGCCGGAAGCGCGACCACCCGCACCTCGGCGGAGAGGCTGCCGTCGGTCAGCAGGCGGCAGCGGCCGACCTGCTTCAGCACCTGGCCGCGGGCCACCGCGCCCCGCACCGACTCGGCGGTGACGTCGCGCAGCGAATCCTTGCCGATGCGCTCCGGCAGCAAGGCGGCGCCGAACGCCTCGCGCACCAGGATCGAGACCTTGTCGGCGGCGTCATGGCCGTCGACGTCGGCGCTCGGATCGGCTTCGGCGAAGCCCAGTTCCTGCGCCCGTTTCAGCGCGTCGTCGAACGACCAGCCTTCGGCGAGCCGGCTCAGCAGATAGTTGCACGTGCCGTTCATTACGCCCTCGACCGCCACGACCTCGCCCTCCAGCCGCGCCAGCGTCTCGAGGATCGGCGCGCCGCCGCCGACTGCGGCCGAATAGAAGAGCCCTCCGCCGCCGGCCTCCGCGCAGGCGTGGAGCGAATCGTAATGCTTCGCGACCGCCGCCTTATTCGCCGTCACCACCTGCGCGCCCCAGTGCAGGGCGGAGAGCATCAGCTCGGCCGGGAAGTCGCCGCCGCCCAGCGCCTCGACGACCAGATCCGGCTTGCCCGCGAGCGCTTCGGCGGCGGAGCGCGTGAATACCGCCTCCTCCTCATGCCGATCGGGCTGGCGGACGAGCACCGGCCCCACGTCGAACAGATCGGGCCGCGAGCGCAAATGCTCGAGCACGCCGCCGCCGACGGCGCCGCAGCCGAGCAGGGCGACGCGCAGCCGCTCCGGCCTGACCGGCCGCGCCCTGGCGGCGCGCCGATGGGCGATCGTCGTGCATTCGGCCGAGCCGAGCGCCGCCACCTCGATCAGCACGTCCTCGGCCTCGGCGGCCCGGATCGCCTTGGCCTGGACGAGGCCGTCGCTGACCTCGGCCGCTTCCGCATAGCTGAGTTCGGAGAAGCGCTCCGCATGCGGGTTCCGGGCCGGATCCTCCGCGTAAACCCCGTCCACATCCTTGATCAGCCGCACCCGGAGCGCGTCGAGCCGCGCGGCGAAGAAGACGGCGCTGAGATCGGTGCCGCCGCGGCCGAGCGTGACCACCCCGTGGTCCGCATGACCCGCGGTGAAGCCTGGCACCACGACCGCGTCGTGGGCAGCCAGCTTCGCCCACACCGCGGCCGAATCGAGGCCCGTCAGGTTCGAATCGAGCGGATCGCCCTCGGCGACGAGCCCCATCTCGTCCGGATCCATCGCGCAGGCCCTCACACCGACCCGGCTCAACGCCAGCGCCATCAGCGCCGCCGAATGAAGCTCCCCGACCCGCGCCAGCCGCGCCACCAGGGCATCGGGCGCACCGCCGCCGACCCGTGCTGCCTGATCGAGCAACGCATCGGTCTGCCCGGCGAGCGCGGAGACGACCGCGACCACCTTCTCGCCCGCGCGGACGTGCCGGTAAATTTCGAGCGCGACCGCCGGATAATCGGCCTCGGTGCCGAGCACCGAGCTGCCGAATTTGAGGACGCAGAGCCGGTGCGCCGGCGGATCGACTTCCTGAACCATGGTCTTCGCTCGCTTTCGGGATCTTTTGTGAAGGTCAAAAAAAGACCCGCTCTCCTGGGGTGGAGAGCGGGCCGGAGATGCCTGGTTGTCCTAAACCGTTATCAGCCGCTCGCCCCCCGGAACCGGGTGGTAGTGGTGATAATGGTCATGGTCGTGGAGATGCCCCCGCGAGCGAAGGCCGCGCTTGTGGCGCGGTCGGCGTTCGAAGAGGAAACTTCACGAATCATCCGGACTTCCTTCGGGATGGGATCCCATTTGTGTCAGGAGAACGGCGCCGGGTCAACCGACTTTAGGGTTTCGCCTCCGGATTCGGCGTACTGCCGTTGCAAATGGGATACAATCCTAGTCTTGCTTGGCCCATCGCCCCAAGCCTTATCTTTGGCTCCTCAGGGAAATGCCGGATTGCTGCACGGGTATCGGCCCCGGCATCCTTCGGGCCGAAGGAGCAAGCCCGATGACCCTGGCACCGCGCTCAGCCTTGCTGGCGAGCTTGCTGCTGCTTGCCGCGGCGTGCTCGTCCAAGGAAGGCGCTGAACGGAGGTCCGGGAAGACGGGCGGGGATCAGGTGACCCCGCCGACCTATGAACAGGCGCTCCCCGAAGCGCTTCGACCGCTGGTGGGGAAACCCTTCAAGGGCGATCTCGAAGAGATGGTCAAGCGCCGCCTGATCCGCATCGCCGTGCCCTACAGCCGCACCCAATATTTTATCGATCGCGGCGTCCAGCGCGGCATGTCCTACGATTATGGCAAGCTGTTCGAGGACGAGCTGAACAAGGAGCGCAACACCGGCAACCTCAGGATCAACGTCGTCTTCGTGCCCCTGCCGCGCGACGTGCTGTTGCCGGCCCTGAACGAAGGCCGGGTGGACATGGTCGTGGCGCAGCTGACGGTCACGCCGGAGCGGCGGCAAGAGGTGGACTTCACCAATCCAACCCGAACCGGCGTCAATCAGATCGTGGTGACCGGCCCCGGCACGCCGTCCCTTAGTTCTCCCGAGCAGCTCAGCGGCAAACATATCTTCGTGCGCAAGACCTCCAGTTATTTCCAGAGCGTCCGGAAGCTCAACGAGCGTCTGGTCTCGATGGGGAGGGCGCCCGTCATCGTCGACGCGGCGCCGGAAAGCCTGGAGGACGATGACCTGCTGGAGATGGTCAATGCCGGGCTCGTTCCCGCGATCGTCGTAGACGACTATCTCGCGACATTCTGGAAGCAGGTCTTCCCGAAGCTGCAGATCAATGAAGGCGCCGTCTTACGCTCCAATGGCCAATTGGCCGTCGCCATCCGCAAGAACAGCCCACAGCTCGCCGCCGCGCTGAACAGCTTCATCGCCCGCAACGGCCTGGAGTCGGTCATGGGGCGCATGCTCAGCAAGCGCTATTTGCAAAGCACGAACTATGTCACCGACGCGGCAACCGACCAGGAGCGACGGAAGCTTCTTTCGCTCGTCGATCTCTTCCGCAAATATGGCGACGAATATCGTATCGATTATCTGCTGATGGCAGCCCAGGGCTATCAGGAATCGCGGCTCGACCAGAACGCGCACAGCCAGGTCGGGGCGATCGGCGTGATGCAGGTGATGCCCGCGACCGGCGCTGGACTGGAGGTCGGCGATATCCGTCAGGTCGATCCCAACATCCATGCCGGCGTCAAATATATGCGCTTCATGATGGACCGGTATTACAAGGACGATCCGATGGACCGGCTCAACAAGGGGCTGTTCACCTTCGCCTCCTACAATGCCGGCGCCGGCCGCATCGCCAGGCTGCGAAAGGACGCGGCGGCGAGAGGCCTCAATCCGAATGTCTGGTTCGGCAACGTGGAGCAGGTTGCGTCCGAGGAAATCGGGCGTGAGACGGTCACCTACGTCAGCAACATCTACAAATATTACATCGCCTACCAGCTGGTGATGAAGCAGCGGCAGGAAAAGGAGGCGGCCAGGGCCGCAATCGGCTCGACGAGGCGCAGATTCTGACCGTGCCGATGAGAGAGATAACAGCTTCGCGCTTCATCCCGGCCGGACCTGCCCCGCCCCCCTCACCACATATTTGAAATTGGCCCACCGGTCAGGCCCGACGGGGCGGAGCGCTCGAACTCAGCTCTCCGGCTTTTCCGGGGGCTTTGCCCGTTCCTTAGCGATCCGGGAGCTTTCGGCTTTGAGCGGCCGCGATACCGGGCACACCTCCTGCACATAGGCATTGAGGGTGTTGGTGAGATTATCCGGCACCAGGCGATAGAAGACGAACTGCCCGCGCTTTTCGCTTTCGATCAGACCCGCATTTTCAAGCACGGCGAGATGCTGGGACACGGCGGGCTTCGACATCTCGAAGCGCGACGCGATCTCGCCTGCGCTGAGCTCGGCATGCGCGAGGTAGGCGAGGATTTTCCGCCTGGGCGCGGATGACAGCGCTTCGAAAACCTTCTGCATGCGTCATATTTAAGGAATGAGCTAACCGCTTGACAAGGGCAGCGAGATATTTAAGAGATGAGCTAATTACCTAGAGACTATGCAGAAGCCTCTCTCACACCGGCCGCGAAAGGACAGACGGGCGATGAGCAGCGCGAATGAAGCAGGGGATGGCGCGTTCAAGGTCAATTCCCTGAGCGGGCTTGACGAGGCCGACGCGAGCGAGGCCAGGTTGGTGTGGGAGCCGGGCCGCTCGATATGGAATATGTCAATGATCGCCGGCGCGCTGATCCTCGGGCCTTTGTTCTTCAACTGGAGCGCATTCGCGATCTTCCTGCTGCTGTCGGGCTTCACCCTCTGCGTCGGCCATTCGGTCGGCTTCCACCGCCGCCTGATCCACCGCAGCTTCGACTGCCCCAAGTGGCTCGAGCGGAGCATGATCTACATCGGCGTGCTGGTCGGCATGGGCGGTCCGATCTGGACCGTCGGCCTGCACGACATCCGCGATTGGGCGCAGCGCCAGCCCGATTGCCACTGGGCCCTGCGCCACGGCAAGCCGGCGCTGATCGACGGCTTCTATTATCTCAATTTCCGCGTTGCGCTGAAGCAGGCGCCGGTGTTCGACCCGGGCCCCGGCATCTCCGACGATCCCTTCTACCTCTTCCTGCAGAGGACCTGGATGCTCCACCAGCTGCCGGTGGCGGCGGCACTGTATGCGCTCGGCGGGTGGCCCTGGGTGGTCTGGGGCGTGATCGTCCGTGTCGCCACATGCTTCACCATGCACTGGTACATCGCCCACGTCGCCCATCGCCGGGGGCCGCAGGATTGGGTCGTCGAGGACGCCGCGGTGCAGGGTTACAATATCGGCTGGCTGGCCATCCCGACCATGGGCGAGAGCTGGCACAGCAACCATCACGCCTTTCCGGCATCGTGCCGCCACGGCCTCTACAAGGGCCAGATCGATCTGGGCTACAACTTCGTCCAGTTGCTCGCGCGGCTCGGCCTCGCGCGCAACATCCGGGTGCCGGCGAACCTTCCGCCGCGAACCGGCCTCATCCCGGTGAGCAAGCGCGCGCTGAGCGCGGTCGGGAAAGGCCAGGCCGAGCTGTCGGGCGCCCGCGCCGCCTGATTGGCGATCACACCGGCCGCGTCTGACCGGCACCCCTCACCACATATTTGAAGCTGGTCAGCTGCTCCGGCCCGACGGGCCCACGCGCGTGGAGCTTGCCGGTGGCGATGCCGATCTCGGCGCCGAAGCCGAACTCGCCGCCGTCGGCGAACTGGGTCGAGGCGTTCCAGATGACGATGGCGCTGTCGACGCGGGCGAGGAAGGCTTCGGCGGCGGGTTCGTCCTCGGCGACGATCGCTTCGGTGTGGCCGGTGCCGTAGCGGGCGATATGGTCGATCGCTTCGTCGAGACCGGCAACGATCTTCACCGCCAGGATCGGCGCCAGATATTCGGCGTGCCAGTCGCCTTCCTCGGCCGCTTTCATCGGCACGATCGCCCGCGCCGCTTCGTCGCCACGCAACTCGCAGCCGGAAAGCGCCTCCGCGATCGGCGGCAGCAGCGAGGGCGCGGCTTCGGCGTCGATCAGCAGGGTCTCGGTCGCGCCGCAGACGGAGACGCGGCGCATCTTCGCGTTCGTCACAATCGACGCGGCCATCTCGGGATCGGCCGAGCGGTGGACATAGGTGTGGCAGACGCCCTCGAGATGGCCGAGCACCGGCACCCGCGCCTCGCGCGACACAAGCTCGACCAGCGACTTGCCGCCGCGCGGGATGAGCAGGTCGATGGTGCCGCCGAGGCCCTCCAGCATCAGCCCCACCGCCTCCCGGTCGGGCGTCGGCACGATCTGGACGCAGCTCTCGGGGAGACCGGCCGCACGCAAGGCGGCGGCGATCGCCTCGTGGATGGCAAGCGCGCTGCGCAGGGCTTCCGATCCGGCGCGCAGGATGACCGCGTTTCCGGAGCGCAGGCAGATGGCGGCGGCGTCGGCGGTGACGTTGGGCCGGCTCTCGTAGATCATGCCGATGACGCCAATCGGGGTGCGCACGCGGGCGATGTCTAGGCCGTTGGGCCGCTGCCAGCGGGCGATCTCCGCGCCGACCGGATCGGACAGACCGGCGATCGCCTCGACGGCATCGGCCATGGCGGCGACCCGTTTCTCGTCGAGCGTCAGCCGGTCGATCAGCGCCGTCGCGCCGGCGACATCGTTCCGGTTTGCGGCGAGGATCGCGTCCTTGCGGCGCCTGATCTCCCCGGCGGCGGCGCGGATCGCTGCCGACCTTTGGCCGGCCGGCGCCTCGCGCAGCACGGCCGCGGCCTGGCGGGCGGCCCGCCCCATGTCCTCAATGCGCGCGCGCATCAGAGCAGCACCAGATCGTCGCGGTGGATCAATTCGTCCGGGCCGCGGAAGCCGAGGCAGGCTTCGATCTCCCGGCTGCCGCGCCCGCTGATCGCCGCCGCCTCGGCCGCGCTGTAGGCGCTGAGGCCGCGCGCGATCTCGCGGCCGTCGGGCGCCAGCACGCGCAGGCAGACGCCGCGCTCGAACTCGCCCTCGACCGCGCGCACGCCGGCCGGGAGCAGGCTCTTGCCCGCCGCGAGCGCCCGCACCGCGCCATCGTCGACGGTGACCGAGCCCGCGGGCGCCAGGGCGCCCCGGATCCACTGCTTGTAGGCCCTGCCCGGACTGCCGGCGGCGGCGATCAACGTCGCCCGCGCGCCTTCGGCCAGCCGGCCGAGCGGATGATCGTCGTGGCCGGCCGCGATGATGGTCGCGCAGCCGAAGCCGCGCGCGATCTCGGCGGCGGCGAGCTTGGTTCGCATGCCGCCGGTGCCAACGCCCGCGGCGTTCGTGCCGCCGGCAAGGGCGAGGATGTCCGGCGACAGCGATTCGACAAAGGGCAGATGCCGCGCCTCCGGATCCCGCGCCGGGTCGGCGGTGTAGAGGCCGTCCACGTCGGAAAGGAGGATCAGGAGATCGCTCTTCACCAGCTGCGCGACGCGGGCCGAGAGCCGGTCGTTGTCGCCGTAGCGCAGCTCGGCGGTGGCGACGCTGTCATTCTCGTTCACCACCGGCAGCGCACCCTCGGCGAGCAACATCTCGACCGTGGCGCGGGCGTTGAGCCAGCGCCGCCGCGACTCGGTATCCTCGATGGTGAGCAGGAGCTGTGCGGTCGGGATCCCAAATTCGGCCATCGCCTGCTGCCAAGCCTGCATCAGCAAAGGCTGGCCTGCCGCCGCCGCAGCCTGCTTCGCGGCCAGCCGCTCCGACTTCTTGAAGCCCAGAGCCGCCCGCCCGAGCGCCACCGCGCCTGAGGAGACGGCGATCACCTGCTTTCCGCCGCGGTGCAGCCCGGCAAGGTCGGCGGCGAGGGTGGCGAGCCAATTGCGCCGTACCCCGCCGTCCTCGCCGATCAGCAGCGACGAGCCGATCTTGACGGTGATACGGCGCGCACGGGCGAGCAGCGACGCCGCCTCGCCCGTCTCCTTTTGCCGTGCCGCTGCCTGGATCATCGGCCGAAACTATGGTGCTCTGCTGCATTGCACAAGAAAATGATTGTATCCCATCTTGACAGAGCGCCTCCGACCCGGCAGCCTTAAGGGAGCGTCGCAAATCGCGACCCGCAGGAGCAGCACCATGAGCAAGGACAGGATCATCTCCGCCGCGCTTCCGGCTCGCTTCTATTATTTCGGCTCGTTTAGCGGCCGGTACGCCTGAGGGCGTATCGGACAAAGCCGCAACCCACCTCTACAATTCGAGCTGAAACGCCGTTCACGGCCTGAGTCCGTCCGGCGATGAGAACCAAGATGAACGACATGTCTGCCCGGGGGCTGCCCGCCCTCCGTTCCGAGATCGACGCGATCGACGACGAGATTTTGCGGCTGATCGAGCGGCGCATGGCCGTCGCCGACGAGGTCGCCGCGATCAAGGACGAGGAAGGCGACGGCCGCATCAAGCTGCGCCCGCGCCGCCAGAAGGAGGTGATCGCCCGCCTCGCCCGCCGCGCCGCCAAGGCGCCCGCCGCCCTTGTGGGCGCTGTCTGGCGCGAGCTGATGGGCCACGGCCTGCAGGCGCAGGCGCGGACCGAGATCATCCTCTGCGGCTCGATCGACCGCGCCGTGCTCGAAGCTTATGTGCGCAACCATTTCGGCATGGCCTTCCCGATCAGCTGGGCCTCGACTGACGAGGAGGCCCTGCGCCGTGTCCGAGACGAGGAGGCGATCGCCGTGATCGCCGGGCCGCTGCCCCAGCTCGACCGGCGGCTCGCCGTCTGCGACCTGATCCGTGCGCCGGACGGCAGCGCCGTCGCCCATGCCGTCGGCCGCGTCGCCGCCGCCGATTGCGCCGAGACGGTGCGCGAGCCAGTCCGCGCACAGGCGGAAGGCACGAAGGCTGCGGCCTGGTCGCCCTCGAGCTGGCGCCTGCGCAAGGCCGAGCAGATCCCCGCTTATCCCGACGCCGGCGCGCTCGCCCGCGTCGAGCGGCGGCTGGAAGCTTCGCCGCCGCTCGTCTCGGTTGCCGACATCATGATGCTGCGAGCGTCGCTGGCGCGGGTCGCGGCGGGTGAGGCGTTCATCCTCCAGGGCGGCGACTGCGCCGAGAGCTTCGCCGAATTCGGCTCCGACAAGGTGCGAGACACTTACAGCCTGCTGCTGCGCATGGGTGCCACCCTCAAGGCCGGCAGCGGCGCCGACGTGGTCCACCTCGCCCGCATCGCCGGCCAGTTCGCCAAGCCGCGCTCCGCACAGGACGAGACGGCGGGCGACATCACCCTCCCCTCCTATCGCGGCGATGCGGTGAACGGCGCCCCGTTCACCGCCGCCGCCCGCACGCCCGATCCGCGCCGCCTGCTCGACGCGCACCGCCAGGCGCATGCGACGATCGACCTGCTCCACGCTTATGCCGGCGCCTCCTACGCCGACCTGGCGGCGATCCAGCGCGAGGTCGGGCTCGCCGTGCCGCCGCGGCCGGTGTCGATGTACACCAGCCACGAAGCCCTCCTGCTCAATTACGAGCAGGCTTTGACCCGCTTCGACGAGGCGAGCGAGAGCTGGTGGGCGATGTCCGGCCACATGATCTGGATCGGCGACCGCACGCGCCATCTCGACGGCGCCCATGTCGAATATGCGCGCGGCGTCGCCAATCCGGTCGGGCTGAAGTGCGGCCCGAGCCTGTCGGCGGACGACCTGCTCCGCCTGATCGACCGGCTCGACCCGGATAACCGGCCGGGCCGGCTGGTGCTGATCGGCCGCTTCGGCGCCGCCAATGTCGAGGCGCACCTTCCCGAGCTGATGCGGGCGACGCGGCGCGAGGGGCGCAATGCCATCTGGTCGGTCGACCCGATGCACGGCAACACCCGCTCCGTAGGCGCGCTGAAGACGCGGCTGGTCGCGGACATCCTCGCCGAGATCCACGCCTTCATCGCCATCGCGGCGGCGGAGGGCGTCCATGCCGGCGGCGTCCATCTCGAAATGACGGGCGCCGAGGTGACCGAATGCCTGGGCGGCAGCGCGCGCCACGTCGAGGCGGACCTGCCGAGCCGCTATCTCACCCATTGCGACCCGCGCCTCAACCGGGCGCAAGCGCTCGACGTCGCGCAGGCGGTCGCGCGGATGCTCGCCGATGCCCGCGCCGGCCGTGACGCCGCCTGATGCGCGTCGCCTATCAAGGCGTGCCCGGCGCGTTCGGGCACCAGGCCTGCCTGGCCTTCCTGCCGGAGCACGAGCCGGTTGCAGAGCCGAGCTTCGCCGCCGTCGTCGAAGCGGTCGCCGAAGGACGGGCCGAGCGCGGCCTGATCCCGGTCGAGAACAGCATCGCAGGCCTCGTTGAGGAAACGCGCAATCTGCTCGACGGGGCTGCGGTAGCGGTGGTCGGCGAGCCTGTGCTGCCGGTCCGGATGCACCTGCTCGGGCTGCCGGGCGCGCGACTGGACAAGATCCGCACCGTCGTCAGCCATCCCGTCGCCCTGCGCCAATGCGCCCGCAAGCTCGACCGGCTGGGCCTCGTCCGGGAAGAGGCGTCGAACACTGCGGTCGCCGCCGCCGCGCTTCAGGACCCCACGAAGGCCGTGCTCGCTTCCGCCGCCGCGGCCGAAGCCTATGGGCTCGTCATCCTCCTCGCCGACGTCCACGACCGGCCGGACAACGCCACCCGCTTCGCCCTGCTGGCCCCACGTGGCGACCCAGCCACATCAAGCAACCATTCATCCGTCCGCGCGTAGGATCTCCCGCGCATCGCTTGACAGAATCCCATTCGCGAACCAGTGAGGCTGCATGATTTCGCGCGTCGCCATTGCTGACGGACTTACGGCCGCTGCTGCCGCGCGCATCGCGTACGTCTATTATTATTTTCCCGCCCGGGCGGAGACGGACTGACGCGCTTTCAAAGCAAGCACGAGCATCCCGAACCCCGCCCGGACCTTCCAGGCGGGGTTCTTTCTTTTTGGGAAGGACCACGAGATGACCCACACGACCAGCCACGACGACGCGCCCGCCAAGCGGCACGGCGCCCTCGCCTCGCCGACTCCGCCGCCCGGCGCCGCGGCGGACTGGACCGTGCCGCAGCTCTGGGACGAGCTGACGGCGGAGGATCATTGGGTCTGGGACACGCTCTTCGCCCGCCAGCAGACCCTGCTCCACGGCCGCGCTGTCCAGGATTTCCAGCAGGGACTCGACGTCCTTCATCTCTCGCGCCCCGGCGTTCCGAATTTCGACGAGCTCAACGAGAAATTGAACGCCCGCACCGGCTGGACGGTCGTCGCCGTGCCGGGCCTCGTCCCGGACGACGTCTTCTTCACCCATCTCGCCAACCGCCGCTTCCCGGCGGGCAATTTCATCCGTTCGCCCAAGCAGCTCGATTATCTGGAAGAGCCGGACGTCTTCCATGACGTCTTCGGGCATGTGCCCCTGCTCGCCCAGCCCGCCGTCGCCGATTTCATGCAGCAGCTCGGCCGGCTCGGCCTCGCCGCGCTGGAGCGAGGGCAGCTTCACCGCCTAGCCCGGCTCTACTGGTACACGGTCGAGTTCGGTCTCGCCCGCGAGGACGACGCGCTCAAGATCTACGGTGCCGGCATCCTCTCCAGCTTCGGCGAATCCCATTACTCGCTGGAGAGCGCGAAGCCGCACCGCGCCGATTTCGAGCTCGAGCGCGTGCTGCGTACCCGCTACCGGACCGACACCTTCCAGCAGGCCTATTTCGTGATCGAGCATTTCGAGGACGTGCTGAAGCTCGTCCTGCGCGACGATTTCGCCGCGCTCTGCAACAAGCTCGACGCGCTACCAGACCTCGCTCCCGGCGAGGAGCCGCTGCGCGAAGCGGCCTGAGACAGCCGCCCTCGACGCCATGGTGGACGCCCTCTCGCCGCCCCGCTAGAACGCGCGCCGAGAGGCATGCGAACAGGATGATGGTGTCGGAAGGGCTGAGGGGCGCGTGGACAGCCCGGTAGCGCAGCGCATTCGCGAGATGATCGTCGACGGGACGCTCGCGCCCGGCACCCGCGTCGCCGAAGCGACGATCGCGGAGCGGCTCGGAGTCTCGCGCACGCCCGTCCGCAACGCACTTCCTGCCTTGGCCACGGAGGGGTTGCTCGAGCCGGCCGGCAAGCGCGGCTTCGCCGTGCGCGGCTTCAGCGTCGAGGACAGCTATCGCGCGACCGAGATACGCTGCGTACTCGAAGGCTATGCGGCGCGCGAGCTGGCGGCGCGGCCGGACCGCAATTCGATCGTCGCCGAGCTGCGCGACTGCCTGACCGAGGGCGACCAGATTTTCGCCAAAGGCCATGTCGTCAAGGACGACGAGGGCGCCTATGCGAAGATGAACCGCCGCTTCCACGACGTGATCGTCGGCGGCGCGCGCGATGCGCTGCTCGCCGAGCTCATCCACCGCGTCTATTCGGTGCCCTTCGTTGCTCCGGGGGTGGTGGCCTTCAACCGTGTCCCGCTCGACGAAATCTATCCGATCCTCGTCTCGGGCCATCACCAGCATCACGCGATCGTCGATGCGATCGATGCCGGCCAGCCCGATGTCGCCGAATCCCTGATGCGCGGCCATTCCAGCCCGGCGCGCCGCAGCCTCGGGCTGGACCGGGACGAACCCGCCGCCCACGCGCTATAGCCTTACCGCCAGCAGGGCGAAGGCTGCGATCCGGCGGGAAGTTCGCTTCAGGTTTGCGCAGGTTCAAGCGGGCGAAGTCCCGTTTGCCGAACCGGGTCCCTGCCCGATGCGGGGAATGGCTAGGCCTCCTGCATTCTCCGCTGCTCGATGAAGTCGGCACCGCAGGACAGCTTCTTGGCGAGTGCACTGCTCGGTTCGATCACGCGCCAGAAAGGCGCCACGTCGTCCACCGATTTGCCGGCATGAACCTCCTCGAGCGCCGCCTCTGCGGCGATACGGGCGAACATCGCCGTGGACATCGGGCATGCGATGTCGGCCCCATGCGTCTTCGCCAGCGCCTCACGCATTGTGGGAACGGACTGGGTGGCACCGCGCGGCAGCCCACGAATGTAACCGTCGACCTCGCGCGGCGTCGAAACGAGCATCCTTGCCCCGGGCGGCGCACCGCCGAACGGCCGTTCGAGCACCTCGACATGCGGCGTCCGGTCTATATCGAGCTTCTGCTTCCAGGTCTTGGCCATGGTTCTCTCCCACGGATGTGAACGGATCTATCATAGCGCGCGACGCATCGCGACACGCCTCTATCGCTTCATCCCGTAGACGCGTTTTGCGGAATAACTTGACCTTAACCTCCCTCCCCACATAAAGGGATCCCATCGGGCGCGGCTCTGGCTGCAACCGAGCATCAAGAGTGGGCCTTGGCCCACGCCAACCTGCCTCCCCGGGCAAGGTGGCGGTCCCTACGGGACGATGCGGCCGAGACGGCAACGAACCGGGTCTCTCAGCCACATCTCCCGAGCGAAGGAAGGAAGATGGAGCTGAGTCTCGCGCGCCTCTCGATCGATCTCGTCGACGAATCGCCGCTTGCGCCGCGCGGCTTCGTGCCCGCGCAGCCGGCGCCTTTGTCCGCTTCGTTCCGCGATATCGAGGTGCAACTGCCCGCCGACCTGCACGCTTTCGGCACGTCCACCCGCGCCACTGCCTACGGCCCCGCCGGCGCGCCGGCGGTGATCGTGCTCGGCGGCATTTCCGGCAATCGCTTCGTCGCCCGCGGGCAGGACGGCGGACCCGGCTGGTGGCGCGGTTTCGTCGGCGCCGGCTGCGCCATCGATCCGGCGCGCCATCTCGTCATCGGCATCGACTTCGCCGCCGATGCGACCGGCCGCGTCGCCCCCACCACCACCGACCAGGCGCGGGTGCTGATCGCCGTGCTCGACGCCTTCGGGCTCGATCGCGCGGAAGCCGTGGTCGGTGCCTCCTATGGCGGCATGGTGGGCCTTGCTCTCGCCGAGATCGCGCCGGAGCGGGTCGGCCAGATCGTCGTCATCTCCGCCGGCGCCGAGCCCCACCCCGCCGCCACCGCCGGGCGCGAGCTGCAGCGCCGTGTCGTCGCCCTGGGCCTGGAGACCGGCCAGGGCGCAGAAGCACTCGCCATCGCCCGCGGCATGGCGATGATGAGCTATCGCACCAGCGACGAATTCGCCGCCCGCTTCGACGGCGGCATCGACGGCCATTGTCCGCGCACCTGTTCCGAGCCCGGCGCCTATCTGCGCGCGCGCGGCGACGATTTCCTGTCGGTCATGTCTCCCGAACGTTTCCTCAGCCTCTCCGCATCGATCGACCGGCACCGCGTCGACCCCGCCCGGATCCGCACTCCGGCCCTGCTGATCGGCGCCGAAACCGACCAGCTCGTCCCCGCCGGCCAGATGCGCGCCCTCGCCGGCGCGCTCGGCGGGCCGGTGGAGCTGCACCTCCTCCCCTGCCTCTACGGCCATGACATGTTCCTGAAGGAAGCGCAGACGGTCGGCCGCCTCGTCGCCCCCTTCCTCGCCGCCTGAAATGGCGGAGCCCTGTCCTGAGCGAAGTCGAAGGGGCCGCAAGCCCGCAACGATCGTCGCCGCCGCGCGCCCGGATCGCGACCCCGCCTATGGCGGCGTCGCGCCGCCGCTCTGGTCGTCCGACGCCTTCCGCTGGGCCGATGCGGATACCAAGCCGGACTATGATTATTCCCGTACCGCCAATCCGAACCGCGATCTGCTCGTCGAGGCGCTCGCGGAGCTGGAGGGCGCGGCGGGCGGCGTCGTTACCAACAGCGGCCAGTCGGCGACCGCGCTCGCGCTGCTGCTTCTGCCGGCGGGCGCCCATGTCGTTGCGCCGAACGATTGCTACGGCGGCACCTATCGTCTGATCAAACGCTTCGAGGACCAGGGAAAGCTCCGCGCCACCTTCGTGGACATGCTCGACGATGCAGCAGTGGCGCGGGCGCTGGAGGGCGCCGCCGACCTCTTCTGGATCGAGACGCCGAGCAACCCCCTGCTCCGCGTCACCGACATCGCGCGGCGCGCCGCCGAGGCCAAGGCGGCCGGCGCGCTGGTGGTCGCCGACAATACGCTGCTGACGCCGGTGCGGCAGCGGCCGCTGGAGCTCGGCTGCGACATCGTCATGCATTCGACCACCAAGGCGCTGAACGGCCATGGCGATCTGTTCGGCGGCGCTTTGCTGGCGGCCGATCCGGCACTGGTCGAGCAACTCCAATGGTGGTCGAACGCCGCCGGTCTCAACGGTTCGGCGCAGGACAGCGCGCAGGTCCTGCGCGGCCTGCGCACGCTTGTCCTGCGCGTGGATCGTCAGGAGGCGACCAGCCGGACGATCGTCGGCTGGCTGTCGCGCCAGCCGCTTGCGACCGAAATCCTCTATCCGGACGTCGGCTTCGTGATCAGCTTCCGCGTCGTTGGCGGCGCCGAGGCGGCGTCGAAATTCCTGTCCGGCCTGGAGCTGATCACCCTCGCCCCCTCGCTTGGCGGCTTCGCCACCCTGGTCTGCAAGCCCGCGACCATGACCCACCGCGGCATGCCGCCCGAAGCGCAGGCCGAGGCCGGCATCCGCCCGGACCTGCTGCGGCTGTCGGTGGGGCTGGAGGATGCGGAGGACCTGATCGCGGACCTGGAGCGGGGATTCGACGCTATTCCATAACCGTCATCCCGGCGGAGGCCGGGATCCCAGTGAGATGGGACCGCCGAACTCTTCACTCGCCTGGACCCCAGCCTTCGCTGGGGTGACGGTCACGGCGCCAATGCAGGCTGCGGTTGCGGCGGTGCGTGATGCACGTGTCTGGACCTTCCCCACGGCACCAGATCCCACAGCCGTTCGTGAAAATAGAAAAGGAAGATCTTCGAGATCACCTCGAAGCCCGCGATCGAGCCGGCGACCGCGAAGCTGCCGGTCATGACCAGCGACCAGACGAACGTGTCGATGCTGCCGAGCGCGCGCCAGCTCACCGCCTTGAGGAAGGAGCGCGGGTGGGATTCGATCTGCTTCACGAACAGAAACATCGCCGCACCTCCTATGCGCGCGTGGGGGCTTCGGCACGGACTAGCACGGCGTCTCCGGCTGCCGAGTCCGGTCCGGCCTCGAAAAAGCCGGAGCGGTGGAGGAAGTCGCCGAAATGCTCACCGGGGCTGCGTTCGCGCGCATAATTGCCGAGCGTCTCGGCCAGCGTGGCGAGAATCGCCGCCTCGCCCGCATTGTCGAGCACCGGCCTGTTCAGCCGCTCGCCATGGAAGCCGCCGCCGAGCCACAGCGTGTACTTGCCCGGCGCGCGGCCGGTGAGCGCGATCTCCGCGACATAAGGGCGCGAGCAGCCGTTGGGGCAGCCGCTGATCCGCATGGTGATCGGCTCCTCAATGAGACCATTCTCGGCGAGGATCGCCTCCACCTTCGTCGCGAAATCGGGGAGGTAGCGCTCCGCCTCGGCCATGGCGAGCGGGCAGGTCGGGAGGGCGACGCAGGCGATGGCGTTACGGCGGAGCGCGCTGGCGCCGTCCTCGCCGATGCCGTGAGCCGCGAGGATCGCCTCGATCCGCGGTCTCTCCCCGGCCGGGATGTCGGCGACGATCAAATTCTGGTTCGGCGTCAGCCGGAACTTGCCGCGATGGACCTTCGCGATGTCGCGCAGGCCGTCCATCATCGTTTTGCCCGGCCGGTTGGAGACGCGGCCGGAGAGGATGAAGAGGGTGAGATTAAAGCTCCCGTCCGCATTCTCGCGCCAGCCGACAACGTCGCCATTGCTGGTGAATTCGAACGGCCGCGCCGGCTCCAGCGGCGCGCCCAGGCGGCGCTCGATCTCAGCCTTGATGAAATCGAGGCCCTTGTCGTCGATCGTATATTTGAACCGGGCGCGCGAGCGGTCGACGCGGTTGCCGTAATCGCGCTGCACCGACATCACCGCGTCCGCGGTCGCGACCAGCCGGTCCTTCGGGACGTAGCCGATCACGTCGGCGAGGCGCGGATAGGTAGCCGGGTCCTGGTCCGAGCGCCCCATGCCGCCGCCGATCGCGACGTTGAAGCCTTCGATCCCGTCCGGGCCGCTGACGACGATGAGGCCGAGATCCTGCGTATAGACGTCGATATCGTTCGACGGTGGGATGACGAAGCCGATCTTGAACTTCCGCGGCATATAGGTGCGGCCGTAAAAGGGCTCCTCGTCTTCCGAGGTCGCCACCCGCTCCTTGCCGTACCAGATTTCGTGATAGGCGCCGGTCTTCGGGATGACGTGATCGCTCAGCGATTTCGCAAGCGCCGCCACTTCGGCGTGGAGGGCTGAATCGTCCGGATCGGCGGTGGACATGACGCCGCGGCTGTCGTCGCCGCAGGCCGCGACCGTGTCGAGCAGCACCTCGTGCAGCCCCTGGATCGTCGGGCGGATATCCTCCTTCAGCACCCAGTGGAACTGGAAGGTCTGGCGGGTGGTGAGGCGCAAAGTGTCGCCGCCGTAGAGCCGCGCCAGCTCGTCGATCTTCAGCCATTGCTCCGGCGTGCAGACGCCGCCGGGCATCCGCACGCGCACCATGAAGGTATAGGCCGGCTCCAGCTTCTGCCGCCGCCGCTCGTCGCGAATATCGCGGTCGTCCTGCTGATAGATTCCGTGGAATTTCATCAGCTTGTTTTCTTCGAAGCGGACGCCGCCGCTGATCCGGTCGAGCAGGCCCGTATCGATCGTGCCGCGCAGATAATCGCTGTCATATTTCAGGCGCTCGTCGGGGCCGAGCCGGTCGAGCGGCTGGGAGAGGTCGGCACTGCGGTCGATGATGTCGGTCATGTCGGTCTCAATAGACGTCGCGCTGGTAGCGGTGGCCGGCGCCGAGCTGGCGGACATAATCCTCCGCCGCCTCGCGCGGCTTGCCGCCCTGCTCGGCGACGACGCGGATCAGGGTTTCGTGGACGTCCGGCGCGAGCGCATTGGCGTCGCCACAGACGTAGACATGGGCACCATCCTCCAGCCAGGCGTAAAGGTCCTTCGCCTGTTCGAGCATGTGGTGCTGGACGTAGACCTTGGCGCTCCTGTCGCGGGAGAAAGCGACGTCCATGCGGCCGAGTACCCCGCTCTTCAGCCAGTCCTGCCACTCCGTCTGGTAAAGGAAGTCGCTGCGGGAGTTGCGCTCGCCGAAGAAGAGCCAGGAGCGGCCGCCTTGCCCCGTCGCCTCGCGCTCCTGCAGGAAGCCGCGATAGGGCGCGACGCCGGTGCCGGCGCCGATCATGATGATCGGTACGTCATTTTTCGGCAATTTGAAGTGCGGATTGGGCTGAATATAGACGGGCAAGGTGTCGCCCGGCTTGACGCGCTCGGCCAGCTGGAGCGAGGCGACGCCGCCGCGCTCTTCTCCGTGCAGGCTATAGCGGACGGGCGCGACGGTGAGATGGGCTTCCTCCGCGCCGGCGGCGAGGCTGGAGGCGATCGAGTAGAGCCGCGGCTGGAGCGGGCGCAGGCCGGCCAGCAAGATTTCGGGATCAAGGCCTGAGACCGGGAACAGCCGGACGATATCGACGACATGATGGCCCTGCAGGAAAGCGTGCCGCTCCGCGGCCGCCGCTTCGCCCTTCAACCGTTCGAGCGCCGCGGCGCCGCTGAGCTTGGCCCATTGGTCGACGAAACGGGGGCTGGCGATGGTGATCTCGACCCGCCGCTCCAGCGCCTCGGCAAGGCTCAGGCTCCCGCCCTTCACCGAGACGGAAGCGCCGCCATCCAGCCCCGTCGCATCGAGCAGCCGTGCCACCACTGCCGGATTGTTGGCTGCGACGACGCCGAGGGCGTCGCCCGGCTCATAGGCGAGGCCTGAGCCGGTCAGGTCGAGCTCGATATGGCGCGTGTCCTTGGTCGAATGCCGGCCAGTGATGCGGATCGACTCCAGCACGGGCGCCGCGAAAGGATTGCGCTTGTCATAGGCGGGCGTGGTGGTCGGCGCCGCGGCAGCCGTCGGGAAGAGCCGGACGATGTCGGCGCTGCGTTCGGCGCTCTCCGCCGCCAGCTTGTCGACGAGGCCGCCGCTCCACGCCGCCGCCGACTCCTCATAATCGAGATCGCAATCGATGCGCTCATCCAGACGTGCCGCGCCCAGTTCCTGCAGCCGGCGATCGATCCTTTTCCCCGCCTCGCAATATTTCTCGTAGGTGGAATCGCCGAGGGCGAGCACGGAATAGCGCAGGTTCGGCAGCTGCGGTGCGCGGCGGCCCTCCAGGAATTCGAAGAAGCCGATTGCCGGCTGGGGCGGATCGCCCTCTCCATAGGTGCTGACGATGACGAGCAGATCCTCCTCGTCCTTCAGCTGCCGCACCTTGTAATCGGCCATGTCGAACAGGCGCGGCGCGAGGCCCCGCTCCGCCGCCGCCGCGGCGAGCGCCTTGCCGAGGTCCCGCGCATTGCCCGTCTCGGTGCCGTAGAGGATGGTCAAAGTCCGCCCCGCCGGCGATGCTTCGGGCGCGGGCTCGGCCGCGCCGCCGCGCAGCAGGCCGGCGTCGAGCCCGGCGAAATAGCCGCTGATCCAGCGCGCCTGGACGGGGCTGAGGCTGCGGGCGAGCGCCTCGACATGCTGCCACTGCTCCAGCGTCAGCGCGCCCTCGTGGAATTGCTGCGCGACGGTCATCGTCCATTCTCCGTCATCCCCGCGAAGGCGGGGATCCAGTCTGACTCTCCACCCGGCACGAACTCCGTCTGGATTCCCGCTTTCGCGGGAATGACGGAGAGGGTCAGATCACCCATTGGTCCGCTCCTTCCCGCTCGGCCTGGCTCGGATCGATCAGCCGGCCCGGCCAAGCCTCGTCCGACCGCGCGTCGATCTCCAGCACCACGTCCACGCCGGCGCGGCTCATCAGCAGGGCGACTTCACGGGCACGGCGCACCGTCTCCGCGCGCGCCACCTCGTCATTGCCGAGCCCGGCGATGAGGCCATCGAGCGCCTCGTCGTCGAGCAGGAAGACATTCCTCCCCCCAACCTTCAGCCGTGCCGCGACGCGTGCGGCGCAAGCGGCGCGGTCCGTCGTTCCGCTGCCGCCGATCCAGAGGATCTCCCCGGCCTCGCTCCGGGGTGCGCCGACGCGCCTGCCGCTGCCGGCCGAGACGTGCTCGACCAGCCCGGCCGCGACCGTTTCATGGGTCAGCTTGTCGATCAGGATGAAGCCGCCGAGCCGCCTATTCTCCTCGTAGCGGACCGCCGGCACCGGCCGGTCGAGATCGATCTCGACACGGCCGATGTCGTTGAGGCCGAAGGTCGCCGCCGGCCGTTCGGCCATGCTGTTGACGTCGATCACGGCGCCGGGCGCGCCGAGGCTGGCGGAGACGGTCGAGGTGCCGATCTTCAGCCAATAGGTGCGGTGCGGGACCAAAGCCTCCTCGGCCATCCAGACCAGGGTCGCGGCGAGCCGGGAGGCCGGCTCTGCCGCGCCGTCGGGCGAGGCGATCAGGTCGCCGCGCGAGCAGTCGACCTGATCCGCGAAGGTCAAGGTGACGGAACGCCCAGCCCCCGCCTCGGCAAGATCGCCATCGAAGGTGACGATGCGCGCGATCGTGGAGCGTGTGCCGGCGGGGAGGATCGCGACCTCGTCGCCGACCCGCACGCGGCCGCTGGCGATGCGGCCGGCGTAGCCGCGGAAATTCTGGTCGGGCCGGTTGACCCACTGGACCGCCATGCGAAACGGCGCCTCGGCCGCCCGGCGGGGTGCGACCTCGACCGTCTCCAGATGCTCGAGCAGGCTCGGCCCGTCATACCAGGGCATCGCATCCGACCGGCGGGTGACATTCTCGCCATTGAGGCCGGACAGCGGGATCGCGGTGAAGCTCTCGATCCCCGCTTCCCGAGCAAACGCGTCGTAATCCTCGACGACCTCGTCGAACCGCGCCCGATCGTAGCCGACCAAATCCATTTTGTTCACGGCGAGGACGAGGCTGCGGATTCCGAGCAGGCGGCAGAGGAAGGAGTGGCGCCGCGTCTGCGTCAGCACGCCCTGCCGCGCGTCGATCAGGATCACCGCGAGGTCCGCCGTCGAGGCGCCGGTGACCATGTTGCGGGTATATTGCTCGTGGCCGGGCGTATCGGCGACGATGAACTTGCGCCGTGCCGTTGCGAAGAAGCGGTAGGCGACGTCGATCGTGATCCCCTGCTCCCGCTCGGCGGCGAGGCCGTCGACGAGAGAGGCGAGGTCGAGGCCGTCGCCCGCAATGCCCGCCTTGCGGCTGTCGCTGTGCAGCGCCGCGAGCTGGTCGTCGAACAGCAATTTGGAGTCGTAGAGCAGCCGGCCGATCAAGGTCGACTTGCCGTCATCGACCGAACCGCAGGTGATGAAGCGCAGCAGCGACTTCTTCTGGTTCGCTTCGAGGAATGCCTCGATCTCGATCCGGGCGGCGTCTGCGGGCGCGAGGTTGCGAAGCGCGGTGGCCATCAGAAATAGCCCTCCTGCTTCTTGCGCTCCATGCTGGCCCCGCCGCCGTCGCGGTCGATGGCGCGGCCCTGGCGTTCGGAGGTTGTGGCGACGAGCATCTCCTGGATGACTTCGGCGAGCGTCTCCGCCTCGCTCTCGATCGCGCCGGTCAGCGGGTAGCAGCCGAGGGTGCGGAAGCGGATCGAGCGCTCGACCGGCACCTCGCCGTCCCGCAGCGGGAAACGCTCGTCGTCCACCATGAGGAGGAGCCCGTCGCGCTCGACCGTCGGCCGCGGCGCGGCGAGGTAGAGCGGCACGATCGGGATGTCCTCCGCGTAAATATATTGCCAGATGTCGAGCTCGGTCCAATTGGAGAGCGGGAACACCCGGATCGTCTCCTTCGGGCCCTTCTTCGCGTTGTACAGGCTCCACAGCTCCGGCCGCTGGTTCTTCGGGTCCCAGCGGTGGCTGGCGGAGCGGAAGGAAAAGATGCGCTCCTTCGCCCGGCTCTTCTCCTCGTCGCGGCGGGCGCCGCCGAAGGCCGCGTCGAAGCCGTAAAGGTCGAGCGCCTGCTTCAACCCCTCCGTCTTCCACATGTCGGTGTGGAGGGCGCCATGGTCGAACGGATTGATGCCGAGCCGCTCCGCCTCCGGGTTGCGGTAGACGATCAGCTCCATGCCGCTTTCCGCCGCGACGCGGTCGCGCAGCGCGTACATGTCGCGGAATTTCCAGGTCGTATCGACGTGGAGCAGAGGGAAAGACGGCGGCGCGGGGAAGAAGGCCTTGCGCGCCAGATGCAGCATCACCGCTGAATCCTTGCCGACCGAATAGAGCATCACCGGCCGCTCGGTCTCGGCGACGACCTCGCGCATGATCTCGATGCTCTCCGCCTCGAGCTGCTCGAGATGGGTGAGGCGATCGCGGGTGAAGGAAGCCGGGGCGTTCACGAGGCGTGGGCTTTCGGGAAGGGAAGGATTGACGGCTGCGCTGCGCCGACGAATTCGCGGGCGACCCAGCCGATGAGGATGGTCACTGGCGCTCCGGCGGGGAGCGCGGCGGCGCGGCTTTCGATCTCCGCGATCGTGCCGGCGACATGCGCTTCTTCCGGGAGCGTAGCGGAGGCGACTGCAACCGCCGGCGTGGCGGCATCGAGCCCCTTGGCCAGCGCGCGGCGGACGAACTCGCCTAGGGTCTTGCGCGGCATGTAGAGGATCGTCGTCACCTTGCGGTCGGCGACGGCGCCCCAGTCAATATCGTCGGGCAGCTTGCCGTCGGCGCCGTGGCCGGTGACGAACTGCACCCGCCGCGCCCGCTTCCGTTCGGTCAGCGAGAGGCCGAGCGAGGCCGCCGCACCTTGCGCGGCGCTAATGCCGGGGACAATCGAGACCGGCACGCCGGCGGCGCGGCAGGCGGCGATCTCCTCGGTCGCGCGGCCGAAGATGAGCGGGTCGCCGCCCTTGAGGCGCACCACCGTCTCGCCGGCCAAGGCGAGCTCGACGATCTGCTTGTTGATGTCGCTCTGCTTGCAGGAGGGACCGTAGCCCTTCTTGCCGACCGCGATGCGCTTCGCCTCGCGGCGAGCGAGCTCGAGCACTTCGGCACCGACGAGATCGTCATAGAGGATCATTGTCGCCGCCTGCAGCGCCCGCACTGCCTTCAGCGTCAGCAGCTCGGGATCTCCAGGGCCGGCGCCGACGAGGGTGACGCTCCCCGCGGCCGGCGCGGCGGACCCCGCCAGCAGGCCTTCGAAGTCACTCTCCTCGGGCGCCCGCTCCGCATGCTCCCAAGCCGCGTCGGTGAAGCGTTGCCAGAACGCGCGGCGGTCCGCGAACCGGGCGAGGCGTCCTTTGAGGCGCGGCCGCCAAGCCTTCGCCGCCTTGGCCCAGGCGGAGAGGCCCAGCGGCAGCACGCTCTCGATCCGCGCGCGGATCGATTGCCCCAGCATCGGCGCGGCACCGTCGGTCGAGATGGCGAGCACGATCGGGTTGCGGTTGACGATCGTGCCGAACTGCACGTCGCAAAGCTCCGGGCGATCGACGAGGTTCACCGGCACGCCCGCCGCCCGTGCGGCCGCAGCGAAGCGCTCCGCTTCCGCCGCATCCGTCAAATCGGCGACGGCCAGAGCCGCGGCTTCCAAATCCTGCGGTGTCCAGCTCTCGAGCCGGTGGACGTCCGCACCCGCAGCAGCCAGCAATTCTGCCTTCCACTCGGCGCCTTCGGAAGCGCCGACGACGATCGCCTTGCGCCCCGCCAGCTTATGGAAGAGCGGCAGGTTCGGCAGCGGCGCGATCCTCGCTGGCGTCGCTTCGGGTGAGCGGAACTCCGTCATGCGACCGCCTTCGCGCGCACCAGCCGCCCGTCGGGGCCGACATGGAGGCCGCATTCGCGCGCCTCGTCACTCTCCCACCACCAGCGGCCGGCGCGCTCCGGCTCGCCGGGCTGCAGCGCGCGGGTGCAGGGTTCGCAGCCGATCGAGAGGAAGCCTTGGGCGTGGAGCGGGTTCACCGGCACGCCCAATTCTTCGCAGGCCGCGGCGACCCGCTCGCGCGTCCAGTCGAACAACGGCGCGAACTTGACCAGCCCGCGCTCGGCGTCCCAGCCGGCGAGCGTCACGCCGGCGCGCTCGCCCGATTGGTCGGCGCGGAGGCCCGTCACCCAGGCAGTAGCGCCGGCGAGCGCGCGGCCCAGCGGCGCGACCTTGCGCACCGCGCAGCAGGCGAGCCGCGCCTCTTTCGAATGATAGAAGCCATTGATGCCGGCGTCGCGGACCATCGCCGCCACCGCCGCCGCGTCGGGATGGAAGGAGTGGATGCGGACGCCGTAGCGCTCCTCCGTCTCCTGCCAGAGCTTGTAGGTCGCGGGAAAAAGCCGCCCGGTATCGAGCGTCGCCACCTCGATCGGCAGCCGCGCGCTCAAGATGAAATGGGCGATGAGCTGGTCCTCGATGCCGAAGCTGGTCGTGAACACGCGCCGGCTCGGAACAGCGGTGACGAGCCCGGCGAGCCGCTCAGCCACGCCGGCACCGGCCAGTGCGCCGAGCGCCGCGAGCGCGTCCTCGCCCGGCGCCGGGTCGAGAAGCGCTTCGGCGCGGATCGCAGCACTTCCGTCCAACCGCCTTACTCCCCGTTTTAGAAGAATTTTCTCTTCAATAACAACAGGCGCGACACGGCCGGAGAGCGGCGCGCGCTGCGTCAGGTGCGGATTGGGAGATATTCGGCTACCGAGGGCCGATCAATGCGCGCGGAACAATAACAAGCCTGTTGCGCCGCAACATCGAATCTGTAGAAGATTCTTCCAATTCCCTGGGAGCGATTGGATGGATGCCACCGACCTCAAGATCCTCGCCATCCTGCAGGAGGATGCCTCGCTCCCCGTCGCCGAGGTGGCGAGTCGCGTGAACCTCTCCCAAACGCCCTGCTGGCGCCGGATCCAGCGGCTGGAGGAGAGCGGGATCATCGCCCGGCGCGTAGTGCTGGCCGATCCCGACAAGATCGGCTTCGGCCTCTCGGTCTTCGTCGAGATCGAGACGGGCGATCATTCGGCCGCCTGGCTCGAAGGTTTCGCCACGGCGGTGCTCGACATGCCGGAGGTGATGGAGGTCTATCGGATGGCCGGCGACGTCGACTATCTGCTGCGCATCGCCGTCACGTCGATGGCGGATTACGATCGTTTCTATCGCCAGCTGATCGCGACCGTTCCGCTCAAGAACGTGACGTCGCGTTTCGCGATGGAAAGGGTCAAGTTTACAACGGCCTACCCGGTGCAGCCAGCGACTCCTGCCTGACGCCGATCAACTTATCCACAGCCGGTCCACAGGCCGGCCCACATGATTTTTGATCCAGGTAAAGATTCCGCTTGTGCGACTCGGCGAAGGGGCAGAGGTTTCGGTTTCGCGGCCCAAGCGGCCCGCCGGAAACGGCAGGAGCGCAGGATCGCCGTTACAGCCGGAGCGATGAAGACCGCAAGGTCGGAAATCGCAGAAAGTTGGAACGGGGCGAGCGAGGAAGAAGCGCGAGGCAAAAGCGAAAGCCGATGCCGAACCCACTTTCCGGACCGTCCGGCGACAATCGGGCCCCGGCCCAGGCGTCGCGGAAGAGATGTCGCCGAGCAGCAATGTCCGGCAGTGTCTCGAAAGGGGGCCTGCGAAGGCAGCAATGCCGGAACGGGTAAACCCGATCGGAAGCTCATCGGATCGCAAGATCCGGGAAGAGGGTCGATCCGCCGAG
>DATBDY010000019.1:0-69897 GCA_036269695.1 Allosphingosinicella sp. | reverse complement strand
TTGCCCGGTGCTCCCCGTACCGCTGGAATCCGCTTCTGTTGCCCGGTGCGGCCCGAACCGCGCTATCGACCTTGTAACTTAGTCCGTGAGGACCTTGTTACGCGGCAAGAGCGAGCGCCTCGTTATCGTTGGCACTTGTGTGATGGGCCGTCGCGGTGGTCCCATTCCGGGCGAAAGCTGCGCCTTTCAGCACACGTCGATCCTGGTTCGGCCCCGTCAAAGATCCCGGCTTTCGTCGGGATATATGGTGGAGCCGCCGGGTACTGCCCCCGGGTCCGCTGCGCCTATTTCACGCAACAATTTATCGCCATATCCGGCAAGCCGGCAGCGACTCATATAGGCTTTCGGCGGTTAATTTAAAGCCATTGCGTGGCCACCCGTTGCGGGCGCGGATCGAACTCCCTACCTTTCATGCAATCGAACGGAGGGGCTTTCCATGAACCGCAATCGTCTGCTGACCGTCCTGCTCGTGCCTGTCGCGGCCGCGTCGCTTTCCGGCTGCGGTGTCAACGCGATCCCGACGGCGGAGGAGAATGCGAAGGCGAAATGGGCGGACGTTCAGGCCGCCTATCAGCGCCGCGCCAACCTCATTCCCAATCTGGTGGCGACGGTGAAGGGCTCGGCCGCCTCGGAGCAGAACATCCTCGTCGGCGTCACCAACGCCCGCGCCAGCGCGACGCGAATCACCGTCAGCCCGGACCAGCTGACCGACCCGCAGGCGGTGCAGCGCTTCGCGGAGGCGCAGGGCCGCCTCAGCGCCGCCATCATCCCGCTGCAGCGGCTGCAGGAAAATTATCCGACGCTGCAGAGCCAGGGCAATTTCAAGACGCTGATGGACGAGCTCGAAGGCACCGAGAACCGGATCAACATCGCCATCCGCGACTATAACGGCGCCGTTCAGGACTATAACACCCGGATCCGGACCTTCCCCGACGTGATCGGCGCCAAGGTCTTCTACGGTGCCAAGCCGATGGCGACCTATCAGGCGACCACGCCGAACGCCGAGCAGGCGCCGACGGTCAGCTTCGACACCAACACCAGCCACTGATCGGCCAAGGTGCGCCGGCTCCCCTTCCTGACGCTTGCCGCGACGTTCGCGGCGATGGCCGCGGCCAGCCCCGCGACCGCGAAATGCCCGCTGCGGCATCCCTCGGATGCCCCGGCCGCGGCCAAGGTGGTGCTTCCGGCACTGACGGGCCGCGTGGTCGACAATGCGCATGTTCTTTCGGATCGGGAGCGGGCGCGTCTCGCCGCCCGCCTCACCGCGCTGGAGCGGCGGACGAGCGACCAACTGGTGGTCGTGACCCTGTCGAGCCTGGGCGGCGCTCCGATCGAGGCTGTCGGCCTGAGGCTCGGCAGCGGCTGGGGTATCGGTCGCGCGGGGCTGGACAATGGGGTGTTGCTGATCGTCGCGCCGAACGATCACAAGGTGCGCATTGAGGTAGGCTGCGGGCTAGAAGGGTTGCTCACCGATGCCCGCGCCGCTTCCATCATTCAGGAAAAGCTGATCCCGCTGCTCAGGCAAGCCGATTACAACGACGCTGCGGAGGTCGGCGTCGCGTCGATCGCGGCGATCCTCGAAAGCGATTTGCGGCGGCCCCAGCCGCGGCTGGGAGGCGGTGCATGAACGCGATGTGGCGCTGGTTCCTGCTCCTCCTGCTCGCCGCCGCGACACCGGCCGCGGCGCAGACTTTTCCGAAGCTGACGGGGCGCGTGGTCGACACGGCCGGCCTGCTGACCGCCCAGGATCAGGCCGCGCTGACCCAGAAGCTGGCGGCCGTCGAACAAGCGACGAGCCGTCAGCTCGTCGTCGCCACGGTGCCCAATCTGCAGGGCTATCCGATCGAGGATTACGGCTATCAACTCGGCCGCGCCTGGGGGATCGGGCAGAAAGGCGCCAACAACGGCGTCATCCTCCTCGTGTCGAAGGATGACCGGAAGGTGCGCATCGAGGTCGGATACGGCCTTGAGCCGATCCTGACCGATGCCCTGTCGAGCCAGATCATCCAGGACCAGATTCTTCCAGCCTTCAGAAACAACGATTATCCCGGCGGCATCAACGCCGGCGTCGATGCGATCGCCCAGCAGCTCCAGGCGCCGCCGGAAGCGCAGGAGCAGAAGGTCCAGCAGGCGCTGCAGGCGCAGCACCATGCGCGCCACCGGACGGGCTCGTTCATCCCGCTCATCTTCTGGGGAATCATCCTGCTCTTCGTGATCATCCCCGCCGTCGGAGGCCGCCGCTACGGGCGGCGCTATGGCGGCTTCCCGGTGATGATCTGGGGACCGGGGCTCGGCGGCGGCTGGGGCGGCGGCTCGTCCAGCAGCAGCAGCAGCAGCGGCTGGGGTGGCTTTTCGGGCGGAGGCGGCGGCTTCTCAGGCGGCGGCGGATCGTTCGGCGGCGGAGGCGCGTCGGGAGGATGGTGATGCTGCCGATCAGCGAAGAAGACAAAGAGCGGATCGCGGCCGCGGTCGCCAAGGCCGAGCAGGCGAGCGACGGCGAGATCGTCACCGTCGTCGCGCCGCGTTCCGACGCTTATCACGATGTCGGCCTCCATTATGCGATCCTGGCGATGCTGCTGGTGCCGGCGGGGACGTTGGTCGTGCCGCAAAGCTGGATCGACTGGTGGCTGACCTTGCTGTTCGGCTGGGGCGCCGAGGGCGGCTGGCGGCTGCTGATGCTGCTCGTCCTCGGCAAGATGATCTTCGTCTTCCTCGTCGTCCGTTACGCGCTCGCCTGGATGCCGCTGCGGATGGCGGTGACGCCGAAGACCACGAAGCATCGCCGCGTCCAGCGGCGTGCAGTGGAGGTCTTCCACGCCACCTGCGCCCAGCGGACGAAGGGCCAGACCGCGATCCTTCTCTATCTGTCGCTGCTGGAGCGGCGGGCGGAGATCGTCGCCGACGAGGCGATCCACAGCCGGACGGAGCCCGAGGTCTGGGGCGCGGCGATGGCGGCGCTCGTCACCGAGATCAAGGCCGGCCGGCCCGGCGAAGGCCTGGTTCAGGCGGTCGAGAAGATCGGCGACGTGCTCGCCAAATGCCTTCCGGCGAAAACCGAGAACCCGAATGAGCTTCCCGACCGTTTGATCGAACTATGACCCTTCGACAGGCTCAGGGTGGTCGGGAATGAAAGATGGTCAGGCCGAGACGGTCTGGGAAGGCAAGTACATCAAGGTCGTCAAGCAGGGGACGTGGGAATATGTTTCCCGCACCCGCGGCGTCACTGCGGCGGTGATCCTCGCCATCCACGAAGGCCATGTCATCCTCGTCGAGCAATATCGCGTGCCCGTCGGTGCCCGCTGCGTCGAGCTGCCGGCGGGCCTCGTTGGCGACGAGACGGCGGGCGAGGAAGTCGAGGCCGCGGCGATCCGCGAGCTTGAGGAAGAGACCGGCTATCGCGCCCGGCACATGGTCAATCTGGGCCGCTTCCACGCCTCGCCGGGGATGTCGTCGGAAGGTTTTACGCTCGTCCGCGCCGAGGGGCTGACGAAGGTCAGCGAAGGCGGCGGCGTGCCGGGCGAGAATATCCAGGTGCACCGCGTGGCGCTGGACCAGGTGCCCGCCTTCCTGAAGGCGAAACGGGCCGAGGGCGCCTGCGCCGACGTCAAGCTGCTCCTGCTGCTCGCGAGCGAGCTCCTCTAATCTTCGTCATGCCGGACTTGATCCGGCATCCACCTTCTCTTGCAACCGCCGCAAAGATGGATCCCGGATCAAGTCCGGGATGACGTAGAGGCGGCCTATTTGAAATTGTCGGCGTAGGATTGGAGCTTCAGCTTGCGCGTGGGCGGCGGGACGAGGTGGTAGGGGATCTTGTACTTGTCCGCATAGGCCTTGGCGGCGTCCAAGGTCGGGAAGGCGATCGTCACCTGCGTCTGGGTGTCGGCGCCGCCGGACCAGCCGGTGAGCGGATCGGGCTGGTGGGGCCGCCCCGATTCGAACTGCAGCACCCATTCGTCCGCCCTTGCCTTGCCGGACTGCATCGCATTCTTGGACCGCTGGAAGATGCGCGCCGCCATCGAGTCTGCTCCTTGTCGCTGCGCCGACCTGCCGAAGCGCAGCCCGCAAATCAACTCCCCGCGCGGCGGGCGTCCGCTTTCTTGGTGCGGAGCGTCGGATCGGCGGCGGCGGGATTGTCGGGCCAGGGGTGCTTTGGATAGCGGCCGCGCATCTCCTTCGCCACCGCCGCCCAGCTCCCCGCCCAGAAGCCGGGCAGATCGCGCGTCGTCTGGATCGGCCGCCCGGCGGGCGAGGTGAGGCTGAGGACGAGCGGCACCCGGCCGCCGGCCACATTCGGATGCTCGGCCAGCCCGAACAGCGCCTGTACGCGCGCGGTCACCGTCGGGCCGGCTTCGGCGTCGTAGTCAATCGCATGGGTGCTGCCCGCCGGCGTGGCGAAGCTCGCCGGCGCGAGCCGCTCGACCGCCTTGCGGCCGTCCCAACCGAGCAAGGCGTCGAGCGCGCCGGAGAGGCCGCCTGGATCGATGTCCCTCAGGCTGCGGCGGCCGGTCAGGACGGGCGGCAGCCATTCGTCGAGCCGAAAGAGCAGCGCCTCGTCTGACAGATCGGGGATCGACGGATCGTGGGATCGCGCGAACGCGGCGCGCTTGCGCAGCGCCAATGCCCCCTCGCTCCACGGGAGGAGTTGCAGGCCATGGGTGCGCACCCCCTCCAGCAGCGCCGCCTCGATCTCCTCCGGCGCGGCGGCTTCGTCGCGGCCTTCGGAGAGAGTGATCGCCCCGAGCCGCCGCCCGCGGCGGGCGCGGACGGTGCCGCTGGCCAAGTCGAAGGCGAGCTGCCGGCCCGCCTCGATCCTGTCGGCGAACAGCTCAAAGACCGCCGCCTCGTCGATCGGCGCGGCGGACAGGATGCGGGCGCCGGCCGCGCTGCCGCTCACCTCGGCCACCGCCAGCCACTGCTCGCGCGCGAGCGGCGAGGTGGGATCGAGCCGAAACCCCCGCCCGCCGACGCTGATCCAATCCTCGCCTGAGGCGGAGCGGCGGCGGGAGAGGCGATCGGGGAACGCCAGCGCAATACAGGGGCCCAATTCCCCCCTCCCGCTTGCGGGAGGGGTTGGGGGAGGGGCTGTCTCGGAAACAACATGCCCTCCCCTCAATCCCCTCCCGCGAGCGGGAGGGGAGACTATCGCGGCCCACCTTTGCGCGAGCCGTCGTGACGCCTCGGCGCGCGGCCCCCTCTCGCGCCGCCACCTCCCAAGCCTCAGCTCCAGATCCGCCTCATTCCCGCCAAGCCCGCGCTCCGACAGTAGCACAGCCGCTTCGGCCGCAGTCTCCGCCCAGCCGCGCTTCGCTGCGTCGATCATCATATGCGCGAGCCGTGGTGCCAGCGGCAGCTTCGCCATCGCCGCGCCGTGCGAAGTGGGCCGCCCCTGCGCATCGATGGCACCGAGCGAGAGCAATCGTCTCCGCGCCTCCTCCACCGCCGCGGCCGGCGGCGGATCGAGCCAGCGCAGGGTGCGGGGATCGGCGACGCCCCAGAGGGCGCAGTCGAGCACCAGCGCGCTGAGGTCCGCCTCCAGGATTTCCGGTGGATCGAAGCGGGGCAAAGCAGCCGTCGCAGCTTCTTCCCACAGGCGATAGACGATGCCCGGCCCCTGCCGCCCGGCGCGGCCTGCGCGCTGGGTGACGGCGGCCTGGCTCGCCCGCTCGGTGACGAGCCGGGTCATGCCGGCGCCGCGGTCGTAGCGGGGGCGGCGGGCGAGGCCGCTGTCGACGACGATCCGCACGCCGTCGAGCGTCAGGCTGGTCTCGGCGATCGAGGTGGCGAGCACCACCTTGCGCCGGCCCGGCGGCGGCGCGGCGATGGCAGCGCGCTGCATGCGGGGTTCGAGGCTGCCGTGGAGGCGAAAGAGGTCGACGTCCGGCGGCAACCGGTCGAGCCGCTCGGCCGTCCGCTCGATCTCGGCGACGCCGGGCAGGAAGGCGAGCAGGCTCCCCTCCGCTTCGCCCAGCGCACGGCGGATGGCGGGTGCCATCTCGTCCTCGACCCGTTTCTCCGCCGAGCGGCCGAGATAGCGAAGGTCGATCGGAAAGCTGCGGCCTTCGCTCTCGATTGCGGGCGCACCGCCCATCAGGGCAGCGAAACGCTCCCCGTCGAGCGTCGCCGACATGGCGAGCAGGCGCAGGTCCGGCCGCAACGCCGCCTGCGCGTCGAGGGCAAGGGCGAGGCCGAAATCGCTGTCGAGGCTGCGCTCGTGCACCTCGTCGAACAGCACGGCCGAGATTCCGGTCAGCTCCGGATCGGCCTGGATACGGTTGCGGAAAATGCCTTCGGTGAGAACGAGGATGCGCGTGCGGGCGGAGCGGCGGCTGTCGAGGCGGGTGGCATAGCCGATCGTCTCGCCCACCTTCTCTCCCGCCAGCTCGGCCATGCGCTCGGCCGCGGCGCGCGCGGCGAGGCGGCGGGGGGAGAGGAGAAGGATTTCGCCCGTGCACCAGGACTGGTCGAGCAGGGCAGGGGCGACGGCTGTGGTTTTGCCCGCGCCGGGGGGTGCGACGAGGACGGCGTTGGACTGATGCTGCAGCGCCTTCAGCAGATCCGGGAGGACAGCATGGATCGGCAAATCCCCCCTCCCGCTTGCGGGAGGGGCTGGGGGAGGGGCTGTCCCGGAAACCACATTCCCTCCCCTCGATCCCCTCCCGCAAGCGGGAGGGGAGGTTTTCAGTAGGCTCTCGCGACCGCGAACTCGGCCGCCTCGATCAGCGCGGACTTGGCCTTGCCGCCCGGGAACGGGCCGAGCGCGTCGATCGCCCTCTGCGCATAGGTGCGGGCGCGGGCGATGGTATCGTCCAACGCCCCGCTCGCCCGCAGCAGCCTGATCGCGCGGCCGAGCTCCTCATCGCCGGCGCGGCCGCCTTCCATCGCCTCGCGCCAGAAGCCGCGCTCCGCCTCGTCCCCGCGCGCATAGGCCAGGATCACCGGCAAAGTGACCTTGCCGTCGCGGAAATCGTCGCCGACGCCCTTGCCCATCGTCTCCGCGTCCGAGGCATAATCGATCGCGTCGTCGACCAGCTGGAAGGCGATCCCCAAGTTGCGGCCGTAGCAGTCGAGCGCCTGCTCGACCTCCTCCTCGCGCTCGGCGATGACGGCGGCGATCCGGCTCGCGGCGGCGAACAGGGCCGCGGTCTTGGCGCCGATGATCTCCAGATAATGGTCCTCGCCGGTCTCGATCCGGCGCTGGGTGGTCAGCTGGTCGACCTCGCCCTGGGCGATCACCGCGGAGGCGCGGGAGAGGATGCGCAGCACCTTCAAACTGCCGTCCTCGACCATCAATTCGAAGGCGCGCGAAAACAGGAAGTCGCCGACCAGCACGCTCGCCGGATTGCCCCAGATGATGTTGGCGGTGCGGCGGCCCCGGCGCAGGCCGGAGCCGTCGACGACGTCGTCGTGGAGCAGGGTCGCCGTGTGGATGAACTCGACCGCGGCGGCGAGGCGGTGGTGGCGGGTGCCGGGATAATCGAGCAAACGGGCGCAGGCGAGCGTCAGCATCGGCCGCATTCTTTTGCCGCCGCCGGCGATGAGGTGGCCGGCCAGCTCGGGGATCAAGGCCACGTCGCTCTGCATCCGCTCGAGGATGACGCTGTTGACGTGGTTGAGGTCGGCCGAGACCAACTGGATCATCGGATCCAGCGAGGGGACGCGGACGGGGCCGAGCGAGTGGATGGTGGCGCTCATGTCGCGGGCGCCTCTGCGCGGTCGCGCCGCGAAAGGCAAGCGCACCGGGCCGCGCCTGCCTTCGCGGACGCTTACTTGCTCGCGGCCGGAGCGCCGTAGACCGGGAAGGGCGGGCGCTGGGGCTCCGGCGGCGGCGCCTTGGCAAGCGCCTGCATCGCCAGCGCCACCGCCGCCTCGAGCTGCGGATCGTGGCCGGCGGCGGCCAGCTTCGGATCCTGCTCGACCGGATAATCCGGCTCGACGCCGTGATTCTCGACGTCCCACTGGCCGCTCGGGCTGAAGAAGCCGACGCTCGGCGAGGTCACCGCACCGCCGTCCATCAGCGTCGGGATCGGGCCGATACCGACGAGGCCCCCCCAGGTGCGTTTGCCGACCAGGGGTCCAAGCTGGAAGTGCTTGAACATCCACGGCAGCATATCGCCGCCGGAGCCCGACACCTCGTTGGCGATCATCACCTTGGGCCCCAGGATCGAGGCGGCGGGCGTGCGGTCGATCGCGCCCGAGCGCGGCTGCCACCAGGAGATCAGCTTCCGACCCAGCACCTCGATGACGTAATCGGCCGCCTGGCCGCCGGCGTTGAACCGCTCGTCGACGATCACGCCGTCCCTGTTCGTCTGGGCAAAGAAATAGCGGTTGAAGTTGGTGAAGCCGCCATTGCCGGTGTCGGGCAGATAGACATAGCCGAGCTTGCCGCCGGACAATTCGGCGACGCGGCGGCGGTTGCTGTCGATCCAATCGAGGTTGCGAAGCCGCGCCTCGGTGGCGATCGGCAGCACGGTGACGTCGCGCGGCGCGCCGCCGCCCGCCGGGCCGATCTTCAGCACCACCGCCTGGCCGGCAAGGCCCTCCAGCGGCTGCTGGATGTCGACATCCGCGCTCACCGCATTGCCGTTGATGGCGAGGATGCAGTCGCCCGGGCGCACGTTGAGGCCGGGCTGGGCGAGCGGCGCCCTGGCGTCCGGCGACCAGCTGCCGCCGTCATAGATTTTGGAGATGCAGTAGCGGCCGGCGCGGACCACGTAATCGGCGCCGAGCAATCCCCCCGGCACCCGCCGCGCGTTCGGGATCGCGCCGCCCGATCCGCGCAGATGGCCGATCGAGAAGCCGGTCAGCATCTCCTGGAAGAGATAATTGAGATCGGCGCGCGACTGGATCGCGCCGACATAGGGCGCCAGCCGCCGCTCGGCCGCGACCGTGTCGTAGCCGTGGAAGGCGGGGTCGTAGAAATAGGCGCGCTCGATCCGCCAGACCTCGCGGTACATTTGCGCCCATTCGGCGGGCGGATCGACGCGGACCTCCAGCGCTTCGAGCTTCAGCCGGCCGTCCGGGTCATTCGCCTTTAACGGCTTGTCGGCGGGGGCGATGACATAGGTCGGCCTCGGCCGGGCCCCCGGTGCCGGCGGCGGGCCGGAGGGGGCAAAGCCGACCAGCAATTTCTGGCCGTCGGCGCTGAGCTCATACTCGCCGACATTCTCGGCGAGCGTCTCGGACTTCTTGTCCTCGATCGTCCAGCGGGCGAGCGCGGCGCGCGGGCCGCCGTCCGAGTCCGGATCGGCCGCCTCGGACGCGCGCAGGAAATAGAGCGTGCCGGGCTTGCCCGCCTGGAGCGAGCGATATTCGCCGGCCGGGACCGGCAGGGCGACGATCCTGCGGGCGATCGCTTCCACCGGCAGGTCGGCGAGGTCGATCGCGGTGATCGCCGGCCCCGGCTTCTTCGGCGGCGCGACGGTGCCCTTCTTCGTGGCCGACGTGGCGGCGGCGGTCTCGCCGGCCGGCGTTGCGTCCGCTTTCTCCTCGGCGCTCTGGCGCGCCTCGGCCGGGCTCTTCTCGTCATTCTCCTTCGGCGCGATCGGCGAGGCGGTGGTCCGCGTCAGCGCGAGCGCGTAGATCGAGCTCGTCGGGCGATAGAGATCGCTCGTCATGTCCAGGCCCATGCTGGTGGCACCGGCATTGTTGCTGGCGAGGAAGTAGAGATATTTGCCGTTGCGGTCGAAGGCGGGGTCCGCCGCGCGCGCCATGTCGTCGGTAAGCTGGGTCGTCCGTCCCGTCGCCAGCGAATGCAGCATCAGCACCTGCAAATGATTGGCCGCCGTACGGGCATAGACCAGCCAGTTGGAATCGGGCGACCAGGCCATGCCGCTCGCCCGCGCCGCGAAGCCGCCATAGACGTCCGGCTCGCCGGCGCGGGTGAGCGCGCCGGTGACGGTGTCGAGGATCCAGGTGTTCAGCTTGTTGTCGCGGAAGGCGATCTTCTTCGAATCCGGCGACCAGATCGGGTGGAAATAATAAGTCGGCTCGGAGGAGAGCTTGTACTTCCTCACCCCGGACGAGGCGCCGGTCTGCGAGGAAACGTGGAGGGCGTAGAGGCCGTCCTCATCCGAGAAATAGGCGACCGACTGGCCGTCGGGGCTCCAGGCCGGCTCGCGCTCCATCACGCCGGGCGAGCTGGTAAGGTTGCGGACGACGCCTTCCTTCACCGGCAGGGTCAGGATCTCGCCATGCGCCTCGACCACGGCGCGGACGCCGGTCGGCGAGATGCGGATATTCTCGACCTGGTCGCCGACATTGAGGATTCGCGCGCGCACGTCGGGCATATCGCCGACGGCGTCGACGTTGAGCGGCTGCGGCTCCTGGCCGGGAACGAGCGTGTAGAGCTCGCCGAGCCGGTCGAAGACCAGGGTGGTGCCGTCGGTCGCGAGCGAGCGAATGTCGGAGCCGCCGGTGTTGCGATAGACGAGCTGAACCGCCTTGTTCCCCGGATCGTAGGAATAGACGCTGACCGGCCCGTCACGGCCGGAGAGGAAATAGACCCTGCCGCCCGCCCAGACGGGCGAGAAGTCCGCCGCCTGCTGGTGGGGGATTTCGACCGAATCGAGCCCGGAAAGGCGCGTCAGCCAGATCGTGCCGGCGCGGCCGCCGCGATAATTGCCCCAGGCGGTGTAGGAGGTGAAATCGAAGGAGAAAGCCGGTGCCAGCGGACTGTAGGCGATGGTGCCGCCATCGTCCGACAGCTGGCCGGAGAAGGCCATGGGCAGGGGCAGCGGGGTCGGCACGCCGCCCTCAGCGGGGACCTCGTAGAGCTGTGTATAGCGGCTGGCGGCGTCGCGGCTGGAGCGGAACAGGATCTTGCTGCCATCCTTCGACCAGGCAACCGCGGCATCGGGCGCCGGATGCCAGGTGACGCGGTGCGGTACGCCGCCGGTCGCCGGAATGGTGTAGACGTCGACATTGCCGTCATAGTCGCCGGTGAACGCGATCGTCCGGCCGTCGGGTGAGAAGATCGGCGCGCTCTCGACCCCGACGCCGGTGGTGAGGCGCATCGCCCGACCGCCGCTGCGCGGCGCGATCCAGATATCGCCGGCACTAACGAACGCGACGAGGTCGCGGCTGAGCGCGGGTTGCTGGAGGAGCCGGTTCGGCGCCGCGGTCGCCGGTGCCGAGACCGCGAGCGCCAGCGCCGCCGCCGAAAGAAACAAGCTCGTCCGCATCCCTGCCCCCTTATGCTGATTTTCGGCCAACCTGCTTGGCGGCGGCGGGAAAGGCAAGGGGCGCGGCGGCGCGAGCCCGATCAGCGGCAGAGGGGGAGCTTCAGCCGCGCCAGCAATCCGCCCAAATCCTCGCTCTCCTCGAGCTCGATCGAACCGCCGTAGATTTCGGCGACGTCGCGGACGATGGCGAGGCCGAGCCCGGTGCCGGGCTTACCGGTGTCGAGGCGGGCGCCGCGGTCGAAGATGCCGGTGCGCTCCTCGGCGGGGATGCCGGGCCCGTCATCCTCCACCTCGATCTCGACCCATTCGGGGCTGGCCTTCACCGTCACAAACACGCGGCCGCCGCCATATTTGGCGGCATTCTCGATGAGGTTGCCGGCCATTTCATCGAGATCCTGCCGCTCGACCCGCACCGCCGCCTTCTTGTCGCCGGCGAGATCGACGGTGACGTGCTCGTAAAGGCGCGAGACCGCCCGCTCGACCGCTTCGAGCGACGGCCAGACGTCCGCGCGGGCGTGGGACGAGGCGCGGCGGCCGATGGCGCGGGCGCGGGCGAGATGGTGATCGATCTGCCGGCGCATCGTCGTCGCCTCGCGGCAGACAGTGTCGGAGAGGTCCGGCGCCTGCGCGGTGGCGGCATTGGTGATCACGGTCAGCGGCGTCTTCAGCGCATGGGCGAGGTTGCCGGCGTGGCGCCGCGCTTCCTCGGCCTGGATCTCGTTATGCTCCAGCAGCGCATTCAGCTCCTCGGTCAGCGGCCTGATCTCGGCCGGCAGCCTTTCCTCGATCCGCGAATTGCGGCCCGAGCGGATCGCCGCGACCGCGCGGCGGATGCGGCGCAGCGGCCACAGGCCGTAGAGCGCCTGCATGGCGGTGAGGAAGATGAGGCCGAGGCCGAGCACTGCAAAGGAGCGGACCAGGGTCCGGCGCAGGACCGAAATCTCGGCGTTGAGGCTGTCCCGGCGTTCCGCCAGCTGGAAACGCCATCTCAGCTTGGACCCGGGCAGCTGAACGTCGCGCTCAACGATCCGCAACGTCTCGTCGCGGAATTCGTCGCTGTCATAGACATGGGTTTCGGAGTCGCGATGCTCGGTATGGACCTGGAGTCGCCGGTCCCACAGCGAGTAGGAGGCAAATCCAAGATCGTTGCGCCGGCCGGCGGAGACCGGCTCGAGGGGGCTGATCTGGAAGTAGAGGCCGGAATAAGGCTCGAGAAAGCGTTGGTTGGCCGGCTGGCGGGACAGGTGGACCTCGCCTTCGGGGCCGATGTCGGCCGAGGCGATGATCGCGTCGAGCACGTAGTTGAGCTGGTCGTCGAAATTGGTCGTTACGGCGGAGCTGAGCACCCGGTCGAGTGCATAGCCTCCGACCGCGAGCAGCAAAGCGATCCACAAGGCGGACGCGGCGATCATCCGGCGGGTGATCGATCCGGTCGAGCGGCGTGTGCGGCGTAGACGGACCAGCGCCCAGACCAGCCAGGCCAGCGCCAGCAAACCGGCGGCGATCAGGCTGCCCACGATCCAATCGGACTGCTGCCGGAGCGCGAAGGCGGCGGCGCCGGCGGCGACAAGCAGCGCGAGGGCGAGCCCGATCTGGAGCCTCGGCGACAGGCGAAGCGTGATGCGCAAGGCGTCAGCCGGCCGCGGGCAGGGGGACGACCATCACTGCGTCCGCGGCTCTTCCAGCGAATAGCCGAGGCCGCGAATGGTGGTGATCACGTCCGGCCCGAGCTTCTTGCGGATGCGCGTGACGAAGACCTCGATCGTGTTCGAATCCCGGTCGAAATCCTGGTCGTAGATATGCTCGATCAGCTCGGTCCGGGACACCACCTTGCCCTTGTGGTGCATGAGGTAGGAGAGAAGCTTGTACTCCTGCGCGGTGAGCTTCACCGGCTCGCCGTTCAGCGTCACCTTGCCCGAGCGGGTGTCGAGGCGGACGTCGCCGGCGGTCAGCTCGGACGAGGCATTGCCGGAAGCGCGGCGGATCAGCGCCCTCAGGCGCGCGATCAGCTCCTCGGTCTGGAACGGTTTCGCGAGATAGTCGTCGGCGCCGGCGTCGAGGCCGGCGACCTTATCGGACCAGCTGTCGCGGGCGGTGAGCACGAGGACGGGGACGACCATCCCCTCCTTGCGCCAGCGGTCGAGCACCGTCAGCCCGTCGATCTCCGGCAGGCCGAGGTCGAGGATGATCGCGTCATAGGTTTCGGTGGCGCCGAGATAATGGCCGTCCTCGCCGTCGGTGGCGAGATCGACGGCATAACCGGCGCCCTCCAGCGTCGCGCGCAGCTGGCGGCCGAGGCTCGGCTCGTCTTCGACGATCAGGACCCGCATCTGATTCCCCTCTGGCTGGCTCATTCGGAGTCTAGCCGTCCAACCGGCGCCTTTGCCAATAGTTTCATCGCCGGTACGTTGGGGGAGCCGCTCAGAAGCCCGAGCGGCCGACGATCTCGCCGGTGCGCGCGTCGACGTCGACCCACACGACCTGCGGGCCGTGCATGAACTTCAGCCGGTAGCGTCCCGTCTCGAGGTCGATCTCAGGGCCGAGATAGTCGAAGCCGCGCATATGGGGCACGATCCGCGCCTCGATCGCGCGCAGCGGCATGAAGCGACCTTCGCGCCGAGCCCGGAACACGACGTCCTGATCGCGTTGGCGCGGCGGATGGGCGACCGCCGGAATCGCGGCGGCGAGTCCGCCGAGCGCGCACATGAAAACAGCAAAACGCATCATCACTTCGTAGCTTTTATCCACAATCGTTACGGCGGACATAGCAGCCGGCATTGAATAGCCTATGAATGGCCGCCGCCGCGATTGGGTCGGACGCGCCGACGGCGTACCGCCCAAAATGCACCGGCGGTCGGCTTTTCGCTTGGCTTTATCCCGCCGCTTATGCTGTTGCGCGCCGGTAACGAGCGCGGAGCCAGGGATGCGGGTACTTTCACTCGGAATGGCGGCCGCGGCGGCAATCGCCCTGGCCGGCTGCGTGGCGGAAAAGCCCGCTCCGCCCGCTCCGCTGCCCGCGCCGGTACCCCCTCCGCCGCCAGCTCCAGTGCCGCCTCCGCCGCCACCCCCGCCGCAGGATTGGCGCGACATCGCGCTGACGCCGGGCGACTGGAGCTATCGGCCGGAGCCCGGCGGCTCGGTCGCCGAATTCGGCAACGGGACGCCGGCCTTCGCGCTGCGTTGCGCGCCTTCGACGCACCAGGTGGTGATGGAGCGGACCGGTGCGGCGGCGGGCGCGCGGCTTGTCGTGCGGACCTCCTTCGGCGAACGCGCGGTTGCGGCGGGGGCGCCTCTGCCCGCGGCCGACCCGTTGCTTGACCAGATGGCCTTCAGCCGCGGCCGCTTCACGATCGCGGCGGAGGGGCTGCCGATGCTCGTCATCCCCGCCTGGCCCGAGCCGGCGCGTACGATCGAGGACTGCAGGAGCTGAGCCCGCCGCGTCGGCAGAAGGAAAAGCCTTGGTTTTGCGAGGCTTGGGGCAAAGCCGCAGAGATGCGGGGCCCCCGGCGCGAAGCGAAAAGACTAACGTGAAAAAAGTTCAAAACAAGCCTTGATGCGCGATTCGCGATGATTCATGCTCTGTCCCAGGTTCAACGAAGCGAAAGGAGGTGATCCGATGTCTCATGGTTCAGCAGAGAGGTCGGTTCTGCTCGTTCGGGAGATGAAGGCCTAGCCTTCTCACGGTCTTCCGGGCTGGAGCATCCGGCCGCTGACCATGTTAAGAAGGGTCGTCGGGCCAAGGTCCGGCGACCCTTCGGTCTGTTTGGGTCCTAGCGAGTGGCGCCGTAGAGCCGCGCGACACGCGCCTGCCACAGCAGCAGCACCGGCGTCGCGACGAGTTCCATCGCCAAGGCGCCGAGATGGGCGCCGCTCGGCGGGCCGTCCCGCAGCAGCCCGAACAGGCGGGCCAAGCCGCCGACGATGACGATCAGCCCCAGCGTTCGCACCAGCGGCCCGCGCCGCTCGATCTTCGGGATGCAAGCCGCGAAGCCGATGCCGACGCCGAGCAGCAGGCCCGAAAGATAGCGGAAGTGGCTGTTGAGGTCGGTCGGCACCGGCGCATGGACGCCCTTCAGCAGGGTCGCGCCCTCCATGATGCCGGCGGTGCCCGCCGCCAGTGGCACCAGGCAACCGACGGCGAGCACCGCCTGAAGCAGGCGGCGCTCGACCCTGGCGGAGCCGCTCAGCTCGCCGCTTCCATGCTGCGGTGGAGCTGCTCCCAGCGCTGCCGGCCCTCGCGCACGCTGTCGTAGCAGGCGCGGATGACGTCCCGCGTTTGCGGTGACAGTTGATCGTCGTTGAGCGCAGTCTGCCATTTGTCGTCGAGATAGGATTCGCCGCGGTCGACCTCGGCGATCACCGCCTGGTCGTCGCCGCCGGTGATGGCGTCGCGCAGCGAGAGGAACTGGCGGTGCATCTTGGCAAGGATGCCGCCGTCATGTTCGGGTGTGCCGCCAAGCTCGCGGACCTTGTCGCGCAGCCGGGTTACGACCTGCTCGCGGTCCTGCGCCCAGTCGCGGAAGGCGGTGCTGAAGCGGCCGTTCGTCGCTTCGTTGGCCGAATGGCGATAGCCGTCGATGCTGTCGATCGTGGTTTCGATGAGGCTGTTGAGCACGCTGATATCGTGGCTGCGGTCGGACATTTTTCTATTTCTCCTGAATGGATTGGCGGCGTGAGAACGCGCGGCTGCCGAGGCCGGGTGCGCGCCTCGCCAAAAATCGAGCGCGGGAACGGCTCCGCCCGGCGCGACGTTCAAGGCTCAAAGGAGTTTGCGATGGCGGACGAACGCGAGGAACGCGGCCAGCCGGCCAGCTTCGACCGCAAGACGGGCGAGGTTCATGGCGCCGGGTCGGGCGCCGGCGGCAACAATCCGGCCGAGGATTATGACGACGATCCGATCAGCGGCGGCGGCCGCGATCCGGTCGGCGGTCCCCGTCGGCGGGAGGACGCGGTCGACCGGCCGATCGACCCGGACGAAGGGATTTAGGATGGCCGAGGGCAAAGGGCATCCGCTCCCGGCAAGCGACGAAGCGCGGCACAATGAGATCCCCGAGACGCTGGAACGCGAGAAGGGGCGCGGCGACGACCCGCCGGCGGTCATCCAGCCCGACGGCGCGGTCAATCCGAACGGCGAGCCCTATCGCTACGACGATATCGGGCGCGGCGAAGACATCGAAGGAGAGTGACGATGGCGGATAACAAAGACGGCATGAGAGGCCGCGACCTGCAGGATTCGCAGTCCGGCGGCGAAAGCGGCCGGTTCGGCGGCAACATGAATCAAGGTCAGCGCGCCGGCGAGGCAGCGGGTGGGCCGGAGCCGAGCGACATCGGCAATGCGGGCGGCAGCAGCGGCGGCGGCGGTTACGGCAGCTCGCAGGATGTCGTGAACCGGCAGGACCAGCAGGCGAAGCGCGGCCCCGTCCAGTCCGAAAGCCAATCGCGCGGCGAGCGTTACGACGAGATCGCGAATGGCGGGCGCGGACCCGAGAGCGTCAGCCCCGACGACGACGAAATCGCCCGCGACCAGCAGGCGCACCAGGACCGCGGCCAGTCGGACGTCGAGTTCGAGCGCGAACAATCCTGAGACACCTCGCCGCCTCCGCCTGAGGACTGGCAGGGAACCGTTGCGCGTCCTACACGTCTTGTTTCGCGTCAGTTACAAGGTTGGAGGCTGGTCATGGCGAAATCGGGCGAACGGAATGCGGGCGGCCAGAATGCGGGCAGCCGGGGCAAGAAGGGCGGCGCCGGCGCCGTTTTTCCCGACGCGTTGAGGGAAGCGGGGCAGCGCGCGGCCGAGCTCGCGCAGAACCCGGTCGCGCGCAGCATGATGGCGGCGGGCCTGGTCGCGGCGGCGGCGGCGCTCACCGCCAATGCGCGCGTCCGCAAGACGGTCACCGACGCAAGCCGCGACGCGCTCGACACGGCGGGCGCGGCGGCAGACAGCGCGAGCAAGATCGGCGCGGCGATCGTCACCGCGGCGACCGAGACGGTGCGGCGGATGATGGCGATGGGCGGCGAGTCCGGCGCCGAAGCGGCGAGCGGCTCTGCCCGCGCTTCCGGGCGCAAGAGTGGCGCGACTGCGAAGAGTTCCGGTCGCCCGCGCGCGAAGAAGGCGACGGGAGAGTCGTCGGGCACCGGCGGCAGCCGGTCGCGGACCAAAACCGCTTCGTCGGGCCGCGGGACGCGCAGCCGTTCCGCTTCAGCCGAGTCCGGCGGCGCCGCGAAATCCTCGACGCGCTCGCGTGGCACGGCGAAATCATCGGAAGGCGCAACCGCCAAGTCGACCACGGGCCGCGGGCGCGGAAAGGCCGCTTCCTCGGGCGGGAGCACCGGCACCAGGAGCGGCGGCGCGGCCCGCACCAGCTCCGGCGGACGCGGCCGCTCCGGCGCGAGCGGCTCGACCGGCAGCTCCGGCCGCCGCGCCTCAACGGGCGGCGGGCGCGGGCGCCGCGGCGCCTCCTCCGGTGCGGGTGAAGGCGGATCCGGCGGTGGAACCGAAGGCGGCGGCGGATCGGGCGGCGGCAGCGGCAGCTGAACCGCAGCGGCCCAGCCGGGCCACGCTCCCGACGACCGGGGCAACTCCCTTTCGCGGCCGGACGTTGAGGCGCGGAAGGAGAGAGCCATGTCCAACAAGCATCCGCGCCCCCGATAACAGCCCCGTCGAGCTTCAGGACGATCTCGAGCGCAATCCCGGCATCGGCCAGTCCAAGGGACTGTTCGCCCGTACGAGCGGCAAGGATGCCGATCTGATCGAGGGCGACAATACGGTCGAGGGCGATACCGACAACGACGGCGGCACCGCCGGCGGCGTCAATCCGGATCTCGGGCGAACGAACGGCTGAGCCGTAACCTCACCCTTGCTCCCCGGCGAAGGCCGGGGTCCAGCGGCGCAGGCCCGTGAAACTGGGCCCCGCCTTCGCCGGGGAACAGAAAACGACGCTTACAGCACGTACTTGCTAAGGTCGGTGTCGCGCGCGATGTCGGCGAGCTGCGCCTCGACATAGGCGGCGTCGACGGTGACGGTCTCGCCGTGCCGGTCCTCGGCGTCGAAGCTCACATCCTCGAGCAGTTTCTCCATCACCGTCTGCAGGCGACGGGCGCCGATATTCTCGATTTGCCCGTTCACCTCCGCGGCGATGCGGGCGATGGCGCGGATGCCGTCGTCGGTGAAATTCACCTCGACGCCTTCGGTGGCGATCAGCGCGCGATACTGCTCGGTGAGGCTCGCCTGCGTGTCGGAGAGGATTCGGACGAAATCCTCCTCGGTCAGCGCCTTCAATTCGACCCGGATCGGCAGCCGGCCCTGCAACTCGGGCAGCAGGTCCGAGGGCTTGGCGACGTGGAAGGCGCCGCTGGCGATGAAGAGGATATGGTCCGTCTTCATCGGCCCGTATTTGGTCGCGACCGTGGTGCCCTCGATCAGAGGCAGCAGGTCGCGCTGGACGCCCTCGCGGCTGACCGAGCCGCCGCGCACGTCGGAGACCGCGATCTTGTCGATCTCGTCGAGGAAGACGATGCCGTTCGCCTCGGCATCGAGCAGGGCGACGCGGTTGACGTCCTCCTCGTCCAGCCTCTTGTCGGCCTCTTCCTCGACGAGGCGCTTCCAGGCCTCGCGGACCTTGAGCTTCCGCCTTTTCCTCGGCTGCTGGCCCATGGCCTTCGACATCATGTCGCTGAGGTTGATCATGCCGACCTGGCCGCCCATGCCCGGCACCTCGAACGGCATGTTCGGCTGCTCGACCAATTCGATCTCGACCTCGGCCGCGTCGAGATGGCCGTCGCGGAAGCGCTGGCGGAAGCTCTCTCGCGTCGCCTCGCTGGCGCCCTTGCCGGTGAGCGCGTCGAGCAGGCGGTCCATCGCCGCTTCCTCGGCCGCGTCCTTCACGGCCGTGCGGCGGCGCTCCTTCTCCAGCCGCACCGCTTCCTCGACGAGGTCGCGGGCGATCTGCTCGACGTCGCGGCCGACATAGCCGACCTCCGTGAACTTGGTCGCCTCGACCTTCACGAACGGCGCGTCGGCCAGCTTGGCGAGGCGGCGGCTGATCTCGGTCTTGCCGCAGCCGGTCGGGCCGATCATCAGGATGTTCTTCGGTGTCACCTCCTCGCGCAGTTCGGCCGAGAGGCGCTGGCGGCGCCAGCGGTTGCGGAGGGCGACGGCGACCGCGCGCTTGGCGTCGATCTGGCCGACGATATGGGCATCGAGCGCGGCGACGACGGCCTTGGGGGTGAGCTTGTCGTTCATCTGTCCGGCGCCCGGAGTGACGGAGGCGAACTGATAGGTCAAATCGGGATTCCAATTCTCGCGTGCGGCTTCTTCAGAGCTAGATGGCTCCGGCGCAGGCGGAATCAAGCGGGCGATGCAGCCAAGCCGCGTGAGGATCGTTGCCGCCGTGGAACGAGGAGGCAGAGCCGCGATGGCGAAGGACGATCTTGTGACTCGCGTGCGGGAGCGTCGCCCCGCCTGCGCCAAGGTGGGGGTGTTCGACATCGACGGCATCTTCCGCGGCAAATATCTCGCGCCGGAGAAGCTGGAGGGGGCGCTGGCGAAGGGCTTCGGCTTCTGCGACGTCGTCCTCGGCTGGGATTCGGCCGACCAGCTCTACGACAATGTCGCCTTCACCGGCTGGCACACCGCCTATCCCGACGCCGAGGTCCGGCTGCTCCCGGAGACGGAGCGGGCGATGCCGTTCGAGGGCGGCATGCCGCTCGTCCTCGGCGAGTTCAGCGGTCGCGCGGAGGCGGTCTGCCCGCGCGGGGTGCTGCGGCGCGTCCTCAATCGCGCGACCGGGATGGGCTGTAAGGTCAAGGCGGCGGCGGAGTTCGAATTTTTTGTCTTCGAGGAGACGCCGCAATCGGTGCGCGAGAAGGGCTATCGCAATTTGAAGCCGATCACGCCCGGCAATTTCGGCTATTCGATGCTCCGCTCGGGCGTGCATGCGGATTTCTATCAGGAGCTGTGGTCGACCTGCGAAGAGATGCGGATCGAGATCGAAGGGCTGCACACCGAGACCGGCCCGGGCGTGATCGAGGCGGCGATCCGGGTCGACGACGCGCTGGAAGCGGCGGACAAGGCGGCCCTGTTCAAGACCATTGTCAAGATCCTCTGTCAGCGCCGCGGCTGGATGGCGACCTTCATGGCCAAATGGTCGAACGACTGGCCTGGTCAATCCGGCCATCTCCACATGTCGCTGCTCGACGCGGAGAGCGGCGCGCCGCGCTTCTACGAGGAAGGCGCGCCGCTCGCGATGTCGCAGGAGATGCGCTGGTTCGTCGGCGGCCAGCAGGCTTTGATGCCGGATCTGCTCGCGATGGTGGCGCCCACCGTCAACGCCTATTGCCGAATGATCCCCGGCTTCTGGGCGCCGACCGCGGCGCTCTGGGGTTATGAGAACCGCACCTGTGCGCTGCGCGTCATCGGCGGCTCGCCGAAGAGCCAGCGGGTCGAGTATCGGATCGCCGCCGCCGACATCAATCCGTACATCGCCCTCGCCGCCGCCATCGGCTCGGGCCTGTGGGGGATGGAGCAGAGGATAGAGCCCGACGCGCCAATCCACGCCAATGCCTATGCGATCGAGCCGCCGCCCGAGCGCCGCCTCCCCGCGACCCTGTGGGACGCGGCACAGCGCCTGCGCGGCTCGGCGCCGGCGCGTGCCCTGTTCGGCGACGAATTCGTCGACCATTATGCCGCGACCCGCGAATGGGAGGAGCGCGAGGCGCGCAAGGCGGTGACCGACTGGCAGCTCGCCCGCTATTTCGAGATCATCTGACGGGGCGGGCGTGGACGAGCTCATCTGCATCTCGCCGGTAAACGGGCGCGTTTATGCGCGACGATCGCTGACGCCGCGCGCCGAGGTGGAGGGCGTGCTGGCGCGGGCGCGGCGGGCGCAGCGGGATTGGGCGCGGATGCCGCTGCGTGAGAGATGTGCGCTGATCGTGCGCTTTCTTGCCGCGATGGAGCGGCTGAACGGCGAGATCGTGCCGGAGCTTGCGTGGCAGATGGGGCGGCCGGTCCGCTACGGCGGCGAGTTGCGATCGCTGAAGGAACGGGTGGAGGCGATGGTCGCGCTCGCTCCCGAGGCGCTGGCGCCGGAGGCCGTCGGGGAGGGGCGGAAGGTCGTGCGCGTCCCCGTCGGCCTGGTGCTGGTGATCGCGCCCTGGAACTATCCCTTCCTGACAGCGGCCAACACGATCGTTCCCGCCCTCCTTGCCGGCAATGCGGTGCTGCTGAAGCATTCGGCGCAGACCTTGCTCGCGGGCGAACGGTTCGCCGAAGCGTTCGCCGACGCAGGCCTGCCGCAAGGGCTCTTCACCAATCTGTTCCTCGATCACGAGCAGACGGGCCGGCTGCTCGGCGCCGGGCTCGTCGACCACGCGACCTTCACCGGCTCGGTCGAGGGCGGCCGCGCGATCGAGAGAGCGGCGGCGGGATCGTTCACGACGCTGACGCTCGAGCTGGGCGGCAAGGACCCGGCCTATGTCCGCTCCGACGTGGCCCTGGAGGCGGCGGTCGAGGGGATTGCCGACGGCAGCTTCTACAATAGCGGCCAGTCCTGTTGCGGCGTCGAGCGCATCTATGTGCACGAAGCGGTCTGGCAGCCGTTCGTCGACGGCCTCGTCGAAGCGGTGCGCGCGCTCCGGCTGGGCGATCCGCTCGATCCGGAGACGAGCCTCGGGCCGATGGCGACACCGAAAGGCGCGGAGACGGTACGGCGGCAGGTCCGGCAGGCGCTGGACGCCGGCGCCACCGCCCATGTTCCGCCCCAGCTCTTCCCCGCCGACACCGGCGAAGGCGCCTATCTGATGCCGCAGGTGCTGACGGGCGTGGATCATTCGTTGATGGTGATGCGCGAGGAGACGTTCGGCCCCGTCGTCGGCGTGATGAAGGTGGGGGACGATGACGAGGCCGTGCGGCTGATGAACGACGGCGCCTACGGCCTCACCGCCTCGATCTGGACGCAGGATCTCGCCGCGGCCGAGCGGCTGGCGGTCGAGGTCGAGGCGGGGACGGTGTTCGCCAATCGCTGCGACTATCTGGACCCCTTCCTCGCCTGGACCGGCGTCAAGGACAGCGGCCGCGGCGCCTCGCTCGGCCGCCACGGCTTCGCCGCGATCACCCGGCCCAAATCCCTCCACCTGCGGCCAAATCCTTCCTGAGGAACATTCTGATGGCCTTGCCCCGTGCCGACTGGAATTATCCGACCGCGATCCGCTTCGGTGCCGGCCGCGCCGCCGAGCTGCCCGACGCCTGCCGCGACCTCGGCATCAAGCGGCCCATGCTCGTCACGGACCCCGCTTTGGGCGAGATGGACATGGTGCGCGACGCCCTCGCCGCGACCGGCGCCGGCCTGTTCTGCGCCATCCACGCCAATCCCGTTGGCGGCGATGTCGAGGCGGGGCTCCAGGCCTATCGCGAGGGCAATCACGACGGCGTGATCGCGATGGGCGGCGGCAGCGCGCTCGACGTCGGCAAGGTCATCGCCTTCATGTCCGGCCAGAGCCGCCCGGTCTGGGATTTCGAGGATCGCGAGGATTGGTGGACCCGCGCCGACCCCGTCGGCATCGCCCCCATCGTCGCCCTTCCGACCACCGCCGGCACCGGCTCGGAGGTCGGCCGCGCCGGCGTGATCCTCGACGACGAAGCGGGGCTCAAGAAGATCGTCTTCCACCCGAAGATGCTACCGGGGATCGTGATCCTCGACCCGGTGCTGACGGTTGGCCTGCCGCCCAAGGTCACCGCCGCAACGGGCATGGACGCGCTCTCGCACTGCATCGAAGCCTATTGCGCGCCCGGATTCCATCCGATGGCCGACGGCATCGCCGCCGAGGGCGCGCGGCTGATCCATCGCTGGCTGGTGCGGGCGACGGAGGAGGGGAGCGACCTCGAAGCGCGCGGCAACATGCTCGTCGCGGCGGCGATGGGCGCCACCGCTTTCCAGAAGGGGCTCGGCGCGATGCATGCTTTGTCGCACCCGATCGGCGCGGTGGCGGGCACGCATCACGGCCTCACCAATGCGGTGCTGATGCCCTATGTGCTCGCCTTCAACCGGGTCGAGGCCGGCGAGCGCCTCGCCCGCCTCGCCGCCTATCTCGGCCTCGCGGATCCGTCGTTCGAAGGCTTTCTGGACTGGGTTCTGGACCTGCGCCGCCGCCTCGGCATCCCGCACACGCTCGGCGAACTCGGCGTCTCCCAAGGCGACATCGACCGGCTCGCCCAAATGGCCGAAGAAGACCCCTCCGCCGCCGGCAATCCCCGCCGCTTCGACGCGGCGGCGGCGCGGCGGGTGTTGGAAGCCGCCTTCTCCGGTCAAATCGAATAACCGTCATTCCCGCGAAAGCGGGAATCCAGAACGGCCTCAGCGCTGCTCTACCGCCCACTGGATTCCCGCTTTCGCGGGAATGACGGAACTAGGCGCTGAGCACCTTCTCCACGGTCAGGTTGCCGTTGGTGTAGACGCAGATGTCCGCCGCGATCTTCATCGCCTTGGCGATCGTCTCCACATCCTCCTCCTAGTCGAACAGCGCGGTGGCGGCGTCGCTCGTCGGGCGCGATGTCCCACATCGCGCCTCTCCTCGCTCCTGGCCACCGGCCAAAAATGCGTTCCGTCACGCCGCTGCGGGAACTGAGTACGGACCCTAGGGCCGGCGGCCGAGAACGCCTTGGACCCAGCCGATCGTATCGGCCTCGAGCGAAGGCGCCGGGAACAGCTCGTGATTCGCTCCTTCGTAGAAGCGGACGGTCACGTTGCGGTTGCCTCCGGCGGAGAGGGCGGCGGCGATACGGCCGGCGCTCTCTTTTGGTGGCACGTTGAGGTCGGCCGTGCCCAGCGCCACGAAAACGGGCGCGTCGACCTGCCTCCAATAGATGGACGGGTCGAGATCGAGGTCGCGCCAGCGCAGATACGTCCCCTTCTCGGCCGCTGACGGCAGGCGGCGGGGCAGGGTGATGAATCGGGCCCAAGGGCGTCCGGCTGCGCCGTCGAGCATCGCCTGCACGTCAGTGGGATCGCGCCCGTCCCGGACGAACTGGTCGAGCCGCCGCTCCGCCTGCATCGCTGCTTCGACGTCCGCACTCGAAAAGCCGTTCGCGCGCAGCCGCGCCGCATCCTGGAAGCGATTGACATCCGCATAGGACACGCCCGCCGTGGAACAGGCGATGATGAAGGCGAAGCGGCGCCGGCTGGCCGCGATCGGAGCCACCCAGCCGCCCTGGCTGAATCCCCAGAGGCCGATGCGGCCGCGGGCGATGTCGCGCCGGCGGTCCAACGTCGCGGCGGCGGCGAGGACGTCGCCGGCGAGCGTCTCCAGGCTCGCCGTGCCGCCATTCGCTTCGCCGCCGGTGTCGCGCTTGTCGTAGATCAGGGCGGCGATGCCGTGGCGGGCGAACAGGTCGGCGAAATAACGGAAGTCGTTTCGGTCGGGGGTGCTGGAGCCGTGGATGAGGATTACCGCCGGAAACGGGCCTGCTCCGGCCGGCCGGAGCAGCGCGCCGTGGAGGGTTGTATCGCCGCTTCCGAACGAGACTTGATCTTCGCGATAGGGCGGCGCGGCGCGCTCGCTTCGCTGCAGGTGCAGCGGAATCGTCCGTCCTTCGACGCGGATCGTCCCGTCGATGGTGCCGGGGGAGAGTCGCCCCTGAAAGCACAACAAGGCGGCGTGGGCCGGCAAAGTGAAGCTCAAATCAGGGGGTGCGAAGCGGATGTCGGGCAGCGTCTTGCCGAGGAGCCTCCGGCCGGGCAGGCTCATCGTTCCCGTCCAGCGGCCGCCATGTGCTGCGAAATCGAGCACCAGGCCGGTCGCGCCCTGCCCGTCCGCGACGGTGCCGGTCCAACTGCCCTCAAGCCGGGACGGCGCGGCCGGCGTGCAGGAGAAGAGGAGGGGTGCCGCGCCGAGGGCGACCCAGAAAGTGGGGGCGAAGCATCTCACCCCGCCAGCCTATCGGCTCAGGAGGCGCTGTCCACCTTCTCCACGGTCAGATTGCCGTTGGTGTAGACGCAGATGTCGGCGGCGATCTTCATCGCCTTGCGGGCGATCGTCTCCGCGTCCTCCTCATAATCGTAGATCGCGGTGGCGGCGGAGAGGGCGAAATTGCCGCCCGAGCCGATCGCGGCGACGCCGGCGCCCGGCTCCAGCACGTCGCCATTGCCGGTGAGGACCAACGTCACGTCCTTGTCGGCGACGATCATCATCGCTTCCAAATTGCGCAGATATTTGTCGGTCCGCCAGTCCTTGGCGAGCTCGACGGCGGCGCGCATCAGCTGGCCGTGATGCTGCTCGAGCTTGCGCTCCAGCCGCTCGAACAAAGTAAAGGCATCGGCGGTCGCGCCGGCGAAGCCGCCGATCACATTGCCGTCGCCCAGCCGCCGCACCTTGCGGGCATTGGGCTTGATGATCGTCTGGCCGAGCGACACCTGCCCGTCTCCGGCGATCACCGCCTCACCATTCTTGCGCACCGCAAGGATCGTCGTTCCGTGCCAGCTTTCCATTATCGTTCCCGCTCTCTTTCCCGGTTCATGTGGGAAGCGGGCGGGGCGGACGCAACTCAGTCCGCGTCGACGAGCGTGCGCTCGATGCGCCTGTCCGGGATCAGCCAGATCGCCGAGACGACGACGTAGAGCAGGACGGCGAGGAGCGGGAGGAAGAAGGCGGCGCCGATCCCCGCCACGTAGAGCAGGAGCGAGATCTTGCCCTTGCGATCGTGGCCGACCGCCGCCGCGAGCCGGGAATGGGCACCGTCGCCGACGATGAGCGCCCGCTGGGTCAAAGTATAGCTGATCGCCGCCATCAACAGGACGAAGCCGTAGGCGGCGGTCGGTAGCGGCACGACGCCCTGATCGTCGATCCAGCGGATGACGAACGGCACCAGTGACAGCCAGAACAGCAAAGCGAGGTTGGCCCACAAGGCGTTGCCGTGCACATGCTCGGCGGCCTGCAGCATGTGGTGGTGGTTGGTCCAGAAGATGCCGATGTTCACGAAGCTGAGTGCGTAGGCGAGCAGGATCGGCACCGTCGCCAGCAGCGCCTGCGGAGACGCGCCGGCGGGCACCTTCATTTCGAGTACGGTGATGGTGATGGCGATCGCCAGCACGCCGTCGGTAAACGCTTCGAGCCGCTGTACGCGCATGGCTGCCTCCCCGATCAGGGTGGCAGAAAGGCGAGGCGGGAGCCAGCCGGAGTATTTCGCGACTGACAGCGGCGGCGGCCGCCGCTAGGCCGGTGCGCGATGCCGCTGCTTCTCGCCATCGCCCTGGTGGGCCTGGTCTTGCTGTGGACGATGTACAAGCGGCTCGCGGCGCGCGTTGCGGAGCTGGAGGAATTCGTCGGGCTCCGCGAGGAGGCCGCGCCGCAGCCGCCGCCGTCAGCTGCGGAAGCTCTTTCGCCGGCTCCATCCGAGTCCAAGCCGCCCCCCGCCCCGGCGGCGGCGCGCGCGACCGCCGACATCGCGGCGCTGGTCGGCGCTCCGCCGGCGGAGCCGGAAGTGCCGCGCATATCCTCGGCTGACCGGCTGGGCGGCTGGTTCGAGCGCTATGTCGGCGGGCGGCTGCTGATCTGGATTGGCGGCATCGCGCTTGCGGTCGCGGGCATCCTCATCGTCCGCTTCTCGGTCGGGCTGATTACGCCGCCGGTGCGGCTGGGCCTCGCCGCCGTCCTGGGTGTCGCACTCATCGTCGGCGGCGAGATCGCCCGCCGCCAGCGCGGAGCCGAGCTCGATCCGCGCATCGCTCAGGCGCTGGTCGGCGCCGGAATCCTCATCCTGTACGCCGCGCCCTATGGCGCGCTCGTCCTCTACCAGCTGATCTCCAACGGCACGGCGACGGCGGCGATGGTCGCGGTGACGGCCGCCGCCCTGCTCCTCTCGCTCCGCCACGGGCCGCCGACCGCGGTGATGGGCCTCGCCGGCGGTTTCGCCATTCCCTATCTGGTTGGCGACCGCAGCCACAGCGCGATCCCGCTGCTCGTCTATCTCGCCTTGCTGGATGTGGCGCTGTTCGGGCTCGCAGGACGGCGCGGCTGGACCTGGCTCGCGGCCGCGGCGTCCTTGGTGAGCTTCGGCTGGATGGTGCCCTTGCTCTTCTGGGCGCCGGAGGACGCGCTGGCGGGGGGCGTCTTCATCCTCGGACTCAGCCTCGCGGCGTCGCTGGTCCGGGCGGGCGCGGGGTGGCAGCTCGATTTTCTTCGCCCGGCCGCGATCGGATTGCTCCAGCTCGCCTTGCTGGTCGCGCGCAACGATCTCGGAATCGCCGCCTGGGGTCTGTTCGGCGCTTTGTCCCTCGCTTCCTTCTTCCTCGCCATCCGCCGCGCCGAATACCGGCTGGTCCCTCCCTTCGCGCTGGCGGCGGCCCTGGTCCTGCTCGCCGCCAAGACCGCGACGCTGCACCAGCCGTTCCTGCCCGGCATCGGGCTCGGCATCGCGCTGCTGTTCGCCGGCGGCGCGTTGGCTGCCCGGAAGCTGACGCCCCGTCCCTCTCTCTGGACTTTGGTGGGCTGCGGCGCGGCGGCGGGGACGCCGATCATCCTCCGCCTCCTGTGGCCGGAGCTTGCTTTCGGCACGGGCTGGGCCCTGGTCTTCCTCGCGGCGGCCGCGATCCCGCTCCTGTTCGGCTGGCTCGACCGGCGGCAGGTCGAGGCGCGCGGCACGAGCCTGTTCCTCGCCGGCGCGACCGCCGCCCTGCTCCTCGCCCTGTGTCTCCGCGAGATCCTGCCGTCCGACCTCGTCGCGGCCGGCTGGATGGCCGTCGGCCTGCTCGCCGCCGTCGCGAGTCGACAGGGCGGGGGACGGCCGCTTGCCTCTGTGGCTTTGCTGACCGCCGCTGCCGCGACCTTCCGCGCGGCGCTGAGCGTGCCCGATCTGTGGAACACGCTCGCCGGTTCGCTGGTGGGGGAGCCGGCGCTCGCGGCCAATCTTCCGGCCGCCCTGACCGCCGTCGAGGCGCTGCTGGTCCCGGCCCTCGTGCTCGTTCCCCTGCTCCTTCTGCTCGGCGACGAGGCGAAGCGGCGGCCCAATCCGCTGATCGCCGTCTTCGTCCTCGCCCTCGGCACGGCCTACGTCCTGTTCAAGCAGGCGTACGGCCTGTCGGACGCGGGCGATTTCGAGGCCCGTGGCTTCGCCGAACGGATGCTGATCACCCAGGGCCTGTTCGCGCTCGGCTGGGCGATCTGCGCCGGCCCGATCCCGATCCCCCGCCTCGACGAGGACCGGAGGCGCTGGATCGGCATCTCGCTCACCGCGCTGGCCGCCGCGCGGCTGGTCTGGTTCGACATGCTGGTCGACAATCCCCTGTTCGTCGCCCAGTCCGTCGGCGCGCTTCCCGTCGCCAACTGGCTCGCGCCCGCCTTCCTGCTGAGCGCCTTCTGGCTCTACCGCGCCCGCCGGAGCGCCGGGCGACGCCTCCGCTCCGGCCTGTGGCTCGTCCTCGCCCTTGCCGCTTTGGTGTTCGGAACCATGCTGATGGTTCGGCAGGGTTTCCAGGGCCCGATCCTGTCGAATCCGGGCGTGCCCGCGGCGGAATCCTACGGCTATTCGCTCGCCGGCCTGCTGCTGTCGATCGCGCTGCTGCTCGGCGGCATCCGCCTCCCCGACAAGGCGTTGCGGCTGGCGGGCCTGGTCCTCCTCACCGCAACCGCGCTGAAGGTGTTCCTGGTCGACGCCTCGGCGCTGGAGGGCCTGTTGCGCATCCTCTCCTTCCTCGGCCTCGGCGTGGCGCTGATCGGGATCGGCAAGCTCTACACGGCAGTGCTCGACGCCGAAGCGCGGCCCGCGGACGCCGGCCCGAGCGCTTGACTCCGCGCCGGCGGGGGAGGAGGCTCGCCATCGGGTTGAGGGGGGGATGGCGATGACGCGACTAAATCCTCTTGTCGGCGGCTTCGGCCGCGATCCTGCTTGCCGCCGTTCCGGCTGCGGCCTTCCAGGATGCCTGGGCGCAGCAGGTGAAGAGCTATATGGACAGGGCCGCGAAGCCCTTCTTCGACCGCGGCTATCATTATGGCGGCTTCTTTTACCTCGGCAGCCTCAAGAACGGCGCGAGCGAGCGGCTCAGCGTGAAGCTCGGATCGGGAATGCGCACGCAATTGATGGGCGGCTGCGACACCGACTGCTCGAACCTCGATCTTGTCCTTTACGATGCGGCGGGCAATCGGGTGGACCAGGACGTGCAGGCCGACGATTATCCGATCGTCACGACCGTCCCTCCGGTCGACGCCACCTATACGCTGGAAGTGAGGATGGTGAAGTGCGCGGCGGAGCCTTGCCGCTACGCCGTGCAGCAATATGTGAAATAGCGGCGGGCTTCGATTATCTCGAATGGTCGGGGCCTCGCGGCCCTCACTCCACCTTGAATGCGAGGATCGTCAGGCGCGCGCGGCCGGTCGCATAGACGCCGTGTCCGTAGCCGGTGCCGCCGCCGAGGACGAAGCCGACCTGGTCCGCCTCCATGACCGCTGCTCGAAAAGCGCCGGGTTGGGTTTTCGCGCTGGACCGCTCCACCGCCGTCCAATTGCCGCTCAGCGGCGCGACCATCTCGTGCTCGCCCGGCGCGATCGGCATTTGCGAGGCGAAGGTGGCGTACCAGCGATAGGCTTCGAACGGTCCGACGCCGCTCCAGTCGTCGCCGCTGCGCTGGAAATAGAGAGTGATGATCGATGGTTGATTGGGCCCGGTAAGGGGGACGATCCGGACCCCCGGATCGGCGTCCACGCGGTAGCGCATGACGATGCGCGTCTTTCCGGCGAGCGAGCCGTGGCGGAAGGTCACATAATGGACGCTGCCGGGCGCTTGCGGCAGGTCGATATGCCAGGCGCCCGCAGGCCCCGGAATCGGGTGCAGCGGCACGCCCTTTGAGTAATTGCGGCCATCGATGATCGGGCCGATGGTCCATTGGTCCGGGCCCGAACCATCGGCACGAGCCTGGCCTCCCGCTTCCGCGCCGTTGCCGCAGCCGGCAAGCAGGAGGACGGCGAGGAAAGCGCCGCGGATATTCGGTCCGATAATGCTGATCATCCAAAAAGGAGCCTGTCCCGAGGGCTCCTTTTTGGATGATGGTCGGGGCGACTGGATTCGAACCAGCGACCCCCACACCCCCAGTGTGATGCGCTACCAGGCTGCGCTACGCCCCGACCGTCGCGGCCCCGCCCGCCGATGCAGCCGGAGCCGAAGGCGCGCGATGTAGGCCGCGCCCGGCGGGAAGGCAAGCTGCCGCGGGGCCGGAAAGCGGGCTTACTGGATCGATTCGCCGGAGTCGCCGATCACCCATTTGCTGGCGGCGCAGACGTTGACCTGGCGATGCTCGAACGTCTTGCCGCTCGCCATCACCACCTTGAGGTCGAACATGCATTCGTTGGTGCCGTTGTCGATATTCGCCTCGACGCTGGCGCCGGCCGTCAGCGTCCGCGCGCCGAGCAGATCTTCCTCCCAGGTCTTTGCCGCGGTCGGCGAGGCATAGAGATTGTTGATCGTCTGGCTGCTGATGTTCTGGACCATGACCTTGCGGTTCTTGCCGTCGGTCGATGCCGCCGACGCAGCGCCCGCCAGAGAGGCTACGGCCGCAGCGGCGGCAAGCCACGCAAATGCATTTCCCATGGTGCGTCCTCCTCCCACGGCGAAGCCTCATCCCCTGCACGAAAGATTATGCTTCTCCGGCCCCTCTGCACAGCCCCTAAGCGAGGACGTCCTGTGCCGGACTGGTGCGGGCCCGCCTTGCGCAGCACGGCGCTGCCGTGATAGTCGCCGGCCCGCTTCGGACGCGCCGTCGCGCGAGCCGCCCCATCAGGTTGTCTTTCAATGTTCTCATCCTCCGCGAATGCCGGCGCCTCCTCCGGAATGGCCGGCCTTGTTTCCTTCGTTCCGTTCATCCTCATCTTCGTCATCATGTACGTCCTGCTGCTCCGGCCGCAGCAGCAGGCGGTGAAGCGCCAGCGCGCCAAGATCGACGCCGTGAAGAAGGGGGATGAAGTCGTCACCGGCGGTGGCCATATCGGCAAGGTGATCAAGGTGAACGGAGACGAGGTGGAGGTCGAATTCGCCAGCGGGCAGCGCCACCGCGTGGTCAAGGCGATGCTGAGCGACGTCCGCGCGACCGGCGCCAAGGCGGCGAACGACTGATCCCATGCTCGATTTTCCGCGCTGGAAGCGCATCTCCATCACCCTCGTCCTTCTGCTGGGCGTGTTCCTCGCGATCCCGAGCCTGATCGGCGAGACCTACTCGAAGCAGCTCGGCCTCGGCTTCATGTCGCGCATCAGCTTCGGGCTCGACCTCCAGGGCGGCAGCCATCTCCTCTACGAAGCGGACGTCGCCGACGTCGCCAAGACGCGCATCGCGGCGATGGAGGACACGATGACGACGCAGCTGAAGCGCGCCGCCACGCCGATCGATATCGGCGACGTGGCCACCGACAAGGGCTCGCTGAGCTTCCTGGTTCGGAACCCGGCACAGGTCGACGCGGCGATGGAGATCGCCCGCAAGCAGACGGCGGGCGTCGCCGGCACCGGCCAGCGCGACTGGGACGTCAACGTCGTCGACGGCAACAAGATCGTGATGACGCCGACGAAATCGGGCATCGATTCGTTCGTCAACCAGGCGATGGACGGCGCGGCCGACGTCGTGCGCAAGCGTATCGACGCGCTCGGCACCCGCGAGCCGACCATTCAGCGCGTGGGGTCGCAACGAATCCTGGTCGAGGTTCCCGGCTTCCAGAATCCGGCGGCGCTGAAGGCTCTGATCGGCCGCACCGCCCATCTCGAGTTCAAGCTGGTCGACCAGAATGTCAGCCCCGAGGACATGCAATCGGGCCACGCGCCGATCGGCAGTCAGATCCTTCATTATGAGAACGGCGCGCCGATCGCGGTGCAGCGCAAGGCGATCATCACCGGCGCACAGCTGACCAAGGCGAAGCAGGGCTATGGCCAGAACAACGAGCCGGACGTCGAGATCGAGTTCAACAGCGAGGGCGGCAAGCGCTTCGCCGACACGACCCGCGAGAATGTCGGCAAGCCCTTCGCGATCATCATCGACAACGTCGTGCTCTCCGCGCCGAGCATCGATGAGCCGATCCTCGGCGGCTCCGCCTTGATCCACGGCAGCTTCACCGTCGATTCCGCGCAGCAGCTCGCCATCGCCCTCCAGTCGGGCGCGCTGCCGGTGGCGCTGAAGGTGGTGGAGGAGCGGACGGTCGCTGCGCAGCTCGGCCAGGATTCGATCCATGCCGGCGTCACCGCCTCGATCGTCGCCTCGCTTGCGGTCGTGCTGTTCATGCTGGTCACCTACGGCCGGTTCGGAATCTACGCGAACATCGCCGTGATCCTGAACATCTTCGTCATCCTGGCTGTGATGGGGATGCTGGGCATGACGCTGACGCTTCCCGGAATCGCCGGCTTCGTGCTCACCATCGGCACCGCGGTCGATGCCAACGTGCTGATCAACGAGCGCATCCGCGAGGAAATCAGACGCGGGCGCAATGTCGTGATGGCGGTCGAGCTTGGCTACAAGGAAGCGAGCCGCACCATCTACGAGGCGAACGCGACCCACGCCATTTCGGGCATCGTCATGCTCCTGCTCGGCTCGGGGCCGATCAAGGGCTTCGCCGTCGTGCTGTTGATCGGCATCGCAACCTCGGTCTTTACCGCCGTCACCTTCACCCGGATGCTGACCGCCGGCTATATCCGCCGCCGCCGGCCCGCCGCGCTTCATATCTGATCGGGATTGGCCATGCGTCTCCTCAAGCTCGTTCCCGACAACACGAACATCGATTTTGCCCGGCTGCGCGGCTGGGCCTTCGGCCTCACCATCCTGCTGACGGTGATCGCCGTCTTCGCCACGGTGACGAGGGGCCTCAACCTCGGCGTCGACTTCGTCGGCGGCCTCAGCATCGAGGCAACGTTCAAGCAGGTGCCGGATGTCGGCAAGCTGCGCGGCGTCGTCGATCGCCAGGGCGCGGGCGAAGCGCTCATCTCGCCCTATCTCGACAATCCAAGGGTGGTCTCGATCCGCGTGCCGCCGCCCAAGAACACCGATCCGGGCGCCACCAATGCGGTGGTGAACAAGGTCGAGGGGGCTGTGACGGCGAATTTCCCGGGCGTCACCTTCGGCAAGACCGACTCGGTGACAGGCAAGGTTTCGGGCGAGTTGGTAAAGAGCGGCGTGATCGCCGTCGTCATCGCCATGTTCGCCATCGCCATCTTCGGCTGGTTTCGCTTCGAATGGCAGTTCGGCCTGTCGACCTTCGTGTCGATCGGCCACGACGTGCTGATGACGCTCGGCTTTTTTGCGGTGACCCAGATGGAGTTCGACCTCACCATCGTCGCGGCGGTGCTGACCGTGGTCAGCTATTCGATCAACGACAAGATCGTCATCGACGATCGAATCCGCGAGAACATGCGAAAATACCGCCAGATGGACATGCGCGGCATCGTCAACCTCTCGGTCAACGAGACGCTGCCGCGCACGGTGATGACCTCGCTGACCGTGCTGCTCGCGCTCTTCTCGCTGCTGTTCCTGGGCGGCCATGTGCTGCGCGGCTTCACCGCGGCGATGATCATCGGCGTGATCGTCGGCACCTATTCGTCGATCTACGTCTCCTCGTCGCTGCTGATCACCCTCGGCCTCAAGCCGCAGCCGCTGGCGGCGCCGAAGGTGAAGGGCGTCGCCGCGGGCGCCGAGCGGATCACGCGCGAAGGCTATTGAGCGATGGCGCGGATCGGCGAGGATCCGCCGGCCGCCGGGCCCGTCGTCACCGCGTTCGTGGCCGGCGGCGGCTTTTCCGTTCAGGGGCAGGTTTTCGAAGGCCTGTTCCTGACCCCGGAGAGCGCCTTTGCCTGGCAACCGCCCGCCGTCGCCGCCCTCGACGTAAACGACCTGGCGCCGATCCTCGCCCTCGATCGGCCGCCCGAATTCGTCCTGCTCGGCACCGGCTCCGGCCTCCATTTCCCGCCCCGGGCGCTGGTGCGGGCGCTGGAGGAAAGCGGGATCGGGCTCGAGGTGATGGACAGCCGCGCCGCCGCCCGCACCTGGGGACTGCTGCGCGGCGAGGAACGCTGGATCGTCGCAGCCTTAATGCCGCTCGGCTGAGATCCGCCTGAGGTGGGCGGCAAGCTCGGCGGCATTGCGTTCCCAGCTGAACCGCTCCGCCGCCCGCCGCACCGCTTCTTGCGAGGGTGGATCGGCGAGCAGCGTGCGAAGGGCGGCCGAGATGGCGGCCGGATCGTGCGGAACGATGCGCCCCGCCTCAGGCCGGTCCAGGACCTCGTGGGCGGCGCCGGTGTCGGTGGCGACGACGGGCGTTCCGCAGGCCAGCGCTTCGACCCAGACATTGGCGAGGCCCTCCCGCTCCGACGTATGCAGCAGCACGTCAGCGGCGACGAGCAGGCCCGGCAGGTCGTCATGCGGCCGTGCGCCGAGGAAGCGGACCCGCTCGGCCAAGCCGCGCTCGCGAGCAAGTTTTTCGATCGCGGGGCGCTCGGGACCGTCCCCCACCACGATCCAGGTCGCCTCCGGCACCTGCTCGATCGCCGCCAAGGCGAGGCGGTGCCCCTTCACCGGAACCAGCGCGCCTGCGGTTACGACGAGGGGGCCGTCGACGCCGAGCGCCGCCTTCGCGTCCGCCCGGTCGCGGGGGCGGAAGAGCGTGGCGTCGACGCCGGTGTGATGGACGCCGATCTTGCCCGCCGGCATGCCGAGCGCCACCATCCGCCCCTTCAGGGCCTCGCTGACGGCGAGCAGGCCGTCGGCGGCGAACGCGGCCTCGACCATCAGCCGGCGGATCGTCTCGTGGCCGCCCCAATGATCGATGTCGCTCCCCCGCGCCTTGATCGACACGGGCACGCCGAGCGCCCGCCCCAGCCGCGCCGCCGCCACGCCGTCGGGCCAGAAGAATTCGGCGTCGATCACGTCGAACGGAAAGCGGCCCCGGATCTCGCGCAGCAGGGGCAGGAGCGTTTCGGTCAGCCGTTTCGCGGCCCAGATCGTTCCGAATGGCGGAAGCACCGGGAAGATTGGGCGGTGGACGGTGAGCCCCTTCCATTGCTCCAGTCGCGGCAAGTGCCTGCGCGGCCGGTAATGCGGGTGGAGCGACAGCGGCCAAGGCGGCAGCCCGATCGGCGCGACCGCCTCCACCGCCACGTCCTCGCGCGCCGCCAGCGCGCGCGTCTGCCGCTCGACGAAGACGCCGAAAGCCGGCCGGCTCGAGTCCGGAAACAGCGTCGAGAGGGTCAGCACCCGCAGCATGTGGGGCCTCCTAACATGGAGCCATTAAACCGCGGTTCATCGCCGTTCGCGAGAAGAACCCTATCCGCTTGGCCTCCGTCCAACCCTTCGCTAAGAAGCCTGCATGCGTCATTTTTCCCGTCCGATCGCCGCCGCCGTCGCGCTTGTTTGCGTCATGTCCCTCTCCGCCTGCGCCGGCCGGGGAAAGCATACCCGCGCCGACACCCAATACGTCGCCCGCGACGTCAACACGCTCTACAATCTGGCGAAGGACCAGCTGGAGCGGGGCAATTACGCCGCCGCCGCGGTGATCTTCGACGAGGTCGAGCGGCAGCATCCCTATTCGGTCTGGGCCCGGCGCGCGCAGCTGATGAGCGCGTTCAGCTATTATGCCGCCAAGGAATATCAGAAGGCGATCGATTCCTCCCGCCGCTTCCTCGCCATCCACCCCGGCAACAAGGACGCGCCCTACGCTTATTATCTCGTCGCGCTCAGCTATTACGAGCAGATCACCGACGTCGAGCGCGACCAGGCGACCTCCAAGCAGGCGCTGGACAGCCTGAACGAGCTGATCCGCCGCTATCCGGACACCCGCTACGCCGCCGACGCGCGGCTGAAGGTCGACCTCGTCCGCGACCACCTCGCCGGCCACGAGATGGAGATCGGCCGTTTCTACGAGAACCATGCCGAGTGGCTGGCGGCGACGCTCCGCTTCCGCGCGGTGGTCGACGAGTATCAAACGACGAGCCATGTGCCCGAGGCGCTGATGCGCCTCACCGAATGCTATCTGGCCCTCGGCCTGCCCGAGGAGGCGCGCAAGTCGGCGGCGGTGCTCGGCGCCAATTATCCGGGCACGAAATGGTATCAGCGCGCCTATTCGCTGACGACCCGGCACCCGCCGCGGGCGGTCACCGCCGACGCCGAGCCGGTTCGGCGGGGTCGTGCGGCCCGGGCGCCGGCACGCGTTCCGCCGGCGGCGTCCGAGCCGCCTCCCGCCGCCGCTCCGGCGCCTGCCCCTGCGGCGCCCGAGCCGGCACCGGCCGCCCCCCAACCCGCGCCCACGCCGGCGCCGTCGGATGCGGCGGCGCAACCGCACGCTTGATCTGAGCTTTTCGCCGGTGGCACAGTCCGGTCGATGCTGACCGGGCTCTCCATTCGCGACGTGGTGCTGATCGAGAGCCTGGATCTCGAATTCGGCCCGGGCCTCGGCGTGCTCACCGGCGAGACGGGGGCGGGCAAGTCGATCCTGCTCGACGCGCTCGGCCTCGCGCTCGGCACCCGCGCCGACAGCGGCCTCGTTCGCCACGGCCAAACGCAGGCGGTGGTGAACGTCAGCTTCGAGCTTCCGCCGGACCATGTCGCGCGCGCACTGCTTGCCGAGAACGGCCTGGAGGGCGAGGCCGGCGAGCCGCTCGTCATCCGCCGCCTCGTCCGCGCCGACGGCGGCAGCCGCGCCTTCGTCAACGACCAGTCGGTCTCGCTCGGCCTGCTGCGCGAACTCGGCGCGATGCTGGTCGAGATCCACGGCCAGCATGACGATCGCGGCCTGCTCAACCCGCGCGGCCATCGCGCTCTGCTCGACGCTTTCGGCCGGATCGATATTTCCGACGCCGAGCAGGCCTGGCGCGGCTGGCAGGAGGCGGAAGCGGACCTCGCCGCCGCGCGCGAGAAGCTCGAGGCGGCGCAGCGCGATCGCGAATGGCTCGAACACGCCGCCGCCGAGCTGACCAAGCTCGCGCCGGAAGCGGGCGAGGAGGAGGCGCTCGCCGCGATGCGCGCGAACATGCAGAAGGGTGCGCGGCTCGCCGAGGACATCGAAGCGGTCGGACAATTGCTCGACGGCTCGGAAGGCGGGCTCGCTTTGCTGCGGCAGGCGGTGCGGCGGATGGAGCGGATCGGCGGCGAGCACGAGAAATTGGAAGCGGCGCTGGCGGCGCTCGACCGGGCGCTGATTGAGGCATCGGAGGCCGAGGATTCGCTCGAAGCCGCCGCCGAGGCTTTGTCCTACGACCCGGCCCGTCTGGAGGCGGCGGAGGCGCGGCTGTTCGAGATCCGGGCGCTGGCCCGCAAGCACCGCGTGGAGCCGGATGCTTTGCCTGCTTTGGCCGCCGATCTCTCCGCCCGGCTGGCGGCGCTCGAATCCGGCGAGCAGGGATTGGCGGCGCTGGAGCGTGCGGTGCGTGAGCGGCGGACGGCTTACGAAGAAGCAGCCGCGCGGCTGACGGATTTGCGCACAGCCGCTGCGGCCCGGCTGGACACCGCCGTCGCCCGAGAGCTGGCGCCGCTCAAGCTCGACGCCGCCCGCTTCCGCACCGCGACCGAGCCTTTGCCGGAGGCGCAATGGAGCGGCCGCGGCCGGGACCGGGTCGAGTTCGAAGTCTCGACCAATCCCGGCGCGCCGTTCGCGCCGCTCACCCGCATCGCCAGCGGCGGCGAGCTGTCGCGCTTCATCCTCGCCCTCAAGGTGGCGCTGGCCGAGCGGAGCGACGCGCGCACGATGATCTTCGACGAGATCGACCGCGGCGTCGGCGGCGCCGTCGCGAGCGCGATCGGCGAGCGCCTCCACCGCCTTGCCGAAACGGCGCAATTGCTGGTCGTCACCCACAGCCCGCAGGTCGCCGCCCGCGGCAACCGCCATTTGCTGATCGAGAAGAGCCACGACGGCCTCGTCACCCGCACCGGCGTCCAACTCCTCGACGAACCCCGCCGCCGCGAAGAGATCGCCCGCATGCTCTCCGGCGCCCACGTCACCGACGAAGCCCGGGCCCAGGCCGACCGCCTGCTGGAGGCGGCGTGATCCTGCTGGTTGCCGCTTTGCTGGCTCAGGCGCCTACCTGTTCTCTCGAGGTGCTGCACGGCGATAGCCATGCGTGCGATGCAGCCATCGAAGCGGCACCGCAAGGACAGGACAAGGCCGAACTTTTCTACACGCGCGCTTATGCCAGCAACGAAGCCGGGCGCTTCGCGGATGCGCTGGGGGATCTAGACCATGCGCTTGCCGTCGAGCCGAACAATCCGAAATTTCTTCACGAGCGCGGTTACACGCTCGGCGCACTGGGGAGTTATCGTCGCGCGCTCGCCGATCTCGACAGGGAAGTAGTGATTCGGCCGACCTTCCCTGATGCCTATGAAGAGCGGTCCTATGCGAGGCGCCGTCTCGGCGATTTCGCAGGCGCCTATGCCGATCGCGCCGAAGCGGTGCGGTTGAAGCCAGGAGACGCCGACGCACTGCTGGACCGTAGCCATGCGGCGCTCTGGATCGGCCGATTCGACCAAGTCCGGGCCGATGCAGCCGCGGCAGCCGGCGCGTCAAACGGCAACGCGGCCGTCGTGCAACGTGCCGCCAGACTCCGCCGCGCGGCGGAGCTTTGGTCCGGACGATCGGGCACGAGCAATCCGGCGAAGCGCTGCGACGACGCGATGAAAGAAGACAAGCTCGATGCGCCGGACGTGATCGGAGACTGCACAGCTGCGTTTTTTGCGGCCACGACGCCGGCGGAAAAGGCCGATGCCCTCACCGTGCGCTCGCTCGCTTGGGCAGTCGGCCAGCAGGACGAGAAGTCCTGGCTCGAAGATGGGGAAATGGCGGTCGCGATCGATCCAGGCAATAGCGACTGGCATGCCAATCTGGGGGGAATCTACGTCCATTTGGGCCGCATGCGCGAGGGCCTCGCCGAGTTCGAGCGCGCGGTTTCGATCAAGCCGAGCGTCGTCGCTCTCGCTGGACGCGCGCGCGCGAAATATGAGCTCGGCGACAAGGCGGGCGCGTTTGCCGACGCCAAGGGTGCCTTCGAGATCAAACCGAACCCGATTGCGCTCGATGTGCTCGGGGAGCTGGCCCATGATCGCAAGGACGACAAATCAGCCAAGCTTTACTGGATGGGTGCCTATCATCTGGGTTTGCGGGGCGACGAGCTGATTGCCGAACTGAAGTCGGTCGGCGTCGATCATCCCGAAAAAGAGCCTAAGCAATGACGGCCGACGCCAAAGCCGCGAAGGAGCTGGAATGGCTGGCGCAGGAGATCGCGCGGCATAACCGGCTTTATCATGGAGAGGATGCGCCGGAGATTTCCGACGCCGATTATGACGCGCTCATGCGCCGCAACCAGGCGCTGGAGGCGGAATTTCCGCATCTGGTGCGCGAGGACAGTCCCTCGCGGCAGGTGGGGGCGGTGCCGGAGGGGCCGCTCGCCAAGGTGGCGCACGCGCTGCCGATGCTCAGCCTCGACAATGCGTTTGCCGACGAGGAGGTGCGGGATTTCGTCGGCCGGGTGCGGCGCTTCCTGCGGCTGGGGGAGGACGAGGCGGTGGCGCTCACGGCCGAGCCGAAGATCGACGGCCTCTCCTGCTCGCTTCGGTACGAGAAGGGCGTGCTCGTCCTCGCGGCGACGCGAGGGGACGGGTCCGTGGGCGAGGACGTGACGCCGAACGCCAAAACCATTGCTGACATACCGCAGCGGCTGAAGGGCAAGGCTCCCGACGTCTTCGAGATCCGCGGCGAAGTCTACATGTCGAAGGCCGATTTCGCCGCGCTCAACGAGCGGCAGGCGGAAGCGGGGGGCAAGATTTTCGCCAATCCGCGCAATGCGGCCGCCGGCTCGCTGCGGCAGAAGGACCCGGCGATCACCGCCGCCCGGCCGCTGCGCTTCTACGCCCATGGCTGGGGCGAGGCGTCCGAGGTGCCGGCGGACACGCAGCTCGGTGTGATGCGCGCGATCGAGACATGGGGCGTGCCGGTGTCGGAGGATCTCGAACGGTTCACCGATCTCGACCGGATGCTCGCTTTCTACCGTGGCATCGAGGCGAAGCGGGCGGACCTCCCCTTCGATATCGACGGCGTCGTCTACAAGGTCGACCGGCTCGACTGGCAAAGGCGGCTTGGTCAGGTGGCGCGGGCGCCGCGCTGGGCGCTCGCCCATAAATTCCCGGCCGAGCGGGCGGAGACGATCCTAGAGGCGATCGATATCCAGGTCGGCCGCACCGGCAAGCTGACCCCGGTCGCCCGGCTGATTCCGGTCAGCGTCGGCGGCGTCACCGTCACCAACGCGACGCTCCACAATGCCGACGAGATCGCGCGGCTGGGCGTGCGGGTCGGCGATCGGGTGCTGATCCAGCGCGCCGGCGACGTCATCCCGCAGGTGCTGGAGAATTTGACGCCCGACGTGGAGCGGCCGGCCTACGTCTTCCCCAACCATTGCCCCGAATGCGGCTCCGAGGCGGTGCGCGAGGAGGGCGAGGTCGATATCCGCTGCACCGGCGGTCTCATCTGCCCGGCGCAGCGCGTCGAGCGCCTCCGCCATTTCGTCAGCCGGCACGCGCTCGACATCGAGGGGCTCGGCATCGTCCACATCGAGAATTTCTTCCGCGACCGGATCCTCCAGTCCCCGGCCGACATCTTCCGCCTGACGAAGGAGCAATTGCTGGCGCGCGAGCGCTGGGCGGAGATCTCCGCCGCCAACCTGATCGCCGCGATCGACGCCAAGCGCCGGCCGCCGCTCGACCGCTTCCTCTACGCCCTCGGCATCCGCCACGTCGGCGAGGTGACCGCGCGCGACCTCGCCCGCCGCTATCGCAGCTGGGACAATTTCCGCGCGATGATCGAAGGGGCAATCAAGGTTCGCGCGGAGATGCAGCCGGAGGAAGGCGAGGAGGAACGCAAGTTCCTCCAGCGCCGCGACAAGGCCGTGGTCGCGGCCGTCGAGACGCCGAACATCGGCCCGGAAGTGGCGAACGCTTTGCTCGATTTCTTCGAGGAGCCGCACAATCGCGCGGTGCTCGACGATCTGCTCGAGGGCGGCGTGCGGCCCGAGGACGTCGTCTGGGAGACGAAGGAATCGCCGGTCACCGGCAAAACCATCGTCTTTACCGGATCGCTCGAAACCCTGTCGCGGGACGAGGCCAAGGCCCAGGCCGAGGCGCTCGGCGCCAAGACCGCGGGCTCCGTCTCGGCCAAGACCGATCTCGTCGTCGCCGGCCCCGGCGCCGGCTCCAAGCTGAAGAAGGCGCAGGAGCTCGGCATCGAGGTGATCGACGAGGCGGGCTGGAACGCGCTGGTCGCCGAAGCCGGATCCTAGGCTTGCCCCTCTCCCGACGGGCATGCGAGACATCGGCAAACCAAATTCGGGAGGGGAAATCGATGAAGGCGTTTCTGGCCGCTCTGGCTCTTGCGGCACCCGCGGCGCTGCTCGCCCAGGGTCTTCCCGGTGCTCCGACCGTGCCGCAGCGGCCGCATGCGGTGAAAGGCCCCGACGGGCTGGAGCGCAACGACCCCTATTACTGGCTGCGCGACGACGGCCGGAAGAATCCCGAGATGCTCGGCTATCTGAAGGCGGAGAACGATTATGCCGACGCCGCGCTGGCGCCGCTGAAGCCGCTCCAGGACAAGCTCTATGCGGAGTTCGTCGGTCGGCTGAAGCAGGACGACAGCTCCGTCCCCTACCGCCGCCGCGGCTATTTCTATTACACCCGCTTCGAAGCGGGGCAGGATTATCCCGTGGTCGCACGCCGCAAGGGCGCGATGGACGCGCCCGAGGAGGTGCTGCTCGACCAGCCGGCCATGGGCCGCGGCAATGGCTATTTCCAGATCGGCGATGCCGAGACGAGCCAGGACAACAGCCTGCTCGCTTATGCCGAGGACGGTGTCGGCCGCCGCCAATATGTGCTGCACGTCAAGGACATCGCGACCGGCCGGCTGCTCCCGGACGTCGTCGAGAATGTCGAGCCGAACCTGGTCTGGGCCGACGACAACAGGACGATCTTCTACATCGAGAAGGACCCGATCACCCTGCTCAGCAAAAGGGTCAAGGCGCATGTCCTCGGCACGCCCGCTTCGGCGGACCGTCTCGTCTACGAGGAGGCGGACGACAGCTTCTACATGGGCCTGAGCCGCACGACCTCGGACAAATATATCTGCATCAGGCTGGAGAGCACCGTCAGCAACGAGCAGCGCTGCACCAGCGCGGCCTCGCCTGGGACGTTCGCTGTGTCGGCGCCGCGGCAGCGCGAATTCCGCTACGAGGCCGATCATATCGGCAATCGCTGGGTGATCCGCACCAACTGGAACGCCCCCAATTACAAGCTGATGACCGTCGCCGATGCCGACGCGGCCGGCGGGCGCGACAAATGGACCGATCTGGTCCCGCACAGCAATGACGTCTTCATCGACGGCTTCAAGCCGATGAACGGCTTCATCGCCATCGCCGAGCGAGCCGGCGGCAACAAGCGCCTGCGGCTGCTCGCCGATGGCGGCAAGAGCAGCCTCGTCGCCTCCGACGAGCCCGCTTATGCGATGAGTCTCGGCGTCAATCCCGAGCCGGACAGCGAATGGCTGCGCTACGGCTACGATTCGCTGACTACGCCGACGCGGACCTACGAAGTGAACATGCGCACCGGCGAGCGCCGGCTGCTCAAGCAGCAGCCCGCGCCCGGCTACGATCCCGCCAATTACGTCACCGAGCGGGTTTGGGCGACAGCCCGCGACGGCACGCGCATCCCGGTCTCGCTCGTCTACCGCAAGGGCTTCCGCAAGGACGGCAAAGCGGCGCTGCTCCAATATGGCTATGGCAGCTACGGCCTGTCGATGGATCCGGACTGGAATCCGACCGTGGCGAGCCTGCTCGACCGCGGCATGGTCTACGCCGTCGCCCACATCCGCGGCGGCCAGGAGATGGGCCGCGCCTGGTACGACCAGGGGCACCTGATGAACAAGAAGAACAGCTTCACGGATTTCATCGACGTGACCCGCTGGCTGGTCGCCAACCATTATGCGGCGAAAGGCCGGGTGGCGGCGCTCGGCGGCAGCGCCGGCGGCCTCCTGATGGGCGCGGTGCTGAACATGGCGCCGCAGGATTATCAGGTGGTGGTGGCGCAGGTGCCGTTCGTCGACGTGGTGACGACGATGCTCGACGCCTCGATCCCGCTCACCACCAACGAATATGACGAATGGGGCAATCCGTCGCAGCGCAAATCTTACGACTACATGCTGTCCTACTCGCCCTACGACAATGTCGGGCGCAAGGCCTATCCCGCCCTCTTCGTCGGCACCGGCCTGTGGGACAGCCAGGTGCAATATTACGAGCCGACCAAATGGGTGGCGAAGCTCCGCGCGCTGAAGACGGACAGGAACCCGCTCGTCTTCCGGATCAACATGGAGGCGGGGCATGGCGGCAAGTCCGGCCGCTTCCGCCGTTACCGGGACGCGGCCGAATATTATTCGTTCATGCTGAGCCAGCTCGGCGTCGCGTCCTGACCGGCCTGCGCTTGCGCATGACGAGCGTTGGCCATTCGCCGCGATCGATGCGGCCGGTCAGCATCAGCCCCTCGCGGCGATAGGCGGCGGCGACGCGCTCCGCCTGCTGGTCGAGCAGGCCGGCGAGGAGGAGGCGGCCGCCCGGCGCGAGCGCGGCCGCGACCGAGGGCGCCAGCGCGATCAGCGGTCCGGCGAGGATGTTGGCGATGATCAGATCGTAGGGTGCGCGCGCCTTCAGCCGCGAATTCTCCATGCCGGTGGCGACGGCGAGCTCCAACTGGCCCCGTGCCCGGCCGAGCCGCACCGCGTTGATCGCCGCATTCTCCGCCGCCACGTCGATGGCGACTGGATCGATGTCGGACGCGATGGCGCGCGCCGCGGGCCACAGCCTCAGCGCCGCGAAGGCGAGGAGGCCGGTGCCGGTGCCGAGGTCGAGGATGTCGCCGAAGGTCGCGCCGCCGTCGCGCAGCCGGCTCAGCGCGATCAGGCAGCCGCTGGTCGTCTCGTGCTGGCCCGTGCCGAAGGCGCGGCCGGCGTCAATTTCCAGCGCGATCGCGTCCTCAGGCCGCTGGTCCCGGTGCAGGGGCGTGTGCACGAAGAAGCGGCCGCCCCGGATCGGCTCCAGCCCCTGCTGGCTGAGAGTGACCCAGTCGCGCTCCTCCACCTTCTCGACGCGGGGCGGAGTGCCCCCGGCGCTCGGCACCAGCGCGGAGAGCAGGGCGAGCATGTCCGCCGTCGGCTCCTCCCCAAAATAGGCGTCGAGCCGCCATTCGTCGGGCGTGGCGGGATCCGCTTCGCTGGTCATCAGCACCGGCGGAAAATCGAGCTCGGCGAGCGGCGTGATATCCGCCTGCAGCGCCTCCGCCTCGGCACGCGTGCAGGGCAGGGTGACCTTCCAGCTCTCCGCCATCAGTCGATCGCGATCGGCCGCGACTGCACGACCTTCAGCGAAGGGACATCGATCACGCGATAGTAAAGCTTGAGATGGTCGCGGACGATGAGCCCGATCTGGGTCGGGCTGAGCATCCAGAGGGTATCAATCCCATCGATTCCCGACATGATATAGGCCTGCTGCCGGTCCGACAGCCGGCCGACCAGCACGTCTTCGCGTTGCGGCTGCGACGGATCATCCGTTTCAATGAGGTAATAGGCGACGGGCTCAGCAGGCGCCTTGGGCTCACTCGGTCGCGCCAAGGCGTCATCGTTGCCCCTCATCTCCGCCTTGGCCGGTAGGAAATGGGCATCGGCGATGCGTCGGCCGTTGTCCGGCAGGAGCTTGCGGCTGTCGCCGGTCTTCCGATCAATCAGGAGGAAGTTGCGCGAATCCCGTCCGCTTGACGCGCTGTAGCTTCCGTCGGCATCGGAGACTGCGACGTCCAACTTGATGAGGTCGGTGCCCGGCAGGTCTTCCGGGTTGCCGACCGTGAATGTGACCTCACGGTCGTTCCCCTGCACTTTCCTCGGCTGATATTCCGAGCGGCCGATCCCCACGATGAAAAGCACGATGACGATGAAGCCCGCTATCGCCAGCAATCCCGCTGCAGCGAGCAGTTGAACCGCCCAGTGGGTGTCGCGGAGCGAGGCCGGCTTATCGGACAAAGCTCGCCCCGTTGACGTCGATCACCGAGCCGGTCGCCGAGGCGGGGGCCTGGGTCGCGAGCCAGCGGACGGTTTCCGCCACCTCCTCCGCGCCCGCGATCCGGCCGAGGGGGATATCGGCGAGCACCTTCTGGCCGCCGCGCGAGGCCATGTACTCCTCGACCATGTCGGACCCGGTAAATCCGGGGCACACGGTGAAGGCGAGGATGTTCTCGCCCGCATAGCCGCGCGCGATGGACTTGGTCATGCCGACCATGCCGGCCTTGGACGCCGCATAATGCCAGTGCTGCGGCGAATCGCCGCGATAGGCGGCGCGGCTGGCGATGTTGACGATGCGGCCCCCGCCTTCCTCACGGAAGTGGAGCACGGCGAGCCGGCAGAGCTCGGCCGAGGCGGTGAGGTTGATCCGCATCGTCCGCTCCCATTGCGCGACCCACTGGTCGTGCGGGTCGTCGATCGGGTCGGCCTCGAAGATGCCGGCATTGTTGACGAGCACGTCGATGCGGCCGTCGAGCCGCTCCAGCGCTTCGCGCCAGAGCGCTTCGGCCGCGCCGGGTTGCGACAGGTCCGCGGCGACGCGGCCGTCGCCGCCGGTCGAGCTGTGGCCGACGACATTGTGGCCCTGGAGCGCGGCGACGATCGCCTTGCCGATGCCGCGGCTGGAGCCGGTGACGAGGATGTTGAGCTGGGTCATGCGCGCCGGATAAGCGCGCCGGGCGGAGAGGGGAAGGGGCGGCCTTACTCTGAACCGTCATCCCGGACTTGATCCGGCACCCATGAACACGGACTGGCCGGACGATCAGGCGCTTCGGTTCATAGGTCCCGGATCAAGTCCGGGATGACGATCTTCGTTACGCCGAGAAGGTGCTGACGAACGAGCCCGCCGCCGCCTTGAAGCGGGCCATCTGCTCGTCGACATGGCCGAAATTCTTGGTCAGCCCGTCGATCTCGCCGGCGACGTTCTCCGTATCCTGCCGGATCGCGGCGATGGTAGAGGACATCGAGTCCGCCGCCAGCGCGGTCTCGTCGACGGCGGCGGTGATCATCGTCACCGTCTGCGCCTGCATCTCCATCGCCTCGCGGATGCGGGTGGCGCTGGTCTGCACCTCCTCGACGGTGCGCTGGATCGAGCCGTTGGCGTCGACCGTCTGGCGCGTCGCCTGCTGGATGGCGGTGATCTTGGCGGTGATGTCGTCGGTGGCGCGCGCCGTCTGGCTGGCGAGCGTCTTCACCTCCTGCGCGACGACCGCGAAGCCGCGGCCGGCATCGCCCGCCCGCGCCGCCTCGATCGTGGCGTTGAGGGCGAGGAGGTTGGTCTGGCCGGCAATGTCGCGGATGAGGCCGAGGATCGATTCGATCGCCTCGACATGGGCGGAGAGCGCCTTGCTGACGTCGACGGCCTTCTCGGCCTGGTCGCCGGCGCGGGTGGCGACGCCGGCGGCGACCTCGACCTCGGTGCGGGCATCCTCGATCGCGCGGATCAGGCCGGCGGCGGTCTGCGCGGCCTCACGCATGGCGAGGGCGGACTGCTCGGCGGCGGCGGCGACCTCGGAAGTCTTGCCGAGCATGCCGCGGGCGGCGGCCGAAGCCTCGGCCGCCTGGGCGCGGATCATGCGGCTGTCGGAGGCTGTGCGCTCGGCGGCGCTGACGATCTCTTCCTGGAAATGGGCGGCGCTGCCGGCGCGGCGGGCGCGCTCCTCGTCGGCGCGGATCAGGTCGAAATGCGCCGCGAAGACGTCGGCCTCCAGCAGGGTCGCCTGGTTGAGGCAGCGGCCGAGGCGGGCGAGCCGCTCCGGCTCCGAACCCAGTCTCTCGGTCAGCACCTTGTGCCCTTCGGCCGCGGCCGCCGCGATCGACGAGATGAGGGTGGTGAGGGAGACGTGTTCCGCCGTCGCCTCGCGGACGAAGGTTTCGACCATGTCGGCCCATTTCTGGCTGCCGGCGTCGGCATATTTGGCCGCCATGTAGGGCAGGATCCGCTGGACGAGCGCGTCCATGCCCTCGTTCCGCAACGATGGCGCGGCATCCGGCGCGGCGAGGAAGTGGCTCCAGAAGCTCTTCGCGACGCGCACCGCATCCTGGGCGAACAGGCCGGCGATTTCGCGGCAATCGGCGACGAGCGTGCCGTCCGTGTCGAACCGCCCGATCCGCGTTTCGATCCTGATCTGGTTTGCTGCACTCGCCATCTGGCCGCGTCCCTCGATAAACCGGCCTTCGTCATCGCGCTTAATGGTGAAGATCGCGTTAGCATCCGGCGCTCCGGCTCAAGCTTGCAACCTGCGTTCGAGCGCCTAAAAGCGCGGCAACGAAAGGGAGCCCAGCCGCTTCATGGACAGCAATCCCTCGCGCCCGCTCTCGCCGCATCTCTCGATCTGGCGATGGGGCCCGCACATGCTCGTATCGATCCTCCACCGCGTCACCGGCAGCGGCCTGGCGACGGTCGGCGCGGCCGTCCTCGTCTGGTGGCTGCTGGCGGCGGCGAGCGGGCAGGAAGCCTATCAGACGTTCACGACCCAGGCGGGGCGCTGGTACGGCATCGTCGTCCTCGTCGGCCTCAGCTGGGCCTTCTTCCAGCACACGCTTTCGGGCCTGCGCCATTTTGTCATGGACATCGGCGCCGGCTTCGAGCTGTCGCGCAACAAATTCTGGGCGAACATGACTTTGGTCGGCTCGGTGCTGCTGACCGCCCTGCTCTGGGCCTGGATCTGGTGGGGAGCGCACGGATGACCATGGAAACCCCACTCGCCCGCGTCCGTGGGCTCGGCTCGGCCCGCGAGGGTGCGCATCATTGGTGGGTCGAGCGGCTGACCTCGGTCTCGACGCTCCTGCTCTTCATCTGGCTGTTCGTGTCGCTTCTGCGCCTGCCGGGGCTCGACTATCGCACCGTCACCGAATGGCTGCAGAGCCCGCTCGCCGCCGTGCCGATGCTGCTCCTCATCCTCTCCACCTTCTGGCATTTGAAGCTCGGCATGCAGGTGGTGATCGAGGATTATGTCCACGAGGAAGGCTCGAAGTTCCTCTCGATCCTGCTGCTGAACTTCGCGACCGTGATCGGCGCCGCCTTCGCTTTGTTCGCCGTGCTGAAGATCGCTTTGGGTGTCCCCCATGGCTGAGGCCTACAAGATCGTCGATCATAGCTACGACGTCGTCGTGGTCGGCGCCGGCGGCTCGGGCCTCCGCGCCACCATGGGCGCCGCCGAGACCGGCCTCAAGACCGCCTGCATCACGAAGGTGTTCCCGACTCGCAGCCACACCGTCGCCGCCCAGGGCGGCATCGCGGCCAGCCTCGGCAATATGGGTCCGGACCATTGGACCTGGCACATGTACGACACGGTCAAAGGGTCGGACTGGCTCGGCGACCAGGACGCGATCGAATATCTCGTCCGCGAGGCACCCGCCGCGGTCTATGAGCTCGAACATGCCGGCGTGCCGTTCAGCCGCACGAACGAGGGCAAGATCTACCAGCGCGCCTTCGGTGGCATGATGCAGAACATGGGCGAAGGCCCGCCCGCCCAGCGCACCTGCGCCGCCGCCGACCGCACCGGCCACGCCATGCTCCACGCGCTCTACCAGCAGAGCCTGAAGCATGACGCCGATTTCTACATCGAATATTTCGCCATCGACCTGATCATGGAGAAGGGGGAGTGCCGGGGCGTCATCGCGCTCTGCCTCGACGACGGCAGCGTCCACCGCTTCCGGGCCCAGGCGGTGGTGCTGGCGACCGGCGGCTATGGCCGCGCCTATTTTTCCGCCACTTCCGCCCACACCTGCACCGGCGACGGCAATGCGATGGTGCTGCGCGCCGGCCTGCCGCTCCAGGACATGGAGTTCGTCCAGTTCCACCCGACCGGGATCTACGGCGCCGGCGTGCTGATCACCGAGGGTGCGCGGGGCGAGGGCGGCTATCTCACCAATTCCGAAGGCGAGCGCTTCATGGAGCGCTATGCCCCGTCGGCGAAGGATCTCGCCTCGCGCGACGTCGTCTCGCGCTCGATGGCGATGGAGATCCGGGAAGGGCGCGGCGTCGGGCCGGAGAAGGACCATATCTGGCTCCACCTCGACCATATCGACCCGAAGATCCTCGCCGAGCGCCTGCCCGGCATCACCGAGACCGGCAAGATCTTCGCCGGCGTCGACCTGACGCGCCAGCCGCTGCCGGTCGTGCCGACCGTCCACTACAATATGGGCGGCATCCCGACCAATTATCATGGCGAGGTGGTGACGCTGAAGGACGGCGATCCGGACAAAGTCGTCCCCGGCCTTTTCGCGGTGGGAGAGGCGGCCTGTGTCTCCGTCCACGGTGCCAACCGGCTCGGCTCGAACAGCCTGATCGACCTCGTCGTCTTCGGCCGCGCCGTCGGCCACCGCGTCGCCGAGACCGTGAAGGCCGATGCGGCGCAGCGGCCGCTGCCGAAGGGCTCGGAGGAATTCTCCCTCTCCCGACTCGACCGCTTCCGCTTCGCCGCCGGCGAGAGCCCGACCGCCGAGATCCGCCTCCAGATGCAGAAGACGATGCAGGCCGATTGCGCCGTGTTCCGCACGGAAAAGACGCTCTCCGAAGGCCTGACCAATATCGACCAGGTCTATCGCCGGATGGAGGACATCCGCGTCACCGACCGCAGCCTCATCTGGAACACCGACCTGGTCGAGACGCTGGAGCTCGACAATCTCATCGCCCAGGCGGTGGTGACGATGCATTGCGCCGCCAACCGCAAGGAAAGCCGCGGCGCCCACATGCACGAGGATTACCCGACCCGCGACGACGTGAATTGGATGAAGCACACGATCAGCTGGTTCGACGGCTGGGGCGGCAAGGGCGGCAACGTGCGGATCGATTACCGCCCGGTCCACGATTACACCCTCAGCGACGACATCCAGTACATCAAGCCCAAGCCGCGGGTGTATTGAGACCTCTGCTCATATTGTTCGCGCTGAGCGTCGCCTCGTGCGCGGGGGCGCAGCCTCCGCTACCGAAAGAGGTTCAGGCGGTCATCGACCGCAGCCACAACGCGCGGGGCAGTTACGCCGTCGTCCTGACGACTGAAGTAACCACGACCGATGCCCATTGGACTGAGAAGGACGCGGAATTCCAGCAGGGCGCGCGACACCGCATCGAAGTTCCCGCCTTACGGACCCTGAACGATTGCGACACGCGCAAGAGCACCGCTTACGATGTCCTGCACCATCGCTATCTCGATGAAAACGGGTCGGTAAAGGGCGTCTGCGGGATAGATGTGGATGCCGACCGGGCCCTGTCCGGGCGAATGCTCGAGCCAGTCACCGGGTCCTATGGCCGAGCGGATCGCATCGAGCTGACAGGCGAAAAGTTCGTCCGCCGATACGCTGTCACGGCAGACGGGGTCATCGTCGCCAACGACTACATCCCACGCAATGCGAGGGTAGGCTTCTCTCTGAAAACTGTCGGAACAGTCCTCAAGCGCGGCCCGCAGGATCCTGCGATGTTCACGCGCGAGTCGCTGCAGCGCGCGTTCGCGTCAGACGGATTGCCGACGATGCACCCTAACCAACCCTGATGCTCCTTAGTCCGCCGGCGCCCGCCTCGGCGGTACCGGCCCTTGGGCGCTCCCGTTCCAACGTGCGAATTGTCAGGCCACGCCGTTGAACGCGAAGTGGGTGAAGCGTCCGGAATTCGGGTCATATTCAGCACCGAAGAACGAAGGCCCACCATCACAGATGAGTGCTGGTTCGGTCTTCCAGTTGCGAAATTCTTCTGAATCTCGCTCGGGAAAGAAGTTTCCGTAGATGAATCGACGACCGTGGCGGATCAAGCCGACATATTGTCGTCGCCAGTCTGAAGGGGCTTTGGACCAATCGGGACCGGCTTTGGTATACGCGGGACCATACAAATATGGATTTCCTGGCGTACGATCGGATTTCAGAGCTCGCGGCAGGGCCGCCTCCAAGTCCCGAATCTGCTGCGCGTCCGGCTGCCATGTTGCCTCCCCAATGGCAGGTACATCGCGAGAGCATTGCTGAAGCACGGCTCTGGCCATTTTCCCATCGAGAATGACGGCCCCATCCGGCAATCTCGCGCTTTCGGCCGAACACGCGGCTGTCGATAATGCCAGTACTGTCAAACCGAGCAGGGTTCGCATGCGGCCGCCGCCCCTCACCCCGCCGGCACCAGCTCGATCACGTCGAGCGTCGATTCGAAATGGGGATTGGGAAAGACCATACGCCAGCGGCGGTCGCCGACGCGCTCGACCAAAGCGGCAAGGTCGCGGAGCTTGTCGTGGCCGTAGCGGAGCGTGCCCGGCTCGTCTCCGAGCTGGAGCGTGCCGAGGAAAATCGCGCGCCGGCTGGTGTCGGGAAAGAGGCGGCCCCTCGGCCGCTGGGCGCCGCCGATCTGGGCGAAGGTCAGGGTGCCGGCGGTCGCGACGTCGATCCGGCAGCGGGCGGACGGGTAGACGACGTAGTTCGGCCTGACCGTGCTTTGCGAGCCGAGCTTGATCGTCCGGCAGCGATATTCGCCGGGCGGCGGCATCGGGCGGTCGAGGCCGGCGTCGGGGTCGAGCAGCGGCCCCTCGGCGGCGACGTCCGCCTCGTGGCCCGGCCGGGCCGTGGCGAGGGCCTTCACCCAGGCCTTGCGCCAGTCGCTGATCCGCACATGATCGTCGCGCGTCGCCACCGTCCGCCAGGTGGCGAGCGGCTTGAGCGGGACGGCGCTGGCCGGCCCTTCACGGGGCGCAGTGCAGGCGGAGAGGCCTGCGGCGGCGATCGTCAGCGCAATGAGGAGCCGGCGCGGCATGGCCGGGACTCTATTGCGCCGTCCAGCCGCCGTCCATCGACAGGTTGGCGCCGGTGATAGACGCGGCCTCGTCGCGGCAGAGATAGAGGGCGAGCGAGGCGACCTGCTCGATGGTGACGAACTGCTTGGTCGGCTGGGCGGCGAGGAGAACGTCGTTCATCACCTGCTCCCGCGTCAGGCCCCGGGCCTTCATCGTATCGGGGATCTGGTTCTCGACCAGAGGCGTCCAGACATAGCCGGGGCTGATGCAATTGACCGTCACCCCCGTCTGCGCCGCCTCCAGCGCCACCGTCTTGGTGAGGCCGGCAATGCCGTGCTTGGCGGCGACGTAAGCGGATTTGTTCGGGCTGGCGACGAGGCTGTGCGCGGACGCCGTGTTGACGATCCGGCCCCAGCCTTTCTCCTTCATCCCCGGCAGCGCGAGGCGGATGGTATGGAAGGCGGCGGAGAGGTTGAGGGCGATGATCAAATCCCATTTTTCCGGCGGGAATTCGTCGACCGGCGCGACATGCTGCATCCCGGCATTGTTGACGAGGATGTCGATCGGCCCGAGCGCCTCGGCCGCTTCCGTCATCATTCCCTCGATCGCTTCGGGCCGGGTGAGGTCGGCGCCGCTGTAGAGGGCGCGGCCGCCGCTCGCCTGCTCGAGCGCGGCGCGGGTGCGCTCGATCTCGCCGGCGTCGCCGAAGCCGTTGATGACGAGGTTCGCGCCCTTGCCGGCGAGCGCCCGCGCGATGCCGAGGCCGATGCCGGACGTGGAGCCGGTGACGAGGGCGTTTTTGCCTTTGAGGAACATGAGCGGCCTTTCCCGAATGTGGCGCTCCTTTCACGGGAGCGGCGGGATTTTGCAACCGGCAGGGCGGCTGGGCATTGAACGTCGCGTCGAAAGGAGCGGGCGATGCGGCTCGACGATTACAGAACGAGCGACAACGTCCAGGACGACCGCGGCAATGGCGGCGGCTTCGGATTGGGCGGAGGCGGCGGCGGGTTCGGAGGCTTTGGCGGCCTGCTGTTCGGCCTCGTCCTCAGCCGGTTCGGCATCGGCGGCGTGCTGATCCTGCTCGTCGGCTATTGCGCGCTTTCGACTTTGGGCGGCGGCGGCAGCGGGTATGGCGTCGGCGGGCAGGCGGTGGCGCCCCATCAGGCGACGCAGTCCGGCGGCGGCAGCGTCTGCGCCTCCGGTGTCGGCCGGTTCTCGTGCCAGGTGCTGGCGAGCACGGAGGATACGTGGACCTCGATCCTGTCGCGGCAGGGCCAGCGCTACACACCCACGACCCTCGTTTTCTACACCGGCGGCGATCAGTCGGGCTGTGGCTTGGCGCAGTCGGCGATGGGCCCCTTCTACTGCCCGACCGACGGCAAGATCTATTTGGACACCAGCTTCTATTCGGAGCTGCAGAACCGCTTCCACGCCGCCGGCGATTTCGCCGAGGCTTATGTGATCGCGCACGAGGTCGGACATCATATCCAGGACCTCAACGGCACGCTTGGGCAGATCGAGCAACGCCAGCAGGCGGTCTCGGCCAAGGAAGGCAACGTCCTTCAGGTCCGCATCGAACTCCAGGCCGATTGCCTCGCCGGCGTCTGGGCGGCCAATGCCAAGTCGCGCGACGGGCAGCCGCTGCTCGAGGCGGGAGATGCCGAAGAGGGCCTGCGTGCCGCTTCCGCGATCGGCGACGACACTCTCCAGCGCGAGACGCAGGGCACGGTAGTCCCGGACAGCTTCACCCACGGCACCTCGGCCCAGCGCGTCGCCTGGCTGAGAAAGGGCCTTGAGAGCGGCGACCCCGCCGCCTGCGACACGTTCGGAGCGGTTGGCGCGAACGCCGGTTGAGCCTTCGGAAGATCAGCCTTTCGTCCTGGCCTTCGTGGGCTTCGGCTTGAGCCCGGACACATAGTCGACGCTCGCCTGGAAATAGGGGCTGAGCGCCGCCGTGTCGGCCAGCAGGGGGTCGGGCACGGTCACATATTCCTTCTGAACGATGCCATAGGCCTCGAACAGGGTGGTGCCGTGGTCGGCGAGAAACGCCTCCCGAAGGCCGGCCGGCAGCCGCAGCGCCATGGCGCCGCGCGGATGGAGATAGGAGGACATGTTGCCGTTGATGGCGGTGTAGGGATTGGCCGCGCCCTTGCGCTCGAGGCCGGGAATGGTGGCGACGATGCGCTCGTAATCGGCAAGTTTCCGCAGATAGCCCGGATCGCTGGGGACGGCTTGCTTGGCCATGTCGCGCTCCCTCTACTGGCTGAGAAAATTCAGGATCCACTGTGCCACCCGCCACCGGTCGTCCGGAGCATCGAGCGAGACGATGGCGGCTTCGGGGTCCGGCACCCGGTCGAACCGGCTCTCGATCAGCGCCTTGGCATAGGCCGGCTCGAACTCGGGATGGAATTGCATCGAGATCGCCGGCTGGTCTTCGTAGGCGAGCATTCCGAACGGGCTGAAGTCGCTGCTGGCGAGGATATGCGTGTGCGGCGGCTGGATGACGATCTGGTCCTGGTGGGAGACGGGGATGTCGATGAAGGGGGCGTCGTCCATCCAGGGTGCCCGGACCACTACCTGGTAGCGCTGAAGCCCGGCGCCCCAGCCGCGGATGGATTTTTCGACATGGCCGCCGAACGCCTCCGCCATCACCTGATGGCCGAAGCACACACCCACGAGCTTCGCCTTGCCCTTGGCGGCGCGCAGGAAATCCTCGAGCGGGCGGATCCAGGGGAGGTCGTCGTAGACGCCGGCGGCCGCCCCGGTGACCAGATAGGCGGCGTGCGCGTCCGGCCGGTCGGGATATTCGCCGGCTTCGACGTCGTAGCTGGTCGCCTTGAGCCCCAGCAGATGCTCGAACATGGCCGGATAGCGCTCGAAGCGATCCTGCAGCGCGGCCGGCGGCTTTCCGGTTTCGAAGATGGCGAGGTCCATGGCCGCGCTCTATCCGCGGCCGTTCAGAAGAGGAAGCGCATCGTTCCCCGTACCGTGCGCGGCGCGCCGAGCATGATGTTATTGTCGTTGGACGCCGTGGCAAAATAGCGGGCGCCGAGCAGATTCTCGACATTGACCTGCGCCTCGATGCCGTGGGCGAGGTGGACATAGGCGGCGGCATCGACGCGCGCATAGCCGGGCAGCATTACGGTGTTGGAGATCGAGGCGAAGCTGCGCGACTGGGCGTAGACGCCGAGCCCGGCGCCGAGGCGCGGCGAGAAATCGTAGCGCGTCCAGAGCGAGGCCTGGTGGCGCGGCACTAGCGCGACTTTCGTGCCGGCCGGGGCGGCGCTGGTCGTGCTGACGATCCGCGCGTCCTGCAGCGCGGTGCCGGCGCTCACCCGCCAATTCGGGGCGATCTGGCCGGTCAGCCCGAGCTCGATGCCGCGGCTGCGCTGCGCGCCGGTGAGGATCGTGCGGGTCGGATCGTTCGGATCGGGCGCGCGGGTGTTGGTGCGGTCGAGCCGGTAGGCGGCGATGGTGAGGGTGAGCGAGGGCCGCAATTCCCATTTCGCGCCGACCTCCAGATTCTTGAACCGCTCCGGCGCCAGCGCCTGCAAATTGGGATCGAGTGAGGCGAACTGGTCGCCCGATTGCGGCAGGAAGGAGCGGCTGTAGCTGGCATAGAGCGAGAGGGCGGCGTCCGGCTTCAGCACCAGGCCGAGCCGGGGCGACCAGAGATTGTCGGTGCGCGCAAAGCCGGCGCCGGCGATGAAATCGTCGAGCTTCAGACTGAAGCGGTCGCGGCGCAGGCCGGCGACGATGTCGATATGGTCGCCGATCGCGATCTGGTCCTGCACATAGAGGCCGAGGAAATCGGCGTCGCCGTGGACGGAGCGGTTGCCGGCGCCGAGGCGGAAGGCGATCGGCGGGATCGGCACGGGATCGTCGAGCGGCACGAAGGCGCGGCGGCCGCCGTTTGCGGTCGGCACGCCGCTGTCGAAGAAGCCGGTCAGGTGGACCGCGCGGCTCCATTGCTCGCCCCATTCGATGCCGGCGAGGAGGGTGTGGCGGATCGGACCGGTCGAGACCGTCCAGACGAGATCGTTCTGGCTGAGCAGGTTCCGACGCTTCGTCGCGTCGCGATAGCCTTCGATGCCGACCTGCTCCACGCCCCCCGGACCGAGTGACGGCGGCGCGGCGGGGAAGGCATTCTGATAGAGCTTGTCGTAATCGCCGTAGAGCCAGCGACTGGTGAAGCTGAGGCTGTCGCCGAAGCGATGGCGCAGCTCCCCGTGCAGCACGTGCGCCTGGAAGCGGACCTTGTTGAGCTTCGGATCGCCGAAGAAGGTGTCGCGGAAGCCGGCGAGCGGCGGTGACGGATCGGCGAGGGTGCCCGGGCGCGCCGAGGGAAGGCCGCGGTCGGCGACGCGGTGGTCGCTGTTGAATTCGTAGGAGAGGTCGATCCGCATCGCCTCGTCCGGCACCAGCGCGACAGTGGGATTGATGCCGACCCAGCGGCCACCGTAGACGTCGCGGAAGCTGGCGAGGTTCTCGTACACGGCATTGAAGCGGCCGAGGACGATGTCCCCGAGCGGCCGGTTGAGGTCGACCGCGACCGAGCCGGCGCCCTCCTGATCGAGCGTGCCCTCGACCTCGGCGAAGCTCCGCGCCTCCGGCCGCTTCGTTACCCGATTGACGATGCCGCCGCCCCCGCCGCGGCCGAAGATCATTGCGTTCGGCCCCTTCAGCACCTCGACCCGCTCGAGATTGTAGAGGCCGCGATAATATTGGACGTCGTCGCGCAGCCCGTCGACGAAGAAGTCGGCGGTGCTGCCGTTGCCCCGCAGCACGATCTGGTCGCGATTGCCTTCGCCGAGCGAGACGGTGGCGCCCGGGACATAGCGCAGCAGGTCGCCCATCGAGCGGAAGCCCTGGTCCTGGATTTGGGCGCTCGAGACGATGCTGATCGCCTGCGGAATGTCCCGGGTATCGGTCGCGGTCTTTGTGGCTGAGGTGATGGGGCCCGCCGAATAGGCGTCGCGCGTGCCGGTGACGACGATCTCCGGGCCTGTATCGGCGGCATCATCCGCATAGGCGACTGCGGGAGCAGCCATCGAGGCGCCGATCCAGAGAACAGTTCGCAAACTCATTTCGCCGGCAGTATCGATAATGAGAATGATTCGCAATATCTGAACTGGCGGTCTGAATATATCGGACTCAGCGGATTGGCGGATCAGGCGAGAGGCTCCCTCTCCCCGGGGGGAGAGGGTTGGGGTGAGGGGGAGCGAGCGCAGCGAGCGTCGGCCGTCGGAGGATAATTCCCGCCGCCGAACCCCCTCACCCAACCCTCTCCCCCCTGGGGAGAGGGCTTTCAACTCAACACGGGATGTGGAAGCGGCTATTCCTACCGGGCGGGCCCGTTCTTCTCGATCCTGTCGACCAGCCCGTCCTTGAAGTGGACGATCTTGCGGGCATAAGCGGCCATGTCGGCTTCGTGCGTCACCAGCAGCACCGTCAGTCCCGCATCCGCGTTGAGCCGGGCGAGCAATTCCATGATCTCGATGGACCGTTCGGAATCCAGATTCCCGGTCGGCTCGTCGGCGAGCAGCACGTCGGGCTCGGTGACCAGCGCGCGGGCGATGGCGACGCGTTGCTGCTGGCCGCCCGACAGCTCGCTCGGTGTATGGTGCGACCATTCGGCCAGCCCCACCTTGGCGAGCGCGGCCATGCCCTGCTCGTGCCGCAGCCGCCGGCTCTCGCCGCGATAGAGGAGGGGCAGCTCCACATTCTCCAGCGCGGTCGTCCGCGCCAGCAGGTTGAAGCCCTGGAAGACGAAGCCGAGATAGCGCCGCCGCAGCAGCGAACGCTGGTCGCGGTTCAGTCCCTCGACGTGGAAACCCCGGAACAGGTACGAGCCGGAGGTCGGCACATCGAGGCAGCCGAGGATGTTCATCGTCGTCGACTTGCCCGAGCCCGACGCGCCCATGATCGCGACGAAATCGCCCGGGTCCACGTCGAGATCGACGCCCTTCAGGGCCTGGAACGCGGCCGTTCCCTCCCCGAAGCGCTTGGTGATCCCGCGCAGCGCGATCAGCGGCTCGGTCGATGCATCCGGCATTATTTGGTCTTGCCGGCGAGCTGCCCGGTAATGACCTGGAGGCCTGGGCGGAGGCCCGGCCCGCGCACTTCGGTGAGGCTGCCGTTGCTGTAGCCCACGGTGACCGGGATCGGCTTCGGCTTGCCGTCGGCGCCGACCACAAACACCTGCTGGCGCGCGCCGCGCGAGACGGCGGCGTTCTTCGGCTGGTCGGGCGGCGGCCCGAAGATGTTCTTCTTCTCCTGGACCGGCGGCGTGAAGCGCAAGGCGGCGTTCGGCACCAGCAGCACGTTCTTGACCGATTGGGTGACGATCGTCGCGGTGGCGGTCATGCCGGGCTTCAGCAGGCCCTCGGGGTTCGCGACCGCCAGCTCGGCGGTATAGGCGACGACGTTGGTGGGCGCCGTCGGCGTGGTGCCGGCGCTGTTCACCACCGGCGTCGCATTGGCGCCGAGATCGACCCGGGTCACCGTCGCCGGGAAGCTGCGGTTGGGATAGGCGTCGACGGTGAAGGTGGCGGTCGCGCCCGGATGAAGCTCGCCGACATCGGCCTCGTCGACCTTGACCTGCAGCTTCATGCTGGAAAGGTCCTGGGCGATGGTGAACAGGGTCGCGACGTTGAACGAGGCGGCGACGGTCTGCCCCGGCTCGACCTGCCGCGACAGCACGACGCCGGTGACCGGCGCGTAGATCGTACCCTTGTTGAGGTTGGTCTGGTTGGTCGAGACCGCAGCGCGCGCCTGCGCGACCTGGGCCTCGGCCTGGGCGACATTCGCGATGGCGCGCGCATAATCGGCCTTGGCGGTGTCGAGCTCGGTCAGCGACGGCACCTTGCCGCCGGAGAGCTTGTAGACCTGTTGCTCGCGCGCCAGATTCGCCCTGGTCTGCGCGACGGTCGCGCGGTTCTGCGCCACGCTCGCCACCGCCGCCTGATAGGTCGCCTGGCTCTGGACCAAAGCATCGCGCAGCCGCGACAGATCGAGCTGCGCCAGCGGCTGGCCCTTCGCCACCCGGTCGTTGTTCTGGACGTAGACCCTGTCGACCAGCCCCGATTCCTCCGAGCCGACATTGACCTGCACGGTCGGCGCGAGGTTGCCGGTCGCGGTGATCGTCACGTCGAGATCGTGCCGCGCGACGGGCACGGTCGCATAATGGATGGGCGGCGCCGGCCGGAAGCAGCGCGCGAGCAGCAGCAGCACGATCAGCAGCGGGATGCCGATGAAGACCCATTTGCGCCAGCGCCGCCACCTCGTGCGCTTCGGCTGGCCCAGGAATTCATCGATATTGGTGTCGGTCATGCCGGGTTCCCGTTCGGGTTGGGGGCGTCGGGGGTCCAGCCGCCGCCGAGCGCGAGATAGAGCTGGACGAGCGCCAGCGCCTCGTCCCCCTGCGCCGACGCCAATTGGTCGCGGGCGGAGAGCAAGGCCTGCTCGCTCTGGAGCAGGGTCAGGAAGTCGATCAGCCCGGAGCGGTACTGGCTGCGCGCGTAGATGGCGGCGTTGTTCGACGCGTCGAGCGCGATCCTGAGGTCCGCCTGCCGCGCCTTCGCCGCTTCGAGCGCCTGCATGGCATTTTCGACATCCTCGAGGCCGGTCAGAACGGTCTGCTTGTAATTGGCGAAGGCGAGATCGGTCGCCGCCCGTGCCGAACGCAGCTGCGACCGGCGTCTGCCGGCGTCGAAGATGGTCTGGGTAAGGCCGGCGAACAGGCCGCCGGTCAGCAGCGACCCGAGCTTGCCGATCGTCGCCGCGGGCGTGTTCAGATTGCCGCTGATCGCAAGCGCCGGGAACAAGGCCGCCTTGGCGACTCCGATCCGCGCCGTCGCCGCGGCGAGCTGCTCCTCGGCGCTACGGACGTCGGGGCGGCGGCGGAGCGTGTCGGCGGGAATGCCGACGTCGATCGAATCGGGGCCGTGCGGAACCGGCCGCACCGCCTCCATCTCGCCGCGCAACGCGCCGGGCGCCTGGCCGGTCAGCGTGCCCAGTCGCGCGACCGCCTGCTCGTAGGAGGTCTGCAACGCCGGGATGCTCGCCGCCGTCTGCGCCCGCTGCGCCCGCGCCTGCTCGGCGTCGAGCGCGGAGACCAGACCCGCCTGTACCCGCCAGCCGGCGATCTGGAGATTGTCGTCCTGGACCCGCAAGGTGCTTCGCGCGATCTCGAGCCGCGCCTGGGCGAGCCGGGCCTGGATATAATTGGTCCCGACCTCGCCCGCGATCGAGGTGCGGACGCCCTCGAGGTCGAACAGCGCCGCGGCTTCATCCGCGCGCGCCGCCTGCAGGCTGCGGGTGATGCCGCCGAAGATGTCCGCCTGCCACGAGGCGTCGAGCCCGAGCGAGAGCTGGGTGCTGCTCGACGAGCCCCCCGTGGTGACGACGGTTCCGGGCGATCCGTTGCCGCCGCCGACGACGATCGAGGTCGGGCTGCCGCGGGTGAAATTGTGCGTCGCTCCCGCCGATCCGGTCAAAGTCGGCAGCAGGTCGCTGCGCGCCTGCACCCGCGCCTCGCGCGCCTCGGCCAGCCGCGCCACCGATTGCGCGATCCGGAGGTTGCCGGCGGTCGCCCGCGCGATGAGGTCGGTCAGCAAGGGATCGTCGAGCTGCCGCCACCACGCCGCGAGGTCGGCCGGCGCCGCCGGCTCGCCCGGTGTCGGCGCCGTCACCGGCGGCGCGTAGCTGGCGGGGACGCCAAGCGTCGCCGGCGCCGGCCGATGGTAGTCCGGCCCGACCGTGCAGCCGGCGAGCAGCAGCGGGACCGCGGCGGTGGCGAATTTTCTATTCATGGCGGAGCGCATCGATCGGGTTGAGCGCCGCGGCGCGTTGGGCGGGAACATAGCCGAACAGGATCCCCAGGAAGGAGGAGAAGAGCAGGCTGCCGATGTTGACCACCGGGTCGAAGATGAAGTCGACGGCCATGATCCGCGTCAGCAGCATGGAGAGGCCGAAGGAGAGCGCGATTCCGATGGCGCCGCCAAGCGAGCAGAGCACCACCGCCTCGGTGAGGAATTGCAGGCGAACCTCGCGCGCCAGGGCGCCGATGGCGAGGCGGATGCCGATCTCGCGCGTCCGCTCGGTCACCGAGACCAGCATGATGTTGACGATGCCGATCCCGCCGACGATCAGCGAGATCGAGGCGATCGCCGCGACCATGGCGGTCATCACCGCCAGTGTCCCCGACACCGTGTCGGATATCTGCTTGAGGTCGATGACCCGGAAGTCCTCGTTCTGATCGGGCGCGAGGTGCCGGCGCTCGCGCATCAGCCGCTTGAGGTCCGCGCTCACCGCCTCGTTGTCGTAAGTTGGGTTCACCCCGATCACGATCCACTGGATATCGGTGGTGCCGAGCAGGTCGCGCTGGACGATGCGCAGCGGCATCAGCACGACGTCGTCCTGATCGTTGCCCTGGCCGCCCTGGCCGCGCTCCTTGAGCAGGCCGATGATCGGGCAGGAGAGCTTGCCGACGCGCAGCTCGCGGCCGAGCGGATCGACGTTGGCGAACAAATTCTTCCGCACCGTCTCGCCGATGATGCACACGCTCTTCCCGGCGAGCTCCTCGTCGGGGCTGAAGATCCGTCCCGCCGTCATGGTCATCGCCTGGATCGAGATGCCGTCGTCGGTCGTGCCGGTGACGCTCGTCTGCCAATTGATGCCGTCGGCCGTGGCGGTCTGGCCCGAATTGGCCTGGCCGGAGACGGCGGCGATGCCGCCGACCTGCTCGCGGATCGCGGCGACGTCCTCCCGGGTAAACGGCCGCGGCGGCGCGCTCCCCGCCTGGCGCCCGCCAGTGTTGGGGATCAGGAACAGGGTGTTCGCGCCGAGCGAGGCGATCTGGGATTGCACCGAGGCGGTGACGCCATTGCCGACCGTCACCATCGTGATCACCGCGGCGACGCCGATGACGATGCCGAGCACGGTCAGGATCGACCGAAGCAGATGCCGGCGTATTTCGCGAAGCGCGAGAAGAAACGAGGCCCCCAGCATCTAACCTGGGTTGTAACGAATCTTTTCGCCCGGGAAACAGCGAATTGCGGTCGCTTTTCAAATCCCCGTCGAGCCGAGCCCGTTTCAGCCGTTCGGCTGCTTCGCCTCCGCCTCGGCCAGCGCCTGGTCGACCTGCTCCAGCAATTGCTGCAGGGTCATCAGGCCGATCTTGGTGTCGGCATTGCCGCGCAGCATCTCAGTCCGCTCCTCGGCCGGGATATCCTTGAAATCATAGCCCATCTCGGCCGGTATGAAGGCCTTGAACTCGGTATCGCCGACTGCCACCGCGCGGCCGTTCAGATAATCGATGGTCGTGTAGAGGCCCGAATAATTCTGGACCTCGCCATAGGGCATATAGCCAAGTGCGCCGGTGTCCCGCGCCGTCCGCCACGCGGCGACGTCGAGGTCGGCAAAGTCCATCTTGTTGGTCAGGGTGCCGTGGAAATCCTGCCCCGGACGCAATTGCGACAGGATCGCGATATTGCCCTCGACCCGCTTCAGATTGGCGGCGACGAGGGCGAGGTCCTTGCGCACCGTACCGCGATTGCTCCGGATTTCGAGCCGGATGTTCTGCCGCGCCTCGCGCACCAGGCTCTTGTGGTGCACCCATTGCACCACGCCTTCGAGCATCAATGCGATGAACAGTCCGGCGGTGACGATCCCAAGATGCACCAAGACGTCGCGCCAATTGTGCACCGGGTGCTGGGGCGGGCTCACGTCCATGCCGGGCGGCTCCTCCTGTCGATCGGTCTCGGCCGGCGCCTCGGCCTGTCCTGCGGATGGGGGATGATTGTCGTCCTGCACTGGCTTGCACGTTCCGATCTGCCTGTCCCGGCAAGTGTTGGTGATCCCGCCGAAAATGTCCACCGCGTAGCGCGCGCGACGGCAGCCAATCCGAATAAGATGGTAGGAGCCCGTGGCCGGGCGGCCTGCGGGAGGGACGAGAGGGGCCGGTCACGCTCCGGGCGCGACCGCTGGCGTCTCCGCCTGCACGACGGGCGGCCGGTCGCGCAGCAGCCCGCGCAACAGCCGCAGCAGCGGCGCTTCGATCCAGAGATAGAAAGCGATCGAGACCGCGATCGTCACGGTCGCCGCGCCGAGGCAGAAGAGCCAGCTCAGCGGCGCCGGGCGCGGCGCTAACTGGAAGAGCTGGCCCACCGCGATCGGGTGCAGCAGATAGATGGCATAGGAAGCGCCGCCGAGCAGCAGGACGAAGCGGTTGCGGATCGCCAGCCCGCCTTTCTCGGCGACCACCAACCCGAGCACCACAGCCGCCGCCGGCAAGCCCCAGGTAACCACGCGCCATGGACTTTGATAATCGTCGGGCGTGTAACCCGTCAGCCGTGGCAGGATCAGCAGCATCGCGAGCCCCGTCGCCGCGAGCGCCAGGCCCGCCGCCCCGGGGATGGCGCGGAGCGTGTCCGTCCGCTCCACCGCCAGATAGATGCAGATCCCCATCGCGAATTCGAGCAGCAAGGGCCATGGGCCCAGCCCGCGCGGGAGCGGCACGAAGGCCAAGATCGCGAGCAGGGCCAGGCAGGCGAACGGCGCCAGCCGCGTCCCCAGCCGGAGCGCCAGCCAGTAGAGCAGGTAGAAACCGAGCTCATAGACCAAGGTCCAGCCGACGAAGATCAGGGCCGGCCGACCGCCGGGCCCCGGCAGGTAGAAGAGCGACTGGACCAGCCACCCGCCCGCTGCGGCCAGTCCCAAGGCCGGCAGCGTGGGCAAGACGGCGATCAGGGTCGCGATCCAATAAGGCGGGAGGACCCGGATCAGCCGGTGCGCCAGGAAATGGCGCGACGATCGCGCCGCGCTGTGGGCGATGATGAAGCCGCTCAGCACGAAGAAGAGATCGACGCCGAATGCGCCGATCTTGAACGGGAGGCTGGTCGCCGGCATCAGCGCGAAGTGGAACAGCATCACGGCGATGGCGGCGAAGGCGCGCATCGCCTGCAGGTTCGTGAGCATTCCGCCTTTCCCCATGACCTGCTCCCGACGAACGTCCCGGTTTCCGGCAAGGCTTATCAGGATATGATACAATCAATCTCTGCCGGAAGCCGCTAATCCGCTGGCGTTGCGGGAGCGAAGGACGCCCCCTAAAGCCGTTCCCATGAACGATCCCATTCCCCCGAAACGCGTCTTCCCGCCCGCGCGCGACGATGCCGCGGTTGCCGAACATACGACCCCCGCGCCGCAGACGCGCTCGCCGGCTTACCGCCTCGCCTTCCAGGACCTCGATTTCCTGCTGCGCGAGGATCTCCGCCCGGTCCGGTTTCAGCTCGAGCTGCTGAAGCCGGAGCTGTTCCTCGAGGAAGCGGGGATCGCCTCGACTTTCGTCTTCTACGGCTCGGCGCGCATCCCGGAGCCGGATAAGGCCGATTCCCTGATCGAGGCCGCCGCCAACGAGAAGCAGAGGCACATCGCCGAACGGCTCAAGGGCCTCTCCAAATATTATGAGGAGGCGCGCCGTCTCGCCCGGATCGCGAGCCAGATCGAGCCCGATGCCGAGGGCAAGCGCCAGTTCGTCGTCTGCTCGGGCGGCGGTCCGTCGATCATGGAGGCCGCCAATCGCGGCGCGGCGGACGTCGGCGCGGAATCGATCGGCCTCAACATCGTTCTGCCGCACGAGCAGATGCCGAACCCCTATGTCACCCCGGAGCTGAGCTTCCAGTTCCACTATTTCGCGCTGAGGAAGATGCACTTCCTGCTGCGCGCCCGCGCCGTCGCCATTTTCCCGGGCGGCTTCGGCACGTTCGACGAGAGCTTCGAGCTGCTGACCCTCATTCAGACCAAGAAGGTGAAGCCGTTGCCGATCCTGTTCTTCGGCCGCGAATTCTGGGAGCGGGTGGTGAATTTCGATGCTTTGATGGAGGAAGGCGTCGTCGCGCCCGACGACCTCGAGCTGTTCCGCTTCGTCGAGACGGCGGAAGAAGCCTGGGACTACGTCTGCGCCTATTATGGAGCCTGCCCGGTCTGATGCTGTCGCTGTTCGGTTCGCGCCTCCCGATCGACCGGGACGAGCTCGAATGGCAGCTGGCGACGTTCAAATGGATGGAGCAGGAATTCGGGCCGGTCGCGCCGCGGCGGCTCGTCCTGCCGACTCCGCGCTTCTTTCCAGCCTCGGAGCGCAAGGGGCATGAGCGGGTCGAGGATCTGTTCGGTCACGTCCGCAGCCTTGCCGGCATGGCGGAGTGGCCATGCGAGCTGGAAGCGGGACGGAGCGACCGGCCGACCCGGGCCGGCACCGCCCTGCTGCTTCGCCACGAAGGGGCGCCGGCCCCGTGCGGCACCTTCCGCATCGCCGGCGAAAATGGGGCCGAGCGCGTCGTCATCAGCTACAATCCGTCGATGGCGGCGGACACGACCGGGCTGATCGCCACCTTCGCGCACGAGCTCGCCCATTATCTGATGGCCACCGCCCGAGCCGCGCCGCCCGGCGGCTGGTCGCTGCACGAGCTGCATACCGATCTCGTCGCGGTCGGCCTTGGCTTCGGCATCTTCCTCGCCAACAGCGCCCGCAATTTCAGCCAGTTCCAGGAAGCGGGAGAAATGGGCTGGTCGTCGCGGACGCAGGGCTATCTCAGCGAAGGCGCCTTGGTGACGGGCCTCGTCATTTTCCAGCGGCTCGGCGGCCGCGAGCCGGAGGGGGCCAAGCTTTATCTGAAATCCTATCTCCAGACCGACCTGAAGAACGCCACGCGGGCGCTGCAGAAGATGTTGCCCGATTTGCCGGCCGCCGTCGCCGACGTCGACCTCAGCCAATTCGCGAGTGACTGAGCGGCTTTAGTGGCCCGCCGCCTTTTGCTGGCTGGATGTGCCGGAGGTGGACGGGGCGCCTTCGCCGGCGACTTTCTTGCCGCCTTGCGCCGCCTGCTGCTCGGTCAGGACCGGCTGCTTCTGGCCCTTTTCACCCTGGTCGCCCTGACCGGCCTTTTCCGCGGCCGCGGCGGCGGGATTGGCCGCCTGGGCCGGCGCCGCCGGCAGCGGCAGCGGCGAATCGCTCTGCGTGTTCAGGTACGCGATGACGTTGGCGCGGTCCTCGGGCTTGGAGAGGCCGGCGAAGGTCATCTTCGTGCCCTGCGCGAAGTCGCGCGGCGACTTCAGCCAGGCGAAGAGATTGTCCCAGGTCCAGGTGCCGCCCTTGCCCTTCAGCGCCGACGAATAGTCGAAGCCGGTGGGCCGCCCGGCGATCGGCGCCCCGACCACGCCGTATAGGTTCGGGCCGGTGCCGTTGGGTCCGCCCTTCTGTGCATTGTGGCAGGCGGTGCACTTCTTGAACACTTCGGAGCCGAGCTCCGGCTTGGCCGCGGCGAGATAGAAGGCGGCCGGCTTCTCGGCCGCCTCGCCGCCGCCCGTGCTCTCCTCCTGCACGCCCTCGATCGGATAGCCCATCTTCTCGGGCCGCTCGCCCTTGTAAAATTCGCCGGCGACGATCGTGCCCCCGAGCGCGACAATCCCGGCGAAGAGCACCCATCCCGCAATCGTGTTGGCGCGATCGTCCATGCCGTCAGAAACCTCTTCAAGGAGCGGCGGGCCGAGACGCGCCCGCGCGGGGTGGAAACGTTCGGGCGCTCCTTTATGAGGTGGCGGGCGAGCGGGCAAGACCGTCCACCCAATATCGAAGCAGCGTGTTGGCGATGGCGAAAGGCGGCGGCGCGAGGAAGGGCGCGTCGGCCTCGCCGGCGAGGGCCGCGGCGACTCCGGCGCGGCCGACCCAGATCGCATCCTCTAGCTCGTTGCGGTCGAGCGTGACCGCGTTGAACGCGGCTTCGGCGACGCAGGCGATCATCAGCTGGCCCGGGAAGGGCCAGGGCTGGCTGGCGACGTAGCGGACATTGGCGACGGCGAGCCCGGCTTCCTCCTTGATCTCCCGCGCGACCGCTTCCTCGACCGATTCTCCCGGCTCGACGAAGCCGGCGAGCGCCGAATAGCGGCCGGGCGGATATTGCGGCTGGCGCCCGAGCAGCACCCGGCCCTCAAATTCGGCGAGCATGATCACGACCGGATCGACGCGCGGGAAATGCTCCAGCCCGCAATTCGTGCAGCGCCGCCCCCAGCCGGCGCGGAAGCTCTCGGTCGCAGAACCGCATCGGCCGCAGAAACGATGGCGGGAATGCCATTCGAGCAGGCTGCGCGCGGCGCCCCAGAGCGCCGCGTCCTCCGGCGCCATGCGCGAGAGGATGCCGAACACCGACCAGGCCCGCTGGCCCGGCTCGACCGGGACGAGCGGCGCGAACAATGGCGTCTCGCCGGCGAGACCCAGGAAGATCAGCTCCGCTTCCTCGGGCAGCTCGGCGAGAGAGCCCCAGGCGAGCCGCTCGTCCGCATCGAGCACCGGATCGAGCGCCTCGAGCCGCAGCAATCGCGCCGCCTCATGCCGTGCCAGCACCGCGAGCTTGTCGGTGTCCAGCCGCAAATGGTCGGCCCGGTCGACGCCGGCACCGGTGAAGCCGGGCCGAAGGCTCAATTCCCCTCTCCCGGAACGGGGAGAGGGAGGGGCCCAGGCGAAGCCTGGGAGGGTGAGGGCAACGCTGCCGAAATCGTTTCGAGCACGCCGTCCGGATTGGTCAGGATGTCATGGTTCCAGAAGCGCAGGATCCGGTAGCCCTCGCGAGCGAACGCCGCGGTGCGGAGGGCGTCGTAACCTTCCTGGTCCGCATGCTGTCCCCCGTCCGCTTCGACGACCAGCTTCGCATCAGGACAGGCAAAGTCCGCGATGTAGCCGCACAGCCACATCTGGCGGCGGAACTTCATTCCTCTCAGCTGGCGCGCGCGCAGATGCGCCCAGAGCAGGCGCTCGGCATCCGTCATGTCCTTGCGAAGCCGGCGGGCGCGGACGAGTCGGCCTCTTCCAGGCGGGCGCTGCATGCCCTCACCCTCCCATTGCTGTGCGCAATGGGCCCCTCCCTCTCCCCTGCAGGGAGAGGGGCTGTTCTCGCCATTCGGCGCCGCGGGCGGCGAGCTTGCTGAAGAGGGCGGGAAGGCCGGCTTCGTGCAGGCGCTCGACGGGCCACCAGATGCCGTCCTGACGCTGCTTCGCGTCGGCGCAGAGGAGGCGGATGGTGAGCGCGAAATGGGTGAAGACGTGCTCGACCGCGCCGGCATCGCGCCATTCGGCTTCGGCGGGCGCTTCGCCGGTCGGAAAAGCGAGCATGCCGCCGAGCAGGCCCTTGGCGGGCCGGCGGACGAGCAGCACCTCGCCGCGATGCTCCAGCCAATAAGCGACGTCCTGCCGCCGCGGCCTCGGCGCTTTCGCCGCCTTGACCGGGAAGCGCTCGGGATCGCCGCGCCGACGGGCGGTGCAGGCGAAAGCGAGCGGGCAACGGCCGCAATCGGGCGAACGCGGCGTGCAGATCGCCGAGCCGAGGTCCATCATCGCCTGGGCGAAGTCGCCTGCCTGGTCCGCCGGAGTGAGCCCATCGACGAGGGCATAGATCCGCTCGCGCGCTCCGGGCAGCGGCTCCTCGACCGCGAATAGGCGCGAGACCACCCGCTCGACATTGCCGTCCACGACCACCGCACGGCGCCCGAAGGCGATGGCCGCAATGGCGGCGGCGGTATAGCGGCCGATGCCGGGCAGCTTGCGCAGCGCCTCCTCCGTGTCGGGGAACGCCCCTCCATGCTCCGCCGCCACGGCGCGGGCGCAGGCGAGCAGGTTGCGGGCGCGGGCATAATAGCCGAGCCCCGCCCAGGCGCTCATCACCTCCTCGTCCGCGGCCGCCGCCAGCGCCGCGACATTCGGCCAGCGGCGGGTGAATTTCTCGAAATAGGGGATGACGGCCGCGACCGTCGTCTGCTGGAGCATCACCTCCGACAGCCACACGCAATAGGGATCCGGCCGCTCCCCCGCCTCCGCGCGCCAGGGAAGTCGCCTTTTATCCACAGCATACCAAAGCAGCAGCGCATTTGCTTCCTCGACGGGCATGGGCCGCCTATGCCATGGTCCGGGCGATGGTGAAATCGGGCGGGACCAGGAAAAAGCCGGACGAATCGCCGCGCTCCAACCGTGCGCGGGCGGTGTCCGACATGCTGCCCTCCGTCGGCGGCGCGGCGTTCCGCCGCTTCGGCTTCGTCCAGTCCTCGATCGTCAGCCGCTGGAAGGAAATCGTCGGCGAGCGTTACGCGCGCGTCTCGGCGCCGGAGTCGATCCGCTTCCCGTTGGGCAAGCGCTCTGCCGGCGTGCTCACGCTCGTCGTCGAGGGTGCCCACGCGCCGATGATGCAGCATGTCGCGCCGGTGATCGTCGAGCGGGTCAACCGCTTCTTCGGCTATCCGGCGGTCGAGCGGGTCCAGTTCCGGCAAGGCGTCGTTCAGCTGGCGAAGGCGAAGCCGCGCCGCGCGCCCGCATCGCTGCGGCCGCTGCCGGTCGAGCTCGGCGATTCGCTGCGGGCGATCGCCGATCCCGAGCTTCGCGCCTGCCTCGAATCGCTGGCGCAGGGGGTGGCGGCGAGCAATGGCGCCTCGGCGCCGGCGGCCTCGGTCGCCATCCCGGTCATCGGCAGAATCGGAGAGAGGAAGACATGAAGCTGAAGGTTGGAATTGCCGCGGCGGCGCTCGCGCTCGCGCTGGTCGGCTGCAAGGGCAATGGCGGCGACAACGTCACGCAGGCGGCGAACGGGCCGCTGCCGCAAATCCCCGCCCCGAACGGCGGCGACTGGACGCAGGTGATCAGCCTCACCCCTGAGAACGGCTACCGCATGGGTAATCCGAACGCGCCGGTGAAGCTGGTCGAATATGCCTCGCTTTCCTGCCCCTTCTGCGCGCACTTCGACCAGGAAGGCGTGCCGACGCTTCGCGACAAATATGTGAAGAGCGGCCAGGTCAGCTGGGAATATCGCACCTATCTGAACCACCCGACCGACCCGGCCGTCGCGACCCTCGTCCATTGCCAGGGCCCGGAGAGCTTCTTCGCGCTCGCC
>DATBDY010000006.1:0-1912 GCA_036269695.1 Allosphingosinicella sp. | reverse complement strand
GCGAACATGCCGAGCGCCACGAGGGCGAAGCCACGCCGACATCTGAACCGGGACAAGATTTTCATGCGGCGGTGACCGACGCGGCGCCGGCGACCGATTGGAGCGCGCCGCTCCCACCAGCCGAGCCCGCCCCCGAGCACTCGGAGGGATCGGAACACTACCAGGAGCCGGAACCGACGCTCGCCGCCTGGCAGGAGGACTGGCAGCCGCCGCCCACCGGGCCAGCCCAGCACGAAACCGCCTCTCACGACAGCAACCAAGCCACGGTTTTGTGGGATGAGGCGCACGCCGATGGTGTCGGCAGCCAGGGTTCGGAACCGGGGTCGATTGCGTTGCGCGCCGCCGAAGAATCCGTCGTCTCGGCCGAGATCGCCGACACGCCGGTGAATGGCGATGCGGCGGAGCCCGTGAGGGGCACCGTCGAGACACTCGGCGGCGATGAGGTCGAAGAGGTCGAGGAGGCCGACGCGGAGCGGCGGCGGCGCTACTCCGTCCGCCACTACAAGATCCAGGAGGTCATCAAGCGCCGCCAGATCATGCTCGTGCAGGTCGCCAAGGAAGAGCGCGGCAACAAGGGCGCGGCGCTGACGACCTATCTCTCGCTCGCTGGGCGCTACTGCGTGCTGATGCCGAATACCGGTCGCGGCGGCGGCGTCTCGCGCAAGATCACGAGTCTCAGCGATCGCCGGCGGCTGAAGGAAATCCTCGAAGAGCTCGAGATCCCCGAGGGGATGGGCGTCATCGTCCGCACCGCCGGTTCCGAGCGGTCCAAGGCCGAGATCAAGCGCGACTACGAATACCTGCTGCGGCTGTGGAACGAGATCCGCGACCTGACGCTCAAATCGACCGCGCCGGCCCTGATCTACGAAGAGGGCAATCTGATCAAGCGCGCGATCCGCGATCTTTATTCGCGCGACATCGACGAGGTGCAGGTCGAAGGCGAGGAGGGCTACCGCACCGCCAAGGCGTTCATGCGGACGCTGATGCCGAGCCATGCGAAGCGCGTACAGCCTTATCGCGATCCGCAGGTCGGGTTGTTTCACCGCTTCCAGGTCGAGAGCCAGATCGACGCGATCCACTCGCCGGTCGCGCAATTGCGCTCGGGCGGCTACGTCGTCATCAACCAGACCGAGGCGCTGGTCGCGATCGACGTCAATTCCGGCCGCTCGACGCGCGAGCGCAATATCGAAGAGACCGCGCTGCGCACCAATCTCGAAGCCGCCGACGAGATCGGGCGCCAGCTGCGCTTGCGCGATCTGGCCGGGCTGATCGTCATCGATTTCATCGATATGGAGGAGCACCGCAACCAGGGCGCGGTCGAGCGGCGGCTGAAAGAGGCGTTGAAGAACGACCGGGCGCGCATCCAGGTCGGCCGCATCAGCCCCTTCGGATTGCTTGAAATGTCGCGGCAGCGGCTTCGCCCGTCGCTGACCGAGGCCTCGACGCAACCTTGCCCGCATTGCGGCGGCACCGGTTTTATCCGCTCGGTTGAATCCACAGCGCTCTATGTCCTCCGCTCGATCGAGGAGGAGGGGATCCGCCGGCGTTCGGCGGAGATCTGCATCTATGTGCCGACCACCGTGGCGCTCTACATGCTGAACCAGAAGCGCGAGTCGCTGGCGCAGATCGAGGCGCGCTACGGCATCAAGGTCGTGGTGGCGCGGGACGATTCCCTGATCCCGCCGAGCTTCCGTCTCGAGCGTCTGCGCGCCTACGGCGCCGGCGAGGCGCCGACGCTGCCTCGGTCGATCCAGGCCCCCGCTATCGAGGATGAAGACGAAGAGGCGGACGAGACGGAAGAGGCCGAAATCGAAGCTGCGCCGCCGCGCGCCAACGGCGCGGACGCGGCGGGCGAGCCCGAGACCGACGAGGAACGCGGCCGCCGACGTCGTCGTCGCCGTCGCCGCCGTTC
>DATBDY010000040.1:0-55771 GCA_036269695.1 Allosphingosinicella sp. | reverse complement strand
GCGCGGCCGGCATCGTCCTCGACATCAAGACCGGCGAAGTGCTGGCCATGACCTCGCTGCCGTCGCTCAACCCGAACGCCCCCGGCCATGCGGCGGCGGACGCGGGCTTCAACCGAGCCACCCTGGGCGTCTACGAGCTCGCCACGACCTTCAAGCCGTTCACCGTCGCGATGGCGATGGATCTCGGCATCATCAAGAGCTTCGGCCAGACCTACAATTGCCCCAAGATCCTCACCGTCGGCCGCTTCAACATCCACGACGACGAGCCGTTCGGCGGCCCGTGCACCATCGCGGATATCATGCGGCGTTCGTCGAACATCGGCGCGGCCCAGATCGCGGCGCAGGTCGGCTCCCAGCATCAGCAGGAATTCCTGCGCGCCATGGGCTTCCTGGACCCGGTGGCGGTGGAGCTGCCCGAGCGCGGCCGGCCGCTGACGCCCGGCGCCAATTGGGGCGACATCGCGACGATGACGGTCGGTTTCGGCCACGGCATCGCCGTCAGCCCGCTCCACCTCGCCCTTGGCTATGCCGCCCTGTTCAACGGCGGCATCTGGCACCCCGCGACCCTGCTCAAGGTCGGGCCCGACCACCCCGTCGGTCAAGGCCACCGCGTCTATACGGAGGAGACCTCCTACCGCATGCGGGCGCTGCTCCGCCTCGTCGTGACCAGCGGCACCGGCCGCAAGGCCGACGCCCCCGGCTACCGGATCGGCGGCAAGACCGGCACCGCCGAAAAACTCGCCGGCGGCCACTATACGAGCGCCGCGGTCGTCACCACCTTCGCGGGCGTGTTCCCGATGGATGCGCCCCGCTACGTGATCGTCTGCACGCTCGATAGCCCGAAGGCCCTGCCGGAGACCTACGGCTTCCACACCGCCGCCTGGAACGTCGCGCCCGTGGTCTCGCGCGTGGTGAGCCGCGTCGGCCCCTTCCTCGGCGTCCAGCCTGACATGACCCGCGACGCCAACATGGCCGAGGTGCTGCCCTACACCCATCCCGACGAAAAGAAGTGAGACGATGCGCCTGCGCGACCTTGCCGGGATCGATTCCGATTCTCGGGTGACGGGTTTTGCGATCGACCATCGCAAGGTTGCGCCCGGCACCGTCTTCGGCGCGTTTCGCGGCACGATGTTCAACGGTGAGGATTTTATCCCCGCGGCGGTGGAGGCCGGCGCGGTCGCCGTCGTGGCGCGGCCCGAGGCGAAGGTCGAGGGCGCTCCCCATGTCGCCGCCGAGGAGCCGCGGCGCGAATTCGCCCAGCTCGCGGCCAAATTCTTCAAGCCGTTCCCCGAAACCGTCGTCGCGGTCACCGGGGCCAACGGCAAGACCTCGAACGTCGAGCTGACCCGCCAGCTGTGGCGGATGGCGGGGCATCATGCCGCCTCGATCGGTACGCTCGGCGTCACCACCGCCGACGACCGGGTCACGACCGGCCTCACCACGCCCGACATCGTCACCTTCCTGTCGAACATGGCCGGCCTCGCGCGCGAGGGCGTGACCCATGCCGCGTTCGAGGCGTCGAGCCACGGTCTCTCCCAATACCGGACCGAAGGGCTGCCGGTGCAGGCCGCCGCCTTCACCAATTTCAGCCGCGACCATCTCGATTATCACGGCACGATGCATGCCTATTTCGAGGCCAAGATGCGGCTGTTCAGCGAGGTCGTCGCGGCGGACGGGACGGCGATCGTCTGGATGGACGATCCCAAGTCGGACGAAGTGCTGCGGCGGGCGCGGGCGCGGGGGCTTCTGACGCTGACCGTCGGCACGCGCGGCGAGACGCTGCGGCTGGTCGAGCGCGCCCCGAGCCAGCTCGGGCAGAGGCTGATCATCGAGGCGGAGGGGAAAAGGCGCGAGATCAGCCTGCCTTTGATCGGTGCCTATCAGGCCGCCAACGCGCTCACGGCCGCCGGACTGGTCGTCGCCACGGGCGGGGATCTCGACCAGACGCTCGCCAATCTCGCGCGGGTGCAGCCTGTGCGCGGGCGGCTGGAGCGGGCTGTGATCACCCGCAGCGGCGCTCCCGTCTACGTCGATTACGCCCACACGCCCGACGCGATCGAGGCCGCCATCGCGGCGCTGCGGCCGCATGCCAAGAGCCGGTTGATCATCGTCTTCGGCGCCGGCGGCGACCGCGACGTCGGCAAGCGCGCCGAGATGGGCGCGGTGGCAACACGGCTGGCCGATGTGGCCATCGTCACCGACGACAATCCACGCAGCGAGGATCCGGCCACGATCCGCCGCGACATCCTTGAAGGCGCGGCGGGGGCGCGTGAAGTGCCGGGCCGCCGAGACGCCATCGCCGCCGCCGTCGCCGAAGCGGGCGCGGACGACATCATCCTCCTCGCCGGCAAGGGCCATGAGCAAGGCCAGATTGTCGGCGATCGCGTCCTGCCGTTCGACGATGTGACGGTGGCCCGAGAGTGCGCGGCATGAGCGGCCTTCGTTTCCGCACAGGAATCCGCTCGTCCCGAGCGAAGTCGAGGGGCGCTGGCACAGACTCATCACGGGCGCCCCTCGACTACGCTCGGGACGAGCGGTGTGGGGGTCTGGCATGACTGTGCTTTGGACCTCAGACGAAATCGCCGCCGCGACTGGCGGAACCGTCTCCACTGCGTTCCAAGCAACCGGCGTGACCTTCGACTCCCGCGAGGTCGAGCCCGACCACCTCTTTATTGCGCTCAAAGGCGAGGCGACGGATGGCCATCGCTTCCTCGACCAGGCGTTCGCCTCGGGCGCGGCCGGCGCACTCGTCAGCGCCGACACGCCGCACCCCCATGTCCGCGTTGCCGACACGATGGCGGCGCTGAACGACCTCGGCCGCGCCTCCCGCACCCGCAGTGCCGCCCGTATCTGCGGAGTCACCGGGTCCGTCGGTAAGACCGGGACCAAGGAAGCGCTCTACGCCGCGCTCGACCGCTCCGCGCCGGGCGAGGCGCATCGTTCGGTCAAGAGCTACAACAATCATACCGGCGTGCCCCTGTCGCTCGCCCGCATGCCGCGCGCGGCGCGGTTCGGCGTGTTCGAGATGGGCATGAACCATCCGGGCGAGCTGGCAGAGCTCACCCGGCTGGTGCGGCCGCACGTCGCAATCGTGACTGCCATCGCGCCCGCCCACCGCGAATTCTTCGCGAGCGAGGCGGAGATCGCGGACGCCAAAAGCGAGATCTTCCAGGGGCTGGAGCCGGGCGGCACCGCGATCATCCCCTTCGACAGCCCGCATCGCGACCGGCTGATCGAGGCCGCTCGCCCGCATGCGGCGAAGATCGTCACCTTCGGCCTCGGCAAGGGCGCGGACGTCCGCGCGCGGGATTTCGTGCCCGCATCGAATGGCGGCTCGCTGGTCGCCGCAATCCTCCCCAACGCCGAGCTCACCTATACCGTCTCGCAGCCCGGCGAGCATTGGGTCTCCAATTCGCTCGCCGTGCTCGCCGCCGTCGAGGCGCTCGGCGGCGACCTCGCCGCCGCCGGTCTTGCGCTCGCCGACCTGCCGGGACTGAAGGGCCGGGGCGAGCGGCACCTCATCCGCGTCGACAGCGGCGAGGCGCTGCTGATCGACGAGAGCTACAATGCCAATCCGGCCTCGATGGCGGCCACCCTGCGCACCTTCGGCGCGCAGAAAACCGCTGGCCGCCGTATCGCCGTGCTCGGCGCGATGCGCGAGTTGGGCGAAGCTTCGGAGGACTTCCACGCCGGGCTTGCGGAGCCGGTCGAGGCCGCCTGCGTCGAACGGGCCATCCTTGTCGGCAAAGAGATGGAATCGCTCGCGAAAGTGCTTGGCCAAAAGGTTAAAATCACGCATGTCCCGGACACGGCGGCAGCGACGGAGCTGGTGAAGCAGGAGGTCCAAGCGGGCGACTCAATCCTCGTCAAGGGATCGAACTCCATCGGTCTTGCCGCCCTCGTCGAGGCGCTGACGGGCGGGAAGAACTAATGTTTTTGTGGATCGCGCAGCATCTGGGTTTTCCGGGCCTGCTGAACCTCTTTCGCTATATCACTTTCCGCGCCGGCGCGGCGACGGCCACGGCTTTGTTCCTCGGCCTGCTGATCGGTCCGAAGTTCATCGGCTGGCTGCGCGTCCGCCAGGGCAAGGGCCAGCCGATCCGCGTCGATGGACCGCAGACCCATCTCGCCAAACGCGGCACGCCCACCATGGGCGGCCTGATGATCCTCACCTCGCTCTCGGTGGCGATGCTGCTGTGGATGGATTTCACCAATCGCTATCTCTGGGCCTGCATGCTGATCACGATCGGCTTCGGCCTGATCGGCTTCCTCGACGATTACGACAAGGTGACCAAGCGCAGCCATAAGGGCGTGTCGGCGCGGGTGCGGCTGCTCGCCGAATTCCTCGTCGCGGGCGTCGGCTGCACGATCATCACCTGGGGCGCGGGGACCGAGCTCTACATCCCGTTCTGGAAGGGACCGGTGGTCGACCTCCACTTCGCCTATCCGTTCTTCGCCGCCTTCGTCGTGGTCGCCTTCGGCAATGCGGTGAACCTGACCGACGGCCTCGACGGCCTTGCCTCGATGCCGGTGATCATCGCCAGCCTCGCCTTCCTGATCATCACCTACCTGGTCGGCAACGCGAAGTTCGCCGCCTATCTCGGCATCCCCCATGTGCGCGACGCCGGCGAGCTCACGGTCCTCTGCTCGGCCATCGTCGGCGCGGGCCTCGCCTTCCTCTGGTTCAACGCGCCGCCGGCCGCGGTCTTCATGGGCGATACGGGTAGCCTTGCGCTCGGCGGCGCGCTCGGCGCGATCGCCGTCTCGACCCGCCACGAGATCGTGCTCGGCATCATCGGCGGCCTGTTCGTGGTCGAGGCGCTGAGCGTCATCATCCAGGTCTTCTTCTACAAGAGGACCGGCAAGCGCGTGTTCAAGATGGCGCCGATCCATCACCATTTCGAGCAGATGGGCTGGTCTGAGCCGACCGTCGTCATCCGCTTCTGGATCATCGCCTTCGTCCTGGCCCTCGCCGGCCTCTCGACGCTGAAATTGAGATGATCGTCAGCCCCGCCTTTGCCGGGAAGAGCTACGCCGTGCTGGGCCTCGCCCGCTCGGGAGTGGCGACGGTGGAGGCGCTGCTCGCGAGCGGCGCCAGCGTCATGGCCTGGGATTCGAAGGAGGAAGCACGCGAGTCGGCGGCCAAGATGTTCCCCGGCGAAAGCCGGGGTCCAGAAACGGAGTCTGAACTGGACCCCGGCTTTCGCCGGGGAACAGTCAGGTTCGCTGACCCCCTCACCACCTCGATCTACGGCTTCGCCGGCGTGGTGGTCTCGCCCGGCGTGCCGCTCAACCGGCACCCGATCGCGGAGCGGGCGCGGCAGGCGAAGGTGCCGGTGATCGGCGATATCGAACTCTTCGCCCAGGCGCGCGCCTCGCTGCCACCGCACAAGGTGGTCGGAATCACCGGCACCAACGGCAAGTCGACCACGACGGCGCTCATCCACCACATCCTGAAGACCGCCGGCATCCCCACCATGATGGGCGGCAATATCGGCCTGCCGATCCTCGCCCAGGACCCGCTTCCAGAGGGCGGCGTCTATGTGCTCGAGCTCTCCTCCTACCAGATCGACCTGACCCAGAGCCTCGATTGCGACGTGGCGGTGCTGCTCAACCTCAGCCCCGACCATCTCGACCGCTATGACGGCATGGAGGATTATGCCGCCTCCAAGGCGCGGCTGTTCGCGATGCAGTCGCCGGACCATACGGCGGTGATCGCGACGGAGGACGATTACACCAGGGCCATCGCCGCGCAGGTGGCGGGAAGGAAGCTGCTCGTCTCGTCCGCGCAAGTGAAGGACCAGTCGCGTTGGCCGTCGCTGCAGGGGCCGCACAACGCCCAGAACGTCGCCGCCGCCGTCGCGGTCTCGCGCGAGCTCGGCGTCCCGGCCGAGACGATCTCCCGCGGCCTCGCCACCTATCCCGGCCTGCCGCATCGGATGGAGCGGGTGGCGGAGCGGGACGGGGTGCTGTTCGTCAACGACAGCAAGGCGACCAATCCGAATTCGACCGCGCCGGCGCTGGCCGCTTACCCAATTATCCACTGGATTCTCGGCGGGCTGCCCAAATCCGACGATCTGGAGCCGTGCGAGCCCTTCCTCGGCCATGTCCGCGCCGCCTATACGATCGGCGAAGCGGGGCCGATGTTCGCGCGGCTGCTGCGGCCGAAGGTGAAGGTCGAGGAATGCGAGCGGCTGGACCGCGCCGTCGGCGCGGCGGCGGGGGCGGCGAAAGCGGGGGAGGTGGTGCTGCTGTCGCCGGCCTGCGCCTCGTTCGACCAATTCAAGGATTATGAAGCGCGGGGGGAGGCTTTCCGCGCCGCGGTGGAGGCATTGGCATGAGCCTGGTGGGGCAATTGAAGAGCAGGAGCGCGAACCGTCTCGGCCGTTCGGACCGGAGCCCGGTGGGCCGCTGGTTCTGGGAGATCGACCGCGTCCTCCTCTTTTTCGTCGCGGTGCTGATCGCGATTGGCCTCGTTGCGGTGGCCGCCGCCTCGCCGGCGGCGGGCGTCCGCTATTCGGGCAGCGGGGTCACCTTTGCGCCGCTCCATTATTTCTACCGCCAGCTGATCTGGATCGTCGCCGGCCTGCCGGTGATGATCGGCGTCTCTATGCTGCCCCGCGACAAGGCGCGGCGCCTCTGTCTGCTCGGCACCCTGCTCTTCACCGGCCTGCTGGTGCTGGTGCCGATGTTCGGGCCGACGGTGAACGGCGCGCGGCGCTGGCTTGGTGTCGGCTTCGCCCAGTTCCAGCCGTCCGAATTCCTGAAGCCCCTCTACATCGTCACCATCGGCTGGCTGCTCTCGCTCAAGAAGCAGGACGAGAACCTGCCGGTCGTGCCGCTGTCGGGCATCCTCACCGGCCTGATCGCCTTGCTGTTGATGAAGCAGCCCAATTTCGGCGAGACGGTGATCTTCGCCGCCGTCTGGGTGCTGCTGCTGACCCTCTCGGGCGCACCGATGCGCTTCCTCATGATCCTCGGCGCGGGCGCCGTGGCGGTCGTGATCCTCGCTTATTTCTTCTATCCCGTGGCCCATGCCCGCATCGACGGCTTCCTGTTCGAGCATGGCGACACCTACCAGACCGATTCCGCGCTGCGGACGATCACGGCCGGCGGGCTGTTCGGGGCAGGACCGGGGGCGGGGATTCACAAGTTCCAGCTGCCCGAGCCGCACACCGATTACATCTTCTCGGTGATCGGCGAGGAGTTCGGCATCATCGCCTGCCTCGCCATCGCGATCATCTATCTGGTGATCGTCGCGCGCGTGCTGATCCGGCTGCTCCACGAGGACGACCATTTCGTGGTGCTGGCGGCCGCCGGCCTCGTCTGCCAGTTCGGCATGCAGGCGCTGATCAACATGGCGGTGAACGTGCAGATCGCGCCGTCCAAGGGCATGACCCTGCCGTTTATCTCCTATGGCGGCTCGTCGATGGTGGCCCTCTCGATAGGCATGGGCCTGCTGCTCGCCTTCACCCGCCGTAACCCCTATCTCCACCGCTCGCCTTATGTGGTGAAGTGGAGCGGCGGACGATGACCTTCTCGCGCCATTACGTCCTCGCCGCCGGGGGCACCGGCGGCCACATGATCCCGGCCCATGCGCTCGCCGAGGAGCTGATGCGGCGGGGGCATCGCGTCGCCTTGGTGACGGACGATCGCGGCGCGCGCATTCCCGGGCTGTTCGAGGGCGTGCAGGTGCATGTGCTGCCGGCGGGACGGCTCAGCGGCGGCCCGGCGGGCTGGCTGAAGGCGATTCGGAACATCTTCACCGGCCGCGCCATGGCTTCGCGGCTCTACGAGACCTTCCGGCCTTCGGCGGTGATCGGCTTCGGCGGCTATCCGGCGCTGCCGGCCCTGCTCGCCGCGCAACGGGACAAGATCCCGACGCTGATCCACGAGCAGAATGCGGTGCTCGGCCGGGTCAACCGGCTGATGGCCGGGCGCGTCGATGCGATCGCCACCGCTTACCCGCAGGTCGACCGCCTCTCCAACGGCCACAAAAGCAAGGTCCACCTCGTCGGCAATCCCGTACGGGACGAGGTCCTCGCCCTGCGCGACCAGCCTTATCCAGCGCTGAGCGAAGACGGTATCTTTCGCGTGCTGGTCACCGGCGGCAGCCAGGGGGCGACGATCCTTTCGGATGTCGTGCCGGATGGGCTCGGCCTCCTTCCGGAGCATTTCCGCCGCCGGCTGCAGGTGACCCAGCAATGCCGGGCCGAGGATATCGAGGAGGTCCGGGGCAAATATGCGCGGCTCGGCATCCCCGCCGATCTCGCCACCTACATAGCCGACATGCCGGACAAGCTCGGCTGGGCGCACCTGATCGTCGCCCGCGCCGGCGCCTCGACCATCGCCGAGCTGACCGCTGCCGGGCGCCCCGCCATCCTCATCCCGCTCCCCTCCGCGACCGACGACCACCAGACCTCGAACGCGCGCGAGATGGCCAAGGCCGGCGGCGCGCGGATGATCGCGCAATCGGCCTTCACCCCCATCGAGCTCGCCAAGCAGATGCAGAAGCTCGGCCTCGATCCCAAGGCGCTCGCCAATGCCGCGGCGCGGGCGCGGGCCGTGGGCCGCCCGAATGCGGCGAGCGACCTCGCCGACCTGGTCGAACGCGTCGGGCGCGACCCGGCGGACGACGCCGCCCCTGCCGAGGAAGTCATTCTCACGCCGCTCCCGACCGACACGGCCTATGCCTGAGCGCCGCCGTGTCAGGAAAGGAGTCGGCACCGACATCGGCACGATCCACTTCATCGGCATCGGCGGTATCGGCATGTCCGGAATCGCCGAGGTGATGCACATCCTCGGCTACAAAGTGCAGGGCTCGGACGTCGCGGAAGGCTATGTCGTCGAGGGCCTGCGCAAGGCGGGTATCCCCGTAGCGCTCGGCCACCATGCCGACAATCTTGGCGACGCCGCGGTCGTCGTGGTCTCGACCGCGATCAAGAAGGACAATCCCGAGCTGGTCTGCGCCTATGAGCGGCGCATCCCCGTCGTCCGCCGGGCCGAGATGCTGGCCGAGCTGATGCGGCTCAAGTCCACCGTCGCAGTGGCGGGGACGCACGGCAAGACCACCACCACCTCGATGATCGCGGCCCTGCTCGACGCCGGCGGCATTGACCCGACCGTGATCAACGGCGGCATCATCAACGCCTACGGCTCCAACGCCCGGCTCGGCAGCTCGGACTGGATGGTGGTCGAGGCGGACGAGAGCGACGGCAGCTTCCTGCGCCTCGACGGCACGATCGCGGTCGTCACCAACATCGATCCGGAGCATCTCGACCATTATGGCTCCTTCGAGAAGGTGAAGGACGCCTTCGTCGAGTTCGTCGAGAACGTGCCCTTCTACGGCGCCGCCTTCCTCTGCGTCGATCATCCCGAGGTGCAGACGATCATTCCGCGCCTGCGCGACCGGCGCGTCGTGACCTACGGCTTCGCGGCGCTGGCGGACGTGCGCGGCGACAATGTCGTGCCGGTGCCGGGCGGCAACCGCTTCGACGTCAACATCCGCAACCGCGCCGGCGAGGTGCGGACGCTGAGCGGGGTCGAGTTGCCGATGCCTGGGCGGCACAACGTCCAGAATGCCCTCGCCGCGATCGGCGTCGCCGCCGAGCTCGGCATTCCGGACGAGACGATCGTCAAGGGCTTCGAGCAGTTCGGCGGGGTCAAGCGCCGCTTCACCCGCGTCGGCGAGATCAGCGGCGCGACCATCATCGACGATTACGGCCACCATCCGGTCGAGATCCGCGCCGTGCTGTCGGCCGCACGCGAGGGGGCAGAGGGGCGGGTGATCGCCGTCGTCCAGCCCCACCGCTACACGCGGCTGCACGATTTGATGGACGAGTTCCAGGGCGCCTTCAACGATGCCGATATCGTCTACGTCGCGCCCGTCTATGCGGCCGGCGAGGAGCCGATCGATGGCGTCGATTCCGAGGCGCTGGCGGAAGGGCTCAAGCAGCGCGGCCACCGCGCCGTCAGCACCGTGGAGGGGCCCGAAGATCTCGCCCGCCAGCTCCGCGACGTTGCGGCTCGCGGCGACACGGTGATCTGCCTCGGCGCCGGCGACATCACGAAATGGGCGGCAGGCCTGGCCGACGGCATCCGTCAGGCGAGGCTCGCGAAATGAGCGCGCCGTCCATCACCTCCGATCACCCCTCATCGCTCGTCCCGAGCCCTTCGACGCCGCCTGGCGGCGGCGCTCAGGATGAACTTCGGCCTTCGGCCGAAGTCGAGGGGCGCGGCACAGGCGTTCGAGAAGACGCCCCTCGACTTCGCTCGGGACGAGCGGAGATGCCGAGTTTGGCTGGAACCGTAGAGCCAGGCGGCTCGCTGGCCGACTTCATCTGGTTCCGCACCGGCGGGCCGGCCGAATGGCTGGTGAAGCCGAAGGACGTTGAAGACCTCGCCCATTTCCTCCGCGACCTCGCTCCGCGGGTGCCGGTCCTTCCCGTCGGCGTCGGCTCGAACCTGATCGTTCGCGACGGCGGCGTTCCCGGCGTCGTGGTGCGCCTGCCGAAGAGCTTTGCTCAGGTGACGGCCGAGCCCGGCAACCGCGTCCGCGCCGGTGGCGGAGCGATGGGCATCACGGTGGCCTCCAAGGCGCGGGATGCCGGGATAGCCGGGCTCGAATTCCTGCGCGGGATTCCCGGCACGACGGGCGGCGCGGTGCGAATGAACGCCGGCGCTTACGGCCGCGAGACTGCCGATATCCTGATCGAAGCGACGCTCGTGCTGCGCGACGGGCGGATCGAAACCTGGTCGCGTGAGCGGTTCGGCTACACCTATCGGCATAGCGAAGTGCCCGAAGGCGCGATCGTGGTCGAAGCCCTGTTCGAGGGTGCACCGGGCGATCCCGCCCCGATCGGCGCGGAGATGGATCGCATCGCCGAGGAGCGTGAGGCGAGCCAGCCGCTCCGCAGCCGCACCGGCGGCTCGACCTTCAAGAATCCGCCGGGCACGAAGGCCTGGAAGCTGATTGATGCCGCCGGCTGCCGCGGATTGCGCATCGGCGATGCGCAAGTCTCTGAAAAGCATTGCAACTTCCTGCTGAACCTTGGCAAGGCCAGAGCGGCGGACATCGAGGCGCTGGGCGAGGAAGTCCGGCGGCGGGTCCGCGAGCATTCGGGTATTGAGCTGGAGTGGGAAATCCAGCGTGTCGGCATGTTTGCCGACGACGCCGACGAAGGGCATGTGGGGGTGAGTGAGCGTGGATAAGCTGCACGTCGCAGTTCTGATGGGGGGCTGGTCCGCCGAGCGCGAGGTGTCGCTGATGAGCGGCGGCGGAGTCGCCGACGCGCTCGAAAGCCTCGGCCATCGCGTCACCCGGATCGACATGGGCAGCGACGTCGCGCAGCGGCTGGTCGAGACGGCGCCGGACGTCGTCTTCAACGCGCTCCACGGCACGCCCGGCGAGGACGGCAGCGTCCAGGGGCTGATGGACCTGATGGGGCTCCGCTACACCCATAGCGGGCTCGAGACGTCGGTGATCGCCATCGACAAGGAGCTCACCAAGATGGTTCTGGTCCCCCACGGCATCCGCATGCCGGCGGGCGAGATCGTGGCGAGCGAGAGCCTCTACGAGCGCGATCCGATAGCGCGACCCTATGTCGTGAAGCCGGTCAACGAAGGCTCGTCCGTCGGCGTCGCTATCGTCACCCAGGGCGGCAATTATGGCGATCCGATCGGGCGCGAGACCGAAGGGCCGTGGAAGCATTTCGAGCGGCTGCTCGCCGAGCCCTTCATCAAGGGCCGCGAGCTGACCGTCGCCGTGCTCGGCGAGGAGGCGCTCGCGGTGACGGAGCTGCAGCCCAAGTCCGGCTTCTACGATTACGACGCCAAATATACGGACGGCATGACCCTGCACGTCTGCCCTGCAAAGATTCCGGCTGACATCGCGGAAGCGGCCATGGCGATGGCGCTGAAGGCCCACAAATTGCTCGGCTGCCGCGGCTGCTCGCGCGCCGATTTCCGCTGGGACGACGAAAAAGGCGAGGCGGGGCTCCACCTCCTCGAGGTCAACACCCAGCCCGGCATGACGCCGCTCAGCCTCGTGCCGGAGCAGGCCAAATATCGCGGCATGAGCTATGCCGAGCTCGTTCAGCGCATCGTCGAGGAGGCCCTATGAACGCCAAGGCCGCACGCCAGGCCGCGCCGCGCGGAGGGAAGGCCAAGTCCAAGGCCCTCGTCCGGACGAAGAACGGGCGGGGCAAGGAGCCCTCTCCTTTCGCGGATGCGGTGCGCCGAGTCAGCTGGTGGATCTTCTTCCTCGTTCTCGCCGCCCTTGCCGTCGCGGCGCTCGCCGCGATGGGCGTGCCGCAGCGGGTCGGCACCAGCGCCGGCGAGGCGGTGGGCCAGGCCGGTTTCACGCTCAAGCATGTCGAGATCAAGGGCGCGGTCCATGTCCCCAAGCTCGACGTCTACAACATCGCCTTCGACCAAGCGGAGCCGGCGATGCCGCTCGTCGATCTCGAAGCGACCCGCCAGCGGCTGCTCCGCTTCGGCTGGATCCACGACGCGCGCGTCTCGCGGCGCCTGCCCGACACGCTCGTCGTCGATATCGTCGAGCGCAAGCCGGCGGCGATCTGGCAGCACAACCAGCAGCTCGCCTTGATCGACATCGACGGCGTGGTGCTGGAGCCGGTGAAGCTCGATGCCATGCCGGACCTGCCGCTGATCATTGGCCCGAACGCCAACCAGCAGGCCGGCGCGCTAGCACGGCTGGTCGAGGCGGCGCCGCAACTGAAGCCCGCCATGGCCGGCGCGAGCTGGGTGGGCGACCGCCGTTGGGATATCCGCTTCCAGACCGGCGAGGTGCTCGCGCTTCCGGAGGGCGAGGAGGCGGGGCGCCGCGCGCTCGCCCGCTTCGCCCAGATCGACCAGCAGAACCAGTTGCTCGGCAAAGGGTTCGTCCGCTTCGACATGCGCATCCCCGGCAAGCTGATCGCCCGCCTCTCGACCGAGCCCGGCGGCACGGTGCCGTCGATCGCGCCGGCAACGCCGCCCGCCGCCGCTGCCGCGCCGACCAATCCGGCGCCCGCCAAACCGGCCGCCGGCGACGTCGACGCGAGCAAGACGATCTGATGAAGCGCCCCACCGTCACCCCCACCCGCAAGCTCGTCACCGCCCTCGACGTCGGCTCGTCGAAAGTGTCGGCTTTGATCGCCGAGCCGGGAGACGACGGCACCCTCAAGATCCTCGGCACCGGCCAGCGCCAGAGCCAGGGCGTCCGCCGCGGCTTCATCGCTGATATGGAGAAAACGGAGGGGGCGATCCGCGAGGCGGTGGAGCAGGCGGAACGGATCGCCGCCACCAATATCGAGGACATCTATGTCGGCTTCTCGGCCGGCGGCTTGGTCAGCACCGTCGCCAGCGTTGAGCTGCACATCGGCGGCCGGCGCGTCCAGAAGGAGGATATCGATCAATTGCTCGGCATCGGCCGGGAGTCGATCGCCTCGGACGGGCGGATGATCCTCCACGCCATGCCGGCGCTCTACACGCTCGACGGGCTGGAAGGGGTGAAGAAACCGCTCGGTCTCCATGCCGACCGGCTTGCGGTCGACATCCACGTCATTGCCGCTGAGCCCTCGCCGGTCCGCAACCTCGATCTCTGCGTCCGCTCCGCCCATCTCGGCGTCGAGGCGATCGTCGCCTCGCCGGTCGCGGCCGGCAAGGCCTGCCTCAGTGATGAGGAACGCGAGCTCGGCGTCGCCCTGGTCGAGCTCGGCGCCGGCGTCACCAACGTCTCGGTCTTCGCGGGTGGCATGCTGGTGGGCCTCAAGTCGCTGCCGATGGGCGGCATCGACATCACCGACGACATCGCCTCCGCCTTCGGCACGCGCCGCGTCGAGGCCGAGCGGATGAAATGCTTCTACGGCTCCGCGATGACGAGCCCGCGCGACAATCACGACATGATCGAATTGTCACCGATCGCCGGCTCGGAGGAGGGGACCGAGGCGGCGCGGATCACGCGCGCCCAGCTGATCGCCGTCATCCGCCAGCGGCTCGAGCATTTGACCGGCGAGATCGCCCAGGCGCTGAAGGATCTGGGCTTCGGCGGACCGTTCGGCCGGCAGGTGGTGTTGACCGGCGGCGGCTCCGAGTTGAAGGGGATTGCCGACTACGCCCAAGGCGTGCTCGGCCGCGCCGTCCGCATCGGCCGGCCGAGCCTGCGCGGGCTTCCCGAAGCCCATTCCGGCCCGGCTTTCACCACCCTCGTCGGCCTCGCCCAGTTCGCGGCTTCCAACGAGCTCGACCTGCGCAGCGCCGTCTCGCCGGCGCCCTCGGTCCCTAGGGTGGGGGGCGGCAATCTCGTCCAGCGGCTCGTCACGGCGCTCAGGAGTGGCTTTTGAGACTCACTTTGTCGCCTTTGAGACTCAGTTCGGCACTTTTCTGGGGAAAAGTTGACGCTGGCGTTAACTTTTTTCTCGCGCCCAAGAATCGCGTCGTGCAAAAGGACTTAGCACCATTTTCCCGGAGAGCGGGAGCATAGGGGGAGAGAGACCATGAGCATCGATTTCATCCGTCCGGAAGTGGACGAGCTCAGGCCCCGGATCAGCGTCATCGGCGTCGGCGGCGCCGGCGGCAATGCGGTCGCGAACATGATCGCGAACGACGTTCAGGGCGTCGACTTCATCGTCGCCAATACGGACGCGCAGGCGCTCAATGCTTCGCCCGCCGACCAGCGCATCCAGCTCGGCCTCCGCATCACCCAGGGCCTCGGCGCCGGCTCGCGGCCCGAGATCGGCAAGGCGGCCGCCGAGGAGGCGCTCGACGAAATCGATCAGGCGCTCGACGGCGCCCATATGTGCTTCATCGCCGCCGGCATGGGCGGCGGCACCGGCACCGGCGCGGCTCCGGTCATCGCCAAGGCCGCGCGCGACCGGGGCGTGCTGACCGTCGGCGTCGTCACCAAGCCGTTCGCCTTCGAGGGCAACCGCCGCGGCCGCTCCGCCGAGGCGGGCATCGCGGAGCTGCAGCAGCACGTCGACACCCTCATCGTCATCCCGAACCAGAACCTCTTCCGCATCGCCAACCCGAACACGACCTTCAAGGAAGCGTTCATGATGGCCGACGAGGTGCTCCAGCAGGGCGTCCGCGGCATCACCGACCTGATGGTCATGCCGGGCCTGATCAACCTCGACTTCGCCGACGTCCGTTCGGTGATGGGCGAGATGGGCAAGGCGATGATGGGCACCGGCGAGGCCGCCGGCGACAATCGCGCGATCGAGGCGGCCGAGAAGGCGATCGCCAATCCGTTGCTCGACGGCGTGTCGATGCGCGGCGCCAAGGGCGTCATCATCTCGATCACCGGCGGCGAGGACATGCGCCTGATGGAGGTCGACGAGGCCGCCAGCCACATCAAGGAGCTGGTCGACCCCGACGCCAACATCATCTGGGGCTCGGCGTTCAACAACGACCTTCAGGGCAAGATCCGCGTCTCCGTCGTCGCCACCGGCATCGACGCCGAGGCTTCGACCATGGCGCCGCCGCAGCCGGCCAAGGTCTTCGCCTTCCCGGGCGCCGCCCGCACGTCCGAGCCGCCCAAGGCAAAGAAGATGGCGCTCGATCTGGATTCCCCGGTCGAGCAGCCGGCGCACAATGCCGAAGCGGAACCGCAGGCCGAGGCTGCGCCCGAGCCGCTCGACCTCGCCGAACCGGCGGCGGACGAGATGATGCTCGACCAGCCGGCCGAGGAAGCCGGCGACGAGCTGCTGCTCGACAGCGGCGCGATGCTTGGTGACGAGGAGGAGGGCGGCGAACCCTTCATCGAGGAAGGCGATTTGCTCGCTTCCGGGCCGGAAAGCTCGGTCCCCGGCAACCGCAGCTGGATCTCCGGCGAGGAAGCGCCGGCGGCACCGAAGACCGGCCGCGACGGCGGCACCCTGTTCGAGCGCATGTCGAACATCGCCCGCGGCGCCGCCAAGGCGCAGGTCGAGGAAGAGGCGCCGGCGACCGGCCGCCGCCGCGATCCGCTCGACATTCCGCGTTTCCTCGGCCGGCAGAATAATCAGTAATTAGAAACAATTAGCGAATCGCAGCCCTTCCCGCCCCGAGGCGGGGAGGGCTTTCGCGTATCTGCCGGAAAGTTCCACCGGCTCGTCGCCTCGGCCGCCCGTTTTGCCGCACATTCATTGCCGCGACAGGGCCGCTCCTGTTTGATGTCGGCATGACCCCCAATCGAAAGAAGGGCGCCCGGTTCGGCTTCGCCTTGCTGGCTGCGGCTTCATGGCTTGCGCCCGCGGCGGCGGCAATGCACGCGCAGAATGGGCTCGCCCAGCCGCTCCCGAACGACCCTCTTTCGAACAACCTTCGCATCCTGGCGGAGAGCCCGCACAATGTCGGCGCGATGATCGGTGCCGGCAAAGCGGCGCTGGAGCTGGGCGATGCGCAGGGCGCACTCGCCTTCTTCGCGCGCGCCGAGCAGGAGGCGCCGCGCGACGGCTGGGTGAAGAAGTGGGAGGGCTCGGCCCTCGTCCAGCTCGAGCAGCCGGCGGCGGCGCTCAAATATTTCCGCGACGCCGTGTCGCTCGGCGTGCCCGAGGCATCGGTGGCGGGCGACCGCGGCCTCGCCTGGGATATCAGCGGCGACCCGCGCCGGGCGCAGCGTGACTATCGGCTGGCCCTGTCTCAGGGGAGCGATCCCGAAGTGACGCGCCGCCTCGCACTGTCGCTGGCGATCAGCGGCGAACGCGAGCAGGCGCTGCAGCTGCTCCAGGACCAGTTGCAGCGGCGCGATCGCGCGGCCGATCGCACGCGGGCGTTCGTGCTGGCGCTGACCGGCGCCTGGCAGGATGCCGATCGCGCCGTCGAATCCGCTTTGCCCGCCCAGCAGGCCGCCGGGCTCGAGCCGTTCCTCGCGCGGCTGCCGTCGCTGAGCCTCGCCGACCGCGCACTCGCCGTCCATCTCGGCCACTTCCCGGGCACCGGACGCGCCGCGCCGCCGACGACGAGCTATGCGCAGAACAGCTTCGCGCAGAACGGCGCCGCCCGGAGCAACTACGCGCAGAACAGCTATCAGCGGCCCAATTATTCGGGCCTGCCGGCCGGCTATCGGCCGACGCCGCAGCCGACGCAGAACGCAGCTTCCGACGCGGTCGACGATGACGATGCCAGCGAGAGCCGCCCCGGCTTCAGCAATGCGGTGACCCGGGTCGAGCCGTCGCCGACGGCGCCCCGGCGCATCCCCGGCGCGCAGACGCCGGCGCAGACGCCGCGCCAGACGGCCGCGGCCGCGGCCGCACCGGTCGTGCCGTCGAGGCGGACCCAGACCTACGAGCCGCCGGTCTCCGCCTGGTCGTGGTCGCGCGGCGAGCTGCCGGCGATGCCGCGCCAGCCGGTCAAGACCGCCTCCAGCCAGCCGGCGCACCGCACGCCTGCGCCTGCCGCCGCGGCGCCGGCCCCCCGAACCGAGCCGCCGGCGCCGCGTCCGGTCGAGATCGCCGACGCGCGCACCCCGGTTTCACCGCCGGTCACTTTGACCGCCGGCCCGCCGCCCGCGCCGCCGCAGCCCGCGTTCGCGCCGCCGCCCGTCCGGCGGACAGCGGCAGCACCCCAGCGCACCCGGCTTGCCGAGGTCGCCGCCGAGCTCGATCGGCTCGACGGGGAACGGCGGGCGCACAGCGTCGCCGCTGCCGTCCAGCCGGAGGAGGCCAAGCCGTCTGCCCGCACCCTGGCGGCCACGCGCGCGGCCGCCCGCAAGGCCGAAGAGCGCAGGGTCGAAGAGCGCAAGGCCGAGCAGCGCAAGGCCGAGGAGCGTCGGGCAGAGGCACGTGAGCCCGCTCGCCACTGGGTCCAGCTTGCCCATGGCGGGTCCTCGAACCTCGGCAGCGTGTTCGATCATCTCAAGGACAAGGCGCCGAAGCTGCTCTCCGGCCGCGCCGCCTGGGTCGCCGAAGGAAGCCCGAACCGGCTCGTCGTCGGCCCCTTTGCCAGCGAGAGAGCCGCCCAGACTTTCGCGGACCGGCTGAGCGATTCGGATCTCAACGCCCTGACCTGGACGAGCGACGCGGGCCAGAAGGTCGAGAAGCTATCGGATCGGTGACGCCGCTCGCGCGCTGCGCCGCCGATCCCGCCCGCTCGCGCGGCCGTCTCCATGCCGGCACGGAGGGCGGCAGCCGCGGCCCGCGGGACGCCTTCCAGCGCGACCGCGACCGGATCATCCATTCCGTTCCGTTCCGCCGCCTCCGCCACAAGACGCAGGTGTTCGTCGCGCCGGACGGCGACCATTTCCGCGTCCGCCTCACCCACAGCCTCGAAGTCGCGCAGATCGGCCGGACCATCGCCCGCGCGCTCGACCTGAACGAGGATCTGACCGAGGCGCTGTGCCTCGCCCACGACATCGGCCATCCCCCATTCGGCCATTCGGGCGAGGAGGCGCTGGCGGCGGCGATGGCGGAGGCGGGAGGCTTCGACCATAACGGCCATACGCTGCGCCTGCTGACGCGGCTGGAGAGCCCCTATCCGCTGCACCCGGGGCTGAACCTCAGCTGGGAGACGCTGGAAGGCCTCGCCAAGCATAACGGCCCGGTGACGGCGCCCGGCTGGGCGCTCGCCGAAGCCGATGCCGAATTCCCGCTGAATCTGGAGACGTGGCCGAGCCTGGAGGCGCAGGTCGCGGCGATCGCCGACGACATCGCCTACGACAATCACGACATCGACGACGGCCTCCGGGCCGGACTTTTCTCGCTGGAGGAACTGGCGGAGCTCCCCTTCATCCGCGATCTCTGGGCGGCCGTGCGCGCCCGCTATCCCGGGCTGGACGAGGCGCGGCTGGTGCCCGAGCTGATCCGCGACCAGATCGGTTGCATGGTCAACGACGTGCTGGCGGAGACGCGGCGGCGGATCGGCGAGGCCAAAGTCGACAGCGCCGACGATGTGCGTTGCGCCAGCCGCTCCCTCGTCGGCTTCTCCGCGGACGTGGCTGCTGAGGAGAAGCAGCTCAAGGCCTTCCTCTACGCCCGCATGTACCGCTCGCCGCCGATCCTGACGATTCAGGCCGAGGCGAAGGCGATCCTCGCCGGCTTGTTCGCCGCCTATCGCGCCGATCCGTCCCTGCTTCCCCCCGCGTGGCGTGGCGACGAGGAGGATCGGGTCGCGGCGCTGCGGCGGATCGGCGATTTCGTCGCCGGCATGACGGATCGCTACGCCGTTGCCCGCTACCGCGAGCTGGTCGGCGAGCCGGCCTTGCCGGAGCTTTTCTAGCCCACTCGATCGACCTTCGTCATTCCCGCGAAAGCGGGAGCCGAAGACGACCGTCAGGTCAATCCCGCTTGGGCACGAAGCGGGAAGAAGAGAAGCGGGATCCCCGCTTTCGCGGGGATGACGGTACGGCTCTTCAGCTTTTGTTCAGCGGTTGTGGCGCTGCTATGCTCCCGCCATGAATGCTCAGACCATCGCCCTCAGCCGCTTCGGATTGGGTGCTCGCCCGGACGAAGCGCTTCCCGCCGATCCCAAAGCCTGGCTCCATGCCCAGCTGGGCGGCTTCGATCCACGCCCCGCCGCCATCGCCGCCGCGCCGACGCGGCAGGAGGTGGCGACGCAGCTCGCCGAATATTTCGAGGAGCTCCGCACGATGGGCGGCAAGGCCGCGCGTCAGGCCCCGGCCTCGGTGCTCGCCCGTCCGCAGCCGGCCTCGATGACGACAATGCCCGGCCAGCCGATGATGGACCAGTCCGTCGCCGGACAGCCGAAGAGCCCCCAGGCCGCCGACGTCACCCAGACCGTGCAGCAGTTCATCCGGAAGGCCAGCCGCGATTATTATCTCACCTCCGTCGCCGCCCGCACCGACGCCGCGCTGACCACGCCGGCGCCGTTCGTCGAGCGGCTCGTTCATTTCTGGGCGAACCATTTCGCCGTCTCGGCCGACAAATTACAGGTGATCGGCCTCGTCGGCCTGCTCGAATTCGAAGCCATCCGCCCGCATGTGCTTGGCAAATTCGAGGACATGCTGGTCGCCGTCGAGCAGCATCCGGCGATGCTCCTCTATCTCGACCAGGCGCAGTCGGTGGGGCCGGACAGCCGTCTCGGCGCGATCGCCGCCTCGCGCGGGCGCAAGGTCGGCCTCAACGAGAATCTCGGCCGCGAGATCATGGAGCTGCACACTTTGGGCGTGCGCAGCGGCTATACCCAGGCGGACGTCACCGAATTCGCCCGCGCTCTCACCGGCTGGACGGTCGACGGGATCGGCCGCGGCCCCGCGGCCCGCGCGATGGGCGGCGGCGGCGCGCCCGGCGCTTTCCATTTCGCCGAGGCGATCCACCAGCCCGGCGCCCGCACGATCCTTGGCAAGAAATACGACCAGCCGGGCGTGGAGCAGGCGAGGGCGGTTCTGCACGATCTCGCCACCAGCCCGGCGACAGCTAGGCATATCGCGACCAAGCTCGCCCGTCATTTTGCCGCCGACGATCCGCCGCCGGCTTTGGTCGACCGGCTCAGCACCGCCTTCCTCAAGAGCGGCGGCGATCTTCCCGCCGTCTATCGCGTACTGATCGACGCCCCTGAAGTGTGGAATCCGGCCAATACCAAGTTCCGGACGCCCTGGGACTGGTCGGTGGCCGCGCTCCGCGCCGTCGGCTCGAAGCAGCTGCAGGGCCAGGCGATCGTCGGCCTGATGAACCAGCTCGGTCAGCCCGTCTGGAAACCGGGTTCTCCCGCCGGCTATGACGATATCGCCGCCAGCTGGGCGGGACCCGACGCGCTGGTCCGGCGGGTCGAGGCGGCGGACCGCATCGCAAGCCGCGCCGCGGGCCTCGTCGATCCGCGCCAGATCGCCACCAAAGTCCTTCCCGACATGAGCCAGGCGACATCGCTGGCGCTGGCCCGCGCCGAAAGCCCGGGCCAGGGCCTCGCTTTGCTGCTCGCCTCGCCCGAATTCCTGCGGAGATGAACATGATCGACCGCCGCCTGTTCCTCGGCAGCGCCGCCGCCGGCGCTGCTCTTCTCGCCGCCCCCGGCATCGCCCTCGCCAAGGCGGCGACCGACCGCCGCTTCGTCTTCATCATCCAGCGCGGCGCCGCCGACGGTCTCTCAACCGTCGCACCGGTCGGCGATCCCGCCTTCGCCGGTATTCGCGGGCCGCTCCTCGAGGATGCGCAGGCCGGGGCGAAGCTCGGCAGCTTCTTCACCCTCCACCCGGCGATGACGGAGACCGCGAAGCTCTATGGCGCGGGCGAAGCCCTGTTCGTCCATGCCGTCGCCTCGCCCTATCGCGACCGCTCCCATTTCGACGGCCAGAACGTGCTCGAGACGGGCGCGACCGGCGCCTACCGGCTGAAGGACGGCTGGATGAACCGCCTTCTCGGCCTGCTGCCGCAGGGCGAGGCCAAGGCGATCGCCGTCTCGCCGACCGTGCCGGTGGCGCTGCGCGGGCCGCACGAAGTCTCCTCCTACGCGCCCTCGGCCCTCCCGACGCCGACCGACGATCTGCTCGCCCGCGTCGGCGACCTCTATGCGCACGATCCCCAGCTCTCGCCTTTGTGGAACGAGGCGATGGCGACGCGGAAGCTGACCTCCGACCTCTCGGCCGGCGGCGGCCAGAACGGCGCCGCGACCGGCGCGCTGGCAGCGCGCCTGCTCGCCGGGGAGAATGGCGACCGCATCGCTTTCATCGAGACCAATGGCTGGGACACGCATAGCGGCCAACGCGGCCGCCTCAATGCTCAGCTCAAGGGGCTCGACGCGCTCGTCGGGGCGCTGAAGACCGGCCTCGGCGCTGACTGGTCGAACACGCTCGTCCTCGTCGCCACCGAATTCGGCCGTACCGCCGCGATCAACGGCACCGGCGGCACCGACCACGGCACCGCCTCGGTTGCCATGCTTCTGGGCGGCGCGGTGAAGGGCGGCCGGGTGATCGGCGACTGGCCAGGCCTCGCCCCCGCCGCGCTGTACGAGAATCGCGACCTCAAGCCGACGACCGATCTCGATGTGCTCGCCGCCAACGCGCTGGCGCAGCATTACGGGCTCGATCTCGCCCGCACCTATGCGACGCTCTTCCCGGAGGGCCAGCGCCCTGCGCGGATCGACGGCCTCATCCGCACCGCCTGAATCGCGTAATGCCCCGGTTCGGGACGGAAATCCCGAATTAACCCGCACCTGCTAGAAGTCTGCGCCACATTGAGGCAGACTGACCGGAAGCGGCCGCGCGCCGCGCCGAGGAGAGCAAGATGACCGACGTTCGCGCCAACGACCTGGAAGAGGGGGATCGCCTTCCGTGGCTCGAGGCAGTCGAGGAAGATGACGGCCGCGACGGCCCGTCCGCGCTCAAGCTGATCGTCGCCGTGCTGATCGGCCTCGCCGCCATCGGTGGCATCGTCGGTGGTCTGTTCTGGCTCGGCAACCGCCATAACGGCACCACCACCGCCTCCGCGCCCGAGACGATCCAGGCGCCGCAGGGGCCGTATAAGGTCAAGCCGCAGAATCCGGGCGGCATGAACGTCCAGGGCGGCGGCGATACCTCCGTCGCCGCCAGCGCCGGCGCCGAGCCCAAGGGCCGCATCGACGCGAACAAGATGCCCGAGGCGCCGGTCACCAGGGGTGCCGCTCAGCCCGCGCAGCCGCAGCCGGCCCAGACGAAAACGGCCCAGCAGGCGGCGCCCGCCAAACCCGCCGCGCCGGCTCCGACCAAAGTGGCTCAGGCCGCGAAGCCGGCCGCTTCGGCGCCGAAGCCCGCGCCCGCCAAGCCTGCCGCGAAAGCCACGCCCGCGCCCGCCGCCTCGGGCCAGAGCGGCGGCAGCGTCCAGCTCGGCGCCTTCTCCAGCCAGGCTTCGGCGGAGAAGGCCTGGAAGGCGCTGTCCGGCCGCTTCTCCTACGTCGCGCCGCTCAATCACAGCGTCATCCCGGTGACGTCCGGCGGCCGCACGCTCTACCGGCTGCGCGCGAGCGGAGCCGGGTCGTCCGACGTCTGCAGCCGCCTGAAGGTGGCCGGCGAAAGCTGCGTCGCGCTTGACTAATCCCGCCGCGGCTTCAGGACCGTTCCATCGGTTCTGAAGTGCGGAGGCGCGAATGCAGGCGGCGATCTACGGGCTGGCGGGCGCGCGGCTGACCGCCGACGAGCGCGCCTTCTTCCGCGACGCCGACCCCGCCGGCTACATCCTCTTCCGCCGCAATTGCGTGGACCGGACGCAGATGCGTGCGCTGACCGATGAGTTGCGCGCCCTCTCCGGTCGCGCCGATCTGCCAATCCTGATCGACCAGGAAGGCGGCCGCGTCTCTCGCCTGAGCCAGCCCGAATGGCCGGCCTTCCCCGCCGGCTGGCGCTTCGCCGAGCTCTACGCCAAGGCGCCGATGAGCGCGATCGAAGCCGCCCGTGCCAACGCGCAGGCGATCGCCTTGGTGCTCGCCGAAATCGGCGTGAACGTCGATTGCCTTCCAGTCCTCGACGTGCGGCAGGAGGGGGCGACCGATATCGTCGGCGATCGGGCGCTCGGCTCCGAGCCGATGCAGGTGGCGGCGCTCGGCCGGGCGATGCTTGACGGCCTCGCCGCGGGCGGTGCGGTCGGCGTCGTCAAGCACATGCCCGGCCACGGCCGCGCCCGCGTCGACAGCCACAAGGAATTGCCGGTCGTCGATGCCGCCGAGGAGGCGCTGGAGACGGATCTGGAACCCTTCCGCGCCTTGCGCGGCGCGCCGATGGGCATGGTCGCGCACATCGTCTTCACCGCCTGGGACCGGGAGAACCCGTCCAGCCTCTCGCCGTTCGTTATCGGCGAAATGATCCGCGGCCGCATCGGCTTCGACGGTTTCCTGATGACCGACGATCTCGGCATGCACGCTTTGTCCGGCAGCTTCGCCCAGCGGACGCAGCGGGCGCTCGCCGCCGGCTGTGATGCGGTGCTCCATTGCTCGGGCGATCTGGAGGAAATGGCCGCCGTGGCCTCGGCCGCCGGCCCGCTCAGCGCGGAGGGCCAGGAGCGGCTGGCGCGGGCGATGGCGAAGGCAGGGCAGGGGACCGGCTCCTACGAAGCGCTGGCCGAAAAGCGCGACCGCTTGCTCGCCCTCGCCTGAATCCATGGACCTTCGACGCCGGCGCCTCTAGAGGCTCGGCCGCAGAGGGAAAGGCAGGCATTTGGCAAACGTTACCGTCATCGGCGGCCAATGGGGCGATGAAGGCAAGGGCAAGATCGTCGACTGGCTGGCGAGCCGGGCGGACGTCGTCGCCCGCTTCCAGGGCGGCCACAATGCCGGCCACACGCTCGTCGTCGGCAACCAGACCTACAAATTGTCGCTGCTGCCCTCGGGCATCGTCCGTGGCACCCTCTCGGTCATCGGCAACGGCGTGGTGCTCGATCCCTGGGCGTTCCGTGACGAGGTCGGCCGACTGCGGGAGCAGGGCGTCTCCGTCACGCCCGAGACGCTGCAGGTCGCCGACACCTGCCCGCTCATCCTGCCCTTCCACCGCGACCTCGACGCGCTGCGCGAGGATGCGTCGGGCGCCGGCAAGATCGGCACCACCCGCCGCGGCATCGGCCCGGCTTACGAGGACAAGGTCGGCCGCCGCGCCATCCGCGTGTGCGACCTTGCCCATCTCGGCGAGCTTGGCCCGCAGCTCGACCGGCTCTGCGCCCATCATGACGCGCTCCGCGCCGGCTTCGGCGAGCCCAAGATCGACCGCGCCCGCCTCGAAAGCGACCTCGGCGAGATCGCCGATTTCGTCCTCCAGTTCGCGCACCCGATCTGGCTGACGCTCAACGAAGCGCGGGGGCGCGGGAAGCGCATCCTGTTCGAAGGCGCGCAGGGCGTACTGCTCGACGTCGACCACGGCACCTATCCGTTCGTCACCTCGTCGAACACCATCGCCGGCACTGCGGCGGGCGGCACCGGGCTCGGCCCCAACGCGGTCGGTTTCGTGCTCGGCATCGTCAAGGCCTATACGACCCGGGTGGGGCAGGGCCCGTTCCCGACCGAGCTCGACGACGAGATCGGCGAGCGGCTCGGCGAACGCGGCCGCGAATTCGGCACCGTCACCGGCCGCAAGCGCCGCTGCGGCTGGTTCGACGCGGTGCTGGTGCGCCAGTCCTGCGCCGTCGCCGGCGTCACCGGCATCGCGCTGACCAAGCTCGACGTGCTCGACGGCCTCGACGAGATCCGCATCTGCACCGGCTACAGGCTCGGCGGCGAGACGCTCGGCCACCTCCCCGCCCACGCCGCCGACCAGGCGCAGGTCGAGCCAGTCTACGAGACGATGGACGGCTGGAAGGAATCCACCCACGGCGCCCGCTCCTGGGCCCAGCTCCCCGCCCAGGCGATCAAATATATCCGCCGCATCGAGGAGCTGATCCGCTGCCCCGTCGCCTTGGTCTCGACCAGCCCCGAGCGCGAGGACACGATCCTGGTCCGCGATCCCTTCGCGGATTGATATCATTGCTCCCCGGCGCAGGCCGGGCCCCAGAAGGAAGCTGGACCCCGGCTTTCGCCGGGGAGCAGGCTTTGACGTGCGCGACAGTTTTATGCCGTCGGAATGGTCCGAAACTCCTGCGGCGGTTCGCCGTCCGCCACCTCAACATCGACCCGCTCGACCTGAGCTGAAGGCGAACCCTCGCGACATAACGCAATGAACCGGTCCACCGCCTCCGGTTCGCCGAACGCCACTGCTTCGACGCTGCCGTCGCTGCGGTTGCGAATCCAGCCCTTGAGGCCGAGCGCCCGCGCGTGGTCGCCGGCCCAGCCGCGGTAGAAGACGCCCTGCACGTGACCCGTGATGCGCAGGTGCCGACCGATCATCCGCCCGGCCTCATCCACATTGGGCCCGATGCAGAAGCTTATGGTCGGCGAGCACCAGCGCCATCATCGCCTCGACCACCGGCGCACCGCGGATGCCGACGCAGGGATCGTGGCGGCCCTTCGTCACGGCCTCGGCCGCTTCGCCGGAGGCGTCGACGGTCGGCACCGGCGTCAGGATCGACGAGGTGGGCTTGAACGCCACCCGCACGACCAACGGCTGCCCGGTGGAAATGCCGCCTGCAATGCCGCCGGCATGGTTGGCGAGGAAGTGCGGCCGGCCGTCGCCGCCGGGCCGCATCGCGTCGGCATTCTCCTCGCCCGTGAGGCGCGCGGCGGCGAAACCGTCGCCGATCTCGACCGCCTTGACCGCATTGATCGACATGCAGGCGGCGGCGAGGTCGGCGTCGAGCTTGCCATAGATCGGCGCGCCCCAGCCGGGCGGCGCGCCGGTCGCGACGCATTCGACCACGGCGCCGAGCGAGCTGCCGGCCTTGCGGGCGCCGTCGACCAGCGCCTCCCACCGCGCCGCCGCTTCGGCATCGGGGCAGAAGAAGGGATTGGCATCGATCGCCGCGTCGTCGAAACGGCTACGATCGATCGCATCGCCGCCGATCTCGACGACATAGGCGCGGATCGCGACCTCGGGGATCACCAGCCGCGCCACCGCCCCCGCCGCCACCCGCGAGGCCGTCTCCCGCGCGGAGCTGCGGCCGCCGCCGCGCCAGTCGCGGATGCCGTATTTGGAATCATAGGCGTAATCGGCATGCCCGGGCCGATAGGGCGGCGCGCTCTCGCCATAATCCTTCGAGCGCTGGTCGACATTGTCGATCATCAGGCTGATCGGCGTGCCGGTCGTCCGTCCCTCGAAAATGCCGGAGAGGATCCGCACCCGATCCGGCTCGCGCCGCTGCGTGGTGAAGCGGGATTGGCCCGGCCGCCGCTTGTCGAGCCACGGCTGGATGTCGTCCTCGGAGAGGTTCAGCCCAGGCGGGCAGCCGTCGACGATAGCGCCGATCGCCGGCCCATGGCTCTCGCCCCAGGTCGAGAAGCGGAAGACGCGGCCGAAGCTGTTGACGCTCACGTGTCTGCCTCCAGCCCCGCGAAGGCCGGAGCGTAATCGGCCCTTCCGGACGCGGGCAGCGGCACGTCGTGCAGCCGCAGCGCCATCAGATGCGGACCGGCATAAGGCGAGGCGAACGGTGCAGCCTCCTCCGCGCGAAAGCCGAAGCGGCGATAATAAGCCGGCTCTCCCAGCAGGAAGATCATGTCCTCTCCGAGCGCTTTCGCGCGCTCGATCGCCGCCCGGATCAGAGCCGAGCCGATGCCGGCGCTCTGGCGGTCGGGCACCACACTGATGGGGCCGAGCCCGAGCGCGCGATAGTCGCGCCCGTCGCCCCGCACCATCTTTCGGCTGAGGAGGACGTGGCCGACGATTTCATCGTCTTCCTCGGCAACGACCGAAATCACCGCGTCGCCGTCGCCGGTCAGGCGCTCGACCAGATCCGCTTCAGCCGAAGTGGGGAAGGCGCCGAGATGCACCGCCCGGATCGCGGCGGCGTCGCTGTCGAGGCCGTCGCGTATACCCATCAGGCAACGCTGATATCCGGCGCGTCCTCGGCCTTCATGCCGATGACGTTGTAGCCGGCGTCGACATGATGGACCTCCCCGGTCACCCCGGAGGCGAGGTCCGAGAGCAAATAGAGGCCGGCGCCGCCGACATCCTCAATGGTGACGTTGCGGCGGAGCGGGCTGTTATACTCGTTCCAGCGCATGATGTAGCGGAAGTCGCCGATGCCGCTCGCCGCCAGCGTCTTGATCGGCCCCGCCGAGATGGCGTTGACGCGGATCTTCTCCGGCCCGAGGTCCATGGCGAGGTAGCGCACGCTCGTCTCGAGCGCGGCCTTGGCGACGCCCATCACATTGTAATGCGGGATAACCTTCTCGGCGCCGTAATAAGACAAAGTGAGGAGGCTGCCGCCCTCGGGCATCATCTCCCGCGCCCGCCGCGCGACGGCGGTGAAGCTGTAGGCGGAGATGTTCATCGTCATCAGGAAGTTTTCGAGGCTGGTGTCGACATATTTGCCGCGCAGCTCGTTCTTGTCGGAGAAGCCGATGGCGTGGACGACGAAATCGATCGTCTCCCACCTCTGCTTCAGCGTCTCGAAGGCGCGGTCGAGCGCGTCCATTTCCGACACGTCGCAGTCGAACAGGAAATCGGAGCCGAGCTGCTCGGCGAGCGGGCCGACCCGCTTCTGCAGCGCTTCGCCCTGATAGGAGAAAGCGAGCTCCGCGCCCTGCTCGCTGAGCTTCTTCGAAATTCCCCAGGCGAGCGACTTGTCGTTGGCGAGGCCCATGATCAGCCCCCTCTTGCCCGCCATCAGCCCGGTCATAGCAACTCCCCTTCGGCTCGCGCCTTTTCGACTTCTTCCGGCGTCGGCTCCGGCGTGTCCGCCAGCGCCGCATTGAGCTCCGCGCCGATTACCACGCCGAGCCCGATCACGAAGAAGAAAATGAGGGCGATGATCACGCTGGCGAGGCTGCCGTAGGTGAGGTTGTAATTGCCGAATTGGCTGAGCACGACCGGCAGCAGGGCGGTCGTCGTGATCCACCAGAGCGCGACGAAGGCGGCGCCGGGCCATTTGCGGCACTGGAGGCGCCGGTATTTGCGCGGCGTCAGCGTCACGAACACGAAGTAGATCGAGCCGAACAGGATCAGCGCCGGCACGACGTGAAGGACGGCCAGGAGGGCGATGATGTCGCTGGCGGCGGGGAAGATCCTGCGGACGAACTGCTCGACGCCCGAGAGCAGGATCGAGACGCTGAAGGCGATCAGCATCAGCATCACCGAAGCGATGATGAGGCCGACCGACAGCAGCCGATATTCCCAGAATGGCGCTGTCGCCCGCACGCCGTAGGCACGGCGCAGGATGTCCCGGATGGTCTCGATGAAGCTGGCGGTCGTCCACAGCCCGACGATGCCGCCCAGCCAGAGCAGGCCGCCCGAGCGTGCGTGGAGCACGTCGGTGACCGGCTTGCGCAGCACCTCGCTGACACTGCGCGGCATCGTCTGGAGCAAGGCGGAGAGGGCGCGCATGCCGCCTTCGGTCTGGCCGAGCAGGTGCGCCAAAGCGGCGGCGACGATGACGAACGGGAAGATCGTCATCAAAGTGAGATAAGCGAGGTTGCCGGCGTGGATGAAGCCGTCGCTGTAGACGCCGATCGCCACCCGCCGCAGGACCTTGAACGGCTTCGATCCCGGCCGGACCTTGTCGATCGCATTCCCGAACCGCGCCCGGGCCCTGGCGAGGCGCTTGCGCCTGGCTTCCGGCGATTCGGGTGAGACGGGCTGCACGTCCGGCTAGACGCCCAGGGCCGCTCGCGGGTTTCCTTTGCCCTTGCCGCTCCACCCCTCGACGAAGCGGGCGAGCTCCGGGTCGTTGGCCGGCACGTCCACCATCAGGGTGACGAGCTGGTCGCCGCGCTCGCCGTTCTTCGCGGTGAAGCCCTTGCCCTTGAGGCGCAGCACCTTGCCCGAGCTGGAGCCCTTGGGAATGGACAGCATCACCGGCCCGTCGACGGTGGGCACCTTGACCTTGGCGCCGAGCAGGGCCTCGTCGATCCGCACCGGCAGGTCGAGCCGGATATTGTCGCCGTCGCGGGTGAAGAAGCGGTGGGGCTTGATCGAGATGGTGATGATCGCGTCGCCATTGCCGCCGGGACCGGGCAGGCCCTGGCCGGCAAGGCGGATCTTGGTGCCTTCCTCGACCCCCTTCGGGAGCTTGATCGAGACCGTCTTGCCGCCTTGCAGCGTGACGCGCTGCTCGTTCAGCGCCGCCGCATCCTCGAAGGCGACGGGGAGGCGATAGGCGACGTCGGCGCCCTTTTGCGGCGGTGCCTTGCGGCCGAAGCCGCTGAAGCCGCTGAACGGTCCGCTGCTGCGCCGCTGCTGCTGGTTGAAAAGGCCTTCGAACAGGTCGGAGAGGTCCACCTCCTCGCCGGCACCGAACGGGGCCCCGCCGGGGCCGCCGCCGCCCGGGAAGCCGCCGAAGCCGCCGGGTCCCGCGCCGCCGCCCGCACCCGCGCCGTAGCCGAACGGCGCCTTGGGATTGCCGTCCTCGTCGATCTCGCCGCGGTCGTAGCGGGCGCGCCGGTCCTTGTCGGTGAGGATGTCGTAAGCCTGCGTCACCTTCGAGAAGCGCGCCGAGGCCTGCGGGTTGTCCTTGTTTCGGTCGGGGTGAAGCTCCTTGGCGAGCTTGCGATAGGCCTTCTTGATCTCGGCCTCGCTCGCGTCGCGCTTGACGCCCAGTTGCTCGTAAAGATCCGCCATTCGCCCCTGCTTCTCCAAGAGAAACCAAAAGTCCACTGTTGCAGCGCCGCAACCCTGTTGCAGATGGGTCTCGGCAAGCGCGGGTGCAAGCGGCTTGTGCGGCGCACGCGGCGGGGGCAAAGGGCCGCTGATGGCGACCGACCCGCACGCGCTCTTCGAGGAATGGCTGGCGGAAGCGCGGCTTTCGGAGCCGAACGACCCGACCGCCATGGCCGTCGCCACAGCCGACCGCGACGGCCGCCCGGCGATCCGCATGATCCTGCTCAAGGGTCACGACGCGCGCGGCTTCGTCTTCTACACCAACCTGGACAGCCGCAAGGGGCGGGAGCTGGCGGAGAATCCGCACGCGGCCCTGCTCTTCCACTGGAAGTCGCTGCGGCGCCAGGTCCGCGTCGAGGGGCCGGTCGAGCCGGTGAGCGACGCCGAGGCCGACGCCTATTTCGCGAGCCGGGCGCGGGAGTCGCAACTCGGCGCCTGGGCCTCCGAGCAGTCGCGTCCGCTCGACCGGCGCGAGACGTTCGAAAACCGCTATCGTGAGATGGAGGCGCGCTTCGAGGGGCGCGACGTACCGCGGCCGCCGCGCTGGTCGGGTTGGCGGCTGGTGCCGGAGCGGATCGAATTCTGGACCGACCGCGCCCATCGCCTGCACGAGCGCCGCCTGTTCACACGCAGCGGCGACGGCTGGACCGAAGGCCTGCTCTACCCGTGAGCACGCCGGCGCCCGTCCACGAGCGTCATCAGGCGCACGGCGAATTGACGCGGCGCGCGGCGCTGGCCAGCGTCTCGACGGCGACCTTCCTCCTCTTCCTCAAGGGCTATGCGGCCTGGGCAACGGGCTCGGTGGCGATGCTTGGCTCGCTCGCGGACACCGGGCTCGACCTGATCAGCTCGCTCATCACCCTCTACGGCGTCCGCCTCGCGGCCATGCCGGCGGACCAGGAGCACCGCTTCGGCCATGGCAAGGCGGAGGCGCTGGCGGCGCTCTTCCAGGTGGGGATCATCAGCTTCTCGGCGATCGGCATCGGCTGGCGCGCGGTCGCCCGGCTCGCCAACGGCGAGACCACCGCCAATGCCGAATATGGCATCGCCGCCTCGATCGCGGCGATCGTGGTGACCCTCGGCCTCGTCCTCTATCAGAAGCGCGTCATCGCCCGCACCGCCTCGGTCGCCATCCAGACCGATCACGTTCACTACCAAAGCGATCTGCTGCTCAACGTGTCGGTGATCCTCGCTTTGGTGCTCGATCAATATCTCGGCATTCACGGCGCCGATCCGGTACTCGGCTTTCTCATCGCTTTGTGGCTGCTGTGGGGCGCCTACATCTCGTCCAGCCGCGCGATCGACCAGCTGATGGACAAGGAATGGCCGGAGGAGAAACGCCGCCACTTCGTCGAGGTGGCGGCGCGCCATCCCGAGCTGAAGGGGCTGCACGACCTGCGCACCCGCACCAGCGGCGCCCACGATTTCGTCCAGTTCCACATCTGGATCGATCCCGAGATGAGCGTCGCGGAGGCGCATCGGGTGACCGAGGAGATCGAGGCCAAGCTGGAGGCGGAATTCCCGGGCACCGAGGTCCTGATCCACCTCGATCCGGAGGGCCATGTCGACCAGCCCGACAATCCGCTCGCCGAAACCGACCTGACCCACATCGAGGACGCAAAGTGACCCGAATTCGCCTGGTTCAAGTGGACGCCTTCGCCGACCACCCCTTCACCGGCAACCCCGCCGCGGTGATGCCGCTGGAGCAGTGGCTGCCGGACGAGATTCTCCAGGCCATCGCGATGGAGAACAACCTCAGCGAAACGGCCTTCACGATCCCCGCGAAGGACGGCGAGGCGGATTACGAGCTGCGCTGGTTCACGCCGGCGGTCGAGGTGGCGCTGTGCGGCCATGCGACGCTGGCCAGCGGCCATGTCCTGATCGGCGACCGCGAGCGGGTCCGCTTCCGCACCCGCAAGGCAGGCCTGCTCGAAGTCGCGCGTGGCGAGGACGGTGCCTATCTCATGTCGCTCCCCGCCTATCGCGCCGAGCCCAAGCCTCTGCCCAAGGTGGTCGCGGCGCTCGGCTGCGACCCGCAGGAGACGCTCTGGCATTCGGGCCTCTACGCCCTGATCGTCCTCGGCTCGGAAGAGGAGGTGCTGGCGCTCCGTCCCGACTTCCGGGCGCTTGGGAAGAGGGCGATATCCTCACCATCGTCACCGCGCCCGGCCAAACGAGCGACGTCGTCAGCCGCGTCTTCGCCTGCGGTGCCGGCATCGACGAGGATCCGGTGACCGGCTCGGCGCACAGCGTGCTGACACCTTATTGGGCCGAGCGGCTCGGGCGACCGGATTTCACCGCCACTCAGGCCAGCCGGCGTGGCGGTTATCTTACCTGCAGGCTGGACGGCGCCCGCGTGCTGCTCGGCGCCCGCTGCGTGACGGTGATGGAAGGCGTGATGACGATCTAATGGCCAGCGCGCTCTTCACTCCCATCGCCATCGGCGGCCTCACGCTCCGCAACCGGATCGTGATCGCGCCGATGTGCCAATATTCCGCCGACGGCGCCGGTAGTGCGACCGACTGGCATTTGATCCACCTCGGCCAGCTCGCTCTGTCGGGCGCCGCGTTGCTGACGATCGAGGCGACGGCGGTGACCGCGGACGGCCGCATCTCGCCCGACGATCTCGGCCTCTGGTCGGACGCGAACGAGGCGGCGCTCGGCCGGGTGCTCGACAGCGTCCGCCGCTGGTCGGATATGCCGATCGCGATCCAGCTCGGCCATGCCGGGCGCAAGGCTTCGACCCGGGTGCCGTGGGAAGGCGGAGGCCAGATCCGGCCCGACGCGCCGACCGGCTGGCAGACGGTCGCCCCATCCGCCGTCCCTTTCCTCGAAGACGAGAATCCGCCGGTCGCGCTCGACCGCGCCGGGCTCGACCGGATCCGCGACGGCTTCGCGGCTGCGGCGGAGCGGGCGGCGCGGCTGGGGCTGGACGCGGTCCAGCTCCACGGCGCGCATGGCTATCTGCTCCACCAATTCCTCTCGCCGCTCTCGAACCGGCGCGAGGACGATTATGGCGGCAGCCTCGAAAACCGTATGCGCCTCCCGCTCGAAGTGTTCGATGCGGTCCGCGCCGTCTTTCCGAAAGACAAGCCGGTCAGCATGCGCGTGTCCGGAACCGACTGGGTCGAGGGCGGCTGGGATATCGAGCAGACGATCGCCTTCGCGAAGGCGCTGAAGGCGCGTGGCTGCGCCGCGATTCACGTTTCGTCGGGCGGTTCGTCGCCGGCCCAGTCGATCCCCGTCGGCCCCGGCTACCAGGTGCCGCTGGCGCGGGCGGTGCGCCGGGCGGTCGACATCCCGGTGATCGCGGTCGGCATGATCACCGAGCCCGAACATGCCGAGGCGATCGTCCACAATGGCGACGCCGACCTCGTCGCCCTCGCCCGTGGGATGCTCTACGATCCCCACTGGCCCTGGCACGCCGCCGCGGCGCTCGGCGGCCAGGTGCGGGCGCCGAACCAATATCTCCGCTCCCAACCGCGCCAATATCGCGACCTGTTCGAGAGCTAGAGGTCGGCCTTTAGCGCATCCAGGATCGGCGCCTGGCTCGGCAGGATCTTGGCGCGCGCTTCGTCGAGACTGTACCAGGCGGCGGCGTCGACCTCGGGGAAGTCGCGATATTCGCCGCTCCTCGGTGGATATTCGAGGCGGAAGCTGTTGCTGACGACCGCCGTCACATCGAGATCGCCTTCGAGGGCGAAGGCTTCGACCAATTTGCCGCCCTTCTGGCGGATGCGGCAGAGCGGGCGCGGGTCGCCTTGCGGCCGGACGCCCAATTCCTCCTCGAACTCACGCAGCGCGCAGGCGAGCGGCTCCTCGCCGGCTTCGACCTGGCCCTTGGGGACCATCCAGGCGCCCGCATCCTTGTTCCGCCAGAACGGGCCGCCGGGATGGATGAGCAGGACTTCGAGCGCCCCGCCGCGCCGGCGGTAGAGAAGGATGCCGGCGCTAGGGCCCTTCAGCGGCAAATCAGGCCCGCGTCTTCAGCGCGTCGCGGATCTCGCGCAGCAACACCACCTCTTCGGGAGGCGCGGCCGGCGCTTCGGGCGCCGCATCGCGACTGCGCATCGCCCGCACCGCCGCCTTGACCAGCAGGAAGATGATGAAGGCGAGGATCAAGAAATTGACGACCGCCGTCAGGAAGGCGCCGTAGCCGAGCATCGGCACCCCCGCCGCCTTCAGCGCCGCATAGCTCATCGGGCCGTGATAGGAATCGGGGACCGGGCCCAGCAGCGTGTAATAATTGGAGAAGTCGAGCTTGCCGACGACCGCGCCGATCAGTGGCATGATGACGTCGCCGGTCAGCGAGGTGACGATCGCGGTGAAGGCGGCGCCGATGATCACCGCCACCGCAAGATCGAGCACATTGCCCTTGGCGATGAAGGCCCTGAATTCCCCCATGATCCCCTCCTCTTCGAGATGGTGGAGGCCAGCTTAGCCGGAAATGGAGGCCAAAGGCACCATGATCGTGTGCGTCGTGCCCGCCTCGGACGAGCGCAGGTCGCTGCGGCCGTCGAGCCGCTTGACGAAGGCCTCGATCAGCCGGCTGCCGAGCCCGCGCCGCGCGCGTGCGCTCCCCGGCATGCCGCGGCCGTCGTCGACCACCGCGACCAGCGCTTGCTGCCCGTCCCGCCGCACGCTGACGACGATGCGGCCGCTGCGGTCCGGGAAGGCGTGCTTGCAGGCGTTGGTGACGAGCTCGTTGACGACGATGCCGATGCACACCCCCGTCTCGTGGGGGACGAGGATCGGCTCGAGCTCCGTCTCCAGCACCACGCCGTCGGGCAGCAGCCCTTCGCGGATCCGGTCGCAAATTCCCTGGAGCTGGTCCTGCAGCCGGATCGTGCCGAGGCCCTGGCTGCTCAGCGTCAGGCTTTCGTAGACGGAGCTCACCGCCTTCAGCCTTTCCACCGCCTCGCCGAGCGCCGCCTTGGCCTCCGCATTGCCGCTGCGATTGCCCTGCAGCTGCAGCAGGCTCATCACGATCTGGAAGTTGTTGCGGGTGCGATGGTCCATTTCCCGCAGCGCATGGCTGAGGAAGTTGATCCGGCGCGCCCGGTCGATCTCGCCGGCGCGAACCTCGCGCTGGTAGAGCGCGAGGGCGAGCAGGATCAGGGCGGCCGTGACGGTCGCGAAACCGAGCGAAACGGCCGCGCCCGTCGAAAGGGCGAAGCGGCCGTGCGGCTCGATCACGAAATACCAGTCGAGCGCCAGGCCGACGAGGATCGCGACCAGGCCGCTGCGCCAGCCGGCGACGAGGGTCGCGAGCACCATGGCGAGAATGGCGAAGGCGAAGGGAGCGAACTCCCCAACCACGGGGTTCAGCGCGATGCGCAGGCCGGCGAAGGCGCTCGCCACGATGAGGCCGGTCAGCGCTTCCGTCGCCGGCCGCGGCAAATGGCGGCCGAGCCGGCGCGGCAAATCGAGCCTGACGATCCTCCTCACCGCTTCCCCCGCGCCGCTTCGGTTCAATCTTTGCCGAATGCGGCGAAATCCCCTTTTCCCGCCGCAGGGCTAACACGGCGTGGGGTGCGTCGCACCCCTGGAACGAGGGCGGCCGCCCGAAAGCTAATTCAGGTCAGGAAGATTCATGAAGGACGTCGGCCAAAAGAAAAGGGCTCCCGAAGCGGAAGCCCTTCCCAATTTCGGATTTGACGAAGGTGCCTCAGGCCGCCTCGTCATACTCCTCGCCGGTCTGGACCGGGCCGGAATCCTGGCCCTTGGCCGAGACATCGCGGTCGACCAGCTCGATGATCGCCATCGGCGAGGCGTCCGAGGCGCGGAGGCCGGCCTTGACGATGCGGGCGTAGCCGCCGGCGCGGTCCGCATAGCGCGGGGCGAGCACGTCGAACAATTTGCGCAGCTGGGTCTCGTCGAGGAGCCGGGCATGGGCGAGGCGGCGGTTGGAGAGGCCGCCTTTCTTGGCGAGCGTGATCAATTTCTCGACATAGGGCCGCAGCTCCTTGGCCTTGGCCGTCGTGGTGATGATCTGCTCGTGCTTGATGAGCGCGGCCGCCATGTTGCGGAACAGGGCCGCGCGGTGGCTGGAGGTGCGCTGGAGCTTACGTCCGGCGACGCGATGACGCATGGTCTTACCTTTCGTTCGTCCGGAGACCGCGCAGGACCGCCGCGCAAGCGACGAAGCCTCAGGTATCTCCGGCCAGGCGGTCGAATGGGGAGACCGCCCATATCCCTCAAACGAAACAGCGGAGCCGCGGCCCCGCTTTTCGTGCGGCTCCTCAAGCGGATCGGGGCGCGGAAGTCAAGGCCGGAGCGGCCCTGCTTACATCCGCCAGCCCTTGTCGCCCGGCTCGTGGCGATGCTCGCCGCGCACCCAGCGGACGGTGCCGGTCGAGGCGCGCATCACCACGCTTTCGGTGGTGATGACGTCCTTGCGCCGCTTGACGCCGTCGAGCAGCGAGCCGTCGGTGACGCCGGTCGCGGCGAAGATGACGTCGCCCTTCGCCAAATCGTGGAGATCGTAGATGCGGTTCAAATCCTCGACCCCCCATTGCGCCGCCCGTGCCCGTTCGGCGTCGTTGCGGAACAGGAGCCGGCCCTTGAACTGGCCGCCGACGCAGCGGAGCGCGGCCGCCGCCAGCACCCCCTCCGGCGCGCCGCCCGAGCCCATGTAGAGGTCGATGGTCGTGTCGGGATCGGTCACCGCGATCACCCCGGCGACGTCGCCGTCCGGAATCAGCATGACGCCGCAGCCGAGCGCCCTCAGCTCGGCGATCAAAGCCTCGTGGCGCGGCCGGTCGAGGACGCAGGTGATGATCTCGGACGGATCGACGCCCTTCGCTTTCGCCACCGCGCGGACATTGTCGCTGGCGCTGCGGTTGAGGTCGATCACGCCGTCGGGATAGCCCGGGCCGACCGCCAGCTTGTCCATATAGACGTCGGGGGCGTTGAGCAGGCAGCCCTTCTCGGCGATGGCGAGCACGGCGAGCGCGTTCGAGCCGGCCTTGGCGGTGATCGTCGTCCCTTCCAGCGGATCGAGGGCGATGTCGATCTGCGGGCCCTGCCCCTGTGCCGAGCCAACCTTCTCGCCGATATAAAGCATCGGCGCCTCGTCGCGCTCGCCCTCGCCGATGACCACCGTGCCGTCGATCTCGAGTGAGTTCAGCGCCGCCCGCATCGCCTCGACCGCCGCGGAATCGGCCGCCTTCTCGTTGCCGCGGCCGATCAGCTTCGAGGCCGCGACCGCCGCCGCCTCCGTCACCCGCACCATCTCCAGCACGAGAACGCGGTCGAGAACATGGCTTGCGCTGCCCATGGAAATCGTCATCCTCCCAGTCGCTTCGGCGGCGGCGATAGGCGAGGCGCATGGCAAAGTCGAGTTACGCAATGGTGCTGTTTCTGGCCGGCTGGAGCGCCGATGCGGCCGCCCAGGCGCCCGCGGATCCGGTGACCGCCGACGCGGCGATGCAGCGTTACCGGGAATGGGTGAGCGGGGCGGTTCAGGCCTGCCCCTTGTCCGGGCCCCTGTCCGATCAGGAGATCGTCGTCTGCGGCCGCACCCACCATCAGCCGGAGCGCTCGCCGCTGCCGGTCCAGCGCGAGCCGGGCGAGGTCGTTCGCCATGCCGGCGAGACGGGAGGAGGCGCGGCGGCGATGGCGGGCCCGAGCTGCATCCATTCCTGCTATCAGCCGGTCGGGGTCAATCCGGTCGCCGTCATCTTCGCGATCCCCAAGGTCGTTCGCCACATCCTCCACGGCGACGATTGAACCCTGCGGCTTTTCGTAGGGCCGGGCGTTCCCTAGAGAGAAGTCCCCGAAGAGGAACGTGAGCATGGCCGAGCAGGAGACGAAGGCGAAGCCCGAGACGGCCGCGCCGCCGCTGCCGACGCTGGAAGAGATGCAGCACTGGACCTGGATCATGGGCCGGGCGCAGCAGATGATGCTCGAACATGTCGCCAAGGCCGCGGGAGAGGCGGCGGAAGCCGCGCCGAAGCCGGCGGCCGGTCCTTGGCCGTGGCTCGACATGTTCGCGGATCCCGCCAAGCTCGCCGGGCAGCAGGTCGACCTCTGGACCCAGGGCATGGACATCTGGAAGCGGGCGATCGGCATCGAGACGGCGCCAAACGACCTCCAGGCGAAGGCGGACCGCGACCGGCGCTTCAACGCGCCCGAATGGCGCGACAACCCGCTCTTCGACATGATCCGCCAGAGCTATCTGCTGATCTCCGAGCGCATGCTCGGCGGTGTCGATGCGATCGAGGGGATCGACGACAAGCAGCGCGAGAAATTGCGCTTCCTCACCCGCTCCTTCGTCGATGCGATGGCGCCATCCAATTTCGCGCTGACCAACCCGCGCGTGATCGAGCGGGCGCTGGAGACGAAGGGCGAGAGCCTGCTCAAGGGACTCGAGCACATGCTCGAGGACGTCTCCAGGGGGCAGCTCACCCACACCGATCCGGAGGCGTTCGAGGTCGGCCGCAACATCGCGGTGACGCCTGGCAAGGTGGTGAAGCGAACACCGCTCTACGAGCTCATCCAGTACAGCCCGACCACGGATGAGGTGTACGAGACCCCGCTCGTCATCTTCCCGCCCTGGATCAACCGCTATTACATCCTCGATCTCAACCCGAAGAAGAGCTTCATCCGCTGGGCGGTGGAGCAGGGGCTCACCGTCTTCGTCGTCTCGTGGAAGTCGGCGGACGAGAGCCTCGCCGGCACCACGCTCGACGATTATGTGCTGCGCGGCCAGGTCGACGCGATCGACGCGATCCGCGACCTGCTCGGCGTCGATGCCGTCCACGTCATCGGCTATTGCGTCGCCGGCACCACGCTCGCGGCGACGCTCGCCTTGCTGGAGGAGCGGGGCGAGGCGGACAAGGTCGCCAGCGCCACCTTCTTCACCGCTCAGGTCGATTTCTCCGAGGCCGGCGACCTCAATCTGTTCGTCGCCGACGAGACGCTGCAGCTGATCGACCAGCTCGCCGCCGACAAGGGCTATCTCGACGGCCGCTACATGGCCGCGACCTTCAACATGCTGCGCGGCCGCGACCTCATCTGGAACTACGTCACCAACAATTATCTGCTCGGCGAGGATTATCCGCCCTTCGACCTGCTCCACTGGAATTCGGACACGACCAACCTGCCGGCCACCTGGCACCATTCCTATCTGCGCGACTTCTACCGCGACAACAAATTGGTGCGGGCGGGTGAACTGGTCGTCGACGGCACGCCGATCGACATCCACAAGGTGAAGACGCCCGCCTACGTCCAGGCCGGACGCGAGGACCATATCGCCCCCGCCCACAGCGTCTGGAAAATCACCCATTATTTCCAGGGCCCGCTGCGCTTCGTCCTCGCCGGCTCCGGCCATATCGCCGGCGTCGTCAACCCGCCCGAGGCGCAGAAATACCAATATTGGACGAACGACAAGCGGGTGGCGACGCTGGAGGAGTTCATCGCCGGCGCGACCGAGCATAAGGGCAGCTGGTGGCCGGACTGGATCGCCTGGATCGGCGCCCGCTCGGACCGGAAGGTGAAGGCGAAAGGCGGCCGCGTCCCGGGCAAGGGCAAGCTCAAAGCGATCGAGGACGCGCCGGGGAGCTATGTGAAGGCGCGCTGAGCGTTCGGAATTGCCCATTTGTCATGAAGGCGGCGATTTCCTAAGCTCAGGTTTGTAAATATAGCGTGGCTTTGCAGGCATTTGCGGCCGGCGGAACGCCGCGCCTTTGGGGGAGACCGGATTTGCGCGTTGCTCTTGGATTGCTGCTGGCGGGATGCGCGGCCGTGCCGGCGTGGGCGTCGGAAACGCCCCGCTATGAGCCGGCCCCGTCCTGGATCCTGCCCGCGCCGCCGCTCAAGCCGGGTGCCGCCTCGCCGCAGCCTCTCATCGCGGTCCTGGACGAGCAAACCCGGATCGAGAACGGCACGGTGTGGACCTATAGCGAGATCGGCGCCCGCGCCGTCTCCGCCGATGCGCTGGCGCGGATGGGCACGTTGACGCTGAACTGGCAGCCCTTCCACGGCGACCTCATCGTGCACCGCGTGGACATCGTCCGCGACGGCCAGCACATCGACGTGCTCAAGGCCGGCCAGAAATTTACCGTGATCCGGCGCGAGCAGGGCCTCGAGCAGCTCGAGATGAACGGGGTCCTGACGGCCACTTTGCAGGTCGAAGGGCTGCGCGTCGGCGATATCCTCGACGTCGCCTATTCGGTCTCGACGAAGGATCCGGCGCTGAAGGGCGGCGTCCAGACGGCCGCGCTGGCGATGTCGGAGCCGTTCAAGGTCGATTTCGCCCGCGCCCGGATCATGTGGCCGGACGGCACGCCGATCCGGTGGAAGGCCCACCCCGTCGGGCTGAATCCGGTGGAGAGCGACAAGGCGGGCTGGCACGAGCTGAGCTTCGCGCTGCCCGCACCGAAACAGGCCGACATGCCCGGCGATGCGCCGAAACGCTTCCAGGACTTTCCGGCGATCGAGGCCAGCACGTTCGCCGACTGGCCGGCGGTTTCCGCGGTCTTCGCGCCCCTCTACCAGACCAAGGGGCTGATCGCGCCCGGGACCCCGCTTGCGCAGGAAGTCGCCCAGATCCGCGCCCGCGAGACCGACCCGAAGAAGCGGGCGGCGGCCGCGCTTGCGCTGGTCCAAGACCGAATCCGCTATTTCGCCGACGGCATGAACGGCGGGAATTACGTTCCGCAATCGCCGGACAGGACCTGGTCCGCGGGCTATGGCGACTGCAAGGCCAAGACCCTGCTGCTTCTGGCGATGCTGCACGAGCTCGGCATCGAGGCCGAGCCGGTGCTGGCCAATATCGGCCAGGGGGATCTCGTCACGATCCGCCTGCCCGCGCCGGCCGCGTTCAACCACGTCTTCGTCCGTGCGAAGGTCGGCGGGGAAGATTTGTGGCTGGACGGCACGGGGCGAGGCTCCCGGCTCGAGGACATGGACGATCCTCCCCCATTCCGGTCCGTGCTTCCGGTCCGGGAAGGCGGGGCGACCCTTCTCCAGCTGCCGTCGAAAGCGCCGGCCCGGCCGACCCACATCGTCTCCATCGACATCGACGAAAGCGCCGCGATCGGCATGGCCGCGCCGTTCACGGCGACCGTCCAGCTGCGCGGCGCCGCAGCCGATTCCCTGCGCGCCGTCGCGGCCCAGCTCGACAATGAGAAGCTGCTGTCGCTCGCGCTCTTCAGCCTCGGCGGCGCGGCGGGACCCGACGCCTTGCCGGTGACGCAGAAGTTCGATTTCAACCCGGCGGAGGCGACGGCGACGATCTCCATCACCGGCATCGTCGAGCCCGGCTGGCGGCGTCAGGATCATGCCTACAGCCTGCGCCCGGTCAGCGGGATTGCCGGCCTGACGCTGAACAGCGACCGCTCGCGCCCGGCCTGGAAGGATATTCCGGTCGCGACCGGCGATCCCGGCCACACCCTCATCACGACCCGCCTTCATCTTCCGGACGGCGGCCGTGGGATCGTCCTGGAGGGCGACGCCGCCCTCGATCTGGCGGTCGCCGGCCGCCACTTCGTGCGCAAGGGAAATCTGAGCGGCGACCTTCTCACTATCGAGGAGCAGACGACGAACAGCGGCGCGGAATTGCCGGCGCCGGAGCTGCCGTCGGAACGGGCGAAGCTCGCCACCGCGAAGGCGCGGGTTCTGCGCCTCACGACCGGCCCCAAGTATCCCGCCCCCTATCAGCAGGCCGCGGCGGCGCTCGGAACCCATAAGCTCGACAAGCTGGCCGCCCTCTATGCCGCGTTCATCGCCGCCAAGCCCGACGAAGCCACGCGCTATCTCGCCCGCGCCGAATTCTATGAATCGACCTTCCAGAGGAACCTGGCGCTCGCCGATCTCGACAAGGCCGTGTCGCTGGACGGCAACGCCGCAACCTTCCTGCAACGCGCCGCGCTGCTGGAGGCGATGGGAGAGAAGGAGAAGGCGGTCGCCGATTACCGGTCCGCTCTGGGGATCGATCCGTCTTCCAAGCCGGCGCTCGCGAGGCTCGGCCTTCTGCAGATCGATGCGGGGCAAAAGGATGCGGCGCTGGCGACGATCGACGAGCATCTCGCCAATGCCGACGAGGACAAGCCCGACTGGCTGTTGATCAAGGCCGTGCTCCTGGCGAGGGCGGCCGATGCGGACGGCGCGCTGGCGGCGATCAACGACGCGATCGCGGTGAAATCGGCGAACGCCTCGCTCTTCAACGAGCGCTGCTGGATCAAGGGGACCCTGGCCGTGCAGCTCGACAGCGCGGTCCAGGACTGCACGCGCGCCATCGAGCTCACGGACAACAATTCCGCCGAGCTCGACAGCCGCGCGATGGTGCTTTTCCGCCTGAACCGCCTCGATGAGGCGCTGGCGGACCTCAACGCCGCCCTGGATCGAAACCCGGCGTCGTCCGGCTCCTTGTATCTGCGGGCGGTGATCGAGAGGCGTCAGGGCAAGACCGGCGACGCCGATGCGGACGCCGCCAATGCCCGCAAGCTCGCACCGCGCATCGACGAGGAATATGCGCGCTGGAAGATCAAGGCCTGACGGGCTGACGGGCCGGAACCGGACGTTTCGCTATCGGCCGGTAAGCGCTGTTCGGGATCGCGCAGGCTGGCCGACAATCGGCCTGCGCGGACGTACCAGCTTCACAGCCGTTATTGGAAGGCGATGGCGAGCCTGCGGTCGGTCCTGTCAGTTTGACTTGCTGGGATCCGCAGGCGCAGCGGTGGGCCCGCCGCAGGAACGGGAGCATCCAACCCTTGGCGAACGAATAGCGCCTTGCCGATCGCGTCAAACGCGTCGCGATACACCTGCGGATCGGTGATCGGCTCTTCGTCAGAAGAATTCATTCCGTAGAGGCTGCTCTTTGTTTTTGCCATTACAAAGCTGAGGCGAACGCGAGCAACCTTCTGCCCCCTTGGCTCAATGAAAGCATAAACAACAGGGGCCTTCTTACTCCGCCCCATTCCCACGAAAAGGGTAAAGCTTGCATGAGATTTAGTAGACGCGAGTCCCGTAATGAGGCCACTTCCCTTGTCTGCGCTTTGGATACGATATCCCGCGTCCTGCAGCACAGATACTACCGAGGGAAACACTTGATCGTAGCTGCCTTCAAAATCGCGGGACTGAATTTGCTGAAGCTCTAGCCCGGTGGCTTGAGGGGGCTTCTTGGCTGAAGCTGGTCCCGCAACGAGGGCCGCTGCTACGGCCGCAAACAGTAGCTTATTCATTTTTGCCCCTCCCCAATCAAAATGAGCTACTACGGCTCCGGAAGTCCACGACTCGCTTGTCCGGTCCGAACTTTATGATCAATGTCATTGATCGAGTGGACGTACTCGACTTGCTCTTTCGGGAGCCAAATCCGAATCCGCCCCCACCGGCGGCATTGTCACTGCCTCCCCCGACGAGCATGCCGATAGAAAAGCCGGAGCTTTTGTCGGCGGTTACCGTGGCGAAGCGGTCGTAAACCCATACCTCTCGGCCATCGCCATCCAATGTGGTGATGTTAGGCGCCCCAAAAGTTTCGAGCACCTGCTCCTGGGTTGTCGTGCCGACGTGCAAGGTCATCTGAACCATGCCGTGCGTTAACGTGTTGGGTTGGTCGGCCGCTTCGGCCCCTGCTGCCGCTGAGAAGAGCGTCAGCACGATCAATGCGCGAATCATATACCCCCCTTTTTGGCGCACTGTATTCAATTTCTTTGCGAATCCAAAGATCGTCGATCATCCATTGGATGCTTTCCGATTAACGACGACGGGTGCGGAGCGGAGAGGGGAGCTTTGCTCGCCTCAAACGGGCTCAGCCCGGCAGCAGCAGGCTCGCGTCGCCGTAGCTGTAGAAGCGGTAGCCCGTCTCGATGGCGTGGGCGTAGGCGGCCTGCATCGTCTCCAGGCCCATCAGCGCCGAAACCAGCATGAACAGGGTCGAACGGGGCAGGTGGAAGTTGGTGAGGAGGCCGTCGATCGCGCGGAAACGGTAGCCGGGGGTGATGAAGATGGCGGTGTCGCCTTCGAACGGGCGGATGCGGCCGTGCGCGTCCGCCGCGCTTTCGAGCAGGCGGAGGGAGGTCGTGCCGACCGAGACGATGCGGCCGCCGGCGGCGCGCGCGGCGTTCAGCCGCTCGGCCATGGCCGGCTCGATCCGGCCCCATTCGCTGTGCATGACATGGTCCGCAATGTCCTTCGCCTTGACCGGGAGGAAGGTGCCGGCACCGACGTGGAGGGTGAGCGTCTCCAGACCGATCCCGGTCGCCTTCAGCGCCTCGACCAGGCGCGGCGTGAAATGGAGAGCGGCGGTGGCGGCGGCGACGGCGCCTTCCTCGCGCGCGAACATGGTCTGGTAATCCTCGGCGTCGCGCGCGTCCGCTTCGCGCCGGCCGGCGATATAGGGCGGGAGCGGCATCCGGCCGGCGCGTTCGAGCAGCCATTCGACCGGCTCCTCGCCCTCGAAGGAGAGGAGGACCGAGCCGTCTTCCGCTTTTTCCCGCGCGATTGCGGCGACGCCGGCGCCGAAGTCGATCCTGTCGCCCTCGCGCACGCGCTTGGCGTTGCGGACGAAGGCACGCCAGTCGCGCGGCCCCTCGCGCTTGTGGAGCGTCGCGCCGATCCGCGCCTCGCCGCGCCGACCTTCGAGCTGGGCGGGGATGACTTTGGTGTCGTTGAAGACGAGGACGTCGCCGGGCCGGAGCAGGCGCGGCAGCTCGGAGACGATTTGGTCCGCCAGCCCCTCGGGCCGCACGACCAGCAGGCGGGCGCTATCGCGCGGGCTGGCCGGCCGCAGCGCGATCCGCTCCGGCGGCAACTCGAAGTCGAACAGGTCGACGCGCACGCGCGCCTCGCCCCGTCCGCGTTACCGGTGCGGCTTGGCGTGCGGCTGCGGCGGCTCCGGCAGCTTGATCGCGGGCGGTGGCGGCACAGCCGGGCCCGCGGCACGGGAAGATGGGCCGCCGGTCGCGAGCAGGGGCACGCTGTGCGTCGGCGTGGCAGCGGCGGCGACCTGCTCAGCCGTGGGCGGCGGCCGGTTGTCGGCAGCGATCGAGGCCTGCAGGATCCGCGTCGGGTTGGCCGGCGGCTCGCCTTTCTCGATCTGGTCCACATAATTCATGCCGCCGACGACGCGGCCGAACACCGTATACTGGCCGTCCAGGCTCAGCTTCGGCGCGAGCATGATGAAGAACTGGCTGTTGGCGCTGCTCTCGGCCTGCTTGACGGCCGCTTCGTCGGCATTCGGCGGGGAGCCGAGGCGGGCGGCGGAGACGGCGCCGCGGACATGGGGCAGGCCGCTGAACTCGGCCGGGAGGTTCGGCAGGTCGGAGCCGCCGCTGCCGTCGCCTTTCGGGTCGCCGCCCTGGGCCATGAAGCCCTCGATGACGCGATGGAAGGTGAGGCCGTTGTAGAAGCCCCTGCGGGCGAGCGTCTTGATCCGCTCGACGTGCTTCGGCGCCACGTCCGGCCGGAGCTGGACGATGACCCGGCCGCCGTTCGACAGGTCGAGCAGCAACGTGTTTTCCGGATCGAGCGGCGGCGGTGCCGGCGGATCGGGCATTTGCGCGGCGACGGCGCCGGCGAGCAGCAGCCCGAGCAGCAAGGCAATCAATGTTTTCAAACGCATGGCAAACCCCAACCCCGAATCTCTTGTCAACCTTCTAGCCGGATTTCCCGCGGAGCGGCACCCCTGATGGGCGTCGTCAGGTGCCTTTCCGCCCCAGCTCCGTCACGCGCCGGCTGACGTCCGCGGCGACCGCCGGCGTGACGAACTTGCCGATGTCGCCGCCGTAGAGCGCGATCTCCTTGACGAGGCGCGAGGCGATCGGCTGCAGGGAGACGTCGGCCATCAGGAAGACGGTCTCGATCCGGTCGTTGAGCTGCTGGTTCATGCCCGCCATCTGATATTCGTACTCGAAATCGGCGACCGCGCGCAGGCCGCGCAGGATCATTGTTGCCCCTTCCCGCTCGGCGAAGTCCATCAGCAAGGAGTCGAACGACACCACCTCGATCCCGCTGCCGACCGGCGCGATCTCGCGGCGGACCATGGCCATGCGCTCATCGACGCTGAACATCGGCGACTTGGACGGATTGGTGGTGACGCCGATGACGAGCCGGTCGACCAGCTTCGTGCCGCGGCGAATGATGTCCATATGGCCGAGCGTGATCGGGTCGAACGTGCCCGGATAAACCCCCGTCTTCATCGCGCCTCCGGCCGGTAACGAGGCGGTATTAGCGGGTCGGGAACGGCTTGTCGAAGGGAGCTGCCATTCCCGTCATTCCCGCTTTCGCGGGAATGACGGGTTAATCGACCCGCTTGGCTAATGATCCCGCTCCACCGCGAACCGGGCGATGGCGCGGAGGAGGTCGGCTTCGGCGCCGTAGCTCTGGAGGTATTCGCTCGCCTGCTGCACCAGCAGATCCGCCTGCTGACGCGCGCGCTCGCGGCCGAGCAGGGAGACGAAGGTCTCCTTCCCCTTCGCCCGGTCCTTGCCGACCTTCTTGCCGGTCTTGGCTTCCTCGCCCTCCTCGTCGAGCAGGTCGTCGGCGATCTGGAAGGCGAGGCCGACGTCGCGGGCATAGCCGCGCAGCTTGGTCCGCCCCTCCGGCGGCACCCGGCCCATGATCGCCCCGGCTTCCAGGCAGAAGCCGATCAGGGCGCCGGTCTTGAGCTGCTGCAGCCGCGTGACCGCCGCGAGATCGAGCGACGCGGCGGCGGCGGCGAGGTCCATCATCTGCCCGCCCGCCATGCCCGAGGGTCCGGCCGCGGCGGCGAGCTCGGCGACCAGCTCGGCGCGGACGAACGGGTCCTCGTGCGTCGCCTCGTCGGCGAGGATCTCGAAGGCCAAAGCGTGGAGCGAATCGCCGGCGAGGATCGCCGTCGCCTCGTCATAGGCCCGGTGCAGGGTGGGCTTGCCGCGGCGGAGGTCGTCGTCGTCCATCGCTGGCAAATCGTCGTGGATCAGCGAATAGACGTGGATGCATTCGACCGCCGCGCCGACGCGCAGCGCACGCCGGCGGTCGGTGTGGAACAGGCCGCAGGCCGCGACCACGAGCAAAGGCCGCAGCCTTTTGCCGCCGCCGATCGCCGCATAGCGCATCGCCTCGTAGAGCCGGGCGCGGGGGTCGGCCGGGACGGCGAGCAGCTCGCCGAGCAGGGCGTCGGTCTCGGCGCGGACCCGCTCCAGCGCGGGCGCTAGGCTGGCTGGAGCGTCCGCCACGCGGCGGCTCACTCGCCGTCGAACGGGACGGTGCCGGCCGGCTGGCCGTCGCGGCCGAGCTGGATTTTCTCGATCCGCGCCTGCGCCGCCTGCAGCCGCGCTTCGCATTGCTGGCGGAGGCGATCGCCCTCCCCATAGAGCTCGATCGACTCGTCGAGCGACGCGTCGCCACTTTCCAGCCGGCGCACGATCTCCTCCAGCCGCTTCAAAGCGGCCTCGAAGCTCAGCTCGGAAATCGTATCGCTCGGATCGGGCATGGCGGGAGCATTGATCCCCGGCGTCGGCAGGGTCAAGCCGAAGCGCGCTATGAGTGACGCCGTCTTCTCCGCGTGCTCGGCCCGGTCTTCGGTTCGCGCCAGCGCGAAGCCTTTTTTAGCCGAGCGGACGAGGCGGCTCTTACGCTTCCGGAATCATCCCTCGCGTTGATAGCGACAGGTGTTGTTGCCGTCGGTGATGTGGTTGGCATCGTCGACCGTATAGGTGTCCGAGCTGGAGAAGGCGCCGACGCCGAGCACGGTGACGCGTTGCCCTTCCTGCGAATAGGTGACGGCGCCCGTTGTCTCATAAGGCTTATAGCCGGCGATCGCTCGCGTATGTTGAACCACGTTCGACGCCGTGAAAGTCAGATGGTCGATCGAGCAATTGTCCGCGGCGGATTCGGCGGTCACCTGCCAGCTGCCGATCAAGGGGTTGGAAGCCCCTCCGCAACCGGACAGGAGCAACGCGCAGGCCGCCGCGCCCAACGGCCTCAAGGCGATCTTCGGCATGATGTCCCCCCTTGTGAAGTTCAAGGCATAACGATCGAATTCGATTATGCAAATCGCCCGAACCAGGGCGGCCGCACCAGGCCCGGTTCGCTCCGATCAGCAGGCCCGATACCAATGGACGCCGTCGCGCACCTCACGCCCGGCGCGGCCCTCCACCTCCAGCCGGCGCAGATGGGCGAAGGCTTCGCCGGTGGCGAGGCCGAGGACATTGTCGTCGACCGCGCGGCCGAACAGGATCGGGAAGCAGTCGACCGCCCGCCGCGGCTCGGCCAGGTGGGCGTGGAGCGCGTCGAGGCGGCCGCGATGGCCCTCGGCAAGCGCGTCGAGGCGGGCGTGGAGGCCGGTGAACGGCTCGCCGTGGGAGGGGAGGACGAGCAGGTCTTCCGGGAGCCGCAGCAGCTTTTCGATCGAGGCGAGCCAGTCGCCGAGCGGGTCCGCCTCGGGCTCGCTGAGGCTGAGCGAGACGTTGGAGGTGATCCGCGGCAGCACCTGGTCGCCGGCGATCATCAGCCCGCCCGCTTCGTCCACGAGGCAGGCATGTTCCGGGCAATGGCCGCTGCCGACCACCACTCGCCAGTCTCGCGTCCCGATCCGCAGCACGTCACCGTCCTGGATGCGGACGAAGCTCACCGGCACCGGCGTCACCACCGAAGCGAAGCGGCCCCAGCCCTTCGCCGTCTCCGCCTCGATCCTTTCCTCGCTCCAGCCGGCGGCGCGCCAATAGCCGATCGCCACGCGCGGCGGCGCGTCGCGCACGTCGGAGGTCAGCAGGCGCGCGAACAGCCATTCGTCGCGGGTCATCCAGAGCGGCACGCCGAACCGCTCGGTCAGCCAGCCGGCGAGGCCGATATGGTCCGGATGGAAGTGCGTGCAGATGATCCGGGTGACGCGGCGGCCGGCGAGCGGCCCGGCGAACAATGCCTCCCATCCCGTGCGAGAGGCCGGCAGGTCGATGCCGGTGTCGACGAGCGCGATCCCGCCGCAATCCTCCAGCACCCACACGTTGATATGCTTGAGCGAGCCCGGCATCGGCAGCCGCGCCCAGCCGACCCCCTCGGCGAGCGGGATCAGCTCGCCCTCGTCCGGCCCGCGGCGGCCGAGCGGATAGGTCAGGCCCTTATGGCTATAGGCCTCGCCGGAGTCGGTCAGCGAGACGTCGGGTGCGGAGCCCGGGCTCTCAGCTCTTGAAGAGGCTGTCAATGTCCTCGGTGCCCGTCGGGGCCGCTTCCGCCTGCTCGGCGGCATGGGCGGCCTCGGCCTCGCGGGCGGCCGTCTCGCGCTCGCGCCGCAGCTCCTCGATCAGCGCCTCGCGGTCGCCCTCAAACGTCGTATCCCCTTTCGCTTCGATCCCCGCCTGCTTCGCCGCCTTGGCGACGAGCGCGTCGAGCTCGCGCTGGGAGCAGAGGCCGAGCGTGACCGGGTCCTTGGGCTGGATGTTGGCGATGTTCCAATGGGTGCGGTCGCGGATCGCGGCGATGGTCGAGCGGGTGGTGCCAATCAGCTTGCCGATCGCCCCGTCCGAAATCTCCGGGTGGTTGCGGATGATCCAGGCGATGCCGTCCGGCTTGTCCTGCCGCTTGGAGACCGGCGTGTAGCGCGGGCCCTTGGTGCGCCGGGTCTGGTCCGGCTCCTTGTGCATGTGGAGGCGGTAGGACGGATCTGCCTGCCCCTTTTCGATCTCTTCCTGGGTCAGCTCGCCGGCACGGATGGGATCGCGGCCGGTGAGCTTGGTCGCGGCCGTGTCGTCGGCGATCGCCTGCACTTCGAGGATGTGAAGGCCGCAGAAATCGGCGATCTGCTCGAAGGTGAGCGAGGTGTTGTCGACCAGCCACGAGGCGGTCGCATGGGGCATGAGCGGCTGGGCCACTGCGAATCTCCGGTATCCGAAACAATAAGGGCCGCCCCTTCGCGGAGCGGCCGGACGTTGGCGGGGATGTAGGGCGGCGGCGAAACGGACGCAAGCCCGGAGTCGGCCCCGGGGCGGCCGGATCTCAGGCGCTCATCGGGACATAGCCCGGCTCCGCCGCGACGCGCTCCAGCCACGCCGAGACGGCCGGGTAAGCGGAGAGGTCGAAGCCGCCATCCTCCGCGACATGGGTGTAGGCGTAGAGGGCGATGTCGGCGAGGCTGAGGGCGCCGCCGACGAAGAAGGAATGGCGGGCGAGATGCTCATTCATCAGCTTCAGCGCCGCGTCGCCCGCCGCGCGCTTGCCGGGAATCTGGGCGCGCTGGAGTTCGTTCAGATTGTCCTCGCCAAGCTCGGTGATCCAGAAGCGCAGGGTCGCGACGTTCGGCTCGTGATTATATTGCTCGAAGAACATCCAGCGCAGCATGTCCGCGCGCTCGAAGCGATCCTCCGGCACCAGCCGCGTCCCGTCACCGAGATAGAAGCAGGCGGCATTGCTCTCCGGAATGAAGCGCTCACCCACCTGCAGCACGGGGATGCGGCCGTTGGCGTTGATATTGGCGAGGAATTCCGGCGTCCGCGTCTCGCCCTTCAAGATGTCATATTCGCGCCGCTCGAGGGGGAGGCCGAGCAGGGCGGCGGTCAGCCGGATCTTGTAGCAATTCCCCGACGCGGCAAATTCGTGAAGGACCAGCGGAGCCATTCTCTTCTTCCTTTGGGCCGTCGTCGCGATGGAGCGGACGCCGGTCAAACAAAAATGAGGAGCAGGTTGATCAGGCTCACTTATGTTCGAGCATCTCCGTCATTCCCGCGAAAGCATCTCCGTCATTCCCGCGAAAGCGGGAATCCAGTGCTGACTCGTCACCCAATGAGGTGCTCGTAGAGATCCTCCCAATCAAGATTGGCCCGCTCGATCAAAGTCAGCTTCCATGCGCGGCTCCATTTCTTGATCGCCTTCTCGCACACGACTGGATTCCCGCTTTCGCGGGAATGACGGCTTATTCGACCATCAGCACGATCTTCCCCACATGCTCGCTCGAATCCATCCGGCGGTGGGCGTCGGCGGCGGCGGCGAGGGGATAGGTGCTGTCGATCACCGGCCGGATCTCGCCCGCTTCCAAGGCAGGCCAGACGTCGCGGCGGAGCTCGGCGGCGACGGAGGCCTTGAACTCGGCGGAGAGGGCGCGGAGGGTGGAGCCGGTGAGGGTGAGCCGCCGCCGCATGATGTCGAAGATCGGCACCTCCGCCTTGGGGCCGCGCTGGACGGCGATCGAGACGTGCCGCCCCTCCTCGGCGAGGCAGGCGAGGTTGCGCGGCAGATAGTCGCCGCCGATCATGTCGAGCACCACGTCGACGCCGCGGCCGCCGGTGATCTCCTTCACCCGCGCCACGAAATCCTCGTTCCGATAGTCGATCGCATGGGCAGCGCCGAGCTCGCGGGCGCGGGCGCATTTTTCGGGGGAGCCGGCGGTGACGATCAGGGTAAGGCCGAAGACCTTGCCGAGCAGGATGGCGGTTGTGCCGATGCCGCTGGTGCCGCCGTGGACCAGGATTGTGTCGCCGGGCCTGGCGGCGCCGCGCTGGAACAGGTTGGTCCAGACGGTGAAGAAGGTCTCGGGCAGCGCCGCTCCCTCGACCATGGAAAGCGAAACCGGCACGGGCAGGCATTGGCCCGCGGGCGCGACGCAATATTCGGCATAGCCGCCGCCGGCCACCAGCGCACAAACGCGATCGCCGAGCCGCCACGACTGCACGCCGTCGCCCAGGGCAACGACCTCCCCGGCCACTTCCAGGCCGAGGATCGACGGCGCACCGGGCGGCGGCGGGTAGAGGCCGCGCCGCTGCATCACGTCGGGCCGGTTCACGCCCGCCGCCCCGACCCGGATCAGCACCTCGCCCGGCCCGGGCTGCGGCACCGGCCGCTCGACCGGCTGGAGCACCTCCGGCCCGCCGGGCTGGGCAGGATCGATCGCGATCATCGTGGCGGGGAGCTCTGGCGGAAGCGTGCTCATCCGGTCACGCTCTGCGCCGAAACCGCGGACGCGCAAGCCCGATTTTGTTGACAGGAGCCGCCGCTTCGGTCGATTCTCCCCTCATGGACCTCGAAGAGCTCTTCCCGAGCAAGCCGGACGACCCGCTGACGTCGCTCGTCAAGCAGGACCTCGATCCGCTGTCGGTCGAGGAGCTGGAGGAGCGGATCCGCACCCTCGAAGGCGAGATCGAACGGGTCCGTGCAAAAATGATTGCCGCGGTTAACCATCGCGCAAGCGCCGAAGCCTTATTCAAGAAATGACGAAAGCCGGGGAACCTTCGGGCTTTTCCCCGGCTTTCTGGAGGACGTGCTTGATGCCGGGCGCGCGACACCCGACATTGGGACCAAGCAGTCCGTGATGTTCGCGGGCTCGTCAGGAGTAAGTTGAATTGCCGTCTTTTGCCCGCGAATTGGAACAAACGCTTCACACGGCGCTCGCCGAAGCGAGTGGGCGCCGCCACGAATATGCAACGCTCGAGCATCTGCTGCTCGCCCTCACCGAAGACGCCCATGCCTCCAAGGTGATGACCGCCTGCGGCGTCGACCTCACGGAATTGCGCGAGGCGGTGCGCGCCTATCTCGACAATGAGCTCGAAGCCCTGAAGGTCGACGGCCAGACCGATCCGTCGCCGACCAGCGGCTTCCAGCGCGTCGTCCAGCGCGCCATCCTCCACGTCCAGTCCTCGGGCCGCGACGAGGTGACCGGCGCCAACGTGCTCGTCGCCCTCTTCTCGGAGCGCGAGAGCTATGCCGTCTATTTCCTGCAGCAGCAGGACATGAGCCGCCTCGACGCCGTCAGCTATATCAGCCACGGCGTCGGCAAGGGCGAAACCGCGTCCGAACCGACCGAGGTCAAAGGGGCCGAGGAGGTCAAGCAGGACGAAGGCAAGAAGAAGAACGAATCCGCCCTCAAGCAGTTCACGGTCAATTTGAACGAGAAGGCGAAGAACGGCCGCGTCGATCCTTTGATCGGCCGCGGGCCCGAGGTCGACCGGACCATCCAGATCCTCTGCCGCCGCTCGAAGAACAACCCGCTCTATGTGGGCGATCCCGGCGTCGGCAAAACCGCGATCGCCGAGGGCCTCGCCCGCAAGATCATCGAGGGCGACGTCCCCGACGTGCTCAAGGAAGCGGTGATCTACGCGCTCGACATGGGCGCCCTGCTCGCCGGCACCCGCTATCGCGGCGACTTCGAGGAGCGGCTGAAGGCGGTCGTCAACGAGCTCGAGAAGATGCCGCACGCGGTCCTCTTCATCGACGAGATCCACACGGTGATCGGCGCCGGCGCCACCTCGGGCGGCGCGATGGACGCCTCGAACCTGCTGAAGCCGGCCCTTTCGGGCGGGACGATCCGCTGCATCGGCTCGACCACCTACAAGGAGTTCCGCAACCATTTCGAGAAGGACCGGGCGCTGCTCCGGCGCTTCCAGAAGATCGACGTCAACGAGCCCACGATCGAGGACAGCGTGAAGATCCTCGCGGGCCTGCGGCCGTCGTTCGAGGAGCATCACCACGTCAAGTACACGCCCGACGCGATCAAGGCGGCGGTCGAGCTTTCGGCCCGCTACATCAACGACCGCAAGCTGCCGGACAAGGCGATCGACGTGATCGACGAGGTCGGCGCGATGCAGATGCTGGTGCCGCCCAACAAGCGCAAGAAGACGATCACGACCAAGGAGATCGAGGCCGTCATCTCGACCATGGCGCGGATCCCGGCGAAGAGTGTGTCGGCCGACGACAAGAAGACGCTCGAGCATCTCGACCGCGACCTGAAGCGGGTCGTGTTCGGCCAGGACAAGGCGATCGGGGTCCTCTCGTCGGCGATCAAGCTCAGCCGCGCCGGCCTGCGCGATCCCGACAAGCCGATCGGCAATTATCTCTTCTCCGGCCCGACCGGCGTCGGCAAGACCGAGGTGGCGCGCCAGCTCGCCTCGATCATGGGCATTCCGCTGCAGCGGTTCGACATGTCCGAATATATGGAGCGTCACTCGGTCAGTCGGCTGATCGGCGCGCCTCCGGGCTATGTCGGCTACGACCAGGGCGGCCTGCTGACCGACGCGATCGACCAGCACCCGCATTGCGTGCTGCTGCTCGACGAGATCGAGAAGGCCCATCCGGACCTGTTCAACATCCTCCTCCAGATCATGGATAATGGGCGGCTGACCGACCATCACGGCAAGACGGTCGATTTCCGCAACGTCATCCTGATCATGACCACCAACGCGGGCGCGTCCGACATGGCGCGCGAGGGCGTCGGCTTCGGCAGCAACACCCGCGAGGGCGAGGACGAGGAAGCGATCAAGCGGATGTTCACGCCGGAATTCCGCAACCGGCTGGATGCGATCGTGCCCTTCTCCTACCTGCCGACCGAGGTCGTGGCCCGGGTGGTCGACAAGTTCATCCTGCAGCTCGAGCTGCAGCTTGCCGACCGCAACGTCCATATCGACCTCGACGAGGAGGCGCGGAAGTGGCTGACCGCCCGCGGCTACGACAAGCTCTACGGCGCGCGGCCGATGGGCCGGCTCGTCCAGGAGAAGATCAAGCAGCCGCTGGCCGAGGAATTGCTGTTCGGCAAGCTCATCCACGGCGGCGAGGTCAAGGTCACGATCAAGGACAATGCGCCCTCGTTCGAGATCGTCTCCGCCCCGCCCAAGACGCCGAAGAAAAAGGCCAAGAAGGCCCCCGAGCCGGAAGGCGAGCAGGGCCAGCCCGAACAGGCCTGAGGCTTAACCCACGAAACGAGAAGGCCCTCCGGAAACGGGGGGCCTTTTCTTTTGTCGGGGCCCCGCCGCCTGCGCGAGGTTGGAGCTGCTGAAAAGCCGGGCGGCCCGGCCCCTACGGTGACGGCGGATCCGGCGGATCCGCCTCGTTGTCGGCCGGCTCCTCGGGCTGCGGCAAGACCCAGCGGATTGCGGCGCGAACCGTGTCCGCCGTCGGCTGGTCCCTGCTATCGTGGGCGGGAGTGAATTGAGCGCGGGCGGTCATGATCTGGCAGGTCGCCTGGTCGAGCACCGGGGACCCGCTCGACATTTCGACTGTACAGCCGGTGACGTGTCCGTCCGCTGCGACCTCGAGGGCGAACCGGACCGTTCCCTGGGCGCCCGCGCGGATCGCCTCGTCCGGATAATCGGCATCGGAGACAAGCGCCGCCAGATTGGCCTTCGCGCGGCTCGCAAGACCGGTCGCCTCTTCGGCCTTGGGCAAGACCCAGCGGACGGCGGAGCGAATCCTGTCGGTCGCAGGCTGGCCCCGACGGTCGCGCGCGGGAGCGAATTGGGCGCGGTAGATCATGATGCTGCAGGTCGTCTCGTCGAGCAAAGGCGACCCGCTCGACGTTTCGATCGCGCAGGCGGTGACTCGCCCCTCCGCCGAGACGTCGAGGGCGAATGCGACCCGTCCCTGCACCCCCGCGCGGATCGCGGCATCCGGATAATCGGCGGCGGACACGAGTGCCGCCAGATTGGCCTTCGCGCGGCTCGAAAGATCATGGCCCGGCCGCGCGGCCGCGATCAGCAAGAGCGGTAGAACGATGAGGATGACCGGCGCGCGCATCGGCTCAATCTAACGGAATTCGGGGGACCATCCACCCGCCGCGGAGCCCAACGGAGCAGCCCCGGAAAAAGAAAAGGCCGCCCCTCGCGGAGCGGCCTTTCATGTGGTCGTTAAGGAGGCGCTTAACCCAGCAATTCCTGCTCGAGCTTCTTCGCCATTTCCTCGATATTCTCCGGCGGCCAGCCGGGGATGTCCATGCCGAGGCGGAGGCCCATGGACGACAGCACTTCCTTGATCTCGTTGAGGCTCTTGCGGCCGAAATTCGGCGTGCGGAGC
>DATBDY010000024.1:0-165112 GCA_036269695.1 Allosphingosinicella sp. | reverse complement strand
GGTCAGCGTCCGGTAGGTGTCCTCGGAGAAATCCTGGTGGCCCGGCGTGTCGAGCAGGTTGAAGAGCAGGCCGTCCTTCTCGAACGTCATCACCGAGGAGGTGACCGAGATGCCGCGCTGCTGCTCGATCGCCATCCAGTCCGAGCGGGCGCGGCGGCGGTCGCCGCGGGCGCGCACCTCGCCCGCCTCGTGGATCGCGCCGGCGGCGTAGAGCAATTTCTCGGTCAGCGTCGTCTTGCCGGCGTCCGGATGCGAGATGATCGCGAAGGTCCGCCGCTCCAACACATCGCTCTCGGGCTTGAGGGCCCGCGCCGCGTCGCTCATGTCTTTCTCCGGCCGGGCGTTCGGCCGGCGTGCTGCTGCTTGGTTTCTGGTGAGGACCGCCACATAAGGGCTGCGGCGGCGAAAGTGTAGCCCAGGTCCGCGCGAGGGGGGAAACGATGTTCGACGGCCTTCCCGTTCCGCTGTTGGTCGCGATCTTCCTCGCCTCGGCCGCGGTGATCTGGGTCGCCGGCGTCAAGCTTTCGGACACGACGGACATTCTTTCCGCCCGCTTCGGCTTCGGGGAGGCGCTTGGCGGCGCGATCCTGCTCGCCGTCGCCACCAACCTGCCTGAGATCGCGATCACCGCCAGTGCCGCCTTCCACGGCGATCTCGGCGTTGCCGTCGGCAACATCCTCGGCGGCATCGCCATCCAGACCGTCGTCCTGGTCATTCTAGACGCTTTGATGAAGGACGAACGGCCGCTCACCTACCGCGCGGCCAGCCTCACTCTCGTCATCGAGGGATTGCTCGTCATCACCGTGCTCATCGTCGCCATCGCCGCGACCCAGCTTCCGGCCTCGTTGATCGCGTTGCGCATGACCCCGGATTCGATCCTCATCGCCTTGTTCTGGGCCGGTGGCCTCTGGCTGATCGCCCGCGCCAATCGCGGCCTTCCCTGGCACAAGCCGGCGGATGCCCAGGAGAAGCCGAAAGGTCATTCGAAAAAGAAAAGCGAGCAGCAGGCGCAGAAGACGGCGATCGCGGTGGCTTTGTTCGCGATCGGCTCGGTGGCGACCCTCGCCGCCGGTGTCACCATCGAGGAGAGCGGCAGCACGCTCGCCAAACATATTGGCATGAGCGGCGTCCTGTTTGGCGCCACCATCCTCGCAGCCGCCACCGCTCTTCCTGAGCTCTCGACAGGCCTCGCCTCCGTCAAGCTCAAGGATTATCAGCTCGCGATCAGCGACATTTTCGGCGGCAACGCCTTCCTGCCGGTCCTCTTCCTGCTCGCGACCCTGATCTCGGGAAAGGCGGTCCTGCCCCATGCCCAGGCCACCGACATCTATCTCGCCGCACTCGGCATCCTGCTCACCTGCGTCTACATTGCGGGCCTGATCTTCCGGCCCCGGGGTCGGGTCCTCCGAATGGGCGTCGACTCGCTCGCCGTGCTCATCCTCTATCTGGTCGGGATCGCCGGCCTGTTCTTCGTCGCCCAACGCGCCGGCGGCGGCTGAATCAGATCACCGTCTCCAGCTGGGTGAAGCGCACCGCCATGATCTCCCGCGTGTCGAGGCTCGAATCGAGCCTTTTCTCCACCACGCTCAATTGCTGAACGTCCTTGCCGCCGAGCGGCATGACGAGGCGGCCGCCGGGGCGGAGCTGCTCGGTCAGCGCCGGCGGCGGCGCGGGGGCGGCGGCGGTGACGAGGATCTTGTCGAACGGCGCATGATCGGACCAGCCGCGCGACCCGTCGCCCTCACGGATCGAGACATGGTCGTAGCCGAAGGCGGCGAGGCGCTGGCGGGCTTCGGCCGCGAACTCCTCGACGATCTCGACGCTGTAGACCTCGGCGCCGAGCATCGCCATCAACGCCGCCTGATAGCCGAAGCCGGTCCCGATTTCGAGCACCGTCTCGCCGGGCTCCAGGTCGAGCAGGTCAATCATCAGCGCGCCGATGAAGGGCTGCGACACGGTCTTGTCGAAGCCGATCGGCAGCGGCGTGTCCTGATAGGCGGCAAGAACGAGCTGTGGCGGCACGAACAGGTGGCGCGGGACGTCGAGCAAAGCCTGGCGCAGCCGCGGGTCGGGCGCGTCCTTGCCGAGCTCCTCGCTCGCCAGGTCGAAATGCATGTCGACGATCTCGACCATGTGGCGGCGGAAGATCGCGAGATGGGTTTCGTCGAGCGGCTTCATGCTTTCCATGTAGCGCGCGGGCGACCGAAAACCAGCGCGCTCCCCGGCGAAGGCCGGGGTCCAGCCCAACAGACAGCGCCGCTGGGCCCCGGCCTTCGCCGGGGAGCAGCGACCATGTCAGCCCTCGAGATTGTTCGCGGCGCTGGGGTCCCTGAGACCGAGGCCGATCGAGGCGCGCGCCTGTTCGGTCTCCGACGAGGTGACCGGATAGGCGCAATAATCGGCGGCGTAATAAGCGCTCGGCCGGTGATTGCCGGAGAGGCCGATGCCGCCGAACGGCGCGTTGGAGGGGGCGCCGTTGGTCGGCTTGTTCCAGTTGATGATGCCGGCGCGAATGTTCGCCCAGAAACGGTCGTAGAGTTGCGGGGTGCCGCCGACGAGCGATGCCGAGAGGCCGTAGCGGGTGGCGTTCGCCTCGGCGAGGGCGGCGTCGAAATCGGGCACCCGGATCACCTGCAGCACCGGGCCGAACAGCTCCGCGTCCGGCCGCTGCTCGACGGCGGTGACGTCGAGGATCGCCGGGGTGAGGAACGGCTTGTTCTCGACCGGGCGGTCGAGATGCTTGATGGGCCGCCCGCCCTTGATGATGAGGTCGAGGAACGCCTCCTGCAGCTGGTCGGCGGCGGCATTGTCGATCACCGGGCCCATATAGGGCGGCGGATTGGCGTGGGGATGATCGACGATGATGCGGTCGGCAAGCTTGCAGACCGTCTCGATCAATGCCTCGTGCTGGCCGTCCTTGACGATCAGACGGCGGGCGGCGGTGCAGCGCTGGCCGGCGCTGAGGAAGGCCGACTGGACGACGAGCGCCGCGGCGGAATGGATGTCGACCGCATCCCACACGACGAGCGGATTGTTGCCGCCCATCTCCAAAGCGAGGATCTTCTGCGGAATCTCGCCGAACTGCCGGTGAAGGGCGAGGCCGGCGCGGGCCGAGCCGGTGAAGAGCAGGCCGTCGATCCCGGCATGGCCCGCCAGGGCGCGGCCGATTTCGGGTCCGCCCTGGACGCAGCACAGTACGTCCTCGGGCACGCCGGCCTCGTGGAACTGGCGGACCAGGAACTCGCCGACCGCCGGGGTCTTCTCCGACGGCTTGAACACCACCGCATTGCCGGCGAGCAGGGCCGGGACGATGTGGCCGTTCGGCAGGTGCGCGGGAAAATTGTAGGGGCCGAGCACGGCGAGCACGCCGTGCGGCTTGTGGCGGACGGCGACGCGGGCGCCCAAGGCCCCTTCGAGCCGGCGCTGCGAGGTGCGTTCCGAATAGGCGGTGACCGAAATATCGACCTTGTTGACGACGGCGTCGACCTCGGTCGCGGTTTCCCAGAGCGGCTTGCCGGTCTCGCGGGCGATGAGGTCGGCCAGCTCGTCCTTCTTGCCGCGGACGACGTTGGCGAAGCGGCGAAGCGTCTCGACGCGGACGGCGAGTGGCCGGGCCGCCCAGCCGGCCCAGGCGGCGCGGGCGCGGGCGACCTCGGCGTCGACGTCGCCCGTCTCGCCCGTCCACAAAATGTCGCCGGTCGCCGGTTCCGTCGAATTCAGGGTCGCCATTGCGGCTGAACCACCATGTTTGTCCTCCGCGGTCAAGCGGGGGGCTGCATCGCTTCGCCCATTCGGCGGACGGACTCGATCTTGTTCTGGAACATCGACCAGTCGTCGGCCTCGTCGATCCGGCTCCAGATCGCCTCCACCTCGTCGATATGCATCGAGCAGGGCGCCTCGTCGGACCAGTAGGAATGGGCGGTCGCGCCGTCGACGGGAGCATAGGCTTCGACAGCGGCGCGGAAGGCGGCGAAGGGCTCGGCGGCATAGGCCTCGTCGGCCGGCGAGGGGCCGCGGCGGCGGCCGCCGCGCCAGTCGAAGAAGAAGCGGTCGATCTCCACCGTCTTCGCCGCCAGCGCCGTCTCCAGCGCGACGAGCAGGTCGGCATCCTTTGCCGCATCGCCGCTCGGGCGAACGCCCAGCCGGCCCAGGATCGCCGTCGCGAGCTGATTCCGGAACTCCGCGGGAAAGGCTTCGAGCGCCGGCATCAGCGCGTCCGCTTCGGCGATGGTGCGAAGCGAGGCGGCAAGCTGGACGACATCCCAGTGGATCGCCTCCGGCTGACGGCCGAAGGCATAGAGGCCGGCATGATCGAAATAGGCCGCGGTGAAGGCGCCGTCCCAATAAGGGGTGAAGCGCCACGGACCGTAATCGAAGCTCTGGGCGGTGATCGCGATATTGTCGCTGTTGAGCACGCCATGGACGAAGCCCGCGGCGATGTAGGAGGCCGCAAGCCGCGCCGCCTCGCGCGCGACGTGGGCGAGCAGCCGGCCCGGTGCATCGTCCCCGGCCTCCTCGCCATAATAGAGGCGCAGGCAGTAATCGGTGAGGCGCCGCATCTCGTCGCCCAGCTGGAAATAAGCAAGGCGCTGGAAGGTGCCGATGCGGATGTGGCTGTGCTGGAGGCGGACCAGCACCGAGGCGCGTGTGGGGGAGGGCTCGTCGTTCCGCTCCAGCGCCTCGCCGGTCTCGATCAGCGAGAAGCTCTTCGACGTCTCGACGCCCAGCGCTTCGAGCATCTCGGTCGCGAGCACCTCGCGCACGCCGCCCTTCAGCGTCAGCCGTCCGTCGCCGAAGCGACTATAGGGGGTCTGGCCCGAGCCCTTGGTGCCGAGGTCGAGCAGCCGGTCCGCCCCGTCGCGCAGCTGGGCGAACAGGAAGCCGCGCCCGTCGCCGATGTCCGGATTGTATACGCGGAACTGGTGGCCGTGGTAACGCAGTGCCAGCGGCTGGGTGAGATTGTCCGGCAGCGGATCGAAGCGTCCGAAATGGCGGATCCATTGCTCGTCATCGAGGGTCGCCAGGCCGACCGCCTCCGCCCGGCGGTCGTTGCGGAAGCGCACAATGGTCTGCGGGAAGTCGGCCGGCTCGACGGGGTCGTAAAAGGCATTGCCGAGCTCCAGGACGGGCGTCTCGGGACGATAAGGGGAGGACAAAGGCGGGACCGGCATCTCCGCCCAACCTTGGGCGCCGCGCACCGGTTCCGCCAGCGGAACCTCGCCGCCCGCCGGCCGCTTTGAGCAAGCGAAGGAGACGGACGATGGCGGACGATCGGAAGGAGGGCTGGGAGCCGTGGACTCCGGACCGGGATCGCGGCGGCTCGGGCGTCGGCGCGTTCACCGGCGAGAATCCAGGCGATCACGGTCTCCAGGGCCACAAACGCGAGGGCGCGCCGGGACCGGGCGTCGGCCCCGCACAACCGGAATTCCCGCACGAAGGCTGGGGCGAGAAGGGCGAGAATTATCCGCCTGCCCAAGGTCCGCTCGGCGAGCCCGAGGACAAGGCGCAGGACTGATCCGCATCGCCGCCATTGCGGAGAAGCAAGCCGCGCCTCTAGAAGGGCACCACCGCAGAGGGGGGATGAATGGCCGAGTGGACCGACGGCTGGTGGATGTCCGCGGACGGGTTGCGGCTCCATTATCGCGACTATGCGGGCGACCCCGCGCGGCCTCCGATCCTCTGCATCCCCGGCCTCACCCGCAATGCGCGCGATTTCGAAGACGTCGCCGACCGGCTCGCCGGCGACTGGCGGCTGATCTGCGTCGACCTGCGCGGGCGCGGCGAGAGCGCCCATGCCAAAGACCCGATGACCTACGTACCACCCGTCTACCTGCAGGATGTGGCGGCGCTGACGCTGGCGCTTGGGCTGCCGCGCTTCGTCGTCTTCGGCACCTCGCTGGGCGGGCTCATCGCGATGCTGATCGCGATGACCGACCGCGCCCGGCTGGCCGGAGTGCTGCTCAACGACGTCGGGCCGGAGCTGGAGACGAAGGGGCTCGACCACATCCGCTCCTATATCGGCCGGCCGCAGGCCTGGCCGACCTGGCTCCACGCCGCCCGCGCCCTCTGCGAAGCACAGAAGGAACGCTATCCGGATTGGACTCTCGACCAATGGCTCGTCTTCGCCAAGCGCTGCTGTCGGCTGACGGCCGAGGGACGCGTCGTTCTCGACTACGACATGGGCATTGCCGAGCCGATCCGGCGGCCGGCGCCGGACGTCGACCTCTGGCCGATGTTCCGCGCGCTGGCCGGACTCCCAACCCTGCTCGTCCACGGTGCCCTCTCGGACCTGCTCTCCGACTCCGCGGTCGAGAAGATGCAGACCGAGATGCCGGATTTGGACGTGGCCATCGTGCCCCAGGTCGGCCATGCGCCGACGCTGGAGGAGCCGGAGGCCGTCGCCGGCATCGACCGCCTCCTCGCCCGCATCGGCTGAGCCGCGGCTTGCCCTGACGCCGCGCGGTCGGTTACGGCGCGTCTTCCCTTCCTCAGGAGCGACGAACCTTGGCCGACAGCACGCCAAAGAAGACGGTCTTTTCCGGCATCCAGCCGACCGGCGACCTTCACATCGGCAATCTGATCGGTGCGATCTCGCTCTGGGTGAAGGAGCAGGACAAGCACGACAACATCTTCTGCATCGTCGATCTCCACGCTCTCACCATCCCCGAGGAGATCAAGGCGGAGCGGCTGCGCGCCAATTCGCTCGACGTCGCCGCGCTCTATCTTGCCTGCGGCATCGATCCGGAGAAGTCGCTGGTCTTCGTCCAGAGCCAGGTGCGCCAGCATTCCGAGCTCGCCTGGATCCTGGAATGCGTCACGCCGATGGGCTGGATGAACCGGATGACCCAGTTCAAGTCCAAGTCGGAAGGGCGCGAGACGGTTGGCGTCGGCCTCTACACCTATCCGGTCCTGCAGGCGGCCGACATCCTCCTCTACCACACGCATTTCGTGCCGGTGGGCGAGGACCAGAGGCAGCATATCGAGATCACGCAGGACATCGCCGAGCGTTTCGAGGGCCTGTTCGGCTACCATTTCACCCGGCCCGAGATCATGGTTCGCGAGGTCGGCGCGCGGATCATGGGCCTCGACGATCCCGAAGCGAAGATGTCGAAGAGCGCCTCCAGGCCGAACCATGCGATCGGCGTGCTCGATGCGCCCAATGTGATCCTGAAGAAGCTGAAATCGGCGAAGACCGATTCCCGCACCGCCGTCGACGCGGCCGACCTGTCGCCGGGGGTGCGCAACCTCCTCACCATCTACCATGCCTTTGCCGGGGGCAGCTGGGACGAGACGCTGAAGCGCTTCGACGGCTCGGGTTACGGTGCGCTCAAGACCGGCGTCGCCGAGGCGGTGATCGCCGGGCTCGAGCCGATCCAGCGCCGCTTCCACGAGGTCCGCGACGACGAAGCTGGCCTGATCCGCTTCCTCACCCGCTCCGCCGAAGCCGCCGCCGACCGCGCGGAAGCGACGATGCGGGAGGTGCGGAAGGCCGTGGGCGTCTGGTAACCTCTCGTCAGCGCGACAGCGCCTCCTCATACTTGTTCTCGCGGCGGCGGCCGAGCATCAGCCCGCCTTCGAGGCGGGCGCAGAGGGCGGCGTAATAATCGGAGAGGAAGCCGTAATCGTCGCCGTCGTCGTCGATCCCCGCCTTGTGGCGGATCGTGCGGGCGACGATCGAAATGGCATCGCCGCGGCCGTTGCGAAGCACGTCCTCCAGCGTCTGCAGCTCGTAGACGCCGTAGAGGTTGAGCGCCGCCGGGCTGAAGCTGCGCCGCGCCGGCGCGTGCGAGATTGCGAGGTCGGCGCCCAGCTTCCCGCCCACGGAGCGGACGACCCAGGTGCCGGCGACGAGATCGCCGAGCCGCAGCCGGTCGCGGTTGAACAGCGGGAAGAAGAGGAAGATGCCGCTCCAGATCAAAGCGAACAGGATGAGGAAGGCATCGGCGGCGCCCTCGGCCGCCTGCGCGCCGAGGAAGGAGAGCGGCAGGAACACCTCGATCTCGCGCATCGCGTTGCGGGCGATCACCGCGCCGCCGGTCAGCCGCGCTCCGTCGCGCGCCACCACGCGCAGCCCGAGCAGCCGCTTGCCGGGAGTCGCCCCGCGCCCGCCCATCTCGAACAAAGCGAACCAGCCGAAGCGAAGCACGAAAAAGCCGAGCAGCCAGAGGATGAGCATCAGTCCGGATTTGGCCGCGATTGCCAGCAGCGCGACGACGATCGTCACCGCGATCAGGATCATGACGATGAAGAAGGCATCGAGCAGGAAGGCCGCGGCGCGCGTACCGGCCGAGCCGAGCTCGAGCTGGAGATCGACCCCCTCCGGCGTGACGAAGCTCCGCCGCATCGAGCGGGGGGCTTTCTCGCGATTGCGGCGGAAGGGGAAGCGCATCAGGCTTCCCGCCGCCGCGGCAGGTAGAAATAGAGGAGCCAGCCCGCGAGCATGACGCCGCCGATCAGGAAGCGGGTGGTGTCGTCGGTGATCGTCTGCCGGCCGATTCCTTCGAGCAGTCCGGCGACGATGAGCATGATCACCGCCCCGGCCATGGCGAGCGCCGCCGTTCGCCCTGCCCGCACCGCCGAGTCGGTGCGGGACCAGCGGCCGGGAAAGGCGATGGCCGTCCCGATCCTGAGGCCCGCCGCGCCGGAAATGTTGATCGCGAACAGCTCGGTCGTCCCGTGGATCGACAGCCAGCCGGCCATGTTCCAGAACAGGCCCTTGGCCGCGAACACGGCAAGGAAGGCGCCGAGCATCAGGCCGTTGTAAGCGATGAGCAGGATGGTGGGGACGCAGAAGGCGAAGCCAAGCGCGAAGGAGAAGATCGCGACCTGCGCATTGTGGGTGAAGAGAGCGGTCGCCATGATCGCCAGCACGCCCTCATCTTTCCCTTCGGGCTTTGCGTAGAGCGTCTGGCGCAGATCGTTGGCCGTTGCGGATGGACCGCGGCCTTCCGCGAGCGCTTCGGGGATGATGCCGAAAAACCAGGAAGGGTCGCCGCGCACCAGCAGGAAGGCGACCACGGCCGAAATGATTGTCAGCAGCACGCAGACCAAAGTTTCGCGCCAGATCGCCTGCACCGCCTCCGGCCAGCCCCGCACGAAGAAATGGAGGAGCTGCTTCCACGGCGAGGTCTGGACCCCATAAATCTGGAAATAGGCGCGGGTGCAGAGCTGCTCCAGATAGGCGATCAGTCCCCGATCCAGCGACGTATCGCGCGCCACCGACAGCGACGAGAGGGTGGTGCGGTAGAGGAGCGGAAGGGCAAGAATGTCCTCGTCCGAAAGGACGCGGATCGAGCGTTTCTCCATCCGCTTCAGCAGATAATCGAGCCGCTCCCAATCCGCCTGGTGCGCGGCCCGGAAGCGGGTCGCGTTGACCAGGGCCGGCCGCGATTCGACGAAGGCGGACGCCTCGGCGCTCACAGCAGGTTCCTCCGCTTGAGGTCGATATAGCCCGCGACCAGCCGCTCGCCGACCTTGTCATGCTCGCTTTCGATGACGTGGACGCCGAGATGCTGGAGCCGCGCGAGCGCGAGCTTGCGGTCGCGCAGCAAGGCGGCGGCGGTGACGGCGCGGGTAACGTCATCCGCATCTTCCGGATCGCGGTCGGCGATCGACTCCAGCTCCTCGTCGCGCAGCACGACGACGAGCAGCAGGTGCGTCTTCACCATCTTGCGCGCGGCGCGGACCATGAAATCCGCGGAAGTGAGGTCGGTGAACTCGGTGAAGAGGACGATCATCGAGCGCCGCGTCAGCCGGGCGGCCAGGGTGGTCAGAGCGAAGGTGTAGTTGGTCTCGTCGCCGCTATAGTCGATGGCGGCGGCGAGGTGCTGCAGCTCGGGAAAGGCGGCCGCGCCGGAGACGAGGCCGCTGGCGATGCGCGGGCGGGAATCGAAGGCGTGGAGCGCGACCCGGTCGCCGAGCTTCAGCGCCACCCAGGCGGCGAGCAGGGTTGCCGAGACGGCGCGGTCGACGCGCGGCAGGCCGGCCACCGGCTCCGACATCTGCCGTCCGGAATCGACGGCGAAGACGATCTGGCTGTTGCGCTCGGCGCGGAATTCCTTGGCGTGGAGCTTCATGTGCCGCGCCGACTGCTTCCAGTCGATCGCCCGCCGGTCCATGCCCGAACGGAATTCGACGAGCGCGTCGAAATCGGAGCCGTCGCCGCGGTTCATCTGCGCGATCAGGCCCTGCAGCGCGTGCCGCTGGAAGATCTGGGCGCCGCGCTCGTGGACGGGGCGGACGTCGGGTAGGATCGGGAAGGTGATGTCGAGCGCGATCTGCCGCTGCCGCCAGGCGAGGCGGAGCGGCCCGCGCCAGCGCAGCCAGAGCCGGTCGATCCGGGCGAGGCCGCGCCGCGCCATGGCGAGCGGCAGCAAAGCGGCGCCGCGCCCGTTCTCCAGCTCCACCCAGAGCCGGCCATCATCCTCCAGCGCGACGAGCGGGGTCGCCGACACGGCCACGGTCGCGACGGCCGGCACATGGTCGCCGTGCAGCGTCACGGTCACCGTCGCGTCCCGGGTCTCGCCGACATAAGCGAAACGCGGTGCCTCGACGGTCGCCTCGCCGCGCGAGGCAGCGCCGATCGCGTCGAGGACGAAGAGCAGGAGCACCGCCACCGGCCAGGCGAGGCCGAGAATCCAGCGGCCCGGCGAAGCGGCGGCGACGGCGAGCGTGAAGGGCACGCCCGCCGCGGCCGCAAGCACCGCCGTCCGGGTGGGGTAGATCAACGCGGCGCCTCAATCGTCTCGATGATTCCGGTCACCACATCCTCGACCGCGCGGCCGTTGATCTCGGCGGCCGGCGACAGGATCAGCCGGTGGCGCAGCAAGGCCGGCGCGAGCGTCTTGACGTCGTCGGGGATGACGAAGTCGCGGCCGTCGAGCGCCGCCCGGGCGCGCGCGGCGCCGGCGAGCATCGCCCCGGCGCGCGGGGAGGCGCCGCTCTCCAGGTCGGCGACGTCGCGCGTGCCGCGGATCAGGGCGGCGATATAGTCGATCACCTCGTCGACCAGCCGCACACTGGCCACCGTCTCGAGCGCCGCGTCGATCGCCGCCGCGTCCGCCTTGCGCTCGACGCCCCATTGGGCCGGCTCCATCGCACTCTTGCGGGCGCCGTGGGTGGCGATGATCTTCCGCTCCTCCTCGGCCGAGGGATAGTCGACATTCTGCTTGAACAGGAAGCGGTCGAGCTGGGCCTCCGGCAGGGGGTAGACGCCCTGCTGCTCGATCGGGTTCTGCGTCGCCACGACCATGAAATGCGCGCTCAGCGCCAGCGACTCGCCGTCGATGGTGACGGTGCGCTCCTGCATCGCCTCGAGCAAAGCGGCCTGCGTCTTGGGCGGCGTGCGGTTGATCTCGTCGGCGAGCAGCAGCTCGGTGAAGATCGGCCCGCGCGTCAGCGTGAAGGTCGAGGTCTGGAAGTTGAACAGGTTCGCGCCGATGATGTCGCCCGGCATCAGGTCCGGCGTGAACTGGATGCGGCCGAAATCGAGGCCCACCGCGCGCGCGAAGCTGTGTGCGATCAGGGTCTTCGCCGTCCCCGGCGGCCCTTCGAGCAGGATATGGCCCCCGGCGAAGAGGGCGACGAGCATCAGCTCGACCGTCGCCTCCTGCCCGACGACGGCCTTGGCGACCTCGGCCCTGATCTCGCCCGCGAGGGCCTGGACTGCTTCGACCGTCACCCTTGATTCTCCCTTTGCCATTGATGGAGCGCCCGCGCCGCGGCGAGCAGATCGTCGCGATGGCGCGCCCTTGTCGCCGTTTCGGCGAGTTTCGAAAAGCGCCCGTCCCCGTCGAGCGCGTCGAGATAGTCGTCGACCTGCTTGCCCTGGAGGCGGTGCGGGACGCCGAAGATCGCCACCGCCCGCTCGCGGACCATTTCCACATAGCGCGCGCCGAGGGAGGCTTCGCGTCCGGCCTGGCGGACGAGCGCGGCGCTGTTGTCGAGCAGGGCCGCCTTGCCGAAGGCGAGCGCGCGCTCCGCCCGCCGCGGAGGCCCGAAGCGGGTCAGGGCCTGCAGCGCCGCGAGCAGGAGCGCGGCGGCAATGGCCAATGTGGCGCCGAGGAAGGGTGAATCGAAGGCGAGGCGAAGCGGGCTTCGGGAATGGCCGAGGCCGTTCAGCGTGACGTCGAAGGAGACGGACTTGGCGTCGGTCGCGTTGAGGAAGTCGAGCATGGCGAGCGCGGCGGCGGCCTGGCGCTCGTCGGCGATGCCCTTGTTGGAGAGCAAGTCGGGATCGGCAAGCACGTAGAACGGCTTGTCGCCGAGCTGGAGCAAGACAGCGTGCCCAGCCTGGTCGGCGATGAGCGGCTTGAAGCCATTGCCGCTCGCCGTCTGCAGCGCACGGGGCGCGGTGAAGCGCATCTCCGGCGGCGCCCAATCGGGGATGGTCTTCAGCGGCGCCCCATGGCTGAGCTCGCGGCCGATCTTCAGCTTGTACTGGGGCGCGAGAACCGTTTCGGGCATGAAGGCGGGCATGACGCCGATCGCGCGGACCCAGCCGCTATGCCCCTTGTCCGGCACCGTCCACCATTTGGGCAGCACCACCAGGGTCGGCTTGTGCTCCCGCATCGACAAGGCTTTGGACATATCCGTCTGGCCCGTTTCCGGGGTCAGCACGACAAGGGAGTCGGTGTCGAGCATCGGCTCGTTGCGGACGATGATCGGGTCGCGCCCCGTCGCCTGGGCGAGCCGGACGAGGCCGCTATAGCCGGTCGCCGAGTTGGAGAGGGCATGGGCGCCGCCATTGTGGCCGGAGCGCAGGTCCGGCGCATAGGCGCCGAGCACGAGCATGGCGACGAAGGCGAGGATGCCGACCGCGACGATCAGGAACATGGTCGCGGGCCGGAACGCGCCTTCCGCCCTCGCGCGGCGGCCGATGGCGATCTCGCTCATGCCCGCCAGCTCCCCGGCAGGACGAAGTCTGCATAGGCCGCACGCGCGGCGGACCAATCGGGCTCGGCGACCGGGCGGCCGCCGAACAGGCTGCGCTCGACCAGCCGGGCGATGCGGGCGAAGAGGTCGCGCGCGGCGGCGGGAATGGCTTCGGCGGCGGCGAGCTCGCGGCTGGTCAGCGCCGGCCGCACCACCCGCGGCCTCCGCCGCGCGATATCCTCGACCGAGCGGAAGAGAAGGTGGTGGACCGCCTCGGCGTAAAGGCCCCGCGCCGCCAGCGCGTCCGCTTCCTGGAGCCAGGAGCGGGCCGGCGCGGCCTCGGGCGCCCATTGCGCTTCCTCCTCCGCGCCCGCATCCACTCCGGTGGCGCGGCGCCGCCACGGCAGCCGCCAGCGGCCAAGCCGGATCCGCTCGACGACCATGAAGATCAGCGCCAGCGCAGCGATGACCAGCACGGTCCACAGCAGGATCCGGGCATAAGGGGCGCTCGGCATGAAGCTGCCGATCCAGTCGAGGAAACGGCCCACCGGCCGCATCACGTGCCCCAGCCAATGGCCGAAATCGATCAGCCATTGCGGCGGCTTCGGCGGTGGCGGCGCGGGGCGAAGATCGAACTGGACGGAGGCATCGGCCCGCAGCGCCTTGTGGGCAGCCGCAAGCTTGTCGGCAGCCGCCGCCGCCTGTTGTGCATTGCCCCCTATGACCCGTCTCCACGCACGGCCGCCCGCCGTAATGTCAAAAGCTTAAACGAAGGTCGCCGCCGCGCAACGGCAAATCGAGGGCTGGACAGGTTGGAGTCGCTTGGGCACCTTGAGGCCGGCGGGCAAGGGACGCCGGCGAGGGGGAATCATGGCGACGGCGGCAGCTTCGTTCGAGGACCGCGATCTATCCATCGGGTGCATCTTCAATCGCGCTTTCGGCACGATCGGCCGCAATCCCGTGGCGACCATCGGCATCGCTTTTCTGTTCGGAGCGCTTCCAACGGCCCTCGTCGGGAGCGGCGCGCAATATGTGCAGACGGGCAGCTTCAAAGCCATCGGCTTCTGGCCGATCGCCGCCATCAGCATCGCGACGGCCGTGCTGATGATCGTCTTCTCAACCCTCACGCAAGGCGCGTTGGTGCGGGCCACGATCGCCCATAGCGAGGGGCGGGAGGCCAGCCTGTCGGAATCGGCCGCGGCGGGGCTGGCGGTGGTCGTTCCGCTGTTCCTGCTCGGTCTCGGTAGCGCGCTCGGGATCGGCGTCGGCCTCATTCTCCTGGTCGTCCCGGGCGCGATGCTCTGGGTCATGTGGTCGGTCGCGGCGCCGGCGCTGGTCGAGGAGCGGATCGGCGTCTTCGAGGCTTTCGGCCGCAGCAACGGGCTCACCGAAGGCGCACGTTGGAAAATCTTCGGGCTGCTCCTGATCCTCCTGATCTCCACCTGGATATTCGGGGCGATCATCGCCGCTCTCAACCTGGCCCTTCACGGCAGCCTGATGCGCCCGGCGCTGGCTGCGAGCCACGGCTTCAGCCTTTCCGACCTTGCCCTCAACGCCGTCGAAAATACCGTCAGCACGGTGATCTGGGGCGTGATGCAGACATCGCTCTACGTCGAGCTGCGCAACTGGAAGGACGGCCCGCCGACCGACGCCCTCGTCGACGTGTTCGGCTGACGGGCGGAGGCAAGGTTCGCCGCCCCAGAACGCTCGACCCTCTGCGACCCTGCCGACACGCTCTGCGAACGGAAACCGGTGTCGCAAATCGGTCACATCTCGCCACACAACGAAACGCCGGCGCCCCAACCTCTTGCTCTGACACCGGTTTCCCGATTATAGGCCGCTGACACCGGTATCAATCGAACGCCGGGCCAAAAAACCGCGCGCTAGAGGCTGCGCTCGTGGGAGGAGAGGGACCAGTGGTGACCAGGGGACATTCGCGCATTTTCAGCACCGTTTCGGGCGGCGCGCTCGTCGTTGCGGGGCTGTTCGCGGCAACGCCGGCGCTGGCGCAGAGCCAGCCGGCGCCCAATGCCGCTCCCGCATCCCAGACCACACCTCCCTCGGGTTCGACCACCCCGACCGAGCAGCATGAGGACACCGTCTCGGGCGGCGCGGCGGCCACGGGCGCAGCGACGCCGGAACCGGCCGACAGTGGGATCGTGGTCACCGGTTACCGCGCCTCGCTCGCCAACGCGCTCAGCCAGAAGCGCCGGTCGAACCAGGAAATCGATGCGATCACCGCCGAGGACATCGCCAATTTCCCCGAAGCCAATCTGGCCGAAGCCATCCAGCGCCTGCCCGGCGTCTCGATCGACCGCGACAATGGCGAAGGCCGCACCATCACAGTCCGCGGCCTCGGTCCCGATTTCCAGATGGTGCGCCTGAACGGCGCCGATGCGCAGGCGGTGGGTGGCGGCAACACGTCCGACGCCGGCGCGAACCGCAGCCGCGGCTTCGACTTCAACACCTTCGGCGGGGACCTGTTCGGCAACGTCGTCGTCACCAAGACCACTTCCGCCGCGAACGACGAAGGCTCGCTCGGCGCGATCGTCGATCTGACCACCTACCGCCCGCTCTCGATCGCCAAGGACCGCTTCGCGGCGGGGCTCGAGGGCGAGTATCGCCAAAACGGCAAGACGCTGAATCCGCGGTTCAACGCTTTGGTGTCGAAGCACATCACCAACACGTTCGGAATTGCGGCGTCCGTCTCCTACCAGAAGCAGGACCAGACGATCGATTCGTTCCAAAGGTCGATCGGCGCGTTCGAATATACCTACCGCAACTCGCAGCATAACGGCAAAACGCCGAACGTCTTCGGCTTCGCCCAGCCGAGCACGGCCGGCACCGGCCCGACCTTCGGCTCGGATCCCGCCGCTTATGCCCTGATCACGCCGACGACGATCATTCCGGCTCTGCCGTCGATCAATCGCCAGTTCCTCAGCTACGACCGCCTCGGCGCCACGCTGACGGCGCAGTGGAAGCCGAGCTCGCACACGGAGGTGGTCGCCGATTTCGTCTTCTCGCGCTACATGCAGAACAGCACGACCAACAGCCTGACGACAATCGGCCTCAACCGCAACGGCACCAACGCCCGCGCCCAGCAGGGCACATTGCGCGCGCCCGGCACGGCCAACGGCAATGCCGACCGCGTCGCCCTCTATCCGACCTGCGTCCAGAGCGCGTCGGAGGATTGCGGCGGCACCCTTTATGGCGGGGTCATTCCGGGCATGCTCAACAGCATGAATCCGAACAACCTCAACCCGTTCGATTATTACAATAATCCGGCCTCGCCAGGTTTCGTGCCGAGCGCCAACCAGACGGGTTTCTATCCCCAGCTGATCGGCCGCCCGAACACGATCATCCGCCAGGCCCACGTCAACGGCGCCAACCAGGCCGATTACCTCGTCCTCGACAATGTCGACTGGCGCAGCGATGCCGACGCCCAGTTCGGCAAGACGAATTTCAAGCAGGGCACGATCAACTTCCGTCAGGACATCGGCAGCCGGCTCCATGCCGACGGCACCGTTGGCTGGGCGCGCTCGCGTTTCACCGCGGTCGGTCTGCTCGCCGAGTTCAACGCGATCGACCAGAACAATTACACGTTCGACGCGCGCGGCAACCAGATCATGCCGGTGTTCAGCCCGGGCTTCGACGTCGCGAATCCGAACAATTGGCAGCTCGTGAAGGGCCTGTCGACGATCCGCTATTTCAACGTCTACGTGAACAACGACTATAAGGTCGCCCGCCTCAACTTCCATTTCGACATCAACAAGGCGCTCACGTTCCGCTTCGGCGGCACCTGGAAACGTTTCGGCTTCGCCACCGATCAGGGCCGCCGCGATCAGAATATCGAGGCGATCAACCCGACCCTTGCCGAGGCGCACCTCACCGCGGACCAGCTCGGCCATGTCGTCGGCTTCGGCCAGGGGCTGGACGTGTCGCAGGGCACGCCGACCAGCTTCTTCGCGCCGGACCTCAACACCTTCCGCCAGCAATTCGGCATCGACTGCAACTGCATCAACAAATGGGGCGATTTCCGCGCGGTGGTCGACGGCCGACAGCGCAACTCGATCGTGGAGAAGGACCTCTCCGGCTACGTCCAGCTCGACTGGGACTTCGACCTGTTCGGCCATCCGCTGCGCGGCGACGCCGGCACGCGAATCGCCCGCACCCGCGAGCTCGGCAATGGCAATGTCGGCGCCACCGATGGCGTGCTCGGCCTGCCGGTGACGGCGCACAACGAATATACCGACTGGCTGCCGTCGACGAACATCGTCTACGAGCCGATGCGGGACTTCCTGATCCGCTTCGCCGCCTCGAAGACGATCGCCCGTCCTCAGCTGGCCAATTTGACGCCGGGCACGACCTCCTTCTCGAGCGGCCTCAGTTCCTCCGGCGCGGCGCCGACGGTGACGGTGGGCAACACCTATCTGAAGCCGTTCCGCTCGACGAATTTCGACGTCAGCTTCGAGCGCTATTTCGGCCGCAACGGCCTGATCGCGGTCGCTGGGTTCTCCAAGAAGCTCGCGACGTTCCCGCAGCAGATTGCGGGCGAGGCGCCTTTGTCTTCGGTGTTCGAGCCTGACGTCTACAATGCGATCGTCAACTCGATGACCAGCCCGACCCTCAAGGCCTATACGCTTGCGGGCGGCACCTGGGGCGTCCGTCAGTTCCAGGACGCGCCGGGCGGCACGATCCGCGGCGTGGAGGTGAACCTCCAGAGCAACTTCACCTTCCTGCCGGCGCCGTTCGACAATTTCGGAGTCACCGCCAACTACACCCACATCTGGTCGAGCCTGCACTATCTGACCGGAACGGTGCTGGCGACGACGCAGAAGGGGACGACGCCCACTGCGCAGAACAGCTTCGCCACGGCGCCCTTCCTCAACACCTCGCCGGACGCGGTGAACGCGACCCTCTATTACGAGACGAGCCGCTTCTCGGCCCGCGTGTCGGCTGCGTGGCGGAAGGAATATGTCAACAAGTTCCCGCTCGCCTCGGGCACCTGCAGCGTCGGCACCACCACCAATGCCGGCGCCGCCTGCAACTCGCCGGTCGTCGCCGATTTCGGCTACCGCCAGAGCATGCTGAACATCGACGCCGAGTTTCAGTACAATCTCACCAACTGGATGAAGTTCACGCTCGAAGGCCGCAACCTCACCAACCAGCCGACCTACAACACCATGTATGCCGACAGCCCGGTGACGCAGACCTATGCGAGCACCGGCCGGGTGGTCACCGCCGGCGTGCGCTTCGTCTTCTGATCAAGGAGGGCGGCGGGTCTTCGGGCCCGCCGCTAATTCCCCTTTACCGCGCCAGGTGCCATTGGCGCGCGGCGAAGGCGAGGAAAGCGGGCCAATTGGGCCCGTTGGTGTGGCCGTCCTGATGCTCCCGATAGGCGAGACGGCCGGCGTCGCGGGCTTCTCCGACCGGCGGGAAGTCGTTTCCGACCAGCCCCGGCACACCGAGCAGGCGCCAGACGGGCGAAGCGGCGCGGGCCGCCTCGAAGCTGCCGCGCGGATCGACCCAGCCGTCGCCATGCTCGACCGTGCCGGCGCCGATGAACAGCGGCCGGGGCGCGGCCAGGGCGATCAGCTCGTGCGCGTCGACCGGCAGGTCCGCCGTGTGGAGCGGCCCCGCGTAGCGAATGAAGTTCGGCGCGAACCAATGATATTCGCCCGACGCGGCGAGATTCTCGACCCGCTCCCCGAAATCGCGGCGCAGCAATTTCGCCCCGCCCGCGCCCGACGAGCCGATGAAGCCGATCGAGAAGCGCGGATCGTAGGCCATCGTGACGAGCGCCGCCTTGCCGTAGCGCGACAGGCCCTCGATCGCGACACGGCTGCCGTCCACCCGCGGATCCGCCCGCAGCCGGTCAAGCGCCCGGCTCGCGCCCCAGGCCCAGGCGCGCAGCGCTCCCCATTCGTCCGACGCGCGTGGCCGCCCGCCCGAGGCGAGGCCGATCACGCCCTCCTTGAGCCCGGCGCCGTCGTCCGCCTGGATCGTGTTCGGCACCAGGATGGCATAGCCCCAGCCGCGGGCGACGATCTGCTCCATCCAGTCCGCCCCGGTCTTGGGCGGAATCGGGAAGCCGGGGAAATGGAAACCTTCCGGGAAGCCGAGCTCCATCACCACCGGCACCCGCGCGTGCGCCGCCGCCGGCAAGGTGAGGTCGAGCTCGATGTCCACCTTCCCGCCGCCGGCATGGCCGCGATAGTGGTCGGTGACCACGGGAATGCCGGCTTTCTCGCGCCGCTCGGATGAGGCGAGCACCCATTGGATCTCCGGCGCGTTCGCCGGCACGCGGCCGTAGATTTCACGATCTAAGATGGCGACCAGCTCCGGCCGCCGCACGTGCCACCATATCGAAGCGCTGGTGACCGGCCGCCCGTCGGCAGTGCGCAGCAAAGGTGGTAGCGGCGAAGCCATGCCGGCCTTCGCCTCGTCATAATTGGCGGCGTTCGGCGCGTTTCGGTTGAACCCGTCGGCCCCAGGCCGGATGGAGGCGATGCCGAGCCGCGCCAGGGTCGCGCGATAATCCGCCTCGGTCGCCGCCCGTCGCTCCGGGGAGGGCGGCTGGGCCAGCGCCGCGGCGGCCACGGCCACCAGCAGGCCGAGGGCCAGCGCCCGCTTCACAATTTGGGCAGGGTGACGCCGCGCTGGCCCATATACTTGCCGGCGCGGTCGGCATAGCTGGTCTCGCACGGCTCGTTGCCCTGCAGGAACAGGAACTGGCAGGCGCCCTCATTGGCATAGACCTTGGCGGGGAGCGGCGTCGTGTTCGAGAATTCGAGCGTGACATGGCCCTCCCAGCCCGGCTCGAGCGGCGTCACGTTTACGATGATCCCGCAGCGCGCATAGGTCGACTTGCCGAGGCAGATGACGAGCACGTCGCGCGGCACCCGGAAATATTCGACCGTGCGGGCGAGGGCGAAGCTGTTGGGTGGGATGATGCAGCAGTCGGTCTTGCGGTCGACGAAGCTGTTGGAGGCGAAATCCTTGGGGTCGACGATCGCATTGTCGACATTGGTGAAGATCTTGAACTCGTCGGCGACGCGCGCGTCATAGCCGTAGGAGGAGAGGCCGAAGCTGATCGTCCCCTCGCGCCTTTGCCCGTCGACGAACGGCTCGATCATCCCGTCCCCGAGCGCGCGTTCGCGAATCCAGCGGTCGGACATGATGCTCATCGGTACGCTCGTCTCCCCATCGTCTTCTCCGTCATTCCCGCGAAAGCGGGAATCCAGAACGGGCAGCAGTGCAGCTGGATTCCCGCTTTCGCGGGAATGACGAGGGAGGGCAAGCCTGCGCCTATTTGATGTGCAGCACGCAGATCAAAGTGAACAGCCGCCGCGCGGTGTCGAAATCCAGTTCCACTTTGCCGTCGAGGCATTCCTGGAGGAGCTCGGCCGCTTCGTTGTGGATCGCGCGGCGGGCCATATCGATCGTCTCCAGCCCCTTGGGGGAATCGGAGCGCACCGCTTTGAAATAGCTCTCGCAGACGGCGAAATAGTCGCGCACCGGCCGCTTGAAGCGGGCGAGGCCGAGGCGGATCGTCTCCAGCGGCCGCCCCTCCTCGTCCTTGAGCTCGATAGCGAGGCGGTTGTCCTCGATGCGGAGCAGGATTCGGAACGGGCCGTCATGCTCCTCGGGCTTGAAGAAATTGCCTTCGAGCAGGTCGAAGATCGCGACCTTCCTCTCCTGCTCGATCTCCTCGCTGCGGCGGATGATCGTGCGCTCGTCGAGCTCGATATCGATGATCCGCGGGTCGGCCATGCAGGGTTGTTAGCGGGGCCTGCGTTCAGGGGCCAGACGCACTTGCCCGATACCTTACTGCTCCCCGGCGAAAGCCGGGGTCCAGTGGCACAGGCAGGTGAGACTGGACCCCGGCCTTCGCCGGGGAGCATTAAGGAATCCACAGGCTTATTCGGCTTTGCTCCACGACTGAATCGGGGGCCGGACTACACGGGCACGCGAAGCCGGCGTAGGGTGCCGCCATGGCCGAAAACATCATCCGTCTCGCCGATGCGCCGGCACCCGAACCCGCCGCCCTTCCGCACAATGTGGAGGCGGAGGCGGCCCTGCTCGGCGCGCTGATGATCGACAACCGGCTCGCCGAGGACATCCAGCTCAAGCTCCGGCCGGATCATTTCCACGAGCCGCTCCACGCCCGCATCTACGAGCAGATCCTGAAGCTGATCGACCGCAACATGATCGCTTCGCCGGTGACCTTGCGGCCGCTGTTCGACGCCGACGAGGAGATGAAGGAGCTGGGCGGCCCGTCCTATCTCGCCCAGCTCACCGGCAGCGGCGCCGCGATCATCGGCGCGCGCGATTTCGCCGAGCAGATCTACGAGCTGGCTTTGCTCCGCGCGCTCATCGGCGTCGGTCGCGAGATGGTCGAGAATGCGCTCGACACGTCCGAGGAGGTCGATCCCAAGGGCCAGATCGAGCAGGCCGAGGCGGCGCTCTACCGGGTGGCGGAGGAAGGTGGCGGCGCCAGCAGCGTCAAGACCTTCGCCGAGGCGACGCGCATGGCCGTCCAGATGGCCGAGAAGGCGCTCAACACCGGCGGCGGCCTCTCCGGCATCACCACCGGCCTAGAGACGGTCAATGCGAAGACCGGCGGCCTCCACCATTCGGACCTCCTGATCCTCGCCGGCCGCCCCGGCATGGGCAAGTCGGCGCTCGCCACCAACATCGCGTTCAACACCGCCCGCCGTTACGTGCAGGACATGGAGGACGGGATCGCGCCGGAGAAATCGGCCGGCGCCGCGGTCGCCCTGTTCAGCCTCGAAATGTCGGCCGATCAGCTCGCCACCCGTATCCTTGCGGAGAATAGCGGGATCAGCTCGGAAAATTTGCGCATGGGCAAGATCAGCCAGCAGGATTTCCGCAACCTCGCCCGCGCCGCGGCCGATCTCGAAAGCCTGCCGCTCTACATCGACGACACCCCGGGCCTCACCATCGCGGCCTTGCGGACCCGGGCGCGGCGGCTGAAGCGCCAGCGGGGCATCGGCCTCATCATCGTCGACTATCTCCAGCTGCTCCAGGGCACAGGCCGCAACGGCAACGACAATCGCGTCCAGGAAATCTCGGAGATCAGCCGCGGCCTCAAGACGCTCGCCAAGGAGCTGAACGTGCCGGTGCTGGCCCTGTCGCAGCTCAGCCGCGCCGTCGAGCAGCGCGAGGACAAACGCCCGCAGCTGTCGGACCTGCGCGAATCGGGCTCGATCGAGCAGGACGCCGACATCGTCCTCTTCATCTACCGCGAGGAATATTATGTCGCCGCGCGCGAGCCGAAGAGGCCGATCGACGGCGACGACGCCAAGGTCCACGACGCCCATCAGGAATGGGCGCGCGACATGGAGCGGGTCTACGGCATGGCCGAACTGATCATCGCCAAGCAGCGTCACGGCGCCACCGGCAAGGTGAAGCTGAAGTTCGAGAGCAAGATCACCCGCTTCTCCGACCATATCGAGGATAGCTATCTCCCCGAGGCGCGCGGCTAGGAACTCCGGCGGCCGCTCGTCATTGACCGCATGAGGACAATGGCAGGAGGCCGGGATGGCCGAAGAGAAGAAGAAGCGTCCCGTCGACATGCAGGGCCGCGGAGGCGGCGGCGATTCGGGCGGCGGCCCCTATCCGAACCCGCATACAGGTCACGATGATGGCTGCGCCGGCGGCTATATGGGCCACGGGGGCCAGACCGACATGCCTTATTATGGCGACGGCCAGCTCGGCGAGAAGAAGGTCGGCGAGAACCCGAACGCGCCGACGGAAGAGACCGGCGCCGCGGACGATTAAGCAGGTCCTCCCCTGCATTTGCAGGGGAGGGGGACCGCCCGAAGGGTGGTGGAGGGGCAATGGCACCGTGCCGGCCCCTCCACCATGCTGTGCATGGTCCCCCTCCCCGTTCCGGGGAGGAGAAAAAAGTTGGGGCCGGCGATCGGTGACCGCCGGCCCCACCCTCGTTACGCGACTCGAGGGGCCGACCCGGGGGATCGGCAATCGGGCTTATGCTTTGATTCGCTTGAGGAATCCCTGAACGGGCTCGTCAGCCGCCGTTCACGTCACGGCCGCTGCTCTGTCCTCATTGGGGATGTGAACCCTCAGCCGGGGCGGACAGTTCCGGCGCTGCGGTCACCTGTCGCCGCCTCAGCCCGACTTGGCCGGTCCGCTGACGTTCACGTTGATGTTGGTGTGCTTCGTGCCGAGCAACTGGCCGCCGAAGAGGTAGAAGAGGATGGCGAGCACGACGATGACGAGGATCACGCCGATCACCGCGCCGCCGCCTCCGCCGCCGCCATCGCCGGTCTCGATGATGGTCGTGGTCCCCCGCTCCCGGTCCGGATCGGTCATGGCAGAAACTCCGCTTGTTACGGAGCCCCAACGCTGCCGAGCTCGCCCCGTTCCGGGCGAAGATGGTTACCGCATCAGTCGCGGCTGAGCGCGAGCCGGGCGGCGAAGAGCAGGAAGACTGCCCCGGTGGCGCGGTCGAGCGCGCGGATGACGCGCGGCCGCTGCAGCGCCCGCGCCAGCGGCCGCGTCGCCGCGACGAGGACGGCGAACCAGAGCAGGCCGAGCATCGCATGGATGGCGGCAAGCAGCAGTGTCACGGCCGCGACCTCCGATCCCGCCGGCACGAATTGCGGGAGAAAGGAGACGTAGAAGACGCCCACCTTAGGGTTCAGCGCATTGGTGAGAAAGCCGCGCGCGAGCCAGTTTCCACTCCCTGCCCGCACCGGTGCGTCGAACCGCTCGCGCCGCGAGAGGAGGAGCTGGACGCCGAGCCAGAGCAGATAGGCCGCGCCGGCATATTTGAGGATCGTATAGGCGAGCAGCGACGCCTTCAGCAGCATGCCGAGCCCCAGCGCCACCACCGCGCCCCAGGCGAGGCAGCCCAGGCAGATACCAAGCGCCGCGGTGAGAGCCCGCCGCGATCCCTCGACCGCGGCTGTGCGGAGGACAAGCGCGGTGTCGAGCCCCGGCGTCACGGTCAGCAAGGCCGCGGCGGCGGTGAAGGCGGCGAGCGAAGAGGCGAGGGGGTTCATAGCCGCCCCTAGTCTCTCCGCTTCCCTAAAGCCAGCGGTGCCGACCTATTGCTCCGGCAGGAAGTCCGGCACCGACAGATAGCGCTCGCCCGTGTCGTAGTTGAAGCCGAGGATGCGGCTGCCCTTGGGCAGCTCGGGGAGCTTCTGGGCGATGGCGGTGAGGCAGGCGCCTGAGCTGATGCCGACGAGGATGCCTTCCTCCCGGGCCGACCGCCGCGCCATTTCCTTCGAATCTTCCGCTTCGACCGTGATCACGCCGTCGAGCAGCTCCACATCCAGATTCTTTGGGATGAAGCCGGCGGCGAGGCCCTGGATCGGATGCGGCCCCGGCGGGCCTCCGGAGATCACCGCCGACAGGGTCGGCTCGACCGCATAGACTTTGAGGTTCGGCCATTCCTTCTTCAGCACGCGCGCGCAGCCGGTGATGTGGCCGCCGGTGCCGACGCCGGTGATCAGCACGTCGATCGGGCTATCGCGGAAGTCGCGCAAAATCTCCTCGGCCGTCGTCCGGGCATGAACCTCGACGTTCGCCGGATTGTCGAACTGCTGCGGCATCCAGGCGCCATCGATCTGCTCGATCAGCTCCTTGGCGCGCCCAATCGCGCCGTTCATCCCCTTCTCGCGCGGCGTCAGCTCGAAGGTCGCGCCATAAGCGAGCATCAGCCGCCGCCGCTCGATGCTCATGCTTTCCGGCATGCAGAGGATGAGCCGGTAGCCCTTGACCGCGGCGACCATGGCGAGGCCGATGCCGGTATTGCCCGAAGTCGGCTCGACGATCGTGCCGCCGGGCTTCAGGGCGCCCGAACGCTCCGCATCCTCGACCATGGCCAGCGCGATCCTGTCCTTGATTGAACCGCCAGGATTGGCCCGCTCCGACTTGATCCAGACTTCCGCGTCTCCGAACAACCGGTTGATGCGGATGTGCGGCGTGTTGCCGATCGTCTCGAGGATGTTGGCGGCTTTCATCGTTCCTTCTCTCCTCTGATGGGCTGGCGAGTCGCGCGGGCCGGCGGAGTGCAGATGGAATTCTACTCGCCCGGTTGACAACGGGGGGCGGGCAAAAAGCGTTAACCTGCCCCGGCGGCGCGGCGGGCGTGGAATAAACTTGCCCGAAAAAGCGCCTACGGGCGAGATTATTTCGCCGGTGCCCGGGCGAGCTCCGCCGGCGGCTCGAAGCTGCGCGCGCGTCGCAGTTCCGGGAACCAGCGCGCCCAGATCAAGGTGACGAGGATCGCCCCCGCCCCGCCGCCGACCACCGCCGCGACCGGGCCGATCAGAGAGGCGAGGAAGCCCGATTCGGTCTCGCCGAGCTCGTTGGAGGCGGAGATGAAAAGGGAGGAGACGGCGCCGACGCGGCCGCGCATCTCGTTGGGCGTGTAGAGCTGGATCAGCGACTGGCGAACGTAGACGGAGAACATGTCGGCGGCGCCGAGCAGGAACAGGCAGAAGAGCGACAGCGGCATCGATTTCGAGAAGCCGAAAACCACGGTGGAGCCGCCGAACACGGCAACCGCGGCCAGCATCTTCACGCCGACATCGTGCTTCAGCGGCCGATAGGCGAAGAACAAGGCGGTCAAAGTCGCCCCCACCGCCGGCGCCGCGCGCAAATGGCCGAGCCCGGTCGGCCCCGAATGGAGGATGTCGCGGGCATAGACAGGCAGCATCGCCGTCGCCCCGCCGAGCAGCACCGCGAACAGGTCGAGCGAGATGGCGCCGAGGACGAGCCGGTTCTCCCGCACGTAGCGCAGGCCGTCGACCATCTGCTGCCATGGATGCCGGCGCGCCATCTCCGTGCGCGGGATCGGCCGGATCATGAACATGCAGGCGAGGGAGAGGGCGAACAGCCCCGTCCCGACTGCATAGGGCATGTAGGACGCGAAGGCGTAGAGATAGCCGCCCAGCGCCGGGCCGACGATGGCGCCGACCTGCCAGGCGATCGAGCTGGTGGCGATGGCGCGCGGCAGGATCTCCAGCGGCACCAGGTTCGGCGCGAGCGCGGAGAGCGCCGGCCCTGCGAAGGCGCGGGCGACTCCGAGCAGGGCCGCGATCCCGAATAGGTCGAGCAGGGTCGTCGCATGGTTCCAGGCGAGTAAAGCGAGCGCCGCCGCGCAGAACAGTTCGAGCGCGATCGAGGCGCGGGCGATGTAGCGCCGATCGATCCGGTCCGCAGTCCAGCCGGTGACGAGGGTGAGGACGAAGAGCGGCACGAACTGGACGAGCCCGATCAGCCCGAGCTGCAGCGCGGCGTGGTGCAGGTCCATCGTCCGGCGGGCGATGTCGTAGACCTGCCAGCCGATGACGATCACCATCCCCGTCTGCGCGATCGTCGCGGAGAGCCGGGCGATGAAATAGAAACGGAAATCGCGGACCGCGAACGGATGGCGGGGAGGCATCGGGGCGCGATTAGGGGCGGGAGGCAGGGAGGGCAAGGCGGGATGCCGCCGCCGGGCGCTTCAGTGGCCCCGTCGTGCGGCCATTGCCGCCGCGCCACCGCCGTGAGACTGTGCGCGACGGCAAAGGGGAGGGATTACATGAAACCGATCATCATCGTGATGTTCTGCGCGCAGGCCTTGTTCCTCGTCGTGGCAAGCTGGACCGTGCTCAAGGGCAAGGCGACCACCCCGCGCGGCCGGCCGATCTGGTCCAGCCTCGCCTTCTCGCTGATCCTCGGCGGCCTCGCGTCGCTCGACATTGCCGACAAGCACCCCGGCCCCGCCGCCGAGCTGCTCGATTTCGGCGGCGGCATCCTCTTCGGAATGGCGATCATGAGCCTGCTCGTCCTGTTCCGTCGCCACCGGCTCGGCCCCGACGCGCTCGCCTGAACGGGCTTAGCCGGCGGCGGCGCGCCGCGCTGCGGCCGCGTCCGAGCGGAACAGCCATGCTTCGGCCTGGATCGGGTCGTCGAAGCAGCGCGCCTCGCGGCCGCCGAGGGCGCGAAGGAGCTGGTTGCGGGCGAGGGTCTGGCCGGCAACGAAAGCGAGCCGCCGCGAGCGGTAATCGGGCGCGGCGAGCATCTCGCGAAACGCGGCGACCGTCTCCTGCGGCTGAATTTTGAGCCCGCGCACATCGTTGAGCGTGACGTGCGCGTTGGGCGCGCATTGCAACTGCCGATGCGCCTGTCGCCGGGCTTCGACGAAATCGGCAGTGTCCCGGGGGCTGAACAGACCGGCCATGGTGATCCGGACGAAGTCGCGCGCGGGGTCGACCTGGAAGGAAAAGCGAGCATCCATAGGGGCTTGCTAGGCGGAAGAATTTACCTGCGGGTTAACCGGCGAGGAGCCTGATACGAGCACCTGCCTTCAGCAGCTCCTCACCCGATCGGTCTGGCCAAGGCTAAGGATCCGTCCCTCGCGAAGAACCAGGCCTTGCTCCGTATCGGCGCACAGACGACGTCGGCCCCCCGCCCGCAGCACGTCCGCCTCCTCGTGACCGACAATGCGCGCGTTGCGTCCGTCCGGCGCAATCTCGATCCGATCGATTGTCGCCTTCTCACGGAACTCGCTGATCGCAGCGAATGCTTGCTCGGCGGAGCGGCGGCTTTGCACGACGGTCTCGCGTTCGACTCTGATCGTGCCGTCCGGCGCACGCCGCTCGGTCGTGAACACCGCCTCGGGCGCGGTCAGCGCGAAGAAGTCGGCGAAATCGCGGCGGTTCCAGAGCCGTTCCTGGTGTTCGACGAAGGCGCGGACGGTGCGCTCGGTCAGGCGGTGAAGCGGGGCCGGGTGCGCGGCGATCGTCGCGACTGTGACGGCGCAGAGCAGGATCGGACAGCGATGGCGCATTCCGGCCCGGTAGCACCGGATGCGATCCCTCCCCAAGCCCTCCCCAAGAGCGGGAGGGGTCTTAACGACGTGCCTCCAGGTTCTTTGGCCGAAGCCGAAGTGGCCGCCGTGACCATCCCGGTTTGCAATCCGGCGCCCCCGCCCCCACATGCGCTCCTGCTACAGTCGCAAACGACGGTCTTTGGCGCTTTGCGGCTCCTTTTTCCTTCTCTCGCCTCTCGCAGCATTGGCGGCCATTCCGGTCGCCTCCACAGAAGGAAAAAGTGAAATGACCATCGGAACCGTGAAATTCTTCAATGCCGACAAGGGCTACGGCTTCATCGCGCCCGAGAGCGGCGGCACCGACGCGTTCGTCCACATCAGCGCGGTCCAGGCCGCCGGCATGCCGACGCTCGATCGCGACCAGCGAGTCTCCTACGAGCTCGAGACCGACCGCCGCGGCAAGACCAGCGCGATCAACCTCCAGGCTGCCTGATCCATTCCCGCCCGCATTCGTGCGGGTGGACCCGGCCCCTTCCCCTTCACGGGGGAGGGGCTCGGGAGCCGGATGTTCGGGGCACGGAAGAAGGAAAGATTGATGTCGACGCAGCACGATTTCTACGAGGCCCGCGCCGCCGAGGCCCGCCGCGACGCCGAAGCGGCAACGCTCGACAATGTCCGGGATCGCTGCCTTCGCGCCGCCTCCGCCTGGGAAGCCATGGCAGCCCGCGCGCATCGGGGCGACACTCTCCGCGCGAAGCAGGCGGCCGAGAAGGAAGCCGCTGCTCTGGCGGCGGAATAGGGGCTAAGACGAGACGGGGGGCTGACAGACCCTCCCGAGTGGCTGCGCTAAGGACCATCCGGGGATGGTCCAGCAGCCACTCCCTCCCGCTCGCGGGAGGGGGAGCTTTCCTAGAGGCACGCCTCCAGATACGGCTGATCGAAGCCGAACTGCTTCGCTTTCTCCAGCGTGTACGGCCTGAGGCCCATGGCCCGATACTCGCCGATGATCTTGCCGTCGGCGGTCTCGTCCAGATATTCGAACTTGAACAGCTCCTGGGTGACGATGACGTCGCCCTCCATGCCGATCACCTCGGTGATGTTGGTGGTGCGGCGGGTGCCGTCGCGCAGGCGCTTCACCTGGACGATAAGGTCGACCGAATCCGCGATCTGGCGGCTGATCGCCTCCTTCGGCACCTTGATGTCCGACATCATCACCATGTTCTCCATACGCGCGAGGCATTCGCGCGGGGAGTTGGAGTGCAAGGTGGCCATTGAGCCGTCATGGCCGGTGTTCATGGCGGCGAGCAGGTCGAAACACTCGCTGCCGCGGATCTCGCCGAGGATGATCCGGTCCGGACGCATACGCAGCGCGTTGATGACGAGGTCGCGAATGGTGATCGCGCCTTGGCCTTCGAGGTTCGGCGGGCGGGTCTCCAGCGGCAGCCAGTGCGGCTGCTGCAGGCGGAGCTCGGCCGCGTCCTCGATCGTGATCACGCGCTCGCCCGGGTCGATCAGCTTCGACAAGGCGTTGAGCATCGTGGTCTTACCGGAACCGGTGCCGCCCGAGATGATGACGTTGAAGCGGCTGGCGCCGGCGATCTTGAGGCAGGTCGCCATCTTCTCCGACATCGATCCGAAATTCTTCATCATGTCGATGGTGATCGGCTTCTCGGAGAATTTACGAATCGAGATCGCGGTGCCGCGCAGGGACAAGGGGGGCACGATGACGTTGACGCGGCTGCCGTCCTGGAGGCGGGCGTCGGCGAGCGGGGTGGTCTGGTCGATGCGGCGACCGACCTTGTTCACGATGCGCTGGGCGATCTGGAACAGATGCTCCTCGTCGCGGAACTGGATCGAGGCGATCTCCAGCTTGCCCTTGCGCTCGATGAAGGTCTGGTTCGGCCCGTTGACCATGATATCGCTGATCTCGGGGTCGTTGAGCAGTTCCTCGAGCGGACCGAGGCCGAGCAGCTCGTCGACCAGCACCTTTTCCAGCGCGAACTGCTCGCGCCGGTTGAGGTTGATCTTCAGCTCGGCGAGCACCTCGCCGATGATCGGGCGGAATTCCTCGGCCAGCTCGTCTTTCGATAGAGTGGCGGCCGCTTCCGGGTCGACACGCTCGAGCAGGCGCGGCAGCACCTGCTCCTTGATGCGGTGGATCGAGGCCTCGAAGCCTTCGGAGCGGCTGGTCGGCGCCTCGGAGGAGGAGTCCATGCGGGTCTGGAGGCGCGACATGGCATCGCCGCGCTCGGGCGCCGCCGCCGGACCGCCGAAGCTGTCGTCGCCGGGAAGATTGAGGTCCTCGATCGGCGGGAACTGGTCGCCGCCGTCGACTGGAAGCCGCGCCGGCCCTGCCGGTCCCGGGCCCTTCATCGGTCGCGCAACGCCGAAAGCAGGCCTCTGCCCCGGTGCGCCGCCGCCGCCGTTTCGTCGTCCAAACGCGCTCATGCCGTGCCCGTCCCTGCTGCTGCTCTCGACAATTGGGCTGGTGAATAGGCGGGAAACTTTGACAATTGCCTAACCGGATTCGAGGGATGGGTGGTGACCCCGCGCAGCGTCCCCGCCGCCCTCATCATCGCCCTGGCCGGTTTCGCGACCCTTTCCTGCGGCGATGCGACGGTGAAATCGATGGCCGGGCAGTGGCCGGCGAGCGGCGTTTCGGCGCTGCGCTACAGCTTCGGCGCGCTGGGGCTCGCCCTCGTGGTGGCGGCGCGCCATGGCCGCGCCGGTTTCGTGCTGCCGCGGCCGTGGCTGCAGGCGGGGCGCGGCGCGGCGGTGGCGCTTTCGACTTTGTGCTTCTTCATCGGTGTAATGGCGATGCCGCTGGCCAGCGCGACCGCGATCCAGTTCACCAGCCCGATCATGACCGCCTTGCTCTCACCCTTCGTGCTGAAGGAGAAACCGCCGCGGACAGTCTGGGCCGCCACGTTGCTCGCCTTCATCGGCGTGCTGGCGGTGCTGCGGCCGAACCTGCTCGCCCTCGGGCCGGTGGCGCTTTACCCGGTCGGCGGCGCCTTCGGCATGTCGTGGCTGATGATGCTCAACCGCAAGACCGCCGGCGACGCTCCGGTCCTGGCCATGCAATTCCTCCTCGCTGCCTTCGCCGCCCCCTTGCTGGTGCTCGCGGCGGCCTTGCTCCACCTGACCGGCGCTCCCCACTTCGTGCTGCCGATGCCGAGCGGGATCGTGGTTGCGAAATGCCTCGTCGTCGCGCTTTTCGCGACCACCGGCCACAGCCTCATCTACATCGCCGTGCTGCGCGCGACCGCGGCGACGGTGGCGCCGATGACCTACGTCCAGCTGCTGATGGCGGCCCTGCTCGGCTGGCTGTGGTTCGGCAACCGCCCGGACGCGCCGACGCTCGCCGGTGCGGCTCTGATCGTGGCGGGCGGCCTCCTCCTCTGGAGCGCCCAGAAGACGCCGCCGGTGGCGGAGACGCCGGACTGACGCTCAGAAGCGGAAATTCACCCTCAGGCCGATCGCATCGGTGGTCATGGCGACCCGGGTTCCCGCGGTGACGACCTGCCCGTGCGTTCCCGTCGCGCCATTGTCGCCATGGGTGAACGTGCCCGCGAACGAGGTGACGGTGCTCGCGAAGGGCAGGGTTTTTGCCCCGAAGTTGGTGTGCAGATATTCGAGGCCGATGCTGAAATGCCGGCCCAGGCGCTGATCGATGCCGAGACCGGCCCGCCAGCCGCCGACGGTGCCCCGCGCGTTGGACGAGGTCGTGGTGTTCGGGCCTTCCGGACCGAGATTCGCTTGGCAGGGCGCGGGCGCGCAGTTCGCGGCGGGGCCGCCGGGATTGGTGAAGGTGTCGATGCCGAAGGCGCTAAGGCGGGCGCCGGCATAGCCGCCGGTGGCATAGACGAGGGTGTTGGAAAACGCGAAGCCGGCGCGCGCGCGCACCGACCATTGCCGGTCTATCTGCACCTCGCGGGTCGACGCGATCATCGTCGAGGGCGTGAGAGCGGTCGGCGGAAGCTGCTGGCTCTGCGAGACGCTGACGTTATGGCGAAACGGATCGCCATCGGCTTCGGCGCCGAACACGAATTGGCCGCTTTGCCATTGGAAGCCCAGCTGGCCGCCCCAATCCGCATTGGTCTTGTGGCCGGATGCGTTAAGCGGAAGCGTCGTGCCCGGGACGACGACGAGGCCGCGGCCGTTCACCTGAAGATTGGAAATCTGGGTGATCAGCAATGTGTCGCTCGCACGCAGCCTGTCGCGCGCGCCGAAGCCGTTGACGCCGATATAGAAGCCGGTCCAGGTCGGATCCTGCGCGGCGGCGGGCGCGGCAACCAGCCCGGCCGCCGTTATGGCAACGAAAAATCCGATCTTCATCCTTTTTCTCCCCCTCCCATGACGGGAGGCGCCTCCCGCGGATTCATGGTAGAAGGTAGAGACTGGGGGCGTCCGGGGCGCACGACACAACCGGACAGATGCGGGCATTTGCGGACATGGCGAGCGCGAGCGGCAATGTCAGGCGCGGCGGACGGCTGAAAAGCTGGAAGGAGATCGCCGCCTTCTTCGGCGCCGACGAACGAACGGTCCGCCGCTGGGAAGCGCGCGGCCTGCCGGTCCGCCGCCTCCCAGGCGGCGGCCGCGCCACCGTCTATGCCGACGTCGCCGAGCTGGAAACCTGGATGCGCGGCCGGGACGACGTGCTTCCCTCAGCGGCCGGAGACGCTCCCGTTCCGTCGGCCCGGAGACGCCGAAGGGCGGCGTTCGTTGCCGGGATCGCGGCCGTCGCGGCGGCCGGCGTCGCCTTTATCGCGTTCGCTCCGGGCGGCTCGTCAGGCGCGCCCGCCGCGCCCCATCGGCCGCCGCAGCAGGCGGTCGATCTCTATCTCACCGCCACCTACGATTGGGAGAAGCGCACGCCCGAGAGCCTGAGGCAGGCGCGGGACCTGTTCGGCCGGGCGATCGCCGAGGATCCCGCCTATGCCGAGGCCTATGCGGGGCTGGCGAACACCTATTTGCTGCTGCGCGAATATAGCGGCATGCCCGATTCCGAAGCTTATCCGCGGGCGCGTGAAGCGGCGGAGCGGGCGCTTTCGCTGAATCCGAACCTCGCCGATGCGCATTCCGCGCTCGCCTTCGTCACCTTCTTCTGGACGCGCGACTGGCCGCGCGCGCTCGAAGGCTTCCGCCGCGCCACCGCGCTCGATCCATCATCGGCGAGCGCATGGCATTGGTATGGCACCGCCCTCCTCCACGCGGGGCGGCCCGACCAGGCGCTGGCGGCGCTCGACCAGGCCCAGCAGCGCGAACCCAGCTCCCGCTCGATCGTCGCGGACAAGGCGCTGGCCGCTTATTATGACGGCCGGGGGGTCGAGGCGGTGGCGACGCTGCGCCAGCTGGTCGCGAGCGACCCCGAATTCTCTTCGCCCCACGCCTACCTTGCCCAAATCTATTTCGTTGAGGGTGATTTTGCATCGTGGCTCCGGGAAACGGCGATTGCGGCGCGGCTGAAGGGGAATCCGGATGAGGGTGAAGCTGTTGCGCGGGCGCAGCAGGGCCTTCGCGCGGGCGGACGCGATCGGATGCTGCGGGTTATGCTCGCCGACGAAACCGGTCTGCGCCGCACGGGGCGCGGCAGCGACTATCGGCTGGCGACGCTCCACGCCGCGCTGGGAGAGAAGGAGCCGGCGCTGCGCCTGCTCGCGGCGTCGGACCGCGGCGGCGAGAGCGCCTTCGTGTGGGTGCGGATGGACAGGAACTTCCGCAGCCTCGCGGACGACCCGCGCTTCCGGCAATTGGCAGCGGACGTCGAGCGGCCGCCGCCGGGACGGGCCTAGGGCCTGGCCACGCCTTCCGGCGCGCGGGGAGATGCGGCGCGCGCCGTACCCTCGGCATCCGCATCGGCGCGTTCGGCGAGCACGGTAAGACCGCGCTCGTTCACTTCGGCGAAGCCGCCCTCGACCGGGATCCGCTCCGGCGTGTCCGCCATCGAGCGGGGATAGATGGCGATGTCGCCGTTGCGGAGCGTCGACATATAGGGCGCATGGCCGGCGAGGACGCCGAAATCGCCCTCCGTCCCCGGCACCACGACCATGTAGACGTTCTCCGAGCGGACCAGCCGCTCCGGGGTGACGAGCTCGAAATGAAGGTCGGCCATGTTTCTCTCTCAGATGCCCTCTCCCTTCGACGGGAGAGGATACGGAGCCTTAGCGACGAAGGAGCTTAGGCGGAGTTGGTGAGGGTGACACCGTAAGAGAATTCCCTCCGGTGCTGCCACCCTCACCCAGCTTCGCCTAAGTTCGCCGAAGAGGCTCACTAAGGCTACGCAACCCTCTCCCGTCGAGGGAGAGGGGACTGCAATGTTACGCCTGTGCGGCGAGCTTCTGGGCCTTTTCGACCGCCTCCTCGATGCCGCCGACCATGTAGAAGGCGGCCTCGGGCAGATGGTCGTACTCGCCGTCGACCACTGCCTTGAACGAGCGGACGGTGTCCTCGACCTGGACGAACTTGCCGGGGATGCCGGTGAACACCTCGGCGACGTGGAAGGGCTGGGAGAGGAAGCGCTGGATCTTGCGGGCGCGGCTGACGGTCAGCTTATCCTCTTCCGACAGCTCGTCCATGCCGAGAATGGCGATGATGTCCTGGAGCGACTTGTAGCGCTGCAGGGTCTCCTGGACGGCGCGGGCGGTTTCGTAATGCTCCTGGCCGACGGTGCGCGGCTCCAGCACGCGGCTGGTCGAATCGAGCGGGTCGACGGCCGGGTAGATGCCGAGTTCCGAGATCGCGCGGCTGAGCACGGTCGTCGCGTCGAGGTGGGCGAAGCTCGTCGCCGGCGCCGGATCGGTGAGGTCGTCCGCGGGCACGTAGATGGCCTGAACCGAGGTGATCGAGCCCTTGTTGGTGGAAGTGATCCGCTCCTGGAGCTGGCCCATGTCGGTCGAAAGGGTCGGCTGATAGCCCACCGCGGACGGGATGCGGCCGAGCAGCGCCGACACTTCCGAGCCCGCCTGGGTGAAGCGGAAAATGTTGTCGACGAAGAAGAGCACGTCCTGGCCCTCCTGGTCGCGGAAATATTCGGCGATGGTGAGGCCGGACAAGGCGACGCGGGCACGGGCCCCCGGCGGCTCGTTCATCTGCCCGAAGACGAGCGCCACCTTCGAGCCTTCGGGAGTCGGATTGCCGTTCGAATCCTTGGCGATCACGCCGGCGTCGAGGAATTCGTGATAGAGGTCGTTGCCCTCGCGGGTGCGCTCGCCGACGCCGGCGAACACCGAGGTGCCGCCATGGCCCTTGGCGATGTTGTTGATCAGCTCCTGGATGAGCACGGTCTTGCCGACGCCGGCGCCGCCGAACAGGCCGATCTTGCCGCCTTTCGCATAAGGCGCGAGCAGGTCGATGACCTTGATGCCGGTGACGAGGATCGAGGTCTCGGTCGACTGGTCGACGAAGAGCGGAGCCTCGGCATGGATCGGGGCGGTCTGATCGGCGCCGATGGGACCTTGCTCGTCGATCGGCTCGCCGATCACGTTCATGATCCGGCCGAGCGTCTTGGGGCCGACCGGCACACGGATCTGCGAGCCGGTGTCGCGCACTTCCTGGCCGCGGGTAAGGCCGTCGGTCGAGTCCATCGCGATCGTGCGGACGGTGCTCTCGCCGAGATGCTGGGCGACCTCGAGGACCAGGCGGTTGCCGCCATTGTCGGTCTCGAGCGCGGAGAGGATCTCGGGCAGCTCACCCTCGAAGGTGACGTCGACGACGGCGCCGATCACCTGGCTGATGCGGCCGGCATTATTGGTAATGGTGCCCTGCGGGCGGTCGATCGCGGCGGTAGCCATTTGCGGTTCCTTGCTTCTGACTTCTTAGAGCGCCTCGGCGCCCGAAATGATTTCGACGAGCTCGGTGGTGATCGCCGCCTGGCGCGTCCGGTTGTACTGGATGGTGAGGCGGTTGATCATGTCGCCGGCGTTGCGGGTGGCATTGTCCATGGCGGTCATGCGGCTGCCCTGCTCCGACGCGGCATTTTCCAGCAAAGCGCGGAAGATCTGGACGGCGACGTTGCGCGGCAGGAGCGCGGCGAGAATTTCCTCCTCGTCCGGCTCATATTCGACGCCGGACGCGACGCCCGTCTCCGAGAGCGCGGCCTTCTGCTCCACGCGCGGCACCGGGATGATCTGCTTGCCCACGGGCTCCTGGACGAGCGCCGACTGGAAGCGGGCGTAGAAGAGATGAACGATGTCGATACCGTCGGTCGTGTAGCGATCGACGAGATCGTTCGCGATCGCCTGCGCGTCGGCGAAGCTCACCTGGCGGATCCCGCTCGTGTCATGCTGGTGGAGGATCTGCTTCGGGTAGAGGCGCTGGATGACGGCGCGGCCCTTGCGGCCGACCAGGTAGAAATAGACATTCTTGCCGGCGCGGATCAGCTCGTCCGCCTGGCGGCGCGCGGCGCGGACGATGTTCGAGTTGAACGCGCCGGCCAGGCCGCGGTCCGAGGTGCAGACGACGAGCAGGTGCGTCTGGTCCTTGCCGGTGCCGGCGAGCAGCTTCGGGCTCTGGTCGCTGATCGCGACCCTGCCGGCGAGGCTCGCCATCACCTCCTCCATGCGCTGGGCATAGGGGCGGCCGGCCTCCGCCGCCTGCTGCGCCCGGCGCAGCTTCGCGGCGGCGACCATCTTCATCGCCTTGGTGATCTTCTGCGTCGACTTGACCGACGCGATCCGGCCCTTGAGCGCCTTGAGAGAAGCCATCTGTCCTCAGTTCCCTTCGCGTTCCTGCGAAAGCAGGAACCCAGCCTGGGCTCCCGCTTCCGCGGGAGCACATTCAGGCGTCACGCAAACGTCTTGGCGAAATCGCCGACGATCGACTTGAGCTGTCCGGCCGTGTCGTCGTCGAGCGTCTTGGTCTCGCGGATCTTGCCGAGAACGTCGGCATGCTCTGCGCGCACGTGGCTGAGCAGGCCCGCCTCGAACCGGGTGACCGCGCCCACCGGGATCGTGTCGAGGAAGCCGTTCACGCCCGCGAAGATGGAGACGACCTGCTCCTCGACCGGCATCGGGTTGAACTGCGGCTGCTTCAAGAGCTCCGTCAGCCGCGCGCCGCGGTTGAGCAGGCGCTGGGTGGCGGCGTCGAGGTCCGAGCCGAACTGGGCGAAGGCCGCCATCTCGCGATACTGGGCAAGCTCGAGCTTGATCGATCCTGCGACCTTCTTCATCGCCTTGGTCTGCGCGGCCGAGCCGACGCGGCTGACCGAGAGGCCGACGTTGATGGCCGGACGGATGCCCTGGTAGAAGAGCTCGGTCTCGAGGAAGATCTGGCCGTCGGTGATCGAGATGACGTTGGTCGGGATGTAGGCCGACACGTCGCCCGCCTGGGTCTCGATGATCGGCAAAGCGGTCAGCGAACCGTTGCCATTGGCATCGTTCATCTTCGCCGCGCGCTCGAGCAGCCGGCTGTGCAGGTAGAAGACGTCGCCCGGATAGGCTTCGCGGCCCGGGGGACGGCGCAGCAGCAGCGACATCTGGCGGTAGGCCACCGCCTGCTTGGAAAGGTCGTCATAGACGATGACCGCGTGCATGCCGTTGTCGCGGAAATACTCGCCCATCGTGCAGCCGGTGTACGGCGCCAGGAACTGGAGCGGTGCCGGCTCGGAGGCGGTGGCGGCGACGACGATCGAATATTCCATCGCGCCATTCTCTTCGAGCGCGCGGACGATCTGGGCGACGGTCGAGCGCTTCTGGCCGATGGCGACGTAGATGCAGTAGAGCTTCTCGCTCTCGGCGCCGCTTTTGTTGATCTCGCGCTGGTTGATGAACGTGTCGAGCGCAACGGCCGACTTGCCGGTCTGGCGGTCGCCGATGATCAGCTCGCGCTGGCCGCGGCCCACCGGGACGAGCGCGTCCAATGCCTTGAGGCCGGTCTGGACCGGCTCGTGCACCGACTTGCGCGGGATGATCCCGGGCGCCTTCACTTCGACGCGCTTGCGGTTCTCGGGGCGATCGGCGCCCTCGATCGGGCCCTTGCCGTCGATGGGGTTGCCGAGGCCGTCGACGACGCGGCCGAGCAGGCCTTTGCCGACGGGGACGTCGACGATGGTGCCGGTGCGGCGGACGGTGTCGCCCTCGCGGATCTGGGAGTCGGAGCCGAAGATCACGATGCCGACATTGTCGGCCTCGAGGTTCAGCGCCATGCCCTTGATGCCGTTGGCGAACTCGACCATCTCGCCGGCCTGGACGTTGTCGAGCCCGTAGGCGCGGGCGATGCCGTCGCCGACCGACAGCACGGTCCCGACCTCGGAGACCTCGGCTTCGGTGCCGAAGCTGGCGATCTGGTCGCGGATGACCTTGGAAATTTCAGCGGCGCGGATGTCCATTTTCAGCCTTTCGTCGAGCCTGTGCGGGCTTTCAGCCCTTCATCGCCAAAGCGAGATTGTTGAGTTTGGTGCGGATGGAGCCGTCGATCATCTGCGAGCCGACCTTGACGACGAGCCCGCCCAAGATGGTGGGATCGATGCTGAGATCAACAGCGACGTCGCGGCCGAGACGGGCTTTCAAATTGTCCTTGAGCGCGGCGACCTGGCCGTCGTCGAGCGGACGCGCCGAGGTCACCTCGGCGGTCGTCTCGCCGCGATGGGCGGCGGCGAGCAGGTTGAAGAAGCGGATCACGCTGCCGAGCTGCGAAAGGCGCCGGTTCTGCGCCAGCACGCCGAGGAAGTTGGCGGTGATCGGATCGAGGCCCATGGCGGTAGAGACGGCCTTGACCGCCTTCAGCGCATCCTCGCGGCCGACGAGCGGGCTGGTCGTGAGCTCTCGAAGCTCGGCCGAATCGCGCAAGCCGTCCTTCAGCGCCGCGAGGCTGGCTCCCACCACCTCCAGCTGGCGCTCGTCGCGGGCGAGCTCGAACAGAGCGGTCGCATAACGCCCCGCCAGACTTGCCTGAATGCCGCCGGAATTCTCCACGCGCGCCGTAACTCCAGTTAGGATTTTATGACCTATGATAAGGAGCGCACGACGGGTGCCCCGCTAGGTCGCGGGCGCACTAGCAGGGGCTTTGCTGCGATGCAACCGGGGCTGCTTTGAAAGCAAGGCTCGGGATGTCGAAGGGGCGAATCGCGCCTATGAAGGGCGCATGGATACGCTGAACAAGATCGACGCGGACGCCTGCTGGCGTGCCGTTCTCGCCCGCGACAAGGCGGCGGACGGGCGGTTCGTCACCGGTGTGCTCACCACCGGCATTTATTGCCGTCCTTCCTGTGCCGCGCGGCACCCGAAGCGGGAGAATGTTCGCTTCTTCCCGACCGGCGCCGAGGCGGCGGCGGCTGGGCTCAGGCCCTGCCTGCGTTGCAAGCCGGACGAGGTTTCCCGCGACGCCGCCGCGATCGAGAAAGCCCTCCGGCTGATTGACACAGCGGAAACGCCGCCGAGCCTGGACGAGCTCGCCGCCCGCGCCGGCTATTCGCCCTTCCACTTCCACCGAATCTTCAAGCGCGCGACCGGCGTGACACCCGCCGCTTACGCCCGAGCCAGGAGAGCCAGAGCCATGACCGACAGTCTCGTCGCCGAGAGCCGCATCACGGATGCCATCTATGACGCCGGCTATTCCGGCCCCGGCCGCTTCTACGCCGACGCAAAGGACCGGCTGGGCATGACCCCCTCGACCTGGCGCGACGGCGGTCGGGGCGAGACGATCCGCTGGGCGACGGCCGAGACCTCGCTCGGCACAATGCTGGTCGCCGCCACCGACCGGGGCATCTGCCGCCTGTCCTTCGACGAGGCCGAGGAGGATCTGCGCCGCCGCTTCCCGAACGCGGCGATCGAGCCCGGCGGCGCGGCCATGACCGATCTCGTCGCCCGCACCGTCGTGGCGGTCGAGCAGCCCCAACGGCCGCACGATCTGCCGCTCGACGTGCGCGGTACCGCCTTCCAGGAGGCGGTGTGGCGCGAGCTGTCGCGGATCCCGGCGGGCGAGAGCGTCTCTTACGCGGTGCTCGCCGCCCGCGCCGGCCGCGCGAACGCGGTGCGCGCCGCCGGCACGGCCTGCGGTTCCAACCCGGTCGCCATCCTCATCCCCTGCCACCGCGCCCGCCGCGGCGATGGGACGCCGGGCGGCTACGCCTATGGCATCGCCCGAAAGGCGAAACTGCTCGAAAAGGAAGGGGCCCCGCCGCTGCGGCTCAAGGCTTAGCGGCAGGGGCGGCCGGAGCCGCGACAGGCTTGGCCTGCGCCGTCGCCCCTTGCTCCTTCTGCAGGGCGGCCTGGAGCTGCGCCATCTTCTCGCGCGCGGCGGTGCGCTGCGGCGAATCGTGGGGGCTGTTGGCGAGCGGCGCCAGCGTGGCGATGGCCTGAGCCCAATTCCGATCCATGGCAAATTCGTCGACCAGCAGCCCGCGGACCTCGGTGTCGGCCGGAAGCCTGACCGCGACCTGGGCCAGCTCTTGCACCGCCGGCTCGGGCGCGATGAGGCCGGCCAGATGGAAGCTCTGATAAAAAGCAAGCAGCGGCAGGGGATCGGCCGGATCGCCGTGATTGGCCTTGAGCGCGAGCGTCCGCGCCTCCTGCGCCTTCGCCTCCCGGGCGGACCCGCTCAGAGCATGGGCGGCCCGCGCGAGGTTCAGCGACTTGATGACGAGCCCGCGGACGTGGTTCGGGTCGATCGCCAGCAGCCGGTCGGCAGCCGATTCCGAGTCCGGATAATGGCCGGCCGAATATTCCGCCTGCGCCAGCAGATAGAGCGCGTAGGGATCGCCGGGGTAGAGCCGGGCCTTGTCGCGGATGTGCTGGAGAATCTCGTCGCGCCGGTGCTGCTCGTGTTCGCGCGCGGCAGCCTCTCGATAGCCGCTGAGATCATAGTCCCGGAACGCGATCGTCTCTGGGATCAGCGCCGCTTCGCCAGCGCTGACCGGGTGCACGGCCCGGATCACCGGATTGCCGATCGGGACGGGCACCAGCTTGTAGTCGAAACGGCCGCTGGTCACGTAAGCCCGCGCTTCGCGATTGAGCTTTTCGAGATCGCCGAAGACCTTGGCGGCTTCGGCCCGCGATTTGCCGGCATAGAGAGCGGCGAAATAGGCCCGCAACTGGGTGGCCCGCTCGCTCGAGAAGGTGAAGAAGTGGGTCATCGCCCAGCCCTGGGCGTAGGGATCGAGGTTGGTAAGCTTCTCCGGCGGCTTCAGGAACACCTCCTGGAGCGGCACCCAATCGACCGCGATCTCGTGCCCGCGCGCTTTTGCGGGCATGCCATAGGCGACCTTGCCGTCGGCCTGCACGGTCGAGGATCCGATCAGCTCGGCATAACCCTCGACATACCATTGCGGATAGATGGCCGGAAAATATTGGAGCATGAAATGGTGCGCATATTCGTGGTGCAGCACCAGGCCGGGGGTGAAGTCCCCATCGTGGAAGGTGGTGGAGTGGGGCGTGACCGCATAGGGGCCGAGGATGTTGCTGGTATAGAAACCGGCAATGCCGCTGTCGCCGGACGCGCCATAGGCGGTCTGCACTTCCCCCTCGGTGTCGACCTCGTAGATGCGCACCTTGATCGGCTTGACCTTGTCGGAAATGGCGCTCGCCATCCGCATCAGGCCGTCGATCGACTCCAGCCCGGTGGCGAGCTTCTCGACATCCTTGTCGCCGCTCTTCGAATAGATGATGAAATGCGTCGTCTCGTACGCCTTCCACTCCGCGGCGCGCACGGCGGCCGGCGAAATCACGGCGAGCGCGAGCGCCGCCAGTCTGGCCAATCTACCCACGATGAACCCCGCCCATTTCCGTTGCAGGGCAGAGGCTTAGCCGATCCGCCCCGCGATGGGAAGCTTGCGTTCCTCAGCCATGGGGAAGCGGAGGGTGCGAACCCGGCCGCGCCACCTTGTACATCGCCCAGCTGATGTCGCGCATCAGCCCCATCGTGTCGCCGGGCTGCTGGTAGAGGTCGAAATGCGTGCGGTTAGGGATGAAGGTGAAGCTGGCGTGGGCGCCGAGGCGATCGAGCAATGCCTTCAGCCGGTGCGCCGGCCCATCGAGATAGAAGGTGTCGGCGGTGCCGACGATCAGGTGGATCTTGCCGTCGAGATCGCGTCGTAGCGCCGACCAATTGTGCTCCAGGCGCCAGGCAATGTCGTAATGGTCGCGCCAGTAAGCGACGACGGCCGGGTCGATGTCGCCGGTCGTGCGGTCGAACATCGGCATCGGCCGTCCGTCGGGCCCCTTGGGCGAGAACACCCAGTCGAACGATGCGAACTGCCCGCCATAGGGCCCGATCACCTGCTCCAGCTTTCCGAACTGGCGAATCGTGGCGATCAGCTTGTCGTGATCGCGCACCAGCGGCGTCTCGGTGCCGTCGGGCTCGCGATAGGCATTGGCATGCGGGGCATAGAGGTCGACGTTGGTGAAATTGCGGAAGTCGCTCGGGTCGGGCGAGGTCGACCAGGTCCCGCCGAAAATGGCGGGATAGCGGGTCTGGAGCCACAGCGTCGCCCAGCCGCCGGAGCTGTGGCCGGTGAGGAAACGGCCGCTCGGACGCGCGTCCATCCGGTAATTCCGTTCGAGCCAGGGGATCAGCTCGGTCGTGAGCGCCTGGCCCCACGGGCCGTTGTTCACCGAATCGGCGAATTCGTGGGTGCCGGTCGGCGAGCTTTCGTCGAGGCAGACCCAGATCATCGGCGGCCAGTCGCCCGAGGCCATGCGCCGGATCGCCCGCGCCGCCATCGTGCGCGCCGACGCGAGCGTGCCGCCGAAGCCGTGGGTCCAGTAGACGACCGGGAAGGTCGGGCCGCCGGTCCGGTAGCCGGGCGGCAGCGCGATCCAGCCCCGCATGTGGATCGGCCGGGCCCAGAAAGCGGAGAGGGCTGGGCTGACGAAATCGACCGGGCGGGTCGCGTCGAGGGCCGCCTTGGTCGGGGCGCGCTCCGCTTCGGGCAGCCGCGCCAGCATCTCGTCCATGCCCGGTTCGGGAAGGGCCCTGGTCAGCACCAGAGTGGGCAGCGGGCCGGGCAAATGCGCCTCGACCACCGGCGAGACGACGTCGCCGGGGCCGCGGCCGCCATAATTGTAATCGTGGTTGCGATCGAGCACCGCCTGCAGGCGATAGGTGCCGGGCGGGAGCCGCGAGAAGGCCGTCGGAAAGGTGTCCGTCTCGGCGTCGACGACCGCCACCTGGCCCGGCGCGAGCGCCTCGACCTCGCGCGCGGCGACGGCGGTATCCGTGGGGCTGAAGGGCGAGGTGTCGACCTCGTTCTGCCGCGCCGCGCCCGGTTCGACCCGCTGGGCGAAGACGATGAGGCGGCCCGACAGCGGCGCGGTCGGGCCGGGCGCGGCGGTGACGGGGATCGTCACCGGATCGGCGAGCGCTGGCGCTCCGGCGCAGGCCAGCAGCAGGGCGAAGATGGCGTCGGTCTTCATGCGATTTCCCCTCCGGTCCGCCGGTCTGGCACGGCGGCGCGCGGCGTTCAATGTCGGCCGCTAGAGGAAGGAATAGGGATCGACGTCCACCGCCACGCGCACGCCCCGCGGCCAGCTCAATTGCCCGAGCCATTCGCGGATCACGTCCTGGACGTCCAGCGACCGCGCCGCGTGGACGAGGAGGCGCTGGCGGTGACGGCCGCGCAGCATGGCGAGAGGGGCGGGGGCGGGGCCGAAGACGGCCATGTTCTCCACCCGAGGGGCGGTGCGGCCGATCAGCCGCGCCGTTTCGGTCGCTTCGGCGAGATTCTCCGACGAGACGATGATCCCGGCGAGCCGGCCGAACGGCGGCATCGCGGCCTCGCGCCGCGCCTCCGTCTCGGCGGCGTAGAAGCTCTCGGAGTCGCCGCTGACCAGCGCGGCGATCACCGGCGCCCCGGGCTCGTGGGTCTGGACCAGCACCCGGCCCGGCTTCTCGCCGCGGCCGGCGCGGCCGGCGACCTGGGCGATCTGCTGGAAGCTGCGTTCGGCGGCGCGGAGGTCGCCGCCGGAGAGACCGAGATCGGCATCGACCACCCCGACGAGCGTCAGGTTCGGGAAATGATAGCCCTTGGTGACGAGCTGGGTGCCAATGACGATGTCGATGTCGCCCGCCTCCATCCGGCCGACGAACTCGGCCGCCTTGGCCGGCGACCAGATCGTGTCCGAGGTGACGATCGCCGTCCGGGCCTCGGGGAAGAGAGCGATAACCTCGTCGGATATCCGCTCGACACCTGGACCCACCGGGACGAGGCTGTCCGTTTCCTCGCATTCCGGGCAGGCGTGGGGCGGCGGCATCATATGGCCGCAATGGTGGCAGGCGAGGCGGTGGACGAGGCGGTGCTCGACCATCCAGGCGGTGCAATTCGGGCATTGGAAGCGATGCCCGCAATGGCGGCAGAGGGTGAGCGGGGCATAGCCGCGCCGGTTGAGGAAGAGCAGGGCCTGCTCGCCCTTCTCCAGCGTCTCGGCCAGCGCATTGACCAGCCGTGGCGCGAGCCAGCGCCCGCGCGGCGGCGGCTCCGCGATGAGGTCGAGCGCCTCGATGTCGGGCAGCTCGGCGGCGCCGTAGCGGTCGGGAAGGCGCAGCTCCCGATAGACGCCGATCTCGGCCATCTGGCGGGTCTCGATCGCCGGCGTTGCCGAGGCGAGGATGACCGGAATCGTCTCCAGCTTGCTCCGCATCACCGCGACATCACGCGCGTGGTAATGGACGCCTTCCTCCTGCTTGAAGCTGGTCTCGTGCGCCTCGTCGACGACGATCAAGCCGAGCTTCGGGTAAGGCAGGAACAGGGCCGAGCGGGCGCCGACCACCACCTTGGCGTCGCCGGTCGCGATTGCCCGCCAGGCGCGGCGGCGTTGCGACTGGCGCAGGCCCGAATGCCAGACCACCGGCTCATGGCCGAAACGGGCGGCGAAGCGGCGGAGGAACGGCTCGGTCAGGGCGATTTCGGGCAGCAGGATGAGCGTCTGCCGGCCCTGCCGCAGCGCCTCGGCAATGGCTTCGAAATAGACCTCGGTCTTGCCCGAGCCGGTGACCCCGTCGAGCAGGACGGGCGCGAACTCCGCCGCCTTCACCGATGCGACCAACTCCGCAGCGGCGTCCTGCTGTGCCGGCTCCAGCTCGGGCGGGCCATGGTCGGGATCCGGCTGGGGAAAAGGATCGTCGATCGATACTTCGACCGCCACGATCGCTCCCGCCTTCACCAGGCCACGGATCACATTGTCAGACACGTCCGCGACGAGCGCGAGCTCGCGCACCAGACCCTGCCGCTCGCCGATCCGCTCCAGCGCCTGCCGCCTCTGCTCCGTCAGCCGCTCCGGCACGCGGCCGGTCGCGCGATATTCGGTGATCGTCCGCCCCCGCTCCAGCGCGCTGGTCGACGCGAGCGTCATGCGCAGCACCGATGCGATGGGCGCCAGATAATAATCCGCCGTCCATTCGATCAGCCGCCGCAGCGGCTCCGACAAAGGCGGCACGTCATAGGCGTGAAGCAGCGGCCGCAGCCGGTTGTCGCCGACCTCCTCGGTCTGCAGCCGGTCCGGCTCCCAGACCACGCCCAGCAGCTGCCGCGGCCCGAGCGGCGCCACGACGATCGATCCGGGCGCGACCGCCATTCCCTGCGGCACGCTGTAATCGAGCGGCCCCAGAGCGGCATTGAGCAGGATCAGGCGGGCGCGGGACATGCAGAAGCTAGATCGAGTCGCGCGCGGCGAAAGGCAAGTTTTGCCGGAGCGCCTGTGCTACATTGCCGTCATTGCGAGCGCAGCGAAGCAATCCAGTCCGTGCCGCTGGATTGCCGCGTCGCTCCGCTCCTCGCAATGACGGGGGATGCGATGGACGACGAAGCGCAGGCGGAGCTCGACGGCTTCATCGACAAGTTCACGCCCGAGGTGGCGGCCCTCGCCCGTACGCTCCTGGCGAAGATGAAGGCCCGCATCCCCGGCGCCCAGATCCTCGTCTACGACAATTACAATGCGCTCGCGATCGGCTTCGGGCCGAGCGACAGGGCCGGGCAGGCGATCCTCTCGCTGGCGGTGATGCCGCGCTGGGTGACCTTGTGCCTCCTGTGGGGCGTCCGCCTGTCCGATCCGCACAAATTGCTGAAAGGCAGCGGCAGCCGCGTCCGCAATGTCCGGCTGATGACCGAAGACGCCCTCGACGATCCTCGCATCGAGGCGCTGATCGCGGAGGCGCTCGAGAAAGCGGACGTGCCGATCGATCCCGCGGGCGAGCAGACGCTCATCATCAAGTCGATCTCGGCCAAGCAGCGCCGCCGCCGGCCCTGACAGCGTTCGAAGCGGCGGCTATAGCTCGTCGCGAATCCTTTCCGCGCCAGGGGCCGCTTTCATGAAATTCTTCGTCGACACCGCCGACACCGCCGAAATCCGCGACCTCGCCGAGACCGGCCTGCTCGACGGCGTCACCACCAATCCCTCGCTCGTCCACAAGGCCGGCCGCGATTTCCTCGAAGTGGTGAAGGAGATTTGCGGCATCGTCTCCGGCCCCGTCTCGGCCGAGGTCGTCGCCACCGATCACAAGGAGATGATGCGCGAGGCCGAGGTGCTGCGGAAGATCGCCGACAATATCGCGGTCAAGGTGCCGCTGACGGTCGACGGCCTCAAGACGTGCAAGGCGCTGACCTCCGACGGCACGATGGTCAACGTCACCCTGTGCTTCACCGCCAACCAGGCCCTGCTCGCGGCCAAGGCGGGGGCGACCTTCATCTCGCCCTTCGTCGGCCGGCTCGACGATATCGGCACGGAAGGGATGCAGCTCATCTCCGACATTCGGCTCATCTACGACAATTACGATTTCGGGACGGAAATTCTGGTCGCCTCGATCCGCCACCCGATCCACGTCCTGGAATCCGCCAAGATCGGCGCCGACGTCATGACGGCACCGCCGGCGGTGATCCGCCAGCTGTTCAAGCACCCGCTCACCGACAAGGGCCTCGAAGCCTTCCTTTCCGACTGGCAGAAGACGGGGCAGACGATCGCCTGAGGCGCGAGGCGCGGCATCGACCTTTTGATCCCCGGCGAAAGCCGGGGTCCAGCGGCACTGGCCTTCGAGTCGGGGCCCCCGCCTTCGCTTGGGAGCAGCCAAGTGTCGGGTGTGTAGGCGCCGCCACACTCCCGGCCCGGTCGGCGGGCCCGGACGTTTCGGCATCGCTTCTTAACCATCTTCGGGTTAAGCTCCTCTCGCGATGGGCAAAGTCATCAATTTCGAGGATCGGGCGGTCGCCAATCTGCGCGCGCGGGTCGCTGCGGCGGAGGAGGCGAACCAGGACCTCATCGCTTTTGCCCGCGGTCATTCGGGCGCCGTTGCCTCGATCCACGAAGCGGTGCTCGCAGCGATCGAGGCGGAGGGCTTCGACCATCTCATCCACATCGTCACCCAGGAATGGCCGCAGATTCTCGGCCTCGACGCGGTGGCGGTGGCGCTCTTCGTTGGCGACCGCGGCGTCCGCGCCGATGCGTCCGGCCTGCAATTCGTCGATCCGCGGCTGATCGAACGCTCGATCGCGGGGCTGGAGGGCGTCGTCCTGCGCGGCTGCAAGCGTGGTCATCCTCTGTTCGGCCCGGCCTGCAGCCTGATCCGCGCCGAAGCTTTGGTGCGGCTGGAGAGTGAGACGCCTTTGCCCGGCGGCCTGCTTGCGCTCGGCCAGCGCGCCGAGCAGGGCTTCGAGACCCGTCACGGCTCCGAATTGCTCGTCTTCCTCGGCCGTGTCCTGACCCGCTCGATCGGCCGTTGGCTGATCGGCTAGAAGACCACCCGGCGCGGGAGACTGCGCTCAGGTGGCAGCATCATCTTGCCCGCGACCGCCGCCGCTCGCCGCACACGGTGCGCGCTTATGCCGCGACGGCGCACCGGCTGATCGATTTCCTCGCCGACCATCTCGGCGGCCCGGTCGATGTCGCGGCGCTGGCGACTTTGCGTCCGGCGGACCTGCGCGCCTTTCTGGCCCGCCGCCGCGCCGAAGGGCTTGGCAACAGCTCGGCGGCGCGCGAGCTCTCCGCGATTCGCACCTTCCTCGCCTTCGTCGCGGCGGAGCGCGGCGGCGAGACGGTCCTGCCGCGGCTCAAGGGGCCGAAGCGGCCGCGCAGCGTGCCGCGTCCCATCTCGCCCCACGAGGCCTTGTCGCTGGCCGAGGAAGTCGGCGAGGACGCGAGCGCGGAATGGATCGCAGCCCGCGACTTCGCCGTGCTGACCCTGCTCTACGGCTCCGGCCTTCGCGTCGCGGAAGCGCTGTCGCTGACGGGTGCGGCCCTGCCGCTTGGCGAGACGCTTGTCGTCACCGGGAAGAGGAGCAAGACGCGCGTCGTGCCGCTGCTGACGCCCGTTCGCGACGCGATCCGGCTTTACCTCGACCTCTGCCCCTATGCGCCGTCGCGCGACGAGCCTTTGTTCCGCGGCGCCCGCGGCGGGCCGCTCAACGGCGAGATGATCCGCCGCGTCGTGCGGCGGGCGCGGGTGCGGCTCGGCCTGTCCGAGCGGACGACGCCGCACGCGCTTCGCCACAGCTTCGCGACCCATCTGCTCGGTCGCGGCGCCGATTTGCGCTCGCTCCAGGAGTTGCTCGGCCATGCCAGCCTCTCCTCCACCCAGATCTATACGGCCGTCGACACCGCCCATCTGATGGACGTCTACCGCAATGCCCATCCAAGGGCGTGAAACGTGGATTGCTCCCCGGCGAAGGCCGGGGCCTAAAATGCGGCCGGGCCGCTGGACCCCGGCCTTCGCCGGGGAACAGCTGAGTCAGGCCTTCCGCGGCCTCACGAACTGCAGAACGAGGCGGGTCAGCCAGAGGAGGAAGGCCGCGGCGACGATGCCGGCGCTCACCGGGCCGGTATAATGCTCGATCTGCTTGTAGTGCGGGCCGAGCAGCGAGCCGAGCCAGGCGAGCACGCTCGAGGAGATCAGGGCGCCGATGAGGCTGAGAATGAAGAAGCGCCAGAACGACATCCGCACCAGACCCGCGGGGATCGAGATGGCGGTGCGCACCGCCGGAATGACCCGGCCGACGAGCACGAGGATGGGCCCAAGCCGCGCGAACCAGCGCTCCAGCCATTCCACCTCATGCGCCGAGACGGTGGTGATCCGCCCGTAGCGGGTGACGAGCCGTTTGAACCGGTCGTAGCCGAGCGCCCGCGCCGCCCAATACCAGCTCACCGCCCCCGTCATCGAGCCGGCCGCCCCGGACAAAGCAACGCCCCACAGCGACATCTCGCCCTGGCTGGCGAGGAGGCCGGAGAGCGGCATCACCAGCTCGGAGGGGAAGAGCGGGATGATCGTCTCCACCCACATCAGGAAGAAGACGGCGAGATAATGGTGGTGGCGGAGGAAATCGGGGAGGAAATCAGCCACGCGCCGCCGCTTTCTCTTCGATCTTGTCCCAGATGAGGGCCGGCGTGTCGGTGCCGTTGAACCTGTCGATGGCGACGATGCCGGTGGGCGAGGTGACGTTGATCTCGGTCAGCCATTTGCCGCCGATCACGTCGATGCCGACGAAGAGCAGGCCGCGCTTCTTCAGCTCCGGGCCGAGCGCGGCGCAGATCTCTTTCTCGGTATCCGTCAGCTCGGTCTTCGCCGCGGAACCCCCGACGGCGAGGTTCGACCTTATCTCGCCTTCGCCGGGGACGCGGTTGACCGCGCCGGCCACCTCGCCGTCGATCAGCACGATGCGTTTGTCCCCCTGCACGATCTCGGGGATGAACGCCTGGACGACGTGCGGCTCGCGCCAGGCGGTGTTGAACAGCTCGAACAGGGATTCGAGGTTGGCCCCGTCGGGCCCGATCCTGAACACCGATTTGCCGGCAAAGCCGTGGACCGGCTTCACCACGATCTCTCCATGCTCCTCGAGGAAATGGCGGGCGAGGGTGGAGGCGCGGGTGAGCAGGGTCGGCGGCATGAAGCGGGCGAAATCGAGCACCCAGATCTTCTCCGGCGCATTGCGGACCGAGGCCGGGTCGTTGACCACCAGAGTCTCGCTTTGGATCCGCTCGAGCAAATGGGTGGCGGTGATGTAGCCGAGGTCGAAGGGCGGGTCCTGGCGCATCAGCACCACGTCGACGTCGCGGCCGAGGTCGAGGAACAACGGCGCCTCGAACCGAAAATGGTCGCCCTCGACGCGCTGCACCGTCACCGGACGCGCCTGGGTCCACAGGCGTCCGTCACGATAGCTCAAAGCCCCGGGCAAATAATGGAAGAGGCGGTGGCCGCGCTGCTGGGCGGCCAGCATGATCGCGAAGGTCGAATCGCCGCTTATGGCGATCCGCTCCATCGGATCCATCTGCACCGCGACGCGCAAGCTCATGTCAGCCCCTGCCTCCTTCGAGGCGTTGCCCTAAAGGCCGAAGTCGATCCCCGCAACGGGCTCAGCGGGCGGTGTCGCGCCCGCCGCCGCCGAGGGCGCTTTGCAGGTCGGTACGGGTCGAGACGAAGCGGTGCGTCAGCAATGTCCCGTCCTCGCCGTGGATCCTGACCTCCTGGTCCTTGCTCTGGCGCCCGGAGACGCAGCCCGCATGGAAGGCGAGCGCGCGCGCGATGCCGTCGCGCTGGTCGGCGGTCATCGCGAACCACGCTGTCGACTCGATCGTCGCCTCGCCCTTGTCATTGATTTCGAACCCGCCATTCGCCGACAGCGCGTCGAGCGACTTCTTCACCTCGGCGCAGATCTGGACCGGGATCGGACCCGCCAGCGACTCGGGCGGCGGCGGCGCCTTGTGGCAGGCCGCGAGCAAAGCGAGGCATGAAAGGGCGGGAAACAAGATACGCATCGAGATCCTTCATCCGAGCCAGACGTTGGCGAGGTGGCGGGGAAGCCGACCCGGCACAACGAAGATGGCGTCTATCCGCAGGTCGTCGCCTTCGCGCGCATAACGGTGCGAAAGCGCCTCCGCCGCGGCCGCTACGCGCCGGAGGCGGTAGTCGTCCAGCGCGAATGCCGCCTGCCCGGCCGTCGCCCGCGCTTTCACCTCGATGAAGGCGACAATGCGGCCGCGGCGGGCGACGAGGTCCACCTCGCCGACCGGCGTCCGCACCCGCCGGGCGAGGATCGCCCAGCCCTTGAGCCGCAGCCACCAGGCGGCGATGGCCTCGGCCCGGCGGCCGCCTTTTTCGGCGTCCTCGCGGCTCATTTGAGCGCCAGCGCCCGCTCATAGGCCTGCCGCCTGGGCACGCCGAGCTTTTCGGCCACTTCGGCCGCCGCGCGGGACGGGGAGAGCCGGGCCATCGCCTCGCGCAGGGCCGCGTCGATGTCGCCCTCTTCGGGCGCCGCGGGTTCGCCGGGCGGGGCGACGACGATGACGATTTCGCCCTTGGGCGGCGCGTCGCGATAGCGTTCGGCAAGTGCGCCGAGGGTGCCGGTCGCCACTTCCTCGAATTTCTTGGTAATCTCCCGCGCGACTGCCGCCCCCCGCTCCCCCAGTACGTCGGCGAGCGCCTGAAGCGCGGCGGCGAGGCGGGGGCCGCTCTCGTAGAGGACGAGTGTCGCCCGGATGCCGGCAATCTCCCGCAGCGCAGTCTCGCGCGCCGCCGCCTTGGCGGGAATGAAGCCGAGGAAGAGGAAACGGTCGGTCGGCAGCCCCGCCAGGGTCAGCGCCGCAATTGCCGCGCAGGGGCCGGGGGCGGTGGTGACCGGAATTCCCGCCGCGCGGGCGTCCCGCACCAGCTTGTAGCCGGGATCAGAGATGAGCGGCGTGCCGGCATCGGAAACGAGGGCGACCGCCTCGCTCTGCATCCGCGCCAGCAGCTCCGGCCGCATTCGGTCGGCATTGTGGTCGTGATAAGGGAGCATCGGCTTCTTGATGCCCAGGTGCGCGAGCAGCTTCGCCGTCACCCGGCTGTCCTCGACCGCGATGACGTCCGCCTGGCGCAGCATGTCGGCCGCGCGGGGGCTCATGTCGGAAAGATTGCCGATCGGGGTCGCGACGATATAGAGGCCGGCGGAAAGTCTGGCGTTCATGAGGTTTCAGGTCATGGCAGAGCAGTCCGGTACGCCGCAAGCGCGGCGCTCCATCCTTGGCCTCGGCATGGCCGGGCTGGCGGCGCTGGCGCTCGCCGGCTGCGCGCTCGTGCCGAAGCCCAACCAGGCGCCGCCCCCGCCCCCGGAGCAGGCGAAGCCCGAGCAGCCCAAGCCGGAACAGCCCCTGCCGGCCCTGCCGCGCGATGAGACCCGCAACCGGGTGGCGGTGCTGGTGCCGCTCTCGGGGGCCAATGGTGGGGTCGGCACATCGATCGCCAATGCCGCGCAGCTCGCCTTGCTCGACACGGGCGGGGAGCGGATCCGCATCACTGTCTACGACACGGCCCGCGCGGGCGGCGCCGCCGCGGCGGCGGAGGAGGCGCTGGCGCAGGGCAACGGCCTCATTCTGGGGCCCTTGCTCGCCGACGACGTGCGGGCGGTGGCGCCGGTCGCGCGCCATTCCGGCGTTCCGGTCATCGCCTTCTCGAACGATATCAGCGTCGCCGGGGACGGCGTCTATCTGATGGGCTTCGCGCCGGGCGAATCGATCGACCGGGTGGTCGGCTATGCCCGCTCGCGCGGCATGACCCGCTTCGCCGCCTTGACGCCCAACGGAACTTACGGCGAGCGCGCCGGCCGGGCGATGCGCGACATCGTCGAGCATTCGGGCGGCCGGCTCGTCGGCCTGCAGGGCTACGACCGCGACGCGGCGAGCATGCGCGCCGCCGTCACGCGAGTCTCGGCCCAGGGCGCCTACGACGCGATCCTGATCGCCGACAGCGGCCGCATCGCGGCGGTCGCCGCGCCCATGCTGCGCGGCACCAGGATCATGGGCACCGAGCTCTGGGCCACCGAGGGCGATCTCGGCCGCACGCCGTCGCTGCGCGGCGCCTGGTATGCGGCGGCGTCGGACACGATGTTCAACCAGCTCCGCACCAAGTATCGCGCCCGCTACGGCAGCAATCCGTATCGCCTCGCCAGCCTCGGCTACGACGCGGTGCTGCTGGCGGTGCGGATCGGCAAGGATTGGCGCGTCGGCCGCGCCTTCCCCGAGCGGCAGTTGCGCGATCCGGGCGGCTTCGTCGGCGTCGACGGCGCCTTCCGGTTCGATGGCAGCAACATCGTCGAACGGGCGCTGGAGGTAAGGGAAGTGACGACGGCGGGTCCCACCGTGCTCTCGCCGGCGCCGAAGGGGTTCGAGTAGGGCGCGAGAACGGCGCACCCTTGCTCCCCGGCGAAGGCCGGGGCCCAGATACAGCCGCCGTACTGGACCCCGGCCTTCGCCGGGGAACTCAGGCGCTGATCTCCGCCAGGATTGCGTTCAGCACCAGCATTCCGGAGGGAAGCACGCGCAAGCGGCTGTCGCTCTCGGCAAGCAACGCCTGCGCGGCTAATCGCCTCACCGCCTGATGGTCGAGCGCCGGTTCTACCGCCTCCAGCGCGACGCCTTCCCGCAGCCTCAGCCCCATCAGCAAGGCCTCCGACGCCGCTTCCGCCGGCGCGATCGGAATCTCTTCCTGTGTGCCGTGGCCGTTGCGGGCGAGGGCGGAGAGCCAGTTCTCGGGCTTGCGGTGCCGGAGCGTCGCCGCGCCGCCGCGCCGGCCGTGGGCACCCGGGCCGATGCCGAGATAGGGCTGGTAGCGCCAGTAGGCGAGATTGTGCCGGCTCTCGGCGCCAGGCCGGGCGTGGTTCGAGATTTCGTAGGCGGGAAGGCTGGCCGCTTCGGCGATCGCCTGCGTCAGCTCGTAGAGCGAAGCGGCCTCGTCGGGATCGCGCGGGCTGAGCTCCCCCTTCGCGGCCAAGGCGGCGAAGCGCGTGCCGGGCTCGATGGTGAGCTGGTAGAGCGAGAGATGCTCGGTGCCGAAGGCGAGCGCACGTTCCAGCTCCTGCGCCCAGGACTCTTCGGACTGCCCGGGAAGAGCATAGATCAGGTCGAAGCTGACGCGCGGGAAGACCTTTTGCGCCGTCTCCAGCGCCGCCAGGCCCTCCGCCACGTCGTGCGCCCGGCCGAGGAAGCGCAAAGCCGCATCGTCGAGCGACTGGAGGCCGAGCGAGACGCGGTTCACCCCCGCCGCCGCCAGATTGGCGAAGCGCGCCGCCTCGACGGAGGAGGGGTTGGCTTCGAGCGTGATCTCGATGTCGGACGCGAAGCCCCAGTGCCGCTCGGCGGCCGCAATCAGCGCGGCGACGGTGGCGGGGGCCATCAGCGAGGGCGTGCCGCCGCCGAAGAAGATCGAAGTCAGCGGGCCACGCGGGAAAGCGCGAGCTTCCCAGGCGAAGTCCTTCAGCAGCGCGTCCCGCCATTCCTCCTGGTTGATCGACTCCCGCACATGGCTGTTGAAGTCGCAATAGGGGCACTTCGAGACGCAGAAGGGCCAATGGACGTAGAGGGCGAGCGACGGAGAAATCGGGACGTCTTTCAAGGCAGGCGCTCGGCAATCTCCCGCATCAGCTCCAATCCAGCTTCGCCGCAATAGTATTCAGTTCCATGCGGAGGTGGATACGCCTCGCTGACGTGGAGGCACAGCAATCTGACTGCATCGAGGAATTTATCCTTGATTGGAGCCGACGTGAAGTCATCCCACTCCCACGGCTCCAGACCATCGCCGGCGATAAACCTGAGAATGTAGCCGCGCACTTCCTCGCTTGTAACGGAGTTCGCCACGGTGTTCCCTTACAGCAAAGCCGCGACCAGCTTTCGGAAGGCGTCCGCCCTGTGGCTGATGCGGTGCTTTTCGGCGGGATCCATCTCGCCGAAGGTGATGTCGTGGCCGGCCGGCTCGAACATCGGGTCGTAGCCGAAGCCGCGGTCGCCGCGCGGGGGCCAGACGAGGCAGCCGTCGACCCGCCCCTCGAACCATTCGCAATGCCCGTCCGGCCAGCACAAAGCGAGCGCGCAGACGAAATGGGCGACTCGGCTGGCGTCCGGACCGAGCGCTTCCAGCCGCTCCTGCACTCGCCGCATCGCCAATCCAAAGTCGCGCCCGGCTTGCGTATCACCGGTGCCCGTGTCGCCGGCCAATGCCCAGCGCGCCGAGTAGATGCCGGGCGCGCCGCCCAGCGCCTCGACGCAGAGGCCGCTGTCGTCGGCGAGGGCGGGAAGGCCGGAAAGATCCGCTGCCTGTCGCGCCTTCAAATCGGCATTCTCCGCGAAGCTGACTCCGATCTCGTCCGGCTCCGGCAAATCGAGCTCCGCGGCGGAGACGGGCTGGATGCCATAGGGGCCGAGCAGGTCCGCGATCTCGCGCACCTTGCCCTGGTTATGGCTAGCGATGACCAGCTTGCCGGGTTCGAGCTTCCTCACCGTCCGGTCGCCTTGTCCTGGGCCGCGAAAATCTGCGTACAGCCGATGCGGGCGAGGCGGAGGAGGCGCAGCAGGCCCTCCTCGTCATAGCATTCGCCCTCGGCGGTCACCTGCGCCTCCACGATGTTGCCGTCGCCGGTCAGCACGAAATTGCCGTCGGCGCCGGCGCTGGAATCCTCGGCATAATCGAGGTCGAGCACGGCGGCTCCGTTGTGGATGCCGCAGCTCACCGCCGCCACCTTCTGGCGGATCGGGTCCACGTCGATCAGCTTCTGGGCGAGAAGATTGTCGACCGCGATCCGCAGCGCCACCCAGGCGCCGGAAATGGCGGCGGTGCGGGTGCCGCCGTCCGCCTGGATGACGTCGCAGTCGAGCGTGATCTGCCGCTCGCCGAGCTTTTCCAAATCGACGACGGCGCGGAGCGAACGGCCGATCAGCCGCTGGATCTCCTGCGTCCGCCCGGATTGCTTGCCCGAAGCCGCCTCGCGGCGCCCGCGGGTATGGGTGGCGCGGGGCAGCATGCCGTATTCTGCGGTGACCCAGCCGCGCCCCTTGCCGCGCAGCCAGCCGGGGAGCGACGTCTCGACCGAGGCGGTGCACAGGACGCGCGTATCGCCGAACGCGACGAGGCAGCTCCCCTCGGCATGACGGGTGAAGCCGGCCTCCATGCTGATCGCCCGCATCTCGTCGGGCGCGCGTCCGGATGGGCGCATGATTATCTTCTCCTTGGCGAGGGTCGCGCTTTAAACAGGGCGATGTGCGTGGTCCAGCGGCAAGGAGATCGAGGAAATGTGGAAGAAGGTTGTCACCGTAGCCGCTCTTGCCCTCGCCGCGGCGGCGCCAACCGAACGGCGTGTCGCGAGTATCTCGGTGGAGACGATCGCATGGGGAGATCCCCTCTATTCTTGGCGGTTGGATCGGGACGGGAGCGGACGGTTCGCCGAGCTGGAGCCCACCCGGATGCAACCCTTTGGCGATTACGAGTACGTCACCCGAAGCTTCCGTGCCTCGCCGGCTGAGTATCGTCGCGTAGAAGCTCTGCTCCGCCCCTCCCGAGGGTATGCCGGTCGAAAGCTGCCTTGCATCTTTACCGCGACGGACCAGGATTCGGGAACTGTCACGTGGCGCACCGATGGCTCAACCGTCACTCTCGACTTCTATTACGGCTGTGCGTCGCGAGAAGTCGCGCCTCTCTACGCGAGCTTCCGGCGCGCGCACGACATCGTCGCGGCGCTCGCGCGCAAGGGGCGGGTTGTCGCAGTCAGGCCGGTGCACAAGCCGTCCGACTAGATGTGTTGAGCCGCACCGGCGCTCTCACTAGATGATGGCTCATGGCCTCGACCCCCGTCTCCGAGATGACCGAACGCGCCCGGGAGGTATTCCGGATGGTCGTCGAATCCTATCTCGGCTCGGGCACGCCGGTGGGCTCGCGCACTATTTCGCGGCTGCCGGGCCTTAGTCTCTCGCCCGCCTCTATCCGCAACGTGATGCAGGACCTGGAGGAGCTAGGCCTGCTCAGCCACCCCCATACCTCGGCCGGCCGCGTCCCCACTGAAAGCGGGCTTCGCCTGTTCGTCGACGGGATGATGCAGGCGGCGGAGCCGAGCGCCGAGGAACGCGCGACCATCGAGGCGCGGATCGAGCGGGGCGGCCCGGTTGAGGAGGCGCTGGCGGCGGCGACGGCGGCGCTCTCGGGCCTCTCCGCCTGCGCGGGGATCGTGCTCGTTCCGAAGCGCGAGCCGGTGCTGCGCCAATTGGGTTTCGTCCAGCTCTCGCCGACCCAGGCGTTGGCCGTGATGGTCGGTGCCGAGGGCACGGTCGAGAACCGAGTCATCGACATTCCGCCGGGGACGACGCCCTCCGCGCTCGCCGAGGTCGGCAATTATGTCAGCGCGCGCCTGTCCGGCCTGACGCTGCAGGAGGCGCGGGGGCGGCTCACCGACGAGATCCGGGCCGGCCGGGCGGCGCTCGACAGCGCCGCTCAGGCGCTGATCGCGCGCGGCCTCGCCCTGTGGTCGGAAGACGGCGCGCAACGGCCGGTGCTGATCGTCCGCGGCCAGGCCAATCTGCTCGACGACGGCGCCGCCGCCGATCTCGAGCGCATCCGCCAGCTGCTCGAGGAGCTGGAGGGCAAGGAGGAGATCGCCCGCCTGCTCGACAGCGCCCGCGAAGGGCAGGGGATGAAAATCTTCATCGGATCGGAGAACAAGCTCTTCGCGTTGTCCGGTTCGTCGGTGATCGCCGCGCCCTATCGCGGCCGCGAGGGCAAGGTGGTCGGCGTCGTCGGCGTCATCGGGCCGACGCGGTTGAACTACGCGCGCGTCGTCCCCATGGTTGATTTTACGGCACAAGCATTATCGAGATTGATGGCATGAACGAACAGGAAGAGTTGCAGGATCAGGTTGAAACGGCCGACATGGCGCAGGACGAGGACGGCGCGCCCGAGCAGGATTTCGCCGACCTGGTGAAGGAGCTGGAGGAGGTCCGGCAGCACGTCCTCTACGCCCAGGCGGAGACGCAGAACGTCCGCCGCCGCCTGGAGCAGGAGAAGCAGACCGCCGCGACCTACGCCGCGTCCGGCTTCGCCCGCGACATGCTGTCGGTGAAGGACAATCTCGACCGCGCGCTCGCCGCCGTTCCCGAGGAGTTGCGGCAGGATGACAAATTGAAGAGCCTGCTGACCGGCATCGAGGTGACCGCGCGCGAGCTCGATTCGGTCTTCCAGCGGCACGGCATCGTCCGCGTCGAGGCGGTCGGCAAGCCGCTCGACCCGCACCGCCACCAGGCGATGGTCGAGATCCCAAACAATGAGGCCGAGCCTGGCACGATCATCCAGGAGATGCAGGCGGGTTACATGATGAAGGACCGCCTGCTGCGGCCGGCTTTGGTCGGCGTCGCGAAGAAGGGCTGATTTTAGCTCCTCCCCGGAACGGGGAGGAGCCAATTCACATCGTTTCCGGCACCATGTCGAGCTCGCGCACGCCGCGGCGCTGGCGGGCCTTGTCGACGAGGTTGCGGAGCGTCTCGCGCCGTTGCTCGGCGTCCATGACGTCGCGAATGACCAAAGGTCCGCCGCTGGTGGTCGGATCGCTCGACGTCAGGATGATGTTGCCGATGCCCGCCCAGCCGCCGATCAGGCTGTAGGTCATGCGGATGTCCTTCACGCGATAGAGCTCGATCTCGTCGATGCTCTTCGAGAAGATGCCGCTGCGGATGATCAGCCGGTCGCCGGTCAGCTCGTAGGTCGTGCAGACGTTTTCGAGCCAGCGGTAGAGCACGATCAGGAAGCCGACGCCCACGAGGCAGAGCAGCAACGTGGCCCACCCCGCGAGCGATCCCCTCAGCCAGCCCGAGGTCGAGGAACGGAAGGTGTCGAGCGGCTGGTCCAAATCAAGTCTCCGGCTTGCGCGACGGCGAAGGTGACGCCTTCAGGCGCGGCAGGCAAGCTCCCTTAGTGCGACGCCGCCGTGGTGGTCGGCCCCTGCGGCAGCGAGCGCGCCACCACCGGATTGCGCTTCAGCCAGGTCGCCGCGGCGGCACGCACGTCGTCGAGCGTCAGCGCCGCCATTTGCGTGGAGTAGAGGAGCAGCTCGTCGAGCGCGTGCGGATCCTGGCTCTCATGAGCAATGACACCCGCCCAAGCCGCATTTTCCTTCTGCTGAGGCGTCCGCTCGGCGACGAGCAGCTGGCGGGCGCGGTCGAGCTCGTCCTGGCGGATGTTGCCGGTGGCAAGGTCGGCCGCGATCCGCCGCGCCACGCCGACGAGCGGGTCGAGGTCCGCCGGCGTCGCCTGGATCTGGGCAGCGATGAACCCCTGGTCGCCATGGTCCGGCATCGGATTGGCGACGTCCGCCTCATAGACCTTACCCATCCGCACCCGCGCCTCGTGGAACAGCCGCTCGCGGAAGATGCCGGACAGCAACGCCAGCGAATACTCTTCCTTCCGCCGCTCCGGCGCCGCCGTGTAGAGCGGCCACATCACGATCGCCGCCGCTTTCTCCTGCGGCCCCTGGTGGAAGACGGTGATCTCGGCCGGGAGTTCGGCGGGGAAAGTGCGGATCGCGCCGGGGCTCACCGGGGCCAGCCCAGATCGCGAAGGCAGCGCACCGAAGGTCCTGGCGACGGCCGCGATCGCGTCTTTTTCGAGCATGTCGCCGACGATGGTGATCTCGACCGGCGATTGCGTCAGCGCCGGTTTCAGCAGGCGGGCGAAGTCGGCGGCGTGCCAGCCGGTCACGACCTCCTTCGGCGGCAGGGTACCGAGGCCGGGAAACAGCTTCTGCTCCAGCGCGTCGTCGGCGACCGCCATCGGGTCGGTCTTGAGATAGCGGAAGATGAAGTCGATCGCGGTCGGCATCTTGGAATCGAGGTCCGGGCGGAAGCCGGGATCGGTCATATAGGCGGCGAGCAGCTGCAGCTCGCCTTCGACCTGGTCCCACATCGGGCTGCTGCTCAGCTCGAAGGCGGTGGGCTCGGCCTTGAGGGTGAACTTCCAGTTGGTGCTGGCGAAGGCGTGGCCGACCTGCTCGTAGTCGAGCTTCCCGAGCCCGCCTTCGGGGACCATGTTGATGGCGAACTCCACCGGCGCGCGATCCGCTGCCGCGAGCCCGCTTTCGCCGCGGCCGAAGCGGACGCGGACCTCGGCGTCCCCCGACTTGAAGTCGGTCTGCTTGAAGTTGAGCACAGTCCCGTTGGCGAAATGGAGCCGGACGAACTCCGGCAGCACTTCGCGGCGGTCGACGTGGCCGGCATGGCCGAAATGTTTGTAGGGCCAGGCGACGTTCTTTTCGTCCTCGGCATAAGCGGCCGGCGCGGCGGCAGCCTCGTTCTCGCGCCACGCGGCGGCCAGTGCGTCCTTGGTCGGCGGCGTGGGCCCCATCGCGACCAGCAGGGGGCCGGCCCCGCTCCAATCCTCCTGGAAAGCCTTGCGGACATCGGCCGTCGTGAGCCCGGCGACGGCGGCGCCGAACGTCCGCAGCGTCTCATCCGGGCTGGCGAAGACGCGGCCGGTCATGTCGTCGTCGGCGATCTCCTGGGCAATGCCGGCGGATGTGCGGCTATCCGCCTGGACGGATGCGCCGCGCAGCGGCGCACGCAGCGCCTCGATAGCCTGGTCCAGCTCCTGCTGGGTCGGGCCGTCGCGGTCGAAGCGGCGGAGCTCGACCTGTTGCACCTGCAGCGCCTCCTTCCACTTGTCGGCGGCGGACATGGCCAGGAAGCAGGTGCCGCGGGCGTCCGGCAGGCGATCGTTGACGATCACGGCCGCGCCGAGAAGCGGCGAGGTTCCGGACGCGCTGAGATGCTGGAATCGTTTGTTGAGGATGGTGGCCCACACATTCGAATAGCTGTCCCGGCGCAATTGCTCGAACGCGGTCGTCGCAGCCTCCCGCTTCGGGCCGAACTGGCAGCTGCTCAGGCCCGGCGGCAGCGCCGCCCCGGCTTCGCTCATCGCGTCGAGCCCGCGCGCGGGCATGGTCGCCGGCGGCGTGGGGCGCACCCCAGCGGTGCCGCGGGCGGTCCAGCTGGAGAAGGCCTGCTTCGCCAGCGTCTCGAGCTGATCCGGCGGCACGTCGCCGACCAGGACGAGCAAGGCGTTTTCCGGCCGGTACCAGCGGTCGTAAAAGGCCTGGAGGCGGGCCGGAGTGGCGGCGTTGAGCGAGGCCTCCGTCCCGCCGGGAAGCCGGGTGACGGAGCGGAAGCCGGGCAGCTGGAAGCGGCCGACTTCCTGAGCAGACCTGAGCACCGGCCCATCGCGCGTGCGCAGCTCGGAAAGCACGACTCCGCGCTCGACGTTCACGGCGGCGGGCGAGAAAAGGATGCCGTCGACGGCGCTCCGCATCCAGTCGAGCACCTTGCGCAGCCCGTCCGGATTGGCGGCGGGGATGTCGACGCCGTAGGTGGTGCTCTCGACGGTGGTGAAGGCATTCTGGTCGCGGCCCATCGCGACGCCCATCGCGGCGAAGGGGTTGTCGAGAATGCCGCCGGGCGCGGCCTTCGTCGCGCGGAAGGCCATATGCTCGATATAATGGGCGTAGCCGAGCTCGTCGTCCGCCTCCTCGTAGCTGCCGACCTTGACCAGCAGGCGGACGGAGACGGCGCCGGCCGGCCCCTTGTTCTGCATCACCGCGTAGCGAAAGCCGTTCGGCAGCGTGCCGAACCGGACCGCCGGGTCGGGCGTGATGACCGGCACGGCGGCTTTCGAAGACTCCTGATTCGGTGCCTTGGCGGCGGCCGGTGCAAATGCGGCCGTGAAGAGAAGGAAAGCTGCGGCAGCGCGCAGCCTATGGCCGATCATGTTGAAAACCCCGCCCAATTTGCCCCGCCCGCAGTCTAGCGGCTCACGAGCCCGTGTCGAGAGGGCAGCAATGCGCACCTGTCGTTGAATTCATGTTTACGCTTGGAGCGTAAGACGCGGTCGATGCTGAATGTTGCAGTCGACACCAGCCCGGCGCCGGCCGCCGGGCCTGTCTCGGCAGAACCGCGATCGGCTTATGCCGTGCGGGAGATTTCCGTGCGGGTGCCGTCCGACATCCCCGCGCGCCTGCGTGCCGACTGGCAGGCGCTTGCGGAGGCGGCCTCCCAGCCGAACAGCTTCGCGGAGCCCTGGTTCGTCGAAGCGTCGCTCGCCTCGCTCGCGCCCAAAGGCGGCGTGCGCCTGCTCGCCGTCATGGAGGGCGACCGGCTCATCGGCGTCGCCCTGTTCGCGCCGTCGCCCCGTTACGGCCGCGTTCCGCTCCGGCACGTCCGCAACTGGCGGCACCACAACCATTTCTTCGGCCCGCCGCTGATCCGGCGCGGCGAGGAAGTGGCGTTCTGGCAAGCGATCCTTTCCGCGCTGGACGAGGCGTCCTGGGCGAGCGGGTTTCTCCACGTCAGCGGGCTGGTGGACAACGGCTCCGTCCATCGCGCGCTGGTCCACGCCGCCGCGCTGCACGGCCGCACCTGCCCCGTCGTCCACCGCGCCCGGCGGCCGCTCCTCGAGTGCGACCTTCCGGCGGAGGATTATTACGCGCGCAACGTCAGCTCGAAACGCCGCAGCGAGCTCGCCCGCCGCCGCCGCCGGCTGGCCGAGCTTGGGAGCCTCGAAGTGCGGGAGCTGCGCACGAGCGACGAGCTCGAGCCCTGGTCCTCGGAATTCCTGGCGCTGGAGGCGAAGGGTTGGAAGGGGAAGGCCGGCTCGGCCATGGCCGCCGACCCCGCCACCGAGCATTTCTTCCGCCGCGCCATCGCCGAGGCGTTCGCGGCCGGGCGGCTCAATTTCCTGAGGCTCGATCTCGACGGGCGCGCGGTGGCCATGCTGACCAGCTTCCTGGCGCCGCCGGGGGCGTTCGGGTTCAAGTGCACGTTCGACGAGGATTATGCCCGCTTCTCGCCCGGGATCCTGCTTCACATCGACAATCTGAGGCTGCTCGACCGCCCCGGAATCGCCTGGATCGACAGTTGCGCGAACGAGGATCATCCCGTCGCCAGCCTCTGGTCGGAATGGCGCTCGCTGGTCCGCGTCAACGTCCGGCTGCGCGGCGTCTCGCGGTTGCTCTCCTACGGCGGCGCCTGCCTCCTCGAAGAAGGCGCGCGACTGACTGCGGGCTTGCGCGGCAAGACGGCAGCCTGAGTTCAGGCGGGCGTAAAGGGGAGGATCGCCTCGAGCGGCTCCAGGGACGGTGCGCCGCGCACGGCGCGTCCGCGGCGGAGCAGGAAGACGTGGCGCACGATCTCCGCCTGCTGCTCGATTCCGTAGCGGCGGAAGGGGCGGCCCGGCACCAGCCGATAGCGATAGCGGCAGAAGGGGTGGCGCATCAGCACCAGATACCACCGCCCGGCCTTCTGCGCCTGCCAGACATGGGTCATTTCGTGGAGGAAGAAGGCCTGGAGAGGCAGCGTCTCGGCCGCGAAGTCCTTCGAACACAGCGATCCGTCCGGCGGGACATAGACGTTGCCGTCCGGCGCCATCACGACGTTGCGCGGCTGCAAGGGCCACCAGCGGCCGCGGACGATCTTCACCTGCGAATAGTCGATCGCATCGCCGAAGACGGAGCGGCCGAGGGCGACCTCGCCCGCGGTGAGCGGCCTAGCTTCCCGCATCCCCGGGCGGCGGGTCTGCCGGGCCGACGAGCTGCGCCGCGGCGGTCGCCGGCGGCGCCTTGCGGAAGCGGAAAATGAGGTTGACGGTGCCGCCTTTCTTCAGCTTCGGATCGAGACCGAAGATCATCAGATGCTTGCCGCCCGGCGTGAAGCGCACCGGGGCGTTGGCCGGGAGCGCGACGTTGGCGATGGGGCGCATGCCCGTCATCGCCCCCATCGCGCCGGCGCCACCCATGCTCATCGTCTCGTGCAGCTCGACCCGCGCCCTCGGGGCGGAGACGGCGAGCAGGGCGTCGTCGCCGCCGGCCGTCGCGGTGAAGTAGCCGGCGGCCGCGCCGCCCGCCACCGCCGGCAGCCGCACCCAGGCATGCTCGACCAGCACGCCCGTCTCCGGATCGCGCTTCTCGCAGCCCGCGAGCGACAGCAGGGTGGCCGTCAGCAGCGCGACGGCGATGGAGCGGAACCTCGTATTTCTCTTTGTCATTGAAGTTGCGCCTTAAAAGCGTGGACTTCTTGTCGCAACCGAAAGGCCCCCTATATCGCTGCCGAAACACTCGCGCGCCTCGTTGGAAGGGCACGGGTGCGGACATGTTTGGGGCATAAGAGGTTCATATGGCAAAAGTTATCGGCATCGATCTCGGCACCACCAACAGCTGCGTGGCGGTGATGGAGGGCGGCAAGCCCAAGGTGGTCGAGAATGCGGAAGGTGCCCGCACCACGCCCTCGATCGTCGCTTTCACCAAGGACGGCGAGCGGCTCGTCGGCCAGCCGGCCAAGCGCCAGGCGGTTACCAATCCCGACAATACGGTCTTCGCGGTGAAGCGCCTCATCGGCCGCCGCTTCGACGACCCGGTGACCAAGAAGGACACCGAGCTGGTTCCGTACAAGATTTCGCGCGGCCCCAATGGCGATGCGTGGGTCAATGCCGGCGGCAAGGATTACAGCCCGTCGCAGATTTCCGCCTTCATCCTGCAGAAGATGAAGGAAACCGCCGAGGCCTATCTCGGCGAGACCGTCACCCAGGCGGTGATCACCGTCCCCGCTTATTTCAACGACGCCCAGCGCCAGGCCACCAAGGATGCCGGCCAGATCGCCGGCCTCGAAGTGCTGCGCATCATCAACGAGCCGACCGCGGCGGCGCTCGCCTACGGGCTGGAGAAGCAGGACGGCAAGACGATCGCAGTCTACGATCTCGGCGGCGGCACGTTCGACATCTCCGTCCTCGAGATCGGCGACGGCGTGTTCGAGGTGAAGTCGACCAACGGCGACACCTTCCTGGGCGGTGAGGATTTCGACGCCAAGATCGTCGATTATCTTGCCGACGAGTTCAAGAAACAGGAGGGCATCGACCTCCGCAACGACCGGCTCGCGCTGCAGCGCCTCAAGGAAGGCGCCGAGCGCGCCAAGATCGAGCTGAGCTCGGCGCAGACAACCGAGGTCAATCTGCCCTTCATCACCGCCGACCAGAACGGTCCGAAGCACCTCGTCAAGACGATCACCCGCGCCGATCTTGAGCGGCTGGTCGCCGATCTCATCCAGCGCACGCTCGAGCCCTGCAAGAAGGCGCTGGCCGATGCCGGCGTCTCGGCGAACGACATCAGCGAAGTCGTCCTCGTCGGCGGCATGACCCGCATGCCCCGCGTCCGCGAGGTCGTGAAGGACTTCTTCGGCAAGGAGCCGCACACCGGCGTCAACCCGGACGAGGTCGTCGCCATGGGCGCGGCGATCCAGGCCGGCGTGCTCCAGGGCGACGTCAAGGACGTCCTCCTGCTCGACGTCACGCCGCTGTCGCTCGGCATCGAGACGCTTGGCGGCGTCTTCACCCGGATGATCGACCGCAATACGACCATCCCGACCAAGAAGAGCCAGACCTTCTCGACCGCCGAGGACAATCAGAATGCGGTGACCATCCGCGTCTTCCAGGGCGAGCGCGAGATGGCCGCGGACAACAAGATCCTCGGCCAGTTCGACCTGGTCGGAATCCCGCCGGCGCCGCGCGGCGTGCCGCAGATCGAGGTCACGTTCGACATCGACGCCAACGGCATCGTCCACGTCTCCGCCAAGGATCGCGGCACCGGCAAGGAGCAGCAGATCCGCATCCAGGCGTCGGGCGGTCTCAACGACAGCGACATCGAGAAGATGGTGCAGGAGGCCGAGCGCTTCGCCGAGGAGGACAAGAAGCGCCGCGAGGCGGCCGAGGCGAAGAACAATGCCGAAGGCCTCGTCCACTCGACCGAGCGCCAGCTCGCCGAGCATAGCGACAAGGTCGACGCGTCGCTGAAGAACGAGATCCAGGCCGCGATCGATGAGACCAAGAAGGCCGTCGAGGGCAACGATCCCGAGGACATGAAGGCCAAGGCGCAGGCGCTCGCCCAGGTGGCGATGAAGCTCGGCCAGGCCATTTACGAGAAGGACCAGGCCCAGACGGCCGCGGGCGGTGCCGGCGAAGCCGGCGCGGCCGGCGGTGGTGCCGGAGCGGAGGCCGGCGGCGGCGAGGATGTCGTCGATGCCGAATTCTCCGAGGTCGACGACGAAAACAAGGGCTGAGCCCTATGCGGCGGCCCCCGTCCTTCCCGGTAGCGACTGAGGAAGGGCGGGGGCCGCTGCACGTCAGGGGCGCGCGCGACCATGGTTGACACCGATTATTACGAGCTGCTGCAGGTCGAACGCTCGGCGGACGAGCGGGCGATTAAGTCCGCCTATCGCCGGCTGGCGATGGAATGCCATCCGGACCGCAATCCGGGCTGCAAGGATTCCGAAGCCCGCTTCAAGGCGATCAGCGAAGCCTATGACTGCCTGAAGGACCCGCAGAAACGGGCCGCCTACGATCGCTTCGGCCATGCCGCATTCCGCAACGGCGGTGCCGGCGGCTTCGGCGGGGCGCAGGATTTCGGCTCCTTCTCCGATCTGTTCGAGAACATCTTCGGCGAGTTCATGAATGGCCAGGCCGGCCGCGGCGGCAGCAACGTGCTGCGCGGCTCGGACCTGCGCTACGATCTCGAGATCGGCCTGGAGGATGCCTATCACGGCAAGCAGGTCGACCTGCGCGTCGACACCACGATCGGCTGCGAGCCCTGCGGCGGCACGGGCGCCAAGGCGGGGACCAGCGCCCGCACCTGCACGCTCTGCCAAGGCCGCGGCCAGGTGCGCGACCGCCAGGGCTTCTTCGTCGTCGAACGGGTCTGCCCGACCTGCCGCGGCATCGGCCAGGTCATCGCCGAGCCGTGCGAGCGCTGTCGCGGCGAAGGGCGCGTCGAGACCCAGAAGTCGCTCGAAATCCGCATCCCCGCCGGCGTCGATGAGGGCACCCGCATCCGCCTCTCCGGCGAGGGCGAGGCGGGCGTGCGCGGCGGGCCGGCGGGCGATCTCTACATCTTCGTCCACCTGAAGCGGCACCCGATCTTCCAGCGCGAGGGCACGACCCTCTTCGCCCGCTGTCCGGTCAGCATTACAACGGCCGCGCTCGGCGGCACGCTCGACTTCCCGGGCCTCGACCGGCAGACGCACGAGATCCGTATCCCGGCCGGCATCCAGTCCGGCAAACAGATCCGCCAGCGTGGCGCCGGCATGCCCGTGCTCAACGGCCGCGGCCAGGGCGACCTCGTCATCCAGATCGACGTCGAGACCCCGACCAAGCTCAACGCCCGCCAGCGCGAGCTGCTCGAGGAATTCCGCAAGACCGAGACGGGCGACGAATGTCCGGAATCGCAGAGCTTCTTCAGCAAGCTCAAGGGGCTCTGGGACGGGTAAACTCCTCCCCTCCCGCATGCGGGAGGGGATCGAGGGGAGGGGCTGTTGGATCGCAGCCGGTCCTCGGCTGACCTGCCCTCCCCCAACCCCTCCCGTAAACGGGAGGGGGGATGTGACGGCGTCGGCTGGCGCGCTATCCTGCACCCGTGCACCGCCTCTTCCTCCTCCTGCTCGTCTGTCTCTTCGCGACCTGTGCGACGGCTGCGAAAGCCCCGCCCGCGCGGACCTTCACCAACCCCGTGCTGGACTCGGACTTTCCCGATCCGGCGGTGCTGAAGGCGCCGGACGGCTTTTATTATGCCTATGCGACGCAGACGGAGCGGGGCGGGAAATGGGTCGACATCCAGGTCGCCCGCTCGCGCGACCTCGTCGACTGGGACTATCTCGGCGACGCGTTGCCGGCGAAGCCGGGCTGGGCCAGCCGCACGCAGAATTTCTGGGCGCCGCACGTCGTCCGTCATGGCGGCCTCTATTACCTCTATTATTCTGCGCAGCCCGATGCATCGCTGACCGACAAGCAGCAGGGCCTTTGCCTCGCCGTCGCCACCTCAAGACGGCCGCAGGGGCCGTTCGCCGACAGCGGGCGGCCGCTCCTCTGCGGCCCCGGCTTCGTCGACATCGACCCGATGGCGTTCGACGATCCGGCGACGGGCAAGAGACTGCTCTACTGGGGCTCCGGCTTCGAGCCGATCAAGGTGCGCGAGCTCGCGCCCGACCGCCTCTCCTTCGCGCCTGGCAGCAAGGTGATCGATCTGGTCGCGCCCGCCAGGACGCAGGGTAGCTTCCCCGCGCTGGTCGAGGGCGCCTGGGTCGTCCGCCACGGCGGCTTCTATTATCTGCTCTATTCCGGGGACAATTGCTGCGGCCCGAAGGCGCATTATGCCGTAATGGTCGCCCGCTCCCGCCGCGCGACCGGCCCGTTCGAACCCTCGCCGACGCGGCCGGCGCGCCGACCAGCATCATCCTCGAAGCCCGCGATCACTGGCTCGCGCCGGGCCATAACACCCTGGCCGAGGATGCACGCGGGAGCCTTTGGATCCTCTACCACGCCATCGACACACGCCGTCCGCGCACGAAGCCGGGCGACGAGATCAACACGCGACGTGTGATGCTGCTCGACCGCGTCGAATGGCGGGGCGGGTGGCCGCATGTGGTCGGGCCGGCCTCTGAGCCGCAGCCGCGCCCTGCGGTGCGGTAGTCAGCTCGAAAAATGGTGCTCCCCGGCGAAGGCCGGGGTCCAGATCTGACTCCGTAACTGGGCCCCGGCCTTCGCCGGGGAGCAGTGAAATCACGAGCGCTTCGGAATCTCCAACCCGCGCTGGACCGCCGGCCTTGCCAGCCCGCGCTGCAGCCATGCGGGCACATTCTTCAAGCCGTCGAACTCCACCAGATCCCGTGCTTCGTAGAAGGTGACGAGGTTGCGCACCCAGCCGAGGGTCGCGACGTCGGCGATGCTGTAGTCGCCCATGATCCAGTCGCGGCCCTCCAGCCGCGTCTCCAGCACGCCGAGCAGCCGCTTCGACTCGGCGACGTAGCGCTGGAGGGGGCGCTTGTCCTCGATCTCCTTGCCGGCGAAGCGGTTGAAATAGCCGACCTGCCCGAACATCGGCCCGATCGCCGCCATCTGGAAGAACACCCACTGGATCGTCTCCCACCGCAGCGCCGGATCGGCGGGGATGAGCTTGCCGGTCTTGTCGGCGAGGTAGAGGAGGATGGCGCCGGATTCGAACAGGGCGAGCGGCTTGCCGCTGGGTCCGTCTGGATCGATGATCGCCGGGATCTTTCCGTTCGGGTTCAGCGACAGATATTCCGGCGTCCAGGTCTCGTTCTTGCTGATGTCGACCAAATGCGGCTCGTAGGGAAGGCCGATCTCCTCCAGCATGATCGAGGCTTTGACGCCGTTCGGCGTGTTCAGCGAATAGAGCTGGAGCCGGTCGGGATGCTCGGCGGGCCAGCGGCGGGTGATCGGGAATTGCGACAGGTCGGCCATGTTCAACCCTCCTTGGAACCAAGCCGAGATAGGCGCGCACCGGTCGGTTGAAAGGGCGCCGCCGTCGATTTGCTGCGTAGTCCAGATGAGCGTAGGTTCGAGCCCCTGGGTTGGCTGAGAGAGGGCGACCTATGTCCGAATCCGTCATGGCCTCTTCGCCGCAGCCGACCCTGACGCTCCAGCAACTGGTCGGAATCGTGGGCCCATACCCGGAGGCCGGCAAGCATGGCGCGCCGCAAAACTGGCAGGGCATGATCCACATCTTTGCCGGCGTGCACGGCACCTTCGGTGCGCCGCCGGCGCACGGCCAGACGATCTCCACCGCGGAAGAGACCGCGGGCAAGAGCGCGCTGCTCTATTATCTGTTCGGCTTCACTTATGGCGACGACGGCGAGTTCAAATTCGGCATTCCCAATCTCAGGGGATTGATCGCGGTCGGCGGCACGCCGCGCGTGGAGGCGCCTCCGACGCTCAGGCTCACCGCCGTGATTGCGGCCGAGAGCGGAGGCGTCATGGTCGGCTCCATCGGTTTTTTCGGCGGCAAGTTCGCGCCGCCGGGCTGGCTCGCCTGCGATGGCACGGCCTATTCGTTCCGGGATTATCCGCAGCTCCATGCCGCGATCGGCGCGACCTTCGGCGGCGACGGCGGCAGCTTCCGCGTTCCGGACCTGTCCGGTCGCGCCGCCGTCGGCGCCGGCAGCGCCCCGGGTATCCCGGCGGTCGCGCTCGGACAGTCCGTAATGGGGCCGGTCCCCGGCCTCGGCCTCACCGCGATGATCGCCGTCGAGGGAGACTATCCGAACCAGTGCGGCCCCGGCGAATTCCCGCTTACCAAGCCGTTCGTCGGGCAAATCCTCTTCTCCGCGACGCCGCGGGTGCCCGCCGGCTGGCTGCCCGCCGACGGGCGGGAGCTGCCGATTCCAACCAATATGGTCCTCTATTCGGTGCTTGGTAACGCTTACGGGGGCGACCAGCGCCGCAACTTTGCCTTACCCGATTTGCGCGGGCGCATGGTCGTGGGCCAATAGGCCCGCGTGTCCGCCTTCCGCTTAAGCGGGATTATGTTCCGTGAGGAAGGCGTCCATCGCTTTCAGGAAGCCGACCCGGTCCTGCTCGCGCGAGAAGAAATGGTCGCCGAGCGGCTGCTCGACATAGACGACCTGCTTGCCCGCCTGCTTCAGCCGGTCCGCCATTTGCCGCGACTGCTTCACCGGCACGCGCTGGTCCATCTTGCCGTGGACGAGCAGCACCGGCGTCGAGAATTGCTCGGGGAAGTTGATCGGCGAGACGCTCTTGAGGTCCGGCGCCTGGGTGCGCCACCAATCCGAATTGGCTCCGCTGTTGAGGAATTCGCCGTCATATTTGCGCAGTGCCTCGAGATCCGAGACCCCGGCAAAGGAGACGGCGCACCGATAGAGGCTGCCGTCCCGCTGCGCCGCCCGTAGCGCGCAATAGCCGCCATAGGAGCCGCCGACGACGCAGGCGCGCTTGGGATCGCCGATCCCTTCTTTCACCAGCCATGCGAGGGCGTCGTTGACGTCGTCCTGCATGGCAAGGCCCCATTGGCCTTCGCCTTTCTTCGCAAAGGCGGTGCCGAAGCCTGAGGAGCCGCGGAAATTCGGCTGCATCACCGCATAGCCGCGCTCGGCAAGCGACTGGGCCCACCAGTCCCAATCCTCGGAATCGCGCGCGAAGGGCCCGCCATGCGGCATCATCGCGACCGGCAGCGCCTTCGCCGCGCGCTTCGCCGGCAGCGTCAGCACCGCCGACATTTCGAGGCCGTCGCGCGCCTTGTAGCGGATCGTCCGGACGGGATTGAGCACGGCCGCGCCGATCTTGGCGTTGACGTTGGCGATGCGCTGGAGCCGGCCGTCGCCCGTGTCCATGAAATAATAGGCGCCGGGGCGGTCGCTGCCGGCGACGAGCACGATCAGCCGATCGCGCTTGCCATTGAGCGACATCACCGTCGCCTGCCGGCCGGGGACCGCCTTGTCCATCGCGGCCTGGAGGCTGGCGAGCTCCGGGTCGAGCCAGTGGGTGCGGGCGCTGTCCTCGATCACGGTGGCGCCGAGCAGGCGCGTCCTCTCGCGGTCGGCGAAGATGTCGTCGACGTCGTAGCCCGCGACCCCGAACACCTTGTCTCCGAGCGCCATCGTCGTGAGGTCGAGCTTGTAGACGGCGTTGAACCCGTCCTTGTCGTCGGTCGCCAGCGCCTGGTCCGGCTCCGGGAGGAACAGGGCCGGGATGAGCAGGCCTTCGCCCTTGCGCGAATCGGCGCGCTCGATCGTGTGGAAATTGTCGCCGTCGCGGTGGCGGTAGATCAGGCTCGAGCGGCGGCCTTCCTGGGCGGCGCCGACGCCGATACGGATGGTGCCGGTGCCGTCGGCATACCAGCTCTCGACCCCGTCATGGGAGGCGACGACGAGTTTCGAGTGGCCGGTCGAGACGTCGAATTCCCGGACCTCCGGCCAGAAATTCGCGTCGCTGAGATAAAGGCTCTTCTGCAGCGCCATGCGCACGCGCGGGGTGCCGTCGTTCGCCACCCACAGCACGTCGTCGGCATTCTGGCCGGCCTGGTCGAAGGCGAGCGGCACGATCTTCTTGCCGTCCACGCTGACCCCGATCGCGCGGCGCAGGTAGAAGTCGTCGCCCTGGATGCTCTGGACCCCGCCGATGCCGACCACCAGCCAGTCGTCATTGACCCAGCGCCACCAGTTGATGTCGCTCTTGCCGGCGCCAATGAGAGCGGGAGGGCTGTCGCCGAACAGATCGTGGACCGCGAAAAATTGGGTGCCGTTGCCGGCCATCTTCGCCGCGATCTTGTTGCCGTTGGGCGAGAGGTGCGGCGTGTCCATGAACGGGAGCGCGCCGAAATCCTCGATCGGCCGGGGAGCCGGCGCGGCGGCGCCCGCCGCGGCCTGCGCCCGCGCAACGGATGGAAAGACCGCCGCCGACGCGGCGAGCCCGAGAAAATGCCTGCGGATCATCGTGTTGCCCCTAAAGCCCCGCGGTAGACACTGCCTCAGCGGCTTTTAGGGCGCAAGAGCCTGAACGTCGTGGGACAGAAGCGGCGGTCAGCCGTCGCCGAATACCCGCTCGAACACCGTGTCGACGTGCTTCAGGTGATAGCCGAGGTCGAAGCTCTCCTCGATCTTCCCGGGCGGCAGCAGGGCGGTGACGTCCGGATCCGCCTTGAGCAGCTCGAGCAGCGAGAGCCTGCCGTCCGATTCCCAGACCTTCATCGCGCTGCGCTGGACGAGGCGATAGGCATCCTCGCGGCTGGCGCCGGCCTGGGTCAGGGCGAGCAGGACGCGCTGCGAATGGACGAGGCCGCCCATCCGGTCGAGATTGGCCTGCATCCGCTCGGGATAGACGAGGAGCTTATCCATGACGCCGGTCAGCCGGGCGAGGGCGAAGTCCAGCGTCACCGTCGCGTCGGGGCCGATATAGCGCTCGACCGAGGAATGGCTGATGTCCCGCTCGTGCCAGAGCGCCACATTCTCCATTGCCGGGAGGGCATAGGCGCGCACCATACGGGCGAGGCCGGTCAAATTCTCGCTCAGCACCGGATTGCGCTTGTGCGGCATCGCCGAGGAGCCCTTCTGGCCGGGCGAGAAATATTCCTCCGCCTCCAGCACCTCCGTCCTCTGCAGGTGGCGAACCTCGGTCGCCAACCGCTCGATACAGGAGGCGACGACGCCGAGCGTCGCGAAGAACATGGCGTGACGATCGCGCGGGATCACCTGGGTCGAGACCGGCTCGACCGTCAGCCCCATTTTCTCGGCGACATAGGCTTCGACGCTCGGATCGACGTTTGCGAAGGTGCCGACCGCGCCGGAAATGGCGCAGGTGGCGATCTCCTCGCGCGCCGCCTTCACCCGGGCGCGGCAGCGGTCGAACTCGGCATAAGCAAAAGCGAGTTTCAGGCCGAAGGTGACCGGCTCGGCGTGGATGCCGTGGCTGCGGCCGATGGTCGGCGTCAGCTTGTGCTCGTAGGCGCGCCGCTTCAGCACGGAGAGCAGGCCGTCGAGATCCGCGATCAGCAGGTCCGCCGCGCGGCTCAATTGCACGGCGAGACAGGTGTCGAGCACGTCGGAGCTGGTCATGCCCTGGTGCAGGAAGCGCGCCTCCGGCCCGACATGCTCGGCGACGCTGGTCAGGAAGGCGATGACGTCGTGCTTCACCTCGGCTTCGATCTCGTCGATCCGCTCGACGTCGAAATTGCCCTTCTCCCACACCGCCCGCGCCGCCTCGTTCGGCACGATGCCGAGCTCCGCCATCCGGTCGAGCGCATGCGCCTCGATCTCGAACCAGATGCGGAAGCGCGTCTCCGGCGACCAGATGCTGGCCATCTGCGGCCGCGAATAGCGGGGGATCATGGCGGTCCTTCGTGCGGGAGCGGGAGCGGCTCGCCTAGCAAAAGCGGCACGAGCCGCGCAACCGAGGCGGTGATTTGAATGATCGTTCAAAAATGCTTGACTCTTGTCTTGAACGATCGTTCAAAAAGGCATGAACGCCGCCAAGGACAATCGGAGCCGGATCGTGAACGCCGCGATGGAGCTGTTCTGGTCGAAGGGCTACAATTCCACGTCGATCGCCGACCTGCTGAGCCGCACGCAGCTCAACGCCGGCAGCCTCTACCACGTCTTCCCCGGCAAGCAGGACATATTGGTCGCGGTGCTCGAAGCCTATCGCGACGGCATTCACGACAATCTGCTCGGCCCCGCCTGGCAGGGCGTCGACGATCCGATCGAGAAGGTGTTCGCCCTGCTCGCCCGCTATCGCTGGCTGATCCTCGAGACCGACTGCGCCTATGGCTGCCCGATCGGCAGCCTCGCGCTCGAGCTGCACGATGCCGATCCGGCGGTGCGCGACCTGCTGGCCGCCAATTTCTCGGGCTGGACCCAAGCGGTGCGCGACTGTCTCGACGCCGCCGGAGCGCGGCTGCCGGCCGACCTCGACCGCCAGGCGCTCTCCGAATTCGTGCTGACGACGATGGAAGGCGGCGTGATGCAGGCGCGCACCCATCGTGACGTCGCTTATTTCGACCGGGGAGTGGCCGCGCTGCGCGACCATTTCGACCTGCTCGAGGCCCGCGCGGCGCGGGCGCTGGAAAGGGAGGGGAGACATGGATGAGATCGATCTTCGGGCTTTGGCACCGACCATGAGGAGAATTGGCTTCACCCTGGCGGCCTTGCTCCTGACGGCGCCCCTGCTTGCGGCGACGCCGGCGGAGACATTGGCCCCGTCGCTTCGTCCGCTCGCTTTCCTGGTGGGATCCTGCTGGCGCGGTGTCTTTCCGGACGGTCATGCCGCCGACACCCATTGCTTCACCGCCGATTATGGCGGCGCCTTCGTCCGCGACCGTCATGTCGTGACCGGCGGTCCGCGGCCTTATTCGGGCGAGAGCCTTTATCGCTGGGATGCGGCCGAGCGGCAGATCCTGTTCGCTTATTATGCGTCCGACGGCGGTTTCGACAGCGGCCGGGTGGCGCCGGTCGATGCCGGGCTGGATTTTCCCGACCAGGTGTTCGCGGAGGCGGACGGGTCCCGCATGACGCTACGTAGCCACTGGACGCGTGACGGCGCCGACGCCCTGCTCATCGTCGACGAGATGCGGACCGGCAACGAATGGCGTCCGGTGCGGCGGATGCGGCTCGTCCGCGTCCCGCCCGGCTCCTAAGTCGGCCCCTAGCCGAGGCTCCAGCGGAAGCGGCCGGTGATCGGCCACGCGAGCAGCGCGTCCTCCTCGCGGGCGCCGAGACCGATATTATGGATGATGAGCGGACCGCTGGCGCCCATCCGATCCGAGACGAAGCCGATATGCGTGCCCCTTTTGTCGACCAGCGAGGTGAAGATGTCGCCCGGCCGCCATCCGGAGGCATCCCGCGGGATCGGCAGCGAAGCGCCCTTGCGCGTGAGCCAGGTGCGAAGGTTCGGCACGCGGCGATGGTCGATGCTGGGATCGGGCCGGCTGAGGCCCCATATTCTCGGATAAGCGGAGAAAGCCGAGCGCATGTCGGCGTTGACGAGCGCCTGCAGATCGATTCCGAACGCGTCGCGATAGGCGCGAACGAGCACGTCGGTGCAGACGCCCTTGCCGCGAGGCACGTCGCCGTTGGGGAAGGGGAGCACGGTATAGGCGGAATCGTAACGGGTGGTGACCCCGACCTGTCGCCGCGCCGCTTCGATCAGCCGGGTCGCCCGGGCCGTCGCCTGCACCCGCGGCCGCGCCGCCGTACAGCCGGGCAAAGCGAGGCTGGCGCCGATTCCAAGCAGCAGCGATCTGCGATCGAGGGCCGTCACGATAATTCCTCCAGCGGCCGATCCTAAAGGCCGGAAGCGGGATCGGGCAATACGCGCCTCCGCCTGCGGGAACGGGGTTCGCCCCCGCTTCGTTCTTGGCCCGAGCCTCCCGCCAACGACGCGGAAGGAAAGGGAGAAGGACGATGCTCAAGACCATCCTGCTCGGCGGCGCGCTCGCCATCGCTCTGCCCGCTTTCGCCCAGGCCCCGGCGAGCCACGCGCCGGTCAATGCCGGCACCGCCCAGACGACGGCGCACGACCCGCTCCAGACCCAGGACGACGCGACGATGCAGAGCACGTCCACCCCGGCGACCAACGCCTCGGCGGCGGGGAGGGTCAGCAGCACCTCGCCCGGCATCCGCGCCGGCCTCGCCGCCCCCACCGACAAATGCACCATGGCCGTCGCCCGCAACAGCCGCCACGCGATGAAGCGGAACTGCGTCCCCGCCGACGGCGCCGGGATCGCGGCGAACACGAGCGGTGTCTCGGATTATACAGGCATGGGCGGGCCCGACATGCCTGCGCGCAACTACCCTCGCTGCTCGCGCACGGTCAGGGATAATTGCATCCAGTCGGGGCGCTCGCAGACGCGCTAGTCGCCGCCGCCTGCTGCCACCCCCAGCGGCGGGTACCTTGCAGATGTGATCTCCAAGGGCTTCCGCCGCCCTACTTCTGAGGCTAGCCTCGCGCGCTTCAGCAGAAGGGGGCTGTTATGAAGGGCTTTGGTGCGGCGCTGATCACGCTCGGATTGGTGCTGATCTTGTGGGCAACGCTGATGGACACGACCGTTCAGACGGAAGTGCCGTCCACTATCCTTTCCGGCGCGTCGCTTTCGGATCGCGTGTCGAACCTGCAGAAGATGCAGGCGCAGATGATGCTATTCCACGGGGGACTAGGCGCGTTTCTGGCCGGAATAATCCTGGCCGTCGGGGGCATGTTGGAGGACGCGATAGGGCGAGCGAGGCAGACGATCGGCAATCTGGTCGAACCTGCTGCTGCAACGGCCAACGCAAAACGTGCGGCCGAATCGGCTCGCGAGCCGACGCCTGAGGAGGTTGAGCAGCGTCTCCTACAGATCAAAGAACTCGATCGCCAGGACCGAAAGGCAATGGTTCTCTACGGCCTGATATTCGGATTGGTCGTGGTCGTCATGATACTCTTGGTCGTATTCAAATAGCTCGAACGAGAGATTGCTTTTATGGAAGCTGCACCCGACCCAGCTCAGATCAGCCCCTTCTCGCGCATGCTGTAATGGCCGCGGGAGCCGATGATGACGTGGTCGTGGACGGTGATGCGCAAGGGCCGGGCGGCTTCGATGATCTCGCGGGTGAGCTGGATGTCCTGGCGGCTCGGCTGCGGGTCGCCGCTCGGATGGTTGTGGACGAGGATCATCGCCGTCGCGTGGGCGTCGACGGCGCCGCGGATCACCTCGCGGACGTAAACGGCGGCCTCGTCGACCGAGCCTTCGGAGAGCAGATGGTCGCGGACCAGGATGTTCTTGGCGTTGAGATAGAGGACCCGCACCCGCTCGATCGGCAGATGGCCCATGTCGGCGGCGAGATAGTCCATCAACGCCTGCCAGCTGCCGAGCACCGTCTGCCCCGCGACCTGCGCCTTCAGGAGGCGGATGGCGGCGGCCTGGGCGATCTTGATCGCGGCGGCGACATTCTCGGTGACGTCGCAGCGGCGCATGATCGTGTCCGCGTCGGCGGCGAGCAAAGGTCCGAAGCCGCCGAAATCGGCGATCATCCTTTTGGCGAGCGGCTTGGTGTCACGGCGGGGCAAAGCGAGGGCGAGCAGATATTCGACCAGCTCATGCTCGTGCAGCGCCTCCGGCCCGCCCTCGAACAGGCGCTTCCTCAGCCGGGCGCGGTGGCCGCTCGCGTCATTGGGCGTGTCCCCCATGAGACGGGATTAAGCGGAGGTCGCGGCGGAGGCAAATCGTTGAGCCTCTCCCTTGACGGGAGAGGGATACGGAGCCTTGGCGACGAAGGAGCCTAGGCGCAGTTGGGTGAGGGTGACGGCGGTGGAGATAAATCGCTGACGGTGTCACCCTCACCAACTGCGCCTAAGCGGCAGAGCCGCTAAGGCTCCGTATCCTCTCCCGTCCAAGGGAGAGGGGATGCCTCCATCTTCCGCTCGCAGGCTTTTGCCGCACTGCAGCAGCGTGTTGACTTGCTTTGCCCCCCTTCCTAAAGGGGCGGCGCCTTGGCGGGTTCGTCGCCGGCATGTCCCACGCCCGTTTCGCGACTGCCGCTTTTCCGGAAGCGCGGGCGCATAGGAGAAAGGCGAGGCATGGCGGAAAACGAGCCTTTCGAGGACCCTGAGCTTCCCCGGGACGCGCGGCTCTCCTCGCTCGACGAGCGGTTGCGGCGGGCGCAGTCGGCGGAGGCGAAGCGGGCCGGAGAGACGGGGGCGGCACCCCCCTCCGGCCAGGCGCAGGGCCTGCGTATCCTGTCCGTGCTGGTCAGCTACCCGCTCGGATGCGCCCTGATCGGTTATGTGATCGATCGGCTGGCGGGGACGCATGGGATCTGGGTGGCGATGCTGTTCGTCGGGTTCGGCGTCGCCATGTGGGAAGTCTGGAAGATCGCACAGAAAAGCTCGTAACGGGCCGAGGGATTCGAAGAGAAGCACATGGATCCGATGCATCAGTTCCAGATCCGGCCCCTGTTCGGGCGTCTGGACGGAACTCCGTTCGTCTTCACCAACAGCGCGCTGTGGATGTTCGTCGTCCTCGCGCTGATCTGGCTGTTCATGCTCGGCGGGATGCAGCGGAAGCTGGTTCCCGGCCGCTGGCAGCTGATGGTCGAGGGCATGACCGGCTTCGTCGATTCGATGGTGACCACCAGCGTCGGTCCGAAGGGCCGCAAGTACATGCCGTGGGTCTTCACCGCCTTCATGTTCGCTTTGTTCGCCAATCTGCTCGGCCTGATGCCCCTCGCCTTGGTCGGCGCGCAGCCCTTCACCGTCACCAGCCAGTTCACCGTCACCGGGGTGATGGCGATCATCAGCTTCGCGATCGTGCTGGTCACCGGCTTGTGGAAGCACGGCTTCCGCTTCTTCACCCTGTTCATCCCGCACGGCACGCCCCTCGTGCTGCTGCCGCTCATCTTCCTGGTCGAGCTGCTGTCCTTCATGGTGCGCCCGTTCAGCCTCGGGCTCCGGCTCTTCGTGGCGATGATCGCGGGCCACATCCTCGTCGACGTGTTCGCGAATTTCGTCGTGCAGGGGATCAATGCCGGGGGTGTGCTCGGGCCGGCGATCAGCCTGCTGTCCTTCGTCTTCATCGCCGGCGTGATGGCGCTCGAGGTGCTGGTCTGCGCCATCCAGGCTTACGTTTTCGCGCTTCTGACCTCGCTCTACATCAACGACGCGGTCAACCTTCACTGATTTTTCAAAGAGTTACAAAGGAGATTATCATGGACCTTCATGCTGCTCAGGTCATTGGTGCCGGTCTCGCGGCGATCGGCGTCGGCGGCGCCGGCATCGGCGTCGGCATCGTCTTCGGCTCGTTCCTCACCAGCGCCATCCGCAATCCGGCGGCCGCCGACAGCCAGCAGGGCCGTCTGTTCATCGGCTTCGCCGCGGCCGAGCTGCTCGGCCTGATGGCGTTCGCCGTCGCGATGATCATCCTCTACGCGCGCGGCTGATCGAGAGCCGGCGGGCGACCTCGCCCGCCGCATCGAGGGATAGCAACATGCCTCAGATCACCCAGCTGGCCGCGGTCGCCTACTCGCAGTTCTTCTGGCTGCTGGTGGTGCTCGCCATCATCTATGTCGGCATCGGCCATTTCATGGTGCCGAAGGTGCAGTCGACGGTGGAGTTGCGCGACAAGCGCATCGCCGACGATCTGGCCGCGGCGCAGGCCGCCCGCGCCGGCGCGGACGAGGTCGAGGCCGATTATCGCGCGCGCATGGACGCCGGGCGGGCCGAAGCGATGAAGCTGGTCCAGGAATCGAAGGCCGCCGGCGCCCGCGAGACCGAGGAGAAGGTGCGCGCCGCCGGCAGCGAGATCGCCGCTCGCAGCGACGAGGCCGAGGCGCGCATCCGCACCGCGGCCGACGCCGCTCTGGCGGAGATCGAGACGGTCGCCGCCGAGGCGGCGCAGGAAATCGTCCAGCGGCTGGCCGGCCTTTCGGTCAGCCCGAAAAAGGCCGCCGCGGCGGTGAAGGCGGCCCTTCATGGCTGATCAGACGACCGGTACGAGCGCGAATGTCGGCGCGCCGGAGCCGCATCCGGAGCCGACCGCCTGGGGCCTCGACGCGCCGCAATGGATCGCGCTCGCGATGCTGGCCGTGTTCGCGCTCATCGTCTGGAAGCGCGTGCCGGCGATGATCGGCGCCGCGCTCGACAAGAAGATCGCGTCGATCCGCGCCCAGCTCGACGAAGCCGCCGAGCTTCGCGCCGAGGCCGAGGCGCTGAAGGCCGAATATCAGGCCAAGGCGGCCGCCGCCGACAAGGAGCGCGAGACGATGCTCGAGCGCGCCCGCCACGAGGCAGACGCCATCGTCGAGCAGGCGAAGACCGACACCGCCGCCCTGATCGAGCGCCGCACCCGCATGGCCGAGGACAAGATCGCCGCCGCCGAGCGTCACGCCATCGACGAAGTCCGCGCCCGCGCCGCCCGCGCCGCCGCCGCCGCCGCCGCCAAGCTCATCTCCGAGGAGATGGACGCCGGCACCGACAAGGGCTTGGTCGACCGCACCATCGAAGGCCTCGGCCGCGCCCACTGAGGCCGGCTTTCGCAATCCTCTTATCCGTGCCATCCTCTCCCCGGGAAACGGGGGGCGAGGGGATGCGCAAGGACCTGATTGTTTTGACGGCGGCGGTGCTCGTCGCCGGATGCTCGGCGGGCAAGGACGAGGCGGCGGCCGCGCAGGCCGTGGTCCAGTTCCACCACCAGCTCGACGCCGCTCAATATGAGGCGATCTACGACGCGACGACGCCCGAAATGAAGGCGAGCACGCCGAAAGCCAGCTTCGTTCGCTTTCTCGACGCCGTTCACCGCAAGCTCGGTGCGGTCAAGGACACCAAGACGCAGGGCTGGGGCGTGAATTACAATACGAGCGGCGGTACGGTCACCCTGACCTACCAAACGCAATTCGCGAACGGCAGCGGCACGGAGCAATTCGTCTACCGCACCGGCTCGGCGCCGGCCCTGCTCGGCTACCACATCAATTCGACCGACCTGATCGCGAATTAGCCGAGAGACCTCCCCTGTGTAAGAACCGCAACGGGGAGGAGAGAATCGCGATGGACGAGACTGGCGGCTGGACTGACTCCGCGGACGCCTGGCTGCGCCTCGTCGGGGAGGAAGGCGACTGGGCGCGAACGGCCGTGCTCGATGCGCCGATGCTGGAGCGGGTGCGGCGCCGCGCGCCGGTCGACGCCCTCGACGTCGGCTGCGGCGAGGGTCGCTTCTGCCGGCTGCTGCGGCGCGAGGGGATTGCGGCGACGGGAGTGGATCCGGTCTCGGCCTTCATCGAAGCTGCCCGGATGCGCGACCCAGCAGGAGATTATCGCCTCGGCCGGGCGGAGAGGCTGCCTTTCCCGGTGGACTCCTTCGACCTCGTCGTCTCCTACGTCGCGCTCGTCGACATCCCCGATTTCGCCGCCGCCATTGCCGAGATGGCGCGGGTGTTGAGGCCCGGCGGCGCGCTGCTGGTCGCGAACATCGCCAGCCTCCACAGCGCCGGTTCCTGGCTTCACGACGATTCGGGCAAGCGCCTCGGCTATCTGGTCGACGACTATCTCGACCGACGCGCGGCGGTGGAGGAGTGGAAGGGCATGAAAGTCTTCAACTGGCATCGCCCGCTCTCGGCCTACATGCAGGCCTTCCTTGTCGCCGGCCTGCAGCTCGCCTGGTTCGACGAACCGGCGCCGGAGCCGACGGGCGAGAAGGCGCGCAACTACCGCCGCCTGCCCTGGTTCGTGATGATGGAGTGGCGGAAGCTCTAAGTCCCGGACGGTGCCCGCCGCCGCCAAGCCGCCTGCAAAGCGGTTTCCAGCAGATCGTCCGGCACCGTATCCAGCCTCACGAGCGTGCTGCCCTTGCGGCCCCAGGCGCCGGCGGCGGGCTGGAAGGCGCTCGGGGCGAGGGTCATGAAATCCTCCTGTTGCTCCGGCATCAGCTGGACCATGCCCCAATCGCCGTTCGGATAGCCCAAGGTCGCGAAGATCTTGCCGCCGACGCGGAAATCCGGGTGGTTCACGTGTGCCTTCTCCTCCGCGCCGGGAAAAGAGAGCGCGATGCGGCGGAAATCGTCAGCGCTGGCCATGGCGCGGGAATAGCAGGCGCGGCGCCGAAATCGAAGCCGCGGGCTTCATTGCCGGCCGTACTTCCGCCATACGCCCCGCATGGACTCCGACCCCGACCGGCTCGAGCTTTCCGGCGATGAGATGCGGCGCCTCGGCCATGCCATGGTCGAAGCCGTCGTCGCCCACTTCGAGAACCTGGCCGAGGGGCCGGTGGGCCGCCGCGCGCCGCGCGAGGAGTTGGAGCGCCTGCTGCGCGAGCCGATCCCTGAGACCGGTCGCGATCCGGTCGCCGTGCTCGAACGGATCCAGCGGGACATCCTGCCGAACACTTTGCACGTAAACCACCCGCGCTTCTTCGCCTTCGTGCCGAGCCCGGGAAACTTCGTCAGCGCGATGGCGGATGCGCTGGCGTCCGGCTTCAACATCTTCGCCGGCACCTGGTTCGCGGGCTCGGCGGCGGCGCAAATCGAGCTCGTCGTCACCGACTGGCTTCGGGAGATGTGCGGCCTGCCCGAGGGCGCCGGGGGCCTGTTCGTCAGCGGCGGCTCGATGGCGAACCTCACCGCACTCGCCGCCGCCCGCCACGGCCGGCTCGACGGCCGCACCGAGGGCGCAATCGTCTACATGAGCGACCAGACGCATTCGTCGGTCATGCGCAGCCTCAAGGTGCTCGGTTTTGCCCCGGAGCAGATCCGCATCCTCGCGGCCGATGCCGATTTCCGGCTGCCGCTCGACGCGCTCAGCGCCGCGATTGACGGCGACCTTGCCGCCGGGCTGCGGCCCTTCTGCGTCGTCGCCAATGCCGGCACGACCAACACTGGCGCGGTGGATCCGCTTGCGGAGCTCGCCGATCTCTGTCGGCAGCAGGACCTCTGGCTCCATCTCGACGGCGCCTATGGCGTTCCCGCGATCCTGACCGAGGAGGGGAAGGCGGCGCTCGCCGGCGTCGATCTGGCCGATTCGCTGTCGCTCGATCCGCACAAATGGCTGTTCCAGACGTTCGAATCAGGCTGCGTGCTGCTGCGCGACCGCAACCTGCTGCTCGAAACCTTCCAGGTGATGCCGGAATATCTGCGCGACACCGAGCGGGGTCTCGAGGAGGTGAATTTCGGCAACTACGGCGTCCAGCTCACCCGCTCGCCGCGGGCGCTGAAATTGTGGATGTCGCTCCAGGTCTTCGGGCTCGCCGGCTTCCGCAACGCCATTGCGCGCGGCGTGCGCTTGGCGGAGCTGGCCGAGCAGGCGCTCCATCAATCGGAGGATTGGGGGATCGTTACTCCGGCGCAGCTGGCGGTGGTGACCTTCCGCTATCGGGGCGGCGGCATGGTCGATGCGGAGGCCGACGCCCTCCACGGGCGCGTCGTCGAGGAGATGATGGCCGAGGGCTACGCCCTGGTGACGTCGACGGTGCTGAAGGGCCGCCCGGTCCTCCGCCTCTGCACGATCAATCCGCGCACGACCGATGAGGAGATCGAGGAGACAATCCGCCGCCTCACCACGATCGCACGGCGGCTGAGCAGTCGGTCCGCCGCATAGAAAAAGCTGCCGGCGCGCCTGAGAGGGTGCGCGCCGGCGACTCCCTTACGCCTTACCAGCCGTTGTGGCGGAGCCAGCGGATCCGCCGGCTGAGGTCGTCGAGCCGCGACTGCAGCCGCGCCTCGTCGGTCCCGGACAGCCGCCCGCCGTCGTGACGGCGCATGCGACCCGCTTCCTCGCGGATGTTCCGCAACTCCCGCTGCACCCGCCACGATTCGTGGCGGTCGAGCGAACCGTCGCGGACTCCCCGGTCGATCCGCTGCTGGAGAAAGCCGATCCGCTCCCAGGCCCCGGACGGAGCCCCGCGCCAGAAGGCGCCGGATTCCCAGCCCTGGGCCGCGACCGGCGCGGCGGCCGTAAACATGGATGCAATAATGGCAGCACTCACCATGACTCTTTTCATCGCAATGTCTCCGTGATTCACCGCGGCATCTGGCCTGCGGCTAGAGAAGCAACTCCCACGGGCGGGAATGGTGCCATCGTTCCGCCCGGCAATGAGTTGGCCCGGTTACTGGGCGTTGGCGACGTTGTATTTGAGAACCTCGTCATGGGTGAGGCAACGCCGGGTCGACTGGTCGCCTCCCTGCTCCGCCACCGCTTTCTGCTGGTACATGACCTCGGTCAGCAGCTTGCGCGAGATGCCCATGCGAATGAGGAAATCGTTATCCTCGCTGGCGAGCATCGCCGAATCCTGCTCGATGTCGCCAATCATGCCGACCGTGCTCTCGGTGCCGCGCAGCACGTTAGCCTCGATCTCGCGCCGGTCCGACGTGTGCGTGAACATGTGGACGATGAACAGGCCGCCCGCATCGACGAAGCGGATGGCGCCGCCCATGAACATGAAGTTGCAGGCGGAGAAGCAGGCCCAGCCGTTCGGGATTCGAGTCGGGATCATCGACTGCCGGATGAGCTTGCCCGCCTCGGTGCCGGCGCGGGCGTCGCCGCCGGGAGAACGGAGCCAGATCTCCTTGATCAACTTGTTCTTCTGAAGCGCCGCCTGCAGCCTTGGCACGACCCCTTGATCGATCTGGCCCTCCGCCAGCAGAACCGGATTGCCGTGATCCTGAAACATCGTGAATTTCATCGGCCCGTTCGCGGCCCAGTTCGGATTGGCAGGGCAGGTCGGGTTGCGCGGATCGTTTGCAGCGCCGGCAGGACCGGCGAGCAGGGCCGCAAGCGCGAGCAGGCCGGCGACGCGGCGCATCGTCTCAGGCCTGGAGCGTGTAGCCGGAGGCGCCGGGCGCGCGGCACATGTTCTTGGTCTCGCGAGTCTCCTCCCCGTTGACGATGACGACGTCGGTAACGGCGAGGCAGGTGGTGCCGTCGGCGCGCCGGCTCTGGGAGTTGACCGTCGAGGAGCCTGTCACGTTCGGTCGGCTGTCGCTCGTCCAGCTCGAGCTGGTGCCGACGCCGCCCCGGACGGCTGTCTGGGTCGCCGTCGCTGCCTGCTTCTGCTCCTTGCAGTCGAGGAGGCGGGTGATTCCACTGCTCACCAGAGACGAGACGGGGATGTAGACGCCGCCGATGCCGGACGGGATTCCGGTCCGGTCGAAGGCGTTGCCGGCAACCTGGCCGGCGATCGAGCCGAGCAGCGAGTGCTTCGGCTTGTTGTCGCAGCGTTCGCCGGGCTGGCCGGCCGCATGGACGGGCGTGTGCGCCGCGACGAGGAAGAGCACCGGAATCGCAACCAAGCTACAGATGTATTTCATGTCTTTGACCCCCGACACGAAGAGCCGAAGACTAGGCTGGCCGGGGCGGCGGGTCAAACGCTTCGCGCGCGCTTCAACTCTGGCCTGAAGCGGCCGCCGCTCCTAGATCGGTGGCGTGAGCCAGCCGCCGACCGATCGCTTCAACGAGGAGAAATCCGCCTACACCGTCCGCGGCAGCGACCAGCCGGACCTGGAGACGGGCGTCGCCGCGATCCGCAAGACCGTGAAGCAATTGCCGGTGCGCCCGGGCGTCTACCGGATGCTCGATGCCAAGGGCGACGTCCTCTACGTCGGCAAGGCGCGGGCGCTGCGGAACCGCGTCACCAACTACACCCAGGTCGCCCGCCTCTCGAAGCGGCTGCAGCGGATGGTCTCCCAGACCCGCTCGATGCAGATCGTCACCACCAATACCGAGGCGGAGGCTTTGCTGCTCGAGGCGCAGCTGATCAAGCGCTACCGGCCGCCCTACAACGTCCTGCTGCGCGACGACAAAAGCTTCCCGTTCATCCTGCTGCGCGAGGACCATGCGTTTCCGCAGGTCCGCAAGCATCGTGGCGCCCGCCGGTTCAAGGGCCAATATTACGGGCCGTTCGCGAGTGCCGGCTCGGTCACCCGCACGCTCAACGCGCTGCAGAAACTGTTCCTGCTGCGAAGCTGCACCGACAGCTTCTTCGCCACGCGCAAGCGGCCCTGTTTGCTCTTCCAGATCCGCCGCTGCTCGGCCCCCTGCGTCGGCCGCATCGAGGAGGCGGCCTATGCCGAGCTGGTCCAGGACGCGAAGGACTTCCTCGCCGGCAAGTCGATCCAGGTGCAGCAGAAGCTCGCCGACCTGATGCAGCAAGCCTCCGACGCGATGGATTTCGAGCTTGCCGCCGTCTACCGCGACCGCCTCCGCGCGCTGACCTTCATCCAGGGCACACAGACCATCGCCGCCGAAGGACTCGGCGATGCCGACATCTTCGCGCTCGCCTGCAAGGGCGGCACGATGTGCGTCCAGGCCTTCTTCATCCGCGGCGGCAACAATTGGGGCCATCGCAGCTTCTTCCCGGCCCACACCAACGACGTGCCCGAGGAAGAGGTGCTCGCCTCCTTCCTGATGCAATTCTACGAGGAAGTGCCGCCGCCGAAGCAGGTACTGCTCGACCGCGAGGTGCCGGAGGCGGAGCTGCTGGCCGAGGCGCTGTCGGAGCGAGCGGAGCGGAAGGTCACCCTCAGGGTCCCGAAGCGCGGCGACCATGTCCGCATGATCACCCAGGCGAAGCGCAACGCCGAGGAGGAGCTCGATCGCCATCTCGCCGAGACCAGCACCCAGGCGAAGACGCTGCGCGCGCTCACCGAGATGTTCGAGCTGCCCGAGCCGCCGGAGCGGATCGAGGTCTACGACAACAGCCATGTGATGGGCACGAACGCGGTCGGCGCGATGATCGTCGCCGGGCCGGAGGGCTTCCGCAGGAATGCCTATCGCAAGTTCAATATCAAGCGGCCGGAGACTGTCCCCGGCGACGATTTCGCGATGATGCGCGAGGTGCTCGGCCGCCGCTTCGCCCGGCTCGAGCAGGAGGACCCGGACCGCAGCCGCGGCGAATGGCCGGACCTGCTGCTGATCGACGGCGGCAAGGGCCAATTGAACGCGGTGCTGGAGACGCTCGAATGCGCCGGCATCCACGACGTGCCGGTGGTCGGCATCTCGAAGGGGCCGGACCGCAATGCCGGCCGCGAGGTGATGCATCTGCCGGGAGGCCGCGAGATCACCCTGCCGACCAACTCGCCGGTGCTCTTCTACCTCCAGCGCCTGCGCGACGAAGCCCACCGCTTCGCGATCGGCGCCCACCGTCAGAAGCGCGCGAAGAGCATGGCCTCATCGCCGCTCGACGAGGTCCCCGGCATCGGCCCCAGCCGAAAGCGCGCTTTGCTGATGCACTTCGGCACGGCTCGCGCGGTGAAGGGCGCCGCGCTGGAGGATCTGGAGAAAGCGCCCGGAATCTCACGCGCGATGGCGCGCGGCATCTACGATTACTTCCACCCAAGGGGCTGACGCGAGCGCAGCCCCCCGGTTTTGATCGGGGCAAACCGGTATAAGCCCCAATCTTTTTGCCCCGTCGCCTGTGCGAAGGTCGGCTCCCCGACGGGAGTATGGCCATGAACAAACTCGCGATCATGATCGCCGGCGCCGCGGCGTCTTCGGTTCTGGCGATCGCCGATCCGGCCTCCGCCCAAGTCCCCACCCAGTTCGCCACCCAAACGACGACCTTCCTCGTCACGGCAAACGTGACGGTCTCCTGCACCATCGCCGCGAACAACCTCGTTTTTGGCGACTACAATCCCGCAGGCGGTGCCCTGACCGCACAAGGGCAGATCCAGGTGCACTGCACGAACAGCGCGGCCTGGAATATCGGCATTTATCCCCTTGCGCCAAGTAAAGAGATGTGGCACACAATAGGGCATGAGCACGAAAGCCCCCACCCTTCGCCAGTTCCAAGAGCAGTTTCCGACCGAGGAGGCGTGCCTCGAACACCTGATGCGGACCCGCTTCGGCATCCAGCATGAGTGCGGATCATGCGCCCGCCTCGCCAAGTTCTACCGGGTGAAGGCTCGCCGCTCCTACGCTTGCGAATGGTGCGGCTATCAGGTGTTTCCGACCTCTGGCACGCCGTTCGACCGCACCCGGACGCCGCTGCGCGACTGGTTTTTCGTCATGTTCCAGTTCTGCACGACGCGGAACGGAGTGGCCGCGAAGAAGGTGCAGCGCGACCTCGGCGTCACCTACAAGACGGCGTGGCGCATGTGCCATCAAATCCGCGAATATATGGGGCATCTGGACAGCGACGACCCGGTCGGCGGCATGGGTGAAATCGTGCAGGTGGACGAAACCCTGATCGGCGGAAGCATCGAAGGCAAGGGGCGCGGCTACAGAGGCAACAAAACCTACGTCATGGGGATGCTGGCGAACGGCGGCGAGCTGATGACGCGGGTCATCCCGAACAATCGTCGCGTGACGCTGTGGAACGAAATCTGCCAGAACATTCTTCCCGGCTCCATCATCCACACGGACGAGCTTCACAGCTACAAGGGCATTTCGCTGCGCGGCTACCGTCACCAGACGTGCAACCATAGCGCCAAGCAATATGTCAGCGCCTACGGAGCGACCATCAACGGCCTTGAAGGCTTTTGGAATGCGCTGAAGCGCGGGATCAACGGCACCCACATTCACGTCAGCGCGAAGCATCTCCCGAAGTATCTGGGGGAGTTTGAGTATCGCTGGAACATGCGGGCTTATCCGCACCTGATGCTTGATCGAATGATGGCTTCTTTCGCGCGCTAGGCGCGGGGCCGGAAACCATCGCCTTCAGGAGGCGGTCGAAACGCTCGTGCGGGTCAGCCATACTTAAAATATCCTAGGCGGTTTGTCTCTGACACGTCAAAGACGTCATCGTGCTGGTCTTGGACATAGAGACAGGGGCCGCCCTCCTGTTGAGGCCCGGGGCGAGGGTGCGATATAAGCTCGATGAACAGCTTTAGCCGCTGTACCAATAGTCCTCTTCTGACCTCGATTATGGCGACGTTCTTAGATGCCCCGATGAAGCTCGGCATATCCGCAGATTGCGGCCCCCATCCGCGCGGCCTCATGTGATCCCATCCAGGGCGGGGAATGCCAAGCGTCACAATCTGGAGCGTCCGTTCCTCCCCCGGCTCAACGTCTAGTGTCTCCACCTTAATGAGGTGGTGGAACGGCTTTCGCCCGTGCCCGACGATGCTATACACCCGCAGCATCAGCTTCGCGCCCTTTAGCCGTCGCCTGAACCTGATCCGTCCCCGCACTCCAATGTCGGTATCCGGCAAGCCGGTCCAACTTCCCGCGTGGACAAAATCCACCGTGAAGGTGTCGGTCAGATAATGCCAGACTTCGCGAATGCGAGAATGCTCTCGAAACGCCACATCATAGATCAGCGTCGCGAGCGCCACGCCGAATGAGAAGGGGAGCGCCCAATCAGGCACGGCCGGGATCCACGCGGCGTTGCGCGGGTCCTTCGACCAGACCGCGAACCAGTGCTTGCAGAGGAGCAGCACCGGGTATTGAACTATCGTGAGATAGTTCAAGTCGCGCGGGCGGAGAATCACGGCCTTTCGCATCCCTCGCTATTCTAGGTTGCGTGCCGTCCTTGGCGCAAGGGGATAAATGCCGGAATATCGGCCTCAATCAGGGGACCTTCACCGCAGCGACGGTCACCACCCGCAAGATGAAGGGCCCGGGCACCTTCTCCCTCAGTTACTCCCTGTTCAGCGATGCGGCGCGCGCCAATAATTGGGGCAACACCGTTGGGGTCGACACGGTGTCCGGCACCGGCACTGGCGGAGACCAGCTCGCCACCGTCTACGGCCAGATCCCGGCGACCCAGAATGTCGGCGGCGGCGGGTATCAGGACACGATTACCGCCACAGTGACCTTCTAGGTCCGCAGACATGGCGCGCGCGATCCGGCGGGCCGGCTCCTGAACGGCCTCGGGCGCCTTTGCGCGTTGGCGCTCGCCATCTTGGCCGTGACCCCATCCGCGCGCGCACAGGGCGTCGGGGTCTCGCCGGTCAACCTGCTGATGCAGCCGGGCCAGACGGCCGCGGCGCTGATCGTCACCAACCGCGAGGATCACAGGATCGCTTTCCAGATCCGGGGCTATTCGTGGCACCAGGATCGCGGGGGCGAGGACAGGCTCGATCCCACGGACGACCTGGTCGCGAGTCCGCCCATCGCCTCGATCGAGCCCGGCGCCAGCCAGGTGGTGCGGCTGATCCTCCGCCAGCCTGCCGGGGCACAGGAAAGCACCTACAGGATCCTCTTCGATCAGCTGCCCCCGCCCCACGAGGCCGGCATCGTGCAAATCCTCCTGCGCCTGTCGATCCCTGTGTTCGCCGAACCGCGGACGCCCGTCGCGGCGCGCATGCGCTGGCGGATCGCCCGCGAGCAGGGGCGGCTCTGGCTGATCGCCGCCAATGACGGCACGCGCCACCTCACCGTCGCCAACCTCCAGCTTCGCGGCGAAGACGGGCGCGACCTTCGCGTCGACGTCAACACGCCCCCGCACATCCTGGCCGGCGGCGCGAGACGCTGGCCGATCCTGACGGATCGCCCGATCTCTCCCGCGGGGTCGGTTCGGCTGACGGCCACGGGCGACGCCGGCACGATCGACGAACGGATCTCCCCCGATGCAGGCCCGTGATGGACACAGCGCGCCGAACGCGAGCGACGGCGCTGCTGATCCTCGCGGCCGTTTCGTCCGCCCCGGCCGGTCTTCGTGCCGCAATGCCCATTCGCCCTGCTTCCGATGATGCATCGAAGCCGAGCGCCGGGGGCGACGTCGACGACGCGGTGCTGGACGGGCTGCAAAAGAACCAGATTCTCGAGCTGGCCGTCGTGGTGAACGGCGCGCCGACAGGCAGGATCGGGGAGTTCGTCCTTCGCGGCGGAATCCTGCTCGCTCGGCGCGACGAGCTCGAGGGTCTCGGCCTTCGCCTCCCGCGCGCGCCGGACGAGAGCGGCCTCGTCGCCCTCGACGGCATCGCTGGCTTCGCCGCGCGTATCGATCCGGCGAGCCAGACCATCTACCTCATTGTCTCCTCCCGCTATCTTGCTCCGACCATCGTCGGCCGCGGCGCGGCGGCCGACGACCATGCGCTCGTAAGCGGGACCGGCGCGGTCCTCAACTACGACATCGTTGGAACCTCCGCGAACGGCGGCGGGTCGGCGAGCGGCTTGTTCGACGCCCGTTTTTTCTCTCCGCTCGGCGTGCTCTCGTCGGGATTGCTGGCCGAGGCCCCGTTCGGGAATGCCCGTCCCGCCGGACATTCGTCCGCGATCCGCCTCGACACGACCTACGTCTATTCGGATCCGCGCTCGCTGCGGCGCTACCGGCTCGGCGATTTCATCAGCGGCGGCCTGCCCTGGACCCGCCCGGTCAGGCTCGGCGGCGCGCAGGTCGATTCCGATTTCTCGATGCGGCCGGACCTGGTCACCTTTCCGGTGCCCGCGATCAGCGGCTCGGCGGCGGTACCGTCGACCGTGGACGTACTGGTCAACGGCGCGCGGACCCTCTCCACCGCCGTGCCTCCGGGGCCTTTCCAGGTGCCGCAGGTCCCGGTCGTCACCGGCGGCGGGACGGTGACGACGACGGTCACCGACGCGCTCGGGCGGCAGGTGGTGACCGAGCTTCCCTTCTACGCGAGCGAGGCTTTGCTCGCGCCCGGCCTCCAGACCTATTCGGCCGAAATCGGCTTCGTGCGTCGCAATTGGGGCGTGCTCAGCAATAATTACGGAGCGGCCGCCGGCGCGCTCACCTATCGCCGCGGCCTCTCCTCGCACGTCACGATCGAAGCGCATGCCGAGGCGACGGACCGGCTCGCAATGGCCGGCATCGGCGCGGTGGTGAACCTCGCCGACTTCGCATTGCTCAACCTCGCCGCCGCGGGCAGCTCGTTCCAGGGGAGGACGGGAGGACAGATTTCGGCGGGGGTGGAGCGGATCACCCCACGCTACAGCCTCGGCGGCTCCGTCATCGCCGCGAGCAAGACGTTCGGCGACATCGCCGCCGCCGACGGGGATCCCGTGCTGACGTTGCGCCTCAACGCCTTTGCCAGCGTGTCGCTGCGCACCTTCGGCTCGCTCGGCATCGCCTATACCGAGGTGAAGCGCGAAGCCGGGCGCTTCGGGTATTTGCCCGCGGCGTCGCCCGCCCTTGCGATCCTGGTTCCCGCCGAGCATTCGCAGATCCTCACCGCCAGCTATTCGAGGCAGATCGGGCGGGTCCATTTCTACGCGAGCGGCTTCCGCGATTTCGCGCAAAAGGGAGGGACGAGCTTTCTCGCCGGGATCACCATCCCGCTGGGCCGCCGGACCTCCGCCACCGTCGGCGCACAGGCGGAGTCGGGGCGGCTTTCAGGGCAGATCGAGGCAAGCCGCAATGTCATCGCGCCGGGCGATTGGGGATTTCGCGTCTATGCCTCGGGCGCCGGGCCGGCCTCTGCCCAGAGCCTCTTTTCGGGCCCTGTCGCCGATCACGAGTTCGGGGAGATCATTTACAAGGCGCAATGGGCGGAGCTCCTTGCGGGTGTCGACCGCTTCGGTGGGCACGCCAGCGTGCAGGGCGAGGTGCGCGGCGCCATCGCGACCGCGGACGGCGGCGTGTTCGCGGCCAACCGCATCGACGACAGCTTCGCGATCGTCGACACGGCCGGGGCGGGCGGAATCAGGGTGCGCTACGAGAATCGCGACGTCGGCAGAACCGATTCCCGCGGCCGTTTGCTCGTCCCGGAGCTGCGATCGTTCGAGGCGAACCATGTCTCGATCGAGCCCCTGGATGCGCCGCCCGACGCGGATGTCGCGATCGTGAGCCGGATCGCGCGGCCGCAGGACCGGTCCGGTATCGTCCTTCGCTTCCCGGTGACGGCGAGCCGCGGCGCCCTGCTTCGGCTGGTCGATGCGAACGGCGCGCCGATCGCCCCCGGCAGCATTGCGACGCTCGGATCGACCGGCGCCGCGGTCCCGGTCGGCTATGACGGCGAGGCCTATGTGGTCGGTCTGCAGGACCGCAACACGCTCGAGGTCGAGCTCCCCGACGGCGGACGCTGCACGATCGCCTTCGACTACCAGGCCGGCGACCGCGAAATCCCGAGGCTCGGCCCCTTCACCTGCCGGGAGATCCGGCCGTGATTCTGAGAATCCTGCTGGCGGCATTGCTCTTCCTGGCCTTTGCCGGGACCGCTCATGCGCGGGACGAGGGGATATGCACCCCATCCTCCTCGGGCATAGCGTTCGGAAGCTTCACCGGGTCCGACGTCGAGGTCACCGGGTCGCTCGTCCTGGTCTGCGCCGGCAACGGGCGTCTCAACTATACCGTCACGCTGAGCAAGGGCGCTGGAACCTACGATGCGCGCCTGATGAAGCAAGGCGGCAACACCCTGTTCTACAATCTCTATAGCGATACGCTCCACAGGACGGTCTGGGGCGACGGCACCGGCGGCAGCCGCGACGTCCGAGGCAGCGTCGGCTTGCGGGGGCAGGCTTTGCAGACGGAGATCGTCACCATTTACGCGCTGCTGCCCGCGGCGGATCTGCCTTCAGCCGGGCCCTATTCGGACACGATCGTCGCGACGGTCACCACGGACGACGGCGTCAAAACGAGCTCATTCCCGGTGACTGCGCAAGCCGCTCCGAATTGCACGATTTCCGCGACGAATCTCGCCTTCCGCGACTATGCCGGATCGCAGGTGGACGGGCAGTCGGAAATCTCGCTCCGCTGCAATCCCCGCCTTGCCTGGAATGTCGGCCTCAGCCCCGGTAATTTTCCCGGAGCGACGGTCAGCAGCCGAAGGATGCGCGGCCCGAGCCCGGCATCGCTCGGCTATGCGCTCTATCGCGACGCGGCGCGGACGCAGAATTGGGGCAATATCGTCGGCACCGATACTTTGGTGGGCACCGGCAGCGGCAGCCCCCAGATCGTCAATGTCTTCGGCCGAATCCCGGCGTCGCAATCCGCGGCCAGCGGAGGCTATGTCGACACCATCGTCGCGACGGTCACCTTCTAGCGGACACCCATGGAGGCAGCGCCGCGTTCCGCCCGATCCGCCGCGCCTTCCCGATCGCGCGATCCCGCGAGCAGCCTATACCGGGTGCCCGGTCATCTGCTTCATCGCGGCAAGCCAGAAGGGCTGGTGGAACAGCCAGTCGGCGAGCGCCTCGTTCGCGAAGATCCAGAGGGCGGCGGCGATGTAGGCTGGGTGCAGCCGGCGCCGCGTCGCGAGATCATAGGCTCCGACCACGAGCACCAGCAGCAGGGTGCCGATATAGGTGGAGAAATAGAAGCCCACATAACCCTCTCCCAGGCGGGCCTCCAGGAAAGGCAGCCAGATGCGGCTGAAGCCCGGCTCGGTCAGCGCGATTGTGCCCATCACCATCAGCCTTTTGTGCGCGGCAGGATTGCGACGCATGAGCAAGCCGGCGGTGAGCAGCACGATCGACCCGGCGGCGTTGGTATAATTGACGCTGAGCCAGGCGATCCACTTGTCCGGCATGTACGGGTTGTCGGCGACGCCATAATAAGCCGTGGCCGGGCCGAGCACGAGCATCGCCGGCAGCAGGACCAAAGCCGCGAACCCCAGCCGCCGGTGGATCGCGACGCGGCCGGTCCGCACCAGCCACGCCTGCGCCGCGAGCAGCACCAGCCAGCCCGTATAGGCGACGACGTGCAGGTGGGTGACCAGCGGGAAGGTGAGCGCGCCGCCATGGGCGCGCTTGACGATGTCGATCCCGAAACCGAGGACGACGCCACCCAGATCGCGAGCACGATCGCCGCGATCATCGTGCGGTCGTGCCGATGATGCAGTGCGAAGACCCGGGGCGCCACGGTCCTGCTCGCCATTCCCCATCCTCCGCCGCCCGAAGCGATGATGGACGCCGTGGAACGGCCGGTTGTCAAGGCGCAGGCATCGTCTACGACGTGACAGAACAGACCCCCGCTTCCGAGAAGCAAAGTGGATGGAAGATCACCGTGGCCGCAAGGTCGCTTTCACCATTGCTGACATCATCCCTTCTGTTACGCTCGCGTACATCAAGTGAGAGGGGTCGATCCGATGCGCATTCTCTTGTTGGCGGCCTTGCTTGGTGCCGGCATTGCTCCCTTGGCGGCCAGCTCCGCCAAGCCTGCCGTTGGCAGGACAGCGATTGCCCGGGCGGTGGCGGATTCCGCGCGGCCGAAATCCGATGTGGACAAGGACGCCATCCGCAAGCCGGCGGAGACGCTGGCCTTTGCCGGCGTGAGACCGGGAATGGTGGTTGGGGAGTTCTTCCCGGGCGGGGGCTATTTCACCCGGATGCTCAGCGATATCGTCGGTCCCAAAGGCCATGTCTACGGCATCGAGAATGCGGGCTGGAAGGGTGCGGTCGCCGCCGATCGGGCGGTGCTTGCTCAGGGCAAGCTGGCGAATGTCTCGATCGAGGGGCTGCCTTTCGGCACGGTCCGCTTTCCAGCGCCGCTCGATCTCGCCTGGGTGACGCAAAACTACCACGATCTGAAGATAGCCGAGTTCGGGCACGTCGACACGCTCGCCTTCGACCGCGCAGTATTTGCCGCGCTGAAGCCCGGCGGAATTTATTTCGTGCTCGATCACCAGGCGCCGCCGGGAACGGACGACGCGGCGATTTCCAGGCTGCACCGGATCGAGAAGGCTAAGGTCATTCGCGAAGTGACCGCGGCCGGTTTCAGGCTCGTGGCGGAAGGCACATTCCTGCACCGAGCGGACGACGATCACACGCTTCCGATCTTCGACAAGAAGATCCAGGGCCGAACCGACCAATACGCCCTGCGCTTCGTCAAGCCGCGCACCTGAGCCGCGGGGCGCGGTCTCGGCGCCGTCTAGTCCGGGTGCCTGCGGGGCGCTTTAGCGTCTGAAATGGTCTATCGCCGCAAGGGCATCCTGAAAGCTGCGGTCGGTTCCGGTCAAGGAGATGGCGACATCACCGCCCGTCAGCCATCGGTTTGCGCCAGCGAAAATTGCTGGGACACGGCGTCCGGGAAACCGAGCCGGGTCGCCAAGATGAAGGACGATCGCCTTTTGCCGCTTATAGGTCCAGGTCGTCACGTCGCGGATCTCGGACCAGGGAATCGTTTTATCGGACCAGGGGCGAGAACGGATTCCGGCCGCGCCGATCCGCAGTTGCTCACCGATGTTGAACAGCGTTCGGATTGCGATGGCCCCGCAACATCCGAAGAAGATTACGCTGAGCCAGCCGATCGCAAATGTCATTGCCGGAGGGTAGCGGCGGGATGCGGGCACCGGGCCGAAAGCGCCACCCATCCACAAGCCCGCCGTGACGAAAGCGGCGGAGACGAGTACAAGCCGTGCGATGCGCCATCGAGACGATTGCGCTACAAAGTCTTCCAAGGGCGGCCCTGCTTCCAAAGAGGTGCATCCATATCGCGCCGTCACCGGTCGGCAAGCCGAAGCGGCTTCACCGCCCCTCTCGTCCTTCCGCTGCAAGCTGCCACATCATCTAGCGGAGGTGCGCCGCCGTCGGCGCCTTGCCTCGGCGATGGCGGGCGGGAGGTGAGAAGCGACGAATGGCTTTTTCACGATCACCGCATCGGGATCCGTGCGCCGCACCTCCGCTACCTGCTCGGTGATATAGAGCACGCTTGGGTCCGCTTTGGATCTGATCTGCTCGACGGCCCTGATCCCGTTCCCGGAGCGGAGCTCCACGGCGACCGCCACGAGGTCCGGCGGATCGGCCTCCGCCAGCGCAACCGCCTCCTCTTCACTGGTTGCGAGGGAGACGGAGCTGAAGCCGGCATCCTTCAGGGCGTCTTCAATCATGAAGGATGTAAAAGCCTGTGGCTCGACGACGAGAGCGCGCATGATCATTCCGATTTTGTACTGGGGGGCAGGAGAGCCGGTCAGCTCCCCCTCGCCGGAACCAGGAAACAGCCGGCGATGATCCCACAACGAACCTGATCTATGTTTGTTGCCTATGTTGGTAAGAATATTGTGATTTTATCGCGGCTTAGCGAGTGACGATCCCGCAGGAGGCATGGCAGTAGCCCCAAAGCGCGCGGATTGCTGCGCCTTGCCGATTGCAGGCGGCGGTTCGGCGAGGCTAGCATGCGGCAAGCAGAAGAGGGGCCATGGTGGGGCGTGTCAGAGTTGCCGGGTTTTCGCTCTCCCTGGATGGGTTCGGGGCGGGCCCCGAACAGAGCCTTCAGGATCCTCTCGGAAAGGGCGGGAAGGAGCTCCACCGCTGGCTCTTCGGAACGAAGACCTTCAAAACCATGTTCGGCGAGGCCGGCGGCTCGGAGGGCGTGGACGAGAGTTTTGCCCACCGCTCGATGGACGGCTTCGGTGCCTTCATCCTCGGCCGCAACATGTTCGGTCCCGTGCGCGGGGAATGGCCGGACGATAGCTGGAAGGGCTGGTGGGGAGACAATCCCCCCTATCACGCTCCGACCTTCATCCTGACGCACCATGCCCGCGCGCCGATCGTGATGGAGGGCGGCACCGTTTTCCACTTCGTCACCGACGGGATCCACGCCGCGCTGGAGCGCGCACGCGACGCCGCGGGAGAATTGGACGTCAAGATCGGAGGCGGGGTCTCGACCGTTCGCCAATATCTGCAGGCCGGCCTGATCGATGAGCTGCACTTCGCGGTTTCGCCGGTCCTGCTCGGACGGGGCGAGGCGATGTTCGAGGGCCTGGATCTCCCCGCCCTCGGCTATCGGGTGATCGAATCCACCGCCACGGACCTCGCGACGCACGTCGTGCTCGGGCGCGAGGAGAGCGAATAGCGTCGGTCGCCGCCGCATCCAGTCAACGGGTGGTGTGCGGCTCCATGAGCGCGAATGCGAAGAGAATGGCGCAGAACGCGACAGCCACAACCAGGCCAAGGATCATCTGCTGGCGCATGGCGCGCTGGTGATCATCGACCACGGGATACGAAGCGATCCGCGCCGCCAACACGATGACAGCGTTGGGCAGAGCGAACAGCATGAGCTCTCCGCGCGAAGTGGGTCGGTCGACCAGCGGTGTGAAGAACAGGCCCACGTTAAACAGGAGGGCGATCCAAAGGCTCGTCCGAGGCCATCGCTCTCCGGGATAATCCGATCCAAGTTTGAAGATGAAGAGCAGGCACGCGGCTGCGCAGGCAGCGCGATAGCTCGTATCAAACGGGAGTCCGGCTTCCTTTTCGAGGACGCCGCCGATGGCGACGAAGGCGGCTACACCAAGTAGCGCCAAGCTCACGCGCCGCAGTGCCGATCCCAACTCCCGTCCCCTCCACTGCCGCTTTTCCGAACATCGCGCCCGCATCAAGCGCGAGTGTCCCTCTCCGCGCATAGCAGACGTTAATGGCTCCCAAGCTGGATTCCCGCCTTCGCGGGAATGACGGGTTATTTGCCCAGCTGCTTTGGCACCGCGCGGGCGGTGAAAGGGGCAGCGCTGGAGGATCTGGAGGAGGCGCCGGGTATCTCGAAGGCGATGGCGCGGGAAATTTACGATTTTTTCCATCCGAGCGGCTAACGTGAATAGCCCCGATTCTTCACCGCGGTGACGAGAAGCCGGGTGCTTTAGAGGCGCTTCTCAAGATTCCCGGAGGTGGAGGGGGCAGGTGAGGGAGAAGGACAGGAAGGTTCTGGTACTCGGCACTCTTTGGGTGACCGCCGCGGTCGCGATCACGGTCGCCTTTCTCGCAATAGCGGTGTTCAGCGCCGACTGGTAGATACCGCCTAAGAGAACAGGCTTGAGGCTTCACGCCCCCAGCTGCCGCGCCTTCCTGATCGCGCGATAGGCGAGCGCCTTGCCGGTATTCCGCTGCGGAAATGGCGCCGGCGGCCTGGGATCGATCCCCCAGCGCCGCAGCAAATGGTTCATCCCGCGCACGTCGGCTTCCTCGTAGATCCAGCGCGACTTCCAGGTGATCGAGAAGCTGACCGACGGCTCCGGGCCGTTCTTCACCCAGTGCGGCCACATCAAGGGCACGTGCACCGCCTCGCCGGGCGTTAGCTCGAATTTCTCGCCGCGCGTCTCGTACGCATCCTGCCAGGGCACGTTGCGGTGGCCGCCGACATGATAGGCTTCGTGCTTCTCGTGCGGCACGACGTCCTCCTCGCCCGGCACGATCATCATCGTCTTCGAGCCGCGGATCTGGAGCAGGATATTGTGCTCCGGATCGAGGTGGAACGGAGTCACCGCGCCCGGCGAGGAGACGAAGATGAAGCCGACCTTGCACAGCAGTTCGCCCGAGACCGGCTCGATCACCGGCGCGACCTCGCCCAGCGCCTCTTCCAGCAATTCGCCATAGGCCGGATCGGTGTTGACGTTCTTGAGCACCATCCAGCTGCCGCATTCCTCGATCCGGCGGATCGTCTCCTGCGGGCTGAGGCCGGTATGCGAGACCTCGGACGGATCGACGCCGTAGGGGAGGTCACCCGCATTATACTCGACATTCTTCCGGTCCAGCCGCCCGGCGAGGCCGACCAGGGCCTCCAGCGTCAGCAAGGGATGGCCGGCGAGGCCGTGGGTCAGCTTGCCCGACCGCTCCGGATAGAGGGCGCGGAAACGGTCGAGGTCGCTGGGGGAGAAGATGCTCATGCTTCGGCTTTCGTGGAGGTGAAAAGGCGGCGGAGCAGCGCCGATCCGGTTTCGAGGGCGCGAGCGACGGCAAAGAGCGCGCTGCGGCGGCGGCCGGCGAGCGGCAATGTGACGCGGACGATCGAGCGGCGTTCGGTCCAGAGGCTGTCGATCATCGGGTGGTTCTCGACAGCGCAGCTGTCCATCCAGGCGACGTCCGGCCGCTCCAGCACCCGGAGGTTCTCGATCTGGATGAGCACGCCGGGCGAGAAGCGGGCGAATTCCTCGTCGAACGCGATCTTGAAGGTGAAGCCGCCCGGCGGCGCGAAGAAATTGACGAGAATCGCGATCGGACGATCGTCGAGGGCGAAACGCAGGAATTCCAGCCGCCCCGCCGCCTGCGCGCCGGCGATGACGTCGCGGAAGAACGCCTCCTTGGCCGGGTCCGAGGCAAGGGCCGAGCCGGCACGGCCCTTCCAGCCCGCCGCCTCCAGCGCCAGGAACTCGTCGCAGCAGCGGGCGGCCTCTTCGGCGGAGGCGGGGCGCGAGGCGGCGACCGTTCCAAGCTCCCGCAGCCGGGCGGAGAGCCGACGGAGCTCCTTGCGCTTCTTCTTGCGCACCGCCTGCTCGTAATAGGCTTTGGGCGGCAGGCCGCTTTGGAGAAAGGCGCGGCGGCTGCGGTGAACGACGGGGCAGGGGCGGCCGAGCGCCGCCGCTGCCTCGACCAGCCCGCGATGCACCGGTCCGTCCTCGACCAGCTCCGTCATGTGGAAGAAGCCGCGCGCCCAGGGCGCCGCGTCGAGCGCCTCCAGCACCTCGGCCCAAAAGGCGGCCTCCTTGCCGGCCCGGATCAGGGGTGTGCCGAGGAAGCTCTGGTGATGCATCCAGTTCTGGACGTGGGCGACCGGGGTGCGGCCGTAGCGGCGCTCGATGCGCACCGGCAGCAGGCCGACGAGATCGCTCCCGCCCCGCCACACGCCGATCATCCAAGCCGGTCCGTCGGGCAGCAGGTGGCGGATACCGGCGCCGACGAACCAGCGCTCCGCGAAGACGTTCGGCTCCGACGCCTCCGGCGCCAGCCGGTCCCACGCGCGCTGCCAGTCGCGCGGGATGTCGCGCGCGTCGAGGATCTGCACCGAAAGCGGTGCGGGCGCGGCCGTTTCCGCCTCGCGCGGCGGCTCGGCGGTGAGGGCGGCGCCTCCGCTCAGCATGAAATCAGATGCTCGCGGCGGCCGCGTAGATGTCGCCCGAGCGCACCGGCGTCACATCGTGGCGCGCGAACAGCTCGAACACCCCCTCCCACCAACTCCAGAAAAGACGGAGCTCCTCCGCGTCGCGGACATAGGGCGTGTGGCCGGGCACGACGCTCGGCGTGTGGAAAGAAAGGCTGAACAGGCAATGGCCTTCGTCCAGCAGCCGCTCGATCGCCTCGAGGGCTTCGGCGAGCGGAACGCCTTCGGGCGTCAGCGGGATACGGTTGAGCAGGCCGGACCGGGCGAGGGGGCCGCGCAGCCGCTCGCTCTTCGTCAGTCCGGGCCAGCGGCCGAGGGAGCCGGCGAGACAGGTCGTGAGCGGCACTTCGAGCAGATGCTCGCCCACCCAATAAGGCTCGACCGGATGGAGCGTGAAATCGGGCCCGCCCTCCTCGCTATAATCGAAGCGCGCGCGGACCGAGACGTCGAGCCGGTAGCCAAGCTCCTGCAGCAGCCGCGCCGTGTTGCGGCCGACGCCGTAGCGGCCGGCGCGATAGGCGAGGGGGCGCTTGCCGGTGAGGGAGACGATCCGCTCGGTCAGCGACCGCAGCTTAGCCGCCTCGAGCGGCTCGGGCAGGGCGCCGGCGAAGCTGTTCGCCGGTGTCACCTCTTCCTGGAGCGGCGGATTGACCCAGGGATGGAGATGGGCGCCGACGTCGCAGGCCTCGGCCTCGGCCATCCCCTGCAGCGCATCCGCGCTGCCGGGATTGGCGACGACCGGCCAGTCGGCGACATAGGTCGGCACGACGCCGTGCTCGCCGAAGAAGCGGGTGGCGATGGGCAGGGCCGCGAAGGCCTCGGTGCTCGTCGAATGACGACTGAGCGGCGCCCCCCAGTCGAACTCTTCCTCGGCATCGCCGATGACGACGAAGCGGCGGCCGAAATCCGCCGGGAACACCGCCTCGCAGCCCGATGGCGGGGCGAGGTCGAGGCGTTCGGCGAAACGCCGCGCGCGGGGTTTTTCGATCCTGTCCAGTTTCAAGGCCGGAATTCCTCTGACGACCGGCTTCGCCCTAGAGCAAAGATGTAGCCAATGGGTTACCGTGGCTTCGTTCTCGTTTGAGTGGTTCAGAAAGGGACATGCGGCTCGAAAGCCTCGCCATTATCTGCGCCGTGCGGCCGCACGGGGAGCATGGCGCGATCGTCCGCGCGCTGACCCCGTGCGACGGCGTCCAGGCCGGCTATGTCCGCGGCGGCCGTTCGCGCCGGCTGCGGCCGGTGCTGGTGCCCGGCAATCTGGTGCAGGCCGAGTTCCGCGCGCGGACGGACGAGCAGCTGCCGCATCTTTCGGTCGAGATGGTGGCAAGCCGCGGAGCGCTGCTGGAGGAGCCGCTGGCGGCGGCGGCGATCGACTGGGCGACGGCGCTGACGGCGGCGGCCCTGCCCGAGGGCCATGCCTATCCCAAGCTCTACGAAGTGCTGGACGGCCTCCTCGCCGCGGTGGAGGCGGCGCCGAGTGCGCGGATCTGGGCGGCGGCCCTGGTGCGCTACGAGCTGTTGCTGCTCGCCGAGCTGGGCTTCGGGCTGGATCTCAGCGAATGCGCCGCGACCGGCACGCGCGAGGACCTCGCTTTCGTCAGCCCGAGAAGCGGGCGGGCCGTCAGCACCGGCGGTGCGGGCGAGTATCGCGACCGGCTCTTCCCGCTGCCGCATTTCCTTCTCTCCGGCGGCGGCGCGGAGTGGCCCGACATCCTCGCCGGCCTCGCCATCACCGGCCACTTCCTCGCCCGCGATATCCTGATCGAGCGGCAGGCGGACGTGCTGGCGGCGCGGGAGCGGCTGGTGGAGCGGCTTAAGCGGGCGGCGGCTTAGTCTCTTCCTCCGTCATTGCGAGCGAAGCGAAGCAATCCAGAGCTGAGCATGTCGGAGACGCTGACTGGATTGCCGCGTCGCTTCGCTCCTCGCAATGACGGTACGGCCTAAGCCGAGGGCACACCCAGCTGCGCCGCCGCACTCTTCAGCTGGCCCTGAGTCGCCGTATCGCCCGCGAAAGCGGCGAGGCCGTTCTTCAGCGCATCCTTCGCCTGGTCCTTCTGCCCGAGCACCATCCGCGAGCGGATGAGCTGGATCCAGCCGTCGGCGTCTTTTGGATTGGCCTTGAGCCGCGCCGCCAGCCGTTCGACCATGGCCTGCACCATCTGGTCCTGCTGCGACGGCGGGATGGAAGACGCGGCGGCGAGCTGGTCCGGCGTGGGGCCTGGGATCCCCGCCGTGGCGGCCGAGCCGGAGCCGGGAGCCGGCATCCGGCCCGCGATGGCGATATTGTTGCGCTGGGCCGTCTGCTCGATCGTGCGGCGCAGGTCCGCCTCCCACGGCGCGCCCGCCGGCGTATCCCGTAGCAAGGCGAGCCAATCCTCGACCGCGCCCTTATGGTCGCCCTTCAAATCTTTCTCGACGGCAAGGAAATAGCGCGCGCGGGGATCGGTCGCGTCGAGCGACAGTGCCTTTTTGAACGCCGCCTCCGCCTCCGGCACCACCTGCGTGCTCCCGGTTTGCAGCGCCTCGCCGAGCGAGGACCAGTTCTCCGCATTGTCCGCCTCGATCCGGGTCGCCTTGCGATAGGCGTTCGCCGAAGCCGAGGCGTCGCCGGATTGGGCATAGGCCCAGCCGACGACCCGCCAATCCTTCGCCGCCGGGCTGTCGCTCGCGCCCCCGCCGCTCGTCCGCGACACCGCCAGCGCGGCCGAAATTGCGGCGATCAGCCCGGCGGCGATCAGCGCCAGGGTCGAAAGCGACGGCAGGCGGCGAGGGGCGGTGTCGGTCATGGCTTGCGATCCTCCCCGCAATTTGGTCAACGTCAAGGGCTTCGCATCGCTGCGGCGCGAAGCGCAGGGGGAGTGCGGGCGCGTGACTTCGGTTTTCCGCATCGCCATCGTCGGTTCGGGTCCCGCCGGGCTCAGCGCCGCCGCGCGCGCCGCCCAGCTCGGCCTCTCGCACGTGCTGCTGGAGAAGACCGACCACCTCTCCGACACGATCTACAAATATCAGAAGGGCAAGCACGTGATGGCGACGCCGAGCCAGCTCGTGCTGCGCTCGGACATGCATTTTGAGGCGGGCAAGCGCGAAATGGTGCTCGGCACCTGGGACAGGATGGCGGGCGAGCACAAGGTCAACGTCCTGCTCAATGCCGAAGTGAAGGCGATCGCGGGCCAACAGGGCGATTTCACGCTCAAGCTCGCCAGCGGCGACAGCGTGAAGGCGGAAAACGTCATCCTCGCCCTCGGCACCCAGGGCAATCCGAACCTGGTCCGCTGCCCGGTCGGGGAGGGGGCGGTCGTCCAGTATCAGCTCGACGATCCCGGCGAATATGTCGACGAGCATATCGTCGTGATCGGCGCCGGCGACGCGGGTATCGAGAATGCGCTCGGCCTCGCCGCCGACCCTGAGCAGCGCAACGATGTCACCATCGTCAACCGCTCGGCCGACTTCGCCACCGCCAAGGATGCCAACATCAAGGCGCTGCTCGCCGCCGAGGCGGAGGGGCGGATGACGATCCGCCGCGAAACCACCGCCTCAGGGATCGAGAAGGGCTGGATCATTTTCGACACCCGCGACGGCGAGGTGAAGGTGCGCTGCGACCGCGTCATCGCGCGGATGGGCTCGGCGCCGCCACGCGCCTTCGTCGAAGCCTGCGGCGCCACGTTCGAGGAGAAAGACGGGAAGAAGGTGGTCGCGGCCGGCACGGGCATCCAGTTCACCAGCGCCGACCGGGTGTCCTATCCCAAGCTTTCGCCGAGCTTCGAATCGACCGTGCCGGGCATCTACGTGATCGGCGCGCTCGCCGGCTATCCGCTGATCAAGCATTGCATGAACCAGGGTTATGACGTCGTCGAGTTCATCAGCGGCAATCGCAGCCTGAAGCCGGCCGACGAGCCGATCCTCGAAGCCAAGCTCCGCGATCTGCCCGGCCGCCGCCCGGTCGACGAATGGCTCGAATTCCTGCGCGGCAACGTCTCGATCCTCAACGAGCTGTCGCCGCTGCAGATGCGCGAGTTCATGCTCGACAGCGAGGCGCGCTTCTATCCGGCGGGTGCGGTCGTGTTCGAGCGCAACGACCCCGGCGCCTCGCTCTTCGCGATCGCCGGCGGTTCGGTCGCGGTGCAGGTCAGCGCCGCCGACCCTTCCATCACCGTGCCGATCGCGACCGGCTCGATCTTCGGCGAGGTCGGCCTGATCTCCGGCCGCCGCCGCGGCGCCACAGTGCGCGCGGCGGAGGATTCGATCCTGGTCGAAGTGCCGCGCATGGCGGCGCTGAAGCTGATGGCCGCCGTCCCCGCCGCCCGCCGCGCCGTCACCCGCATCTCCGTCGAGCGCCAGCTCCTCCAGATGTTCGGCTCGGGCCTGACGCCGGAAGACCTCGTCGAGGTGCTGGAGACCGCCGAGGTCAAGGCCGTGAAGGCGGGCGAGGAGATCATCAAGGAAGGCGAGGAAGGCCTCGACATCTACGTCATCCGCCAGGGCTCGATGGTGGTCGAGAAGAATGTCGGCGGCAAGCCGGTCTTCCTCTCCTACCTTCCCGCGGGCTCCTATGTCGGCGAGATGGCGCTGCTCGACGGCGGCCGCCGCACCGCCACCGTCCGCGCCGCGATCAAGTCCGAAGTCATCAAGCTCGATGGTGCCGCCTTCCGCCGGCTGCTCGAGCGCAAGCCGGGGCTGCTCGCGAAGACCAAGGAGGTCATGGCCGGGCGGCAGGCGCTCAACGATTTCGTCGAGGCGAAGAAGCAGAGCTTCGGCGGTGTCGTCGACCTCTATTCGTCGGTGGCGAGCTTCCTGGTCGAGAACGGCATCGGCGAGGCGACCGACGTCCTCCTCATCGACGAGAAATTATGCGTCGGCTGCGACAATTGCGAGCGCGCCTGCGCCGACAGCCATGAAGGCCTGTCGCGGCTCAACCGCGAGGCGGGCAAGACCTACGCCCACCTCCACGTGCCGACCTCGTGCCGCCACTGCGAGCATCCGCACTGCATGGCGGACTGCCCGCCCAACGCGATCCACCGCGGCCCGGACGGCGAGGTGTTCATCGACGACAGCTGCATTGGCTGCGGCAATTGCCAGCGTAATTGCCCCTATGGCGTGATCCGCATGGAGAAGGTGCCGCCGAAGAAGCCGCCTTTGGTGGCGTGGCTGCTCGCCGGCCTGGGGCCCGGTCCGGGGGAGCCGCCGAAGAAATGGATCGAGAAGCACGTCTCGCCCGAGACGCCGAAGCGCGCCGTCAAATGCGACATGTGCTCGGGGATCGACGGCGGCCCCGCCTGCGTCCGCGCCTGCCCCACCGGCGCCGCCATCCGGGTGGCTCCGGAGGAGTTTTTGACGGTGGCACGGCTGGAGAGGGAGGGGTGATGCCGTTAGCCTTCCTGCTCCCCGGCGAAGGCCGGGGCCCAGTCCGGCCGCCGTCACTGGACCCCGGCCTTCGCCGGGGAGCAAAGAATGGCTAGCCGCGGCATCCCGCGCACGACCCTGGGCGAGGGTGCGAGCCACGAGGGTTTCCTTCGTCACAAGGGCTTTCGCTGGCTGAAGATCGCCTTGCTGCTCTGCCTCGCCGCCGGCCTCGCTTACGGCCTCGTGGACGTGCAGCCGCGGCCGAACGGGGGCAGCTGGGTCGGCTACACGCTCGGCACCATCGCCACCCTGCTGATCCTGTGGCTGACCATGCTCGGCGTGCGGAAGCGGGCGATGACGCGCGGCCGCTGGTCGCTCAAGGCCTGGACCAGCGCCCATGTCTATCTCGGCCTGTCGCTGATCGTCGTCGCGACGCTCCACACGGGCTTCCAGTTAGGCTGGAACGTCCACACGCTCGCTTACGTGCTGATGATGCTGGTCATCCTCTCCGGCATATACGGCATCGTCGCTTACTCGGTCCTGCCCGAGGAATTGAGCGCCAGCCGCGGCGAGATGACGCGGCCGCAGATGATCGACGCGGTGCAGAAGCTGGACCGGCAGCTCCAGATGGCCGCGCAGCCGCTGGGCCATGAGGATACGGCGATCGTCAGCGCCTCGATCGCGCAGAGCCCGTTCAAGGCCGGGCTGCTGCGCCGCCTGTCCGGCCGCAACCCGCGCTGCCGCACCGCCCGTGCGCTCGACCTGCTGCGCCCGCGCCTCGTCGCCACCGTCGGCCCCGGCGGCGAGGCGCTCGAGGCGGTCGTATCGCTGCTCGAGCGCAAGGCGGCGGCGCTCGCCCGGATCCGGCGGCATTTGCGGCTGAAGGCGCTGCTGGAGGTGTGGCTCTACGTCCACGTGCCGCTCACCTTCGCGCTGATCGCCGCGCTCGCCGCGCACATCGTCAGCGTGTTCTTCTACTGGTAGGCGGCGGGTGACTTTTCTCCTCCGCACCGTCTCCCACAGCGCCGAAGGCCGCGAGATCGTCCGCACGGCGCGGGTGGAGGGAGACCGGCTGACGATCGGCCGCGATCCCAACAGCAGCGTCCATCTCACCGATCTGGCCGTGGCGCTGCACCATGCGGTGGTGGAGCGCGCGGGGCCGAAGCTCAGCGTGCGGGTCGAGCCGGGCCTGACGGTCGAGCTGAACGGCCGCAAATGCGCCGCCGGCACGATCGAGCTCGGCACCGGCGGCGACATCCTCATCGCCAGCCATCTCCTCCGCTTCATGCCGACTCCGCCCGACGCGGCCGAGATCCAGGTCGCGGTCGAGCGGATCACGGAAGGCGAGGCGAAGCTCGACAAAAGCGCCGAGCGGCTGTTCACCCTCGCGCCGGTTATGCCGGGCAAACGCGCGCTCGCCTGGCTGCTGGCCATCCTGGTCCTCGCGGTCGGCCTCGCCTGGCCGATCCAGGCTTATTACGAGCGGCAGCACCGGACCGAGCGCTTCGCCCGTTTCCAGGCGGACGAGATCTGGTCGGCGGGGCACCTCTCCCAGGCCCATGCAGCGCTCCAGCACGATTGCAGCGCCTGCCATGTGAAGCCGTTCGAATCGGTGCGCGACACCGCCTGCGTCGCCTGCCACACCAACATCCACGGCCATGCCGACCCGTTCCGCCTCGCCCGAGCGCGACCGGACCTCGACCGCTGGGGCCGCATCCAGCTCGCGATCAAGCAGGCCTTCAACCTGCCGCCCGGCCGCTGCATCGACTGTCATACCGAACATCAAGGCACGCAGCAGATGGCGCCGACGCCGCAGCATTTCTGCAGCGATTGCCATTCCGACCTGAAGGCGAAGCTGCCGGACACGCGGCTCGGCAATGCCGGCGATTTCGGCACGCTCCACCCGCAATTCCAGCCGACCCTCGTCGTCGGCTGGAAGGGCGGCCAGCCGCAGCTGCGCCGCGCATCGCTCGACACCCAGCCTCGCGAGGATAGCGGCCTCAAATTCCCGCACGCGATGCATCTCGCGGCGGCCGGCGGCGTCGCGCAAATGGCGCGGACGCTCGGCATGGGCTCGGCTTTGGAGTGCCGGGACTGCCACCAGCTCAATCCGGACGGCGTCCGATTCCGCCCGGTCGAGATGGAGCGCAATTGCGGCATGTGCCATGACCTCGCCTTCGATCGGGTCGGGGGCACCGTCCGCACCTTGCGCCATGGCGATCCAGCGCAGGTGATCGCCGATCTTCGCGCCCTCTATTCCGGCCGAACGATGCCGGCGCCGCCCAGCCTCTCGCCGTTCGCCCGCCGGCTGCCGGGCAGCGGCGCGGAGGCTCACGAGCAGATCCAGTTCAGCCGCGGTGCCGGCGCGCCGGGCGCGGACGCGGCGATCCGCGCCGTCTTCTCGCCCGGCGGGGCCTGCTACGATTGCCACCGCGTCATCGCGCCGCCACCGGGCTCGCTCGCCTATCGCATCGCGCCGGTCGCATTCCCGACCCGCTATCTCGGCCATGGCTGGTTCGACCACCGCTCGCATGCGACGCAGAGCTGCACGAGCTGCCATGCCGCCGAGAAGTCGCAATCGGCCTCCGACCTGCTCATCCCCGGCATTGCCACCTGCCGCACCTGCCATGGCGGCGAGCGCACGTCGAAGCCGGTGGCGTCGACCTGCGCGATGTGCCACGATTATCACCGTGACGAGGGGGCGCCGGCGATGCTGATCAGGCAGCAGGTGCGGGGACAGAAGCGCACCCCGGCGCTCGTGCCCGCGCCAATGCCCGCAACCGTGGCGGGGGCGCCCTGATGCTGATCGCGCAAATCACCGACATCCATCTCGGCTTCGATCCTGTCGATCCGGACGAGCTCAACCGCCGCAGGCTGAACGCGGTGCTGAAGACTTTGGTCGAGATGTCGCCGCGGCCCGATTTGCTGCTCGCGACCGGCGATCTGGTCGAGGACGGCTTCGACGACGTCTCCTACGAGCGGCTGCGGGCGATCCTCGCCGATCTGCCTTTCCCGGTCCATTTCGCGCTCGGCAATCACGACAGCCGCGGCGATTTCCTCGCCTGGTTCCCGGAAGCGGAGACGTCGGACGGCTTCCTCCAATATACGATCGAGCACCATCCCGTTCGCATCCTCGTCCTCGACACGCTGGAGGAGGGGCAGCATCGCGGCAGCTTCTGCGCGCGCCGCGCCGGCTGGCTGCGGGACCGGCTCGCCGAGCAGCCGGACCGGCCGACGATTATTGCGCTCCACCATCCGCCGATCGAGACCGGCCTCAGCTGGATGACCGAAAACCCGGACGCCGAATGGGTGCTGCGTTTGTGGGACGTGATCGCCGAGGCCGACAATATCGTCGCGATGATCGCCGGCCACCTCCACCGGCCGGTGGTGACGCAATGGGCCGGCACCACCCTCGCCATCTGCCCCTCGACCGCCCCGCAGGTCGCGCTGGACCTGGAGCCGATCGACCCCGAGCAGCCCGATGGCCGGCCGATGATCGTCGCCGACGCGCCCTGGTTCGGCCTGCATCTGTGGACGGGGAGCGGCCTCGTCTCGCATTTCGACACCGCCGGCGCGCACAATGTCATCGCCAGCTATGGGGCGAACCTCCAGCCGCTGGTGCGGATGCTGATGGAGGAAAAGGAGCAGACGTAAAGCTCCTCCCCTGCTTTTGCAGGGGAGGACCGCACGAAGTGCGGTGGAGGGGGCTGGCGCCGTGCCAATGCCCCTCCACCAGCCTACGGCTGGTCCCCCTCCCCCGGGAAATCCGGGGGAGGACCTTTTACCGCACCCACTCCGCCATCGTGCCGCTGTCGGTCACCTTCCACGGCGCGCCGCGGCGGTTGAGGAACAGGCGCTCCATCTCCGCACGCGTGAAGGGGCGAGAGCCGATGCGGCCGAAGACGGCGATCTGGCCGCCGGTCTCGTCGACGGCGCGGTCGCGGTCGAGGCCCTTGGCCATGGCGAGCGCCGGGTGCGGCGTCTTCGCCCAGGCGATCAGCTCCGGGATCGGCGGCGGCGAGAAGCCGTAGAAATTGGGCTGGGTCTCGGGCGAGGTGAGCTGGATCACCTTCATCCCGTTCCGCCCGTCGGCGACATAGGCGAAGAGCGAGGCATTGGTCGATGCGACCACCACGTCCTCGACGTCGTTCATCCGCCCGCCGAAAATCTCCTTGCGGTAGACAATCGGCCGCTCGGGATTGGCGACGTTGACGATCACCAGCCCCTCCTGCTTGCCGGCCACATAGGCATAGGTGCGGGCGACGTAGAGCTTCCGCGCATCGGCGAGGCGGATCGTGGCGGCGGGAATCGGCTTCGGCTGGTCCATGTGGGTGACGTCGAACAGCTTGAGCCCATCGGCATCCGTCACCCAGAGATAGCGGAATTGCAGCGCTGAGGCCCGGGCGTCCCGGAGCGGCAGGGTGGCCGTGACGCGCGGGTGGAGCGGATCGGCCAGGTCGACGACGACCAGCCCGGCTGCGGCGGCGATATAGGCGTAATCGCCGGCGAGCGTGATGTGACGCGCCCCGTTCAGCATCCCGCCCGGATTCCACGTCACCGCGCGGTGCAGGAAGTTGTTGCGCGGATTGCCGTCGGCGAAGGTGGTGACGTCGACGAGGATCAGCCCCTCCTCGCTGTCGGTGATGACGGCATAATTGTAGATCGGGTGGAAGGCCTGCTCCTGGTTCGCCTCGCGCAGCGCGGGCGTGTTGCGCAAGGGATTGATCGGCTGGTTGGTCGGGAGCGCCATGCAGGTCGCGTTCTTGGTCGGCACATGGGCGTTGTGGCCGAGCGGCGAGAAGGGCGCGGTCAGGATCTTCTCCGAGACGCCCTTGTTGGCGATGCTGGCGATGTCGTAGACGCGGAAGCCCCCGCGCCCCTCCGCCACGTAGAGATATTCGCCGCGATTCTGCAGGCAGTGGACGGGCCCGCCGGCCGCCTTGGCGATGTTGAGGAAGTCCTCGCGTGGGTGGGTTTCGCCGGAGAGCTTGCGGTCGAACGGCGTGCCGCGGGTCCAGTCGACCAGCTCGCGCTTGTTGCGGTTGACGTGGAGCCGCCAGTAATCGGGGTAAGCGAAGCGCTGGAGATAGGAGCCGATCACCGCCTGCGGCTCGTCCCACTCGGTCACCCGAGTCGCCTGGACGCCGCCGTCGAGCCCGCTCCAGGCGTGGAGGCCGACGAAGTTCACGAAGTTAGTCCCCTGCAGCAGCAGCTGGGCCATCACGGCGTTGTTGTCGTTCTTCTCGGAGAGGTGGCAGTCGGTGCAGGTCTTGGTCTCGGTCGTTCGTACCGTGTGCGGGAAATGCGGCGCGAAGGCCTGGCTCGAGAAACCCGAGCCGGAGATGGGCGGCTGCTGGACGTAGATGCGCTCGCGATTGAGGTTGGTCGACGACAGGATCAGCGCCGAGGATGAGCGCACCGGCGCGATGATGTTGCCCTTCACCGTCGAGTGGCGGCCGAGCTGGAACATGTCCTCACGCGCGACCTGCGGATTGTAGGTGGCGAAGTTGCGGGTCTCCGTTCCCTCGTAACGGTGCATCGCCGTCTTCCAGTTCGCCTCGATCGGCAGGTGGCAGCCGCCGCAGGAGGTGGTCCAGCTGAGGTGGCAGGTGAAGCAGGCCATCTCGTTCGGCTTGTGCGCGAGCTTGTCTTGCGGGACGCCGGAGCCGAAGACGTAACGGCCGGTCTCCGCCCCCTCCTGTGACATCAATTTCGCCCGCGCGGCCTTGATATTGAAATGCGGATTGGCGGGATCGACGCTGTCCTTGACCAGCGACACCCGCCATTCGAGCTTCGGATCGACGACCGAGCGCTGGATCAGCTCGCGGTGACCGTCGGCGCCCGTCACCCATTCGAAGCGGCGGCGGCCGTCCTCGTTGCGCAGAAGGGCCAGGTTCGTGCCCTTTGGCGGCGCGGCGGGGCCGGAGGTCAGCAGGTTCGGATAGTCGGTCGCCGTGCCGTGGCAGTCCTTGCACGAAATCTCGATCGCGTCCGGCACCTCGGCCATGATGAAGCCGTTGCCGTGGCTGTCGCGGGCGAAATGGCAGTCGGCGCACTGCATCCCCTTCTCGGCGTGGATGTCCATCAAATGGACCGCCTTGCCCGGATTGACGCCGGGCGGCGCGAACTGGCCTTGGCCCGAGCGGCGGAACTTCTCCGGGTCGTCCGGCCGCACGATATGGCCTTCGGCGTCGAGCAGATTGCCCTCGCGGTCCCGCTTGTAGATGGCGCGGAAGTTCCACCCGTGGCCGTGATAGTCGGCGAACTGGGTGTGCCGGGCGAGCGGGTTCACGTCGTCGGCGGCGTGCCGCACGAAATCGACATCGGCCCAGAGGCCGCGCGGCGCCGCGCCCTCCGGATTGCGCTCCAGCACCTCGTGGATCTGAGCCGCGGTCGGATAATGCTGGCTGCGGTATTGCGCTTCCTTGCCCGGCGGGGCGGGGAGGCGGTTTTCCGGGCCCGGCCACATCAGGTCGGCGTCGGATTCATAATCCCACATCGTGTAGCCGAGGTAGGAATTCAGGAAGATGTTCGGCTGGTGCATGTGGCAGTTCATGCACTGGGAGGTCGGGATGGCGCGGGTGAAGCCGTGCTCGATCGGGTGGCCGCTCTCCTTGTGCGGGATCGTCGGATCGACCGTCGCCGTCTCGCCGTCGCGGCCGAACTGGGCGTAGGTGAGGCTGTGCTTCGGGTCGCGATCGTTGGCGTAGACGACATGGCAGCCGGCGCAGCCCGAATGGCGATAGTCGCCCGGCTGGTCGTTTGTGCCCATGAACCACATGAACGGATCGTTGAGCCGGGTCTTGTGGAGGTTGAGGATCGGGATGGCGACGCGCAGGCCGGTGCCGGGGCCGCGATTCGACTGGCGGAGGTCCGGTCGGCCGCTCTCGTCCAGTTTCTGGATCTCGCCGCTGGGGGAGGGGAGGCCGATCTCGGCGAACTGGGTGCCGATCGTCCGCCCGCCCTGCTCGAAGACGCGGAAGATGTCGCCCGGCGGCACCACCTGCCAGGTCGGCAGCGGGTAGAGCTCGGCAAGGGCGCCGCGCGCCTTCTGCTGCGGGGTGAGTGTGTTGTCGGGCGTGGTGAAGGGCGAGACCAGCTTCGCCGGCTGGCCGGTGCGGGTATAGGCCTCGCCGAGCAAAGGCGTTTTCGCGGAGAGGATGCCGTTATTGTAGGCCGCCGCGGCCCAGAACATCGCGCCGGTCGACATCAGCGACCGCTCGGCGGCCTCGATCGCCTCGACATGGCAGGCGCCGCAGCTCTCGCGGACGATGCGATAATCGGACGGATTGACGAAGCGGATATATTCCGGACTCTCGATATTGAGCAGAGTGTAGCTGCGCGGCGGGTTGGCGCTGGAGGGCCAGTTCCACGCCTTCGGATAGAGCGGCAGCACATGCGCCTTGTCGCGCGCGGCGACATAGCGGGGATCGGTGTGCGGCAGCGAGGCATCGCCGCTGATCGAGGCGTTGCCGCCATGGCAGTCGGTGCAGCCAAGCACGACCGCCGGCGTCTTGTGCATCGTCTTCTGGTCGCTGTCGGTATGGCAGGACACGCAGCCGGCGCTCTTCGCGTCGGCGGCTTCGGGCTCCTGCGTCTGCGGCGCCGGCCCGGCGCGAACGAGGCTGTAGTCGCGCGCGACGGGCTGCTCGCCCTCTGAAGCGAGAAGCGGCGATCCGAAGATGGCCAGCAGGAAGAGCGCGATACACCATTGCTTACCGGCGAAAGCCGGTATCCAGCCCTTCCTCCCTTCTGGGCCCCGGCTTTCGCCGGGGAACAAGTAAGGCAGCGCCCGCATCAGTAGGTGAACACCGCGTTGAGCAGGACCGAATAATAGCGCTTGTGCCGGTCCGAATTGGCGAAGAGGTCGCGGAAGCCGCTGCCGGGCTGGAGCACCGCGGCCGAGGCGCGGACGACGATGTTCTGGGTGAATTTCGGCCGCCAGATCGTCGCCACCGACCCATCCCAGCCGATGTCGCGCGGGATGCTGCCTTCGTTGCGCAGCGCCTGCAGCACGGCAGTATTCGCGAACCAGAGGTGGTTGAGATTGCCGCTGATCCTCAGCTCCGGCAGCACGTCGAAATCGGCGCCGGCACCGGCCAGCATCGTCCCCGGATTGTTGAAATTGGACTGGCCCTGCTCCTTCGAGGAGCGGAGCGAGTTCAGGATGCCGTTGCGCCCGTTGATCGAAACCGCCCGGCCGCCGCCGATGAAGGGGATGGACTGGCGGATCCAGTAGCTGGTGTCGGCGCCGGCGAAGATCGGGTTCTCGAAGATCGCGTCGAAGCCGCCCTCGTGATTGTCGTAGGGGTGACGGTCGCCGCTTGCGTAGAGGAAGGAGCCGCGGATGCGGATCCAGTTGATGTCGTAGCTCGGCTCGGCGGCGAAGAACCAGCTGGCGATCGTCGCCTGGCGGCTGGTGAAGATGCTGTTCCGGTCGCTCCCGAACGCGCCGTAGGCGGAAACCATCAGGTTGAGCCGGCGGATATGCCCGTCCGCATTGTAGCCGACATAGACGACGTCATAGTTCCGCGCGCGCAGGTCCCCGATCAGCGCCGGCCGGACCGGAAATCCGTTCTTGTCCACCTCGATCTGGTTGCGCTCGCGATTGGCGTTCCAGGTGAGGCTCGCCTCGCTGGTGAGGCCGACGAAGGGGAAATCCTGGCGATAGAGGTTGGCGTGCAGGATCAAATCGCGGCGCGGCGCCTGGGTGATGTCGTTGAGGCCGCTGTTCGTGTCCTTCTCCAGCCGCCCAATGAGGGCGAGATTGTACTGGTAGCGGTTGCCGTCACGATTGCCGAACAGGCGGATGCCGAGCTGCTGGTCGTTGAACAGGAAGCCGCGGAAATCGAGTTGGAAGGGCTGGATGCCGACGCGGATCGAGTCGAAATCGTAGCGGGCCGAGACGTCGCGCAGATGATAGTCGACGAATGCTTCCTGCACGCCGACGAAATGGTCGAAGCGGTGCGAGGGATCGGACGGCCGCACCGAGAGGATCCGCCGCTCCGACAGGTCGACATAGTTGAAGTTGAAGGCGAGGGTCAGCCGGTACTCGACGTGTGGCGGCATGAACGCCGTCGAACCCTTGATCAGCGAGATGCCGGTGATGAAGGTCTGCGACAGGACGAGGCTGTTGTTCTTTCCGAAGGTGTCGAGGCTGCCCGGCCGCTCCGTCGTCTGTACGCCCACGGGAATGGGGAAGGTGCGCGGCTCGACGACGGTGTCGGAGACGGCGCTGACGTTCACGAACCAATCGTGGCCCCTGAGGCCGAGAAAAGCCGGCGTGTGGCATTTCGGCAGGCCCGCCGCCTCGCGCCTTTGCTGCTCCTCCTCGGTCGGGATGCAGAGCGGGCGGTCCCCCTTGAACGTGTTCTGGTGATAGGGATCGAACCAATGCTCGCGCACCAGACCCAGCGTCTCGATCAACCGCCAGCGGTCCGGAATCGGGATCTGGTCGGTCGGGAACGCCTCGGGCGGCGGCGCGCGCAGGGCGCCGGGATTGTCCTGGTTGACCGGCGGCTCGAGCTCATGCTGCGGCACGCCGGGGCGCCGGCGGCCGGGAAGCACCGAGTTTTCGGGCGTGGTGCCGGGCTGCGCTTCCGGTGGCGGAGGGGGTGACGTCTCCTGCAACGCGAGCTCGTCATTCCCGCGAAAGCGGGAATCCAGTGCCGAGTCAGAGCGGGATTCCCGCTTTCGCGGGAATGACGAAGGAGGGGCTGTCGCGTCCAGCATCGCGGGCAGGAGGAGCAGCAGCGCGCTCATCTCCCCTCGCAGACATTCTGTTCGTTGGAGGCGAGGAAGGGGGCGAAGGGGCAGTTGACGTAGCGCAGTCGCACGCCGGCACCGACCGGCACCACGATCCGGTCCGCCCGGATCGCCGGATCGGCATTACCGATCGTGCCGAGCCGCACGCCGGCATTGTAGAGGCCGAGGAAGCTGATCATGTCGTCCTGGTCGATGCCGTCGCCCGAGACGCCGATGCCGCCCACGAGGGTGCCGCCGCGATAGATCGGCACCGAGCCCGGGAAGATCTGGATGCCGTTGGCGATCCGCTTCGGGTGCGGGATGTTGGGGCAGGCACTGGGCACGTCGGCGGGCCCGCCGAGGACGAAGCCGACATGCGCCTTCACCGCCGCCTGGACGAGCGCGGACTGAAGGCCGGTGGAGAAAGGATTGAACTCGTCGATCGGCCGCGAGAACGGCCCCTGGGGCCGCCCCACTTCGCCGTCCGGGAAATGCGGCCGCGACAGGTCGCCGCCGGCGCGGTCGGTGAAGGCGAAATGGCCGGTCAGCGCATTGGGATCGTTGAGGAACGTCCGCACCGCCGGAACGAAGCCGGCGACGTCCGGATCGGGATCGGCCAGCAATTCGGCGGCAGCGGTCACGCTGGAATAGAAAGCGGCGGTGCGCGCCTTCTGCAGCGAGACGTCGATGCCGAAGATCGGCGCGTCGGGCGCGCGAACGATGCCGAGCACCTCGCCGTTCGTGTCGACCACCGAGATGCTGACCTGGGCGCGGCTGTCGAGCGGCTGGCGGATCTGCGCCCGCGCCGCGCTCATGATCCGGAACGATTCCTCCAGCAGGGCCGTCACCTCGGCGGCGCTGAGCTGGCCGTCCGTCCCGGCGCGGATCGGGAAGCGGTCGGCGCCGGCGCCGTTGGTGAGGACGAAGGCGTCGCGGTTCGAGAATTCGGCCGCCGTCGACGCGCGTATGCCGGAGCCTTCGGTGCCATAGGCTTGCCCGGGCAGCACGCCGGCCGAGGCGTCGTAATAGCCGCGCACCGAGACGAGCGTGCCGGCGCTGCCGTTCAGCGTTGCGAAGGTGGGCGCGGCGGCGGGGTTGCTGCGCAGGTCCGAGGCGGTCGCGTCCGAGAAGCGGAGCAGGGTGCCGTCGACGCTGATCCGGTCCGCCCGGATCGCGTCCGGCGCCGCGAAGCCGGTGCTGGCGGCCAGCGCAATGATCTCCTCGTTATCGTGGTCGACGTCCTGCACTTCGGGGTCGAAGCCGTAATCGGCGTCGCCCATCACGCCGATGCCGCCGACGACGACGCCGTTCTTGTAGAGTGGAAAGCCGCCCGGATCGCCGGAGAGGCCGAGCGGGGAGCGTTTCGGGCCGATAAAGGCGCCGGCGCCGGCCGTGCCGGAGAAGCGGGCGGAGAGGTCCGAGCAGGGAAGCTGGCTGAACTGCACGCCGAACAGAGGGCCGCTCTCCAGCCCGACCGTGGCGGCCGAGGGCGGGAAATTCTCCTGGACGATCATGCTCGCCGTGCGGCTGGAGAAGGCGTTGCCGCCGGACGAGAGATAGGCGCCGGTGATCGCCTTGGCGATCGCGCCGGCCACCGCGCCCGGCACGTCGACGCCCTGCAAATCGTGGGTGCTGCCGTTCGGCCCCTTCGGCACGACGAGCCGCTGGTTGGTGCCGTTCATCGCGAACACGGCGAGGACGTTGCCGACCCGGTCGACCACCGCGAGGTCGACGGGAAGCCCGCGCGCCTGCGCCTCGCCGACTCCCTGGGCGAGGATGCGCTGGACGTCGGACTGGCTCAGCGATTCCGGCGCCGGCACCGCGTAAAGCGCGGTCGGCGCTGGCGTGGGGCTCGGCGTGGGCAAGGGCACGCTCGACCCGCCGCCGCTGCCGCTGCTGCTCCCGCCCCCGCCGCCGCACGACGCGAGCACGAGCGACAAAGCGGCCAGCAGGCCGAAGCCGCGTCTCACCTCAGCCTCCGGATCGCGGCGGCGGCGCGGCCGAGGCTCTCGCGGAAATCGGCCGGATCGTAGGCGTTCGGGTCGCGCACCGCGCGATAGGCGAGATTGATGTCGGCACGGATCGCATTGGCCGCCTGCGAATCGGCCTGGCGGGCGCTGACCAAAGCCGAGAGCAATGTGTCGACCGCCATCACCGCCTGCACGCTGCCCTCGTAATCGGTGAAGCGCGGCGACACGGCATTGCCGGCGATCGTGTCGATCATCTCGAACACCTGCGCCCGGCTCACGCCGCCGGCGAGGGCGGTGCCGACGGCAAGCCCGCTCTCGCGCAACCGCGCGGCGGCGGCGATGGCGGTGGGGCGGTCCTTCGTCAGCGCCAGATGGAAGGCGCGGCTGTCGCGCTCGAAGCGCACCGCCAGCGCCGGCGCGGCCACCTTCGCTGCCGCCGAGAGCATGATCATGTTCTCGTCATTATAGGCGGGCATGCCGGAGGGGATCGGCCGGCCCGGATTGGCGGCGGCGCGCGGTTCGAAGGCCGGATCGTCGGAAATGCGGCGATGGCAGGTGTGGCAGTCGAAGAAATAGAATTCGGGAAAGACGCCGTTGGTGCCGCGCTGCGGGTTCGAGAAGAGGGCGAGCGTGCGGTCGAGCGCCATCGCCTGGCCGACCGCCCAGATCGTTACATTGTTCGTCCGCCCCTTGCGCTGGACGTAATCGGCATCCTCATTGTGGTGCTGCTGCAGGGTCGAGAAGAGATCGAGCTCAAAGCTGATACGCGGATGGCCCGCCGCCATGATTCGGTGGTCGACGAACTGGCCCTCGCCGGCGCTGCCGAAATGGCAATCGAGGCAACGGGCGGCGCGGGCGCGGGGATTGTCGAGCGGCACCATGCCGTGGGCGACGTTGGCCGCATGGGTGCCGCCAACCGCATAATGGCTGGCGAGCCAAGGGGCCGCCGGCCCGTGGCAGGCCTCGCAGCCGATTCCGTCGGAAATCTGGAAGCGCGGCCCGCGCTCGCCGCGGGGCGCGGGAGTCGCGTGGCAGCCGAGGCACATCGGCGCGGAGGCCGCCTCGCCGATACCGAGTCGGGCGGCGATCGCCTTGGCCCGCGGCTCGGTCAGCACCCGCCAGGCGCGGCTGTGGGCGCCCGACGGGCTGGCGGCATTCTGCCAGATCATCAATTCGTCCTGGCGCACGACGGCGCCGGTCGGCTCCGAACGGCCGTGACAGGTCGAGCCGGCGCAGCTGGCGACGCCGAGATAGGGGCCGCCGCTCGCCGGGCCGCGCTGGGCGGTGACGGGGGCGGGAACCAGGAAGAGCAGCAGCAAGGAGGCGAGAATCGAGGCGGCCAGTGCGCCGATCGCCAGCTCGCGCCTTTGCGTCATAAGCCCCCCTTCGGAAGACTTGTTTCAAATGTGACCGCCGCTTTCAAGCATGATCACCGGTTTGGGCCGGATTGGTGACAGAGGATGGAAACGGGTCTAACCTTGCCGCTTCGGCAAAGGGGGAGTGCCGCATGACCAAGGCATCAGACCTGTTCGTCCAGTGTCTCGAGGAAGAAGGGGCCGAATATGTGTTCGGCGTTCCCGGCGAGGAGAATCTCGATTTCCTCGACAGCCTCTCGCGCTCGTCCAAGATCAAGCTGATCCTCACCCGCCACGAGCAGGGCGCCGGCTTCATGGCGGCGACCTACGGGCGCCATACCGGCAAGGCCGGCGTCTGCCTGGCGACGCTCGGCCCGGGCGCGACCAATTTCGTGACCGCCGCCGCCTACGCCCAGCTCGGCGGCATGCCGATGATGATGATCACCGGCCAGAAGCCCATCAAGAAATCGAAGCAGGGCCGATTCCAGATCCTCGACGTCGTCGACATGATGCGGCCGATCACCAAATTCACCCACCAGCTCGCCTCGGCCGACAATATCCCGAGCCGGATCCGCGAGGCCTTCCGCCTGGCGGAGGAGGAGAAGCCGGGCGCCGTCCACCTCGAGCTGCCCGAGGACATTGCCGACGAGCAGACGGACATGACGCCGCTGCCCCGCAGCTTCGTCCGCCGCCCGCTCGCCGACGAGAAGGCGATCCGCGCCGCGGTGAAGAAGCTCGAGGGGGCGAAGGCGCCCCTGCTCGTCGTCGGCGCCGGCGCCAACCGCAAGACGACCTCGCGGATGCTGCTCCAGCTGATCGAGAAGACCGGCATCCCGTTCGTCACCACCCAGCTCGGCAAGGGGGTGGTCGACGAGCTCCATCCCCGCTTCGTCGGGTGCGCCGCGCTGTCGGCCGGCGATTTCGTCCACCGCGCGATCGAATCCGCCGACCTGATCGTCAATATCGGCCACGACGTGATCGAGAAGCCGCCTTTTTTCATGATGCGCGGCGGCACGGAGGTGATCCACGTCTCGACCAAGACGGCCGAGGTGGATCCGGTCTATTTTCCGCAGATCGAGGTGATCGGCGACATCGCCAACGCCGTCTGGCAGATCAAGGAGGACATCGTCCCCTCGCCGCGCTGGAATTTCGACGCGATGCTGCGCGCTCGCAAGGCCGAGGTCGAGCACACCGCCTCGCTGTGCGATGACATGCGCTTCCCGATCTTCCCCGCCTGCCTGGTCAAATGCGTGCGCGAGGCGATGCCGGCGGACGGCATCCTCTGCCTCGACAACGGCGTCTACAAAATCTGGTTCGCGCGCAATTATCCGGCGCGGCAGCCGAACACGGTGCTGCTCGACAATGCGCTGGCGACGATGGGGGCGGGCCTGCCCTCGGCGATGGCTTCGGCGATGGTCTATCCGGGCCGCAGGGCGATGGCGGTCTGCGGCGACGGCGGCTTCATGATGAACAGCCAGGAGATGGAGACGGCCGTCCGCCTCAAGCTCAACATCACCGTGCTGATCCTCCGCGACGACAGCTACGGCATGATCCGCTGGAAGCAGGCGAACATGGGTTTCGCCGATTGGGGCCTCACCTACGGCAATCCCGATTTCGTCAAATATGCGGAGAGCTATGGGGCGAGCGGGCACCGGGTGGAGAGCGCGGAGGGGCTGACGGACTTGCTGAAGCACTGCCCGTCGACGGACGGCGTCCACCTGGTCGACTGCCCGGTCGATTATGCCGACAACGACCGCATCCTCAACAAGGAGATCAAGCAACTGAGCGCGGCGCTCTAGGAAGCAAAATGGTCAAGCTGAAGGACATCTACCCGCTCTACCTCGCCAACGAGGCGAAGCAGCCGAACGCGGACCTCGAGGTCACCGACAAATATACGGGCGAGATCGCCTTCCGCGTTGCCCAGGCGGATGCGGGGACGATCGATGGGGGCATTGAGGCCGCGGTCGAGGCCGCCGAGCCGATGGCGCGCATGGCGGCTTACGAGCGGCAGGCGGTGCTCCAGCATTGCGTCGACCGCTTCAAGGAACGGTATGACGAGCTCGCCTTCGCTCTGTGTGTCGAGGCGGGGAAGCCGATCAAAGATGCCGAGGGCGAGGTCACCCGCCTGATCGACACCTTCCGCATCGCCGCCGAGGAATCGGTGCGGATGACCGGCGAGGTGCAGCCGCTCGACATCAGCCCGCGCGCCCGCGGCTATCAGGGGATCTGGAAGCGGGTGCCGATCGGCCCGTGCAGCTTCATCTCGCCGTTCAACTTCCCCCTCAACCTCGCCGCGCACAAGGTGGCGCCCGCCATCGCCGTCGGCTGCCCGTTCGTGATGAAGCCGGCGAGCCGGACGCCGCTCGGCGCGATCATCATGGGCGAGGTGCTCGCCGAAACGAACCTGCCGAGGGGCGCCTTCTCGATCCTGCCCGCCCATCGCGAGGGCGCCGACCTCTTCACCACGGATGAGCGGCTGAAACTGCTCTCCTTCACCGGCTCGCCGTCGGTCGGCTGGGACCTCAAGGCGCGCGCCGGCAAGAAGAAGGTGATCCTGGAGCTCGGCGGCAATGCGGCGGTGGTCGTCGACCATGACGCCGATCTCGACGATACGGTCGAGCGGATCATCTTCGGCGCCTTCTACCAGTCCGGCCAGAGCTGCATCGGCGTCCAGCGGATCATCATCCACGCCGACATCTATGACGAGTTGCGCGACCGGCTCGTTTTCCGCGCGGCGAAGCTCGTCGCCGGCAATCCGCACGATCGGGACACCTTCATCGGCCCGATGATCAGCGAAGGCGAGGCGCGGCGGCTCGACAATTGGATCCGGGAAGCGGTGGAGAAGGGCGCGCGCCTGCTCTGCGGCGGCAAGCGCGAGGGCGCGATGCTGGAGGCGACGTTACTCGAAAATGTCGACCGCTCGGCCACCGTTTACCGCGAGGAGGCGTTCGGGCCGGTGGCGATCCTCTCGAAATTCACCGACTTCGGCGCGGCGATCGACGAGGTGAACGACAGCAAGTTCGGCCTCCAGGCCGGCATCTTCACCCGCGATCTCTACAAGGTGCTCGATGCCTGGGACCGGCTGGACGTGGGTGGCGTGGTCGTCGGCGACGTACCGTCCTACCGCGTCGACAACATGCCCTATGGCGGCGTCAAGGAAAGCGGCCTCGGCCGCGAAGGCGTCCGCTTCGCCATGGAGGACATGACGGAGATCCGGAACCTCGTCATCCGCCGCCGCGACGTCGGGCCGCCGCTCAAGCAGATGGGGGAATAAAACCCCTCTCCCGCTTGCGGGAGAGGGAGGGACCGATTCGGCTGCGCCGAATGGGAGGGTGAGGGCATGTCACGGCGTACTACAGGCCCTCACCCCCAACCCTCTTCCGCGAGCGGGAGAGGGCTTACGCCGCCGTGGCGCTGCGGAAGCTGGAGGGGCGGCGGACGAGCTTGCGGACCCGCGCCCAGAGCGAGGTGCGGCGACTGACCCCCGGCACCCACTCCTCTTTTGAAATGGGCTCAGCGTCACCGGTGTAGAGCTGGAGCTGCTCGGGAAGCCGCGGCCGCAGGATCACCTTCTGACGGCCGCGCAAGATATCCTCGGCTTCCTTGAGCGCGCGGGCGAGATCGTCGGTCTCATAGGGTTTCCTGAGGCAGCCGATGGCGAGATCCGGCAGCGGGAAACCCGGCGCGTTGCCGGTCGAGAACAGGCAGGCGATGTCGAGCTCGTGCAGCCGGGCGGCGACGCTGAAGCCGCTCGTCCCATTGGCCAGCTGGAGATCCACCAAAGCGAGCTCGGGCGGGTTCGCTTCCACGGCGGCCATGGCCGTGTCGAGGTCGTGGGCAATCGCGGTGACTTCATGGAGCGGGTCGAGCTCGACGAGTTGCTTGAGCGTTTCCGCCAGCAGCTCTTCGTCCTCGACGATCAGGATCTTCATGCCTGTCCCTCCCGCGGCCACGACTCGCGCGGGCGCGGGGTTAAGTCCATGGCGAAGGGCGATTTTTGCGGCGAGCGATTCTATACCCGCGCCGAAACGATCAACCGGACACCCGTACCGTGTCGATCAGCAGGTCGAGCTGCGCCTGGCATTGGTTCGTGATCAGCATCGAGGCGGTCGCGTCGAGCCCCGCCGGGTGCTGCGGAAGGGTCCGAAAGCGGATCGTCGTCGGTGCCCCAGCGCCCCTCCAGGACAGCCGATATTCGGCGCCGTCGCTCAGCGGCAGGTCGTCCGGCCAGTTGAGCGTCGCATCCCCGGCCGCCCACGCGAGCTGGCGCGTCTTGCCCGCGCCGGTGACGGTCAGCGTTGCCGCCGCGGCCGGATCGGCGCGCCACAGGTTGACCTTGCTCGGGGGCGAGATGCAGACGTTGCCGCTTCTCGACGCGTCGATGTCCCAGATGGTCCGCGGCGGCGGCCCCTCGATGCCGCGGACGGCACCGATGCGGGCCCGGCGGCCGTTCACCGTCGCATTCGAGGCAAGCTGGGCGGGCGCGCTCGATGCGGAGGCGGCGATGAAGCTTCCCGGCCCGCGGATCTCGCGGGTGCCGCGGCCGTCGAGCAAGGTCAGCTGGTCGTTCGCCTGCAGCACGATCCGCGCATTGTCCGGCAGCCTCTTGCCGAGCGGATAATTCTTCGCCGACGGTCCCACCGAGCGGACGACGAGGATGTCGGCCATGGCCGCGCTGGCGCCGGCGAGCAGCAGGGAAAAGGCGAGGACGCGGAGGGCGCGCCTATTTGGAAGCGAGTACAAAGTGACCTCCCGAACCAGCTTTCTGAAGACGGTACACCAAATCTACGAGCGCCGCATCCTCGCCGGATGCAGCCAGCTCCTGCAATTCGGCGAGCGCGCCCGTGTCGCCGGCGTCGAAGCGGAGCCACAAATCGGTCAGGCGCTGGCGCATGGCGGGATCCATGTGCGGCACCGGCTCCCAGACTTCCACTGGAGTCGCGCGGCCACTCAGCACGACCCGCCCGAGCGGCCGGAACAGGCCGAGCCCGGACCGCTCCTTCGCCTCCCGGCTGACGAGGATGGTCGAACGGAGCAGCTTGTTGGCGGATTCCAGCCGCGACGCCGTGTTCATGCCGTCGCCGAGCGCGGTATACTGGATGCGCCCCTTGCCGCCGAAATTGCCGATCACCGCGTCGCCCCAATGGAGGCCGACCCGGGTGCAGCCGATCGGCGGGATATCGCTCGCGGCGCTTCGGCGGAATTCCTCGCCCGCTTGGTACATGGCGATCGCTGCACGCACCGCCCGCTCGCCATCGTCGTCGCGGGCGATCGGCGCCCCCCAGAGGGCGACCACCGCGTCGCCGACGAACTTGTCGATCGTGCCGCCGTGGCGGAGCACCGTCTCGCTCATCGTGTCGAGGTAAGCGTTGAGATGGTGGGACAATTGCTCGGGCGTGATCGCGTGGGTGAGCTTGGTGAAGCCTTCGAGATCGCTGAACAGGGCGAAGATCTGTCTCTTCTCGCCCCGCAGCGACAGCCGCTCCGGCTCCTTGAGGATCAGGGCGGCGACATCGGGTGGGAGATATTTGCCGAGCGCGGACTGGGCGAAGCGCCGCTCCTCCGATCCGACGGCGCGCGCGGCCGTGCCGACGGCGGCGAAGGCGAGCACCCAGCCGGCGACCCAGCCAAGCGCCGGCAGGCCCTGCGTGTCGATATGCTGCGCCTGCATCCAGAAGGGGAGGGCGCCGAAGAGCGCGATCTGCACGGCGATGGCCGCGGGAAGCTTCCAGCTGCGCATTTCCAGCATGCTGGTGAGGCTGCCGGCGAGCACGACCAGCAAAGCCAGCGCCCACAAGGCGAGGTCGGGCAATCGCGGCAACAGCCGCCCATCAAGGAGCTGAGCAAGCAGCTGGGCATGAACGGCAATGCCCTTGGTCGCCTTGCCGGTGAGGCGCGACATGGGGGCCAGGAAATCGTCGGCATCCTTGATATCGCCGCCGATCAGCACGTAGCGGCCGGCGATCTGGCGGACGAGCTCCGGCGGCGGCGGACCGCCATAATCGATCGCGAACAGATCGATTGGAAGCTCGGTGAAGACCGGGCGGTCGGCCCATTTGGGCAACTCGTAGTCGATGCTGCCTCGGTAGGCGCGGAAGGCGTCGTGCCCCGGCGCCATCGCATTGGCGAGCAAAGGCGGCAGCTTCGGCGATTGCGATGGCCAGCTGCGCATGACGCCGTCGTCCAGGTCCGGCTCGATACGGATGCTCGCCGGGCGCACCGGACCCGAGCGGACCTGCCCGAGGAACTGGCGCAGGAACTGCTCCTGCCAATATTCGATCTGCTCCTCATTGCCGTAGGTGCGGTCGCTCGAGGCGAAGGCGAGGAAGGTCGGCGTCTTCAGGCCTTTCATCGCGCCGATCAGCAAGGGGTCTTCCGGCTGCGCCTGGTCGATGAGGATGTCGATGCCGATCGCCTTGGGATGCATCGCGTCGAGCGTGCGGAGCGCGCTGGCGAGCATCTTGCGGTCGAGCGGCGAGCGCTTGCCGAGCGTCTCCAGCGTCTGGTCGTTATAGACGATGAGGACGATGCGCGGGTCTTGCTCCACGGCACGCTTCTGCGCCGCCCAGTCGAAGCGGAGGTCGTAGAGGCCGCGCTCGGCGTCCCCGGCGAAAGGGAGGCTCCAGGAAGAGCGCGCGGCGAAGAGGGCGAGGACGAGCACGGCCAAGGTCGCGGCGAGCCGGATCCCGCCGATCCGGCGCAGCCTTCGTGCCGCCCCTTTCGTCCAGCCTCGCGCCATCGACCCCCCGTCGCTGCTCGCAGGATAGGGCCGAACGATTCGCGCGTCAGCCGCTAATTCGCCCCGGCCTTACGGGCCTGTGCCCAGGCGAGCTCGGCGAGGCCGTCGAGGCTTGCCGCCATCCGGTCGGCATGGGCCGAGGCGGCGGTGCCGCGCGCCAGCCGGCCCTTGATGCCATGGACGATCGCGGCGAGGCGGAACATGTTGAACGCCATATAGAAATCGAGATCGAGAATGCCGTCGCGCCCGGTGCGTCGGCAATAGGCGGCGACGTAATCCGCCTCTGACGGGATGTTCAGCGCCGGGAGGTCTACACCCGCGAGACCAGTCGAGACACCCGCCGGCATCCGGTAGACCATCAGATGATAGGTGAAATCGGCGAGCGGATGGCCGAGGGTCGACAGCTCCCAGTCGAGCACCGCGATCACCTCCGGCCTTTCCGGGTGGAAGATCATGTTGTCGCAGCGGAAGTCGCCGTGGATGATGCGGCTCTCCTCGCCGGCTTCGGGGATATTGGCGGGCAGCCATTCCACGAGCCGGTCCATCGCCGGCACGCGACCCGCATCGGTGTCGCCGAGATATTGCTTCGACCACCGCGCGATCTGCCGCTCGAAATAATTTCCCGGCTTGCCGTAGTCGCCGAGCCCCGCCCCCTCCGGATCGATCGCGTGGAGCGCGGCGATGGTGCGGTTCATCGCGTCGAAGTAAAGCGGCCGCTCCTTGCGCGCGACCTGCGGGAAATCGGCCTCCCAGAAGATCCGGCCCTCCACCATGTCCATCACGTAGAAGGGCGTGCCGATGACGTCCTCGTCGAGGCAGAGGCCGTGGACGTGCGGCACGGGAAAGCCCTGCCGGCCGAGGGCCGAGAGTACGCGATATTCGCGGTCGACCGCGTGGGCGCCGGGCAGCAATTTGCCGGGCGGCTTGCGCCGCAGGACGTAGGCGCGGCCGGGGGTGATCAGCTTGTAGGTCGGGTTGGACTGGCCGCCGCGGAACTGCTCGACCGTCAGCGGCCCGGAAAAGCCCTCGACCTCGCGCCTAAGCCAGTCCTCCAGCCGCGCCGGATCGAACGCCAGGCCGCTGCGGACGGGCATCGTGCCGCTGTTCTGCGCGCTGCGGTCCATCCATCCTCCCGCGCGGCACCCTAATGCCCTTCCGTCGTCATTGCGAGGAGCGCAGCGATGCCGCAATCCAGTCCGGCGCCTTCGCCTGGCTCGGAACTGGATTGCTTCGCTCCCCTCGGAATGACGGAGGGGATCAGGCGGAAATTGCGACCGGGGCCGTTGTCGGTTCCGCTTCCCCCTTCAGCGCCAACCGCGCCGCGTGGAGCAGGGGCTCGGTATAGCCGGACGGCTGCGACGCGCCTTCCAGGATCAGCGCCCGCGCCGCTTGGAAAGCCTGACTGCCGGCGGGATCGGCCGCCATCGTGCGGTAGAAAGGATCGCCCTCGTTCTGCCGGTCGACTACCGCGGCCATCCGGAGCAAGGCCGCTTCCACCTCGTCCCGGCTGACAATGCCGTGCATCAGCCAGTTGGCGACATGCTGGCTGGAAATCCGGCAGGTGGCGCGGTCCTCCATCAGGCCGACATTGCGGATGTCCGGCACCTTCGAGCAGCCGATCCCCTGGTCCACCCAGCGCACGACATAGCCGAGGATGCCCTGGACGTTATTCTCCAGCTCCTCGCGCACCTCCGCCGGACTCCAGCTGCGGTCGGACGCAATGGGGATGGTCAGCAGCCCTTCGAGCCTCGCCGGGGCGCGGGCGGCGAGCTCCCGCTGCCGCGCGGCGACATCGACGCGGTGATAATGGACGGCGTGGAGCGTCGCCGCAGTGGGCGAGGGGACCCAGGCGGTGTTCGCCCCCGCCTGCGGATGGGCGATCTTTTCGGCGAGCATATCGGCCATGCGATCGGGGGTCGCCCACATCCCTTTGCCGATCTGCGCCCGCCCGGCAAAGCCGGCGGCGAGGCCGACCTCGACATTGTTGTCCTCATAGGTGCGCAGCCAGGTCGAGCGCTTCATCTCGCCCTTGCGGATCACCGGGCCGAGCCGCATCGCGGTGTGGATCTCGTCGCCGGTGCGGTCGAGGAAGCCGGTGTTGATGAAGGCGATACGGCCGCGCACCTCGTAAATGCAGGCGGCGAGATTGACGCTGGTGCGCCGCTCCTCGTCCATCAGGCCGATCCTGATCGTGTTGCGCGGCAGGCCGAGCAGATCCTCGGTGCGGTCGAACAACAGATTGGCGAAGGCGGCCTCCTCCGGCCCATGCATCTTCGGCTTGACGATATAGATCGCGCCCGTCGCGCTGTTGGCGCGCATGTCGTGGAGGGCGATGAGCGAGGTGAGCACCGCGTCGGGGAGGCCTTCCTGAACCTCCTCGCCATCGAGGCGGATCATCGGGTTCGTCATGAGGTGGCCGACGTTGCGCACCAGCATCAGCGCGCGACCCTTCAGCGTCAGTCCGTGCCCGTCGGGGGTCTCGTATTGCCGGTCCTCCGCCAGCCGCCGCTCGACCTCGCGGCCACCCTTGGCGAAGCGGGCGCTCAGCGTCCCCTTCATCAGGCCGAGCCAGTTGCGATAGACCTCAATCTTCTCCTCGGCGTCGACCGCCGCGACCGAATCCTCCCCATCCATGATCGCGGTGATCGCGCTTTCGAGCTGGATGTCGGCAACGCCGGCTTTGTCCTCGCGGCCGATCGGATGCTCACGGTCGAGGACGATCTCGGCGTGGAGATTGTGATGCCGGAACAGGATGCCGCCGTCGCGCCAGCCTGCGAGGAGCGACGGATTGGCAAGCCCGCCACGGTCCGTGATCAGGCGACCGTCGTCGACCCGATAGCTCGTCACGTCGGCATGACTGCCGCCGGTCAGCGGCGCGATTTCGTCGAGGAATTCGCGGCCCCAGGCGATCACCCGCCGCCCACGCTCCGCATCGTAGCCGCCGGCGGACGGCGGGTCGCCGAGCGCGTCGGTGCCGTACAGCGCATCGTAGAGGCTGCCCCAACGGGCATTGGCGGCGTTGAGGGCGTAGCGGGCGTTGTTCACCGGCACGACGAGTTGGGGCCCGGCGATGGCGGCGATCTCCGGATCGACTTTCTCTGTGCCGATCGTGAAAGGCGGCGGCGGGTCGACCAGATAGCCGATCTCGCGGAGGAAGGCTTCTTCTTCGGCCGGCGAGGGCACGTGACCGCCCAAGGCTTCGTTGCGCGCATCGATCTGCGCCTGGAGATCCTCGCGCTTGCGCAGCAGTCGTTTGTTCTCGGGCGTGAGCGCGCGGAGCAGCGACGAAAAGCCGGACCAGAAGGCATTGGGGCCGATCCCCGTTCCCGGCAGCGCCTCATCCTCGACGAAGCGCCGCAGGGCGGGGTCCACTTCGATGCCGGAGATCAGGACGTAATCAGGCAAGACAGTATCCTCTAAACTCCCTCTCCCCGGCGGAGAGAGGGTGGGGTGAGGGGGCTCGGCGGTTGAAAATAAGCTCATGCGCCGAACACTCCCTCAATACCTTCTCTCAGACGATCATGGGAGGGCGGGGGGCAGTGACAAATCTCAGCCGCCGAACCCCCTCACCCCAACCCTCTCCCCGCTGGGGAGAGGGAATCCTAGTGCACGGTCTCCGCCGCGATCGAATAGCGCAGGGTGGCCAAGCGGCTCTTCTCGGGGCAGCAGCTGAGCCGCGTCCATTCCGTCCGCGCCTTGCGCTCGTCCTCGAACGGGCCGGCCATCGTCTCGGTGCCCGGGACGAGGGCGCGGAAGTCCGGGCCGTCATATTCTCCCCCGATCACCCAGTAACGCACGGTCATCGTTCTTCTCCTATTCAGCCGCTTCGGCGATGATGAACTGTTCGGCCTCGGTCGATTGGGCGAGCGCCGTGGTGGAGGCCTGGCCGCCCGACACGGTCTCGGCGACCAAGTCGAAATAGCCGGTGCCGACCTCGCGCTGGTGACGGGTGGCGCTGTAGCCATGGGCTTCGCTTGCGAACTCGGCCTGCTGGAGCTCGGAATAAGCCGCCATGCCGCGGTCGCGATAGGTCCGCGCCAGCTCGAACATGCCATGATTGAGGCTGTGGAAGCCGGCCAGAGTGACGAACTGGAATTTGTAGCCCATCGCGCCGAGCTCGCGCTGGAATTTGGCGATCGTCGCTTCGTCCAGCTTCGCCCGCCAGTTGAACGAGGGCGAGCAATTATAGGCCATCAGCTTGCCCGGATGCTCGCGCTGGATCGCCTCGGCGAAGCGCCGCGCCTCCTCCAGGTTCGGACGGCTCGTCTCCCACCAGAGCAGGTCGGCGTGCGGCGCGAAGGCGAGGCCGCGCTGGATGCAATGATCGAGGCCGGTCCCCTCGCGCAGCCGGAAGAAGCCTTCGGGCGTGCGCTCGCCGGTCAGGAATTCACGGTCCCGCTCGTCGACATCCGACGTGATCAGCTTCGCGCTCTCCGCGTCGGTGCGCGCGACGAGGATGGTCGGCACGCCGCAGACGTCGGCCGCCAGCCGCGCCGCATCGAGATTGCGGATATGCGCCTGGGTCGGGATCAGCACCTTGCCGCCGAGATGGCCGCACTTCTTCTCGCTGGCGAGCTGGTCCTCGAAATGGACGCCGGCAGCGCCCGCCTCGATATAGGCCTTCATGATCTCGAAGCAGTTCAAGGGGCCGCCGAAGCCCGCCTCGGCATCGGCGACGATCGGCACGAACCAGTCGCGCGCCTCTGGTCCATTTGGGCAGCCACCTTCGGCATGCTCGATCTGGTCGGCGCGCTGCAGCGTGCGGTTGATCCGCCGGCACAGCTCCGGCCCGGCATTGGCGGGGTAGAGCGACTGGTCCGGATACATGGCGCCGGCGGTGTTGGCGTCGGCGGCGACCTGCCAGCCGGAGAGATAGATGGCTTTCAGGCCGGCGCGGACCATCTGCATCGCCTGGTTGCCGGTGACGGCGCCGAGGGCGTGGATGTAATCCTCCTCGTTGAGCAGCTCCCACAGCCGGTTCGCGCCGCGCCTCGCGAGTGTGTGCTCGATCGCGACGGAGCCGCGCAGGCGCTCCACCTCTTCCGGCCCATACGGGCGCGAAATGCCGGCGAAGCGGCCGGTGGGGGCGGGGACGAGGCGGTCGAAGTGGTTCATTTGCGCGGGCTCCAGTTGGGACGTGGGGCCATCAAAGCGCGAACGGCCGCTCAGGGCGCGCCGAAAGAGGTCGCGATGTCACAAGGTGACTTGCTATTCTTGTAAATAATTGACAATGTTCCTGCTGTGCCCGCACCGGAACGAAAGCTCTATCTCGGTGGCCGCGTCCGCCGGCTGAGGCGGGAGCTCGGCCTCAACCAGAGCGCGATGGCCACCGAGATCGGCATCTCGCCGAGCTATTTGAATCATCTGGAGCGCAACCAGCGGCCGGTAACGGCGCAGGTGCTGCTGCGCCTCGCCGAAATCTACAATGTCGACCTCCGGACCTTCGCCGCCGACGGGCCGGATGGCACCGGAGTCGATCAGCTCGCCGAGATCTTCGCCGATCCGATGTTCGCCGATCTCGGCATCCCGCGTTACGAATTGCTGGAGGTGGCGGACAACGCGCCATCGGTCGCGGATGCGGTGTCCAGGCTGTACGCCGCCCTGGTCGAGCGGCGTCAGCATCCGGCGGGCGCGGCTCCCGACGAGACCTCGCTGATCACCCCGGAATCCTGGGTGCGCGACTACATCCAGGCGCAGCGCAATCACTTCCCCGAGATCGAGGAGGCGGCCGAGACGCTCTCCGGCGCCTTCGGCGACGCCGGGAATCTGTTCGAGTCGCTGCGGCGGCGGCTGAAGGACGGGTTCGGCGTCGAGGCGCGGGTGGTGCCGCCGGAGCTGCTCGATTTCTCCAGCCAAGCCTACGATCTCCACCGCAAGAGGCTGATGCTGTCGGCGCTATTGCGCCCGGAGAGCCGCACGTTCGGCGCCGCCTATCAGCTCGCTTTGTTCGAGCTCGGGCCGATGCTGAAGCGGCTGGTCGAGGGTGCCGCCGCGCCGGACGCCCCGACCGCGCGCCTGCTCTCCATGTCGCTCGCCAATTATGCGGCGGGGGCGATCATGATGCCCTACGGACGTTTCCTCGCCGCGGCGGAGAAGCAGCGCTACGGCGTCGACCGCCTGTGCGGCGAGTTCGGGGCCAGCGTCGAGCAGGTCTCGCACCGCTTCACCACGCTCGGCCGGACGGGTGCGCGCGGCATCCCCTTCTTCATGCTGCGCGTCGACGCCGCCGGAAACATCTCGAAGCGCTTCGCCGGCGAATCCTTCCCCTTCTCGCGGTTCGGCGGGACTTGCCCGCGCTGGAACCTCCACGCCGCGTTCCAGACCCCCGGCCGCGTCGCCACCCAGATCGTCGAGACTCCGGACGGCGAACGCTTCTTCACGATCAGCCGCACCGTCGAGCGCGCCGTCCGGCTCGATCCGCGCGAAAGCTCGCAGCTCGCCATCGGCCTCGGCTGCGACGTCAAATATGCACCCAGGATCCTCTATGCCGACGGCCAGGATCTCGCGAAGCCGCTGGTGACGCCGATCGGCCCCGCCTGCGCCATCTGCCCCCGCATCCACTGTCCGCAGCGTGCCGCTGCGCCGGTCGGCCGCACCCTCGCCGTGCGAGAGACCGAGAAGACGATCTCGCCCTATCCGTTCGTCGGATAAGCAGGAGCATTGCGCCGCCGCCGCGCGTTCTTATGGTGGTCGGATCTCTCTGCCCGGAGACTCCGATGCGCCTGCTCGCCGCTTTGCTCCTGCTCATCATGTCCGCACCCGCCGCCGCCCAAGAGAATGTCATCCTGCTCCACCCGGCGCGGGTCTTCGACGGCACCGATCCGCGGCCGCACGAGGGCTGGTCGGTGCTGGTGCGCGGCGACAGAATCGAGGCGGCCGGCCCGAACATCGCCGCCCCGCCGGGGGCGCAGATGGTCGAGCTTCCCGGCATGACGTTGATGCCCGGCATGATCGAGGGCCATTCGCACCTCTTCCTCCACCCCTATAACGAGACGAGTTGGGACGATCAGGTGCTGAAGGAGCCGCTCGCGCTCCGCACCGCCCGCGCCGTCAACCATGCCCGCGCCACCTTGATGGCCGGCTTCACCACCACCCGCGATCTCGGCACCGAGGGCGCCGGCTATTCGGACGTCGGGCTCAAGCAGGCGATCGAGCAGGGCATCGTCCCCGGCCCGCGCATGATCGTCGTGACCCGCGCGATCGTTGCCACCGGCGCTTATGGGCCCAAGAATGCCGAGCCCGAATTCGTCGCGCGCGGCGCCGAGGAGGCGGACGGACCGGGCCTGATCACCGCCGTCCGCCGCCAGATCGGCGCCGGCGCCGACTGGGTGAAGCTCTACGGCGACTATCGCTGGCGCCCGGGCGAGGGGAGCCGGCCGACTTTCACGCTCGACGAGATGAAGATGGCGGTCGAAGTCGCCCATTCCGCCGGCCGCAAGGTGGCGGTCCATGCGGGCACGGCGGAGGGGATGCGCCGCGCCATTCTAGCGGGCGCGGACACGGTCGAGCATGGCGATGCCGGCACGCCGGAGGTGTTCAAGCTGATGAAGGAGCACGGCACCGGCTATTGCCCGACCGTCGCCGCGACCGATGCGATCACCCGCTATCGCGGCTGGAACGGGCAGGCGCCCGAGCCGCAGGCGATCAAGGACAAGCGCGCCAGCTTCCAGGCCGCGCTCGCGGCAGGCGTCCGGATGTGCGTCGGCGGCGACGTCGGCGTCTTCCCGCACGGCGAGAATGCGCGCGAGATGGTCCTGATGGCAGCCTGGGGCATGCGCCCGGTCGATGTGCTCATCGCGGCCACCTCGGGCAATGCGAACATCTTCGGTCTTGAGGACAGGGGTTCGGTGAAGCCCGGCCTGCTCGCCGATCTCGTCGCCGTCGAGGGCGACCCGACCCGAGACATCACCGCCGTGCGCGACGTTCGAATGGTGATGAAGGGCGGCAAGATCTATCGGCAGCCGTAGCTCGCTCGCCACACCAAACCGAACACGTCACCTCGACGGAAGCCGGGGCCTCGGTGAGACCCACCTCCGCACTCGCGGTGCGCTGCAAGCGCCTGCGCGGACCCTCGTTGACAGGATGGCGGAGGTCTAAGATGTTTCATAGGCAAATATCATGTCGGCGGCTCCGAAGGGGATCAGGAGGTGTCGCTTGCGTCGTGGGAGGTGGTCAGCTGTTTTGCCATTCAGGATGCCTTGGTGCTCGCCTAAGAAGGCGATTGGCACGTGACGACGGGCAAGATGTGCCTCATCGCCCCTTCGCAAGCGAGAGTCGCGAGAGGAAATGGCCACGGCTTGCCGTCGTCGGCGTTCTTCTGAATATATTCGGCATGGAAGTCTCGGCCCAACCGGCTCCGGGAATCCGCATTCCGACCGGTGAAGAATTACGATTCCGGAACGCCGAGAACGGAGCCTTTCCCGGAACGGCGATGATCTACGACCGGATTCGCGCGCGGCTTCTTGCCGGCGGATATGAGCCGAGAGCGGTCGTCGGTATACTCTCGCATGCTGCGGCGGACGGCCTCTCTGCATTCGTGAAAGATCGGAACCTACCTGAAATCGACATCAGGCTGCCGCGACCGAGCTTGGCCGAAGAGCAATGCGCGGCGACCCGTCTGAGAGAACTCGTGGCGGAGCTCCGGAGCGAGGAGGGGGAGGTACGCCATAGGCGACCCGAGGATGTGTTCATCGAGGGGCAGCACGCCACCGAGGCCGACACGGTCAGGGTGCTCCCCAGCTACATGCTGACCCTTTATGGCGTGGCGCGGCCTCTCAAGGGCGACTGTTCGGGCTGGCCACACAGGCGGCCTTCTATGGCAAGGTGGCGCGTCCCGGTCCGCGTCATGGCAACCGGCAACGTTGTCGTGGACACGGCGGTCAGGGCCGCCCTGGACCGGCTGCACAGAGAAGTCCCCGGCCTGCCGATCGATGATCGGAGCTTCGGAGCCTCTTCCCGAAGGGTGAATTTCTGGCTCGGGAATCCCGCAGTTCCGGCGGAAGTATTCTTTGAGGGGGTCCGGGGCTGCATCGAGAAGAGCCGCTGTAGTCTCAGCCAGATCGCCGGCGCGTCGGGCGCGGATCGCGGATCGTCGCGACAGGCCCTAGCCAGCGATCTCTACGTTTCACGCCCTTACGACCGCGGCGGCGGCCGTCCAGTGGCCGTCGTCCATTTGAACGAGCATGGTGACATAGACGGCGCGGCATGCGGGTCGGCGGATCTCGGAGTGCAAACGGCGGGGGGCGGTAAAACCCAGTTCGAGCCGCGCGATGTCATTTTGTGCCTTGCTCAGGGTCTTGGTGCGCTCCCCGGAGCTTTGACCGACGCATCCCGCGCCAATCTTTCCGATCAGGATGGTACGCTTTCGCAGTCTCTGCAGCAGTTGCGGATATTGTATCCAGGCAAATAGGGAAAGGCGGGCGATAGAATTCGAGGTGGGGCGCCGCGTACCCCGCTTGCCGGGGTGACGGGATGGCTCAGCCGGCAGCCCGCACCTGTTCCTCCGCATGCATCCTTAGCATCTCCGCCTGGGCGTCGAACCGGTCGAAGCCCCAGAGGCGGGCGGCGCGGAAGACGGGGACCTGTCGCGCCAGGCGCAGGCAGGCGGCGAGATGCTCGCCGGTCCGGCCGATCGTCCTCAGATACGCGCCGCGATAGGTGTTGGCGACGATGGTCTCGACGGCATCGACGCCCTGCAGCCGCTCGATCGAGGCGCCGCCCGTCTCCGCTTCCGCCTGCCGAAGCAGGTAGACGGCTGCCAGCGGCAGCGGCTCGAGCGCGTGGCGCTCGCTCGGCACGTCATATTTGTCCATCGCGTCGAACGAGCGGCGATACTCGCCGGCATCGCGGCCGCTCGCCTCCAGCGCCTCGCGCCACAGCCGAAGGCGCGGGATGCCGGGATAAGCGAGCGCCCGCCCGGTCTCGTCGAAGCCGATCACGCAGACGTCATCGGTGAGGATGCGGTGGCCGCGGTCGTGGAACCAGGCGGCGATGGTCGACTTGCCGGCGCCCGAATGGCCGGAAAAGGCAACGGCCTTGCCCTCCATCTCGATCGCATTGGCGTGGAGCGGCAGGAGGCCGCGCTGGTGCAGCAGCGCGCCGACAGCGGAGCCGAGCAGGAACAGCCGTATGTTTCGGTCCGACGCGCCCGGCTCCGGCTCGACGACGATCTCGCGGCCATTGTGGATCAAATAGCGTCCGACCTCCGGCACGCGCAGCAGCGTCCCCTGCTCGCTGGCCGAATAGCCGTTCGGGCCTTCCGGGGATCCGGCCGGGCCATATTTTATCTCCGCGTCCGGGACGGAACTGCGGTCGGCCGACGGCAGCTCCTCGAGGGGAATTTCGGAACGAAGCGTGAGTCCGAAAATCCGGTAGAGCGAAGGGTGGCTCACCCGCGCGCCGCCAGGATGAAATGACCGGCGGACAGGGCGGTGAGCAGCGCCCCGCGATAGCGAGCCATGACTTCGGGCTTTTCCCAGCCGCCGCTCGGCCAGTCCCGCAGCCAGCGGCGCAGCGACTCGAGGTCGAGCAGGCGCGCGGCGACGGGATCGGCCGCGATTCGATCGAGGAGCTGCGAGATTTCGGAGCGATGCCGCGTCATGCCTTCATGCCAGTCGGCGGCCTGATAGCCTTTGCGCGTCTCATCGAGAAGTGCCCGGGGGAGGCGGTCGGACAGAGCGGCGTGGGCAAGCGGCCGCCGCTCCCCATCCTTCAGCAACATCTCGATCGGCAGCGAGAGGCAGAATTCGATCAGGCGCCGGTCGGCGGTCGGGTCGCGTTCGTCGATGCCCCATCCCGCCAGCGTACCCTTGCGCAGCTCGCCAAAATCGTAATGCCGGAACGCTTGTAGCGTCGCCGCGAAATTGTCGCGCGGGCGCCAGGCGGATCCGATCTCCTCTTTCTCCAGCTCTTGCTCCATCGCGCGCGCAAGATCCGGGTGGAGCGCCGCATAAGCGGACGTCTCGGCACGCGACGAGAGGCCTCCGCCGAGGTTCCACAGCCAGGACGGAAGCCAGGGCCCGAACGACTTGGCCGCGATGCCGCGCAGCCGCATGCGCCGCTTGGCGGCGAGTGCCCGCGCTTCGTGCAGCCACGCCCCCCAGCGCCGCTCGCGAATCAGGTCGGCCAGGAGGCTGTACGGGGCGGCGCTGACCGTCCAATTGCCGTTCTCGCCCGTCAGGAGCACGCGCGCGCCAGCGGCCTGGGCCTGCCGGCGGATCTCGGTCAGCCAGACGAGGTTACACAGGTTCGTCATCGGCTTGTCGAAAAGGCGATGGTGCAGGTCCAGCTCCGCGATCGGCGAAGCGGCCGCGCCGGGGACGAGCCGATGCTCCACATTGGGATGCATCGCCGCCGTCTCCGCCGCAATCTCCCCCTCGTTCGCGAGCCCCCGGCCGAGCGCCGGCGCTTCGCTTCCCGGCCGCGGGACCGAGGTGAAGGCGAGGATATGGCGGTCGCGGTCGAGACGCGCCGCCGTCGCCGTGACGCTGCTGCTGTCCCAGCCGGCGCTGAGATGAGTGGCGACGAGATCGCCCGCGCCCCTCAGTCGCGCGCGTACCGCCTGGTCGAGCTGCTCCCGGAAGGCCTCGCGATAATCCTCGAACCGGGGCAGCAAGAGCGTCGTTCGCCGGGGCGTCCAGTAACGGCGCGACTCGATTCGGCCGTCCTGCACGTGGATGATATGGCCGGGCTCGACCCGCCGGATTCCCTCATAATAGCCGGCGCCGCCGACGATCGGATTGAGGGCGAGGAAGCGGGCGAGTCGCGCCTCGTTGGGCCCGCGCGGGATGTCTTCGAGCGCGTGCAGCCCCTTGGGCATGCTGGCGAAAGCGAAGAAGCCGGAGCCGGCATGATAATGGAGCGGCCTTTGGCCGAGGATGTCGCGGGCGAGGGTCAGCCGCCGCTCGGCGGCGTCCCACAGCGCAACCGCATAATCGCCGACCAGCTCTTCGAGGATGGCGGCGCCGAATCGCTCGATGGCGGCGAGCAGCAGCTGCGAATCGGGGGCGCCGCGCGGGGGCGCCGCCGCGCCGAGCGCGCGGGCTAGGCCGTCGCGGTCGTCGAGGCGCAGGTCGGCGGTCAGTGCGAATCGGCCGCCTCCGCCGATCAGCGGCTGGCGATCCGAGGTATCTTCGGGAAGGAGCCGGTAGAGCCGATGACCTAGCGCGACGTCACCGTCCGACCAGAGGGCTTGCCGATGGGGACCATAGTCCCTCTGGGCGTCGAGCATCCTCCGGCAGGATGCTTCAGGGGCGGGGCGGGAGGCCCGGGCCCAGACGCCGGCAATAGCTGACATATGCAAAGAACCCCGGCTCCCGAGGGGAGCGGGGGTTCCAAAAAATTATGAAAGGATCAGGAGGCCTGCGGCGAGCTATTGTCGGGGATGCCGCTGAAATTGCTCTCGGCCGAGCCTGCTTCCAGCCGCTGCAGCTCCGGGCGCACCCATTCCCGCTTTTCCGCAGTGGTCTCAGAATTCCTGTTGTCCACGTCAATACCTCCCTTGGTTCAGTGTGCTTCATACTCAGCGATCGTTCGGAATCAAGTCACTCCGCTATTTTCGTTGATTCAATGTCGGAGACTGTTGCCCGGCGGCAATGGTGAAACCGGCGCCACGGCGATTCCATGCAGGGCCCAGCGGCCACCATTTGGCTGGAACAGAAGATCGAAAGCGATGGGGGAAGGCCTCATTGGGAATACCCCGCGGACGCGCATCAGGTTACCTCCCACGATCGACGGCGGGATGTCGTAAACAGGCTCAACGAGCAAAACGGCCGATAGGTCCACGCGTTCGTTGCGTAGGCTCTGAAAATTCGCAGCGAGCGAATCGGGCGTGTTCCGCGCCTGAAAGCTCGGCGAGCCGAGCTCGCGCAATACCGAATAATTGCCGGTCACGATCGCGTGATCGACCGCGGCCATCGTCGACCAGATCATCTTCGCCGATGTCGCGGGATCGGGAAGGATGATCCCCGGCGCAACAGGCGGCGCGCCGGCCGGCGGCGGGCCGGGCCGGGCCGGCGCCTGTGCGGTCGCTGCTGCCGGAAGGGAGGCGAGCGCGATCAGCCCGGCACGAAGAAAACGGGCCGGAGCATGATGCCCCGGCCCGCCCTTAACCTTCGTGAGAAGAATTACCACGCGGCCTGGATGCCGGCGCGCGCGCCCACCTCGCCGCTGTCGAAGCCGACGCCGACGCCGCCGGTGAAGGCGGCGTGTTCGCCGATCCGGGCGGCGAAGGACGCCGTCGCCGAGGAGCGATGGTTGTAATAGCCGACGCCGCCGGCGATGCCGAAGTGGGTGCCGGCCGGGAGCTGCGGCGATTCCATCGCCAGCGCCATGGCCACGCCCTCGTTCGCCTTGCGAATCTCGCGGCGATCGACGCTCTCGAGATTGAACAGCGTGTTCGTCTGGCCCTGCAGGGCGGTGATGCTGTTGGTGTTGGCGGCGATGTTCGCGGTGTTGGTGGCGACCGTGCCGAGCAAGGTGGTGTTCGTCGTCACGTTGCCGTTGGCGTCGTTCACCAGCACGCCAGCGCTGGTCAGGCCGCCGAAGCGCACGCTGGAGCCGGCGCCGCCGATCGTCACCTGATTCGCGGCCGTGGTCGTCGCACCGTTACCGATCGCGGTCGAGTTCGCGAAGTTCGCGACCGCGCCGGTGCCGATGGCGGTGGCGTTCGTGCCGGCGGCGCCGACCTGCGCGCCGAGGCCGACGGCAGTGCCGCCGACGCCGTTCACCAGCGCGTTGGCGCCGAGCGCCGTTGCATTGGCGACGTTGGCATTGGCGTTGCTGCCCAACGCGGTCGAGAGGTTGCCGAGCGCGCTGGCAACGTCGCCGACCGCGGTCGACTGCGTGCCGCGGGCGACGGCGACGTCGCCGAGAGCGGTCGAACGGTCGCCGGTCGCCGTCGCACGTTCGCCGAACGCGCTGGCGGAGAGGCCGCTGGCCGTCGAGGACGAACCGACCGAGGTCGCCGAGGCGCCGGTCGCGGTGGCGGTGGTGCCGACCGCCGTGGAGCGGGTGCCGCTGGCCGTGGTATTCTGGCCGACTGCCGTGGCCGAAACCGCATTGGCATTGGCGTTGGTGCCGACGCCGGTGCTGAAGTCGGCAATCGCGCTCGAAATGTCGCCGACCGCGGTCGCCTGCTGGCCGCGGGCGACGGCGAGATCGCCGAACGCGCTGGAGCGGAAGGCGGTGGCGGTGGCGCGGTCGCCGACGGCCGTCGAGTTGTCGCCGCTCGCCGTCGCGGTGAAGCCGTAGGCCGACGACTGGGTCCCGCTGGCGGTGGCATTGGTGCCGGTCGCCGTCGAGTTGGTGCCGGTTGCGGCGGCCGTGGTGTTGCAGGTCACCGCCCCGGTGACCGGATCCGTGAGGCACTGAGCGCCGGCAGGCGTTGCCAGTGCAAGCGCAGCACCGGCGGCCGCGGTCGAAGCCAGCAATCTGATCGCGTTACGAGAAATGTGCATTCCCTTACTCCCTGTTTTCCGTTGAACCACGACGGCTTATTTCTGGGCGACCTTTAATGGGGTCTCCCCTTCATTGGCAACTCGGAATTACCCCCGCCTGCGGCAAGCCGTTCGAAACGCCCCTCAAAAAGTGCGCTCAGAGCGCCTTCTCGTAGATCCGGTAGACTCGGTTCACATGCGACTCGATGGCGTCGGCGATCGAGATCATCGGGCCGTTGTCCTCGAGGATCCAGCCGACCTCGCCGCGGGTCATGCCGTAATGGGCGGTGCCGGCGCGGCGGATATATTCGATCATCATGAAAGCGAGCATCGACGCCATCTTGGTGCCGTGCAGCTTCTTGAGCACGCCCATCAGCGGCACCCGCGCGCCGGTGAAACGCGCCTTGTGCAGCCGCCACAGCAATTTCGCGAAGCCGAAGGGGAAGAGCCTCCCGTCCAGATCCTTGGTGAGCATGTTGAGGTCCGGCAGCGCCATCATGAAGGCGACCGGCTCGCCGTCCAGCTCCGCCACCCGGATTAGATCCTCGAACACGATCGGCTTCAGCTTCTTGCCGGCATAGGCGATCTCGGATGGGGTCAGCGGGATATAGCCCCAATTGTCCGACCAGGCGTCGTTGAGGATGCCGAGCAGCAAGGCCGCCTCCTGGTCGAACTTCTTCTTGTCGACGGCGCGGATGCGGATGCGCGGATTCTTCTCGCCCATCGCGACGATCCGCTGGACGAGCGGCGGGAAATCGGTGGTGACGTCGAGCTCGTAGGTAAAGAGGTCCTTCACCCCCTTATAGCCTTCGCCTTCCACCCAGGCTTCGTATTTGGGGCTGTTATGGCCCATCATCACCGTCGGCGGATGGTCGAAGCCTTTGATCAGCAGGCCCGGCTCGTCCCAGATCGAGAGGCTGAACGGGCCCATCGAGCGGGTCATGTCGCGCCCGCGCAGCCACGCCTCGGCGCGGTGGAGGAGGGCGGAGGCCGCTTCCTGGTCCTCCGCCTCGAACATGCCCCACTGGCCGAGCCCCGCGCCCATATGCTCGAGCACGAGCCGGTCGACCTGCGCCGAGATCCGCCCGACCGGCTTGCCGTTCCGCTCGGCGAGGAACAGCCGCGCCTCGGCATGCTCGAACCAGGGATTCTGCCGCGGATCGAGCAGCCCGTGCACCTCGGTCTTGAGCGGCGGTACCCAGTTCGGGTCGTTGGCATTGAGGCGAAAAGCGAGGTCGACGAACGCCTTGCGATCGGACGCGTCCTCGACGGGGCGAATGGTAAGGCCGGTGGGGTAGGGGGTGTCGGTCATGGCGCCCGGTCTTACCGGCTGCGCAACGGGCGGGGAAGGGGGCGTTCTTCTCATTGCTTTTCTGTAATTCTTCTGGCCTGCTAGTCAGGGCGAGAGGGGAGCGGCGAAAGCGTGGCCAGAGGCGTTTTTCTGCATCGGGAGGATTCCCGCTACGACGATCTTCCCGCCGAGCGATATCAATTTCCGCCACAATATCTCAGCCGCGCTTCTCAGTTCGTCGGTGACTGGATTATCTATTGTGAGCCAAGGCGCGGTCCAACGGGCAGGGGTTATTTCGCGATCGCCCGCGTTGAGAGGATCGTGCCGGACCCGTCAGCGCCGGACATGTATCTGGCGGTTATCGACCCTGCCAGCTACTTACCCTTTGAACGGGCCGTGCCCTTTTCGGACGCAGATGGGGTCGTCGAACGTGGCGTACTCAACGAAGCGGGACGAATCTCAGGACGCGCTCAGGCGGCCGTTCGGCCGATTTCGGTCGAAGATTTCAACCGAATTGTCGCTCGCGGCATCCCGGATGAAGAGCCGGTTCTTCCGCGCATCGACTCAAAGATTGAGCTGGCGGCGAGTAGCCTAGTTTGGGATGAGCATGCGCCATTCGAGACGGAGCGTGAGCGCGTTGCCCGGTATATTTCACGTCCTGTCCGTAAACGTGTTTTCCGACATATCGTGCTTGAGGCCTATGACAGCCGTTGCGCCATCACAGGACTAAAGTTTGTCAACGGTGGTGGTCGCGCGGAGGTTGAGGCGGCGCACATCAAACCGGTCGAGCATGACGGACCGGACGACATCCGCAACGGCATCGCCCTGTCCGGCACCGCACATTGGATGTTTGATCGCGGGCTGATCAGCCTCTCCGATGACCTGGAAATCCTCGTGTCGCGACAGTGAACGACCTCGACAGCGTATGGAAACTCGTCAACGAAACAAGACGGGTATCAGTACCGGCTAATCCCACACATCGGCCACACCCGCATTATCTCGGGTGGCACCGGGAGCACTGTTTTAAGCGCTAATACGTGCCGCGCGACCATCTGGGGGCCGCCTTCATGCGAAGATCAGGCCACCTTGTCCCGCTGCCGCGGGTGCCCGGTCGCCACGCCGCCGCTCAGCCGCGCGACGTGCGGAAACTTCTCCGCCATCTCGGGGGTGTAGCCGAGGTTGAAGACGGTGGGGCTCTTCTTCGGGCGCTCCTTGCGGTCGTAATAGGTGCCGAGCAGCTTGTCCCAGAAGAAGCTGGTGATGCCGTAATTGCCGTTCTCGTCGTGGAAATGGTGGGCCATGTGCTGGCGCTTCATCTCGGCCAGCCACTTGTTCTTCGGCTTATAGCTGAGGTGCTGGATGCAGTGGCAGAATTCGTAGAAGCAGGTGGTCAGCAGGCCGGTCGCGAAGGCGGCGGCGCCGCCGGCGAAGCCGTATTCGGCGCCCCACAGGCTGGCGATCCCCCAGCCGATCGGGATGGTGGCGATGCCGATCGTCGGCAAGGTCGTGTGGAGCGCGCCGAACAGGACCTCGAGATGGTTCGGGTCCTGGTGATGGTCGTAATGGATCCGCTTCCAGGTCGCGGCGAGCGGCGGCACCTTGAACATCCAGCGGCTGTGCAGCACCCAGCGGTGGAGCACGTACCAGACGAGCGGATAGATGAACATCGCGACCGCGACGACGATCAGCGTCGGGGCGAGCGGCGCCGGCCGCTGCGCGTAGACGGCGATCGCGGCGATTGCGAGCAGGGTGTAGGCGATGATCGCGGGATACTGGACGTAGGCGATCACCAGCTCCTTGAGGTTCATCTTGTCGAGATGATGCTCGCGTCGCCAGAAGCTCGGGCGCAGGCTATGGGCGGTCTTCACGTCGGATCGTCCTCGATTGTCGCGGGGGCGGGGCAGGGCGCTCACGCCCCCATATGTGGTGTCCCCTTGGATTCTCAATAAGGCGAAAGTGGGGCTTTACCCAGCCCCTACCCTTCAGGGGGAGGGGTTGGGGTGGGGCTTGTCGACGGCACGGCGGGGGAAAGAACAGCCCCCACCCCCGTCCCCTCCCCTGAAGAGGAGGGGCTTCAAGAATTCAGCCGCAGCACCCGCGCGAATCCGCCCAGCGCGTCGCGGTCGGTGCGGGTGAGGCCGAGGCGGAGGGCAGTCCAGCTGGCGGCGGCCCAGAGGATGAGGACGCTCGCGAAGCGGGCCGGGCCATGGGTGAGGCGCTCGGCCAGCGCCATCGCGGCGCAGCCGAGCAGCGCCGTGACGAGGCCGAGGAAGAGCTTGCGGTCGAAGGGGGAAAGGCGGTCGGAGAGGCTCAGCTCCAGCGTCGCCGCATAGGCCTGGGCGATGGTCGCGGCGCCGACGGCGAAGGCCATGCCGGTGGCGTGGATGCGCGGGACCAGCAGCAAGGCGAGGCCGAGCCAGAGCAGGACGGCGATCAGGCTGTTGACCAGCGGCAGGAGGCGGTGCCCGGTCATTTCGACGACCGGCGTCGCCGGGCCGACGATCGCCTCGACGGCGCGCGCGGCGGCGAGGATCGTGAGCAGGGGGAGGGCCGCCATCGCCTCGGGCCGGTAGATGGAGAGGATGTCGGCGCCGGCAAAGATCAGCAGGCCGGTGAGCGGGACGACGAGCGCGGTCGAGATGCGGCTGGCGAAGCGGTAGAGCGGCGCGATCGCGGCGCGGTCGACGCGCGCCTGGTGGGCGGCGACGGGGGCCATCACATATTGGAAGGCCTGGCGGACGGCGAGCGGCACGGTCGCGATCTTGCGGGCGATCTCGAACAGGCCCGCGGCGACGGCGCCGCGCGCGCCGGGCAGGAGCAGGTTGATGACCACCGCCGGCCCGTCGATCAGCAGCTGGCGCGCGACATTGGCCGGAAGCAAGGCGAGGCCGGTCGTGAGGAGCAGCTTCAGGTCCGCGGCGGTGACGGGCGCGCGGAGCAGGCGCTTGAGATCGTAGAAGCGGCCGAGCAGGGGCACGCATAGGATCGCGGTGAGCGTCAGCGACGCGAGATGGGCGGCGACGAGGCCGAGGCTGCCGAGCCCCAAGCCGAAGAAGCCGACCGCGAAGAGGATGCGGGCGATCTGCTCCCAGAACAGGCGGAGGCGGATCTCCGGGCCGAAGGCGCGGCGGGCGCGGGCGGCGGAGGTGGCGATCTCGACGAAGGTCCACAGCGGCAGGCCCCAGGCGAACAGCGCGACGGCGCGCGGCAGCCCGGCCCGGTCCTGCGGCGCGGCGGAGAAGAAATGGGCGACCCAGCCGGCGTTCAACGTGACGATCAGGGCGATCAACGCGGCCGGGATCACCGAAACCAGGATGGCGAGCTTCACCGCCGCGTGCGCGCGATCCTCGTCCTCGGCGGGTACGATCCGTTGCAGGGCGGCGGTCAGCGACAGGTCGACGACATTCTCGGCGAGGTCGATCGCTCCCCACAGCACGACGTAGAGACCATAAGCGGCGACGCCGTAGAGCCAGACGAAGAGCGGCTGGGCGACCGCCTCGATCAGCGAGGCGGCGCGGGAGAGGCCGACCAGGCCGGCGCCGCGGGCGACCTCCGAACGGCTGATCGTCGGCGCGCCTTCGGTTTCGGACGTCACTCCTCGGTCCGGATCAGCACGGCCTCGCCGACGAGCAGGAAGAGGAGGAACGGCGCCCAGGCGGCGACGAGCGGCGGGTAGGCGCCGAGATTGCCCATCGCGAGCGCGAAATTGTCGGCGACGAAATAGGCGAAGCCGAGCGCCATGCCGATCACCGCGCGGACGAACAGCTGCCCCGAGCGGGCGAGGCCGAAGGCGGCGACCGCGGCAAGGAGCGGCATCAGGATCGCCGAAAGCGGCCCCGATATCTTGTGCCAGAAGCCGGATTCGAGCTCCGACGTGTCGTGGCCGGTGAGTTTCAGCTCGCGGATCGAGCCGCGCAGGGTCGTGAAATCCTCCTCGTCCGCGCTCACCTTGGCCAGCTCGAACTGGCGCGGGTCGAGCCCGTCGCCGTAGAACAGGGCCGGCTGCTCCGTCTTCTTGGCGGCGTTGACGTCGAAGATGTCGACGCCGCTCAGCAGCCAGCCCTTGCCCTGCCGCCGGCCGGTCTTGGCGTGGATGATCCGCTGCAGAGTCGCCCCGCCCCGGTCGTAGATGGTGACGCCGCCGAGCCGCGTCGCCTCGCCTGTGCCCTGCACCTGCTGGACGTCGATCAGGTCGTCGGTCCAGCGCAGCCAGACGTTCGGGCGCATGCCGCTGTCCTTCGGCACCGGCCCGTAATTGACCGCCTCCCAGGCATTGAGCGTGTCGGTCGCGCGGGTGACGATCCGCTCGTTGAAGGCGAAGCTGAGCGCCGCGACGCCGAGGCTGGCGAGGACGAGCGGGGCGATGATCTGGTGGGCCGAGATGCCAGCCGCCTTCATGCTGACGATCTCGCTGTTCTGGTTGAGCGTCGCCAGCGTTATCAGGGTCCCGAGCAGCACCGAGAAGGGCAGGAAGCGGGCGATGAGCTGCGGGATGCGTAGCGAGACGTAGCGCCAAAGCTCCGCGTCGCCATTGCCGGGATAAGCGAGGATGTGGCCCGATTCCCCGAGCAGGTCGAGAATCTGGAGGACCAGGAGGAGAGCGGCGAGGACAGCGAAGCTGCGCGTCAGGAACAGCCGCGCCATATAGACGGCGATGCGCTTCGACGGGAAGAACTGGAGGTTGATCATTCGGCGGGCACCGGATCGCGCTCGCGCCGGCCGCCGAGGCGGATCAGCCAGAGGAAGCCCTTCTTCGCCTTGGTCGCCGCCCGCTCGAGCGCGCCGATCGGCTGGCCGCCCGGCTTGTAGGCGAGCGTCCAGTACATCCAGACGATGAGGGCCGCGAAGAGGATGAAGGGGGCCCAGAGCGCGATCAGCGGATCGAAGCGGCCGAGCTCGCCCATTCTTTCCCCGTACTGGTTGATCTTGTGATAGGTCACGACCAGCACGATCGCGACGAAGATGCCGAGGCCGGACGTGCTTCGCTTCGGCGGTACCGCCAGCGCCACCGCGAGCAAGGGCATCAGCAGCATCATCACGATCTCGACCAGCCGGTAGTGGAATTCGGAACGGACGGCGAGCTTGAGGTCGCGCTTGGCGGCGGGGGACGTGCCGAGCTTCAGCAGCTCCGGCAGCGTCATCTCGCTATTGTCGTTGCGGGCGCGGAATTGGGCGACGGCGGGCACGTTCACCGGCAGATCCTGGGTCTGGAAGGTCAGGATCCGCGGCTGCGGATAATCGGGCGCGTTGTGCACGAGCCGGCCGTCGGTCAGGCGGAGCAGGATCACATTGGGGTCGTCGCTGGCGAGGAAGGTCCCGTGGTCGGCGGTCACCGTGATCGTCTTGTTCGGCTCGATGTCGCTGACGAAGACGCCGTGGAGCAGCCGCCCCTCCTGCTCGCTGCTGTCGACGCGGATCGTCATGTGCCGGCCGAGGCTGTTGAACTCGCCGACGCGGATCGACGCGCCGAGCGCTCCCGAGGCGAGCTCGAAGCGCAGCTGTTGATAGCCGTAGAGGGCATAAGGCTCGAAGAAGCCGACGATGCCGATATTGAGCGCCAGCAGCACCAATGCATAGAGAAAGGGCACGCGCAGCAGGCGGGTGTAGCTCAGGCCGACGCCGCGCAGCGTGTCGAGCTCAGAGGTCAGCGCAAGTCTGCGGAAGGCGAGCAGCACGCCGAGCAGCAGGCCGAGCGGGATGCCGAGCGAGAAATATTCGGGCAGCAGGTCGACCAGCATCTTCCAGACGATTCCGACCGGGCCGCCCGTCGAGATGACGATGTTGAACAATTTCAACATCTTGTCGAGCATCAGCAGCATCGCGGCGAGGGTCAGCGTCGAGACCAGGGGCACGACGATCAGCCGGGCAAGGTAGCGGTCGGTGCGGGTGAGAAGCATCGGATCGGAAAGGCTCGGCCCTGTGCGGCTTTGCGGATGGGCCGGCTATAGCGGGGTAGGCGGGCGGGGCAAAGCGGGAGTTGAGCGGCGCTCGCGGCCCGACGCGACGATGAGATGGAATTTTGTCGGTTCTTGTCCCGCCATGACCACAATTTGGCCGCAACCTGCTCCGATAGGCGCGGCTGGAGTGTTTCGAGTGAAATTCACGACAGCCTTTCTGATTGCCGCCGCCATGCTGGCGTGCGGCACGGCCGCGCCCGCCGCGGCGGCGCTCGGTCCCGACGCGCCACTCTGCAACGAAGGCCGGCCGGCGGTGCTGGTCAGCGTCAACGGCTTCAAGGCGCGGACCGGCAATCTGCGCGTCCAGCTCTACGGCAGCGATCCGAGGGCCTTCCTCGCCAAGGGCGGCAAGGTCCGGCGGATCGACCTGCCGGTGACGGGTGCGGGGCCGATGAACGTCTGCATCGCCGTGCCGCATCCCGGCACCTACGCGATCGCCGTCCGCCACGACGTCAACGGCGACAACGCCCAGCACGACTGGAGCGACGGCGGCGGCTTCTCGAACAACCCAAAGCTTTCGCTGCTGCACCTCAAACCGTCGCTGAGCGACACGGCGATCGCCGTGGGCAATGGGGTGAAGACGATCAGCGTTACCCTCCTCTACCGCCACGGCCTCTCGATCGGCCCGGAAGGGCGGGACTGAGCCATGGCGCGGGTTGCTCTCCTCTCCAATCCGCGGTCGACCGGCAACCGCTCGCTGCTTCCGCGGGTGCGTTCCTATTGCGCGCGGCAGAAGGACATCTTCCACTATGAGGTGGAGCATGTCAGCCAGATCGGCGCGGCGATGCGGACCATCGCCCGCGTCCAGCCGAAGGTGCTCGTCATCAACGGCGGCGACGGAACGGTGCAGGCGGCGCTGACCGAGATGTTCAACGGCGGCCATTTCGGCGACAACCCGCCGCCCGTGGCCGTGCTGCCCAACGGCAAGACCAATCTCATCGCCTACGATCTCGGCTCGGGCGGCGACCCGATCGCGGCGCTCGAGCGGGTGATCGAGATCGCCCGTTCCGATCTCGATCCGCACATCGTCCGGCGCGAGCTGATCTCGCTTTCCGACGGCAGCCCGACGGGCAAGAGGGTGGTCGGCATGTTCCTCGGCGGCGCCGGCCTCGCCGACACGATGCTGTTCTGCCGGCATCATATCTATCCGCTCGGCCTGCCGACCGGCTTTGCCCACGCTTTGACCTTTGTCGCGGCCCTGGTCGCGATCGTCATCGGCGTCACGGCGAAGTTCCTGCCGCCGCGGCCGTCGCCCGTACGCGTGTCGCTTCCCGCCAGCGGGAGCTTTCGCGGCCGCTTCGCGGTGCTGATGGTGACGACGCTCGACCGGATGCTGCTCAACGATCATTTCTCGCCAAGCCATGGCTCGCGCGGCGCCCTTTCGATGCTGCTCGTCGAGCAGCGTCGCGGCTCCGTCCTCCGCGCCATCCTCGCCGCGGTCCGCGGCCGGCTCGGCCGGCTCGCCGATCCGGGCGTCCATGTCGGCCAGACCGAAGAGGTCCGCATCGAGGGCGAGGAATCGAAGGTGATCCTCGACGGCGAGCTGTTCCAGACGCGCCGGGGCAGGCCGATCGTGCTCCGCTCGACCGCGCCCATGTCCTTCTTGAGGCTGGCCGCCTAGAGACGGGCGGGTCGAAGTGGTACTTCGATCCGGGACAGATGGCCGAAGCCCTGAGAGATCTCGTTGCGGCCGAGCTGGCCGAGCCGGTGGACCCGCGCGTCTCGGCGATGGCGGCGGCGATCGCCGCGCGCTATCCGGGCGCGGCGCGGGCGGTGCTCTTCTACGGCTCCTGCCTGCGCGAGCGGCAGCTCGACGGGCTGATGCTCGATTTCTACCTGATCGTCTCCGATTACCGCGCCGCCTACGGCCGCAGCTGGCTGACCGCGGCGAACCGGCTGATCCCGCCCAACGTCTTCCTCTTCGAGCATGACGGGCTCACCGCCAAATATGCGGTGCTGAGCGAGGCGGATTTCGCCCGAGAATGCGGCCTTCAGGCCCGCAGCGTCTCCGTCTGGGCGCGCTTCGCCCAGCCGTCGCGGCTGGTCTGGGCGGCGGATGGGGCGGCGGGGGAGCACGCGATTGGCGCCGTGGCCGAGGCGGGGCAGACCTTGTTCGCTTTGGCCCGCCCGCTCGTCTGGGGCGACATGCGCAACGATCCGATCGCCGTGTTCCGCGCCGGCTTCGCCCTCACCTATGGCGCCGAGCTTCGCGCCGAGCGGCGGCAGCGGGCCGGCTCGATCGTCGATGCGGATCCGGAGCGCTACCGGCGGTTCGGCCGGGCGATCCTCGCCTTGGGACTCGGAGCTGAGGAGTCACCCAGCGCCGTGGAGCGGGCGTGGCGGTGGCGGCGGCGCAAGGGCAAGGCGCTGACGGTGCTGCGCCTGATCAAGGCGAGCTTCACCTTCGCCGGCGGCATCGATTACCTTGCCTGGAAGATCAACCGCCACGCGGGCACCGAGATCGTGCTGAAGCCGTGGCAGCGGCGCTGGCCGCTGCTCGCCGCCCTCACCCTCCTGCCGCGGCTCTTGCGGCGGGGGGCGATTCGGTAGGCCGCCGGGAGAGCGCCGTCGCCACCGCTTCGGCCAGCGCGGCGACGGTGAAGGGTTTTCTCAAGATCTCGAAGCCGCTGAGCCCCTCGGCATCGCCCGCCTCGCCGACATAGCCGGTGACGAAGAGGATTCCGATCCAGGGATAGAGGGCGCCGGCGCAGCGGACCAGCTCGGTGCCGGTCATTTCGGGCATCATCACGTCGGTGAGGATGAGCTCGATGCCGCGTTCGTGGGCGAGCATCTCGAGCGCATCGCGGCCGCTCGAGCAGGCGATCGGGCGGTAGCCGAGCTCCTCCAGCGCGCTCACCGTCGAGCGGCTGACGCGCGGATCGTCCTCGACGACGAGGATCGTGGCGCCGGGCGATCCTGCCGGGGCCTCGCCCTGGGCCGGCGCTGCCTCGGCCGCCTCCGCCGCTTCCATCGAGCGCGGCAGATAGAGCGACACGATCGTGCCGCGGCCGACCTCCGTATGGATCGTCACATCGCCCCCCGACTGGCGGGCGAAGCCGAAAATCTGGCTGAGGCCGAGGCCGGTGCCTTTGCCGACCGGCTTGGTGGTGAAGAAGGGCTCGAACACCCGTTCGAGATGTTCCGGCGCGATGCCGCCGCCCGTGTCGCTGACCGCGATCCGGACATAATCGCCGGCTGGGAGCTCGCCCACCTCGCCCGCGCGGAGGCGGCGGTTGTCGATCGCGATCGTGAGCTCGCCCTCGCCGTCCATCGCGTCGCGGGCGTTGACGGCGAGGTTCAGGACCGCATTTTCGAGCTGGTTGGTATCGACCTTGACGTGCCAGGGCTGCTCCGGGATGCGGGTGCGGACGACGATCCGCTCGCCGATCGAGCGGTCGACCAGCTCCAGCATGTTCTCGACCAGGGCGCCCGGCGCGATCGGGACCGGCAGCAGCGGCTCGGCGCGGGCGAAGGCGAGCAGGCGGCGGGTGAGGGCGGCGGCGCGGGTCGCGCCCTCCAGCGCATTGTCGAGATGGAATTCGACCTCGCGGCGGGGGCCGCTGAGCTTGCGTTTCGCGAGGTCGAGCCCGCCGACGACGACCGCGAGCATGTTGTTGAAATCGTGGGCGATGCCGCCGGTGAGCTGGCCGACCGCCTCCATCTTCTGGACCTGGCGAAGCTGGGCTTCGGCGGCCGCGCGTTCGGCGCCTTCGGCCTTGAGGCGGGCATTGGCTTCGGTCAGCTCGCGGGTGCGCTCCTGCACCGCCTCTTCGAGCTGGCTGGCGCGGTCGGCCTCGCTGTCCGCCTCGCGCAGCGCCTCGAGGCGGTCGGTCAGCGCCCGATAGGCGAGGAAGCCGAGCACGACCGCGCCGGCGCCGATCAGCACCGCGAGCCAGCCGAACCAGCCGGTCAGCTGGTCGGCCCGGTCGCTCGACGCGCGGGTCGCGTCCATCCGCGCGCGGAGATCCTGGCGCTCGGCGGCTGCGATCTCGCTCAGCTTCGCGCGAACCAGATTGCCGACGTTCGATTTGGTGGCCTGGAAGAACAGGCTGATGCCGCCCATCCCCTTCTGGGCGGCGGCGGCGGAGGCGGCGGCGGCGAGCTCCTGGCCGTGCCGGTCATAGAGGCGCCTGAGCTGATCGATGCGCGCCTTTTGCTGGGGATTGTCGTGCACCAGCCGGTCCAGCTCGTCGATCTGCTGCCCCGCGGAGACCCACTCGTTATAATAGACGGTGCCGGTCGGCGGCTTCTCGTCGAGGACGTAGCGGGCGTCCGCCGCTTCGGCGCGGGCGATGCTGCCATCGACCGTGCGGGTGAGCAGCATCACGTCATAGCTGTGGCGCTCGGACGCGAGGGCGCGGTCGCGTGCGTCGTTCGACGCGTCGACCATGAACAGCAGAGCGACGAGCAACAGCGTCGCGAGCAGCGCACCCGCGCTCGCCGCAACGCCACGCCAGGTGCCGGAAGACCCTTCCCCTCCCGGCGAGGCGCCCAAGTCCTCACCCGCCATGGCGGAATTCTAGATCAGCCGGAAGGGACTGGAAAGACGCTTCGCCGCACCGGGCGAGTCGTTCGCCGCTATTTCAGGTAGTTGATCGCCCGTCCGGCGCTTTCGAACATGGCGAGGATGTCGCCGACCTGCTCGCTGCTGTGCTCGGCGCAGAGCGAGCAACGGAGGAGATACATGCCGGCCGGGGTCGCCGGCGGCCGGGCCATGTTCACGTAGACGCCGGCCTCGAGCAAAGCCTGCCACATCCGCACCGTCACGTCCTGGTCGGGGAGCAGCACGGCGATGATCGCCGATTGCGCTTCGGGTGTGGCGAGGGTGAAGCCGAGGTCGCGCAGCCCCTGGTGGAGGCGCTTGCTGTTTTCCCAGAGATGCGCGCGTTTGTTGCCGGCATATTTCAGCTTGCGGATCGACGTCGCGGCGGTCGCGACCACCGATGGCGGCAGCGAGGCCGTGAAGACGTAGGGCCGGCAGACGAGGCGCAGCACCTCGAACTTGGGATGGTTGGAGACGACGAAACCGCCGACCGTCCCGACCGACTTGGAAAAGGTGCCGACGACGAAATCGACCTGGTCTTCGACGCCCGCTTCCTCGAACACGCCGCGGCCGTTCGGGCCGAAGAAGCCCATGCCGTGCGCCTCGTCGACCGCCACCATGGCGCCGTGGCGCTTCGAGACCTCGACCATCTCCTTCAGCGGCGCGATGTCGCCGAGCATCGAATAGACGCCTTCGAGGACGACGAGGCGGCCGCCCTCGGCCGGCAGGCGCTTCAGCCGCTTCTCCAGATCCTCGACGCTGTTGTGGCGAAAACGCACGATCTGGGCGTTGCCCAGCGCGCAGCCGTCATAGATCGAGGCGTGGCTATCGGCGTCGAGGATGATGAAATCTTCCTTGCCGGCGATGGTCGACATCAGGCCGAGATTGGCCTGGTAGCCGGTCGAGAAGACCATGGCGTGGGCGGTGCCGTAATAGTCCTTGAGGGCTTCCTCGCACTCCTTGTGGCCCTGATAGGTGCCGTTGAGGACGCGGCTGCCGGTCGTGCCCGAGCCATAGGCGTCGAGCGCCTCCTTGCCGGCCTCGATCACGTCCGGATCGAAGGTCATGCCCATATAATTGTAGGTGCCGAGCAGGATCGTTTCCTTCCCCTGCACCACTGCGAGGGTCGGGGAGAGGACCTTCTCCATCACCAGGCCGAAGGGGTCGCGCACGCCGCTGTCGAGGAGGGCTTCGCGCTCGGCGATCAAAGCGTCGAACTTGGAGAAGAGATCGCGGGCGGGAGCGGCCGGCACAATCTCGTCGGCCGGATCCATCGGCGTGCGCAGCGCCTCGCTCATCCGTCGTTCCTCAGCTGCTCGACCGCGTCGACCAGCTGGCCGATCGTCTCGATCTCCGCCTGCATGTTCATCGTGATGAGGATGTCGAACTCGTCCTCGATCGCCGCGACGAAATCCATCACGGTGAGGCTGTCCCATTCGAGGTCGCTGGCGAAGGTGGTGCCTTCGGTGAGGGCCACGCCCTTCTTGTTGAAGGGGGCGATCAGCTGGGTGACCTTGCCGAAGGTCTCTTCTCGATCGGTCATCCAATCCCCTTATTTTCCTGGGACGGCCCTGCCAAGCGAATAGGGCGCAATCGTGACCGCGGCTTGGCAGGGCGGGGGCGGCCATGCCATGTTTCCACGGAGCCAGGGGGGACGAGATGGCGGAAGACAAGAAGTTTCCGGTGAATGCGATCCATGTGATCCGCACGGCGCAGACGATCAACGTCCAGCTTTCCGCCATGGCCGACCAGAAGGCGAGCATCCTGATGGGCGCGACCTTCGTCATCTTCACCATCACCATCAGCCAGTCGCACGGCCACACGCCGCCTTTGCCCCTGCTGATCCTCGGCGCGGCTGCCTTCGCGGCGGCGGTCTGCGCGGTGCTCGCGATCGTGCCGGCCTTCGGACTCGGCCGACGGAAAGGACCGGCGAACCTGCTCTTCTTCGGCTCCTTCGCAAGCCTCGAGGAGGAGGATTATCTCGCGCAGATGCTCGCCATCCTCGGCGACGAGGAGGAAGGCTATCGAGCGATGGCGCGCGACATGCACCAGAATGGCCGGGTGCTCGCGCGGAAGAAATACCGGATGCTCGGCTACGCCTACCGGATCTTCCTGCTCGGCATGACGGCGAGCCTGATCGCCTTCGTCGCCGAACGCTTCGTCTGATTCACCTGAGCCAGCCCTGCTCCCGATACCAATCGGCGGTTTCCTTGAGCCCGGTGGGGGTGCGCACCTGCGGCTCCCAGAGGGCAGGGGGCGGGCGCTTCTCCGCCCGCACGACCCAATCCGGATGGCAGAAATAGCCGACCCGGTCCGGCGTCAGCTTCGCATGCTTGCGGCGGAACAGGCGGTCGAGTCCCGAGGCAAGGCGGAGCACCGGCTTCGGCATCGCCATCGTGGCCGCGCGCTTGCCGTAGAGGCGCCCCAAGGTGCGGGCGAAGTGGCGATGATCCCAGCCGCCCTCGCGGCCGTCGTCGGGCTCGTAAATCTCGCCCCAGGTGTCCGGCTCGTCGAGCAGGGAGAGGACCAGCCGGCAGAGATCGTCGACATGGATCAGCGAGAAGCGGCCCTTGGGCGGCAAAGCGACGAAGCCGCGCCGGGCCATGCGGAACAGCTCGAACGTCTCCTTGTCGCCCGGGCCGTAGACGGCGGGCGGGCGCACGATCGTCCAGTTCAGCCCGGAGGCGGCAACGAGCCGCTCCGCCTTCGCCTTTGAGCGGCCGTAATCGGACAGCTCCGGCTCGCGGGCGGCGAGGGTGGAGATGTGGACGAAGCGGCGCACACCCGCCTTGCGCGCCGCGTCGATCACGGTGGCGGTGCCACCGAAATTGACCTTCTCGAAATCGGCCGGATCGGGCGCGTTAATCAGGCCGGCGACGTGGATGATCGCGTCGGCGCCGGTCGCGAGCTTCAGGAGCGTCTCCGGCCGGTCGAGCGCGCCGTCGACCCAGGCGATCTCGTCCTCCGGCGGCTTCCAGCCCCGGGTGAGGGCGCGGACGTCATAGCCCTGGGCGAGGGCGAGCCGAAGCAGGTGCGAGCCGACGAAACCGGTCCCGCCGGTCACGGCGAGGGTGCGGATTTTCGCCGATTTTCGGGACCGCCGCGGCATCTAGTTCCTCCCCGGAACGGGGAGGGGGACGGCACGAAGTGCGGTGGAGGGGCCGTGGCTCGGCGCGGGTCGACCCCTACACCAGCCTGCGGCTGGTCCCCCTCCCCGTTCTGGGGAGGAGCTTAGAGGGGCGACCACTCTTCGTCCTCCGACTGGGCCTCTTCGGGCGCGATGTAGCGCAGCAGCGCGTCGAGGACCGGCAGCGTCCCCTCTCCGGTGGCGCCGGAAAGCGGATGGGGTTCGACACCGGCTTCCTCCGCCAGCTCGGCCGCGAGCGCGTCGATCAATTCGGAGTCCAGCGTGTCGACCTTGTTGAGCGCGACCACCTCCGGTTTGTCGGCTAGCCCGGCACCATAGCTTTCCAACTCGTCCCGCACCGTTCGATAGGTCGCCGCCACATCCTCGTTGTTGGCATCGACCAGATGCAGCAGCACGCGGCAACGCTCGATATGGCCGAGGAACCGGTCGCCGATGCCGGCACCCTCCGCTGCGCCCTCGATCAGGCCCGGAATGTCGGCGATCACGAACTCGCGGCCGCGATGGCGGACGACGCCCAGCTGCGGATGGAGCGTCGTGAACGGATAGGCGCCGACCTTCGCCTTCGCGTTGGTGACCGTGTTGAGGAAGGTGGACTTGCCGGCATTGGGAAGGCCCACCAAGCCGACGTCGGCGAGCAGCTTCAGCCGCAGCCAGACCCACATTTCCTCGCCCGGCCAGCCGGTGCCGTGCTGGCGCGGCGCGCGGTTGGTGGCGGTCTTGAAGCTGGCATTGCCGCGGCCGCCCTCGCCGCCCTTCAGCAGCACGATCCGCTCCCCGGCCCTGGTGAAGTCGGCGAGGACATGCTCCCTGTCCTCGGACAGCACCTGCGTTCCGACCGGCACCTTGACGACCAGGTCGTCGCCGCCCGCGCCGGTGCGGTTGGAGCCGGAGCCGCCCTTGCCCCGCGGCGCGCGGAAATGCTGGGTGTAGCGGAAGTCGATCAGCGTATTCAGGCCCTCGACCGCCTCGAAGATGATGTCGCCGCCCTTGCCGCCGTCGCCGCCGTCGGGTCCGCCATATTCGATGAACTTCTCCCGCCGAAAGCTCACCGCGCCGGGGCCGCCGGCGCCGGAGCGGATGAAGATCTTGGCCTGGTCGAGGAAATGCATGGGCGCGCTGTAGGGGAACGGGGGAGGGGAGTTAACCCTCCTTCCGCTCGATGTCGGGATGGATGGCGAGCAGGTGGCGCGTCGCCAGCTCGCGCGCCTTGTCGCGGGGGAGGCCGAGCGCCTCGGCCATCGCCGGGCCGAGCAGCGAATCGCCGAGCGCGGCGAGGACGAGCCAGAGGGTCGTCTCCTGGACCGGCCGGTCCTCATGTCCCTGGCGGAGCTGGTCGACCAGGCGCTGGATGCCGTCCAGCACCGGGTGGAGCGCGTCGCGGTTGCCCGAAAGGATCATCCAGGCGGCGAGCGCGCCGGCGCCCTCCCTGCCGAAGGCATCGAAGGTCAGATCGACGATCTCGCGCGGGTCCGCCTCGCCCTGCCGGGCGCGTTCGACCGCGACTCGGATGCCGGCGGTGACATGGTCCGCGAGATGCCGGGCGAGCGCGGCCTGCAGGCCGGCGGCCGAGCCGAAATGGTGGAGGAGGTTGGCGTGGGTCTTGCCGATCCGCGCCGCCACCGCCTTCAGCGTCACCGCCTGCGGACCGGATTCGAGCAGCAGCGCCCGCGCCGCCTCCAGCGCGGCGGCGCGGCTTTCTTCCGGACTTAGGCGTTCACGAGCTATTGACATTGGTGTAAGTAAGCCGCATGTCCCCCATGGGAGATACAGCATGGCGAGCAAAGCGACACCCCTCGACCTCAGCATTACACCGCGCGACCGCCGCTTCGGCCGCGGCGCGACCACGCGCCGCTGGTGGCTGCGCGGCGATCCGGTCGCCTCGGCGATGTACGATGCCCTGTCGGTCACCTTCCCCAAGGGCGAGGCTTTCTTCGTCGAGAGCGTGCGCGCCTTTCGCGAGGGCGCGCCGCCGAAGCTCGCCGCCGAGATCAAGGCGTTCACCACCCAGGAGGTGATGCACAGCCGCGAGCATGTGCAGTTCAACCGCCGCGCCGCCGAGGCCGGTTACGACCTTTCCGCACTGGAGCGGCGGGTCGATGAGCGGCTGGAAATCGTCAGGACCCGCCCGCCGATCGTCAACCTCGCCGCCACCATGGCGCTCGAGCATTTCACCGCCATCCTCGCCCACCAATTGCTCAGCGATCCGCGCCATCTCGCCGGCGCCGATCCCGAGTCAGCGGCGCTCTGGCGCTGGCACTCGATCGAGGAGATCGAGCATAAGGGCGTCGCGTACGACACCTGGCTGCACGCAACGAAGGATTGGCCGCGGTTCAAGCGCTGGAAGGTGAAGGCAAAGGTGATGCTGTTCGTCACCCGCAACTTCATCGTCGACCGGGCGCATGGCACCCTCAAACTGCTGGAGCAGGACGGCATCACGGGGCCGAAGGCGTGGTGGGGCTTCTTCTGGCACGCCTTCGTGCGCCCCGGAATGCTGCGGCAAGTCCTCGGCGCGTGGCTCGTCTTCTTCCTGCCAGGGTTCCACCCGTGGAAGCACGACGACCGCGCCCTGATCCAGCGCGCGGAGCAAGAGCTGAGCTACGCGGCCTGAAACCCTCTCCCCGCCGGGGAGAGGGCGCTTAAGCCGCGATGGCTCGCGATGTGTCTTCCTCCGCGGCCGCCAGCTCGATCTCGAACAGGCGGCACGGCACGGCCTCGCCGCGGCCGGCGCTGTGGCGCAGGGCGATCCGGCCGAGCGGACGGAAGCCGAGCTTTTCCAGCACCCGTCCCGAGGCCGGATTGTCGATGAAATGACCCGCTCCCAGCCGCGGGATGCGGAGCGACTCGCGCGCATAATCGAGCAAAGCCCGGCCGGCCTCGCTCGCATAGCCGCGGCCCCAATGCGGCCGGGCGATCCAATAGCCGAGCTCCATCTCGCCGGCTGGTGTCCGGGCGAAGCCGATACCGCCGATCAACTGGGGCGCCTCCTCCGTCCGCAGGAAAATGAGGCTCGAGGCCTCAGTCGGGCGCCGCTCGCGCATCAAATAGCGCTCCGCGTCGAGCCGCGTGTAGGGCCACGGCGCCTGGGCGAGATTGCGGACCAATGCTTCGTCGGCGATGGCGGCATGGAGCGCCGGCGCATCCTCGATCCAGCCGGGCCGCAGCAGCAATCTTTCGGTCCTCGCGAACATCGTTCCGTTCCTTCCCTTTCGGCGCCGCCGCCCTGCACCCGAGGGGTTTCAGGGTTGCGACAGTTTCGAGGGAGAAACAAAAAAGGGAGAGGGGGCGGCCCCTCTCCCTCGAAACGGTTCTCTTTTGAGCACCTTGGGGGCCGTCCCTGCAGGACGACCCGTTCCCGGTCGTCCCTATTCCGCTGCTTCCATCGCAATCATGTCCACACAGACATATTTGCGGCCGAGCTTCCCGTCGCGGAACGAGACTCGGCCTTCGGTAAGCGCGAAAAGGGTATGGTCCTTGCCCATGCCGACGCCCGCGCCCGGGTACCATTTGGTCCCGCGCTGACGCACGATGATGTTGCCTGCGAGCACGGCTTCGCCGCCGAACTTCTTGACGCCCAGACGACGGCCCGCGCTGTCGCGACCGTTGCGTGAGGATCCGCCTGCTTTCTTATGTGCCATGGCTAAGCTCTAGTCTCTTCCTGGTTTACGCGTTCTTATCAGCGGCCGGCTTCTTCGGCGACGCCTTTTTCTTCGCCGGGGCCGGCGTATCGACCGCCTCGCTCTCGGCGCCCTCGATCTTCAGCGGCGCCTCGGCCTTCGCCGGAGCATCGGCCTTCTTCGCGCGCGGCTTCTTGGCCGGAGCCTCGGCAGCCGGAGCCGCGGTGGCGGGGGCTTCGGCCTGAGCCGGCGCCTCGGCCGGAGCGGCCTTGGCAGCCTTCTTCGGCTTCTCGGCCGGCTGGTCGCCGATGCCGAGGATGCGCAGGATCGTGTGCTGCTGGCGGTGGCCCTTCTTGCGCCGGTAATTGTGCCGGCGGCGCTTCTTGAAGACGATCACCTTATCGCCCTTGGCCTGGGCGATGATCTCGGCGGAGACGGTGAGGCCGTCGGTGGAGCGCAGCTCGCCGCCGTCGCCGGCGAGCAGGACGTCGCCCAGCGAGATGGTGTCGCCGGCCTCTCCGGCCAGCTTCTCGACGACGATCTTGTCTCCCGGGGCGACGCGATATTGCTTGCCGCCCGTGCGCACGACTGCGAACATGGCTCTTCCCAATAAACTGATGCTGCCCACGCAAGACGACGGCCGCGGCCGAACCCCCGCGCGGGAAGCGGGCTGCTAACCGGGCAGCCCGTTTCTGTCAACTAGTGGCGGTGCTGCCGTTTCAGCCGGTAGCGCCCGTCGGCATAAGCGTCGAACAGGCCGGCGATCGCCGGATGGTCGACCGGCTCGTCGGTGTCGTCGGCGAGCAAATTCTGCTGGCTGACATAGGCGACGTAGGACGATTCCCCGTTCTCCGCGAGGAGGTGGTAGAAAGGCTGGTCCTTGTCCGGCCGGATCTCCTCCGGGATCGCGTCGTACCATTCCTCGCTGTTGGCGAAGACCGGATCGACGTCGAAGATCACGCCGCGAAAGTCGAACAGCCGATGCCGCACCACGTCGCCAATGGCGAAGCGGGCATGCGTCACCGACGGCGCCAGCAAAGCCGCGGCGAAATCGGTCTGAAAGGCTTCCGGACGGTCCATCATCATACCTTATGTAGGGATAAAGCGGGGGGAGGCAAGCGAGGTTCCCCGGACATGCCCCTCGGCTCGCTCGGGACATGCCCCTCGGCTTCGCTCGGGACATGCTTGGCAAGCCGGAAGGCTTGGGCTAAGGCCCGCCGCCTGTCGACCCGCCCCGCCATGCGCCGGGGCGATCTCACGAGATGCGGAGAGGTGCCGGAGCGGTCGAACGGGGCGGTCTCGAAAACCGTTGTGCCCTTACGGGTACCGAGGGTTCGAATCCCTCCCTCTCCGCCATCTCGTAACTTTACTAGGCCAAAATCAATGGCTTAGCAGAATCCGATTGCCGTCCATTTCAGCTTTGGTACACGAGTCGGTACACGCCTGCACCGGAGCGATATCCGGTGCACATTCACCACCTTTAGGTGGTGCCCCTCCAGCCGAGGGAACAAATCGGCTGAGCCGTTATCGCACTTCGGTGCCAGCGGCTGGGGAGTGCCGGCCATGACCGGAACTCATTCCCCGTACGTCCAGTGTCGTAACGGCATTTTTCACCTGCGGGTGCGTGTGCCGGTCGACCTGGTTTCGTGGCTTGGACAGCGCGAGGTTCGTCGATCCCTCGGGACGTACGATCCTGTCACCGCGCGCCTTCTCGCCGCGATTCACAGTGTACGGGTGAAGGAGGCGTTCGTGGCCATGCGTTCGTTGGATTTCTCGAGGGATGACGCTCGGCGGCTCGCCCGCGAGTCCCTTCAGCGTCTCCTGAGGGAGGTAGAGGAAGGTTGGGTCCCAAACTCAAGCGATCGCCGCCAAGCCGTCATGGACCAACGGGAGTTATCTCGCCGGCGCCTGATCGAATTGACGGATGAAATCGAAAGCCGCGAATTCGGGCGTGACACTTTGGAATTTGCCGCTCAGCTCGCCGCAAGCGAGGGGCATAATCTTGATCAGCTACCGATTGCGCGTCGCATAGACCTTCTTGAGGGTATCGCTCGCGCAAGAATCGAGAGGGAGAGAGCGTTCTCGCTTCGGCTAACAGACCGCTTTGCGCCATTCGAGCCGTCCCACCCGCTGTTCGCAAATGCAGTCAATTGCACCGTCTGGCCGCTGGCCACTCCTCAATTCGCGCAAGGTCCGACCGTCGGAGAGGCGATTGAGGCATACTTGGAGTACGGGAGGGCGATACCGTGGGCCCCGAAGACGGTGCTCCACCGCGTACGGCGCCTCTCGGACCTTCGCGAGCATTTAGGCGCCGAGACACCGCTCGCTTCAGTTACGTCGCACGACATCCGACGCTTTCGGGACGCCCTGCTTGCGCTTCGTTCGCGCAACAGAGGACAGGTCGGAGGTAGCTTCCTCGTACGACAAACTGAGAACCGAAAGCACCGGATCGCGCCCAAGACGGCAAGCCTTGCATTTGAGCCATGCAAAGCCTTTTTCCGATGGGCGAAAGAGAAGCAGGGCTACATCGAGCGCGACCCCGCCGGAGATGTACAGGTTGCCCTGCCTCGCAAAAGCCGCGCCTCGCGCTCTCGCCGGCCATTCACCGCGGCCGAGCTTGAGCTGCTCTTCAAAGCGCCTCTCTACAGCGGCTGTAAGTCCGCCGGCAGACGATTCGAACCAGGCACCGTTGTCCAAAAGGACGACCGATTCTGGATACCTGTCTTAGGCTACTACACCGGGGCACGCCTTGGTGAGATCGTCCAGTTGTACATGCAGGACGTGAACCTCGACGCGGACATTCCCTTTGTCGAGATCACGGATGAAACCAGCGACGGGTCGGCTGCCGAAGGGAAGCGGCTGAAGTCGGACGCCGCACATCGCCGAGTCCCGCTTCACCCGGATCTGATCGCTCTTGGGTTCCCCGAATTCGTTCACCGGCGGAGATCCGTGAAAAGGCGATCAAAGCGCCTGTTCGCGGAAATCAAGTATGGTCAAGATGGCCAAGCGTCGACGGTGTTTTCGAAGTGGTTCGCGCGGTTCATGGACAAAGCGGGACTAACCGACCGCACCATCACTTTCCACAGCTTCCGCCACAACGCTGAGGACGCGTTCAAGAACGCCACACAGCAACAGTACGTCATCGATCGAATCATCGGCCACAGCGATGGAGCCGTGAGCTCGCAATACGGTCAAGGGATTTCACTCGAGACCGCATTTGAGGCGGTCAAAGCTATGAAGCTCCTGGTGCGGCTGCCGACAGTGTGGGCGAACCCTCAAATGACCTCCGGGAGTAGTGACCATGCACCCGAATAAACAAGAGCGAAGCTTCTGCGAGAAAGCCATTAGGCGAACTGCGTGCCTGTCATCGTGGACGCAAAAGGAGTTGGCCGAGGCCATCCAGCTTATGAATCATCATTTCGGTCGGCTAGAAAAACTTCGTCGCCACAGGGAAGGTGAACGGAGGGAAGCCGAACTCAAGCTTCAGAGCGCTATTCTCCGCGGCTTTGGTGGGCGCTTCTGCGCTGTAATCCGCGAGCATCATCTGCAAACGCCAACGGCGCCGGTCTCATTCGCAGAATTGCAAGCCCGGGCCCAGCATCTCGATCTGTTCCGGAAGTGCGGCGAGGTGTCTGTCGTCCACCTCCAGCGTAAGCACGATGGCTCCTGCAGGGTCGTGACATCACCGAGCCGCTCGATAAGATGCCGGCAGAGACTGCTAGGGCAGGTGTTAAACGCGCGCTTCGGCGAGCCTTCTGACGAATTCAACATCGCTGGCAAAGGCAGGGATGCTGCCGTGTTGCGGGTCAAAAACATGATCGAGCAGGAGGGCGCACGAGCCATCGTCGCCTTCGACATCGAAGACTACTTTCCGTCCGTGAAGCCAAAGCATCTAGGCTGGGTGCGAATCCCGACCCCGGTGCTAAACCACACGCTCTTCTTCAACAGAAGAGCTACCCTGTTCAAAAAGGGACCAACAGGGAAAGCTGAAGCGGCTCGCCAAGGCCTTTCGCAGGGTGCGAGCGCATCCGGCAAAATAGCAAGCGCGCTTCTCGGACGGGAACTCCGGCACGTTACCGGAGACTTGGGGAAGGTGATATACGTCGACGACGGTATCATAGGCGCTTGTGCCCCGCCGGATGCGAATGCGATCGCGAAGACCCTAGCGAAGCGAATGGCCGAACTAAATGGCGGGCCGCTAAGCTTCAGATACCTCAAGTGTCTGGATGTGCAGCAAGGATTCTCGTTCCTCGGATATTGGTTTAGGGTAGCCGTTGACAGCAATGACGCGCAGGTGACCCTCACACCCAGCCACACCGCATTTGTTCGCTGCAGGCAACGCTTGTTCGCGCGTTTGAAAAAGATGCAGCCTGAATGGGATGCGGCTGAAGCGATAGCCGAAGAGCATGTTAAGGCATGGCGGCGAGCGTTCTCACTTTGGCTGCCCGACTCCGTCGAGGAGGTCGATCTGAATGCGAGAGTTTTGTCTTGGCTCGACGACTGGTTTCATGGTTGCACCAAAAAACCCGGCAAACCCCTCCTGGGTACGATCTCTGCGCCGGTTTGAACGTGTCATCAGGACGGATCGCTTCAGACCGCCCCAAGATTACTACAACGCGGCCGCATATTGATCTTGCTAAGGTGGCGCCCGTGAGTAGCAACCGCAGACGAGCTTTTTGCAGTCAATTGCAGATTGCAATACGCTCGCCTCGCTTCGCGCTAGTCACTTACGTGGTACAACTCGCATATCGAGGTTAATCAGTCGCGGCATGGCCGAAGGTTGGGAAGCGTTGTCCATCGCGGCGTCTCGCAGCCATTCGCCTACCCAACCGGCTTCATCGATTGGGAGGGACACTCAGTGCCGCCCGTTCAACATCACGCCTCCACCGCCGCCTTCCGCCTTGGATTACTTGCTGGAGTGGGTGGTTGGCTCTATTATCGCCTTTAGAGAGGGGGGTAAGGCGAATAGCAGCGCCACGGCGCACAGCGCCGTTAAGCGAGCGTTCCGCAAGCCACCAATCATCAAAATGCCTATGACAAGCGGGACACTCCAGTAGTTCACCGACCCAAAAAGGAACCACGGGTCCGACTCGGTGAAAAATTGCCGCGGCCAAGCATTCAAGTGAAATACAACGAACCAGAGTGTGCCCAGTACAACTGCAAAGGATACGCCCGATGCGGCCATCCAAGACGGGCGATCATTATTGATTACGAAATTCCGTTCTTGGCCCGTCACCCATAGCGTCAAAGCTGTCACCAACGTCAAGCACAGTGGCGTAAGCCAAGCCGAGCCGCCACAACGTAAATTGAATCGCGGCGGAAAGCCTCTCGTAGTCTGTAGAAAACTACACACTTCATCTCGGAAGTAGAAACCTTCTCCAACGCGCAACGGCCACGTCGCCTCCAAGGCGCCGACGAGGATCACACCGACAGGGAGCGATGCGAATACCAGCCATGGGAGATTCGAGCTAACCTTGCTAGCGCCCTTGAGTTTTTCACCGCTAAGGGCGCGCCCGTAAACCGGAAACAAGATATCTGGCGCTGATGAAACCATACCCGGAAGAGCTTGAACGTAACTTACGCAGAACACAGCGTACGCTGCCGCCAGCGCAAGCGGTGCGAGCATGGAAAGCTGCAATAAATCGGCGTTAACGCCACCAATGTTGAGCGTCGGGGTGCCGGTGGAAGGTGCCTCTCCCGTGACGGATCTCTCGAAGGCTTGCGTGCTTAGTGAACTCACATAGGCTGTTAGATCAGGGTCGCTCTTATGCAGATCAATCAGATGGAACATTTTTAGTTGGAAATCATACATGCTGGGTGAAGAGGAGCCGCTTTCAATAGAGGCAAAAGATTCACGTCTGGGCTCTTCCGGTTCTTCGCCAAGATCGTTTTTAAATAATTGATTCGGCGGCCGGTCAAATAAGCCCCACATCGCAATTCGGCTACGAGTTTTAATATCGCGAGGCAGGCGGCGCAAAGCTTCAATGAAAGAAGTTAGCTCTTCAGGCGGCACTGCAAATTTCTGTAACCTGTCATGCTCCAATGCCCGCACTATGGCGCCACGTTCGGACTCCCGGTCCCTGGCCTTCGACAGCACGTATCTATGAACTAACGGGTCGAGTGTTTCTACGAATGACACTTCGTATTGTGTGTCTTCTCCTCCGAAGTAGATAGGGAACACACTTGCGGCCTGTACGCTTGAAAACATACTCCAAGATACGGGGGATATTCTTGGACATCGAGACGGCGGCCGGCGCAGCTTGGGGCACCGCAGGTCTTCGTAGTTGATGAAGGCTCCCGTCGCGAATTTGGTGAACGCCGCGTCTCGCCTATCGAAAGCTTGGAGAAGTCCGGCAGTAGACGCCAATCGCTCCTCTACCTGCCGATCGTAAGTGTAGCGGGCTTCCCATTTGTGAAGGTAGTTGGATTTTCCGTCCAAATGGACAAGAGACAATATTATTAAGCCGTAGCAGGCAAGTGCCCATCTTGCCAAACTTTTGGCACCGGGCGCATCAGCCACAATCGGCTGCGGTCGAGACCCTGCCTTTTGTCTATAGTGGACCAATCCTGCATCCCCCTCGACATCTTGCAAGTAGCCGATACGCGAGTGCGCCCACAAACCCTTGAGCAGTCGCTAGCACCAGGATTTGTGCATATCACGGGTCTTGCTATTGCGCACGCGCAACCGTGCGCTCGGACGTGACGGAAAGCGAACTTGAGGGTGGTCACTCCTAGAGTGTCTGTCATTCATCGAGCAACGCAGCCGGCGCGACACCTAGCGCGCCTGCAAGGCGACCCAAAGCTCGCACAGATGGATTCCGCTTTCCGCGTTCAAGCTCGCTCAGATAGCTCCGTTTCATCCCGGCCTCGAACGCCAGCTGCTCCTGTGAGATCCCGAGCGCGATACGCTTGCGGCGTACATTCCGCCCGAGCAGCGCCACGACGTCCATACGGCAACATGGCCGGACCAATGGCTATACGTCTGTCCCCCAATCGTGACATCTGATACGTTCAAGTGGCTTTGTCAGACCAAATGCACCGGTTCGTAAGGATGTGAGGGCAGGGGGCTGCGATGCCCCGTCCCCGCAAAGCTCCGAGCCCGTTCCGCTGCTTCAATTCATCGCCCGAGGTGATCCGCCTCGTGGTGCTGATGTACGT
>DATBDY010000021.1:0-8956 GCA_036269695.1 Allosphingosinicella sp. | reverse complement strand
ACTCCGGGTCATCGAGTAAGTGTAGCGATCCTACCGTCGACGCTGACGAAGCCGGGAGGGGCGTGGCCCCCACTCCACGGTTGGTCACCCGACCGGTTGAGTTTCTCCCAACTTGAACTGCGCTTATCGACAGTTTGCCGGGCGCTAACTCTGATCGTGGATGCTCGTGGTGAGGTCCTCAATGACGTCGAGCTCATCGAGCAACCACGCACTGATACTGAATAGTCAGTGCGTCCAGTCTTCTTTCGGGGGAAGGAGAAGAATGAGCAAGCTCCCCATGATTACCGCCTTATTCTGGATTATGAAGATTCTCGCCACCACGCTCGGCGAGACCGGCGGCGACACGGTGACGATGACCTGGCTCGGCGAGACCACCTCCGAGGCGAACCCCAACGGCTATCTGATCGGCACCGGCATTTTCGCCGTTCTGCTGCTCCTGTTCGTCTGGGCACAGATCCGGGCGCGGCGGTTCAACCCCTGGCTCTACTGGGCGACGATCGTCGCCTCGACCACCTGCGGCACCACCCTCGCCGATTTCGCCGACCGCTCGCTCGGCGTCGGCTATCCGGGCGGATCGCTCGTGCTCCTCGCCTGCGTGCTGCTGTCGCTGTTCGCCTGGTACAAGACGCTCGGCACCGTGTCGGTGAACACGGTCGTCGGGCCGAGGGCCGAGATCTTCTACTGGGTCACGATCACCTTCTCCCAGACGCTCGGCACCGCGCTCGGCGACTGGATCGCGGATGCGGGGCTCGGCTATGGCGGCGGCGCGCTCGTGTTCGGCGCCGGGCTGGCGGTGCTGGCGGCGCTCTATTTCTGGACGCGGATCAGCCACGTCTTCCTGTTCTGGGCGGCGTTCATCCTGACCCGACCGCTCGGCGCCACCGTCGGCGACTATCTCGACAAGCCGGTCGCAAAGGGCGGTCTCGAGCTCAGCCGGCCCGTCGCCTCCGCTGTGCTCGCCATCGCCATCATCCTGCTGATCGCGATCCTGCCGCAGCGGCCCGGGCAGCATCCCACGGACTGAGAGTGAAGATCGAGGTGCAGCCGGCGATTTGGCAGCGTGCTCCCGAGTTCAAGCGGGACGCCGCTTCTCTCCTGGTCGCGGCGAGCGCACTGGACTCGGCTGCGGCGAAGGGCGATCTGGCGCGCACGAGGGCCGCCGCCGCGGCGCTCGGGCCGACGTGCAAAACCTGTCACGACACATTCCGGAAGAGGGACTGAGATGGTGGACGCGGGGACGGAGGATCGCTCGGTTCGGCGCGTCAAGCTATGGGACCTGCCGATTCGCGTCGTCCACTGGAGCTTCGTGCTGCTGCTGCCGGCGCTCTGGTGGACCTGGAAGAAGGACGACATCGGCACCCACAAGCTGCTCGGCTACATCCTCCTCGGGCTGCTCGTCTTCCGCATCTTCTGGGGCTTTGCCGGCAGCGAGACGGCGCGGTTCTCGGGCTTTGTGAAAGGGCCGCGCTCGGTCGCGGGTTATGTGCGGCGGCTGTTCTCGAAAGAGGGTGAGCCGATCGTCGGTCACAATCCGCTCGGCGGCTGGAGCGTCGTCGCCCTTCTCGGGTTGTTGTCCGCACAGGTGTTCGTCGGCCTGTTCACGCAAGACGTCGACGGAATCGAGTCCGGCCCGCTGACCTCTCTCGTCTCCTACGACCGCGCCGATGCCGCGCGCTGGTGGCACGACAAGCTGTTCGACGCCCTGCTGTGCCTAGTGGCGCTGCACGTCGTGGCGATCCTTTTCTACCTCGTGGTGAAGCGCGACAATCTGGTCGGCCCGATGGTGACCGGCAGCAAGAAATGGGCCGCGCCCTCATCCCCGCCGACGCCGGCCCAAGTGCCGCTATGGCGGATGCTCATCGGCGCGGTGCTGGGCGCGGGTGTCGCTTGGTGGGTATCGCGCGGCTGCCCGATCTGATCGTCCGGACCCTGGAGGGACAAAGGGGAGGCTAAATGGGAAGCCGCGTTCATTCCCATGAAGCATCGTCCGGGTTGTATACCCGGTAGGCAATCACGGTTTGCGTGCGTCTGATCTTCTCCCATTGGTCCTCAAAAACCGTCTCGAGCACATCGGTTTCGAAATTGTGGCCTTTTGTGAACCGGGTCCTCACCATGAGGTCCCATTCGCCGCTGATGGAATAGATTTCCTCGATTTCAGGAACCCCTTTCTTGGCTAGCGCTATTCCAACTTCGGTAGCCTTGCCGGGCTGACACTGAACGAAAATCATGAAGAGCATTCCGATTCTCCTCTCTCACCGGCGGCCGCAGCCTTAATAAGGGGCGGATTCCGACATAGGCCCCGGGCCTGCGAAGGCCGCACCGTTCCTAGCGACGACTCCGATTGGCCACGGTCATCATTACAGGGCCGCGAATGAGAGAATACAACAGCTTCGCGGCAGCGAAGCGCGTCGGCGCGCCCTGATCGGGACCCGACCGCGCGAATCAGGCGAAGACCAACTCCATCCATCAGTTTCCGGGCGGTGCGACGCGCTGCCGATGTGTTCGGCCGTTCGTGGATCCTGTCGGGACTCCTGGGATGAACTGACGTAACATGGGCATGAACGGCTCCCCACTTAGCTAGGCTCGCGCGATGCAATTGCACGGTAGCGTCCAGGACAATCTCGTAGCTGCCGTTCGGAGCGCACGCCGACTGCGGGGACACCCGGTGCACGCCGACACGGTTTCGCATTGGACTGACCTGCTTCACCACGCTCGGCGGGAGCTCTCTCGAGACGCGGTTTCTCCGCCGCAGCCGGTTGAGCAACTCGTCGCCGAGCTGGAAACGGAACTTGCAGAACGGGCAAGCTGACGCGACGGTAGACGGCCGCGCTGGGCCACGAGCCCAATGATCTTATGTCGAAGCGTCCGTGCTGAGTTCAGCACGCACGAGGCCGAGCGCCTGCGCTTCGGCGGCCTCGACATACCAGTTGGAGGCGGCGCGGCGGAGAACCTCCTCGAGCGAGACCTTCGGCCCGCGGACGAGATTTTCGAACCCTTCGTTCTGGATGGCGATCGACGCACGGATCTCGTTGAGCGTCGCTTCGAGCACCGGCGGACAGGCGGTCAGCGGGCCGTCAATGGCGATCGTGCGGGTGAGGTGCCGCTCATGCACCATCAGGCGGGTGCCGCGGGTGAGATAGCGGTTCTCGCGGGCGAAGAAGCTCATGAAGGTGGTGCCGGCCGAATAGATCGCCGCCTTGCCGAGGAAGACGAAGCGCCGCCGCGGCTCGTTATCGGAGTGGAAGCGTATGTCTTCCCCCATCATCCGCGCGACCTCAGGATCCCCGCCGAGGGTCGACAGCTCGACGACGACCAGCCCCTCGGCGGGGGCGGTCTGACGGTCAGGATGGATGATGGTCAAAATTACCTATATCGATCAACCTGGACCCGCCGCGCGGTGGACGTCGAACCCGGCCTGAGCATCATGGAAGGGGCCGTTCGCAACGGGATTCCCGGCATCGACGCAAACTTTGGAGGCGCAATGGCTTGCGCAACCTGTCACGTCTACGCGGATCCGAAATGGGTCGCGCTGATCGTGCCGGCCAAGGAAGAAGAGCATGATATGCTCGATTTCCTGTTCGGGAAACAGCCGGCTGTCCTGCTAGATCGTGGCAAGCGATGAGCTGGACGGACTCGTCGTGGGGACGCCGGCCAGCCAACGCTAGCACCCGAGACGTCGCGAGGCCGGTTGACGAGAGGCCGGCTGCGCGCGGGTCTTGCGCGCACCATGAATCCGGTCATTTCCCCGGTCCGTAGGAGGGCGGAGCGTCCGCCGCCGCGGCGCCCCAATGCTCGTCGGGCACGGACGAGAGCGAGAAACGTAACGCGCCGCCGCGGCGAATGAAGTCCTCGGGAAGCCAAAGGCGGCTGGTGTCGCGGCCGTTGACATTCAGGCCGTGCACGTAGGGCGCGTCGGCGGTGGCGCCGTCCGCGACGATGTGGATCGCGGCGCCGGGGCGGTCGATGCGGATTTCGGGGAAGAGTGGGCTTCCGATCACCAGGTCGGCGCGGCCCGGGTAGAGCGGGTAGAGACCCATCGCCGACCAGACGTACCAGGACGACATCTCGCCGAGATCGTCGTTGCCGGAGATGCCGTTCGGGCTGTTCGTCCAGATCCGGCGCATGGCCTCCCGCACGGCGGCCTGCGTCTTCCACGGCGCGCCCGCGAAATCGTAGAGCCAAGGCGAGGCGATCGAGGGCTCGTTGTCGAGCTCGGCATGGAGCGGCCCGGCCTTGGTGACCGCCCAGCGGCCCTCCGCATCGTGGAAGAAGGCGTCGAGCGCGGCGAGCCCCTTATCGCGTCCGCCGAGCGCCTCGAACAGGCCGGCGGGATCGAACGGCACCATCCAGCGATATTGGGCGCCGCTGCCTTCGACATATTCGTCGTCGGAGGTGGGATCGAAGGCCGGCCAGCTGCCGTCGGCGCGGCGCGGCTGGATGTAGGCCGCGTGCGGCGGGATCAGATTGCGCCACCAGCCGGCGCGAGCGAGGAAGCCGCGCTCATTGCCCTTGTCGCCAAGCATCCGGGCGAGCTGCGCGAGACCGAAATCGGCGGCGGCAAGCTCCAGCGTGTCGGCGGCCGAACCCCAGCCCGGCGCGCCGACCGGCATGTAATGCAGCTTCAGCCACTGATCGAGACCGGGCCGCTCGCCGACGCAGAGGACGGGGCAGCCGGCGCGGCTGAGGTCCCGGGCGGTCGGCATGGTCGCGGCCTGGAGCAGCGAGCGGTAGGCGCGGCGGACATCGAAGCCGCGGCCGCCGAAGGCATAGATGGCGGCCACTGCCGGCGCGGCGGGATCGCCGTTCATCACGCCAGTCGCACCGGTCAGATGGGTCCAGCGATCCCACTGGCCGCCAAATTGGTCGGCCTGGTTGAGCAGCGACTGGGCGATGTCCGAGCCGATTTTCGGCTCGACCAAGGTCACGAGCTGGAGCTGCGAGCGATAGACGTCCCAGCCGGAGAAATTGGCATATTGGGCGGTCTGGGTCGGAGCGAGGCGATGGATCTGGCCGTCCATGCCGGCATAGCGGCCGTCGACGTCGCTGACGATGCTCGGATCGATCAGCGCGTGATAGAGCGCGGTGGTGAAGACGGTTCGGTCGTCGGGGTTGCCGCCCGTGATGGCGATGCGTCCGAGTTCCCGGTTCCACGCCGCGCGGGCGGCAGCCTGTGCGGCTTCGAGCGTCGTCCCTGCAGGGCTCTCGCGCTCCAAATTCGCCCGCGCCCCCGCCTCGTCCACATAGGAGATGCCGACCCGCATCGTGACCGTTCGGACCTTGGCCGGATCGAAGCTGATCCAGCCGCCCGAGCCTTTCCCAGGGACTGGAAATCCGTCCTTGCCGTAGCCGGTGCCGCCATGGGCTTCGGTACCGCCGCGAGTCACGACATCGTTGGTCCAGGTACCGCCGGCGGTGAAGTCCTGGTCGAACTCGGCGACGAAGTGCAGTGTGTAATAGCTCTGCCGCCGGTCGGGCGAGAGATAGCCGCAGAAATTGCCGCTGGTGACGCTGCCCGAAACAATTCGGTGCGCGGCATCGATGCGGATGCCGGCGTCGCTGGAACCGACCTCGGTGTCGGAGGTGCGGAAGAGCAAATTGGCGGGCCTGTGGCTCGGGAAGGTGAAGCGGGCGATTCCGGTGCGCAGGGTCGCGGAGAGGTCGACGGCGACGCCGTTGCCGAGTTCGACCGAATAGGCGCCGGGGCTCGCTTTCTCCTTCGAATGATCGAGATAGGCGGCGTAGAGATTGGCGGCGCCGGCGGCGGACGGCGAGGTCCTGACCTCTGACGTCACCGGCATCACCGGGATGTCGCCGCCCGCGCCCGCGCAGCCGCTGCCGGAGACGTGGGCCAGGCCGAAGCCGCGGACGCCGTTGGACCGCCACTCATACCCGCCCGGCGCCGCGACGACGAGGCGGCTGCCGGGCAACGGCACCTCCTCGGGGCTGAACGAGACCATACCGAACGGGAGGACGGCGCCCGGAAAGACGTTGCCGCCATTGGTCGTGCCGATGAACGGATTGACCGACGAGGCGGGATCCCCGGCCTGCGGCTGGCCGGCCGCGGACGTGGCGAGAATCAGCGCGGTGGCGGGGACGATCCAGTTCATCGGCGGCCAATCTCCGGCAGGCCGGCGCAATAACAGATATTCCACGAGCGGATACGGCTGTTCGACGATGACGCCCGACAGCCCTCCAGGTCGCGTGGTGGCTTTCTTCGTCGCGATCGAACGCTGGTGACCCCTACGGGACTCGAACCCGTGTTTTCGCCGTGAGAGGGCGACGTCCTGGACCGCTAGACGAAGGGGCCTTGCGAAGGCCCGGCGCATATGGGCGGGGAGGCGTTGCTGTCAAGTTGCGCGGGGCTGCCGCTCGGGCGCGGGCGCGGTTGACGCAAGCGGCTGACCAGTAGAGGGGAAGTGCTTGTGAAGAGCCTTTTTCCGCACAGCGCCACCACCAGGGACGTCACCGTCCGCGTCGCCGTCAGCTTCCTTCCCGAGCAGTCGGAGCCGGCGCGCGGCCGCTGGTTCTGGGCCTATCACGTCCGCATCGAAAATGAGGGGCGCCAGGCGGTCCAGCTGGTCAGCCGCGAATGGACGATCAGCGACGGCCGCGGCGGCCGCCACGACGTCCAGGGCGAAGGCGTGGTCGGCGAGCAGCCGGTGATCGAGCCCGGCACCGCCTTCGATTATGTGTCGGGCTGCCCGCTCAATACGCCGACGGGCTGGATGGAGGGCCGCTACCGGATGGTCGGCGCCGACGGTCGCGGCTTCGAAGCGGCGATCCCCCGCTTTCCGCTCGTCGCGCCGGCGGTGGCGACCTGAGCTTCGAGCCTGTAAGAAGGCGGCGTTCCGACCGACCGGAGTTCCGGAGACGATGATGACGCGTTCGCTGTTGCTTGCCCCCTTCGCCGCCCTCCTTCTGGCCCCATCCGCCTTCGCCGCGCCGACGCCGACCGTCGCGAAGGCGATGACCTGCCCGATCGGCGGCGAGACCTTCACCTACCGTCAGCCGGTCTCCAGCGCCGCGCTCGGCATGCGGCCCGACGGCAAACCCTACGGCACCTCGGCGGCGCCGGCGCCACTCCCGGAATGCCCGGGCAACGGGCTCATCTTCTACAAGGATTATACCGACGACGAGGTGAAGACCCTGGCGCCGCTCGTCGCCGCGGACGATTACCAGGCGCTGCGCAAGACCGACACGCAATATTATCGTGCCTATTGGCTGATGCGGCAGATGGGCGTCGGCCCGGAGGATTATCTGTGGGCCTTGCTCCAGGCGTCCTGGGAGGCCGAGGGCAAGCCCGAATTGCGCGCCCGCTATCTCGGCGAGCTCGCCGAGCAATCGGCCAAGGTCCCGCCCGCGCCCGCGGACATCGACTGGATCGGCATGGAGGGCCGCGCGATCAATGCCCTGCGCGAGCTCGGCCGCTTCGACGAGGCGCAGGCGCGCCTCGCCAAGGTGCCGCTCGCCCGGCTCGACGTGAAGGTGCCGGAGGGCGCCGGCGCCGATCCGAAGGCGGTCGAGGAGGCGAGGGCGAAGCGCAACTGGCTCACCTTCTTCCAGCAGCTCAAGGTGGCGATCGCGCGCAAGGATTCGTCGATCGAGCCGTTCGACATGATCCCGCGCAGCGTCGCGCTCGGCTATTGCATCGACCGCGCCTCCGGCCTCGACGAGACCCAGAGCGCCTTCTGCACCAAGGAGCAGGCGGCGGTGGAGGAAGCGCGCGCCGAGCGCGCCCGCGCCGCCCAGGACATAAAGGCGCTCAGCCAGTCGCGCGACGCGAGCGGCCGCTAGGGCTCGCTCAGCGTGTTCCGGCCGGCTGGTCAGGCGTCAGGTCGACATATTCGATCCGCGCATTGGGCGAATGCTGCCGCATGTGCGAACCGGTCACGTCCATGTAGCGCGAGGTGTAGCTGTAGCGCTCGACCCGGTACACGGCCGCCTCGATCGGCGAATAGACCCGCCCCGCGATCGACCGCATCAGCTGCGTGCTCCAGTTCGCTTGCCCTTTGCTCCGCAGGATCTCGGCGTCGCTGACCTTTCCGTCGGCCGTCACCCAGAAGCCCACGTCGATCCAGCGGTCCTCGAACGTGTCGGTGGGCATCAGCCGCGTCGTCGAACCGGCCTCGACCAGCGGGGCGATGTTACCCATGGGATCGGTATTGCCTTGCGTGTCGCCATTCTCGGCAATGCGCGGGGACATCTCCACCTTCGGCGCGGAGAGCAGGAGCGGCTTCTTCGAATGGAGCATCCGCATCTCGTCGATCAGTGCGCTCGAGCTGTCGAGCTTGCCCTCGGTCCGGTCGAGCCGCGCCAGCAGGACCAGCGCCGCGACATGCTGGAGCCGTCCCGACGCCGAACGGTCGGCCGCCAGCTTCTCGAGCGCCTGTCGCGCGAGCCAGGTCTCGCCGCCCACTTGGAAGAGCCAGGCGTCGCGGACTCGGGCGATGCCGGCGAGGTCGGGCCGGCCGGCCGCTTCCGCCTTCCGCTCCGCATCGTGGAGCACCTGCCGCGCGCGGTCCAGCCGCCCGAATGAGGCATACATATCGGCCCATTCGAGATCGGCATCGATCACCCGCGCATCCGTTTTGGGAAATGCATCGCTGAGCGTCCGATGCATCTCGGTCATCGAAAACGCGAAATCCTTTCCTTCGCCGAGGTGCGCGGCGAGGCGCGCATTGGCGCGGTAGAGGTCGGAGACGTCGACCGGATAAGTCTTCCGGTAGCGGCTGTTGCGGCCGATCGCCGCCAGCGCGACCCCGCGCGCGTCCCGATATCGCCCGGCCACGAACAGATTCTCCGCATGGGCGAGCGAGGCGTCGATATCTTCGTTCGGCGGGCATTTGCGGGCGAGGCAGTCGCGCAGCGCCCGCTCCGTATCGGTGAGCGACCGGCCGGTGATGATGATCGCCTGCTCGGGTTGCGCAGGCTTCGGCGGCGGCGCTTCGGCGGTGGC
>DATBDY010000016.1:0-33639 GCA_036269695.1 Allosphingosinicella sp. | reverse complement strand
CGCCCGCATCAAACGACAGACCATCGAACATCGGCGCTTGCAGCACCGCAAGCTCGCCGCCTAAACATCAACCCCCCAGATGAGGCCAACGCTCCACTGATCTACACCGCCAGATGTCCCAAACGATCTGACGACGCACAAGTCAGATGGCGCGGCTGAAGAATGACAGAGCTCCCTGCTTTTCTGCCAATCTCCGGAAGGAAGGGGTGCACGCGGGCACTCTCCAGTTCCGCACGAGCCGAGACGGGATATCGCTGCTCGGCGGGCCGCCGCAGCTGCGAATGGCGCCATATGGGAATTTCCTGGCGCCGATCGGGAAACGTCGGAGTGGCCACCGTTCTAGTCCGTCGCACCATGGACGAGCAACAAAGACAGGCTGATATCGAGGTGCTAGCAAGAATGGCGGCTCGCCTCGCGGGACGCGATCCTGATCGCCGGATCACTGTAAAACTAGGCGACCTGGTTGCTTTCGACGACCTGGCGTGGCGTTATCCTGACTTCATCAGATGCGCCGAAGCGGCTTATGCCGCGCTCACTTCTCTTCCGCCGCATATCGTCGCATAGAAAGGCACATAGCCCGCCTCTTTCTCAGGAGGCGCCGCATTTGTGGCGGGACGCTAAAAATCAGCCGGCGACGCTCTGAAGTATCTGGGGAATTCGTCAGCCAAGCCGGTCTCCTGGGCTGCGCTCTCCGAATTTTTTGGTTGAGCAGCCTTGGCATCGGTCTGCCGCCATCCCAGCGGAGGCCTTCCGAACTGTGACACAAACCAGCGGCTGAAAGAGCCTGTGGACGCGTATCCCAGAAGTTCGGCAATGACACCGACCCGGTGCGACGACGCGACAAGGTAGTAGCGCGCCAGATCCTTTCGTGCCTCATTCAAAAGCGAAGCGAAGTTCGATCCCTCGAGAATAAGCAAACGTTGGAGAGTCCGTGGACTCGCCCCGAGATCGGCCGAGACGGCCGTGAGTGTCGCCCTGCCTAATGGGATCAGCACAGCGAGGGCGTGCCGGACTCGGTCGGTTGCCGGCACGGCGTCCGATGGAGGTGGGACCAGGCTCAAGAGCCTGCGGGCGTTGCCCGCCATTTTCGCTCCGGGTGCAACCGTGCGGCATTGAAGCGCCTCGCGTGAACACGAGTAACCGTTGAACGCGCTGTTGAATTCGAGCCTGATCCCGAAGATGCGGCGGAAGGCTTTCAGGTCCGACGGGGCCGCGTGAACGAAATGGGCGGTGTCCGCAGCCCAGCGGCCAGCCGAGGAGGCGCTGAGCACCCGGTATCCTACGGCCATGACAAGGTCGACGACCTGAGGCCTGTTGTATCCCGGCGCAATGATCCAGCGGATGACGCTGGTTTCGCCGCCTTCCTCGCACTCGAGGGTGATGATGTCGTTCATCAAACGGCGGTACTGAATCAACGCGCGCACGACGTCGCCGACAGTGAAAACATGCTGGAGCAACAAGCTGAGCGGCCCGAGGTCCGCGAATGTGCGGGATTCCGCCATGAGGAGCCCGAAACTTTCGCAAGCCGAGCGAAGGCCCGATTCTTCGAGTAGCTCCACGACTGCATCTGCCGAGTGCCGGTTTTCCGTATCGGACAGGGCGGCCCGGCTGATCTTTGCCCGTTTCAGCATCTCATAGGGGTCGAGCCCGACTGAGAGAGCGACCTCCACATAACCAGTTAAGGCTGCCGCTCGAACCTGGTGAAGTTTGGTTTGCATGAGTCGGTGTCGGCGTGGCGCGTTCCTCGACCGTCGGACATCGGCTGTCGATAGAAGTGCTTGGCCAAGCTTGCCGGCTGAAGGTATCCGGATAAGTCCCGCCAGCCACTCGGGAATGTCCGCTTTCGGCCAGCTCGGGATTCCTCTGAAGCCATTGAAGTGGCTGACGCCCCGGATGATGATTCGAACTCATGTCCTTCGTGGGCTCTCTCGCAGAAAATTCCGGCGTGAATTCCGGTGGTTACGTTTCCCTCTCTGGCCTCTCAGCGTGGGTGAAGACTGATCCGCATGGACTGGCCGCACCGGCGCCCATGCAGCGAAACTTCAGGTCATCGCGGGAAGACGTTTATTGAGGGTCGATAAATATCTTGTCGACTTTCAATAATTGATATATCGTTTATCGATATCTCCCTCGTGAGTGCCAATCGATGCCCGCTCCGTCATCTACAGCGCTGCCGATCGCCTACGTCGTCCTGCGCATCCTGATCGTCCTGAACTGGATCTACGGCGCAACCATCCTCGCGATCCTCGTTGGCATGATTGCCGCCGAACGATGGACCATGACGGCTCTCGGCGTTCCAGCGTCGGCGTATTCCGGTTCGCTGATCATGGGCATGCGCGCGCTCGCGGCCTTCGGCCTCGTTGCCGTCCCACTCAATCTCGCCATGCTCAGGCGGATGGTGGCGATGGTCCAAACGGTGCGCGCCGGCGATCCCTTCGTCGCCGCGAATGCGGACCGTCTTCAGGCGATCGCCTGGATTCTGCTCGGACTGCAGCTGCTCAGCCTCGTCATCGGTCTTATCGGCAAATCCGTCTCGACGCCCGGGCATCCCCTTCATCTCGGTGCCGGCTTTTCAACCAGCGGCTGGCTGGCGGTCATCCTGACCTTCGTCCTCGCACGCGTCTTCGCCGAAGGCACAGTGATGCGTGAAGACCTCGAAGGGACGGTTTGACATGGCCATCGTCGTCAAGCTCGACGACCTGCTCCACGACCGGCGGATGACCCTGACCGGGCTCGCCGAGCGCATCGATATCACGCTTGCCAATCTCTCGATCCTCAAAACCGGCAAGGCTCGCGCCATCCGCTTCTCGACGCTCGCAGCGATCTGCGACGCGCTCGACTGCCAGCCGGGCGACATTCTGGAATTCGTTCCGGAGTCCGTCTTCGGCTCCGGACAAGTTCGCGAAGCTTCCTAGCCAAGGAGTTCAGCATGATTGCGACCACTCACGACGCCGCGAGGATCGAAGCCCGGCAGGCGAACGTCGCTCCGGATGTCTCGCTTGTCCGCATCTATGTTCTGCGCGCGGCCTATCTGTTGCTCGTGATCGGGCTTGGCGGGATGATCGTGCCCGACCTTGTCATTCACCCGGCGATCAGCCGGGGCGTCATCCCGAGCCTGCTCGGCGCGGTGTGGGTGCTGGCGTTCGTCGGCCTCAAATACCCGCTCGAGATGCTTCCGCTGCTCATGTTCGAGTTCGCTTGGAAATCCATCTGGATGGTCGCTTATGGCCTGCCGCAATGGTCCGCCGGCCAATTGCCGCCGACCTTTGCCGAGGATTGTTTCAACATCGGCCTTGGCGTCATCCTGATGCCGCTCGTGATCCCATGGGGCTATGTTTACCGTCATTACGTGAAGCGATCAGGCGCGCCCTGGCGCTGACGAATAGCGCGCCCGCCTGAGGAGATCCGACGTGACTTCCATCGCCGCCTTCGCGCGAGCGCACATGAGCGGAGGGGGAGACGGCGACATTGCGCGGTGGCGGCTGCACGTTCTGCGCGCAATCGCTCTCTTTTTCGCCGTCGCAGGTTTGCTCAGTTATCCGAAGATGCTGATCCACGCCGGCGCGACCGACCGCGGGATGATCAAGGCTTTCCTCACCGGCCTTTGGCTGATGTCGGTTTTCGCGCTTCGCTACCCGGTGAAGATGCTTCCGCTCTTCCTTTTCGAATTCGCGTGGAAGACGGTCTGGCTGCTCGCTTTCGGATTGCCGCAGTGGTTCACAGGGGTCGGCTCACCGCTCTTGAGGCAAGACTTGCCGCAGATCGGGCTCCCACCGATCCTGCTCGCGATCATCATTCCGTGGGGCTACGTCTGGCGCCACTATTTCCAGCAGCCATCGGAGCGCTGGCGCTAACCGGCGCATCAGGGCTAAGTCATTGGAATGGCTGGCGCCCCAGATGATGTCACAAACTGTTGGCCTTCGGCCCGAGGCCGCCCGAAAATTCTCTTGCGATTCCCGTGACTTACGATTTCGCATAATGCGTGAGCAAGGTTGAGGCGATCAGGCTTCGACGCCGGCTGCGGACCGGCGGGCCAATGTGCTTTTGGAAGACCCGGCGCTTGCAACTTCTCGCTCCGCCTGAGCAAAGCCATAGTCGGGCACGATCTCGCCGTTCGGGTCCGATATCCGGTCCCACGCGCGGATGACCTCCTCGCCCGCCTGCGGGCGGAACCCGATGTGGAGGCCTTCCGTCAGGGTGACGTAGGAGCGGGCGAAGTGGCCGGCGCCGGCGCACAGGATCGCGCGGGTGGGTGCATCCTCGTGGACGAGCGCGAGCAGGCCCGGGCTGACCTTGGCGGGATCGAGCAGCTGCAGGCTGTCTTCGGAGAGGATGCCGTTCGTCATCTGCGTCGCGGCGGTCGGCGCGAGGCAGTTGACGCGGATGTCGTATTTCTGCCCCTCGATCGCTAGGGTCTGCATCAGCCCGACCAACGCCATCTTGGCGGCGCCGTAATTGGCCTGGCCGAAATTGCCGTAGAGGCCGGACGAGGAGGTCGTCATCACGATCCGGCCGTAATTCTGCCCGCGCATCGTCTCCCACACCGCCTTGGTGCAGATCGCAGCGCCCATCAGGTGGACGTCGACCACCAGTCGGAAGTCGTCCATCGTCATCTTGGCGAAGCTCTTGTCGCGCAGAATACCGGCATTGTTGACGAGGATGTCGACGCGTTCCCAGCGGCGGATCGTCTGCTCGACCATCGCCGCCACCGCAGGCTCGTCCGTCACCGACGCCGCGATTGCGAGCGCCTCTCCCCCGGCTGCCTCGATTTCCTCGGCGACCTTGTCGGCAGCCTCCTGCGCCAGATCGTTCACGACGATTTTCGCGCCCTGTTTCGCGAGGTAAAGCGCATGCGCGCGGCCCAGGCCGCCGCCGGAGCCAGTCACCACGGCAACACGATTCTTCAGCAACATCAGGCTCTCCTCCGGACGAGCCAATGGCATAGCCCGGAAGATATTATCTCACAAGATAGTGAATGTTCGAGGTCCGGCCTCAGTCCTTGCGCCGCTCCGACCGTTCCCTGCAGATTGAGAGGAAGCCGGCGGCCATGAAGGAGGCCATCCGTTCCTTCACGGCGGCGAAATCCTCGGACTTGCAGCGGCCTCCGGACAGCTTGTCGATGCGCCCGGTCCGCGCCAGCGTCAGCATCAGCGCGCCCGAGACGAAATGATAGCCCCAGAAGACGTCCTCCGGATCGCAATCGGGCAGCGCCTTCTCGAGAAGGCCGATCAGGCGCAGGACGACCGGATCGAAATGGGCGTCCATGAGCTCGGCGCCCCATTGCGGCGTGTTGGCGACCTGGGCGCTCAACCGTGCGTAATTCTTCCAGCCCTCGCCGCCCTGGATGTAGAGATCCAGATCGGTGTCGAGGAAGGCGCGCAGCGCGCCCTCGACCGTCGGCTTGCCCGCGGTCGCGGCATCATATTCGTCGAGCACCTGCATCCGGCGGCCGCTGGTGACCGCGGCGCGGCGCGCGAACACGGCGTCGAACAGCGCCTTCTTGTCGGTGAAATAATAATTGAGCAGGGTGTGATGGACGCCGACACGCTTGGCGACATCCTTCAGCGTGACGCCGTGCAGCCCGTGCTTCGAGAACAGCTCCTCGGCCACGTCGAGGATCTGCTCCATGGTCTCGGCGCGCTGCTCTGCTTTCTTGGACGGGCGGCGCGGTCTCGTGGCGGTTTTGGTCACGGCAGCGGTCTTTGATCCTGCGGGGTCGAGCGTCAAGCGCCGGTGTGCGCAATCGCAAACCGTCTTCACACCAGGAATAATATTCACGCGTGAGTTAACGTCCATTGACAGGAACGGCGGCGCGGCTTCATGGTGCGCCGATAAGACAAGTGAGAGGTGCATGAAGGACCGGACCGATGCGCGCGCCGCCCGGCTCGACGCAATCCAGCCTCGCCCCCAGATCGCAAGCCGGCGGCCGGTTCGTGGCGACGTCTGAGCCCACCGAAAGCTCCGCGGCCGGGGCGCCTGCCGCCGCAAGCTGGCGCGCGCGGATTGTCCTGTGGACCCTGTGCGGGGTCTACGTCCTCAACTTAATCGACCGGCAACTCCTCTCCATCCTCGCCAAGCCGATCGAGGACAGCCTCCACATCACGGATGGCCAGCTCGGCCGCCTCAGCGGCCTCTATTTCGCATTCTTCTACTGCTTCATCGCCATTCCCATCGCCTGGCTGGCCGATCGGACCAACCGGGTCACCATCCTCGCGCTCGCCTGCGGGATCTGGAGCGCGGCCACCATGGCCTGCGGCTTCGCCGCCAATTACGGGCAATTGGTCGTCGCGCGCATGACCGTCGGGTTCGGCGAGGCGGGCGGCGTTCCGCCCTCCTATGCGATCATCACCGACACGTTCCCGCCGGGCCGGCGCGGCATGGCCCTGGGCATCTACAATATCGGGCCGCCGATCGGGGTTGCGCTCGGCATCGCCTTCGGCGCCTCGATCGCCGCCGCCTTCAACTGGCGCGACGCGTTCATCGCGATCGGAATCGTCGGGCTGTTCGCGGCGGTCGCGGTGCGGCTGATCGTCCGCGAGCCGCGGCGCGGCGCCTTCGACGCCCCTGCCGCGGGGCCGGCGACGGCCAGGTCCGGCTTCTGGGAGTCGATGAGCGCCTTCTTCTCGCGGCCGACGCTCGTCTTCGCCGGGCTCGGCAGCGGCGCCACCCAATTCATCACCTACGGCGTCGGCAATTTCACCACCCTCTTTCTGATGCGCGAGAAGGGCATGACGCTCCATCAGCTTGCGATCTGGTACGCGCTGGCGGCCGGCATCGGTATGAGCGCCGGCATGCTCGTCTCGGGCCGCGTGATCGATCTCACCACGCGCCGCTCGAAGGCCGCTTATGCCCTGGTCCCCGCTTTGTCGCTCGCCCTCGCCCTCCCCTTCTATCTCGGCTTCCTCTGGGCGCCGACCTGGCCGATCTGCCTCCTCTTCCTGGTCGGCACGATGATGCTCAATTATTTCTACCTCTCCTCCTCGGTGGCGCTCGTCCAGGAGGAGGTGCGGCCGGACCAGAGGGTGATGGCGGGCGCCCTGCTGCTGCTGGTGATGAACTTCATCGGCCTCGGCCTGGGCCCGACCTATGTCGGCGCGGCCAGCGACTGGTTCGCGGCCCATCATCACCCGCACGCGCTGCAGATCGCGCTCTACACGCTGACGCCCTTCTACGGGATCGCAATCCTCATCTTCCTGTGGCTGGCGCGTCTCCTTCGCCGCGAGCAGCAGGCTGCCGAAGGGAGCCCTTCATGACCCCGTTAACCCGCCTTCTCGCGGCGGCCGCCCTGGCTGCTTCCATGCTCATTGCCGCCCCGGCGCCTGCCCAGCGGAGCCCGGCCATGTCAGCCTCTATCGTCAAAGCCCCCGCCGGAGCGTTGCAAGGAACGACCGAAGGCGATCTCCTCGTCTTCAAGGGCATCCCCTTCGCCAGACCGCCGGTCGGCCCGCTTCGCTGGCGCGCCCCGCAGCCGATGCCGCGCTGGGACGGCGTGCGGGAGGCGACCGCCTTCGGCCCGGCCTGTTTCCAGCCGGAGTCGAAGCTCAACACCATCTACACGGCCGCCGCGCCGCCGCCGATGAGCGAGGATTGCCTGACGCTCAACATCTGGGCGCCCGCGCACGCGCGCCATGCGCCGATCTTCTTCTGGATCTACGGCGGCGCTCTCTGGGGCGGCGCGAGCCGCGACCCAATGTACGACGGCCGCAAGCTCGCGGAGCGCCGCCTCGTCGTCGTCTCGATCAACTATCGCCTCGGCCCGCTCGGCTGGCTGGCCCATCCGGAGCTCAGCGGCGAATCCCCCCAGGGCCTGTCGGGCAATTACGGCCTGCTCGACCAGATCGCCGCCCTGCACTGGGTGAAGGACAATATCGCCGCGTTCGGCGGCGACCCGGCGAACGTCACCATCGCCGGCGAGTCGGCGGGTGGCCTCAGCGTCCTCTATCTGTTGGCCTCGCCAGCCGCGCGCGGGCTGTTCGCCAAGGCGATCGCGCAAAGTTCCTACATGATCTCGACCCAGGAGCTGAAGGCGCGCAACCACGGCACGCCGTCGGCCGAGGAGAGCGGCGTCGCGCTCGCCGCCGCGCTCCACGCGCCCAACCTCGCCGCCTTGCGGGCGATGGATCCGGCCGCGCTCACCAACGGCGCCGCGGTGGCCGGCTTCGCGCCGTTCGGCGCAGTCGACGGTCATATCCTCCCCGACCAGCTCGTCGCGGTCTTCGACAAGGGCGCGCAGGCGCGCGTGCCGGTCCTCGCCGGCTTCAACAGTGGAGAGATCCGCTCGCTGACGGTGCTTGCGCCGCCGGTCCCGGCCAGCGCCGCCGACTACGAAAAGACGATCCGCGCCGCTTATGGCGACCTCGCCGACGCATTCCTCCGCCTCTACCCGGCGACCTCCCTCAAGGAGAGCATCTACGCGACGACGCGCGATGCGCTCTACGGCTGGACGGCGGAGCGGCTGGTGCGCAAGCAGGCGGCGGTCGGCGCGCCGTCCTATCTCTATTTGTTCGACCACGGCTATCCGGCCGCCGACGAGGCCGGCCTGCACGCCTTCCACGCGAGCGAATTGCCGTACGTGTTCGGCACGCTCGATGGTACGCCGCCGCTCTGGCCGAAGATCCCGGCGACGCCGCGGGAAACCTCCCTCTCCGATGCGATGCTCGATTATTGGAGCAGCTTCGCCCGAACCGGCCGACCGCAGGCGGCGCATGCGCCGGGCTGGCCGGCTTTCGCCCAGGGCGGCGGCTACATGCACTTCGCGGATGGCCCAGAGCCGGCGACGAACCTCATGCCGGGCATGTATGCGCTGAACGAGGAAGTAGTCTGCCGCCGCCGCGCCGCCGGGACGCTGCCCTGGCACTGGAATGTCGGTCTCGCCTCGCCGAAGCTGCCGCCGGTAACGCCGGCCTGCACCACTGCAGCACACCACTGACGGTGGGCGTCAGCCCCTCAGCGCGTGGAAGCCCGAGGCCATGAACCTGGCCATGCGCTGCTTGACCGCCTGAAAATCGTCCGAATGGCAGAGGCCGCCCGAGAGGCGGTCGATGCGGCCGGTGCGGGCGAGCGTGTTCATCAGGGCGCCGGTCACGAAGTGATAGCCCCAGAAGATATCCTCTTCCGGAAGGTCCGGCAGCGCGCGCTTCAGGATGCTGACGAGCTTGAGCACGACCGGGTCGAAATGCCGGTCCATCATCACCGCGCCTTCCGGCGTGTTGCTGAGGCGTGCGCAGAAGGCGCCGTAATTCATCCAGGCTTCGCCGCCCTCCCGGTAGAGGTCGAGGTCCGTGTCCAGGAAGGCGCGGAGCGCGCCCTCGACGGTCACGGCCTCGCCGGCCCCGGCCTCGTAGCGCTCCAGCGCCGCGATCCGGCGGCCGCTCGTCTCGCCCGCCCGCCGCTCGAACACCGCTTCGAAAAGCGCCTGCTTGTCCTTGAAATAATAATGGACGAGCGTCGTATGAATGCCGACCCGCTGGGCGACGTCGCGCAGGGTGACGCCGTAGAAGCCGTGCCTGGAGAAGAGATATTCGGCGGCGTCGACGATCTGCTCTAGGCTTTCCGCCCTTTGCTCGGCCTTGGTGCGGGGCCGGCGTGCCGTACCCCTCCCTTTATCCTTGGCTGCTCCCAGATCGGCCACGTTCAAGCCCCTGAAATCCTTACCGATTGACCCCTTCGGCCTCGATCCTGCCGGCCTCGTAATCGGCACGCAGGCGGTTCTTGTCAATCTTGCCGGAGGCGGCCAGCGGCATGGCCGGGATCCGCGCGACGCGATCGGGAATCCACCAGTCGGCCACCTTGCCGCGCAAGGCGCCGATCAGCGCCTGCGGATCCGGGTTCTGGCCGCCCTGGGGCTGGACGATGAGCAGCGGCCGCTCGCCCCATTTCTCGTCCGGCCGCCCGATCACCGCGACCAGGTCGACGGCCGGATCGCGCCCGACGATCGCCTCGATCTCGGCAGGGTTGATCCATTCGCCGCCGGACTTGATCAGGTCCTTCGAGCGTCCGCAGATGGTAAGATTGCCCTCTTCGTCGATCATGGCGAGGTCGCCGGTCGGGAAATAGCCCTCGGCGTCCGTCGCGCTCTCCTGCGTCTCGAAATAACGCTCGACCACGGTCGGCCCTTTGACCCACAAATGGCCGATCGCGCCGCGCTGCTGCGCCAGGGTCGCGCCGTCGGCGTCCTTGAGCTTCAGATCCAAGCCCATGACCGGCCTGCCGGAGGTCTGCGTCGCCTCCGGGCCCGCGTCCGGCGGGGCGATCGTCCCGAGCGGCGACAATTCGGTCATGCCCCAGCTCGTTTGAACGCGGGCGCCGAGCCCTTCCTCCATGCGGCGGATCAGGGCGTCCGGACAGTGCGAGCCGCCGATGAGGATGCGCTTCAGGTCCGGCAGCACGTCGCCCGAAGCCTCGAGCGCGTCGGCGACGCCCATCCAGACCGTCTGCACGCCCACCCCAACGGTCACCCCCTCGTCCCGCATCAGCCGGGCCAGGCTCTCTCCATCGGTGTGACGGCCGGGCAGGACCAGCTTCGCGCCCGCCGCCGGCGCGGCGAAGGGAAGGCCCCAGCCGTTGGCGTGGAACATCGGCACGGCGACCAGCACCACGTCCGTCGCGGTGATCCCCATCGAATCGGCCTGCAGGGCGCGCAGCGTGTGCAGGTAATTGGAGCGATGGGTATAGAGGACGCCCTTGGGCATTCCCGTCGTGCCCGACGTGTAGCAGAGGCCGGCGGGGCTCTCCTCGTCGAAATCGCCCCATTGGGTCTTCGCGCCAAATGTGGCGAGCAGGACCTCATAGACCCAGATTCTCGCCGCGCAGCCGTCCATCGGGACGGCGGCGTCCGCATCGGCATCCATGAGGACGATATGTTCGAGGGTCGGGCAGAGCGGCGCCAGTTCCTTCAGCAGGGGCACCAGGTTCGCACTGACGGCGAGGACCCGGTCCTTCGCCTCGTTCACGATCGCCGCGAGATGCTCGACGGTGAGGCGGGGGTTGAGCGTATGGCAGACCAGCCCCGCGCCCATCGCGGCATAATAGAGCTCGAAATGATGCTGCGTATTCCAGGCGAGCGTCCCGACCCGATCTCCGAAGCCAAGACCCAAGGCTCGCAGGGCACCCGACATTCGGTTGCTGCGCAGCCTCAGCGCGGCGTAGCTCTGGCGCGCGACTACCCGGCCGGCCTCCGCCTCCACGATCTCACGGTCACGATGCCATTTGGCGGCGTGGTCGAGGAACTTGTCTACCGTGAGGCCGTAGGATTGCATGTCGCGTTTCGGAATCGAGGGTAAAGTCCGGCCGCCGGCCCGCAACGGGCGAAGGCGGCCGGAATTGTTCGGCGCTAGAAGGTCTTCAGGACCTTCACGCCGTACTGGCGAGGTGGTCCGGCGAAATCGAGCCCGCTGTTGAGCGCGCCGACATAATGCTGGTTGGTGAGGTTGGTGGCATAGGCCGTCACCGACCAGCTCTTGTGGATCCAGGCGAGCTGCGCGTTGAGGATGTTGCGCTCGCCGAGCCGGTCGCCCAGCGCCGGATTCTCGAACAGGGTCGCCCATTGCGGCGCGATGTGCCCATAGTTCAGCCGCGGCGTGAGCGTGTCGCCGCCGCCGAGCGCGATGTCATATTGCACCCCTGCATTGAAGGTGAAGTCGGGCGCATAGGTCTGCTTGCGGCCCTTCAAATTGATGCAGGAGGCACTGACCGGGCCGGTCTTCGGATCGCAGGGCGCGAAGGCGATGATGCGCGGATCGGTCGCGAAGAACTGGCCAAGCTGACTGTGCAGCACGTTGATGCCGGCATCCAGCGAGAAGCCTCCGAACTTGATGTCGAGCTCGCCCTCGCCGCCGTAGATCCGGGTCGTATTGGGGACGTTGACCTCGATCCCGAACACCGGGATCGCCGGATAGCCGATGATGACCTGGAAATTGCGATAGTCGTTGTAGAAGCCGTCGATCGTGGTGCGGACGTGGCCACCGGCGAAAGTGGATTTCCAGCCGGCCTCGTAGGACCGCACCTTTTCCGGGCCGAACGGGGCGGGAATGCCGAGGCCCACCGGCACGTTGAGCCCGCCGGGGCGGAAGCCCGTGGCGACGAAGGCGTAGAGATAATTGTGGCGGTCGATCGTCCAGCCGAGCGACGCCTTGTACGAGAAATCGTCCGACTTGGCGCTCTGCGCGTCGGGCAGGAACAGCCCGAACTGGATGATGTCGACATGGTTGGTGGTGCGGCTGGCCGTATAGCGGCCGCCGAGATCCAGCGTCAGGTTCGGCGTGATCTTGAAGCCGATCTGCCCGAACAAAGCGAGTGAGCGCTCCGGGTTGTTGCCCTGGAGCTTATATTGCCCCGCGACGGTGCCGAGCGGCTGACCGATCGCCGGGCTGTCGATCACGAACTGGTAGGGCTTCAGGAAGAAGTAGGTGTTCCACAGCCCGAAGGCGCCGAGCAGCCAGGTGACGCGCTGATTGTCCGGCGAGATGAGGTTGAATTCCTGGGAGAATTGGGTCTCGGTCGCGCTGTCGAAGAAGGTGGAGTTCGTCGTCGTCGCCGTAGTAGCGGTCGCCGCCGTTCCGTCCAGATCGGCCGTGTAGGCGGTGTTGCCGGTCTGGAAGCCGGTGATCGAGCGGAACTTGATCCCGTCCGCGAAGATGTAATCGACCCGGAGAATCGAGCGGACGAACTTGTCCCGCGCCTTCTGCGGCGAATTGGCGGTGATGTTGAACAGGTCGCGATAATTGGGATTGGGAGTCGTGCTTCCCGGAAGCGTCCGGAACCGGTCGGTATAGGGATCGGCCGGGTAGGCGCCGAGATCGAGATAATCGAGATCGGTCTTCAGCAGGATCGAGAGCCGGTCGGTGGGCTTCCAGAGCAGGCTGATCCGCCCGGCGGCCTCGCGGAGCGAACCCTTGTTGAAGGGATAGGGAGCACCGCCGGGGCCGGTGATGTGGTAGAAGGAATCGCGCCGCTCGCCGTAGAAGGCGACGCGGGCCGCGAAGGTGTCGCTGACGGGGAGGTTGATCGCGCCTTGCGCCCCGGCATCGTTGTAATTGCCGTAATTGGCGCTGAAATAGCCATGGTTGCCGCCTCCGATGATCGGGTCGCTCGTATTGACGAAGACGGCACCGCCGGTCGCGTTCTGGCCGACGATCGTCCCCTGCGGTCCGCGCAGCACCTGAACGTTGGCGATGTCATAATAGGGCTCTTCCTGGAAATAACCCGGGAAGGTCGGCACGCCGTCGCGATAGGTGATGACGCCGGTCGTGGTCTGCGTGTTGTGCTCGGCCTTGCCGATGCCGCGCACGTTGAATTCGAGGCCCTGGCCGAAATTGTCGACCACGACGCTTGGCATCGCGAACTGCAGGGCATCGATATTGACGACGCCCTTCGCGGCGAGATCCTCGCCCGTAAGCACGGACGCCGAGATCGCGGTGCGCATCAGGTTCTCGGAGCGCCGTTCCGCAGTCACGACGATCTCCGGCTCGGCCGTCCCTGGGACGGACGCCGCGGTGCTGGGCGGGGTCGTGCTGGACGTGCCGCTTGCGTCGGACGATTGCGGCGTCGCCGGCTGCGTATTCTGCGCCGCCGCCGGCATTTGCCATGCGCATGCCAGTGCGGATGCGCCCAGGAGCAATCCCCAAGCCTTCATGTCAGCCTCTCCCATTATCCTGTCGCGCTCTTGGCGGCGCCGAGTGCATTGCTGCACCCGATTCACTCAAGATTCAATACTAATTCTCGTTAGAGTGAATGATTTTGCCGCTGCCTTCGAAGCCCTTGCGTTCCGGTATCGGTTCAGATCGCGTTGGCGCGGGCGATGGCGCCGAGATGGAGGGCGCTCGGCTTCAGCGTCCGCCTGAACGTCTGCCGGTCGACCGCGACGAGCCCGAAGGGGACGCCATAACCGGAGGTCCACTCGAAATTGTCGAGCAGCGACCAGTAGAGATAGGAGTGGACGGGGATCCCCTCCTCCAGGCACTGGCGGACGCCTGAGAGAGCCGCATCGATGAAGGCGATGCGACGCGAATCGTCACGGGTGGCGATGCCGTTCTCGGTCACGTAGATGGGCTTGCCGATCGCCCCGTGCGCCCAACGGATCGTGTTGGCGAGGGCCGCCGGATAATATTCGTAGCCCGACAAGGTTAGCTCCGAACCCGCCGGCGGCGCGATCGGACCCGTCGCATCGACGAGGATACGGGTATAGGTCTGGACGCCGATGAAGTCGGCATGGCTGCGGGCGACCTGCACCCAGTCGCCGTAGAGCCGGTCGCGATAGACGGACGCGAGCGACTTCGGGCCGATCGCCTGGATGTCCTGCGTCGTGAGGGTAAGGCCGACCGGAAGAACCGGCCGTGCCGCCTTGATCGCCGCATAGCCGCGCCGGTGCGCCTCCTGCATCAAAGGCGTGACCACTGCGGGATCGGCATAGGCCAGGCGCGAGAAACGCGGCGCATTCATCGCGCGGGCGGCGGCCTCCATCATTGGCCGTGCAGCGCCGCGCGCGCCGGAGAGGCCCGGCATCACCTGCAAAAGCAGCTGGATGTTCGCTTCGTTGAAGGTGGTGGCGAGATGCATCAGGCCGCCCAGATGCTCGGCGGCCTTGCGGCAGAAGCGGGCGAATATTTCCGGCGAGTCCGGCGTCTCGAAGCCGCCGCGCGCGGCGAACCAGATCGGCACCGTGAAATGGTTGAAGGTGACGACCGGCTTCAGGCCGTGCGCGACGCACGTCTCGAGCACGCGCGCATAATGGTCGAGCTCGGCGTTGGAGAAGAAGCCTTCGCCCGGCTCGATCCGCGCCCACTCGATCCCGAGGCGATAGCAATTGAAGCCGAGCCGCGCGGCGATCCCGATGTCTTCGGCAAAACGGTGATAGCTGTCGCACGCGTCGCCGGAGCGCTCCTTGAACAAGGTGGGGCGGACATTCTCAGTCACCCAGGCGTCGCTGTTCGTGTTGTTGCCTTCACTCTGATAGGCTGAGATCGCGGTCCCCCAGAGGAAGCCGCGAGGGAAAGGACGCGCAGTGGCCGTTAAACGCGCGTTTCTCGGCCCCGCCGCGGAGGCGGCATAGCTCAGCCCTAACGCCGCGCCGGCGCTCGCGATGGCCGTCCGGCGCGAAACGCCTTCGCCAGACCCGGGCCAAGTCGCTTGTCCCTTCGGCCACTTCATTCGCTGCCTAGCCTCGCGCCTTTCTTCACTCACCCACTAGTGAAATAGCAAACAAGGCGGGTTGCCAAGCATAATTCCCCGCCAGGCTCGCTGCCGACGGCCGCGGCAGCGTCCTTTTCAGGACGCCGCTCGGATCCGGTCAGGAACGTCCGGCAGTGGCGCTCAGCGGCCATTCCGGTCCCATTGGGCATCGGGTCACCGAAGGGCATTTGGTAGACTGGCTGCGGCCCAGCCAGTCTTGTGGGCTAGCCTGGCCTCGCCGGAATTCCACCTCAGGCCAGATTTTTCGAATCGGAGAAACCGGCCCGGATTTGAGCCCCTTTATCGTGGCCAATGAGTATCTTGGCCACGAACCGGCACGGCGACCACCCCCAAGTGGCGGGAATTGCGCCACTAATTGCGGTCCAATCGGAGAGACCAAAATAGGTGCTAAGTCATTGAAACGACTGGCGCCCCAGATGATGACTCGAACTGTTGGCCTTTGCCGCCCTTTCGACAGAAAAATTCGGCGTAAATTCCGCGACTTAGGTTTCGGCCTCTGGCCCTTTCGGCATGTTGGAGACGGGTTTGCACTCGATTGGGCGCACCCGCACCCGTCCGCCGAGACCATCTGCGCGTTGGCGGCCGCTTATGGCCGCTAGCGGAACGTCTGTTTGTGGTGGCGGGAGCAGGAAAAGCGGACGCTCGCCGTTACGCGACGTCTATGTGCGCTTTCGACAACCCATTGCGGCCATTTGCGCGAGCCAAAGCATTCCCAGGCACCGCATATTCCTTACCATTACGGCCGGCCGACTTGCTCGACGGTCGCGATCATCGGCGACTCTGCCCGCATCGCGGCAGCTACCTGCTCAGCCCGCTCCATGACCCGCAGCAGATTGCCGCCGGCCAGCCTCGCGAGATCCGCGTCGCTCCAGCCGCGGCGCGCGAGCTCGCGGAACAGGGCCGGATAGGAATCGACGCCGTCCATTCCCTCGGGATGGGCGCCGAACATGCCGTCATAGTCCGAGCCGATGCCGATATGGTCGACGCCGGCGATTTTGCGGATCTGCTCGACATGATCGGCAAGGTCCGAGACGGTGGCGGCCGGCTGCGGGTGCGCGGCATCCCAAGCGTCGAGCGCGGCCTTGCGCCGTCCCGGCTGGCCGGGATCGAGCGCCTTCAGGCGAGCATCCTCGGCCGCCCGATCGGCGACGCGGCGGCGGCAGGGCTCGCAGACATAGCCGGGATAGAAATTGACCATGACGATGCCGCCGTTCGCCGGCAGCAGGCGGAGCACATCATCGGGCACGTTGCGCGGATGGTCGACGATCGCGCGGGCGCTGGAATGGGAGAAGATCACCGGCGCCTGCGACGCGGCGATCGCCTGCCGCATCACGTCCGGCGAGACATGGGCGAGGTCGATCATCATGCCGAGCCGGTTCATTTCGTGGACGATCGCCTTGCCGAACGGCGTCAGGCCATGGTGGACCGGATCGTCGGTCGCGGAATCGGCGAAATCGTTGTTCTCCGTATGGCTGAGCGTCATGTACCGCGCGCCGAGATCGTAGAACATGCGCAGGGCGGCGGGCGAGTTGCCGATCTGGTGCCCGCCTTCGACGCCGATCAGCGACGCGATCTTTCCTTCCTTCTCGATGCGACGGATGTCGGCGGCGGTGGAGGCGAGCTCCAGCTGGGCCGGGTAGCGCGCGACCATCCGATGGACGATGTCGATCTCTTCCAGCGTAGTCTGCACGGCAGCGGGGCCGGTGAGGGTGCCCGGGATCCACACCGACCAGAATTGGGCGCCGACATGGCCCTTCTTCATCCGCGGCAGGTCCGTCTGGAGCGGATGCGGGAGCTTCGACGTGTCCGCATCGAGGTCGAGCGGCTTTCGCCAATTGTCGTAGCCCTGCCTGATCTCCCACGGCAGGTCGTTATGCCCGTCGATCACCGGCGTCTGGCTCAGCACCCGCTCGACGCGCCGGTCGACGTCGTTCGCCGGAGCGGCCGCGGCCAGGGCGATCAGAAGAACGCCGAGCGCCGCCGCGAGCGTCACATGCGCCATCCGATCCTCCTCAATGCGCCGGCGCGGCGGCGGGCGTGAACAGCAGGTCCTGATAGTCGAAGCTGAAGTCGGCGAGCGGCGACACCGCCTTCATCGTGATCCGCTCGACATGGCCGTCCGGGCCGATGCCGAAGGTGACATAGGCCGGCTCCATGGACGGGTCGTTGAACTTCGTCTTGAACGTATCGTATTGATAATGTTCGAGCTTCGCCTGCAGGCCGGGCGTGTGCGGGAAATCGGCGACGAGGCCGCCATTCTCCTCATTGATGTGAATCGTCCCGTACCAGGGATCGCTGAACGCGCCCGTATAGCGCTCGAGCGGCAGCGATGGGCCGACATGGGCCGGCTCGGCGGCGGCCTTGCCGACGGCGGCGATCGCCTGCGCGATCTGCTGCTTGCGATAGGCTTCGAGCTTCTCGGGCCATTGGCCCGGCGGCAAGCCAAGATAATGGTCGAGCAGCTCGTACATGAGGCCGCGCACGAGCGCCCCCTGCTCGCTGTTGACGGCGATGTAGATGCCGACCTTCTTCTCCGGCAGCAGAGCGACGGCGGCGAGCGAGCCGAAGACGGCGCCGCCGTGCCAGATCAATTTGGCTCCGCGATAATCCTCGACGTCCCAGCCGAGCGCATAGCCGTCGAACATCGGCGTCAGCGCCTTCAGCGCCTCCGGGCGCGGCGCGATCGGCTGGAAGACGAGCGGGCTCCACATCTCGCGCGAATCCGCTTCGGTGAACAGGCGGGTGCCGTCGGGCAGCGCCCCGTGGGCGAGCTGCACGTTCAGCCATTTCGCCATGTCGTTGGCGCTGATCGCGAGGCCGCCCGCCGGCGCGGCATTGGCCGAGATATCGGCGGTGACGTCGAGCGGCACCAGGTCACCGGTGCCGCGGATCGGGCCGTTGAGCCGCGCGTGCGGACGGGCATGGTCGGGATTGGCAAGCCGGTCGGCATCGGTGTCGGTCGAATTGTTCATCCCGAGGCGGTGGAAGATGTTCTCCCGGATGAACTGCTCCCAGGTCTGGCCGCTCACCTCCTCGATCAGCTGGCCGGCGACCATGTAGAGGACGTTGTCATAGGCATAGGCGCTGCGGAAGCTGGTCGCGGGCTTGAGATAACGCAGCCGCCGCACCGTCTCCTTGCGGCTCAGATCGCTGCGCGGCACGAACAGCAAATCGCCCTCGCCGAGGCCGAGGCCGCTGCGGTGGACGAGCAGGTCGCGGATCGTCATCTCGCGGGTTACCCACGGATCCCACATGCGGAAATCCGGCATGTGATCGATCACCTTGTCGTCCCATTTGATCTTGCCCTGGTCGACGAGGATGGCGAGCGCGGCGACGGTGAACGCCTTGCCGGTCGAGCCGGTCGAGAAGATCGTGTCGGCGTCGACCTGCTTGGGCGCGCTGATGTCGGTGACTCCGAAGCCGCGGGCGAAGGTTGTGCGGCCGTCCTCGACCACCGTCACCGTCGCGCCGGCCGCGCCGAGGCTCTTGCGCAGGCTCTCGACGCGCTCGGCAAAGCCCTTGGGCGGATCGGCGAACGCCGCGCCCGACGAGGCGAGCAGGGCAAGGCACAGCAGCAGGCGAGAGGTCTTGGTCATAATCAGCTCCGGGCGGGAGTGGGATCGGGCAAGGGGGCGGGCCGCAGCCCCGCGGCGACGCGGCGCGCGCCGACGGTCAGCAGCGGCAGGATGAACACGGCGAGCATCAGCCAGGCGAGCGCGCGATAGCCGCCGGCGATCAGCGCGACGATGCCGAAGCGGCCGGCGAGGAACATGCATCCGGCAAGCAGCACCAAAGCGATGGCGAGCCGGGCGCGGTGGGTCAGCGGCGTGCCGCTGCGGGCGCGCCAGGCATTGTCGATCCGCTCGTTGATCGCATGGACCGAGCTCGCGCCGCTTTCGAGCAGGGCCGAGAAGATCATCAGCTGGAACAGCAGGTGGAAGGCCGGAATCCCCATGCGCTGCAGCACATAGTCGGATGGAAGCGCGGCGCTGCCGATCGCCGGGTAGAAGGCGACCATCGCCGTGAAGAAGAGCAGACCCGGCACCATGGCGAGCGGCCCGGCGATGGCGCCCGCGATCACGGCGTCGCGACCGCTGGTCAGGTGGCGCGTCATCGGCAGGATCACGATCGCGCCGATCAGATTGTAGCTGGCATAGGTGAGGCCGCCGAGCGCCCAGCCATGCGCCGGTGCGGGCGCCGCGAAGCCGGCCGCGATGCGGTCCCCGAACTTGACGAAGGCGAAGATGACGAAGAGCGCGTAGACGCCGTAGAGCAGCCACGACACATATTCGAAGAGCCGCTCCACCGACCTGTTACCGAAGGTCACGAAGGCGAGGATGGCGAGCATCAGGGCGAGCGTGCCGGCGAAGGTGGGGAGCCCGAACACCGCCTCCCCCATCGCCCCGGCGGCCGCGCCGTAAACGGCGAGGATCAGGATCACGAACAGCAAATAGACGCCCTCGAACAGCACCCATCCCGGCCCGAGCAGGGCCTGGAAGAAGCTGCGATAGTCGCGGGTCCCGGTCGCCCGCGCGAACAGGAAGGTGGCGATGCAGACGAGGCTGAAGAGGATCGTCGAAATCGCGATGGCGGCGAGGCCGCCCCAGGGGCCGCTGGGCAGGAAGAATTCGGCGAGCTCGCGGCCGGTCGCATAGCCGCCGCCGATCACCACCGCCTTGAAGCCGAGCCCGGGCAGCAGGAAGCGCTGCACAAGCGTCGGCGGCCTGCCCTCCTCCGCCATCAGCCGAGACAGCGGTCGAGCAGGCGCTCGAACCGCGCACCGCCGCGAATCGGGTCGGCGACCGGCAGATCGAGTCGGGCCGCCTCGCGGTCGAGCAGGGCCTCCGCCTCGATTTCCGAGAGAGCCGAAGTGTTGATGGTGACGCCGCCGCAGCGGATGGCGGGATTGGTGCGGGCGCCGAGCCGGAGGTTGAGCTCGATCGTCTCCTCGAGCGAGGGCAACGTGTAGGACGGATGGCCGAGAATGCAGGTGCGGGCGACGTCGTGGCAGACGATGATCACGTCCGGCTGGCTGCCGTGGAGCAGAGCGAGCGAGACGCCCGCATAAGCCGGGTGGAAGAGCGAGCCCTGCCCCTCGATCACGTCCCAATGGTCCTCCGCCGCGTCGGGGCTGAGCATCTCGGCGGCGCCGGCAGCGAAATCCGCCACCACCGCGTCGATCGGAATGCCGCTGCCCGCGATTATGATGCCGGTCTGGCCAGTGGCGCGGAAGTCGTTCTCGATCCCCCGCTCCCCGAAACCCCGCGCGATGGCGAGCGCGCTATACTTCTTGCCGAGCGCGCAATCCGTGCCGACGGTGAGCAGGCGCTTGCCCGTCCGCTTGCGCCCGGTCGCGACCGAAATGCCGGCCGGCGGGGTGCGGACGTCGATCAGCCGCCGCTCAAGACGCTCCGCTTTCTCCCGCAGCGACGGCTCGTCGGCGAGCTTCGTGTGCATACCGGCGACGATGTCGAGCCCCGCGTCGAGCGCATCGAGCAGGGCCGGCAGCCAGGCAGGGCTGATCACGCCGCCCGCATTGGCGATGCCGATGACCAGCGACCGCGCGCCCCGCGCCGCGGCCTCGGCCGGCGACAAGGCTGGCAGCCCCGTCGTCACCGCCGCCGCCGGCAAGGCGAGCTCGCCGACGCATTTGTCCGTCGCCCAGTCGCGAAGGCCGAACGCCGTCTTCGCATAACCCGCCTCGGTCACGTCGCCGAGGAACAGCAGGTAGGGCGTCGGCAGCGACGGGGCGCCGGACGACATCGCCTCGTCCGGCGCCTCGATGGTCGCAATGCCTGCCCCCATCAGAACTTGATGCCGACCGTCGCGCCGATCGTGCGCGGGCGGACCGAGGTCGCTTGCGCCAGCGGCAGGCCCGTTCCGCCGAGCGCCGCCGGGACCGAGAATGGTGTATAGAACGCGTCCACCAGCCCGCGCGAGTCGAACAGGTTGCGGACATAGATCTGAACGGTGAAATTGCCGATGTCCGCCCCGGCGTGCAGATCGACATTGCTGTAGCCGCCAAGCGTGATCTGGCGACCGAACCTTGCGCGGTAAGCGGCGCTGAACCCGGCTTTCTGGTCACCCTGCAAATGCAGGTCGCCGCCGACGAAGGCATGGACATCGCGCGCGAGCTTCCATTCATACTCGGCCGAGATATTCCCCTGCCATTCGGGCGTGAACGGAAGCTCGTCGCCGCGCAGGCCGCCGGTGAGGTTGAGGCCGCCGAGCGCGGTGGTGTCGTCGCGCAGCTTCGCATTGGTATAGGCGACGTTCGTCGAGATGTTCAGCCCGTGGATGGGATGCAAGGTCGCGGTCGCTTCGAAGCCATAAGTGCGCGCGCGCTTGCCGTTGGCGTTGACGCCGACCGGACCCGCGGCCGAATTCGCCGAGGTCAGGATCAGAATGTTGTTCCAGTCGACATAGAAGGCCGCCGCGTCGATGCTGAAGACGTGGTCGGCGGTCTCGGCCTTGATGCCGGCTTCGTAGCTGACCAGGGTGTCCGACTTGAAGTCGGACGGGAAATTCGGGGCGGCACCGGGCGGGATGAAATTCGGCCCGCCCGGGCGATAGCCTTTGGCGACGCGCGCATAAATTGCGGCATGCTTGTTGAACTCGAAGCGGGGCGACAGCGACCAGGTCAGCACGCCCTCGCTGGAACTGCCGAATTGCGGCGCGCCGGTCCCGAGCTGATTGACCTGCTGACGCGAGCTCTGGCGGTTGTCGCTATAGCGCAGGCCCGCGGTGATGTCGAAATGCGGCCCGAAATGCGCAGTCCCGCTCGCATAAGCGGCATATTCGCGATATTTGGCATCGATATTGGCGGTGACGAATTCCTGAAGCTGCTGGCCGTTGAACACCAAGGCACGCGGAATGAAGGTCTGCGTCGCGAGCGTGAACGGCTCGAATATCTGCGCCAGGCCCGTCGTCTCGTGCGTGTAATAGCCGCCAATCAGCCAATCGAAGGTGGTGGAGGTAGGCGAGACAAGCCGGACTTCCTGGGTGAACTTCTTGAGGCTGGCGTTGTTCTGGAATGCGAGGCCGACCGTGTTCGGCGCCGCCGGCGCATAAAGCGCATTGGCAAGCCCACGCGCGCCGTTCGTGCTGATATCGGTGATCTGGTTCTGCTTTTGCGTGCTGTAGCTGGTGATCGAGGTGAGGTTTGCGAAACCGAAATCATAGTCGACTGTCCCGCTGTAGAGGCGATAGTCGATGTGGTGAATTTCGGGGATCTCTTCGAAACGCAGCTGCTCGCGCCCGGTCGGCACCCCGGTGATCGGATTGACCGGTACCAAGGTGGCCGGATCGGCCTGGAAGCTGGACGGTGAATCGGCCGCGATCTTCTGCGCCAACGCGAACAGCCGGACCGAGAAACGGTCGTCCGGCTTGAACAGCAGCGACGCACGGCCGCCATAGCTTTCGGCATCGTCGATGTTGGTGCCGGTTCGTCCGAACGCATCGACCTGCCCGGGCGTGCGGTGGTAGAAGCCGCTGGCCCGGAAGGCCAGGCTGTCGCCGAGCGGCACGTTGACCATCGCATTGGCAAGAGCGCCGCTGCCGCCGCCACGGACGGTTTCGCCGCCCACTTGACCACGAAACTCGAATTTTCCGAATTCCGGCAATGCGGTGACGAACTTGAGGACGCCACCAAGCGAATTGGCACCGTAAAGCGTTCCCTGCGGTCCGCGCAGCACCTCGATCCGCGCGACATCGAACGTGTCGAAATCGCCCGCGAGAATTGCGCCATTGGCAAGGCTGCCGCTTTGACCGAAGGGGAGGTCGTCGACATAGACGGCGACAGTCGAGCCGACCGAACCGGTGTTGATGCCGCGCAGGATCAGGCGCGATTGGCCGGGATTGTCCTGGGTGACGTCGAGGCCGGGGACGAGATGCGCATAATCGAGAAAGCTCTTGGCCTGGAGCCGCTCGAGATTTTCTCCGGAAATGACCGAGATCGATTGTGGAACGTCGATCAGCACCTGCCGGCGTCGCTGCGCGGTGACGATGATGGATTCGCCGCCCGCATTCGTGTCCTGGGCCTGTGCTTGCGAGGCTTGCCGGGAGGTGTCCTGCGGCTGCGCGGCATCCTGGGCCTGCGCCGCGGTCGCGACGCCGAGAGCGGCAACGGCCGCGGAAGCGATCAGCATCGACCGCGACGTGGTGGATTTCTTCAACATTTTCCCTCCCCTTGATGACCAGCGCGCCGCCTTTGGGGTCACGCCCGAACCGCGCCGACGGGGCGCCTGAAATTTCCTCCGAGAACAAGCATCGGCACGGCGATGACGCCGGCCGTCGGGCGCCGGTGCCGGGCTGCGCTGGCAGCCTGGGCGTCTCCGGGGCTTGCGACGGTCAACATGTCCTCACCCGATGCAATACGTCCGATTCAGGACATTAGCGTCCTAATCAGAAAAAAGTCAAACGAATGGCTCGGGCGCGGTCGGTTCCGCCGAAACCGCGGGCGGCGGCTCCTTCTGGCCGGCGATGACGCGACGCGCCGAGCGGTCGAGCGCCCGCAGCAGGAGCGCGGAAAGCAATGCGATTCCGGCGAGCAGCGCGAAATAGAGAGCGTGATTCATCCGGCTCCACAGGGTGCCGACCAGGCCGGCGGCGAGGCTGCCGGTGCAGATGGCGAGATACCAGGCAGCGACGGTGGTGGCGCCGAAGCGCGGCGGCGCCAGCCGCGCGAACAGGCCGAGGCCGTTGGGGAGGATGTGGAGCTCGCCGATCGTGAAGACGAAGAAGAAAAAGGCCAGCCAGATCCAATTCGCCCGGGCGCCTCCAGTCGCCGCGACGACGGCGGCGAGCAGCACATAGGCGGCAGCGACGATCAGCGCGCCGAGCATCATCTTCCGCACGACCGAACGCTCGCGGCCGGCGTTCGCCTGTCGGTGCCAATAGGCGAGCAAGGGGGGCGTCATCACCATGACGAGCAAAGGGTTGAGCGACTGGAACCAGGTCATCGGGATGACGAAGGAGCCAAGCCCGCGATCGATGCCGCTGTCGGCCCAGAGCGCCACCGTATTGCCCACCTGCTCGTAGGCGCCGCGGAACACGGTCACCGCGAGACCGACGGCGAGGAGCAGGAGGTAGGTGTCCCGCAGCGGCGGGGCGCTGGCGGGCCGCGCCCGCGCCTGCTCCCGCTCCTGCGGCGGAAGATATTTGCCGCCGGTGAGATAGATGGCGAGCCCGGCGAGCATGCCGATACCGGCGGCGGTGAAGCCCCAATGCCAGCCATAAACCTCGCCCAGCGTGCCGCAGATGAGCGGCGCAAGGAAGCCGCCGATGTTCACGCCCACATAATAGACGTTGTACGCCCACGGCCGCCGCGGATCGCCCGCGCGATAGAGGTCGTTGATCTGGCTCGGCAGGGTCGGCAGGAACAGGCCGTTGCCGAGCGCGATCGTCGCCAGGGCGACATAGAAGAGCGGCTCGAACGCCATCATGAAATGGCCCGCCGCCATCACGCTGGCGCCGATGATGACGGCGCGCCTCTTCCCCAGCCAGCGGTCGGCGATGACGCCGCCCACGATCGGCGTGAAATAGGCCGAAGCGGTGTAGGTGCCGTAGATGAAGGAGGAGGTGCCCTGCTGCAGCAGCAGCGTCTTGGTCATGTAATAGACCAAGAGCGCGCGCATGCCGTAGTAGGAGAATTGCTCCCACATGTTGGTGAGGAAGAGGATGGTGAGGCCGCGCGGCTGCCCGAACCAGGCGGGTGCGGCCTCCTCTTCCGCCACGGCGCTCATGCCGATCCGCCGCCGCCCCAGACTTCCGGCGGGCAGTCGATCAGCCCGTCCTTATAGGCGACGCCCGGCGCGCGGTCCTCGGCGAGGAACGTGGGGCCGTCGAGATCGACGATGTCGCAGAGCTGGCCGAGGACGAAGGCCGGCGCCATGGCGAGGCTGGTGCCGACCATGTTGCCGACCATGACGCCGAGGCCGAGCCGCCGCGCTTCGGCGGCCATGGCGAGGCCCTCGGTGAGGCCGCCGCATTTGTCGAGCTTGATGTTCACCACCTCGAAGCGGCCGACGAGATCGGGCACGTCGGCGAGGGTCAGGGCGCTCTCGTCGGCGGCGATCGGGACCGGCGAGACGAAGCCCTGCAGGTCCGCCTCGGCGCCGCGCGCGAGCGGCTGCTCGAGCAGGGAGACGTCCTGCTCGACGAGCAATTCGACCAGCGCCTGGAGTCCGTCCTTGCGGTAGCCCTGATTGGCATCGACGCCGAGCCACACATCGGGCCGGGCCGCGCGAATGGCGCGGAGCCGCGCCGCGTCCAGATCCGCCTCTCCCGTCAGCTTCACCTTGATCGCGACGGCGTCGCGGTAGCGGCGCGCCCCTTCCGCCATCGCCTCCGGCGTATCGGCCCCGAGCGTGAAGGTCGTCCTCAGCGGCTTCGGCGCACCGACGCCGGCCGTCCACCAGACGGGGTGGCCGGTCTGCGCCGACTCCAGCTCCCAGAGCGCGCAGTCGACGGCGTTGCGACCGCCGCCCGGCGGCATCAGCTGCTGGAGCGCGGCACGGTCGATCCCCTTCTCGATCTCGCTCCGTGCCGCCTCAATGTCGGCGCGCATCCGCTCGAGATCGTCACCGAGATAATAGGCGCCCGCCCCCTCGCCGCGTCCCCGATGCTCACCGTCCGAGAGCGTGACGACGACGGCGTCGGTGGCCTCGAACACATAACCTGAGATCCGGAACGGGGCGGAGAGCCGAAGCTTCTCCGCCCGCACTTCCAACGCGAGACGATTCATCAATAATGAACCGTCATCGCGAACAGGTTGAACCGCGCGGCGAAGTACAGAACCATCAAGGCCGCGAGGAAGACGAGGATGCTCCACAGCTTCCGCGTCCAGCGCCTCTTGTCCCGCCACGTCTGCCAGACGGTCCAGGCCGTGACCGGCACCGCTGCGACGAAGACGACCAGGCTGAGGATCTGCATCAGCCAGAAGAAGCCGTCCCCGCCATTGCCCGTGACGTCGGACAGCAGCACGACGGTCCCGATCGCCCAGCCGAGCAGCAGCAGGATGACGAGCCCCGCGGCGATCCGGCTCGCCCGCTGCGCGAGCAGCGCCCTCCCCTCCAGGTCGGATTGCGCCTTGTAGCGCCGCCGGGCCAGCCAGCCGACCGGCCAGGACAGGAAGGTCAGCAGCAATATGGCGATGCTGAGATAGAGGGCCGGCAGGATCCAGGCGGTGTTGAGCCCCAGGGGAACCCGGTCGTAGACCTCGAACGGCGCGGCGAGATCGAAGGACCAGCGCACGACCTGGCCGTTGACCACTTTCGCGGCGACGAGGTCGTGACCCTCCTTGTCGCGCCAGACGAAGGGCGCGATCTCGACCCATTGGCGCGGCCGGCCGCCGGCATTGACCAGCGAGGGAATGATCAGCTCGCCTTTCGGCCCGACCCCGACCTTCTCCTGCCCCAGGAGCCAGGAGAAGGAGGCGAGGAAGGACGTGTCGATGCGGCGGCTGACGATCCAGTGGCCCGCCATCATCTGCGCGTGCTGGGCGGCGGTCTTCGCATCGACGCGGCCGTCCGGCGGCGCGATATTGGGGAAATAGCGGTCCGAGAAATCCTCGAACACGCCGGTGCGCAGCCCCTGCACCGCACCCGCCTTGCCGGGGCTGTTGAACGACAGATAGAGGCCGGCATTCTCCTTCATGTACATGTGGAAGGAGGTGTGGAAGGCGTTGGTGTCGCCGAGATGGCCGATCACCTCGCGGCCATTGATGTTGGTCTCGAAGAAGCCGAGCTCCATCCGGTTGAGCGGCGGCAGCAGCGTCATCGGATTGACCGGGCCGAGCGGGCTGTTGTGCATCATCTGCGCCGTCGCCGGCTGGAGGATGCGCTGGCCATCGAGCTGGCCGTCCTGGAGGTGCGCGATCATGAAGCGCGCCATGTCGGTGCCGGTGGAGGAGAGCGAGCCGGCCGGGGCGGGCTCGACGAACTCGTATCCCTTGTCCTTGCCGGCGACGTAGCCGCCCGACATCTGCGCCGCCAGATTGGCCGGCAGCGGCTGCCGGAAGGTCGAATTCTTCATGCCCAACGGGCCGAAAATGTGGTGATCGAGATAGGAGTCGAAATCCTCGCCCGAGACGCGCTGGACCATGTAGCCGGCGAGCGACGTCGCCCAGTTGGAGTAAGCCTGAGTGGTTCCGGGCGCGAAGATCCGCGTCGGCGTCCAGCGCTTGAGATAGGATTCGAGCGAAACGTGCTTTTTGGCATCGTAGAGGAGCAGGCCCTTCACCACTTCCTCGAAGCCGGCGGTGTGGGTCATGATCTGGCGCAACGTGATCGGCTTGCCTTCATAGGGCGGAATCTTGAAGTCGAGATAGGCGTTGACGTCGCGGTCGAGGTCGAGCTTGTGCTGTTCGACGAGCTGCATCACCGCGGTCCAGGTGACCAGCTTGGAGACCGAGCCGGGGCGGAACAGCGTGCGGTCCGGGTCGACCGGCGTTTTCTTGTCGACATTGGCATAGCCGAAGCCGCGCGCGGTCAGGATCTTGCCGTCCTTGACCACGACGACGACGGCGCCGGGAATGTCGGCGGTGCGCAGCGCGCCGGGCATGTAGCCGTCGAGCCAGGAATTGACGTCCCCGGCGGTGAGCTGGACGCCGCCCGCGGGCGGCGGCGGCGCGACCGGCGTGCCCGAGCTCACCTTCTGGTTCACGGGGATGGGCTGGAGCGGCACGATCTTTTGCGCCGCGAGCGCGACTCCGAACAAGGCCAGGATCCCGGCCAGGACGTAGCTGAATGACCGCATTGTGCCTCTCCCCATGGCTGCGGCCGTTTGCCACCGGCCGTCTCTGCCGCTAATGTTGGAACCGAGTGATCAATCTCGGCCTGATCAGGACATAATGGCCTAATTGGAAAAAAGTCAAACCAGGGGTGAAATGACACGTTCGGATTCAGGACCGGCCCATCCGACGCTGGGGAAGCTGCTGCGGAGCCTGCGCGCCCGCAACGGCTGGACTCTCAAGGAGATGAGCGACCGCAGCGGCATTCCGGTCTCGACCTTGTCGAAGGTCGAGCATGACCGGCTGACTTTGACCTACGACAAATTGCAGGCGGCAACCCAGCGGCTCGGCATCCGCATGTCGGACCTGTTCGCCGACTCGGCCGATGTCCCCGAGGCGCCGGTGACGGCGCGGCGGAGCATCGGCACGACCGAGCGCGCCATCCAGGTGACCACGCCCAATTACGATTATCACTACCTCTGCCCGGAGCTTCGCCGGAAGCGGATGATCCCGATCCTCACCAATATCCGCGCCAAGACGGTCGAGGAGTTCGGCGACCTCGTCCGCCATTCGGGCGAGGAGTTCATCTACGTGCTGAAGGGCCGGATCGAGGTCCACACCGACTTCTACGAGCCCGAAGTGCTGGAGGAGGGCGAATCGATCTACCTCGATTCGCAAATGGGTCACGCCTACATCGTCGCGGAAGGCTGCGACGAAGCTTTGGTGCTCGGCGTCTGCTCGAGCACAGACGAAAGCCTGATGACCTCGCTGATGAGCCTGCACGGGCCCCAAGGCGATGCCGCCGTCGCCCAGCTCCCCATCGCGCGGGAGCGCAGGAATCGGGTGGCGCCTCCCCTTACCCGTCGCCGCGGGACGAAGTAGAAGGGCCTGCGGCACGCCTTAAGATCCTAGCTCAAGTGGATCATTTTGTTTCATCTTGCCGCATCCGCCGAGGGCGATCGCCACCGTCAATGCGGCGCCGCCTCCGACAGTCAGACTTGTACCCGCGCGCATGATCAGAGCGCCCTCCGTTATGGTCGGGCCGCAGAACCGTCGAACTCTAATGCGTGAAACGGGTAATCTTTCACCGAACGCTCCATCCGGAAGGAATGTCTGCTTGTGGGAAGCTCGGCTACACGTCGCAGCGCCCCGCACTGGCGCGTAGCGGCCCTTCTTGGAGGAAAGGCCCCGCCGGAAAGGGGACGCCGGCGGGATCCCGCCGGCGAGGGACTACCGGCGGGATCCTTACGAGTTTACTTGAACGCGAACTGGAAGCCGGCGCGCGCACCGAGCTTCTGGCTGTCGAAGCCGTACGAAACACCGGCCGACACTTGGGACATCTCGCCCACGGCCACCGAGATCGCCGTGGCCAACGCCATCTTGCTGTTGAAGTAACCGACACCGCCCGAGATCGCGTAGTGCGCTCCCGACGGAATAGCCGGAGTCTCCATCGCCATCGCCATCGCCACGCCCTCGTTCGCTTGGCGGATGTCCTTTTGGTTCTGCTTGCTTAGATCGAACAACTGACCGATCTGGCCCTCGGCAGTTGCGAAGGAGTTCTGCAAAGTGCCGATACTCGCCAGACTTATGTTGCTGCGGCCCAGCACACCGTTGGCGTCCATGGTCGCAAGGTTCGTCGACGCCGTGTCCTGCGCTGCCGTGCTTGCGGCAGCGTCCCCGATCCGGACTTGGCTGCCGCCGCCGCCGAGCGTCACCTGGTTGGCGGCGGTGGTGTTTGAGCCGGCACCGACCGCCGTCGAACCGACAAACGTGGCGTTGGCCTGTGCCCCCAGCGCGGTGGCTCCAGCGGCAGTCGCATGGGAGTTCTGCCCCACCGCCGTCGTGTTCACGGCATTCGCCACCGAGCTGTTGCCAAGTGCCGTCGCGTTCAGGCCGGTCGCCTGCGCGAGGTTCCCAAGGCCAACCGAAGCGTTGCCCGTGGCCTGGGTCTGATTGCCGACGGCAACGGATTGCGTGCCGAGCGCATCGGCTCTCCAGCCGAAAGCTTGGGCACCGGGCCCCGACGCGATAGATTCGCCGCCTATAGCAGTCGAGTGGAACGCCGTGGCCTGCGCTTGGTCGCCGACCGCAACCGAATCCTCATTGGTCGCCTGCGTGTTATCGCCGAGCGCAATTGAGGTTAGGCCAGAGGCAACCGCGTCGATGCCCACCGCAGTCGAGCTCACACCGGAGGCAACGGTGCCTTGCCCAACCGCGGTAGTGTTCAGCCCCGAAGCAACGGCGGAATCGCCGAGCGCGGTCGCGGCATCCCCAGTCGCCTGGGCACCGGTGCCGACGGCGGCCGTGTGCGCACCACTCGCGACCGAGAGTCTTCCTAATGCGATGGCATTGGTCCCAGTCGCCTGGGCGCCGTTCCCCAGGGCCGAGGCGTTCACCCCGGACGCGATGGTCTGATTGCCGACGGCAACCGACTGCGCTCCGAGCGCATCTGCTCTCCAGCCGAATGCCTGCGAGCCGGCGCCTGAAGCGATCGATTCGCCACCAATCGAAGTCGAATGGAACGCGGTTGCCTTGGCTTGGTCGCCTATCGCCACCGAATCCTCGTTGCTCGCAACCGTGTTGTCGCCGAGGGCGACAGACGTCAGACCAGAGGCGGCCGAGTTAATGCCAACGGCGGTCGACTGAGTTCCTGATGCCGTCGATACCTGGCCTAGTGCAGTTCCACCCGGTCCATTTGCGAGGGAATTCTGGCCAACGGCAACGGAATTGTCGCCGGTAGCCGTCGCGAGGGTCCCGACCGCAGTGCTTTCAGCGCCTGCTGCCGCCGAACTTGCGCCGACCGCCGTGGCGTCGACATTGGTAGCATTTGATGAAGCACCCAGAGCCGTCGAGCTGTCGCCTGACGCAGTTGAGTTAGCCCCCACTACCGTGGAGGAACCACCCGACGCGTCTGAGGCCCTGCCGAGCGCGGTCGATTCGTCGCCCTTCGCCCCAGCGCTTTCACCGAGGGAGGTGCTATCCAGGCCTTCAGAGTCCGAGTTGGCGCCGACAGCGGTCGTGTTGTCCGAGGAGGCGAGGGAGTTTGAGCCACCGGCGGTGGAAGAGGCGCCGGGCGAAGCCGAACCCGTACCTACGGCCGTCGACGAATCGCCGCTAGCGTTGGAACTATTTCCGGCAGCCGTGGCATCGCCGCCGGGCGCCGCGGAATTGACACCACATTCCGTCGAGTTCGTGCCCGCTCCGACGACGCAAGTGGCTGTCGGGCCGGCGAGTGCGGGCGAACCAATAGTGATCGCCAACGAACCTGCCGTGGCGAGCAATGCAAGTTTGAGCCTGGATGACATGATAATTCTCCAAAAGGGGGAAAGAAAAAACGCGCGCGTACAGCTCTGCCGGCGGGAGGGCCCCGCGGCTCGAGAAGGTGATTGGTCGGTTGAAAGGCGCGCCCTTTGCGCGCTGTGTTTATGAATCCACCACGATGATTCCGCTCATGCCGAGCATCTTGTGGATCGTGTGACTGCACTTCATCGGAAAGCGGCCGGCGCCCGGGATCATTGCAATGATGACATTGCGATGCGGACCGACGGCGATCTTTCCACCGCTGATCCGCGACTCATCGACAGGACGGATTGCCGCGGCGCTGAAGAATTCCGGCGCGGTCAGGTCATGCGCGATCCCGCTGTCGTTCGCGACGCGAAGAAGGATCGGCTGGCCCGCCTTCAGGTGCAACGCGTCGGGCGTGACCTTGAAGCTGGTGAGGGAGATATCCACCGGTCGCGGGGCTGCCTGGCTGGATCCGAGGACTTCCGCAGGAGCGGGGTTGAGGGCGGCGCTGGCCGCAAAGGTAGCTAGGGCTGCCCCGATGGCGATGACGCCGTGCTTGTCCTTGAACATTGCGAATCCTCATGACGCGTGTTCCGTCACGCGCCTTTCTGCATTCGCTAGTGCCGCGACCATGTTGTTCGCGGAATGACCGATCGTCCGCAAAGGTTGACGATGCGTCCAAAACTGCCGCCAGGCCTAGTCGCCCGCCGAGTCCCCGGTCGCCGAGCCGTTCTCCTTTTCGAGGGTGCGCGCCCACAGATTCGCGATCTCTCGCAATGGCACGAGCTGCATCTGGACCCGTTTGCCGAGCCCGGTTGGCGCGTAGCCCTGCGGTGTCTTTTCGACGAAGTGGGCAGCCTGGAGCTCCTTGAGTCGCTGATTGAGCACGGCCGGCGAAATGGTCTCACAAAGATGCTGTAATTGTCGAAAAGTCGACGGCCCGTTCAGGCACAGGGTCCACAACACGCCCATTGCCCAGCGACGCCCAAGCAGGTCGAACAGCGCCATGACGGGAGCACCCGTACGCGAACCCCGAACTTGCTGACCCGGTTTGGGGAACTCGACCATGAACGCCTCACCGCAACTCGGACACTCACTACCCATAGCAGGTTGCTTCTAAAAACATAGCGCGCTACGCTTTTAATAGCGATTCGGGGCTTTGGTTATGACCGAGACGGTTTTCTGCTCGCCCAATGATGTGAATCTGTTGCGGCCTGGGCGGCCGTGCAATCTTGCCGCTGAGCCTTCCGAGGGCGACGCTTTGGCCGAGGTCTTCGCTGCCGTTCGAATGAAGGCCGCCATATTCTTCCGCGTCGCCGCCCAGGCACCCTGGATTCTCGAGCAACTCTCCCGGGAAGCGGTGCTGCCGATGATTCTGCCCGGCGCGCGCGAGATGGTTTCCTTTCATTTCGTCCTTGAAGGCACTTGCTATGCAAACCTGGTCGGCGGCGAATCGATAAAGCTGACGAGGGGCAAGGTGATCGTGTTCACCCGGGGCGATCCCTACGTGATCTCAAGCAGCCCCGATTTGCACCTGCATTCGGCTGTCGGCCGGCCAAAACTCGTGTCCCGACACATTCCCTTCACAGAAAGCTTCGGTGAAAGCGGCCCAATCGACGCACGGCTCGTGTCCGGCTTCCTCGCTTGTGACTCTCGGCAATATAATCCCTTGCTCGACAACCTTCCCACAGCTCTCGTGGGCGACTTCACCAGCGACAGCGGTTTCCGCAGCCTCGCGCAATTGACCGGCTTCGCCATTGATCAAGCAGCCGCCGAGCGCGCGGGCGGTCAGGCGGTGCTTGGTCGCTTGACCGAATTGATGTTCATTGAAGTCGTCCGGCAATATTTCGAGAAGTTACCGCCCGACTCCGTAAACTGGCTCTCCGCCCTGAGGGACCCTTCGATCGGCCGAGCGCTTTCGTTGATGCATGGCGATCCGGGCAAGTCATGGACCCTCGAGAGCCTCGCTCGCGAAGTCGGGGTGTCGCGCTCCGAGTTCGCCGACCGGTTCACGAGTTTAGTCGGAGTGCCGCCGATGCAATATCTGACGAAGTGGCGGATGCAGACGGCCGCGGGACTGCTCTGCGAGAGCGTGAACATCGCTTCGATCGCCAACGAAGTGGGCTACAGCTGCGAAGCGTCGTTCAGCCGTGCGTTCAAGAAGATTGTCGGCGTGCCACCGTCGCGCTGGCGGCAGCGGCAAGAGCCGCTCGCGGCGTAGCGGCCACTCCAGTCCCATTGGACATGGCGTCACCGAAGGGCGGTTTGGTAGACTGGCTGGGGCCCAGCCAGTGTTGTGTGCTACCGTGGCCTCGACGGCATTCCATCTCAGGCCAGATTTTTCGGCGCGGAGAAACCGGCCCGGATTTGAGCCCCTTTGTCGTGGCCAATGAGTCTCTTGGCCACGAACCGGCACGGCGACGACCCCCAAGCGG
>DATBDY010000008.1:0-4698 GCA_036269695.1 Allosphingosinicella sp. | reverse complement strand
ATCGTCTTCCGCCATGCCCTTCTTGAAGGCCTTGATGCCGCCCGCCACGTCTCCCATCAGGTCGGAAATCTTGCCGCGTCCGAACAGCAGGAGCACCACGACGATCACGATCATCCAGTGCCAGATGCTTAGAGAACCCATTGCAAACCCTCCGCGGCGATGAGCGTCGGCTGCCCGTCCCGCCTATGTTTTCCCTTAGAAACTAGGCCCCGGGCGAGGCAAAAACAAGGACCCTCGGTTCCCTCCTCGGAGCCGATGATGTCGCACTAAGTCCTGAATTCGCCTCTCGTTCGACTGCGTCACGTCTCGGTGACCGGTGCCGGGGCGAGCCCCAGATCGAGGTCGCCGGGCTCCAGCGGGTCCTCGTCCTCACGCAGCGTCGAGTCGTCGGACGGCATCGGCACGTTGAATCCCGCCGGCAAACCGCCCTCGAGCAGCCCCGCGCCCTTCAACTCGTCGAGGCCCGGCAGGTCGCCGACCTCCTCCAGCCCGAAATGCGACAGGAAGGCTTCGGTGGTGCCATAGGTGATCGGCCGGCCCGGCGCCTTGCGGCGGCCGCGCGGGCGGATCCAGGCGGTCTTGAGCAGCACGTCGAGCGTCCCGGCGGCCGTCTGCACGCCGCGGATTTCCTCGATTTCAGCGCGCGTCACCGGCTGGTGATAGGCGATAATGGCCAGCGTCTCAATGGCGGCGCGCGATAGCTTGCGCGACTCGACCGTCTCCTTGGTCAGCAGCCAAGAGAGATCGCCCGCGGTGCGGAAAGTCCACTTCTTGCCGATGCGCACGAGATTGACGCCGCGCGTTGAATATTCCGCCTGGAGCTGCTCGAGCGATTCCTTAACGTTAACGCCCTCGGGCAAGCCCTTGGCCAGTGTCGCTTCGTCGAGCGGCTCGCCGGCGGCGAACAAGAGCGCTTCCAGAAGGCGCAAAGCCTCCGCGCGCGGCACGGGCTCGATACTCAGGTCGCTCATTGCGTCGCTCATTGCGTCACTCACCACTTCGCCCGTCGGAGCCGGCTCGTCGTTGTGAACGACTTCGAATTTCGGGGCCACGCTCGCCATCAACTGAGTACTCCTCACGCGATTTCTTCAGGCGTCCGCTTCAGACGGACTGCTTCAGGCAGACTCTTGCGCGTCACGCGCCGGTGCGGCGCCATTCACGGCGACGCGCTTGCGCATGTAGATCGGCGCGAACGGGTCTTTCTGGTGGATCTCGGCGACCCCTTCGCGCACCAACTCCAAGGCAGACGCGAACGAGGATGCAAATACGGTCGGCGCGAGGGCCGGCTCGACCACGTAGCTGATAAGAAACTGGTCGATGCGCGACCAGTCGGCGGACTGGCCGATCAGGCGCTCGAGCGTCGCGCGCGCCTCGGCCAGCGACCAGACGGTGCGCTTCTTGAAGCGCACGCGCGAGAGCACGGTGCGCTGGCGCTGCGAGGCATAAGCCGAAAGCAGATCGTATAGCGTCGCCGACCACTCCGGGCGCTTGATCTCGGCGATCTGTTCGGGAAGGCCGCGCCCGAACACATCGCGGTTGAGCTGCGGCCGGTCCATGAGCTGGTTGGCGACTTCGCGAATCGCCTCCAGCCGGCGCAGCCGATTTGCGAGGGCCAAGGCCATGTCTTCGGCGCTCGGCCCTTCGCCAGGCGCCGCTTCCGGCAGCAGCAGGCGCGATTTGAGATAAGCGAGCCACGCCGCCATCACGAGATAGTCCGCGGCAAGCTCGAGGCGCAGCTTGCGCGCCTCTTCGATGAAGGAGAGGTACTGGTCGGCCAGCGCCAGAATGGAAATCTTGGCGAGATCGACCTTCTGCTGGCGCGCGAGCACGAGCAGCAGGTCGAGCGGACCTTCGTAGCCCTCCACGTCGACGATCATCGCCGGTTCGCTGGCGGCGCGATCCGCCTCGGCGGTCGTGTCGAATTCCTCGGCGCTCATGAACCCGTCACCTGTTGCGCGGCCGGCGCGGAGCCGACCATGTCGTTGAAGATATTGCGCGCGGCCGCGATATCGAACTCTTCCGGGGCCGTGCGTGCGGCCAGCGCCGCCTCGGCGCGGCGGGCCGCCTCCCCGCTGAGTTCGGGGGCAACTGTGGCAACCGCAACCATCTCGTCGAAGTCGCCGTTGCAGTGCAGGACGACGTCGCAGCCGGCCGCGAGCGCAGCCCGGCTGCGCTCGGCGATGGTGCCCGACAGGGCGTTCATTGAAACGTCATCACTCATCAGCAGGCCCCGGAACCCGATGAAGCCGCGAATCACTTCTTGCACCATTGTGACGGAAGTTGTGGCCGGCGCGATGGCATCGATGGCGCTAAACACAACATGTGCAGTCATCCCCAGGGGGAGCCCGGCCAGGGGCCGGAAGGCCGCAAAATCGGTCGCCTCGAGAATCTCGCGGGGCGTATCGACCACCGGAAGCCGGTGATGGCTGTCGGCGGTGGCGCGGCCGTGCCCCGGAAGGTGTTTGAGGACCGGCAAAACGCCGCCCGCCTGCAGCCCTTGGGCGATGGCCGCGCCAATGGCCGCCACTTTCCCCGGCTCGGTTCCATAGGCGCGGTCGCCGATCACGCCGTCGGCGCCCGGAACCGGGACATCGGCGGTCGGCAGGCAGTCCACGTCGATGCCGAGCGCCGCCAAATCCGCCGCGATCAGGTGTCCGGCGAGCCGCGCCGCCGCCAGGCCGGAAGCCGGATCGCGGTCGTAGAGAGCTCCGTAGCGGGCGCCGGGCGGATAGACTGGCCAGTGCGGCGGCCCGAGCCGTTGCACGCGGCCGCCCTCCTGATCCACGAGCACCGGGGCTTGCCAGCCCACGGCATCCCGGAAAGAGCTAATAAGTTCTGAAACTTGCTGAGGGCCGCTGATGTTTCTCTTGAAGAGGATAAGGCCCCAGGGCTGCTTTTCACGCAGAAAAGACCGCTCGTTGGCGGTGAGAGTGAGCCCCGCCAGGCCGGAGATAAATGCGCGCGCCGCCATCGACGCGGATTAGCGCGCGCCTCCAGGGAGGGTCAAGGCTCGGACCGTTAATTCCTCTGGACGAAACACTGTCCGCCGGCGGATTTCAGGCTGGAGCAGACCTGCCCCGCCTCGGCCTGGTTGGCATAGGGACCGACCATCGCGCGGTAGTAAACGCCCTTGGAGCCGAGATCGACCTTGTGGACAAACATCGGCTTGCCGGAGAGCGCGCTGGCGTACTTGCCCTGGAGGGCGCGGTAGGCGGCCTGGGCCTCGGCCTCGGTCCGCTGCGAGGTGACCTGCACAGCGTAGCCGCCGGTGCTGCCGGTCGTCGCCCGCGGCGAAAGCTCGGTCGGCGCGGCATTGGCCGTGCGGGTCGCCGCCCGGCGGGGCGGAGCATCGGGGTTGAGAGAGAGCGGCGCATTCTCCGAGGCGGGAGCGGCCGCCTGCGGCCGGGCACGCTCATGCGCCTGACGCGCCGGGGCCGCTTCACGCGGCGGCTGCGGCATCGGCGGAGCTGCTTGCGGCGGCGGCGGCGCGTCGGGCGCGATGCCGTTCGGGCTCGCATCGGCGATGACCGTCTGATCCGGACGGATGGCGATGGTGCGCACCTTCTTCGGATCGACCGAGATGATGCCGCTGCCCATCGGCGCCTGCGGCGGCGCACCGGCTTGATCGGCCTGCTGCGCCGGCGGCGGGAATATAGCGCCTGCGGGCTTGTCCTTCACGTCGACCGGCTGCTCCTCGCGCGAGACCATCTTCTCGCCCTGTCCGGAGGCGTTGACGCGGTCGGTGATGAGCTTGTTGGAGCCTGCGTCGTTCGAAGCGACGGGAACGATCTTGCTCGGCGTGGTGTCGGCCTTGATCACCGGCGGCGGCGCGGAGGAGCCGGACGAACCGAACACGGCGCGATAGCCGAAGGCGCCCGCGGTGCCGACCACGGCCAGCACGAAAATTCCAGCAACCGCCATGATGCCCATGCGGCGGCGCGACGGCGGCGGCACATCGTCGTAGAAATCCTGCTCCTCGGCCCCGTACTGCGCGTATTCGGGCTCGTAGCCGCCGGCCTCCGGGTGTTCGTCGTAGTTGTCCTGGTGGACATCGTATGCGGCCGGCATCGGAGGCGCGGCCGGAAAAGGAGCAGGAGCGGCCGGAGCGCGGGCAGGCGCGCGGCGGATGAAATCGGGCACCGGCGCGGCATACGCTTGCGACTGCGCCGGCGTCATGGGCGCGGGCGCGCGCGGCGCGCGGACGGGCGCCTGTGGCGGCGCTTGCTGCGGGATCTGCGGCGCCCACTCGCTGTGCGGCTCGTCATACGCTTCCGGCGGCCATTCGGCCCCAGGCTGCGACTGCGGCTGCTGCGCGGCATTGGCGCGGCCGTATTCGCCGAACGGATCGCTTTGCCCAATCAGGCGCGCGAGCTCGGCCAATGGATCGCTGCCCGAGCTGGTGCTGTGGGCTTTGGGCTGCTCCCGGCGCGCAAGCGCGTCGTTGGAGCGATAAGAACGCTGGCTATGGTCGTCCGCCATTCGATCCCCGATCTTGAATTCGCGCGTTTCGCGTCGGATCACCGCTCCGGCAGTGAAGGCGGTCTGACGGAACGAGATCTAGCGCATCTCGTCCGGAGCCTCGACCCCGAGCAGCGCGAGGCCCGAAGCAAGGACTGTGATGATCCCCTGCACAAGCGCGAGCCGCGCCGCAGTTATCTGTGGATCATTCTGGATAATGAAGCGTAAATAGGGCAAGTC
>DATBDY010000002.1:0-1511 GCA_036269695.1 Allosphingosinicella sp. | reverse complement strand
TCAACGGTGAGCAAACCCGCAATCGATACGGACGCGGCGCAGCACCATGTGTCTTCCTTCCCGCCGCAACTCGTGGGTATGCGTCTCGTGGGTCTGCGGCGCCGCGGCACGTAAGGTCTCGGCCGTTCCCTTGCCGGCGCGGGGGATCTTGAGCCGTCCTCGCCGCAGCAAGTCCTCGAAGAAGGACTTGGCCGCTTGATCCTCGCCCGGCGAGGGCGCGGCGCCGACGGCGAGCGCCGCGCCGGAGACCTGCAGCCGCTTCGGCTCCGCAGCGGCATAGACCACGATCGATGGGACACCGAGGCCATACTCGGCCACGGAAAGTTGCATCGTTGGCAGCGTCTTCGATTCGCTCGGGCTTGCGGCAAGGGCTGCGATGCGCGCGGCCGCATGCGTCGCCGCCACCGCCATCGAAGGCGGCAGAATGCCGTGGCGGATGAATCCGCTCCGCAGCGGCGCTTCATAGCCTTGCGTGGAGAATCGGGCCGCCGCGACAGCGAGCATGCTGGCGGCCACTTGGCTCATGAAGGTCGGCACGACGGACGCGGCGCGAATGCCCTGGACCAGAATCGTGCCGATATCTTGGCTCACGTGCAGCAGCGCGGCTTCGTCTCTCGAGGCCGTCGTGGCCAGCATGCCGGCCAGTCCTTCGAAGAACGCGCCGGTGAAGACGCGCGAGAAGGAGTGCGGCTCCGAGCTCAGCGACGTTGCCGGCGCCGTGGTGGGAAGCGTGTCGGGATCCCGGTAGAAGAACGTATTCACCGCGTTGCGCAGACAGTCGGGCTCGACCGCCGACGGAACCGATTGACGGATGGCCCAGCCGAGCTGTTCCGCCAAGCGTGAGAGCCGCGACGAGCGGCGCAGCACGCCACCGGTTTCCGCCAATACTCCCTCGCGCACGCTCGACAGCTGTAGCGCCGATAGTATCGCACTCATGTCGCCAAAGGATTCGTGGAAGGCGGCGACCTCGATGCTCGCCGCGTCGAATAGCTGCGGCTTGAACGAGTCGAGAAGCGCATGCCCGAGCTCATGGCACACGATGTCGGGGCTCTCGCCGGAAAAGACCGTGCGTCCGGCGGCCGAACCATGGAAGAACTTCAGCCCCTCGCGGTCATAAAACGCGTTGAGGTCGACGCCGAAATCGAGGTCCACGGGCAGGATCGCGCCCACCTCCCACGGTATCCCCGGCACCAATGCCCCCCAGAAATCGGCGGCGCGCCGCAATGCTTCGGCGGCCGCCCAGTAGCGAAACTCCGCGGTTCCGGGCGGATGAGGCTTCGCCTCCGGCGCAGAGGACGGGTTGACGATCCGGGTCGGGAACGGCTGATCCCGCAAAACGGGAACGGGTCTTTGGACGACTTGACCTCCGCTCGGTTGGACGCCGGCGCCGGGATCGTCCTCCCAAGCGTTGATCATCCCCTTCGGCTGCGCCCCGCGTTCCGTAGAGACCGCGCGTGCCTTGCGCCCGCCGCGTCGCGCGGCCGGCCTCTTCGAGGCGCGCTTGGATCGCT
>DATBDY010000001.1:0-21919 GCA_036269695.1 Allosphingosinicella sp. | reverse complement strand
GAACGGCACCAGCACGAACCCGGCGAGCGTCGTCAGCTTGAACTCGAGGATGGTGATGAACAGCTGCACGGCCAGCACGAAGAAGGCGACGATCACGATCACCCAGGCGATCATCAGCACCGCGATCGTCAGGAAGTTGGCGAAGAAGCCGTAAAGGCCGAGCAGCGGACGGACCTGCTCCAGCAGAGGGGCGGCGGCCTGGAAGCCGGTGCCGGCGAGATGTCCGGGCTTCAGCAGGTCCTCCGCGGTCATCCCGCCGCCGCCGGCCTTGAGTCCGAGCCCCGCGAACGACCGGAAGATGATGTCGGCGAGCGTGTTGAACCGGCCCAGGATCAAAGCGAACGCACCGACATAGAGGATCTTCTTGAGGAAGCGGCCGATGATGTCGTCCTCGCCGCCCATCGCCCAGAACAGGCCGGCGATGGTGATGTCGATCCCGACCAGCACGGTCGTCAGGAAGGCGACGTCGCCGTGGAGCAGCCCGAACCCGCTGTCGATGTAGCGGATGAAGGCGGCCATGAAGCGGTCGATGACATTGAGGTCGCCCATCGCGATCGGTCCTCACGGGGTAAGAGGAAGGTGCCGCGGGGCTCCCAAGGGGGGCATGGAGCCCCGCGGCGGACGGCGGCACTCGCCGCCGTCCAAGCTCAATCGGGCGTGTAGGCCCGGCCCGAGCCCAGGAACCTGAGCGTCGCGGCGCGGCCGTCGCTCTCCGCCTGCGCGCGGCGCGCATCCTCCAGCGCCTCGGCGCGGTACGCCGACGCGAGCAGGCTCTGCAGCTGGAGCTGCTGCTTGGCGACGAGCGCGAGGAGCTGGTTGCTGGCCTGCTGGGCCTGGAGGCTGCCCTCGCTGCCCTGGCTCGCCGCGGCGAGCTGCGACAGAATGGCCGCGTCCTGCTTCGCATTCTCGGCGACCTGCGCCTGGACATTCATCGTCTGCCGGAAGGCCGCCATCGCCGCATCGAGCCGAGCCTTGGCAGCCGCAGTTTGCGCGCTCGACGTTCGGGTGGTCGCCGACGTCCCCGGAAATAAGGTTGTGAACTGGCGATCGAGGGCGTTCGTCTGGTAGCCGATCGCCTGCCCCTGCCCCATTAGCTGGGTGATCTTCTGGAGATCCGTGTTAAACTTGCCGAGCTGCGGGAACGAGAGCCGCTCCAGGTTCTTCGCCATGTTCTGGATCATCGTCGCCTCGTTCTGCAGCGACTGGATCTGATGGTTGATCTGCTCGAGCGACCGCGCCGCCTGCAGCACGTTCTGGGCGTAGTTGGCGGGATCGAAGACCGGGATCGCGGCCGCCGGGACAGGCGCGAGCAACAGGGCGGCCGGGGCTGCGACCGACAGAGCGGCGCCAACAAGAGGGCGTGCGAGGAATCTCATCATTCGTCTCCTTCCAGGGGGTTGAACCGTTCGAAATCGGCAAGCGCGGCCGCGGCCCAGCCGAGCCCGGCCTCCTCCAGCCAGCGCGCCGCGAATGCGCCGGGGCCATGCGCCGCAAGCAGAGCATCGATCCTTTGCTGATCGGAAACGCCGGAGGCGCCGCAGAAGGCGAGCGCGATCGGCCCGAGCCCCAGCTCGAACAGCCGGTTCCCCCGCCGCGACTGGAGGTAATAATCCCGCTTGGGACTGGCCCGCGCGACCAGCTCGATCTGCCGATCGTTGAGCCCGAAGCTCTCATAGGCGGCGCGCGCCTGCGGCTCGACCGCCCGGTCGTTGGGCAGGAAGATGCGCTGGGGGCAGCTCTCGACGATCGCGGGCGCGATGCTGCTGCTCGCCACGTCGGCAAGCGACTGGGTCGCGAACAGGACCGCGACGTTGCGCTTCCTCAGCACCTTCAGCCATTCGCGGATCCGCGCCGCAAAGAGGGGATCGTCGAGGAACACCCAGGCCTCGTCGAGCACAAGCAGGGTCGGGCTGCCGTCGAACCGCTCCTCGAGGCGATAGAACAGGTAGGTCAGCACCGGCGCCACCGCCGAGCCCATGTGCATGAGCTCCTCGGTCTCGAAGCATTGGACTTGCGTGATCTCGAGGCGGTCCTCGGCCGCATCGAGAAGCCGTCCGAACGGCCCCTCGAGCGTGTAGGGCTGAAGCGCCGAGCGCAGCGCGTTCGACTGAAGCAGCAGCGACAATCCCGTCAGCGTCCGCTCGGCGGGCGGCGCGGAGGCCAGGCTTCCCAGCGCCGACCAGACCGACTCCTTGACCTCCGGCGTCACCACGACCTTCTCGTGGGCGAGGAGCGCGCCGATCCATTCCGACGCCCAGGCCCGCTCGGCCGCATCCTCGATGCGCCGGAGCGGCTGGAAGGCCAGCCCGCCTTCCCCGCTGCCGGCACCGAGATTGTGGTGGGCGCCGCCCATGGCGAGCACCGCGGCGCGGGCCGAGCGGCCCTTGTCGAACAGATAGACGCGCGCGCCCCGATAGCGCCGGAACTGGAGCGCCATCAAGGCGAGCAGCACCGACTTGCCCGCCCCGGTCGGGCCGACGACCAGCATGTGGCCGACGTCGCCGACATGGGTCGACAGCCGGAACGGAGTCGAGCCGCCGGTCCGCGCGTGGAGCAAGGGCGGGCCGGCCAGATGATCGTTCCGCTCCGGGCCCGCCCAGACGCAGGAGAGCGGCATCAGGTGCGCGAGGTTCAGGCTATGGACGAGCGGCTGGCGGACGTTGGCATAGACTTGGCCCGGCAGGCTCGACAGCCACGCCTCGACTCCGTTCATCCGCTCGCGGATGGTGGTAAAGCCGAGCCCGTTCACGACCCGCTCGACCGCCCTCACCTTCTCCTCGACCCGCACCGGGTCGCGATCCGAGACGGTCACGGTCGCGGTCAGATGGCCGAACGAGACGTAATCCTGGCCGAGCGCCTGCAGCGCCGCGTCGGCGTCGGCCACCTTGTTGTCGGCGTCGCTGTCGAGGAGCTGGGCCTGCTGGTTGTACAGCACCTCGCGCAGCATCGCCGAGACGGACTTGCGCTTGTTGAACCACTGGCGGCGCAGCTTGGTCAGCGCCTTGGTCGCGTCGGTCTTGTCGAGCGGGATGAAGCGCGTCACCCAGCGATAGGCGAAGTCCTGATGGTTGAGCGCATCGAGGATGCCGGGACGGCTCAGTGCCGGGAAGCCGAGCACGGTCACGGTGCGCAGGTGCAGATCGCCGAGCATCGGCTCGAGCCCGCCCGCGAGCGGCGTGTCGGCGAGGATGGCGTCGAGATAGAGCGGCGTCTCGGGCACCGCGACGAGATGGCGCCGCGCCGACACGGCGCGGTGCAGGAAGGCAAGGGTCTCCGCATCGTCCAGCGGCCGCATTTCGGCCATGAACCCGGAAAGCAGGTCGAGCGTCCGGTCCGTCTCGGCGACGAACCCGGCGAGGGCCTGGTGCCAATCCCGTCCCGCCGGCGCGCCCGCCCGCTCGACCAGCGCGCGCTCGGCGCCGGCCTGGCCGTCGGGCGGCGGCAGCCACAGCAAAGTCAGCCAGTAATGGCTCTCATAATGATCGCGGCCGCCCTCGAACGCGGCCTGCCGCTCCCGGTCGACGAGCCATGAGGCGGCATCGGGGAAGCGGCTCTCGGGATAGCCGAGCGCTTCGACCCGCTCCGCCTCGAAGAACAAGGCCCAGCCCGAGCCCAAGCGGCGAAGCGCATTGTTCGCCCGCGCGCAGGCGGCGACCAGTTCCGCCTCGGTCGCGCTCTCGAGGTCCGGGCCGCGGAACCGGAAGCTACGCTGGAAGGCGCCATCCTTGTTGAGCACCACGCCCGGCGCGACAAGCGCCGCCCAGGGCAGATGGTCGGCCAGCCGGTCGGCGCGCGAACGATATTCGGCGAGGTTCAGCACGACCAGAAGCTCCGCTGCGAGAGGTGGCGCGCGAGCACCGGGCCGAATTGCGGGTCGCGCTTGGCGGCGAACACCGCGAGCGTATGCCCCACCGCCCACAGGATCAGTCCCGCGATCCATTGCTGCAGCCCGAGCCCGAGCGCCGCGGCGACCGTGCCGTTGACGATCGCGAGGCCGCGCGGCGCGCCGCCGAGCAGGATCGGCTCGCAGAGCGCGCGATGCACCGGCGCCTCGAACCCTTCGATGTGGGTCCCGCTCACGCGACCAGCGCCCCGCCGCCGAAGCTGAAGAAAGAGAGGAAGAAGGAGGAGGCCGCGAACGCGATCGACAGGCCGAACACGATCTGGATCAGCCGCCGGAAGCCGCCGGCCGTCTCGCCGAAGGCGAGCGTCAGCCCGGTGGTGATGATGATGATCACCGCGACGATCTTCGCCACCGGCCCCTGCACCGATTCCAGAACCTGCTGGAGCGGCTGCTCCCAGGGCATGCCCGACCCGGCGGCGCGGGCGGGACCGGCCAGCAGGACGGCGACCGCTGCGGCGGCGACGCGGCTGCCGCGGGCGGCAGCATGGCGAACGGCAAATCTCATCTCTCATCTCCTTCGGGACTATCGGTGAGCAAGGGTGCGGTGGCGTAGCGGCCGGCGGCGTCCAGCCCGGCGACCGAGACGATGCTTTCGATCCGGCGCGCCGAACCGCGCCCGGCGATGAACACGACCATGTCGATCGCCTCGGCGATCAGCTGCCGGGGCACGGTCACCACCGCCTCCTGGATCAATTGCTCGAGCCGGTAGAGCGCGGCCACGGCGCTGTTGGCGTGGACCGTCGCGATCCCGCCGGGATGGCCGGTGTTCCAGGCCTTGAGCATGTCGAGCGCCTCGGCGCCGCGCACCTCGCCGACGATGATGCGGTCGGGCCGGAGGCGCAGGGTCGAGCGGACGAGGTCCGCCATGGTGACCACCCCCGGCCGCGTCCGCAGCGCCACCGTATCGGGCGCGGCGCATTGCAGCTCGCGCGTGTCCTCGATGAGGATGACGCGCTCGTCGAGCGCCGCCACCTCGGCGAGCAGCGCGTTGGCCAAAGTCGTCTTGCCCGAGCTGGTTCCGCCGGCGACCAGGATGTTGCGCCGCTCGACCGTCGCGCCGGCGAGCAGCCGCGCCGCCTCGGGGCGCATGATGCCGTCGCGCACATAGTCCATCAATGTGTAGACCCGCGCCGCCGGCTTGCGGATCGAGAAGCACGGTCCGGTCGAGACCGGCGGAAGCACGCCTTCGAACCTTTCGCCGGCAAGATCGTCGCCATGCGGCGGCAGCTCGGCGCTCACCACCGGCGAGGCGGCATGAACCTCGCTGCGGGCATGGCTTGCGACCAGCCGCACGATCCGCTCGACCTGCTCCGGCGCCATGAGCTCTCCGGTCTCGACGCGGCCCTCGCCGAGCCGGTCGAGCCGCAGCACGCCGTCGGGATTGACCATGACCTCGATGACCAGAGGATCGGCGAGTGCCGCGGCAATCGCCGGCCCCATCGCGGTGCGCAGCATGGTGCGGCGCCGGTCCTCGGCCTCCCGGGCGCTCATGGGCGTTCCCCGCCGGGGACCGGTGGTTCGCGCAGCTGGCGGGCGATCGCCATCGCTCAGAATCCCGGCGCTAGGTCGGCGCCGCGCGCCGAGCCCTGATTGGTGGCGTGGGCGGCGAGCACCGGGGCCAGCGACGGCGCGGCGGCAAAGCCGATCTCAACTTCGCCATCGTCATGGTCCGCGAGAAGCTCGAGCTGGGCCGGATCCGGCGCCTTGCGTCGCCGCGACGGCAGCCCCGGCTGGCGCGTCTGATGAAGGCCGCCGTGGCCGTCGCCGGCTCCGCCCGTCGTCATCGCCAGACGGCCGTCGGCGGCGCGGACGAAGCCGACCCAGTCGTGCGGGCGCGCGGCCGGCGCATCTCCATAGGCGCCGTCGGCGAGCACAGGCGCCGGCAGCACGCGCGCTGCGAAGTTGCGGTCCTCGAAATAGCGCAGCTTCTGCGCCCGGATCGGCGGCAGCCCCGAGACGAGCACCAACTCGTCGCCCGGGGGAAGCTGCATGACCTCGCCGGGCGTCAGCAGCGGCCGCGACGTCTCCTGGCGGCTGACCATGACGTGGGCGAGCCAGGGGGCGAGACGATGCCCCGCATAATTGCGCATGGCGCGCTGCTCGGTCGCGGTGCCGAGCGCGTCGGACACGCGCTTGGCCGTCCGCTCGTCATTGGTCGCGAACGCGATCCTGACATGACAATTGTCGAGGATCGAATTGTTCTCGCCATAGGCCTTGACGATCTGGTTCAGAGACTGCGCGATGAGGAAGGCGCGGATGCCGTAGCCGGCCATGAAGGCGAGCGTCGTCTCGAAGAAATCGAGACGCCCCAGCGCCGGGAATTCGTCGAGCATGAGCAGCAGCTGGCGGCCTCCCGCGCCGGCGAGCCGCTCGGTCAGCCGCCGGCCGATCTGGTTCAGCACAAGCCGGATGAGCGGCTTGGTCCGCGAGATGTCGGACGGCGGCACGACCAGATAGAGCGACACCGGACGCGCGCCTTCGAGGAGGTCCGCGATGCGCCAGTCGCAGGCCGACGTCGCCGCCGCCACGGTCGGGTCGCGATAGAGGCCGAGGAAGGACATCGCGGTCGACAGCACGCCCGAGCGCTCATTCTCCGACTTGTTCAGGAGCTCGCGCGCCGCCGACGCCACCACCGGATGGACCTCCGGCGCCTCGTCGCTGCCGACATGGCTGGTCGTCATCATCACGCGGAGCGTCGCGGCGAAGCTGCGCTTGGGATCCGAGAGGAAGGACGCCACCCGTGCCAGCGTCTTCTCCTCCTCCGCATAGAGGATGTGGAGGATGGCGCCGACCAGCAGAGCGTGGCTGGTCTTCTCCCAATGGTTGCGCCGCTCGAGCGCGCCTTCCGGATCGACCAAGATGTCGGCGATGTTCTGGACGTCGCGCACCTCGTCGGCGCCGCGCCGCACCTCCAGCAACGGATTGTAGCGGGCCGAGCGGGGATCGGTCGGATTGAACAGGAGGCAGTGCGAGAAACGCGACCTCCAGCCCGCCGTCAGCATCCAGTTCTCGCCCTTGATGTCGTGGATGACGGCCGAGCCGGTCCACGACAGCAGGGTCGGCACCACCAGCCCGACGCCCTTGCCGCTGCGCGTCGGCGCAAACGCCATCAGATGCTCCGGACCGTCATGGCGAAGATAGTCGCCGCCCAGGCGGCCTAGGAAGACGCCGCGCTCGCCGAGCAGTCCCGCCGCGCGCATCTCCCGCGCGTCGGCCCAGCGCGCCGAGCCGTAGGTGGTGACCAGGCCCGTCTGCCGCGCCCGCCACAGCGAGCCGGCGACAGCGGCGAAGCAGCCAAGGAACCCGCTCGCGCCGGCGAGCGCCCCGGCCCGGTTGAAGATGCCGGGCGCATAGGCCTCATAATGATACCACCAGGCGAACAGCGCCCACGGGCGGTAGAGCGGCAGCCGCCCCAGCAGGATGCACGGGCGGCCGAGCTGCGGCTGGTAGGCCAGCTGAGCGGCCGCCCACTGCGTGGCGGCCCAGACGCCCAGCACCATGATCGCGAGCACGATCAGGATCTGGCCGATGAGGAATCTGGTCGGGGTCATCGGGAGCCTCTCCCCCGCGGCTTCATGCCGGCGGGCTCGGACGCAGTGATGGTTCATCATGCCGAGTCGGCTGGATTCCCTCCGCGACGAACGAAAGGTGCGCTCGACGAATCCCGCACCCGCGCGCCGGTGCCTTCGCCAGGCGAGGGTCTCAGTCACCGGCTCCGCCCAATCATCCGCCGCAGCGCCGGCGGCGGGTAACAGTTTCCCGATCGGGAACTCTGCCCTTCTGCAACTGCCAAAGTTCCCGAACGGGAAAGCAAAACACTTACCCTTTTTCCCGATCGGGAAAATTCTCGTTGACAATCGCCCTTTTCCGCCGCTATTTTCCCGATCGGGAACGTAGGACGGCACATGGCAGAGACAGACATGATCGGAGCCGAACATGCGCGCCGCCTCGGTGCGCTGATCCGCGCGCGACGCGAAGCCATGAACCTGAGGCTGGACGATCTGGCGTCCGCCGCCGGCGTCGGCCGGCGCTTCCTCCACGAGCTGGAGACCGGCAAGCCGAGCTGTCAGCTCGGGCGCGCGCTCGCCGTCGCGGCCGCGGTGGGCCTGCGCCCCCTGGACCTGATGGAGCAGGCGGCGGCGTATGATTCCGACCTGCCGCCGATCGCGAACAGCTGATGCTGCCGGTCTATTTCGAGACTTACCCGGTGGGCGAGGTCCGGTCCGACGAGGCCGGCCCGCACTTCGCCTACGCTCCTGCCTGGCAGACGCTGCGCGGGGCTTTTCCGGTATCGCTCACAATGCCGCTGGACCGGCGCGACGTCGCGCCCGACACCTTCGCGCCCTGGGCCGCCAACCTCCTTCCCGAAGCCGCGCAGCTCATTGCCGTCGGCCGACATCTCGGCGTCGCCCCGGCCGACATCGTGGGCCTCCTCTCGCAGATCGGCCGCGACACCGCCGGCGCGCTCTCGTTCGGCGCGCCCGGCGGGACCGATCCGGACCAATGGCGTCCGATCGAAAGCGAGGCCGCCCTCGAGCGGATCATCGACGAGCTGCCGCGCAAGCCATTCCTCGTCGGCGAGGACGGCATCTCGATGTCCCTCGCAGGAGTCCAGACGAAGATCGCGGTCGCCGCCGACGCCTCCGGCACGCTCTACATCCCCCTGAACGGCTCGCCTTCGACCCACATCCTCAAGCCCGACGCCGACCGGCTGTGGGGCAGCGTCGAGAACGAGGCCTTCTGCCTGACGCTTGCACGGCGCTGCGGCCTCGCCGTCCCGGGCTTCACGACCGGCGCCGCCGGTCGGCGGCGCTACCTGCTCGTCGACCGTTACGACCGGCGGCGTGAGGACCGGCAATGGCGCCGCCTTCACCAGGAGGATTTCTGCCAGGCGCTCGGCAAGCCGCCCTCCGCGAAGTACGAGCGCAACCAGACCGGCGTGCCCGGCCCCACCCTCGCCCAGATGATCGAGCTGACCCGCCGCCGCATGTCCGCCGCCGACGTGCTCGCGATGCTCGATCTCGCCATCTTCAACATCCTCGCCTGCAACACCGACGCCCACGCCAAGAATTATGCCATCCTGCTCGGCGCTCGCGCGGCCGCCCTTGCCCCGGCCTTCGACATCATGTGCGCCGAGCCCTATGAGGGGATCACCCGCAATCTCGCCCAGACGATCGCCGGCAAGAATCGCGGCGAGCACCTGAGACGGCGCCACTGGGAACGTTTCTTCCGGGAGGCGAAGCTCGGCGTCGCCCCCTCCCTTCAGCGGGTCCGGCGCCTCGCCGAGGCGACGCTCACGCAAGCCGCCACCGCACGCGGGGAGGTCGAAGCCCTCGGCGGCACCGCCCCCCAAATGCTCGCCGCCTGCGAGGAGAGCGTCACGAGGCGCGCACGCGCCATCCTCGCCGGCCTTGAGGATGATGGGAACGCGCCTGACGAAGGCGAAGGCGAGACACCGCCTGAGGAGCACGTTTCCGCACCGCATTGACGACAACCGAGGAGAGGAGAGGCGCTGGCGGCTCGTAATGGCCTCGGCCGATCAGCGGCAACGCCGGCAGACATGCTGGCGCGTCGGAGCGTGCTGCCCGTCAGCGGCGGCGTGGCGGGGGCGCTGGCGTGACGCGCCGGATTGACTTGAAGCCGGCGCTTGCGCACTAGACGGCGGATGGGGAATGCGATCTCCCCATGAGGCGGCAGGCTGAAGCATCGCGTCCTTATCCTCCGGAGGACGCCTCATGCCTGCGCTGAACACCATCCCGCCCGACAAGCTCTACCGCCTCGTCGGCATCGCCGACGGTCCAATGATCGTCGACGTGCGCAGGCCCGACGCGTTCGCCGCCGATCCGCGCCTGCTCCCCGGCTCGGTCCGCCGCGCCCACGATTCTGTCGCCGATTGGGCGGCAGAGCTTCGCGGCCGCTCCGCCGTCATCGTCTGCCGCGACGGGTCGCTCGCCCACGGCGTCGCCGCCTGGCTCCGGCACGAAGGCATTGCCGCCGAGACGCTGGAGGGCGGTCTCGCCGCCTGGACCCAGGCCGGGCTGCCGCTCATCCCGGAAGACAAGCTGCCCGCGCGAGATCCAGGCGGGCGCACGATCTGGGTGACCCGGGCCCGGCCGAAGGTCGACCGCATCGCCTGCCCCTGGCTGATCCGCCGCTTCGTCGACCCCGCGGCCGTCTTCCTGTTCGTGCCGCCCCGTGAGGTGCCGGCCGTGGCCGAGGCCTTCGCGGCCGCACCGTTCGACGTGGAGGGCGTGGCCTGGAGCCATCGCGGCGACCTCTGCACGTTCGACGTGATGCTCGCCGAGCTCGGCCTGGACGCGATCCCGCCGCTCGCACGCCTGGCGCCGATAGTCCGCGGGGCGGACACGGGCCGGCCGGATCTCGCGCCGCAGGCCGCGGGGCTGCTCGCGGCCTCACTCGGCCTCTCGCGAATCTACGCCGACGATCTCGAGCAGCTCGAAGCGGGAATGCTTCTCTACGACGCCTTCTACCGCTGGTGCCGGGACGCGGTGGAGGAGACACACGACTGGGTGTCGCACACGCCGCGCCGCAAGGGCGCGTGAGATCGGGATGCCGATCCTCACCCGAAGCGACGTCCCTTATCCGCTGGACGTCGCCGCGTGAGCGCCGACGTCCTCCCCCTCCGCGAGGCGGCGAAAGTCTGGGCGCGAATTGCCCTGCTCAGCTTCGGCGGGCCCGCCGGGCAGATCGCGGTCATGCACCGGATCCTCGTCGAGGAGAAAAGATGGATCGGCCAGCAGCGTTTCCTCCACGCGCTCAACTATTGCATGCTGCTGCCGGGGCCCGAGGCGCAGCAGCTCGCGACCTATATCGGCTGGCTCCTGCACCGCACTCGCGGCGGCGTCATCGCCGGCGGCCTCTTCATCCTGCCGGGCGTCATCTGCATCATGGCGCTGAGCTGGATCTATGCCCTGTTCGGCAAGGTCGGCACGGTCGATGCCCTGTTCTTCGGCCTGAAGGCCGCCGTCCTCGCCATCGTGCTCGAGGCGGTGGTGCGGATCGGCCGGCGCTCGCTGCGCAACCGGATCATGATCGCCCTGGCCGGCGCGGCGTTCTTCCTCATCTACGTCATGTCCGTGCCGTTCCCGGCGATCATTCTCGGCGCTGGGCTGGTCGGCTATTTCGGCGGCCGGGCGGGCGTGGCCGCGTTCGAGGTCGGGGGCGGGCACCGCGCCGGCGGCGGCGCCATGGTCGCCGACGCGGACACCTTGCTTGGCGAGGCGCTCCCCGACCATGCCCGCCCGGACCTTCGCCGGTCGCTGCGCGTCTCCGCCGTCTGCCTCCTTCTCTGGCTGGCCCCGGTCTCCGCCCTCCTGCTGCTGCTCGGACCCGGAAACGTGTTCAGCCAGATCGCCACCTTCTTCTCGACGATGGCGGTGGTCACGTTCGGCGGCGCCTATGCCGTGCTCGCCTATGTCGCCCAGCAGGCGGTCTCCTCCTTCCATTGGCTCCAGCCCGGCGAGATGCTGGACGGACTCGGCATGGCGGAGACCACGCCGGGGCCGCTGATCATGGTGCTCCAGTTCGTCGGGTTCATGGGCGCCTATCGCCATCCCGGCCTGCTGCCGCCGCTCCTCGCCGGAACGCTTGGGGGCCTGCTCGCGACCTGGGTCACCTTCATCCCCTGCTTCCTCTGGATCTTCCTCGGGGCGCCCTACATCGAGCGGCTGCGCGGCAATGCCGCTCTCGCCGGGGCGCTGGCCGCGATCACGGCCGCGGTCGTGGGCGTCGTCCTCAATCTCGCGCTCTGGTTCGCGGTCCACGCCCTGTTCGGCCGGGTCTTCGCCTTTCGGGCCGGCCCGATCGCGCTCGACCTGCCGGTCCTCGCCAGCGTCCGCCCGTGGGCCGTCGTCCTGGCCGCCGCGGCCATGTTCGCAATGTTCCGGCTGAAAGCCGGCATCATACCGACCCTCGCCGGATCCTCGGCGGCGGGAGTCTGCCTCTACCTCGCCGGCGCTGTCTCCTGATGGGCAGCGCGGACGGCAAGGCCTATAGCCGCCCGAGCCAGACATGGAGATCATCATGCGCGCTGTCCTGATCGCCCTCGCCCTCGCAGCCTCCCTCCCCCTCGCCGCCCCCGCCGGCGCCGCTGCCCCCTGGGAGGAGACGATCGCCGCCGGGCTCGGCCGGAGCGGCACCGAGATGCCGGGCGGCGTCTACCGCGTCGGCCTGCCGCGATCGGATCTGCACGTCGTCCTCGACGGCGTGACCCTGAAGCCGGCGCTGGCGCTTGGCTCCTGGGTCGCGTTCGCGCGCCACGGCTCCGGCAATGAGGTGATGGTGATGGGCGACCTCGTGCTGACCGACGAGGAGGTGAACCCGGTCATGGCGCGGCTCATCGAGGGCGGCTTCGAGATCACCGCGCTGCACAACCATCTGCTGCGCAGCACGCCGCATACGATGTACATGCACGTCGGCGCGCATGGCGATCCTGCCCGCCTCGCGCACGTGCTCCACGAAGCCCTGTCGCGAAGCGGGACCCCGCTCACCCAGCCGGCGGCGGCGCCGGCGGCACCGGCGCCTCTCGATCTCGACATCGCCCTTCTCGACCACCTGCTCGGCGCCAGGGGCAAGGCGAATGGCGGCGTCTACGCCTTCACCATTCCGCGCGCGCAGGCGCCCCATGCGGGCGGCATGGCGATCCCGCCGGCGCTCGGCACCGGCATCGCCATCAACTTCCAGCCGACCGGGGGAGGCCGCGCCGCAATCACCGGCGACTTCGTGCTCACCGCGTCGGAGGTGAACCCGGTCCTCAGGGCGCTTCGCGCGCACGGCATCGAGGTCACCGCGCTCCACAACCATATGCTCGATGACGAGCCGCGGCTGTTCTTCATGCATTTCTGGGCGAATGACGATGCCGGCCGCCTTGCCACCGGCCTGGCCGAAGCGTTGCGCCACGTCGCGGTGGCGCACGCGACCCCCGCACGGTGAATCGCCTCGCCATCCTCCCGTTCGCGGCGGCGCTTCTCCTGGCGCCGGCCGCGTGCGGCAGCGCGCAAACTACGTCGGCCGCTCCTCTGGTGCTCGAACGGACGATCCCGCTCCCGCATGTATCGGGGCGGATCGACCATCTCGCCTACGATCCGGACGCAAGGCGCCTGTTCGTCGCCGAGCTTGGCAACGGCTCGGTTGACGCGGTCGATCTCGCGAGCGGCGCCGCCGCCCGCATCGACGGCCTCAAGGAGCCGCAGGGCATCGCCTACCTTCCCGCCCTCCGCGAGCTGGTCGTCGCCTGCGGCGGCGACGGCACCGTCCGCTTCTACGACGGGAGGACGTTTCACCCGGTGGCGACCCTTCAGCTGGGCGACGATGCCGACAATGTCCGGTCGATGCCAAGAGCGGCCTGGTGGCGGTCGGCTACGGCTCGGGCGCGCTCGCGCTGATCGACCCGGCGCGGCACGCGATCATCCGGCGCATTGCTCTCCCCGCCCACCCGGAAGCGTTCGAGATCGAGACGACCGGGCGCCGCGCCTTCGTCAATCTCCCCGGCCGACATGCGATCGCGGTCGTGGACCTCGCGACCGGCGGAACCGTCCTCAGGCCCGCCGCGCACGGCCAGAACTTCCCGATGGCCCTGAGCGCCGGCCTCCTCGCGACCGGCTATCGGGCTCCGGCGCGCGTCGTCCTCACCGACGCGGCGTCGGGCGCCGTCCGCCAGGACCTGAACGGATGCGGGGACACGGACGACCTGTTCTTCGACGCGCGCCGCGGCCGCCTCTACGTCGCGTGCGGCGCCGGCTCCGTCGACGTCTTCGCCAGCACCGGCGGCACCTATGCTTCCGTGGGCAACGTCGAGACCCGCCCCGGCGCGCGAACCGCGATCTTCGTCCCGGCGCTCGACCGGCTGTTCGTCGCCGCACGGGCCCCGATGTTCGGGGAGGCCGCGATCCTCGTCTACCGCCCCTCCCCCTGAACGCCGCGCCCCGCCAGGAACCGGGGAGGCCGCGGATCGTCCTCACCTGTTCAGGGCTTCCTGCCCCTGCGCGCGACTGGACCGCGGAGATCCGCTCATGCTCTATTTGTTCATCAAGGCCGCCCTGTCCGGCGTCATCGTCGCGGCCGTCTCGGAGATCGCCAAGCGCTATCCCGGCCTGGGCGGGCTCGTCGCCTCGCTCCCCCTCGTCTCCGTCCTCGGCATGATATGGCTCTGGCGCGACACACGCACGACACCGTCCGCATGGCCAGCCATGCCCGCGGCACATTCTGGTTCGTCATTCCCTCGCTCCCGATGTTCCTGCTGATCCCGTTCCTGCTCGACCGCGGCGTCGGCTTCTGGGGCGCGCTCGCCATCGGCTGCCTTGCGACGGTGCTGCTTTACGCCACGATGACGGCCCTTGCCCCGCAAGTGGGGATCTCGCTCTAACCCCGGACGGCGGCCAAAGCACCGAATGCTTGCGGAACATATCATGAACTCATATCAGGGTGGACGGCATGCAGCCGGAGTCGCCGTTGCGCGTGACAGCCCCGCGGGCGCACCCGGCGCGCCCCGGCGGCGACTTGAACCGTTTACGATTGTGCGGCATCGACAGGTCCCGGCCGCCATGCGAGGAGCCACTTCACCGTGACATGCAAGAGGCGGTACCGCAGCGAATGAACATGATGGCGAATCTCGGCCCTGCGACGAGCGGTCCCGCGGTTGCCCCGATCTCGCCGCGGCGCGAGCTCGGCGCCTATGAAGCCCTGTGGCTGGAGCGGGGCGCCACCTTCAAGACCATCGCCGAGCGCTTCGCGAAGGATCCCACCGCTTTGCCCTCGGACCTGGTCGGCGCGGCCGCGGCGGAGCAGGCGGCGGCGGAGACCCTGAGGCTTCTCAAGGCCCGCGACGTTCACGTCTTCGGCGTGCGAATCCACCATGCCGGCGACTATCCGCGAAAGCTGCGGGACGCGCGTCACCCGGTCGAGATGCTCTATTATCAGGGCGCCTGGGAGCTGACGGAGACGCGCAGTGTCGCGATCGTCGGCAGCCGCAAGGCGAGCGAGGACGGCGTCAGGCGCGCGCGACGGCTGGCGCGCGAGCTGGTCGAGCGCAACTTCACCGTCGTCTCCGGGCTTGCGGAAGGGATCGACATTGCCGCCCACACGAGCGCGGTGGAGCAAGGCGGCCGCACCATTGGCGTGATCGGGACGCCGCTCGGCGTCTATTATCCCAAGCCGCACCGGGAGATGCAGGATCGCATCGCCGGCGAGCATCTGCTCATCTCCCAGGTGCCGGTGCTGCGTTACGAAAAGCAGGCGGTGCCCCAGAACAAGCTGTTCTTCCCGGAGCGCAACGTCACCATGAGCGCGCTCACCGAAGGGACGGTGATCGTCGAAGCCGGCGAGACGTCCGGCACGCTCACCCAGGCCCGGGCTGCCCTCCACCAGGGGCGCAAGCTGTTCATCCTCGAATCCTGCTTCCACCGCAGCGACATCACCTGGCCGGCGCGGTTCGAGGCGCAGGGCGCCATCCGGGTGCGCGAGCCCGAAGACATCTGGGCCGCGCTTGCCTGACGAGATCCGCCTGACGGCGATCGATGACAGCAACATCGGTCTGCACGTCCGCCTGACGGCGGAGGACAAATGCTATTTCCTGTTCGAGTACACTTCCGGCCAGGGCTACGACTTCAGCGCCACCAACAACCTCATCGCCAACCTCAAGAAGAAGCCCGGCGCGAAAGGGCAATATTACAAGAACCAGGCGATCGGACGCTGTGCGGCGGTGCTCCGCCAGACGCTGGCCGCGGACTGGCTGGCCGGGGCGACCCTCGTCCCCCTCCCCCCTTCCAAGGCGGCGGACCATCCCGAGCACGACCCGCGGATGGAGCGGATCTGCCGCGCCATCCAGCCCGGCCTCGACGTGCGGCCGCTGGTTCGGCAGACGATGTCCACCGCGGCCGCGCACGAGGCGGGCGCCGGCGAGAGGCCGAGCGTCGAGGACCTCCTCGCCATCTACGAAATCGACGAGACGCTGGCCCAGCCGGCTCCGACGGCGATCGGCATATTCGACGACGTGCTGACGGCCGGCACTCATTATCGCGCGATGGAGATCACCCTTCGCAACCGCTTCCCCGGCGTGCCGATGTTCGGGTTCTTCATCGCCCGGCGCGTCTTCCCGACGTCCGACTTCGACGAGTTTTTCGGCTAGCCCGAACGCAGCCTCGCACGTCTCCCCCGTCTGACCGTCCCATCGGTTCGTTCAGGCGAGCGGCCAGACGGCGAGCTTCTTGAGGTCCGAGAGCGACGTGTCGGCGAGCCAATGCTCAAACACCGCGAGACGCCCCGAGCCAAGCCACCCCTCGTAGCTCATCGCCATGATCACCGACCTGTCGACGAGCTCCCGCGGCGACTGGTGAAGCAGGACGAGCCTGTTGCCGCGAGCGCTGTCGAGCCACGTCTCGAGCTGGAAATTGAGCGCGGTGTCGCCCCAGCCATAACCCGACATGACGATCAGATCGCACCGGCGGAGCAGCTCCAGAAACCGGAAATGGACGTCCGCATAGACACCGCGATGATAGGAGACGGACTTGTTCAGCCCCGAGAGGAAGGACGGAGAATTGCGCGCCGCGCTCAAGGCCTCGCCCGCGCCATCGCGCGCGCAGGACGGGTCCGGCCCGACCAGAAGGGCCGTTTTCCACCCCCCGCGATACTTGAACGAGTACCAGTCGAGCGAGCCATGGAGCTTGAAGAGGCGAACCCGCGCGCCGGGATCGTCGTAAACCCGGTCGTCGCTCCAGCGAACGTCGCCGTCGCCCTCCCCAAAGCCATCGGCATAGCGAACCCCGTTGGCCGTGAGGAGCTGCTCGACGAGCGTGTCGTGATTGAGGGTCGCGATGTTCAGCTCGTCGACGGCGGGGTCGCGGGCGAACTCGAGCAGCAGATCGAGACCGGCCCCATAATCGCGACGGAGCGTCTCGGCGGCGACAGCCTCTATGTAGGCGCAGGCCGGCCGTCCCAGCCTTGAGAGCTCGCTCATCCGCGCCTCGAAGCTCGTGCCGCCCAGCAGGTCGCCGGCCCGGCGCTCGATGCCCTCCATGAACGGGCTGGTCTGCGAATTGTCGGAGAGGCCGATGCTCCAGAGGTTGATCTGCTGGCACAGGAAGAAGAGGTCTTCATAGGTCGACGCATCGCCGCGGTAGATGGCGCCCGACGCGCGAAAGCCGTCGCCCGCGGGGTAAAGCCCCACCCGCCGGATATCGGTCGTGTCATATTCACGAATGAGCGTGAGCAGCCCGCGGATCTTGCGGGCCTCGTCGCTCTCGATCGCGGACGGCCGGAACAGCCTGTCCGTCAGCTCCGCGGCCGTCGGCAAGCCCGACGGTACGGAAACCCCCGCCCCGAGAAACACCGATAGCTTCACCCGCGCGAACCGCTCGACATGGCGAAAGGCTATCACCTTGGCGGCCGCAGGTGAACGTCAGCGCTTTGAGATCGACAAGTGCGACTTTGCGGCTGAGCGGGTTGTAGTATGGGTCACGCCTCAGGGCGGACATGGGTGCTTGGAAGAACAAGCCTTCTAAGCTTGGGGTCGCAGGTTCGAATCCTGCCGGGCGCTCCAGCGATTTCAATGACTTAGCACGATTCCGGGTCTCTCCGAATGGGCCGGAATAGGAGCCATATTTCCGAGGCTTGCTGGCGCCGTTCCTTTCATTTGGGAGCGAGAGACGGTTTTACGACCCCCAGCTTTCGGAGACTAAGGCCAGAGAGCGGAGATTCGCGCGAGCGTCGACTGAGCTCAGCAATACCGACTTTGGGCTCGTTGCCGAGGGTGCTATCAGGGAAACGGGGTTCCCCCTCTCCGGCGGGAATTGTCTTGATGCTCACGGCCTCTGCGGAAGCCCACAATGATTTCGAGCGACCGCCTTTCCTGGCGCGGGAAAGGATGGAGAAATCGGCTTACCTCCATCCTTCACCAAGCTTCGGAGGCATGTCCGCCGGCCTCTATCAGAGCGCATCAATCAAGCTGGGCCTCATCTCGGATGCAAATCTTTGCGAGCCCGTCTACCTGTTGCCAGTCCTCCTTCAGGATGTTCCGGCCCACGAGGCGTGGAAGGACAGCAAGCACTTCCACACACCAAGTTTGCCCATAGGATCGATCAGCTCGTACCACATGGTGTATCGCTGGGAATTGGAGTTGTGGTTCCCCTTCCACAGCGTTCATTTCTACATTCCGCAAAGCTCCTTCAACGACCTCACCCGGGAACTGCACGCTGCCCCGGTGGAGCGGCTGTCATGCGTTCCGGACCAGGTCGTGCAGGACTCCATCGCCTATTACCTGGCGTGCGCAATCGCACCGCTCATCGAGGCGCCTGTCGCCGGGAGCAGCCTATTGTCCGATCAGATACTGGCAGCAATCCGGTTGCATGTCGCCCTTCGCTATGGCGGCCTGGACATGAGCTCGAACCCCTCGGGCATGTTGTCCCCAGTTCAGGTCGACCTCCTGCAAGCCCTCCTCCTGGACGACCCGACGAGCGACGTCCGCCTGCATGAGCTGGCGGTCGCATGCGACCTCCCATTGCGGCAATTTCAAAAGCGTTTTCGCCGGACATTCGGATGCTCGCCTTACCAATGGCGGCTTGAGCGCAAGATCGAGAGAGCGCGCAAGCTCATAGACTTCAGCTCCCGGCCGCTCGTTGAGATTTCAGATCTGTGCGGGTTTGCAGATCAAAGCCACCTGACGCGGGTCTTCACCCGCATCGTCGGAATCCCGCCCGCGAGATACCGCCGGCTCAGGCGCTCCTGAAGACTGAACGTCCTGCGCGTTCAAGAATCGGCTCAGACCGTTCAAGACGCTCGCTCTTGGCAGGGGTAAGTTGTCCGGTCGACGTGGCTTACCCGTCTCCAGCTATGAAGGGCCTCTGATGGACACGATCACCACGCGCGATGGCACCCGTATCTTTTACAAGGATTGGGGGCCCAAGGACGCCCAAGCGCTGGTTTTCCATCATGGCTGGCCGCTCAGCGCCGACGATTGGGACGCGCAGATGCTGTTCTTCGTGGCTCGCGGCTACCGCGTGATTGCGCACGACCGGCGCGGTCATGGCCGGTCGACGCAGACCTGGACCGGCAACGACATGGACACCTACGCGACCGACGTCGCGGAACTCACCGACAGCCTCGAGCTGCTCGGTGCCATTCATATCGGCCACTCGACCGGCGGAGGCGAAGTCGCCCATTATGTCGCGCGCGCCAAGCCTGGCCGCGTTTCCAAGGCCGTGCTGATCGGCGCCGTGCCCCCGATCATGGTGAAGTCGGAGACGAATCCGGGCGGCCTGCCGATCGAGGTGTTCGACGGCTTCCGCGCGTCCCTGCTTGCCAATCGAGCGCAATTCTACCGCGATGTGGCGGCAGGACCGTTTTACGGCTTCAACCGACCCGGAGCGAAGGTGTCGCAGGCCGTTATCGACAATTGGTGGCGGCAAGGGATGATTGGGGGCGCGAAGGCGCATTTCGATTGCATCAAGGCCTTCTCGGAAACCGACTTTACCGAAGATCTCCGGGCGATCGCCGTGCCAACCCTCGTCATGCACGGGTCCGACGATCAGATCGTGCCGTATGCGGACTCCGCGCCGCTGTCGGTGAAACTGCTCAGGGAGGGGACGCCCAGGACCTATGAAGGCTTCCCGCACGGCATGTGCACCACTCACTCCGACATCATCAATCCGGACCTGCTCGCCTTCATACGCGGTGAACCGGTCTCGGAGGGCACGGACACCCGACCCATCATATTGGTCGAGGCCTGAACCGAGCGACGGGTGGGCGGCCATGGCCGCATAAATCGGGAGAAATGACATGGACGATGCTCTGATCACTTCCTCCGCAATCATCGGACCGCACGAAGCCGCGGACGTCGCTCGCGTGAACGCGAGCGGACTGCGGCCCGTCGTCTTCGTCCATGGGCTTTGGCTGCTGCCCAGTAGCTGGAATCGGTGGATGGTTCCGTTCGACGCGGCCGGCTACGCCGCCCTCGCCCCGAATTGGCCCGACGACCCGGAATCCGTCGAGGAAGCGAACGCCAATCCCGAGACGTTCGCGCACAAGACGGTTGGACAGGTCGCCGACCATTTCGACGCCATCATCCGCCAACTCGATCGCAAGCCGGCGATTATCGGCCACTCCTTCGGCGGGTTGCTCGCGCAGATCCTCGCCGGCCGCGGGCTGTCCGCGGCGACGGTGGCGATCGACCCGGCGCCTTTCCGCGGCGTCCTTCCGTTGCCCATTTCGGCGCTGAAATCGGCGTGGCCGGTGCTCCACAATCCGGCCAATCGCAACCGCGCAATTCCTCTCAGCTATGAGCAGTTTCGCTACGGCTTCGCCAACGCCGTCGACGAGACCGAGGCGAAGGCGCTGTACGAGGAGTTCGCCGTGCCGGCGTCCGGGGCACCCCTTTTCCAGGCCGCGACCGCTAACATCAACCCCTGGACGGAAGCCAAGGTCGATACGGGCAATCCCGGGCGCGGACCCTTGCTGATCATATCCGGCGAGAAGGACAATACCGTCCCTTGGGCGATCGCCAATGCGTCCTACAAGCAGCAGGCGGGAAATCCCGGCGTCACCGAAATCGTCGAGCTTCCCAACCGGGGCCATGCGCTGACCATCGACAGCGGCTGGCGCGAGGTTGCGGAGACCGCGCTCGCCTTCATTCGGCGATTCGTCGAGAGCGGCAGCGAGAAACCGAGCGCCGCCGAGCCCGCTTCCTTCACGATCGCGAGCTGACGCCGGAAAGAGGCGAGGGCTCGCTTTTCACCACGGCCGGAGCGCGCCAATCATGCCGTTTCTCCCTCATCGTACGATTATGCTGACCATTGCCCTCGGGGTCATCGTCACATCATGCGGGCGTCAATCTTCAGAACCGGAGCAAGCGGCGCAGGCCACCGCGCCTCCTGCTGCCGGCGAATTCGGCCGCGCCGTCGCGTCTGGCCAGCCCGCGAACAACGTCCGGACTTTCGATGCCTTGGACTTCGACGTCTTTTCTCACCAGAAGTGGGACCGCCTCAAGGAAAGCCACGCGGACGACATCGTCGTCTCATGGCCCGATGGCCATGAGACGCACGGCATCAAACGGCACATTGAAGACCTGAAAAAGCTGTTCGTTCACGCTCCCGACACAGCCATCACGGTCCACCCGATCCGTATCGCGAACGGCGAATGGACCGCCGTGACTGGTGTGATGACCGGCACTTTCACGAGGCCGATGCCACTGCCTGACGGGTCTTCCATACAACCCACTCGACATAAGTTCAGCCTTCCCATGGCGACCTTCGGACATTGGAAGAACGGGCGCATGGATCATGAATGGCTCTACTGGGATAACACTGCTTACATGACGCAACTTGGCATGTAGGAAGCTGCCGGTCCGCTTTTCGGAAGCAAAAAATGGCTGGGCGCGCGCAGTCCGGTGCTAACTCGTCTCTGAGTGAAGACGCGCCCTTTTACGCCTGTAACCTTTGAACGGGCCGCTATTTTCTGCGCGACTTTTGTTGGGGTTGCGAGTTCGGCCCACATCTTGGGCGCCAGCGATTTCAACCACTTAGAACGATTCTGGGTCTCTCGGATAGGGTGGGAATAGCGCCCACATTTCCGGCGCTTGCAGGAGCCGTTGCCACGACTTGTGACGAATTTGCCAATATGTCAGGCTCGCGGCACGGCCGTTTGTGGCCGGAGCCGACCGTCCGGTTTTGGGCCGAGCTACGGCCAAGCGGCCCTTCATTCAGCTAATCGGCTCATGGCAGCTTTTGTCGGCGGCCTCAGGTCTTGATTGCAACGAAGTCCGTAGATGCGCTGAGCGCGCTCCACTTGCGATCAGCCGCGGCCTTCCGGGCGTCGGCCGTCTGGACAACCTTGAGCGCATCGCTGCCGAGCAGCAGGCGTATGGGCGGATCGTCCATATTGACGACCTCGAGGATCACCTGGGCCGCCTTGGCCGGATCGCCGGGTTGCTTGCCGTCATAGTCGCGCTGGAATCGTGCCGCCTGGCCGACGGTGGAATCATATTCCGGGCGGATTTGGTGGATCGCC
>DATBDY010000030.1:0-80019 GCA_036269695.1 Allosphingosinicella sp. | reverse complement strand
TTGCGGCGCTGGCCGTGCTGGCCGGGGCCGTATTCGCGCTTGTTGACGGGGCTCTTGGGGCGTCCGAAGACGTTCTCGCCCATGCGGCGATCGAGTTTGTACTTGGCGCTGCTGCGCTTGCTCATGTTCGGTCCAATCTGCTTGGTTTTCGCGTTCCCGGAACCGCACCGTCCGGAGCAAAGCCGGACGCGGCCACCGCTTCACCGGGGTGCGGGGCCAATTGCGAAGCGCCGCACATGGCGGCGCGGGCGCGCGAAGTCAAGGATTCGGGCGCCGGAGCCCGCCGGGGCCGATCAATAGCCCTTGGGATTGGTTTGCTGCGTCTGCGCCCGCTCGATCGTCTGGCGCGCCTCGCGGCGGCTTTCCTCCCATTGCTCCTTGGTCATGCAAACCCGCTCGCTGGAGAGACGAGAGCCGGTCTCCGCGACATCCCGGCAGATGAGGCCATCGTGCTTCTTGTCCTGCTTGCCGCCGGCATTCCCAGCCGCGAGCGCGATTCCGGGGATCAGGACCAGGCAAAGCAATGCTGCCGTCTTCATCGCACAAACCTTTCAACAGGATAGGGAAAGGATCGCAGGTAGGGCGGCAAAGTCAAGCTCGACAGCCGCCGCACGCACGCTAAGGGCCGGGGCATGACGATGGACAGACCAGCGCCCGAGGCGTGCGCGACGATGGCGGAGGTGCGCCGCGGCGTCGACGCGCTCGACCGGGAGATCGTGCGGCGGCTCGCCGAGCGCTTCCGCTACATGGACGCGGCGGCACGCATCAAGCCGGAGCGGGGCGCGGTGCGCGACGAGGCGCGCAAGGCCGAGGTGCTGCGCAACGTCGCAGCCCATGCCCGCGCGGAGAACGCGCCCGAGGCGGCGATCGTCGCGCTGTACGACCGGCTGATCGAAGCCTCGATCGCCTACGAATTCGATCGTTTCGACGCGCTGCGGACGGCCGGCTAGTCGCCCCGCTTGCGTCGCGGCTCCACGAGCGCGCGGACGATGCCGCGCATCGCCTGCACCTCCCGGTTCGACCAGCCCGCCTTGGAGAGGATGGTGCGGATGGTGTTGCGCGTCGCCGGCGTGCGGTCGGGCGGGTAGAAATAGCCCTTGGCCTCGAGCGCCGCATCGAGCTGCCCGATGAGGCCCTCGAGCTGCGCCTGGGTGGCGCGAGGCTCCGCCGGCTCGCCTTCGGTCGGGACGGCGAGATCGGCATGCTTCGACCATTCATAGGCGACGAGGATCACCGCCTGGGCCAGGTTCAGCGAGCGGAATTCGGGGTTGATCGGCACGGTGACGATCTTGCCCGCCACCGCCACCTCATCCGTCTCCAGCCCCGCGCGCTCGGCGCCGAACAGCACTGCGCTCGGCTCGGCCAGGCTTCGCATCTCGCGCGCCGCCTCTTCGGGCGTCACCACCGGCATCACCAGCCCCCGCTTGCGCACCGTGGTCGCATAGACATGCGCGCAGTCCGCCACCGCCTCCTGCACCGTCCCGAACACCCGCGCCCGCTCCAGCACGATATCGGCGCCGGATGCGGCCGGCCCCGCGCTCGGATTGGGCCACCCGTCGCGGGGGGTCACCAGCCGCAGGTCCGTCAGCCCGAAATTGAGCATTGCCCGGGCGGCCTTGCCGATATTTTCGCCGAGCTGGGGCCTCACCAGGACAATGGCGGGTGCGCCTCTCCCTTCCCGCTCATCCTGAGTAGGCGCTGAGCTTGGCGAAGCGCCGTATCGAAGGACCGCCTTTCGCGAGAGCGAGCGCAATGCTTCCCAATCGCCGCGAATGAGGGCTTCTTTCTTCGCGCGGCTCCAGCCTTTTATCTGACGTTCCGCTGCGAATGCCTGATCACGATCGGGGAACCGCTCCGACCACACCAACTCGACCGGTCTCCTCTTCTCCGTATAGCCGGGGATTGCGCCCGTCTGATGCTGGGCGATGCGTACGTCGAGATCGTCGGTATGTCCGGCATAGTAGCTGCCGTCCGCGCAACGCAGGAGATAGGCGTAGAAATCCAGGGGGTGCGTCCTTCGATACGGGTCTTCGCCGGGCTCAGCCCCTACTCAGGATGAGCGGTGATGGTTTGTCACGCCATATCCTCACCCGCTCATCCTGAGTAGCCGTTGAGCTTGTCGAAACGGCGTATCGAAGGACGCGCCTATTCCCCCCCGGCCTCGCTGACCGCGCCCGCGAATTCCTCGAAGTCGCGGGCTTCACGGAAATCCTTATAGACGGAGGCGAAGCGGATATAGGCCACTGGGTCGAGCGCTTTCAGGCCGTCCATCACCATCCCGCCGATCCGGCTGGACTCGATCTCGCTCTCGCCGCTCGTCTCCACCTGGCGCTGGATCGAGGAGGCGAGCTTTTCGATCCGCTCGGGGGGCACGGGGCGCTTGCGGCAGGCGATGGCGATCGAGCGCTCCAGCTTGGTGCGGTCGAAGGATTCGCGGCGATTGCCGGATTTCACGACCGTCAGGTCGCGCAGCTGCACCCGTTCGAAGGTGGTGAAGCGGGCGCCGCAATCCTCGCACTGGCGGCGGCGACGGATGGAGGCGCCGTCCTCGCTGGGGCGGCTGTCCTTCACCTGGCTGTTTTCGTGGGAGCAGAACGGGCAGCGCAATTACAGGTCCTGGTAGATCGGAAAACGGGCGCAGAGCGCTTCGACGCGCCGCCGGACCGAGGCTTCGATCTGGCCGTCGCCCGCTTCGCCGTTCTTGCGCAGGCCCTCGACGACCTCGGCGATCATGCCGCCGATCTCGCGGAACTCGTCCGGGCCGAATCCGCGGGTCGTGCCCGCCGGCGTACCGAGCCGGATTCCGGAGGTCACGAACGGCTTTTCCGGATCGAAGGGGATACCGTTCTTGTTGCAGGTGATGGACGCGCGATCGAGCGCCTTTTCCGCATGCTTTCCCTTGGCCTGTTTCGGCCTGAGGTCGACGAGCATCAGGTGGTTGTCGGTTCCGCCGGAGACGATGTCGAGCCCTTCGCCCTTCAACGCCTCCGCCAGCGCGCGGGCATTTTCGACGATATTGCGGGCATAATCCTTGAAGTCGGGCTGCAGCGCCTCTTTGAAGGCGACCGCCTTCGCCGCGATGACGTGCATCAGGGGTCCGCCCTGGAGGCCAGGGAAGACGGCGCTGTTCACCTTCTTCGCGATCTCCTCGTCATTGGTGAGGATCAGGCCGCCGCGCGGGCCGCGCAGCGACTTGTGCGTCGTCGTCGTCACCACATGGGCGTGCGGCACCGGATTGGGGTGGACGCCGCCCGCGACCAGCCCCGCGAAATGAGCCATGTCGACCATCAGATACGCGCCGACCTCATCGGCGATGCGGCGGAAGCCCTCGAAATCCCAGATGCGCGAATAAGCCGTCCCACCGGCGATGATCAGCTTCGGCTTGTGCTCGCGCGCGACGGCGGCGATCTCGTCCATGTCGAGCAACTGATCGTCGCGGCGGACGCCGTAGGAAACCGGGTGGAACCACTTGCCCGACAGGTTGACGGGCGAGCCGTGGGTCAGATGGCCGCCGGCATTGAGGTCCAGCCCCATGAAGGTGTCGCCCGGCTGGAGCAAAGCCAGGAACACCGCCTGGTTCATCTGGCTTCCGGAATTGGGCTGCACGTTGGCGAAGGCGGCGCCGAACAATTGCTTGGCCCGGTCGATCGCCAGCGTCTCGACGATGTCGACATATTCGCAGCCGCCATAATAGCGGCGGCCGGGATAGCCTTCGGCATATTTGTTGGTGAGGACGGAGCCCTGCGCTTCGAGCACGGCGCGCGAGACGATGTTCTCGGAGGCAATGAGTTCGATCTTCTCCTGCTGGCGGCGCAGCTCGAGGCCGATCGCGTCGGCGATGGCCGGATCCGCAGTGGTCAGCCGGTCGGTGAAGAAGCCGGGCGATCGGACGGCGAAATCGAAAGCGGGACGGGTGCTCATGCGGGCTCCTTGGCGAAGACGGGATGGGTGAGCTTGTCGACGCGGCGCTGGTGGCGCCCGCCGGCGAAAGGCGTGGTGAGGAACTGGGCGAGGCAGTCCTTGGCGGTCTCGATGCCGATCAGCCGCGCGCCCATGGCGAGCACGTTGGCGTCGTTATGCTCGCGGGCGAGGCGGGCCGAGAGGCCGTCCGAAACCAGGGCGCAGCGGCAGGCCGGGTGGCGGTTGACGGAGATGGAGATGCCGATGCCGGAGCCGCACAAGGCGACGCCTTTCTCGGCCCGGCCCTCGGCGATCGCCTCCGAAAGCCGATAGCCGTAATCGGGATAGTCCACGCTCTCGGCCGAATTCGTGCCCAGATCGAGCACCTCATGGCCTTCCTCGCGCAGATGATCGGCGAGCAGGGCTTTCATCTCGTAGGCGGCATGGTCGGCGGCTATGGCGATGCGCATCGTCGCACACGCTCCGTTTGAAGGGGATGATCCCTTATTTAGAGGCTTGGGCGGCTGAAGGCCACCGCCGATTGCGGCTCAAACCACCGAAGCTGTGGATGGGATCCGCTTCAGCCATCCCCGGTTCCGTGCCTCGGCGACGCGAGAGGCGCTGACCGGCACCAGCCGCCCATCGCTCAGCCGAAGGCGCCAGCGGCGGCCGTCGCGCACCGCTCCGCAACAGGCCGACGCGGCGACCCACGCGCCGCGGTGGATCTGCGCGCCGTCGAGGGCCGCAACCTCCGCCAGAGCGTCGGCGAAACGGTAATGGACGAGCGCGCTTGAGCCGTCGCGGCGGCGGACGCGGCAATAATGATCTTCGGCCTGGATCGCGACGAGGGCCTCGGGCGCCACGCCGGCGCGCGCGAGCAGGCCGACGTCCGCCGGCACCGCGATTCCGCAGGCGGGCGTGGCGGCGCGGCGGACGAACCCCATCCGGTGCTTCGCCGCCCAGATCACGGCGAACAGGGCGATGCTGATGACCAGCGCATAAAACCAGCTGCCCAAAGGCTCCGTCGTCGCTTTCAGACCGACGATCCGGATGGCGAGCAGAGTCTCGAGCGGCAAGGGCAGGTTGAGAAGGATGCCGCCGAAGATCGAGGCACGAGTCCAGTCGGACGGCTTGCGAACCGTGAAGACGAACCACGTCTGCCATTTGACCAGGGTCCAGCCGAGCACGAGGATCCAGAACAGGCTGCGCTGTCCGAGCGGAATCTGGCCCGTGTTGAACGCGCCCGTGACGATCGTCAGCAGGCAGGCAGCCGCGACCGAGATCCAGAGCAATGGAAAACCGGGGAGCTGCGAAACGCCGTTCGCGAAGCGGCGGGCGCGATTCGCGAAAGCGGCCTTGCCGGGTGACGGCCGCACATTGTCAGCAAGGGAGGCTAGCCTGCTCGCCATGGCGCCAGGGTGCCACTGGCGGGCGCGCGAGGCAATCGGGGAGAAGAGGGATGATGTTTCGATCTGTAGCAGCGGCCGCAGCCATTTTGGCGGTCGCCATGCCGGCTTTGGCACAGGATGCCGATCCCGGCACCATCGCGGCCGAGCAGGCGGCGATGAAGAAGCTCGACTGGATGCGGGGGCGCTGGCGCGGACCGGCCACGGGACACGGCGCGAGCGGCGAATATCATGTGACGCAGACCGAGCGGATCGGGCCCTTCCTCAACGGAACCGTCATGGTGATGGAAGGCAAGGGTTTCCGGGCGGACGGAAGCCCCGGCTTCAACGCCTTCGGCATCCTCTCCTTCGATCCGCACAGCGGCGACTATACGTTGCGCAGCTACGCCCAAGGCTATGTCGGCACCTTCAAGCTGGTTCCGAACGGCACCGGCTATGTGTGGGAAATCCCGGCGGGACCGGCGACGATCCGCTATACCGCCAATCTGCACGACGGCATCTGGACCGAAATCGGCGACCGCATCGTGCCCGGCCAGCCGCCGCAGCGCTTCTTCGAGATGAACCTGAAGCGCGTCGGCGATACCGCCTGGCCGCAGGAGAGCGCGCAGACGCCGTAGCACTGGGACGGAACGCAGTCGCTCCGCCGCTGTTCTCCCCGCCAGGAGAGAAGAATGGCGACGGCGATCGCACAAGCCCAGGCTGAAGAACCGAAAAAGCAGGCGCACGGCAACTGGCAGCGCTGGGCGGTTGCGCTCATCCTCGTCGCGGCGATCATTGGCGCGGCGCTTCATTTCGGGCAGCTCAGACAATTCGGCCAGCTGCTGCGCCAGGCGCATCCGATCTGGCTGCTCGCCGCCTTCGGTTGCCAGGTGCTGACCTATTTGTTCGTCGCGGGCGGCTGGTATTTCGTGCTGAAGGCGGGCGAATCGAAGCTGTCGCTGCGCCGGCTCTTCAGCCTTGCGCTCGCCAAATTGTTCACCGACCAGGCGGTGCCGGCGGCGGGCATCAGCGGCAACGTTTTGATGGTCGACCGCCTGATCGCGTGCGGCGTTCCGCGCGGCAATGCGGCGGCGGCGATGCTGCTGTCGATGATCGGCTATTATGCGGGCTTCGGGCTGATGGGGATCGTCGCCCTCATCCTGCTCTGGCTCGACGACAAGGCGAGCCTGTTGCTCGGCGGAACGGTCAGCCTGTTCCTCGTCGTCGCCTTCGCCATCCCCTCGATCGCCCTCTGGCTGCGGCACCGCGGCCGGCGGCCGCTCCCGCGCTGGATCGCGCGGATCGGGCCGCTGCGGCGGACGATGGAAACGGTGGGAGAGACGCCCGCCGAGCTGCTCAAAGACAAAATGCTGCTCGCAAAGGTGGCTTTGCTGAACGGGCTCGTCCTGCTCGCCGATGCGGCGACCCTGTTTTGCTGCCTTCTGGCGCTCGGCACGCCCGAGCGTTTCTCCAGCGCCTACGTCGCTTTGATCATCGCCCAGATCGCGGTGACGCTGGGGCCGGTGCCGCTCGGCCTTGGCGCCTTCGAGGGTGCGTGCACCGGCATGCTGCGCCTCCTCGGCACGCCCTTCGAGGCGGCGCTCGCCGCGACCCTGCTGCTGCGCGGCTTTACCCTCTGGCTGCCAATGCTGCCCGGCCTGATCCTGACGCGCCGGCTGTCGAAATGGGGCCGGAACGGCCACTGCTGCGATTAGCGGAAGGCGAAATAAGCGGCGAGCAGCACGCCGACGGCGATGACGATGGCGCGCAGGGTCGAGGGTCGGACGACGCTCGCCAGCCGCCCACCCGCCGCGCCGCCGAGCAGGGAGCCGACCGCCATCACCGCTGCCGCCGGCCAGACGACTCGCGCGGTCGCTGCAAAGAACAGGGCCGCGGCGATGTTGGTGACGAGGGACATGGCCTGCTTGAGCGCATTGAGGCGGGTGAGATTGTCCTCGATGGCAAGGCCGATCATCGCCAGGAAGACGACGCTGAGCCCTGCACCGAAATAGCCGCCGTAGATGGCGGCGAGAAAGACCGGCGCCACGGCCCAGGCGAGCGGGATGCGGGCGGAGCGGCGCTGGAGCAGCGTCCGCACCCGGTTCTGCATGGCGAGCAGCCCGCAGGCGGCAAGGACCAGGGCCGGCACCAGCGACTCGAACAGTTTTTCGCTCGTCCGGGTCAGGAGGAGCGCCCCGGCGAGGCCGCCGGCCGTGGCGACAGGCAACAGGGCGGCCATGCGCCGGCCCTGGCCCTTGAGGTCTCGCCGCTGCGCCAGGACGCCGCCGACATAGCCGGGGCAGAGCGCGACCGTGTTGGTGACGTTGGCGAGGAGCGGCGGCACGCCGGCGGCGATCAGCGCGGGGAAAGTGAAGATCGAACCCCCGCCCGCCAGCGCGTTGAAAGCCCCTGCCGCGATCGCGGCCAAGAACAGCAGGAAAAGGTGGAGGAAGGACACAGCGGCCCGCTAGCAGCCGGGAGGCGTCGTCTCCAGCCGGCCCTTTAGGCGGCCAGCTTCATCTCCAGCCGGTCCCAGATCTCGGCCAGCGCGGCGGCGAGATCGCGCATCATGTCTTCGCTGTGGTTGGGGCCAGGGGTGAAGCGCAGCCGCTCGGTGCCGCGCGGCACGGTCGGGAAATTGATCGGCTGCACGTAGACGCCGTACTCGGCGAGCAGGATGTCGCTGATCTTTTTTGCTTTGACTGGGCAGCCGACCATCAAAGGTACGATGTGCGTGGTCGAGGGCATGACCGGCAGCTTCGCCTCGGCGAAGATCGCCTTCAGCTTGGCCGCGCTCGCCTGCTGGCCTTCGCGTTCGGCCGACGACTGCTTGAGATGCCTGACGCTCGCCAGCGCGCCCGCGACCAGCACCGGCGAAAGCGAAGTGGTGAAGATGAAGCCCGGCGCGTAGCTGCGCACCACGTCGACGATGTTCCTGTCGGCCGCGATATAGCCGCCCATCACGCCGAACGCCTTGCCGAGCGTCCCTTCGATGATCGTCAGCCGGTGGGCGATGCCCTCCCGCTCGGAGACGCCGCCGCCGCGCGGGCCGTACATGCCGACCGCATGGACCTCGTCGAGATAGGTGATCGCGTTATACTTGTCGGCGAGATCGCAGATGGCGGCGATCGGAGCGATGTCGCCGTCCATCGAATAGACGCTCTCGAACGCGATCAGCTTCGGCGTCTCGGGATCGGTTTCCGCAAGCAATTCCTCGAGATGCGCGAGATCGTTGTGACGGAAGATGCGCTTCTCGCAGCCGGAATTGCGGATTCCGGCGATCATCGAGGCGTGGTTCAGCTCGTCGGAGAAGACGATGCAGCCGGGCAGGAGCCTGCCGATCGTCGAGAGCGCCGCCTCGTTCGAGATATAGCCGGAGGTGAAGAGGAGCGCCGCCTCCTTGCCGTGTAGATCGGCGAGTTCGGCTTCCAGCTCGATATGATAGTGGGTGTTGCCGCCGATGTTGCGGGTGCCGCCCGAGCCGGCGCCGACGCTGTTCAGCGCCTCCTCCATCGCCTCGATCACCTTCGGGTGCTGGCCCATCGAGAGATAATCGTTCGAGCACCAGACAATGATCGGCTTCGGCCCGTTATGCCCGGCGAAGCAGCGCGCATCGGGGAAATTCCCCTTGTTGCGCAGGATGTCGATGAACACGCGATAGCGGCCTTCGGCGTGGAGCCGGTCGATGGCCTGCGCGAAGATACGCTGATAGTCCAAGTTCATTCCCCGGGGTGCTGCTGCGCCAATAACGGAACTTGGCCCTATCTGGCTAGAGAAAAGGCCGGAATGAGGGCTTCCCCTTAGACGATTTGCGCACGGTCAAGGCCGAAGGCGGCGAGTCCGGGGCGGTAGGCGCCGACGTCGGTGCCGCGGCCGGTGAAGAGGGCGAGGTGGCGCGGCGGTTCCTCGGGCCAGGTCCGGTCGCGGGTGAGCCAAGCGGTGCGGCGGGCAATCCCCTCGGCGCCGTCGACGAATGCCACGAGTTGTGACGAAGCCGCCGCAAGCTCCTCTTGCACCAGCGGAAAATGGGTGCAGGCGAGCACAATCGTGTCGATCCGATTGCCTTCGGCGTGCGCGTACATGGCATCGAGAATTTTGCCGTAAGCTGTTGGATCCGCAGGCTCGCCGCGCAGCTTGGCTTCGGCGAGGTCGACCAGCTCGGCCGAGCCGTGGCGGACGATCGTGCAGTCGGCGGCGAACTCGGCGGCAAGCCGGTCGACATAAGGCTGGCGAACGGTCGCCTCGGTGCCAAGCACGCCGATGACTCGCGTCTTCGAGAGCGCAGCGGCGGGCTTGATCGCCGGAACCGTACCGACGATCGGCAGGTCCAGCGCCGCTCGCACCGCATCGAGGGCGATGGTCGAGGCGGTGTTGCAGGCGATCACGATCAGCTCCGGATCGAACCGCTCTGCCAGGCGCCCGAGCAGGGCAGGGACGCGCGCCTCGATCTCGGCCGCGCTCTTGGTGCCGTAGGGATAGCCGGCACTGTCGGCGACGTAGACGAGCGGCGCTTGCGGCAGGAGCCTGCGGATCGCGGCGAGGACGGAGAGGCCGCCGACGCCGGAGTCGAAGATGAGAAGCGGGCGAGTGGTGCTCACGCGGCTCCTATCGCGGCTATGGTCTAGAACCACAACAGCATCCGCTCGTCCCGAGCGAAGTGGTTTGCGCGCTGCATGTTGCGCCCTCTGTTCGCTTCGTTACAGAAATGAACCGTGACTTTAGAAACGTTGTCCGGGCCGCTCCTGGCCCTGCTCCTCGGCTATCTGCTCGGCTCGATTCCGTTTGGGGTGATCCTCACCCGTCTCACCGGCGCCGGCGATCTGCGCGCGATCGGGTCTGGCAATATCGGCGCGACCAACGTGTTGCGGACCGGCCGGAAGGGCCTCGCCGCTTCCACCCTGCTGCTGGACATGGCCAAGGGCACCGTGGCCGTCGTGCTCGCGCACATCTGGTTCGATCAGGCGCCGCTCGCCGCGCTCGGCGCATTCTTCGGCCATCTCTATCCGGTCTGGTTGAAATTCGCCGGCGGCAAGGGCGTGGCGACCGTCTTCGGCCTGCTGCTCGGCTTCAGCCTCATCGGCGGGCTCTCCTGGTTGGCGCCCGCGGCCTATGCGATCGTCTGGTTGGGGATGCTCGGGCTGACCCGCTATTCCTCCGTCGCCGGCTTGTCGGCGGTCGTAGCGGCCCCGATCGCCGCCGGGGTGCTAGGCCGGCTCGATCTTGCATTGCTGTTCCTCGCTTTCACTCTGCTCGTGTTCTGGAAGCATCGCGAGAATATCCGGCGCCTGTTCTCCGGCACGGAATCGAAGGTCGGCGCGCGCCGTGGGTGAAGGGGCGCCCGACGAAGAGCGAATCGATAGGCTGCGCCTGATCCGCTCCGAGACGATCGGCCCGATCACCTACGCGCAGCTCATCGCCCGCTTCGGCTCGGCCGGCGCGGCGCTTGCCGCCATCCCCGACCTCGCCGCCCGCGGCGGCGGACGCGCGCCGCGACTCGCCGGGCGCGATGCGGTCCGGCGCGAGATGGAGCAGGTGGCGAAGCTCGGCGCGCGCTACCTCTTCCTCGGCGAGCGCGATTATCCGCCGCTCCTCGCCGAAGTGGAGTCGGCGCCGCCTGTGCTGATCGCCAAGGGCAATTCCGGCCTGCTGAATCGCCCGAGCATCGCCATTGTCGGCGCCCGTAATGCCTCCGCCGCCGGCTGCCGCTTCGCCCGGGGGTTGGCGCAGAAGCTCGGCGAGGCCGGCGCGACAATCGTCTCCGGTCTCGCGCGCGGCATCGACTCCGCCGCCCATGACGGGTCGCTGGAAACCGGCACCGTCGCGGTCGTCGCCGGCGGCATCGACATCTTCTACCCGCCGGAAAATGAGGGCCGGCAGCGGGCGATCGCCGAGCGCGGGCTTGTCGTCGCCGAGCAGCCGCCCGGCACCGAGCCACACGCCCGGCATTTCCCCTCCCGCAACCGCATCATCGCCGGCCTGGCGCAGGGGACGGTGGTGGTCGAGGCGGCGCCGCGCTCCGGCTCGCTGATCACCGCCCGGCTTGCGGGCGAGTATGGCCGCGAGGTGATGGCGGTCCCGGGCTTCCCGCTCGATCCGCGCGCGCAGGGCTGCAACCTGCTGATCCGCGACGGCGCCACCCTGGTGCAGAGCGCGGAGGACGTGCTGGAGGCGATCCGCCCGCTCCATGCGCGGCCCGTGCGCGAGCCCATAGACGATTATGCGCGCGCAGCCTCGGCTAGCGTGAGCGCGAGGCGGTGGCGTCGCTCCTCAGCCGCACGCCGGTGCCGGTGGATGAGCTGATCCGCCAGACCGGCTTGCCCCCGGCGACCGTGCAGACGGTGTTGCTGGAGCTCGAGCTGGCGGGCCGGTTGGAACGGCACGCCGGCGGCCGTGTGAGCATCGCGTGAGTCGCGCGGACTCGGATCCCGGCGCGTTGCTGCGGGAAGCGCTTGCGCTCGCCCGAGATCAGCTCGCGCTTGCTGCCGCGGCGCTTGTCGTGCTGACCGCATTCGACACCGCAACGGACTGGCTCGGCCGAAGCGGATCGGGGCTAATCCTGCTTAGCCTGCCGGCCACGCTGTTCCTGCAATATGAGATCACCCTCGCAGCGCTCTCCCAGCGCGGCCTTGCCGAACGACGCGGTCGGCGCCGGTTCTGGGCGCTCCTCGGCCTCAGCATCCTCAGCGGGCTGGCCATTGTGATCGGCTGTATCCTGCTCGTCCTGCCGGGCCTCTACCTCTTCATCCGATGGTCGTTGTCGGTCCCGATCCTGATCGCGGAGGATGCCGGCCCGCTGGAGGCGCTGTCGCGCAGCGCAGCGGAAGTGTCCGGCCGTTTCTGGCGGGTTGCGGGCCTGTTCCTGCTCGTCTACCTGCCCCTCCTCGCGAGCTTCGCCGTGGCTATGCTGACGCCCTTGGGGTTCAGCCTCCCTTCGAGCCTTGCCGAGAACGTCCTCACCAACCTGGCGTTGATCGGCGGCTGGTTCGCCGCCGTGGCGGCCTATGGGAATGGCAAAGGTGAAAACCGGCTTGCCGAAGTCTTCGCCTAAACCCGTCAGACGATGTGGCGCCGCTCGCGGATCCAGCGGCTGGCGAGATATTTGACGCCGCGCGTGACCGGCAGGCCGGCATGCTCGCACATCGGATCGGCGCGGCCGTCGGGCAAAGCGTTGCGAAAGACGATCGCATTTCCCTTGCGCGCCTTCACCATCAGCCCGGCCTTCACGAACGCAGTCTCGCCGCCCTCGAAATCCGTGTTCAGATAAACGAGCGCGGTCTTGATCCGCTGGTTGTCGATGCCGGGCACATAGTCGACATGGTTGCGATATTGCTGGCCCGGCGAATAACGCAGGATCTGCAGCGGCTCGCCCTGCTCCCAGGCACTGCCGCTGACCGCCGCGAGTCGGCGGTTGAGAGCGTGGATCGCCGGATCCTCGATCAGCCAGTGCATGGTCGAGCCGTCGGAGGTCCGGACCGGATCGGGCCGGTTCGTTCCCGACGTGTCCGCCACCAGCGACGGTTCGAACGTCGGTTCGGCGACTTCGATCAGATAATCGCATTCCGCGGCGGAAAAGAGGTTCGGGAACAGCAGGATGTGAGGCGAGTCGCTCACCTTTTGTCTTTGCGGGACACGGCGGGGATTGCCTTCCGGATCGAGGTCCATCCGGCGGATCAGCGCGAGCATCTGCGCGCGGCGGCTGTCTCCGCGCGCTTCCCCGGCGAGACGGGCGAGGGCGCCCTGCCAGTCCCGCGAGCCCGCGGCGCCGCTGGCGAGCAGGTTTGTGTAGGCGCGCGTCGCGATCGGGTGGGCGGCCTCGGCCGCCCGCCGCATCAGCTCGCGCCCGCGCGGCATGTCGATCGGCACGAGCTGGCCGCGCCAGTGCACGTCGCCGAGCACCCACAAGGCTTCCGGTTCGCCCTGCTCCGCCAGCTGCTCGATGAGCAGCAGCGCTTCCTCGTTCCGTCCCGCGCTGGAAAGTTCGAAGGCCAAGGCGAGCGTCGGATGGAGGCTGGACATGCCGGCGCTATGCCATCCCCGGTCCGGTTTTGTCAGCATGGTGCTTGACGCGCCGCCGCCTGCCTCACCACCCTCGCGCGTATATGCGTGAGGATTTGCTTTGAAGCTCGTCGTCGTCGAATCGCCCGCCAAGGCGAAGACCATCGAAAAATATCTGGGCAGCGGCTATCGGGTGCTCGCCTCCTATGGCCATGTCCGCGACCTGCCGGCGAAAGACGGCTCGGTCGATCCCGACGCCGGCTTCGCCATGGAATGGGAAACCTATCCGGACAAGGCGCGCCAGCTGAAGGCGATCACCGACGAGGCAAAAAAGGCCGACGCGCTGATTCTCGCCACCGACCCCGACCGCGAGGGCGAGGCGATCAGCTGGCACGTGCAGGAGGTGCTGAGGAAGCGCCGCGCGCTGCCGGCGGACGTCGAGCGGGTGACGTTCAACGCCATCACCAAGAGTGCGGTGACCGAAGCGATGCAGCGCCCGCGCGGCCTCGACGAGGACCTGATCGACGCCTACCGCGCCCGCCGCGCGCTCGATTACCTCGTCGGCTTCACCCTCTCGCCGGTCCTCTGGCGCAAGCTGCCCGGCGCCAAGTCGGCGGGCCGGGTGCAGTCGGTGGCGCTGCGGCTGGTCGTCGACCGCGAGCGCGAGATCGAGCTGTTCCGCCCGCAGGAATATTGGAGTGTCGAGGCGCTGATGGAGGCCGACGGGCAGGAATTCCTCGCCCGCCTCGTCCGCTATCAGGGGCAGAAGATCGACCGGCTGTCGATCGGCGACGAAGGCACGGCGCAGGCGGCGAAGGCGGCGGTCGAGGCGGGCCGCTTCGCCGTCGCCTCGGTCGAAACCCGGCCGCAGCTACGCAACCCGCCGCCGCCCTTCACCACCTCGACGCTGCAGCAGGAGGCGGCGCGCAAGCTCGGCTTCTCCGCCAGCCACACGATGCGACTCGCCCAGACGCTCTACGAGGACGGGTCGATCACCTATATGCGGACCGACGGCGTGCAGATGGTGCCCGAGGCGATCTCCGCCGCCCGCAAGGCGGTGGTCGACCGCTACGACGCCGCCTACGTGCCGGACCGGCCGCGCCACTACGAGACCAAGGCCAAGAATGCGCAGGAAGCGCATGAGGCGATCCGGCCGACGGAGTTCTCGCGGGATCGTGCCGGCTCGGGCGACCATGGCCGCCTCTACGATTTGATCTGGAAGCGCGCGCTCGCCAGCCAGATGGCTTCGGCGCGGCTCGAGCGGACGACCGCCGAGCTGGTCGACGGCAGCGGCCAGCATGCGCTCCGCGCAACCGGCCAGGTCGTCCTGTTTCCGGGCTTCCTCGCCCTCTACGAAGAGGGGCGGGACGACAGCGACGACGAGGAGAGCCGCCGCCTGCCGCGCCTGCGCGAGGGCGATGCGCCGGCGAAGAAGAAAGTGGACGCCGAGCAGCATTTCACCCAGCCGCCGCCGCGTTATTCCGAGGCGAGCCTGGTCAAGAAGATGGAGGAGCTCGGCATCGGCCGACCCTCCACCTACGCTTCGGTCCTGCAGACGCTGAAGGACCGCGACTACGTCCGGCTGGAGAAGAACCGCTTCATCCCGGAAGAGAGCGGCCGCCTGCTGACCGCCTTCCTGGAGCGTTTCTTCGAGCGCTACGTCTCCTACGATTTCACCGCCCATCTCGAGGACGAGCTGGACGACATTTCCGGCGGCCGCATCGAGTGGCAGAAGGTGCTCGAGGAGTTCTGGCGCGATTTCAAGCCGAAGACGGCCGAGATCATGGCGCTCATGCCCTCCGAGATCACCGCGGCGATCGACGATTTCCTCGCCCCCTGGCTGTTCCCGGACAAAGGCGACGGCAGCGATCCGCGCCTCTGCCCCGCCTGCGGCGAGGGGCGGCTGTCGCTGAGGGGCGGACGGTTCGGCGCCTTCGTCGCCTGCTCGAACTATCCCGAATGCCGGTTCACCCGCCGCTTCGGCCAGGGCGACGGCGAGGGGGGCGACGAAGGGCCGGAGAGCCTCGGCCGCCACCCCGAGACGGGCGAGGAGATATACCGCAAGAGCGGCCGCTTCGGCGCTTACGTCGAGATGGGCACGGGCAAGGAGGCGAAGCGCGCCTCGATCCCGAAGGATGCGGGCGAGCTCGACCTCGATCTTGCCGTGCGGCTGCTGTCGCTGCCGCGCACCATCGGTCCGCATCCTGAGACGGGGAACCCGATCACCGCCTCGATCGGGCGCTACGGCCCCTATCTCGCCCATGACGGCAAATATGCGCGGCTCGCCTCCACCGCGGAGGTGTTCGAGACCGGCATGAACGCCGCCGTCGCCAAGCTGGCGGACGCCGCGCAAAGTGGGGGCAGGGCCCGCTCCGGCTCGCGCGAGCCGTTGAAGGTGCTCGGGCCGCATCCGCGCACCGAGGCCGAGATCAAGCTGATGGAGGGGCGGTTCGGCCCCTATGTCACCGACGGCACGACCAATGCGACGCTTCCCAAGTCTCTCGCGCCCGAAGCGCTGACGCTGGAGGAAGCGGCGCAGCTGATCGACGAGCGGGCGGCCAAGGGGCCCCCTGCGAAGGGCCGTCGCGGATCGGCGCGCAAGGCTCCGGCGAAGAAGGCTGCGGCCAAGAAGGCGCCGGCGAAGAAGAAGAGCTGATGCGCGGCGGAGCGCTCGGGCGCGCGGTGGGCTACGGGGCGACGGCCGGGCTGCTCGCCCTGATCCTGTGGCCGTTCGTGGACTCGGGCCCGCTCTACTGGATCTTCATCGTCATTGCCTGCTTCGCGGGCCTGTGCGGCGCTTGGATCGTGGTTGTGACGATGATCGACCTGACCTTCCACCGCCCGCGCGGCGAGCGGCTGCGGCCGGTGCGCGCCTTCGACCTGGTGCTTGGGAGCGGCCTTTTCCTGCTCGCCTATCTGGAGCTGCGCGATGCGCTCGGCCAGCTCGCCGTGTAAGCCGCACCGCAAGCGGAGCAGGCCGGGTCCTTGACGATCCGGATCGTCCGCATCGACGGCGCGAGGCCGTCGAAAATGTGGAGCTTGCCGCCCGGATCCTCGCCGAAGCCCGCGATGGCGCGGATCGCCTCCAGCGAGGCGAAGCTGCCGGCGATCCCGGTCATCGCGCCGAGCACGCCGAGCTCCGCGCAGCTGTCGCAATCCTCCGCGTCGAACGCGTCGCCGACGAAGCAGCGATAGCAGGGCCGCCCTTCCTCCCAGCCGCGGAAGGTGCCGACCTGCACCTGGAACCGCCCGACCGCCGCCGAGACGAGCGGGATGCGGGCCGCGGTGCAGAAATCGGAGACGGCGAGACGGGTCGCGAAATTGTCGCTGCCGTCCACCACTAGGTCGACGCCGCCCAACAGGCCGGCGACGGTCCCGGCCGCAAGCCGCGCCTCGATGCCGTCGAAACTCACATCTTCGTTGAGCTTCGCTACCCGTTCGCGCGCGGCCTCGACCTTCGGGCGCCCGACGTCATCGGTCGAGAACAGCGTCTGCCGCTGGAGATTGTCGAGCGACACCCGATCGTCGTCGATCACCCGCAACCGGCCGATTCCGGCGGCGGCGAGATATTGGATGACGGGTGCCCCGATGCCGCCCGCGCCGACCACGGCGACAGAGGCAGCGAGCAAACGCTTCTGACCCTCGCCGCCGATCTCGTGGAGGACGATGTGCCGCGCGTAGCGGTCGAGCTGGCGATCGCTCAGCGTCACGGAGCTAGCGCCCGGTCGAGCCGAAGCCGCCGCCGCCGCGCTGCGTCTCGTCGAGGCTCTCCACCTCGACGAAGGCGGCACGCTGCACCGGCGCCGGCACGAGCTGGGCGATGCGCTCGCCGCGGACAATCTGGAACGGATCGGCGCCGAGATTGGCGAGGATCACCTTCACCTCACCGCGATAATCGCTGTCGATCGTGCCGGGTGTGTTGAGGCAGGTTATGCCGAACTTCAGCGCCAGGCCCGAGCGCGGACGCACCTGGACCTCGTAGCCATGGGGAATGGCGATAGCGAAGCCGGTCGCGACGGCGTGGCGGGCGCCGGGCTCCAGCGTCAGGCTCTCCGCCGCGACCACGTCCAGTCCGGCCGCATGCTCGGTCGCATAGGAGGGGAGGGGGAGGCCCTCGCCATGCGGCAGGCGCATCAGGGCGATGTCAACAGAGGGCATCCGCGATCCTCTCCGCGAGCCGGCGGGCGATGTCGGCCTTGGACGCGCGGTGCCAACTTTCGACGCCGTCGGCGGTGATCAGATGGACCTCGTTCGCCTCGCCGCCCATCACGTCGCCGGAGACGTCGTTGGCGACGATCCAGTCCGAGCCCTTGCGTTCGCGCTTGGCCTTCGCGTGCTCGACCACGTTCTCCGTCTCCGCCGCGAAGCCGACCACGAGTTGGGGCCGCCGCGACGAGGCGGACAGGCGGGTGAGGATGTCCGGATTCTCCGCCCAGCGCAGCTCCGGCGGCCCGTCGGCCTTCTTGAGCTTTGAGGAGGATGGCTCGACGCGCCAGTCCGCCACTGCCGCGACCAGGATTGCTGCATCGGCGGGAAGCGCGGCCTCGACCGCGTCGGCCATCTGCTGCGCCGTCTCGACATCGACGCGGTGAACGCCTGCAGGTGTCGGCAGTGAGACGGGGCCAGCGACGAGCGTCACATCTGCCCCCAGATTCGCTAGTGCCTGAGCAATTGCGAAGCCCTGCTTGCCGGAAGAACGGTTGGCGATGACTCGAACGGGATCGATCGGCTCCTGCGTCGGCCCCGCGGTCACGACGATGCGCCGCCCCTTCAGCTCCTCCCCGGAACGGGGAGGGGGACCAGGCGAAGCCTGGTGGAGGGGCCGGGCATCGGGCGACGGCCCCTCCACCGCCGTTCCGGCAGTCCCCCTCCCCGTTCCGGGGAGGAGCTTTGCGATCTCCGCCACGATCCTGTCAGGCTCCGGCAATCGCCCGGGTCCATATTCCCCGCACGCCATCTCGCCCTCATCGGGTTCGAGCACGACCACCCCGTCTTCGCGCAGTCGCGTCACGTTCCGCCGCGTCGCCGCATGCTGCCACATGCGCACGTTCATCGCCGGCGCGGCGAGCACCTTTTTGTCGGTGGCGAGCAGCAAGGTAGTGGCGAGATCGTCGGCAATACCCGCCGCCATCTTTGCCAGCAGGTCGGCGGTCGCCGGACAGACCACGACCAGATCCGCGTCGCGGCTGAGCTGGATATGGCCCATCTCGGCCTCGTTCTTGAGGTCCCAGAGGCTGGTATGGACCGGCTGCTCGGACAGCGCGGCGAGCGTCATCGGCGTGATGAACTGCGCGCCGCCGGCGGTGGGCACGCAGCGCACGCTCGCGCCTTCCTTGCGCAGCAGCCGGATCAGCTCGCACGCCTTGTAGGCCGCGATGCCGCCGCCGACGATCAGCAGGATGCGTTTGCCCCGCATGAACTCAGTGTAGGAGCCACATCGCGGCCGCGCCAGCGGCGGCCGAGAGCAAGGCGGTGAGCAGATAGCGGCCGTAGTGGCGCGGCTGGACGATCACCACGTCCGGCAGCGGCGGGGCAGGGGGCGCGGCGCCGGGAGGCGGGTAGTAATAATCGATGCGGCGAATCAGCTCGGGCAGGCGGGCGAGGGTGCGGACATCGCGGACCAGCCGGTCGGCGAGGGCGGCTTCCGGCCCGAGCTCGCTGCGGACCCATTCGCTGAGGAAGGGCTCGGCCGTCGCCCACATGTTGATGTCGGGATCGAGCGCATGGGCGACGCCTTCCTCCATCACCATCGTCTTCTGGAGAAGGAGGAGGTGCGGCTGGGTCGGCATGTCGAAATCGCGGGTGATCGCGAACAGGCTGTCGAGCATCTGCCCGATCGAGATGTCCTTGACCGGAAGCCCCCGGATCGGCTCGCCGGCGGCGCGCAAGGCTGTCGCGAACTCGTCCACATTGTGGTGGCGGGGGACGTATTGCGCCTCGAAGTGGATCTCGGCGACGCGGCGGTAATTGCCGGTGATGAGGCCGTAGAGGATCTCGGCAAGCCACAGCCGCGCCTGCCGATCGATCCGGCCCATGATGCCGAAATCGATCGCGGCGAGCCGGCCATCGGGCAGCGCGAACAAATTGCCCTGGTGGAGGTCGGCGTGGAAGAAGCCGTCGATCACCGCCTGGCGCAGGAAGGCCCGGACGAGCGTCGCCGCCAGCGCCTTGAGATCATGGCCAGCCGCGACCAGTGCGTCGCGGTCGGTCAGCTTGATGCCCTCGATCCATTCGAGGGTCATCACCCGCCGTGCCGTGCGCGTCCAGTCGATGGCGGGGATGAAGAAGCCGCTCTCGGCGACCAGATTCTCGCGCAGCTCGGACGCCGAGGCGGCCTCGCGCCGCAGGTCCAGCTCGCGCGCCGTCCATTGCTTGAAATGGGCGACGACCATGCGCGGCCTGAGGCGCGCCGCCTCGCCGCCCATCGCCTCGACCTGCGCCGCCGCCCATTCGTAGGTGTCGATCGCCTTGGCGAAATCCTCCTCGATGTGCGGGCGCAGCACCTTGACGGCAACCTGCCTGCCCTCGGTGGTGACGGCGCGGTGGACCTGCGCGATCGAGGCGGCGCCGACGGGTATCGGGTCGAACTCGGAGAAGAGCTGCTCGAGCGGCTTCTCCAGCCCCAACTCGATCGCCGCCTTCACCTCTGCGAGGGGTGCGGGCGGCAGCGAGTCCTGAAGGCGCGTCAGGTCCCGCGCCGCCTCCGGTCCAACGAGGTCGGGCCGGGTTGCGAGCGCCTGCCCGAACTTGATCGCGGCGGGGCCGATCTCCTGGAACGCCTCGGCATAGGTCGGCACCTTCGGCACGCGGGCGCCGAAGCGGGCGATACGGGCGAGGCGGCGGACCGGGGCGGGCGTATTCGGGTCATGCTCGATGCCGCGCAGTGCGCCGTGCCGCGCCAGCACCCGGCCCCATTTGAGGAGCCGCCAGACATGGACCACCGTGCCGGTCAAATCAGACTTTCCAGCCGCTGTGGATGGCGACGAGCCCGCCGAGGATCGGCTCCGCCTTCACCTGCGCGAACCCCGCCTTGCGGATCATCTCGCTGAACCTCTCCATCGGCGGGAAGCGCCGGATCGATTCGACGAGATAGCGATAGCTTTCCTCGTCGCGTGCGACGGTGCGGCCGATTTTCGGCACGATTTTCATGGAGTAGCGCTCGTAGAGGGTGGCGAAGCCGGGCCAGCTCGTCGTCGAGAATTCGAGGCAGAAGAAGCGGCCGCCAAGCTTCAGCACGCGATGCGCCTCGGCGAGCGCTCGGTCGATATGGGTGACGTTCCGGATACCGAAGGCGATCGTGTAGGCGTCGAAGCTCTCGTCGGCGAAGCCCAGCGCCTCGGCATTCTGCTCGGACCAGGCGAGCCCCTCGATCCCGCGTTTTCGTGCCCGCTCCTCGCCGACCGCCAGCATCTCGGGGTTGATGTCGGCGACGGTCACGCGGGCGCCACTCTCGGCGAGGCGGAAGGCGATGTCGCCCGTGCCGCCGGCCATGTCGAGGATCGCCTCGCCGCGCCGCGGCCGCACGCGCCGCACGAACTGGCTCTTCCACAGCCGGTGCATGCCGCCCGACATGAGGTCGTTCATGAGATCGTAGCGGCGGGCCACACCGGAGAAGACCTCGCCCACGCGGCGGGTCTTCTCCTCCGGCGAAACCTCTTCGAAGCCGAAAGATACCTTGTCCATCGGCCGCGCCTCTAGCAGGGGTGGTGCTTCATGTGCACGTCTCATCTCGCCCGCTTCGTCCATGCCTGAGCTGCCGGAGGTCGAAACCACGGTACGCGGCCTGGTTCCCGTGCTGGAGGGCCGACGGCTCGCCCGGGTCGAGGCGAAGCGCGCCGACCTCCGCCGCGCCTTTCCGCCGGACCTCAGGCAGAGGCTGACCGGGGCGACCGTCACCAGTCTCGGCCGCCGCGCCAAATACGGACTGATCGACACCGACCGGGGCGACACCATGGTGTTCCACCTCGGCATGTCGGGCCGCTGGCGGATCGATCCCGCGGACCTCGGACCGCACGACCATCTGCTGCTCGAAACCGACGAAGGACGGGCGCTCTCGCTCAACGACCCGCGCCGCTTCGGCTCGGTCGATCTCGTCCGGACCGACTCGCTGGGCGACTGGCCGCCCTTCGCGGCCTTGGGGCCCGAGCCGCTGGGGGACGGTTTCACCGCCGACTACCTCCTCAACGCGCTGGAGGGCCGCAGCGCGCCGATCAAGGCGCTGCTCCTCGACCAGCGGATCGTCGCCGGCCTCGGCAACATCTACGTCTGCGAAGCGCTGCACATGGCCAGGATCGCGCCGGGGCGCGAAGGCGGCCGCATCTCGCGCGACCGGCTCGAGCGGCTGGTCGAGGCGATCAGGGCGGTGCTGCTCGCCGCGATCGAGGCGGGCGGCTCGACTCTTCGCGATTATGCCCGACCCTCGGGCGAGCTTGGCTATTTCTCCAAGCAATGGCGCGTCTACGGGCGGGAAGGGGAACAATGCGCCTGCGGCACACCGATTCGCCGCCGGAACGACTCGGGCCGCTCGACCTTCTTTTGTCCGCGCTGCCAGCGTTCCTGAGCATCGCGCGAAAAGGTGGGTACCGGCTTTTCGCTATCAGCGATGCGGCAGCAAAAAATGAGAGAGGGGCCGTGGAACGGCGGCTCTCTCCGGTTGACCTTCGCGACCGCCTTCAGTAGAGCGCGGCGCGAGCGGGTGCGGCGACAGAGCCGCGCCCTTTTCATTTGAGAATCAAGAGGCATTTCGATGGCGAACACGCCGCAAGCAAAGAAGCGCATCCGCCGCAACGATCGCCGCGCGGACATCAACCGCACCCGCGTCAGCCGCATCCGCACCTTCGTGAAGCAGGTCGAGTCGGCGATCGAGGCCGGCGACAAGGAGAAGGCGATCGCGGCGCTGGAGAAGGTCCAGCCGGAGCTCGGCCGCGGCGTGTCGAAAGGCGTGCTCCACAAGAACACCGCGGCGCGGAAATTTTCGCGCCTCACGCGCCGTATCGCGGCGCTCGCCTAAGCCTTTCAGACGCTGCGAAATAGGCCTGCCGGCACCGCCGGCGGGCCTTTTTCGTTTCTGAAAAAGAACGGATCGGGAAACCCTAGGATTCCCGGCGATTCGCGCGTCCTCTTGTTGCGGAAACGGCGGATTTCCGAGGTTTTTCGCGGATGTCGCGGAAATCCATTGTCAACGGATTTATTTCCGAAAAATGTAACATTCGGCCCTTGATCGGGCCGCCGAACCGTTCCTAAAAGGCAATTCCGGTCGGGCGAATCTCCTGCCGGACGCACACAGCAAGAGCAATTTTCCGAATCGGCGCCGCCGGGGGGCCTGCCGTGTGCGGGAGAGCTTTGCTCGAAACACAGGGCCCAGGGAAAGGGCCCGAGAGAGGAGGGGGACCCTTCGTGTCTTTGCAATCCGCGGCCAACGACGTTTCGATTCTCGCCGATGACGACGGAGCCGACCGGCTCCAGCTGGTCTGGGAAGTGATTCGCGCCGGCCTCCGACGCGATTGCGGCGCCCGGACCTTCGATGGCTGGCTGCGGCCGATTGCGCTCGGCGCCTTCGATTCGGAAGCGGCGACCCTCCGTCTGGAGCTGCCCTCGCAATTCATGGCCGACTGGGTGCAGACCCATTTCGCCGAACGGCTCGCCCTCGCCTGGCGCGCCGCCTGCCCGGCCGTCCGCCACATCCAGATCGGCGTCGGCCCCGCCGCGCCAAAGACGGCGGCCGTGGTCGAAATCCCGGCGCCGCCCCCGGCCGAGGAACCGGCGGAGGCGAAGGACGGGCTTTATGCCGTCGCGCTGGAGCCGCGCTACCGGTTCGAGAATTTCGTCGTCGGCAAGGCCAACGAGGTCGCCTACAACGCCGCCCGCACGCTGGCGGCGGCCGAAAAGGTCGGCTTCAACCCGCTCTTCCTCCATGGCGGGACGGGGCGCGGCAAGACCCATTTGCTTCACGCCATGGGTCACGAATACCACCGCCTGCACCCGCGCGCGAAGATCATCTACATGTCGGCGGAGCGCTTCACCGTCGAGTTCCTCGCCGCGCTCCGCGCCAACGAGACCATCCGCTTCAAGCAGCAGCTCCGCTCGGCCGACCTGCTGATGATCGACGACGTCCAGTTCATCGCCGGCAAGGAATCGACGCAGGAAGAATTCTTCCACACGATGAACGAGATCATCTCGGCGGGCCGGCGATTCGTGATCAGCTCGGATCGCGCGCCGCAGGATCTGGACGGGCTCGAGCCGCGGATCCTGTCGCGCCTTTCCTGGGGTTTGGTCGCCGACATCAACGCGCCGGACCTCGAACTGCGTCTCAACATCATCATCAAGAAGCTTGAAACGCTTCCGGATGTGAAAGTGCCGGACGAGGTCATCCAGTTCCTGGCCAAGCGGATCAGCTCGAACGTGCGCGAGCTCGAAGGCGCGCTGAACCGCATCGCCGCCTATGCGTCGATGCAGAACCGCGTGATCGATCTCGACTTCGTCAGCGAGGTGCTCGCCTCGACGCTTCGCGCCAACCAGCGCCGCATCTCGATCGATGAGATCCAGAGCCGCGTCTCGGACCATTATCGCATCCGCAAGGCGGAGATGACCTCGGCCCGCCGCGCCCGCGAGGTCGCGCGGCCCCGCCAGGTGGCGATGTACCTCTCCAAGCAGCTGACGCCGCGCTCGCTGCCCGAGATCGGCCGGCGCTTCGGCGGGCGGGACCATACGACGGTCATCCACGCGGTCCGGCAGATCGAGAAATTGCGGGCGCAGGATGCCGAGCTCGACGCCGACATCCGCCTGCTGACCCGGCAGCTCGAAAGCTGAGCGGACGAAGAGGGCGGACGATGGGTCCGCTGCTCCTCCCTGCGATCGTCGGCGCGTTCATCGCCGGCATGTTCATCGCCGTCCAAGCGCCGACCAATGCCCTGCTCGCGCGCGGTCTCGGTTCGCCCGTCAACGCGGCGCTCGTCTCCTTCCTCGTCGGCAGCCTCGCGCTGGCCGCCGTGGCGCTGGCGCTCGGCGTCCGGCCCGCCGCGGGCGCGGTGCAGGCCTTGCCCTGGTATGCCTGGGTCGGCGGCTTTTACGGCGCCGTCTTCGTCGCCGTCACGGCCTTCGCCGCGCCGCGATTGGGCGTGACCTATTTCCTGATGGTGGGCATCTCCGGCCAGCTCGTCATGGCCCTGATGCTGGACAAGATGGGGGCGTTCGGCGTCCCGTGTGTCGACATCAGTGCGGCGCGGGTTGCCGGCGTGCTGCTCGTTCTCGCGGGCGCCTTCCTCGTACGGCGTTAGGCCTGCGCCTCGCGCGCACGGCGGCGGAGCAGCTTCAAATCGTCGATCGCGAAGGCGCCGGTCAGCAGGCAGGCAATGCCGTAGATCAGCACGCCGCTCCCGACGAGGATGGACAGGCCGATGCCGCGCTCGATCAGCGACCGCGTCAGATAGGGATCCACCAAAGGGTGCAGGAAGAAGATCAGGGCCCCCATGATCACCGAGGCGAGGGCCAGCCGCGGCAGGCGCCGGCGAAGCTGGCGGTCGGTCTCGAAATGCCCGCGCTGGCGCAGCGTGCGGTAGAGCATATAGACGTTGATCGTCGAGGAGAGGGCGGTCGCCAGCGGCGGCCCCACCTGGCCCATATGGATCTGCGCTAGCGACGGAATGAGGATGAGGTTGCCGACGATGTTGACGCCGATCGAATAGATGGCGAGCCGCACCGGCGTCCGCGTGTCGGCGCGGGCGTAGAAGCCCGGGGTCAGGACCTTGACCAGCACGTAGGAGGGCAGGCCGATCGAGAAGGCGCTGAGCGCCCAGGCGCAGCGCCAGGTGTCGTAGGCTTTGAACGCGCCATGCTCGAACAGCCCGCGCACGATCGGCTCGGCTCCGAAGATGAAGGCGGCGGTCGCGGGCAGGGTGAGGAACAAGGCGAGTTCGATCCCGCGATTCTGGGTCTGCATCGCGTCCGTCTCGCGGCCCGTGCTGAGCAGTTTCGAGACGGTTGGCAGCAGCACCGTGCCGAGGCCGATCCCGATCAATCCGAGCGGCAGCTGGTTCAGCCGGTCGGCATAGTAGATGTAGGAGACCGATCCCTTGTCGAGTAAACCAGCGGCGAGCGCGCTCGAGATGGCGAGGTTGATCTGGGCGGCGCCGGCGCCGGCGGCGGCGGGCAGGATCAGCTTCAGCAGCCGCCGGACGTCATCGTCCAGCTTGGGCATCCTCAGCTTCATGCTGACGCCGACCTGCCGGCAGGCGATCATCAGCCAACCGAGCTGAAGCACCCCGCCGACGGTGACTGAAATCGCCTGCATGCGGGCGGTATGGTAGGCGGCGTCGGGGCCGTGGCCGTGGAAGAACCAGAGCGCCGCCACCATCGAGATGTTGAGCAGAATCGGCGCCGCCGCATTCACCCAGAATTTGTCGAGCGAGTTGAGGATGCCGCCGAGCAGGGACGCGAGCGAGATCAGCATCAGATAGGGAATGGTGAATCGCGAGAGTATCACCGCGAACGCGAATTGTTCGTGGGTCGGATGCTGGGCCTTGAAGCCGAGCGACAGCAGCCAGGTGAGCGGCCAGGCGCCGATGATCATCACGATCGTCGCGAGCAGCAGGATTGGGAACAGCAAGGCCAGCGCCCGCTCGGCGAAGGCCAGGCCCGCGTCCAGTTCGCCCGCCTCGCCGACCTTGCGGTTGAACATCGGGATGAACGCGGCCGAGAAGGCGCCCTCGGCGAACAGGGCGCGAAACATGTTCGGGAGGCGGAAGGCAAGGAGGAAGGCGTCGGACGCGAAATTGGCGCCGATATAGCTCGCCTGCAGGGTATCGCGGACGAGGGCGAGGATTCGGCTCGCCAGCGTCATGCTTCCGATCGAGCCCAGCGCGCGGGTGAGATTCATGGCGCCTTGTCCGCGAGCGGGGCAGGAAGCGTCAAGCTGGTCGGCGCATCTTTATTCCACCCTCCCCTCGATGGGGAGGGTCGGGGAGGGGTGAGGGTTGACGCAGAGCGCAGCGGGTCTCGCAACACACCCCCACCATGCGGCGCCACTAAGGTTCCGTCCGGGGGACGGAACCAGCGCCGCATCCTCCCCCATCGAGGGGGAGGGCTATCTGTGCTCGACCATCCAATTCAGTCGCCGGTTCAGGCGAAGCCGGTGGTGTCGGCCTGCTCGCCGCCCTGGCCGATCTCGCCCGTCGCCGCGCGCTGGAGGTAAAGGCCGTGGAAATCGATCGGCTCGAGCAGCAGCGGCGGGAAACCGCCATGCTGCACCGTCTCGGAGATGATCTGCCGCGCGAACGGGAACAGGATGCGGGGCGCCTCGGCGAGGAGGAAGACCTGGACCTGGTCCGCCGGGACGTTTCGCATTGCGACGAGGCCGGCATAGAGCAGGTCTACGGCGAAGGCGGTCTGGCCGTCGGCGGTGGCGCGCACCTCGCAGCGGAGCGCCACTTCGTGCACGTCCTCGGCGAGCTGGCTGACGCCGATATTGAAATCGACCTCGATCTTCGGCTGCGTCTGCCACTGGAAGACCGCCGGCGCGTTCGGATTCTCGAACGACAGATCCTTCACATATTGGGAGATGATGCCGGCCTGCGGCTGGTTGTCCGCGCCGTTGGTCTGCTGCTCGCCGCCGACGCCTTCTTCTTCGGCCATTGTTCGCCCTTCGATCGTATCGGGATGGGGCCGCACGCGCGGCCGGATGGGCCGGGCGGGTAGCAGGAGCGGCCAGACCGTGCAACAGCGGCGAAAGTGGAACCTCCCGCCATTTGAATCCTTTCGTCCCTGAGCTTATGTTAACCGCATTCGCGTATCGGAGATTGTGGTGACCGTAGAGATCGTCCTGCTCGCCCTGGTGGCCCTGTTTGTCGGCCTGAGGCTCTATGCCGTGCTCGGCCGCAGGACCGGCCACGAGCAGCAGCCGATCCTGCGCCCCGCCGAATCGCCCGCCGCGGGCGAATCTGCGGCGCCGGTACCCGACGTCGTGCCCGAGCGGCCCGAGACGTCCGGCCTGGTCTACGAGGAGCCGGCGGCGCCGGGCCTTCGCGCCATCGTCGGCGCCGATTCCGCTTTCGATGTCGGCCGCTTCCTCGAGGGCGCGCAGGCCGCTTACCGCATGATCCTCGACGCCTTCTGGAAGGGCGACCGCGCGGAGCTGCGCCATCTCGTCGGCGGCCACGTCCTCGAAGCCTTCGAGCAGGCGATCGGCGAGCGCGAGGCGGAGGGCCACAAGCTCGACAACCGCCTGGTCGCGATCGAGCGCACCGTGATCGAGGATGCGCGCCTCTCCGGCCGCACCGCCGAGATCGAGGTCCGCTTCGATGCCGACATCGCCGCGGTCACCCGCGACAAGGACAGCAACGTCATCGCAGGGACGCTCACCGACGCGATTCCGACGCACGACGTCTGGACCTTCCGCCGCGATCTGCGCAGCCAGGATCCGAACTGGCTGCTCGTCGAGACCGACCACGCCGCCTGAAGCGGCGCGACAAAGCATTTTCCTGCCGCCCGGCCGCCGTCTATCCCGCTCGCATGGCGGGCGGCGAATCGAGACGGCATCGTGCGCGCGGGCGTGGGCTCGCGCTTTTCGCCGCCCTGATCGTCCTCGGCAGTTGTGCGCACATCGTCCCGCCCGCGCCGCCGGCGCCGCAGCCGCCGCCTCCGCCGGCCAATGCTGTCGCCGCCGGTGTCGTTGCCGGACCTGAGCTTCCCGCATTGCCGGCAGATCAGGCGGCGCGCGCCTGGACCGCGTTCCGCGCGAGCTGCCCGGCGCTGCTGAGGCGCGCCGATGCCAGCGGGCTCACCCGGCCCGACGACTGGCGGCCGCTCTGCGAGGCGGAGGCGCCGTCCGATGCATCGAGCTGGTTCGCGGACAATTTCGAGCTGGTCCGCATCGGCACGGGCGCCGCTTTCGTGACGGGCTATTACGAGCCCGAGATCCTCGCCTCGCGCACGCACATTCCCGGCTACGACGTGCCGATCTACGGCCTGCCGCCCGATCTGGTCGAGCAGGATGTCGCGACCGCCGCGGCCACGGGCACCCCGCGCCGCGGCCGGCTCGAGAATGGCGTGATCGTCCCCTATTACGAGCGGGCGGAGATCGAGGACGGGGCGCTTGCCGGGCGCGGCCTCGAAATCGCCTGGGCGAAAGATCCGGTCGAGCTCTTCTTCCTCGAAATCCAGGGCTCGGGACGGCTGCGCCTCCCCGACGGCAGCATCATGCGGATCGGCTATGCGGGGCAGAACGGCCGCGATTATGTCGGCATCGGCAAATTGATGCGCGATCGGGGCCTGCTCCAGCCCGGCCACACGACCATGCAGGATATCGTCGCCTGGCTGCACGCGAACCCGGAGCAGGCGCGGGGCCTGATGCGTGAGAACAAGAGCTACGTCTTCTTCAAGGAGCTGAACGGGCCGCCGCCCGGTGCGCTGGGGGTGCCGGTGACGCCGCGCACCACCGTCGCCGCCGATCCCAAATTCGTGCCTCTGGGCGCGCCGGTCTTCCTCCAGCTCGACCGGCCCGAGGCGAGCGGCCTCTGGGTCGCGCAGGATACGGGCGGGGCGATCAAGGGGCCGAACCGGTTTGATACCTTCTGGGGCGCCGGCGACGAGGCGGCGCGGATCGCCGGCGGCATGGCGGGCCGGGGCAGTGCCTGGATCCTGGTGCCGAAGGGCACGCTGGCGAGGCTCGGTGCGCCGCCTCAGCCCTGAGGAAGAGGCGCTGTGGGCGCGGGTAGTCCAGAGCGTGCGGCCATTCGGCCCACACCCGGCCATGCCCGCCGAGGAGAGCCCTCCGGCCGCGCCGCCGCCGAGCCCGGCGAGGGCGCCGCAGCCGAAGCCGGTCCAGCCGCCTCGCCATGCGCCGGGACCAGGCGTTACGCTCGATTCGAGCTGGGACCGCCGCCTCGGCCGCGGTCTCGTCCAGCCGGACGCCATTCTCGATCTCCACGGCCACAATCTCGCCACCGCGTACGATCTGCTCGACCGCCGCCTCGAGCGGGCGATCCGCGAGGGCGCCCGGCTGCTCCTGCTGATTACCGGCAAGCCGCCCGGGCCGGAGCGGCCGGTCGCGAGGGGCGCCATCCGGGCGGCGATCGGCGACTGGCTCGCCGCCTCGCGCCACGCGGGACAGATCGCCGCCGTGCGCAACGCCCATCCGCGCCACGGCGGCCTCGGCGCGCTCTACATCGTGCTCCGCCGGCCGCGTTCCTGACCTGAATACCAAATCGTAACCTGCCTGCCGCTATCCTCACGTCCGGAGCGCACCGGTGGTGGGACTGGCGCGCGGAGCGGGAAGAACCGGCGAATGCGCACTTCCGTCGGCATGATCAGCAACCGGCTCCTGTCCGTCTGCGCCGGTGCCGCGGCGTTCGCCCTCACCCTGCTCGGCTTTCTGTTGCTCGGCACGATCAACCAGCAGGTCGTCGCCTCGCTCTTCATCGGGCTCTTCGCCCTTGCCGTCGTGCGGCTTGCCGCCGAGCGGCCGAACAGCGCGCAGGCCCAGGCGATGGCGGCGCTCAAGGAGCGGCTGCTGGCCGTCGGCCACGGCGACCTCTCCTCGCCCGCTCCCGAGATGCTGCGGCGAGAGGTGCCGGCGCTGGCGGCGGCGGTCGAAGCCCTGTTCGAGCAGGTCCGCTCGACGCTCGACGACGCCCATGCCCTCGCCATGTACGATCCGGTGACGGCGCTTCCAAACCGCATCCATTTCCGCCGCGAAGCGGAGCGCATCCTCAAGGCCTGTGGGCCGGGCGAGGGCGCCGCCTTGCTGTTCATCGACCTCGACGGCTTCAAGGAAGTGAACGACCAGTTCGGCCACGCCCATGGCGACCAGGTGCTGATCATGGTCGCGAACCGCCTGCGCGTCGTCGTCAAGGCGGAGACGGAGGCCGACAGCCTGACGCCGCCGCTCCTCGCCCGCCTGGCCGGCGACGAATTCACCATGCTCCTCCCCGGCGTCCGCTCCTGCGAAGAGGCCGAGCGGGTGGCGGGGCGGGCGCTCGCCGCGCTCGCCGAGCCTTTCCGAAACGGCGGCCAGGTGTCGCGGCTCAGCGGCTCGATCGGCATCGCGCTCAGCCCCGGGCACGGCGCCGAGCTGCCCGAGCTGATGAAGGCGGCGGACCTCGCCATGTACGAAGCGAAAGCAAGCGGCCGCTCCCGCGCCTGCCTCTACGGCGACTCGTCCCTCGCCCTGCGCACCCCGCGCTTCATGCGGGCTTCCTAGCTCAGAGCGTTCCGCAGGATTCGTGCGTAAATGCCTTGCAGCGCGCGAATGTCTTCGACCGCTGCGGCCTCATCCAATTTGTGCATGGTCGCGTTCGGCAGCCCGAAATCGACGACCGGGCAGAGCGCGATCAGGAACCGTCCGTCCGACGTGCCGCCTCCGGTGGAGAGCTCCGGCTCGATCCCCGTTTCCGCCCGGATCGCATCGGTGACGATCTCGTAGAGCCGCCCCGGCGGCGTCAGGAAGGCCTCGCCCGAAATCTTCGCCTCGATCCTGGTGCCCGGCGCCTCCCGCTCGGCGGTGCGGCGGACGAGCTCGACCAGATCCTCGCCGCGCTGGAGGTTGTTAAAGCGGATGTTGAGCTGCGCCGTCGCCGCACCGGGTATGATGTTGGTCGCCTGGGTCGGCGTGCCGACGGCGGTGAATTCGAGGTTCGAAGGCTGGAAGATATCGGTGCCGTCGTCGAGGTGAAGGGTCTCGAGCGCGCTCACCACCCGCGCCAGCTTCGGCACCGGGTTGTCGGCGCGGTGGGGATAGGCGACGTGGCCCTGCAGGCCGGGGACAATAATCCACATGTTGACGCTGCCGCGCCGGCCGATTTTCACGACGTCGCCCAGCCGCGCTTCGGACGTGGGCTCGCCGATCAGGATCATGTCGGGCTTGATGCTGCGCGCGGCCATCCAGTCCATCAGCGCGCGGGTGCCGTAGACGGAGGGGCCCTCCTCGTCGCCGGTGATGATGAGGCTGATCCGGCCCGGATGGTCGCGCAACTCGGCGCAGGCGGCGACGAAGGCGGCCACGCCGCCTTTCATGTCGACCACGCCGCGCCCGTGGAGCAGGCCGCCTTTTATCTCAGGCTTGAACGGATCGGTCGACCAGCCTTCGCCGGGCGGCACCACGTCGAGATGGCCGGCGAAGCCGAAGTGGGTGCCGCCGTCAGCGCCTCGGGTGGCGAACAGATTCTCGACCGGGCCGTCGGGCGCCTCGCCGGCGAAGAAGCGGTGCACCTCGAAGCCGAGCGGCGTCAGCGCCGCCTCCAGCACGTCGAACGCGCCGGCGCTCGCCGGCGTCACGCTGGGGCAGGCGACAAGGCGGCAGGTGAGGTCGACGGGATCGATTGATTGGGTCACGCGCCTCGCCTAGCAAGCGCGGCGGGGCTTGCACAGGGAGGGAGCACATGCCGAAGATCGATCTCGACTCGATCGAGCAGACCACCCGCACCGGCTATCCGGCGCCCTTCAACCAGGAGGTGCAGGGGCGCTGGTACCGCCGTCTTGCGCCGGCGAGCGGCCTCACCGCCTTCGGCGTCAGCCATGTCGTGCTGAAGCCGGGCGCCTGGTCTTCGCAGCGCCACTGGCATGCGGGCGAGGACGAATTCCTCGTCATGGTCTCGGGCGAGGGCGTGCTCGTCGACGACGAAGGCGAGCAGGTCCTCCGCCCCGGCGATTGCGCCGCCTTTCCGATGAACGACCGCAACGGCCACCATGTCCAGAACCGGAGCGATCAGGATTGCGTCTTCGTCGTCGTTGGCGCGGGGAAGGACGAAGGCGGGGATTATCCCGACATCGACATGTCGTTCACGCCCGAGGGGATTTACGTGCACAAGGACGGGACGCCTTACGACGCGAAACGTCCGGCCTGAGTCGCGTTTCGTTCGGACCAATTGCCGCAAATGATCCCCGGCGAAAGCCGGGGTCCAGCTTCCTTCTGGGCCCCGGCCTTCGCCGGGGAGCGGCCCTCAGGCCGCCGGCTGCTCGTATTGCTCGATCACCCAGGGCTCTTCCTGCGCCGCCTCGATCCATTGGCGCATCCAGGGGTGGGCGAGCATCGCCTCCATATAGGCCGCGGCGAAGCGGGGGACGGGGACGGAATAGGTCACGAATCGCATCACCACCGGCGCGAACATGATGTCGACCGCGCCGAACGTTCCGAACAGATAGGGCCCGCCGCTGCCGTGCCGCGCCCGCGCTTGTGCCCACAGTTCGAGGATGCGGACGATCTCGGTCCGCAATTCGTCGGACATCGGCTTGGCCGGGAACTGCTTGCGCACGTTCATCCCGTACTCGCGGCGGAGGGTCGCGTAGCTCGAATGCATCTCGGCCGCCATCGAGCGGGCCATGCCGCGGGCGACGTCGTCCTTGGGCCAATAGCGCGCGCGGTCGGTCTTGTCGGCGAGCCATTCGATGATGGCGAGCGAATCCCAGATCACCGTCTTGTCGTCCCACAGGATCGGCACCTTGCCGCCAGAGGGTGCGAACTCGTCCCCCTGCTGGCGCTTGTTCCAGTCCTCGTCGAACATCGGGACGGTGATTTCCTCGAACGGCAGGCCCGATTGCTTCACGGCCAGCCAGCCGCGCAGCGACCAGGAGGAATAGGCCTTGTTGCCGATGATCAGCTTCAGCATTCGCCCTCCGTCACGAAGGCATATCGCCCCAGCGGTGGAGCAGGTTCCGCTGGACGAGCTGGAGCCGCGCGTAATTGGCCGGATCCATGTTGAGGCCTTCCAGCGCGGCGATCTCGTTCAGCTCGTAGAGCAGGTCGCGGTGGACCTGGTCTGCGATGCGGCTCTGGATGAAGGTGATGCCGGCGAGCCGCTCGCCCCGCGTCACCGGCTCGACCTCGTGCAGCATCGAGGAGGGGTAGACGATCGCCGATCCGGCGGCGAGGCGGAAGCGCTCCTCGCGGCTGCCGACCTGAATGCGGAGCGCACCGCCTTCGTAGCTGTCAGGATCGGAGAGGAAGATGGTGCAGCTGAGGTCGCAGCGGAGCGGCTTGTCGCCGATCGGGAGGTAGGCGGCGTCGGCATGGTTGCCGTAATGCATGCCGGGCACGTAGCGGCTCAGCATCGGCGGGGCGATCACGACCGGGAAGGCGAAATTGACGAAATCCTCGTGCGCGTAGAGCGCCCGGGCGAGCCGGTCCGCGGCATCCTTGTCGTAGAGCTGGAGGTTTTTCTTGACCGTCGTATGGGGATTGCTCGCCCGCCCGTCCTGGAATTGCGAGCGCGCGGCGAGCTGACGCAGCGCCTCGACTTGGCGGACGTTGAGAAGGTCGGGAAGCTCCTTGAACATGGCGTGAGGATTAGGGCCTGTGCCCGTTTCCCGCAACGTATCAGCCGCGCACGAACAGGTTCCGGAGCCAGAGGGGCCCGTTGCGGGCCGCCGAGCGCCAATCGGGCTCCTCCTCGGCCTGATCGGGGCGGTAGCCGGAGGGATCGAAGAGCTTGACGCGCACGCCCTTGAAGGCGGCACGGTTGCTGGTGACGAGGGTGAGGCCGTGCTCGAGGGCGGTGGCGGCGAAGAGCGCGTCGCGCGTGTCGGCGATGGCCAACTCCCCGCGCCGGCGCGCCACTGCGGCGTCGAGCGGGAGGATATGGCCTTCGAAGGCCAGCATGACCTGGTTGTCGATCCAGCCCCTCAGCGCCGCGCCGGCTGCCTTGTCGCTGCGCACGGTCCTCGTCGCCATTCCCTCCAGCTCAACGAGGGTCAGCGCCGACAGGAACAGCCGCTCGCGTGGAACGCCCGCCGCCCAGGCGGCGAGCCCGGCATCGGCCTGCCCGGCGCGCGCCTTGCGCAGCTCCAGGATGATGGGCGTGTCGAGCAGGTACATCAGCGGCGCTCCAGCCCGTCCCATCGCTCGGCGAGGGCGGGCTCGACGCCGTCCGGACCGGCCCAGGCGAGCAGGTCGACGATGCTCTCCTTCTCGCCGGTCAGCCGCCGATAATCCTGGATGCTCATCAGCACATGGGTGGGACGCCCGCGGTCGGTGACGAACAACGGCTCCGTCCGCGCCAGCCGCTTGGCGGCGCTGACGTCCTGGTTGAATTCTCGGCTGCCGATTGTGCGCATAGTCCGTACCTACATGCCTACATATTTGGCCATTCTGATGTAGGTACGTTACTATTCTATTCAGGTGGCGCAACAAAATTCCCTCTCCCTGTGGGGGGAGGGAGTATCCGCCTCAGAACATCGATACGCTGTAAGCCCCCGCCGGCGCGGCCTCGTTGATCTGCTCGATCAGCGCCCTGTGGGTGGGCAGGTCCGCCGCCGCTTGCTCGCCAAAGCCGCGGATGCGGGCGAAGACCTTTTCGGCGGCCTCCGCATTGGGGAAATCGCCGCGCGCGGAGGAGAGATCGGTGCGGAAGCCCATCCCGTAGAGGATGTACTGGTAATTGAAGAAGGCGAAGCTCTCGAGATCGAGGAGGAAATCGAAGCGGCTTGGCGGCCGATAACGCCACTGCTCGAGCAGCGCCTGCAGCGCCTCCGGGATCGAGCCGGGCTCGCGATTGTCGCGCCAGAAGGGCTCCTCGCGGCGGCTGAGGCAATAATGGAGCTTCAGGAAGCTGACGATGTTCTCGAAGCGCGCTGCCATCAGCTGGTTGAAGCGCTGCGCCGGCGCGTCGACCGGCCCGTCGTGGGGGAAGAATTCGGCGATCATCGCGATCGCCGCCTCGATCAGCACGATTCCGGTCGCCTCGAGCGGCTCCAGGAAGCCGCCCGCCAGGCCGACGGCGACGCAATTCTTCACCCATTGCGTCTCGCGCCAGCCGGGCTCGAACTCGATGATCCGCGCCTCGTAATCGCCGTGGCCGATATAGGCGCGCAGGATCTCGTCGGCGCGTTGCACGCTTAGGTGCGCCGAGGAATAGACGCAGCCGATGCCGCGCGCGCCCGGCAGGCCGATGTCCCACGTCCAGCCCGCCTCGTGCGCGGTGGCGAGCGTGACGCTCTCGATCGGCGCGTCGGGTCGGTCGTAGGGGATCTTACAGGCGAGCGCCCGGTCGGTGAACAATTGGTGCCGCACCGACCGGAACGGCGCGCCGAGCGCCTTGCCGATCAGCTCGGCGCGGAAGCCCGAGCAGTCGACATAGAGATCCGCCTCCAGCGCGCCGTGCTCGGCCGTGTGTAGACGGGCGATGCCCCCGTCCTCCGCCCGCTCGACGCCGGTCAGCATCCCCTCCAGATGGCGGACGCCGAGCTCGATCGCGCGTTCTCTGATGACTTCGGCGAGCCGGCCGGCATCGAAATGATAGGCGTAATCGAGCGGTCCGGCATAATCGCCTTCGCCCGGCCTCTTGGGTGCGCGCCGGGCCTCGGCGACGCGGTTCTGGATCGTCATCGCCTCGGCGAAGGGCGGACGGCTCGCCTCGTCCTGGAGCAGCCAATAGGCGACCAGGCTCGTGCCTTCGCTATAGAACGGCGCCTCGAATGGGTGGAGGAAATGGTGGCGCGCGCCGTCCGCGCCGGGGGCGTGCAGCCAGTCGTTGAAGCCGATGCCCTGCTTGAACGTCGCCGAGGCGGCGCGGATGAACTTCGTCTCGTCGATGCCGAGGAAGCGGAGCGTCGAGCGAATGGTGGGGAAGGCGCCTTCGCCGACGCTGATGATGCCGATGCCGGGCGATTCGAGCAGGGTGATCGCGATCCGCCCCTCGAAGAAACGTGCCAGCCAGGCCGCCGCGAGCCACCCCGCCGCGCCCCCGCCCACGATGATGATCTGGCGCCTGTGAGGCATGAGGGGGTGGTAGCCTAGGAGCGCGCCGACGGAAATGGGGTAGGGCGCCGAAGTCGGGGGAGCGGCGTGCAGGAGGGCTGCTGAGCGCCAAGTCGCGCCGGTCAGCGGCAGGTCTGGGGAGCAGTTGCAGGTAAGCGGACGATCACTTCGCCGCCCGAAGATGCCCTTCGAGCCGTCAATTGGCGGGCAATCGGTGCGCGGCGAACAGCGCGATGCTCTCGGCGGCGCCGTAATCGCGATTGGCGAGGACGATCACCGTAACCCCGCTTTTCAGGAAGTGCTGGAGCGAACCGCTCATTCCCGGCGCGTCACCGCCATGCCCGATGAAGCGTCCGGCGCCTGCCACGGTCCCGCCGAAATCGTATCCGGCGAACTGCCCGTCAGCCATTCTTACGCCGCCATGGATCAGCGTTTGAAGCGTCCCGCTGCGTAACAGCCGGTGGGAAGTCAGGCCGCCGACGAACCGGTTGAAGTCGCCCACCGTGGCATAGCCACCGCCGGCAGCCGTGCCGTTCAAGGGAAGCGTATCGTCAGCGCTCCTCAGCCGCACGCCCGATCCTGTGTAGCAGACGGCGCGGTGCGACAGAAATTCGCTCTCCGGCCGGTTTCCAGTCGAAGCCATCCCCACGGGTGTGAAGATGTTCCGCTGAATATACGCGTCGTATCCTAGGCCGGAGACGCGTTCGAGGATCCGCCCGAGAAGGATGAAGCCGTAATTGCTGTACGATTGCCGGCTCCCCGGCGCAAACTCGGGAGCGCGGTTGCCATAGAGGTCGACATAGTCCTTCGCACTGCGCAACGACGCCTTATGCCGGTCGAAATCCGGCCCGAAGATGTCGCCCGTACCTCCCGTATGGCTGAGGAGGTTGGCGACGGTCACTTTCGTCGCGATCTCCCGGTTCGGGTAATCCGGGAGGTAACGTCCGATCGGCGCTTCCAGGTCGATCTTGCCCTTTTCGACCAGCTGCATGATCGCGACCGCCGTGAACATCTTCCCCATCGATCCGAACCGGAACTGTGTCTCGAGCGTGTTCGGTTTGTGGTGCGCGCGATCCGCCAGGCCGTAGGCATTCCGGAACAGCACGCGCCCGTTTTTCGCCACCAGGATCGCGCCCGAAAACCGATCCGTCGCGGCCCGGCTCGCCGCGCGCGCCTGGATGGCCTCGATCAAGGCGGGTAGCGCCAGCTTCGCCGGTTCAACGGCGCCTGGCGGAAGCGCGTCGGTTCCCGACAGGAAGACGAATTCGGTCTTGTCCGCCTCAGTCGCGCCCGGCTTGAACCGCATGATGCCGTAGGAGTCGAAGTTGGGATCGAACGCCCACAGCTCCACATCGTCGGCCTCGGCGGATTTGACCCCGCACAGTTGGATACCGCTTAGCTGGTCTCGTAACGCCAGCCACCGCTCCGGGCCATCGAGCAGCACAGGCCCGCGTTCTTTCACGAAGCGGACATACGCGGCATCATCCGCCGAGTTGATCTCATCGACCCAATCCTTCGCCAATCGCACCACCGCCGCCGTCGACGGCAGCTGCGATCCATCCGATGGGGCCTGTTCACAATGGGTCGGGACCGAGGAGGGCGATCCGGGACTTGCAGCAGCAAGCAACATCGTGAGAGCGGTCGAAAGCATTCCTCAACTCCAGGTCATCCCGGTCTTGGCCGATTACTCTCGCCTTCTGACGCAGCCATGTGATGGGCTGACCGTGACGGCTTCTCACTCAGCAGGTCGGCCGATAACGACATATGTAGATTTAAGAGTCAAGCCTGTCGATCGCTGTCCGGATAGTACGATCAAGCGCCTATCGCCGCTGGTCCATTGGGAAACATGCGCGCCTGCCACCGCGCCATGACGAGAATGAAGGCCAATTCGACGGCAAGCGCTGCGGCTTGCGGGACTAAGGAGCAGCATCGAAAAACAGAACTTCGCTGAATATGAAGAGCGTCACGGTCGTAGCGGCGATCGTGACTCCGGCACGAGTTCGCTAGTCGACCACCGTCGGACGTTCTGCTTTCCCCCGCATCAGATCTTCGCGCTCGGAGGTCGTGCCCTTAAGGGGAGGGGCGGCCATGCACGTCGCCATCAAGACCGAATGGCGAAAACCGAACCATTGCCGGAAGACCTCGGATGATCGCATCGAGCCAGCGCAGTCCCTCCGTTATAGCGTCCGCATGTTGACGGCCCGCCTCGGCGAGCGCCGCTTCGCGCTGCTCCCGGCCATATTCGTAATCCACCGCCTTTGAGTAGCGGTCCATGAGCGGGTGGCGTGACAGCCGTTTGGCTTCCTCGGGATCGATCGTGACCCCGAAGAAGGTGGCAAGCGCCTGCAAGCTTTCCGCCGGCGCCTCCAGAAACGCATCGAAATCCATCCACATCGTCGCGCCCTCCGGCAGCCTCTCCTCCGCTTGCGCCAGGCTGGTCATCTCGGCGGCCCAGGCCATGGCGAGCTTTTCGCCTTCGCTCATTTCCCACAGGTTCCAGCGATGCTCGCCGGTGCGGCGGTGGAGGCGGCGGAGGCGGGACTGGGCGGTGGCGCGGAGGTCGCGGCGGCTATTCTCGCCGGCGAGGATCGTCTCCATCCAGCGCTGCGGCGAAGCGTAGAGGAGGAGGGCCCTGGAGCCGGGCGGCACCAGATCGGCGGCGCGTTCGCTGGTGAAGCTGGTCGCCTTGACCAAAGCCCTCTGCTCCGGGCGGAAGGTGCGGGAGAGGAGGGCCGCCAGCAGATCGACCCGGGCGGGGATTGCGGCCGGATCCCACAGGGCCTCGGGCCGGCCGCGCTCGGTCAGCATCTCGTCGAAGGTGCGGACGATGAGCGGCTCGCGCAGGGCGAAGATTTGCGGCAGCTCGCCGAGCAGGCGCGAGATCAGCGTCGAGCCGACATGGCCGATGTGGAAGATGTACTGGACGTCGCGGCGCACGTCCGGCGGGACGGCAGCGGCGAGGGCGGACCAGTCGACGATCTGGCGCTGGGCGTCCTGCCGGAGGGAGCGTTCGTCGAGGAAGGCGGCGTCGCGATACTCCTGCTCGCTCTTGGCGACGAGCAGGACGCGATCGTTGATCGGATCAAGCAGGTGCGGGAACCAGCCCGGCGTCGCGGCGGCACTCATCCGCGCTTCATAGAAAAAGGGCGGCGGGAAGTCGAAGCCTCACCGCCGCCCTCATTCTCGTTCCGGTGCCCCGTTCAGGCCTCGCTCGCGGCCTCGTCTTCGGCGGCGGCGGTTTCCGCCGGGATCTCGCCGGGCTCGGCATTCGGGTCGCGTTCCTCGGTGAAGCCTGCGACGTCCTTCTCGAACATCTCGGCCATCACGTCCACGCCCTGCGCCTGGAGATCGGCTTCCTCGGGCGAGCGGGCGACGTTGACGTGGATCGTCACCGCGACCTCCGGGTGGAGGGCGATGCGCACGTCTTGGACGCCGATCGCCTTGATCGGCTTGTCGAGCACGATCTGGTTCTTGGCGACCTTATGGCCCTGCGCCTCCAGCGCCTCGGCGAGGTCGCGTGCCGACACGGAGCCGTAGAGCTGGCCGGTGTTCGACGCCTGACGGATCAGCTGGATGGTGACTCCGTCGATCGTCTTTGAATCCTTCTCCGCATGGCTGCGGCGCTCGGCATTCTGCGCCTCGATGCGCTCGCGATTGGCCTCGAACACCTTGCGGTTCGAGTCGTTCGCGCGGAGCGCCTTGCCGTTGGGGAGGAGGAAGTTGCGGGCATAGCCGTTCTTCACCTTCACCACGTCGCCGATGGCGCCGAGCTTCTCGATTCTTTCGAGCAGGATGACTTCCATGGCTCGGGCTCCTTATCTCACGACGTAGGGGAGGAGGCCGAGATGGCGCGCGCGCTTGATCGCCTGGGCGAGCTCGCGCTGCTTCTTGGCCGACACCGCGGTGATGCGGCTGGGGACGATCTTGCCGCGCTCGGACACGAAGCCCTGGAGCAGACGAACGTCCTTATAATCGATGATCGGCGCGTCCTTGCCCGAGAAGGGGCAGGACTTGCGGCGGCGGAAAAATGGACGTGCCATAAGACCTTATCCTTCTCTCTTAAGCTTCGAAATCATCGCGGCCGCGGCCGCTGCGCTCAGGCCGGTCGCCACGATCGGGCCGGTCGCCACGGTCGCCGCGCGGGCCGCGATCGCCGCGGTCACCACGATCCCCGCGGTCGCGGTCGCTGCGCTCGTTGCGGCGCATCATCGCCGACGGGCCAGCCTCGTGCGCGTCGACGCGCAGGGTCATGTAGCGGATGACGTCTTCGTTGATCTGGGTCTGGCGCTCGAGCTCGGCGACGACCGGGGCCGGCGCTTCGAAATCGAGCATCACATAATGGGCCTTGCGGTTCTTCGCGATCCGGTAGGCGATCGAGCGGAGGCCCCAGGTCTCGGTCTTGACGACCTTGCCGCCATTGTCCTCGATGATCTTGGTGGCGTTTTCCGCCAGCGCGTCGACCTGGGCCTGGGCCAGGTCCTGGCGCGCGAGAAACACATGCTCGTAAAGCGGCATGGTGCGCATTGTCCTTCTTTTGGCCGATCGCTGACGCCGCCCGTTGCGGACGTCCCTCCGGCTGTCGTCTCAAAGCAAACCGGGGCCCGAGAGGCTGACGCACTCTCCGCCCCGGCAGCGGGCACATAGCGCGCCGGCGGAAAAAGGCAAGGGTGGAGGCGCTTTAAGGAGTGATATGCAGCCCGATGAAACCCTCTCCCTTGGCGGGAGAGGGCAGGGTGAGGGGGTTCGGCGTTGGAAGTTTATTCTCGGCCGCCGAGCCCCCTCACCCCAACCCTCTCCCCACTTGGAAGAGGGGGAAGAGGGAGCGTCCTCGCTGGAACGCCTAGTGCGCCAGATCGCGCGCCATGCGCAAATGCTCGCGCAGGGTTGGGAGCGTGTCGCGGGCGAGGGCTGCCGTCTCGCGGTCGCCGCTGTGGACCTGTGCTTCGAAGAGGGCGATCGCCTTCTGGTGGTCGGTGACCATCGCTTGGGCGAAGGCGCGGTCGAAGGCGCGGCCGTGCAGCCGCTCGAGCCGGCGGGCCTCCGCGCGCGCATCGGGCGGCGCTCCGGCCGGCAGGCGGACGTGCATGCGGTCGGCGAGCGCCTGGACCTTCTGGAGATGCGCGCCATGGTCGCTGGCGAGGCGGCGGCCATAATCCTTGATCGCCGGTGAGGCGCCGCGCGCGGCCGCCATGTTGCCGGCATCGACCTCGGCATTGTCGGCCCCGGCGGCCGTCTTGAGGAAAGCGGGGGCCGGCGCCCCATAGGCGGCGGTGGCGAGGAACGGGGCGGCGACGAGGGCAAACAGGGTCAGTCGTTTCATGTGCATCCTCCGGTCTTTCAGGGTACGCGACGCCCCTAAAACCGGGCCGGTCCCGACAAGTTCCGGCGGGTTGACCGGCCCCAATGCGGTCAATAGGCGGCGCGGCAACAGGAGAGGAACGATGCGCGCATTCATCTTCCCCGGCCAGGGGAGCCAGTCGGTCGGGATGGGCAAGGCGTTGGCCGAAGCCAGCCCAGTGGCGCGCGCTTTGTTCGAGGAGGTGGACGAGGCGCTTGGCCAGAACCTTTCGCGGCTGATGGCGGAAGGGCCAATCGAGGAACTGACGCTCACCGAGAATGCGCAGCCGGCGATCATGGCCAATGCGTTGGCCACCCTGCGCGTGGCCGGCATCGATATCGGCAAGGCGGACTTCGTCGCCGGCCACAGCCTCGGCGAATATAGTGCGCTGGCGGCGGCTGGATCATTCGATGTCGCGACCGCCGCGAAGCTGCTGAAATTGCGCGGCAAGGCGATGCAGGAGGCGGTGCCGGTGGGGCAGGGGGCGATGGCCGCCCTGCTCGGTGCCAGCCTGGAGATCGCCCGCGCGGTCGCGGAGGCGGCGGCGCAGGGCGAAATCTGCGCTGTCGCCAACGACAATGATCCGAGCCAGGTGGTGATCTCCGGCCATCGCGGCGCGATCGAGCGGGCGCTGGAGATCGCGAAGGAGAAAGGCGCGAAACGGGCGGTGCTGCTGCCGGTCTCCGCCCCCTTCCATTCGCCCTTGATGGAGCCGGCGGCGCGGGCGATGGCGCAGGCGCTCGGCGAGACGGACATCGCCGCGCCCGCCCTCCCGGTCTACGCCAACGTGACGGCTGCGCCGGTCTCCGATCCGGCCGAAATCCGTCGGCTGCTGGTCGAGCAGGTGACCGGGATGGTCCGCTGGCGCGAGAGCGTCGCGGCGATGGCGGCGGCGGGCGTCACGCATTTCGTCGAGTTCGGCGGCAAGGTCCTGTCGCCAATGGTTAAACGCATCGCGCCCGACGCGCAGACCACCAGCGTCGTGACGATGGACGATATCGAAGCGCTGGCGAAGGAGATCTGATTTCCGGGGAAGCGCAGAGACACGGAGGGGGCTCGTGAAGGATATCGACCAGATCAGCGGCGACGTTCTCGATGCGGCTATTCGGCTGCATCGGGAACTGGGGCCGGGCCTGCTGGAGACCGTCTATGAGACCGTGCTGGCCGCGCAACTGGCCCGAATGGGCTATGAGGTCGAGCGGCAGTACCCGGTCGACATCGAGTTCGACGGCCTGCACTTTGCTGCCGCGTTCCGGATCGGCATTCTTGTCGAGAAGCGGCTTCTCATCGAAATCAAGTCGGTCGATAAGTTGCACGCTTCGCATGCGAAGCAACTGCTGACCTATCTTCGCCTGACCAAACAGCCCGTAGGGCTGCTCATCAATTTCGGCGGGGCCACGTTGATGGAGGGCTTTCGGCGGCTCGTGAACGATTATCGGGTGTCAGCTTCGACCGAGGCAAGGCCGATCCCAAGGCAGAATTGATTGCGCGCAGAGACGCAGAGACGCAGAGATTTCTTGCCGCTGGCTTGCCAGCGGCTACTTTCGGACGTCTCGAACAGAGTGCGGCTTCGCCGCTGCGAAAGTCTCTCTGCGCCTCTGCGTCTCTGCGCGAACCAAAATACGGAGTAAGCGAATGTTCGACCTTAGCGGAATGACCGCCCTTGTGACCGGCGCCTCGGGGGGGATCGGCTCGGCGATTGCCTCGGCGCTGGCGGGGCAGGGGGCGCGGGTGGCGCTTTCGGGGACCCGCGAGGAGGCGCTGAAGGGCCTTGCCGGCAATTTGGGCGGCGATCATGTGATCCTGCCGGCCAATCTCGGCGATTCCGCGGCCGTCGACGCGCTGGTGCCGCAGGCGGTCGAGGCGCTCGGGGGGAAGCTCGACATCCTCGTCAACAATGCCGGCGTCACCCGCGACAATCTTGCCATGCGGATGAAGGACGAGGAGTGGAGCGACGTCATCCGCATCAACCTCGAAGCGGCCTTCCGGCTGTCGCGCGCGGCGCTGAAGCCGATGATGCGGGCGCGTCATGGCCGCATTATCTCGATCACCTCGGTCGTCGGCGTCACCGGCAATCCGGGCCAGGCCAATTATGCCGCCTCGAAGGCCGGCCTGATCGGCATGTCCAAATCGCTGGCGCAGGAGATTGCGAGCCGCGGCATCACCGTCAATTGCGTCGCGCCCGGCATGATTCGCTCGGCGATGACGGACGCGCTCAACGAGGAGCAGAGGAAGGTCATCCTGTCGCGGATCCCCGCCGGCAATCTCGGCGAGGGCAGCGACATCGCCGCCGCCGTCGTCTATCTCGCCAGCCGCGAGGCGGGCTACGTCACCGGCCAGACGCTCCACGTGAACGGCGGTATGGCGATGCTCTGATCCGGCGCGTACGCAGCGCGCGTACAGCGGCCACTTGTCAGCCCCGGCTTTCAGCGGCTAGGGCTTGCGTCAAACAATAGCTAGGGAAGGCCGGATTATGAGCGAGACCTCCGATCGGGTGAAGAAAATCGTCGTCGAGCATCTCGGCGTCGAGGAAAGCAAGGTCACCGAGGAAGCGAGCTTCATCGACGATCTCGGCGCGGACAGCCTCGACATCGTCGAGCTGGTGATGGCGTTCGAGGAGGAGTTCGGGGTCGAGATCCCGGACGACGCCGCCGAGAAGATCACCACCGTTCGCGACGCCATCGATTATATCGACGCGAACAAGGCCTGAACCGGAGGCTCCCGCCCGGCGCGGTGATGGAGCCGCTTGACAGGAACGGCTCCCCGTCCAAGGCGGGGGGCCGTTCGTCTTTAAGGAGTTGATCGATGCGACGCGTGGTCGTGACGGGTCTCGGCATGGTTTCGCCGCTCGGCGGCGACGTCGAGACGACGTGGAGGAACATTCTCGCCTCGAAGAGCGGCGCCGGCCGGATCACCCATTTCGATCCGGAGGAATATACCTGCAAGATCGCCTGCGAGGTGAAGCCCGCCGACCACGAATATGGTTTCGACGCAAACAAGCGCGTCGACCACAAGGTCCAGCGGCAGGTCGATCCGTTCATCGTCTTCGGCATCGACGCGGCGGGGCAGGCGCTGGAGGATGCGGGCCTCACCGATGCGCCGGAAGCGGACCGCTATCGCATGGGCGTCTCGATCGGCTCGGGCATCGGCGGCCTTCCGGGCATCGAGAGCGAATCCCTGGTGCTGGAGCATAAGGGCCCGCGGCGGGTGTCGCCCCACTTCGTCCACGGCCGCCTGATCAACCTCATCTCCGGTCAGGTCTCGATCAAATACGGGCTGATGGGGCCCAACCACGCCGTCGTCACCGCCTGCTCGACCGGCGCCCATTCGATCGGCGACGCGGCGCGGATGATTATCATGGACGATGCCGACGTGATGCTGGCGGGGGGCGCCGAGGCGGCGATCTGCCCGATCGGAATCGCCGGCTTCGCCCAGGCCCGCGCGCTTTCGACCAATTTCAACGACCAGCCGGAGCGCGCCAGCCGGCCCTACGACAAGGACCGCGACGGTTTCGTCATGGGCGAAGGCGCGGGAGTCGTCGTGCTCGAGGAATATGAGCGGGCGAAGAAGCGCGGCGCCAAGATCTATGCCGAGGTGGTCGGCTACGGCATGTCGGGCGACGCCTATCACGTCACCGCACCGCATCCGGAAGGCGCCGGCGGCTACCGCGCGATGGAAGTGGCGATGAAGCGCTCCGGCCTCGCTTTGTCGGACATCGACTACATCAACGCCCACGGCACCTCGACTCCGCTCGGCGACGAACTCGAGCTGGGCGCGGTCCGCCGCCTGTTCGGCAACAATATCGGGCATCTCTCGATGAGCTCGACCAAATCGGCGATCGGCCATTTGCTCGGCGGCGCCGGCGCGGTCGAATCGATCTTCTGCATCCTGGCGCTCCGCGACCAGATCGTGCCGCCGACGCTCAACCTCGAAAACCCGAGCGAGGGAACCGCCGGCGTCGACCTGGTTCCGTTGGTTGCCAAGGAGCGCGAGGTGAAGGCGGTGCTGAACAACAGCTTCGGCTTCGGGGGGACGAACGCCAGCCTGGTGATGAAGGCGGTTTGATCCCGGCATGAAGAAGCTGCTCGCCTTCGGCGTTGCGGCGATCCTGCTGGTCGTCGCGATCGGCGGCTTCTGGCTGATCCAGGGCTGGCACGGTGCGGGGCCGGCGGCGCAACCGGTCTCGATCGTCGTCCCCCGCGGCGCGAGCCTCCCCAAGGTGGCGAATTTGCTGAAGCGGGCAGGGGCGATCTCGTCCACCGAACGCTTCCTTTTCCAGGCGAAATTCCTCGGCCACGAGCGCGGCATCAAGGCGGGCGAATATGAGTTCCCCGCTCATGCGAGCGCCTCGCGCATCCTGTGGATGCTCGAGAACGGCAAGATTCTGCAGCGTTTCGTGATCGTGCCGGAGGGATGGCCGTCCATCTTGGTCTGGGAGCGGCTCACGAAGGCGCCCGCGCTGACCGGCACGGTACCGGCGCCGGACGAGGGCTCGATCCTGCCAGACGCCTATTCCTATCAGCGCGGCGAGACCCGGGCGGCGGTGCTGAAGCGCATGCAGGCAGCGATGGCGAAGACGCTGGACAAGCTCTGGGCCGGCCGCGCGCCGGACACGCCGGTCAAGGACGAGAAGGAGGCCCTGATCCTCGCCTCGATCGTCGAGAAGGAAACCGGCAAGCCCTCGGAACGCGCGATGGTCGCGGGTGTGTACGCCAACCGGCTGCGCCAGGGCATCAAGCTCGATGCCGATCCCACAACCATCTATCCGATCACGCAGGGAAAGCCGCTCGGCCGCCGCATCCTCGAATCCGAGCTCCACGCGGTTAACGGCTACAACACCTACACCCGTCCCGGCCTGCCGGTGGGGCCGATCACCAATCCCGGCAAGGATTCGATCTACGCGGCGCTCCATCCGGCGCAGACGCAGGCGCTCTATTTCGTGGCGGACGGCACTGGCGGCCATGTCTTCGCCAACACGCTCGCCGAGCAGAATGCGAACGTGGAAAAATGGCGCGCCCTCCGCCGCGCCCAAGGCTTTTAGCCGACGACGCGCCGCCGCTCGAGGGCGGCGCCGATGCAGTGGAGCGGCTCGACCGTCACGCGGCCCAAATTCTCGCAGACGTGGATGACCATCTGGTCGTCGAGCATCAGGCCGGGGGTGTCGCCGCAGAAGACGAGGTCGCCGCGCCGCAGCGGTGCGTCCTGCGACAGCTTCTCGCCGACGTCCTTCAGCAGGTCTAGATCGCGGGGCGCGGAGACGCCGCAGAGTTGCAGCGCGAGCTGGACGAGGCCGCAGCCGTCGATGCCGTGGCAGGTGCGGCCGCCGGGCAGCCAGGGCGCGTTGAGCAGGCGCTGGGCGACGGCGGCCGGATCGTCGTCATGCTCGTCCACCCGGCGCAAATAGCTGGCCGGCACGAAGCCGCCCTCGATCGACAGCAGCGCGCCCTTGCGCTTGCCGTGGAGGCGCGAGCCCATCGGCAGAAAGGAGAGGGCCGGCGCCATCGGGTCCGGCTCGGGCTGGATCGGCGCCATCGCCTCGACGACGACATGGGTTGGCTCAAGCGGGTCGGTGAGCTCGATCGCCTCGACATAGCCGACTCGGTGATCGGCGACGCAATAGCCCCAGGCCCAGCCGGCATTGATGTCGAGCACCGCGAAAGGTTCGCCCGGGAGCAATTCGGACACCTGTTCGCCGCCGTCGACCGGCTCGGCGCGGAGCGGCGTCGCCAGCATCCCGCAGGCGCGGATCAAAGACTTGGCATAATGGGGTGCGAACAGACGGCCGGCGAGGGCGATGTCGGCGATGTCGTTGCGCCAGGCGTTGATTCGCGGATCCAGCGTCACCGACGGCCCGTCGAGCGAGATCCTCCTGTCAATGCTGGAGGAGGATGCCCCGTTCCTTGGCGGTCCCGCGCCGGCTGGAGCTTTCCTGCTGCTCGATGTTGCGTTCGAAGCGCTCAAGGAATTCCTGTCCTATCCCTGTCTTGGCCACGAACACGTTGCGGCGGTCCGCCTCGTCGCGGACGCGGCGCAGATAGCCGAGCGTCCCCAGGGTATTCAAGGCGCGCGTGATCACGGGCTTGGACACGCCGAGGATATGGGCCAGCCCCCTGACAGTATGGGGGCCGGGCGTGAGGTAGACGAGCATGAGGAGCGCCATCTGCCGATTCGTGAGGTCGGGCTGGCCCGACCGCACATAGCCGATCAGCGTCTGCATCCAGCTCCTGAGAGCGCGGTCTGACACTGGTATCTCCAATTCACGAGCCGCTTATTTCGGCTGTTAAACCAGTCAGGACGCGTTTCGTTTCTTAGCTGTTGAGAATTCGACGCAAAAATTCTGCAACCCGTCAGCGGGGGTAGCGGGAGGAGAGCATTGACCAGGCGGCGCGGAGGCCGAGCGCGTCGCCGCCCTTGGGCCGCCCGGGCTTGGCCGAGGGCCGCCAGGCGAAGGTATCGAAATGCGCCCAAGGCGTCCCCTCCGGCACGAACTTGCGCAGGAACAGGGCCGCGGTGACGGCGCCGGCCATCGGCACGTCCGAGGCGTTGTTGGTGTCGGCGACGTCGGAGGCGAGCATCTCGTCATAGGGGCCCCAGAGCGGCATGCGCCACACCGGGTCAGCGATCTCGTCGCCGGCGGCGAGCAGGTCGGTCGCGAGGCGGTCGTCGCTCGCGAACAGGGCCGGGAGGTCGGGCCCGAGCGCGACTCGCGCCGCGCCGGTGAGGGTGGCGAAATCGAGGATCAGCCCGGGCTCGCCCTCGGCGGCACGGGTGAGGGCGTCGCCGAGGATCAGCCGACCCTCCGCGTCCGTGTTGCCGATCTCCACGGTCAGGCCCTTGCGGCTGTTCAGGATGTCGCCGGGGCGGTAGGCGGCGCCTGAGACGGCGTTCTCGACTGCCGGGATCAGCAGATGGAGGCGGACGGGCAGGCGCGTCTTCATGATCAGCCTGGCGAGCGCCAGCGCGTGGGCCGCGCCGCCCATGTCCTTCTTCATCAGCCGCATGCCCGAGGACGGCTTGATGTCGAGCCCGCCCGAATCGAAGCAGACGCCCTTGCCGACGATGGCCAGGCGCGGGTGCCGCTGGTCGCCCCATTCCACCTCGATCAGCCGCGGCGCCCGCGCCGGGATCGCCGCGCGGCCGACGGCGGCGATCATCGGATAATCCCGCTCCAGCGCTTCGCCGGAGGTGACGGAGACGGCGCCGCCGCACTCGTCCGCCACCTCCCGCACCGCCGCCTCGAGCTCGGCCGGCCCGAGGTCGCCGGCGGGAATGTTCACCAGATCGCGGACCAGGTTGGTCGATTCGGCGACGAGCACGATCTCCTCGATCCGCGCCGGCTCGTCGGTGAGGAGCACGCGCGGGCCCTTCCGATCCTTGGTTTTTTTATATTTGTCGAACGCATATTGGCCGAGCAGCCAGCCGAGCGCCGCCGGCCCCGGTGAGCGTCCGTCCACCCGGTAAGTGCCCTCGGGGAGGCCCTCGGCGGCCTTGGCAAGGCACCAGGGGCTGAGCGCCTCGACATTGGCGACGCCAAGCAGGGCAGACCAGCCTTCCGGCCGGTCACCCGGCAAGATGGCGAGCTGGAATCCCTCGCCGCGAAAGCCCTGTGCCGCCACCGCCTGCCGCACGCGCGCATTTTGCCCCTTCAGCCAGGCTTCGAAGCCTTTCGAGTCGACGAGCAGGAGGGGCGTGGCGGCTTGGCCCTTGTCGGGCTTGAGGAGGGCGGAGAGGTCGGTCATGCCGCGCCTCATGGCCCGCGCCGTCTTCCCTGTCGAGACGCGCTTGCCAGCATCCGGTCCGCCGTGCCAAATTCCGGGCCGCGCACGCTGGGGTGCCGCCTGTCCGCGGAAAGGGTGAGACCCGCCCAGCACATCGAGTCGGCGTTCCCCGCACGACCTCTCCGGCCTGCAACACGCGGATGGCAGGCGGTTTCAGGAGGAGGTTCGCATGCCCACACGGAATTTGCCCCCGCACGCCACGCCCGACTCGGTGAAGGAGGACGCACGCCGCCTGCTTCGCGACCGCGATGCCGGCGATCCCGTCGCCCTGCAGCGCCTGCGCGAGTTCCTGCCGCGCCTGCGCGGCGCCGACGACGAGGCGATCCGCTCGACCGATCTGAAGTGGCACCAGGCGCTGCGGGCGATCGCGCGCGAATATGGCTTTCCAAGCTGGCCACGGCTGAAGGCGCATCTGGAGCAGGGCCGCGCATCCGACAGGCTTCCGCTCCACGACCGGATCGAGGACGCGGATTTCCGCCACGCCGTGGCGCTGATGGACGCTGGCGACGAGGCGATCCTGGCCGCCCATCTCGCGACCCATCCGGAGGTGGCGCGCGCGAGGGTCCGGTTCGAAGGTCTCAATTATTTCCGCAATCCGGGCCTGCTCGCCTTCATCGCCGAAAATCCGATCCGGCACGGGCAGCTGCCGCCCAACGCGGTCGCCATTGCCGAGTTGGTCCTCAAGGCAGGCGGCGGAGGTGACCACGAGGTGCTGGACGAAGCGCTCGGCCTCGTCGCCTCAGGCCGGATCGCCCGCGAATCGGGCCTGCAGGATGCGCTCATCCGCCTCCTCTGCCGCTGGGACGCCGACCCGACCGGTGCGCTGCGCTCCGCTTTGGCCCACGGCGAAATGGCGGCGGCGGACAGCCTCCTCGCCTGTGGCGCGCGGGTCGACCTCGCGGCGAGCGCGGCGCTCGGCCGCGCGGAGGACGCACAGCGGCTTCTCGCCTCGGCCGATGCGGCCGAGCGCCATCTCGCGCTCGCCTATGCGGCGCAGCACGGCCATGCCGACATCGTGCGGCTGCTGCTCGATGCAGCCGAGGATCCGAGCCGCTACAATCCCGAAGGCGCCCACAGCCATTCGACTCCGCTCCACCAGGCGGCCTGGCACGGTCATGACGATGTGGCGCGCCTGCTCGTCGAGCGCGGCGCCCGGCGAGACCTGCGGGACACGCTCTACCGCGGAACGCCGGCCGACTGGGCGGATCATGCCGGCCGGAAAGAGCTGGCGGCCTGGCTCAGGCGCTGAGCCGGCGATCCCATTGCGGCCGGCGCGCGCCGCCGCAGCCTTTGACGGCACGGCCGCCGGCGATCACCAGCACCTGGTGCTCATAGCCCTTGCCGCTGGCGGGATCGGTACAGCGGCCGCCGCTCAAGTCGACGACCAGTTGCGGCGTCACATAGCGGCGGCCGTTCAAGCTCGGGCGCGGGTCGGGGCGGAGGACGCTCAGCTGCGCGCCCTTGTCGCCCTCATAATCGATCCGGCCGTAATGGATGGTGAGCGACCAGTCCGGCTTGCTGCCGTGCGCCTGATACAGCTCCTGCTCGGCGCGGGGAGACGGCTCGTTGGAGATGGCGGGATAGGCGCAGGCGGCGCCCGCAATGGCCATCAGCCAGGCGGGCCATTTGGGCATGGTGACGCGGGGACGCATGATCGTTACTCGCACTCGGAACGCATGACGTCAGAATGCGGGGCGGATTCTCCGGTTCCTCATTTCGCCCGCCGCCATTGGTTGATCACCTCATAGGCCATGACCGCGGTCGCCACGGCGGCGTTGAGGCTGTCCGCCTTGCCGAGCATCGGCATCTTCACGAGCAGGTCGCATTCGTCTTCGTAGGCGCGCGGCAGGCCCTGGGCTTCGTTGCCGACGAGGATGAAGGCGGGCTGCTCGTAATGCGGCGCCTGGTAGTCGAGCTCGGCGCGGAGGCTGGTGCCGATCAGCTGGCCGGGCCCGCCGCGCAGCCAGCGGACGAATTCCTCCCAGGGCGCCGCCGCGATGCGCTGGGTGAAGAGCGCACCCATCGACGCGCGCACCGCCTCGACCGAGAAGGGATCGACGCAGTCGTCGACCAGGATCAGCCCCCCCGCGCCGACGGCATCGCCGGTCCTGAGGATGGTGCCGAGATTGCCCGGGTCGCGAAGCGCCTGCGCGACGATCCAGAGCGGCGCGGCCGAGCGGTCGAGCCCTTCGAGGCTCGTGTCGAAGGCGCGGTAGACGCCGAGCAATGTCTGCGGATTGTCCTTGCCGCTGAGCTTGTGGAGGATGTCGGCGTTGGTCTCGACGACATCGCCGCCCGCGGCTTCCGTCTCGGCGATCAGCCGGTCGAGCAGAGGGTGCTTCGTGCCCTCGCCGTAGAAGAGGATTTCAGGAAGCCGCCCCGTCTCGCGCGCCTCGGTGAGGATCCGCAGCCCCTCGGCGATGAACAGGCCCTCCCGACGCCTATGCTTCTTGTCGCGGAGCGCGCGGACCTGCTTGACGAGCGGATTGGAGAAGGCGGTGATCTGGCGCGGCAAGGCTCATTCCTCGCCGAAGCGGTCCTCGACCAGCTGCACCAGCGCCGCTACCGCTTCCTCGGCGCCTTCGCCCTCGGCGCGGATGGTGATCGAATCGCCCATCGCCGCGCCGAGCATCATCAGGCCCATGATCGAGGTGCCGCAGACCTTGGCGCCGTCCTTCTCGACCTCGACATTGGCGGTCTGCCCGGCGGCGAGGGTGACGAACCGGGCGCTGGCGCGGGCGTGCAGGCCCCGCTTGTTGAGCAGCTCGACCGTCCGTTCGGCCACGTTCAGACTGTCTCGCCCAGGATTTCGGACGCCACCGAAATATATTTTCGGCCCGCCTCGCGCGCGGCGGCGACGGCGCCCTTCACGTCCATCAGTTTGCGGGCGCCCTCGAGCCGGATCAGCATCGGCAGATTGACTCCGGCGATGACCTCGATTTTCTCCGATTTCATCAGCGAAATCGCGAGGTTGGACGGCGTTCCTCCGAACAGGTCGGTGAGGATGATGACGCCGCCGCCATCGTCCACCTTGCCGATCGCCTTCGCAATATCGTTGCGGCGCTTTTCCATGTCGTCTTCGGGGCCGATGCAGATCGCCTCGATCCGCTCCTGCGGCCCCACAACATGCTCCATGGCCCGCACGAATTCCGCCGCAAGGCGGCCATGGGTCACCAAAACCAAACCGATCATTCTTACTTCCTATTCGCAGCCCGCACCCGGCCGCCGTCGACCCCTTCGCGGGCCCGCGAAGAGAGGTCGCGATGTTCGAGAGTGGGCGAAAATCCAGCCTCGCGCAACCGCGCAGCGACGCGCTCGGCGACGTGCACCGAGCGGTGTCTGCCGCCCGTACAACCGAACGCTACGGTCACATAGGATTTTCCTTCCTCCCGGTAACGGGGGAGGAGGGTGAGCAGTAGGGTCTCGATCTGGGACACGGCGCCATAGGCTTCATCCTCGGCGATATAGTAGCCGACCGGCTGGTCGAGGCCTGTCAGGTCGCGCAGATCGTCTTCCCAATAGGGATTCCGCAGGAAGCGCATGTCGAAGACGATATCGGCATTGCGCGGCAGCCCGCGGGCATAGCCGAACGACATGACCGTCAGCGTCGGCGCGTCGGCGGGCGTGCCGAAGCGGTCGCGGATCTGCTGCTGGAGAGCGTTGGTCGTGGTGTCGGTCGTGTCGATGACATGGTCCGCCCAGCGGCGGAGCGGCGCCATCAGCTCGCGCTCGGCGGCGATGCCGTCGGCGGCGGGCCGATCGGGCGCGAGCGGGTGGCGCCGCCGCGTCGCCGAATAGCGGCGGAGGAGCTCGCTGCCCGCGCAGTCGAAAAACAGGGTCTCGATCGGGAAATCGTGGTCGTCCGCGAGCGCCTTGATCTGGGTGACGATGCGCTGCGCGTCGAAATCGCGGGTGCGGCTGTCGATGCCGATGGCGAGCGGCCGCCGCCGGCGCGCGCTGCCCTTGCCGAGCGGCGTCGACAGCAAATCCTCGAGCAAGGAGAGGGGGAGATTGTCGACCACCTCCCAGCCGATATCCTCGAGCGTGCGCAAAGCGGTCGACTTGCCGGCGCCGGACAGGCCGGTGACGAGGAGGAGGCGCTTGGGGGCGGGGCCGGCTTTCACTTCAGGGGAAGTCCGAAACGGAGGAGCGCCTGTTCTAGCTTGAGCGGGGCGGAGGCCTCAAGCGCGGCGAGCCCCCATGCGGGTATGAAGGTGCCAAGCAGCGACACGTCGCTCGGGCCATCCGGGAGGCGCTCCGGCGCCTTGTCCAGATCGATTATCAGGCAGACGGGCACGTCTGACGCCGGCTCCATCTCGATGATTCCGACCCCCCGCACTTCCAGCTTGCCGGCGATCTTCTCAGGGGCGCGGGCGAGAACGCGACCGGCTTGCTCCGACAGGATCGTATAATCGTCGCTCACGAGCCGGGCGTCGCGGTCGATCAGGCGGAGCGCGAGATCGGACTTGCCGCTGCCGGAGCGGCCGCGGATGAGGACGCCGCGCCCGCCGATGGCCACGCAGGTCGCATGAACGGTCTCGCTCACGGGTGCTGATCGGGGAAGCAGAGGACGAACCGCGCGCCGGGCCGGCCGTCGCCGCGCTCTTCGACCTTGATCGTGCCGTCATGGCCTTCGACCGTCGCCTTGGCGATGGCGAGGCCCAGGCCGGAATGCCGTCCGAACGCTTCATTTTCGGGGCGAAGGCTGTGGAAGCGGCGGAAGATCTCGGCGCGTGCCGATTCGGGAACGCCCGGCCCTTCATCCTCGACGGAGACCAGCACCTCCGAATCGACATGCACCGCGCCGATCTCGACCAGGCCGCCTTCCGGCGAGAAGGAGATGGCGTTGTCGACGATATTGTCGATGGCGCGGACGAGGCGGCCCGGTTCGCCGAAAACCACCGCCGTCCCCACTCGAGGACGGGCGAAGGCGATCCGCACGTGGCGGTCCGCCGCACGCTTCTCCCACGTTTCGAGCATCGATTCGATGAGCGCGCCGAAGTCGACCGGCTCGAAGCGGGCACGGGACAGCTCGGCGTCGAGCCGGGAGGCATCCGCGATGTCGACGATCAGCCGGTCGAGCCGGGCGACGTCGTGACGGACGACGTCGAGCAGCTGGCGCCGGAGCGCCGGGTCCTCGATCCGGTCGAGGCTGTCGACCGCCGAGCGGAGGGAGGCGAGGGGGTTCTTGAGCTCGTGGGTGACGTCGGCGGCGAAGGCTTCCGTGGCGTCGATACGGTTGCGCAGCGCCTGGCTCATGTCGCTCAGGGCGCGGGCGAGGAGGCCGATTTCGTCCCGGCGGTCCGGCAGCCGCGGCACCCGGACCTCGCGTGCGCGCCCGAGCCGTACACGGTGCGCCGCACGGGCGAGCCGCCGCAGGGGGAGGGCGATGGTCCGGGCGAGGAAGACGGAGAGCAAAGCCGACAGCGCGATGGCGAAGAGCAGGATGATGCCGAGCGTGCTTCTTTCCTCGCGCACCACCCGCCGGATGTTGCGGGCGTTGCGGGTGAGGAGCAGGATCTGATGCTGCCCCGCCACCGGCATCGCCGCGGAGAGGAAGGGCGAGCCCTCCTGCGACTCCCGCAGCGCCGTCGTCACCTTGTTGCCGCCGACGGCCCGCTGCGCCTCAGGCCAGGCGGCGAGGGTTTCGCCTTCCGGATAGGCAAGCGGGGGAGGCCGTCGCGACCCCACAACCGCTTCGAAAATATGGTCGAGCCGGCGCGCGAATCGTTTCTGCCAGTCTTCCTGAGCCGGGCTCTGGAGGTCGTAAGTGGGCTGGCTGCCGGTCCAGCTGTCGAGGACCAGCCGCCCGTCGGCATCGAAAAGGCGCAGCCGCGTGCGGCTATGGCCGCCGAGTCGGGACAGCAACGCCTGCCGCTGGTTCGGCTCGGCGAGGGCGAGCGCATCCGCGGTCATCCGGGCTTCCGTCCGTGCATTGGCGAGTCCCTGATCGGTCAGGCGCCGCCGGAAGCCGTCCAGGTAGAACAGGCTGCCGGCGAGGATCGCGAGGGCGAAGATGTTGATCGCGAGGATGCGGTGGAGCAGCATCCAGCCGCCCGACCATCGCGTCGCGAGGTCTTCCTCGTCATTCCTCTCCAAAGCGGTATCCGACCCCATAGAGCGTCTCGATCGCCTTGAATTCGGGATCGATGGCGCGAAACTTACGCCTGAGGCGCTTGATGTGGCTGTCGATGGTGCGGTCGTCGACATAGATATCGTCCTGATAGGCGACGTCCATCAGCTGGTTCCTCGACTTCACCACGCCCGGCCGCTGCGCCAGCGCCTCGAGGATCATGAACTCGGTGACGGTCAGCGTCACCTCCTTCGTGTCCCAATTCACCCGGTGGCGCGCCGGGTCCATGACCAGCCGGCCACGCACGAGTTGGACGGGCTCTTCGCCTGCCTCTTCTTCGGAGGGCGTGGCGCGCGCGTCGGTCCGCCGCAGGATGGCGCGGATGCGAGCGATGAGCAGGCGCTGGGAGAAGGGCTTGGCGATATAATCGTCGGCGCCCATGGCGAGGCCGAGCGCTTCGTCCAGCTCGTCATCCTTGGAAGTGAGGAAGATAATTGGAACGTCGCTCTTCTCGCGCAGCCGGCGGAGCAGCTCGACGCCGTCCATCCGCGGCATCTTCACGTCGAGCACGGCGAGGTCCGGCGGATTGTCGACCAGCGCCTTCAGCGCCGTCTCTCCGTCCGAATAGACCCGGGTGGCGAAGCCTTCGGCCTGGAGAGCGATCGACACGGACGTCAGGATGTTGCGGTCGTCGTCGACCAGGGCGATGGTTGTCGACATCGCTCGGCTCTTACTGGAGCGGCCATGGCGGCGCTAGGTCCGGCTTGGTTTCGCGGCAGGAACAAAGTCCCGATCCGGGGCCTTTGACGGGCGACGGGCGCTCCACTATGCGGGCGCCGTGCCGCGTGGGCGACGTCCAGCCGCCCCCATGAAATCGAATTTGGAGAGAGACGAGTGACGAATCGCGTGCCGTCCTTCGGCCTTGCCGATCAGGGCATCATCACCCCCGCCGAGATCCAGTGGAATCTCGGCACGCCCCAGCTCGTGGAGGAGGCCCTCCGCCGCGGCGAGGGGCTGCTGGCGAAGGACGGCCCGCTGGTCGTCCGCACCGGCAAGCATACCGGCCGCTCGGCGAAGGACAAATATATCGTTCGCGACGCCGAGACCGACGCGACGATCTGGTGGGACAACAACGCGGCGATGACGCCGGACCACTTCGCCCGGCTGAAGTCCGATTTCCTGATGGCGCTCGGCGAGAAGGAGAGCCTGTTCGTCGCCGATCTCTATGGCGGCTCGCAGCCCGAGCACCGCGTCCGCGTGCGCGTGATCAACGAGCTCGCCTGGCACAATCTCTTCATCCGCACCCTGCTGGTGCGCCCTGCGGCCGACGACCTCCCCGGCTTCGAGCCCGAATTCACCATCATCGACCTGCCGACCTTCCGCGCGATTCCTGAGCGGCACGGCTGCCGCAGCGAGACGGTGATCGCCGTCAATTTGACCGAGCGGCTGATCCTGATCGGCGGCACCGCTTATGCGGGCGAGATGAAGAAGTCGGTGTTCGGCATCCTCAACTATCTGCTGCCGGCCGAAGGCGTGATGCCGATGCATTGCTCGGCCAATATCGGCCCGAAGGGCGACACCGCCGTCTTCTTCGGCCTCTCCGGCACCGGCAAGACGACGCTCTCGGCCGATGCCAGCCGCACCCTGATCGGCGACGACGAGCATGGCTGGTCGGACACCGCGGTCTTCAATTTCGAGGGCGGCTGCTACGCCAAGATGATCCGCCTCTCGCCCGAGGCCGAGCCTGAGATTTTCGCGACCACCAAGCGCTTCGGCACGGTGCTCGAGAATGTCGTCATCGATCCCGACACGCGCGAGCTCGACCTCGACGACGCCACCCATGCCGAGAATACGCGCGGCGCCTATCCGATCGAGTTCATCTCGAACTGCTCGCGCGAGAATATGGGTCCGGTGCCGAAGAACATCGTCTTCCTCACTGCCGATGCCTTCGGCGTGCTGCCGCCGATCGCACGGCTGACGCCGGACCAGGCGATGTACCATTTCCTCTCCGGCTATACCGCCAAGGTGGCCGGCACCGAGATCGGCGTGACCGAGCCCGAGGCGACCTTCTCGACCTGCTTCGGCGCCCCGTTCATGCCGCGCCACCCGTCGGTCTACGGAAACCTGCTCAAGGAGCGGATCGCGAAGGGCAATGTCCGCTGCTGGCTGGTGAACACCGGCTGGACCGGCGGCAAATATGGCGTCGGCAAGCGCATGCCGATCAGGGAGACGCGGGCGTTGCTCAACGCGGCGCTCGACGGCAGCCTGAACGATGCCGAGTTCCGGATCGACGAGAATTTCGGTGTCGAGGTGCCGGTGGCGGTGCCGGGCGTCGATAGCGCGATCCTCAACCCGCGCGACACCTGGGCGGACAAGGAGGATTACGACGCGACGGCGGCCAAGCTGGTGAAATTGTTCATCGACAATTTCGCCAAGTTCGAAGCGCATGTCGACCAAGGCGTGAGGGAAGCTGCACCGACCGCCGCCTGACGCCTAGCCATCCAAGCTCATCGGGGCGCGTCGGCGAGAGCCGGCGCGCTCTTCTTTTTGGGGGAATCGAATGACCGAAGATCATGGACCGCGCCTGTTCGCCGACGATGCGGCGGTGCGGCATATCGGGGAAGGGCTGCTCGCCTGCGGCCTCGCGCGGCCGGAATGGACGCACGAGGCGCATCTCGCCGCCTGCCTGTGGCTGGTCGTCGAGCGGCCGGACGTCCTGCCCGAGCGCGACCTGCCGACGCTCATTCGGCGCTTCAACGAGAGCGTCGGCGGGGTGAATGACGAGACTCAGGGCTACCACGAGACGATCACCCAGTGCTTCGTTGGCGCCGTGCGGCTGTTCCTCTCGCGCACGCCGGTCGAGCTTCCGCTCGTGGAGAAGGTGAACGCTCTGCTGAGGGCGCCGGAAGGACGGCGGGATTGGCCGCTCCGCTTCTACAGCCGGGAACGCCTCTTCTCGGTCGAGGCGCGGCTCGGTTGGTGCGAACCCGACCTCGCGCCGCTGCCGCTTTTGCCTTCCCAGGCAGACCCGCAGCCGCCAAGGTGACGGCCATGTCGATCGGGTCTTCGTTGCTCGTCATCTCCCGCGAGGAGGTGGCCGCCCACCTCTCGTACGAGGTCTGCATTCCGCTTGTACGCGAGGCGATGATCGCGCTTTCGACCGGCCGGACACGCCAGCTCCTCCGCCAGATCCTCGATCTCGAAGGCGGCCGCGCTTTCGGCGTCATGCCGGGGGCGATGGAGCAGACGTTCGGCGCGAAGGTGCTGAGCGTCTTCCCGGCGCGCGCGGGCGTGCCGTCGCACCAGGGCTTCGTCGCTTTGTTCGACGCCGAGACCGGCGCGCTCGCCGCCATGCTCGACGCCTCGGAGATCACCGGCATCCGCACCGCCGCCGCTTCGGCCGCCGCGACCGGGGCGCTCGCCCGCCCCGATGCGCGGCGCCTCGCCATCCTCGGCACCGGCGAGCAGGCGCTTCGCCATGCCGAAGCCATCGCCGCCGCCCGACCGCTGGAGCGGATCGCGATCTGGGGCCGGTCGCTCGACAAGGCACGCGCGCTTGCGGAGCGGGTCGGGGGCGAGGCGGTGGAATCGGTCGAAGAAGCCGTGGCCGATGCGGACATTATCTGCACCGTCAGCGGCGCGTCCGAGCCGATCCTTCGCAGCGCGTGGGTAAAGGACGGCACTCACCTCAACGTCGTCGGCTCCAGCCGCGCCGGGCCGGTGGAGATCGACACACCGCTCGTCCGCCGCGCCCGCTTCTTCGCTGACCACAAGGAAGGCGTGCTCCGCCAGGGCGCCGAGTTGCTCGTCGCCATCGCCGAGGGCGCCGTGGGCGAGGATCATGTGCTCGGCGAGATCGGCGAGGTGTTCGCCGGCACGCTGGCGGGCCGCGCCGGACCCGATGACGTCACCCTCTACAAATCGCTCGGCAGCATCGTCCAGGATCTCGCCGCCGGCTGGTATCTGGTGGCGCGGGCGCGGGAGGAGGGGTTCGGCACGCGCGTCGCCTTCTGAGGCAGGGCGTGCTATGCATCCATTCCGGCGGAGAATTGTTTTTTCCCCCGAGCGAAACTCAAGCATGGAGAAGAAGCATGGCGGACCTCAGCCGCATCCGTGAGCATATGGAAATCATCGGCGCCGACGGCGTCCATGTCGGCACCGTCGACAAGGTCGACGGCGACCGGATCAAGCTCATCAAGGCCGACAGCGGCTCGCATTCCGACCACCATCATTATGTCTCCGTCGGCCTCGTCGCCGATATCGAGGGCGACAAGGTCCGCCTCTCGGCGAACGGCGACAATGCCGTGCTGCTCGAGGAGGAGAAAGACGGCAGCGGCCTCGGCGAGAGCAGCCTGTTCAGCTGGCGCAATATCGGCATCGGCGCGGCGGCGGTGGCCGGAGTCGCGGCGGCCGCCGGCGCGGCGGCGATGGTGCGCGGGCGCGGCTCCAAGTCGGGCGGTTCGAAATCGAAGAGCAGCGGCGGCGGCACCGGCAGCACCGGCAAGAGCAGCGGCGCCAGCAGCAAGAGCAGCGACGCCAGCAGCAAGAGCCGCAGCAAAACGAAGGCCTGAGATCGACGCTCCTAAAGGCCAACTCAGCCGTCATGCCGGACTTGATCCGGCATCCACCTTCCTTGACCACGCGGGAAAAGAAAAGGTGGACCCCGGATCAAGTCCGGGGTGACGTTTCAGTCTGAGCCTTAGTCTGAATCCCGGTCGGGCAGCAGGGGCCTCGTCTCGGCGTCGAGCGCAAGCGGCTCGACGACGAGACAGGTCCCCTGCGCGCCGGTGATCCTGACGCGCGTCCCCGCGGCGCAATCGGGGCCGCGGCAGTTCCAGACGCTGTCGCCCACCTTCACACGTCCTTCGCCATGCTCGATGGGCGCCACCACGATGACCGTGCGGCCGATCAGCCGTGCGGCGCGATTGTTGAGCAGGGGATCGGACGTTTCGACGGGATGGGCCGCATACCAGCGCCGCCCGGCATAGACCGAGCCGATCGACAGCAAGGCGAACAGGGCGAACTGGAAGGCCACGCCCACCCCCGTCAGCAGGGTGAGCAGCGCCGTGCCGGCCGCCGCGGCTGCGATCCAGATCAGGAAGATACCCGGAAAGAGCAGCTCGGCGATGCCGAGCGCGGCGGCGGCGAGCAGCCAGAGCCAGTGCGGCTCCATTCCGTTCACGATTGGGCGCCGCCCTCGAACGGGCCCTTCCGCCGCGCCGGCGGCGAGGCAGGCGCTGCCGGGGCGTCACCGCCGCCGGATGGGCTTCCCCTACCCAGCGCCTCGCGCGCCAGCTCGCCAATGCCGCCCAATGTGCCGATCAGCTGTGTCGCCTCGACCGGGAACAGGATCGTCTTCGCATTGGGCGAGCGGGCGAACATGCCGATCGCCTCGACATATTTCTGCGCGATGAAATAGTTGATCGCCTGGGCCGAGCCCTTCTCGATCGCTTCCGAAACGAGCTGCGTGGCCTTTGCCTCCGCCTCGGCGGCGCGCTCGCGTGCTTCGGCGCTGCGGAAAGCCGCTTCGCGCGTGCCTTCGGCCTGAAGGATCTGCGACTGCTTCTCGCCTTCGGCCTTGAGGATGGCCGAAGCCCGCATGCCTTCGGCTTCGAGGATATTCGCGCGCTTCTCGCGCTCCGCCTTCATCTGGCGGCCCATCGCGTTGACGATGTCCGCCGGCGGCCGGATGTCGCGGACCTCGACGCGGGTGATCTTGACGCCCCAGGCCTCGGTCGCCTGGTCGACGACGTTGAGCAGCCGGGCGTTGATCTCGTCGCGTTTGGACAAGGTCTCGTCGAGGTCCATCGAGCCCATGACCGTACGCAAATTGGTCGTCGAGAGCTGCATGATGGCGGTATAGAGGTCCGACACCTCATAGGCGGCCTTGGCGGCGTCCAGCACCTGGAAGAAGACGACGCCGTCGACCGCGACCATCGCATTGTCCTTGGTGATGATCTCCTGGCCGGGGATGTCGAGCACCTGCTCCATCATGTTCACCTTGCGGCCGACCCGGTAGAAGAAGGGCATGTAGAAATTGAAGCCGGGCTGGGCGACGGCGGTGAAGCGGCCGAAATGTTCGATCGTATAATGATAGCCTTGGCGGACGATCTTGATGCTCGACATGAGGAACATGAGCACCAGGACGACGACGACGAGAATTGGGATGAGTACCATTCGGAAGAGCCCCTCCCCGGGCGATAGAGCCTTCATCATGTAGACAAACGCGCTGCCTTCCAAGCGAATTCGGGGTGAGTTGCGGCGCGCTTGCTTCGCGCGTGCGACCGACGCGCGCGGCACCGATCCGGGGAATGCTGCCGGTCAGGCGCCGGGATCGTGCCAGCCGCCGAGCGTCAGGGCGGCTGACTTGGCCGCCTCGCGCATTTCGGTCGCCAGCCCGATGTCGTCGCTCGCTCGTGCGACCACCATCCCGCCTATGCACAAAGCGGCGATCGCCAAGGCGGTCGGGCGGTCCGGGCGGCCCGCTTCGCCGGCATCCTTCTGGAGGTGGACGATCATTGCGTTCAGCGCATTCTCGTAAGCGCGTCTGGCCTTGGCGCCGCCCCGCGCCACATCGCCGGGAAGCGCCACCATCGGGCACGAATCCTCGATGTCCTGATAATGCTGGCGGGAGAGGTAGGCGCGCACGATCTGCGCGCCGACATTGCCGCGCGAAGGGTCCACGGTCACGCCCTCCCAGCGATTGCCGCAGTCCGGGTTGGTGAAGAAGCAGTCCATCGCCTCGGCGTAGAGATCGCTCTTCGAGCCGAAATAGCGGTAGAAGCCGCCCCGCGTCAGCCCCGCCGCGCCCATGATTTCCTCGATCGACACCGCCTCGAAGCCGCGGCGGTTGAACAGGCGCTGCGCGCCGCGGACGATCCGGGTTCTGACTTCGTCGTGATGCCGGGGCGGGTAAGGCATGAAGGGATCCTCCCGGGGCCGATAATAAGCCTCAAAAGATGTTGTTGAACATCTTTTCGGCGCGGTCCCTATTTCCGCCGACCGTTCGAGGAGGATGGAATGAGCGAGATCGACAGTCGCGGCCGCCACCGGCCGTTCGCATCGGCCATGCTGGCGATGGCCGGCCTGGCCCTCGCCGGGCCGACCGAGGCCGCTCCGGCCGCGAAGTCCGACACCGCCGCCCGCACCGCGATCCACCAGGAGGTGACGATCCACGCGCCGCCGGCACGAGTCTACGAGGCATTGCTCGATTCGAAGTCCTTCGCCGCCTTCACCCGCATGCCCGCCCGAATCGACGGGAGAGAGGGCGGCGCGACCTGGCTGTTCGGCGGGTTGGTCGCCGGCCGCAACATCGAGCTGGTCCCCGGCAAGCGCATCGTCCAGGCGTGGCGGACGACGCGGGATTGGCAGCCCGGCACCTATTCGCTGGTCCGGTTCGAGCTGCGGCCGCGCGGTTCGGGGACCCTTCTGATTCTCGATCAGACCGGCTTTCCGGCCGGCAATTACGATCATCTCAACGCCGGCTGGGGCCCGCGCTACTGGCAGCCGCTCGACAAGTTCCTCGCCGCTTCGCGCTAGGCGCATCTCCGGAAAACGGCGGCAGAGGCTTTATCGTGTAGACAAGAAGGGCGGCTTCCAAGCAGATCGCGTCATGACTTTGCCGCCCGACCTGCGCCTTTGCCGCTCGCTCCTGTTCCTCCCCGCCTCCAATAAGCGCGCGATCGAGAAGGCGCGCGGGCTTGAGGCCGATATGGTCGTGCTCGACCTCGAGGACGCGGTGAAGCCGCAGGACAAGGACAGCGCGCGCGCCGCCGCGGTCGAGGCGGTTCGCCAGCCTTTTCCGGGCCTTGCCGCGATCCGGGTCAATTCGAAGGCACCCTGGCATGAGGCGGACCTGGCCGCCGTCGCCGGCTGTGCCGCCGATGTCCTGATCTACCCGATGACCTCGGAGGCGGAGGAGATCGCCCGCGTCGCCGCTGCGACCGGCAAGCCGGTGCTGGCGATGATCGAAACCGCGAAGGGCGTGCTCGCCGCGCCCGCCATTGCCCGTGAGGCGGCGGCTTTGGTCGCCGGCACCAACGATCTCTCCGCCGATCTCGGCCTGCGCCCCGGCCATGCCCGCCCGGCGCTTCGCACGGCGCTGCAGACGATCCTGCTCGCTGCCCGCGCCGCCGGCATCGCCGCCTTCGATGGCGTCTATAATCGGCTGGAGGACCCGGAGGGCCTCGCCGCCGAATGCGAGGAGGGAAGGGGCTTCGGCTTCGACGGTAAGTCGCTCATCCACCCCAACCAGATCGAGACGGCGAACCGCCTCTTCGGCCCCTCGCCGGAGGAGGTCGACGAAGCCCGCCGCCTGATCGCCGCCGCGACCGGCGGCGCCGAGCGCTGGGAAGGCGAGATGATCGAACGCATGCATGTCGAGCAGGCGCGCTTTACCCTGGCGCGGGCGCGGGCGTGATTATCGTATAGGTTAGATCAGTCGCCGTTGTCGGGCTCATCATCATCCGCCGGTTCGCGATCACCTCGACGCTGGATGCTCCAGGTATGATGTTCGTCGAGCCAGGTGCGGACGGGCCTGCCGCTGCGATCCGTGCCCGGCTTGTAGCGGAAACGGTCCTCGATCAGGCGGCAAGTGGTCTCGTCGATATCTTCATGGCCGCTGGAGCGCATGATCGTGCAATCGGTCGCGCGGCCGTTCGTCTCGACGGCGAAGCGGACAAAAACGGTGCCGCCGGCGCCGGCCTGGGCCGATTCGCGGGGATAATCCTTGTCCTTGATCTCGCCCTTGACCCAGCGCGGCGGTCCGCCGCCGCCATTGCCGCCGCCTCCGGGACCGTTGCCGCCATTGCCGCTGCCCGTGCCGTTGCCCTGGCCGCCACTCCCGGTCCCGGGGCCTGGAATGGGCGCCGCTCCGGCGGAGGATGCCGCCCCCGGTCCGGCAATCGGCGCGGCCGCGACCGGCGGGGGCGGGGGGAGGCGGACCGGCGGGCGCGGCGGCCGGACGATCTCGGTCGGCGTGGCCTTGAGGTTGGGCGGCGAGGCGGCGCCTTCCTTCAGCGGGCGCGGGTTCGGCTTTTCGACCGGCTTCTTCTTCGGCGGCGGCGCCGGCGGCTTTTCAGGGAGCAACCCGACCAGCATCGGCGGCACGATGCGATCCCGAAGCGCCGTGCCGGCGCCGAGCCCGACGACCAGAACATAAGCGAGCGCGCCCTCGAACAAGGCGGCGGCGATCACCGCCTTGATCCGGTCGTTCCTCCTGATGTCATGCGCGTCCGCGAACACGTTCGAAACCCCAGCCTGCGCAAAACCTGGTCTCGCACGATCGCTTGAACGCCTCGTGACCCGATAAAGGTTCAGCTCCGGGGCGGCTTGGGTCCCCGCCCGGCGCCCCGCCCGGGGCCGCGGCCCGGACCCGAAGGCCGGCCGCCGCCGGGACGCGGGCCGCGGCCGGAGGGGCCGCCGCGCCTTTGTCCTTCACCGCTCGAGTCGCGCCGCGGCGGCGGGCTTCGCGGCGGCGCGCCCTGGCCGGGGGCGACCGAATAGCCTTCCTTCAGCAGCCGGGTGAACGCGGCCCGCACGCTGGCCATGATGCTCGCCTGCACTTCGGCGGGAAGATCGGCGAAGGTGACGTTGGCGTGGATCGCGCCCATGTCGCGCACCAGATTGTTCGGTAGGCCTTTGGACGCCGTCTTCAGCGCCGCGATCGAATCGAGCACGGCTGAGAAGATGATTTCCTGCATCACGTCGGTCGCGGATTTGGTCATGAGCCTTCCATGGCCGCGCCGCGCGCATTTCTCAATGGCAACGGCGAGCGTTCCGCCCGTGGAACGGAATCTCGTCTCCGCCGCGAGCACGGACTTTGTCTTTGTTTGGGCGCTTGCCAGTGCGGCGCCCGTTGCACTAAGCGACGGGATGGCCCTCCGCCTTTGCGCAGCCCTCTCCCGATCGCCTGATCCCGCTCCCGGTGCGTCCCACCGCTCGGCCTCTTTGGCGGCGCGCGGACGGCTGTCAGTCGCCCGTCCCGCAGCCAAGAGACAAGATCCATGGACATCCCGCTCGGCCTGACCTTCGACGACGTGCTGCTGACGCCGGCCGAATCGGCGGTGCTGCCGAGCCAAGCGGACGTGCGCACGCGCATCACCAAGGAGATCGGGCTCAACATTCCGATCGTCTCCTCGGCGATGGACACGGTCACCGAGGCGGACATGGCGATCGCCATGGCCCAGCTCGGCGGCATCGGCGTCCTCCACCGCAACCTCGACGTGGAGGAGCAGGCGGCGGCGGTGCGGGCGGTGAAGCGGTTCGAGAGCGGCATGGTGGTCAACCCGATCACGGTGACGCCGGACCAGACGCTCGCCGACGCGCTCGCCCTGATGGCGAAGCACCGCATCTCCGGCATTCCGGTGACCGAGAAGAACGGCCGCCTCCTCGGCATCATCACCAACCGCGACGTCCGCTTCGCCGAAAATCCGAATCAGCCGGTCTCCGAGCTGATGACGCGCGAGAATCTGGCGACGGTCGGCCCCGGCGTGACCCAGGAGGAAGCGCGGCGGCAGCTCCACCAGCGGCGGATCGAGAAATTGCTCGTCGTCGACGAGGAGCTGCGCTGCATCGGCCTCATCACAGTCAAGGACATTGAGAAGGCCGTCACCTATCCCGACGCGACCAAGGATGCCTCGGGCCGGCTGCGCGTCGCCGCTGCGACCACCGTCGGCGACAAGGGGTTTGAGCGCAGCAAGGCCCTGATCGAGGCGGAATGCGACCTCATCGTCATCGACACGGCCCATGGCCACAATCGCGACGTCGCCAAGGCGGTCGAGCGGGTGCGCGCGCTGTCGAACAGCGTCCAGATCGTCGCCGGCAATGTCGCGACGGCCGAGGCGACCCGCGCGCTCATCTCCGCCGGCGCCGACGCCGTGAAGGTGGGGATCGGTCCGGGCTCGATCTGCACCACCCGGGTGATCGCCGGCGTCGGCGTGCCGCAGCTGACCGCGATCCTGGATTCGGCGGGCGAGGCGGCCAAGACCGACACGCCGGTCATCGCCGACGGCGGCCTGCGGACCTCGGGCGATATCGCCAAAGCCTTGGCGGCGGGCGCCTCGACGGTGATGGTGGGCTCGCTGCTCGCCGGCACGGAGGAAGCGCCGGGCGAGACCTTCCTCTACGAAGGCCGCTCCTACAAATCCTATCGCGGCATGGGCTCGGTCGGCGCGATGGCCCGCGGCTCGGCCGACCGCTATTTCCAGCAGGACATCAAGGATCAGCTCAAGCTCGTCCCCGAAGGGATCGAGGGGCAGGTCCCCTATAAGGGTCATGCGCGCGACGTGATCCACCAGCTGGTCGGCGGCGTGAAGGCGGCGATGGGCTATACCGGCTCCGCCACCATCTCCGAGCTCCAGAAGCGCGCTCGCTTCGTCCGCATCACCAATGCGGGCCTGCGCGAAAGCCATGTCCACGACGTGTCGATCACGCGCGAGGCGCCCAATTATCGCCGCTGAACCATGACTCCGGCCGCCCGCGCCCAGGCGGCGGTCGAGATCCTCGACCAGGTGATCGCCGCCGCGCGCGAGGGCGGTGCCGCCGCCGACACTTTGGTCGCCCGCTATTTCGCGACCCGCCGCTATGCCGGATCGAAGGATCGCCGCGCCGTGCGGGAGCTCGTCTATCGCGCCATCCGCGGCGCGGCCGAGCCGCCGGACTCCGGGCGCGTGGCATTGCTGAAGGCCGCATCCGGCGATGCGGACCTGCTCGCCGCATTCGATGGTTCGCGCCATGCTCCCGAGCCTGTGGGGCCGGATGAGATTGCGCCGTCAGGCGATTCATCGGCCGTTCCCGAATGGCTCATCCCGCGGCTCGATTCCTGCGTCGCCCCGGACGAATGGCCGGCTTTGCTCGACCGCGCGCCGCTCGATCTTCGTGTCAACCGCCTGAAGGGCACGCGCGATGAAGCGCTGGAGCGCTTGCCCGAGGCGGTCCCCACACCGCTTTCGCCGCTCGGTCTCCGCCTCCCGGACGGCTTTCGCGTCGAGGAGAACGAGGCTTGGTCCTCGGGCCTGGTCGAAATCCAGGACGAAGGCAGCCAGTTGCTCGCGCTCGCCTGTGCGGCCGCGCCCGGCATGGTTGTGCTCGATCTCTGCGCCGGCGCGGGCGGCAAGACGCTCGCTTTGGCCGCCGAGATGGCCGATCAAGGCCGCCTGATCGCCTCCGACACCGACCGCGGCCGTCTTTCGCGCATGCCGCCCCGGCTCGCGCGGGCGGGTGCGACGATCATCGAACCGCGCCTGCTCGATCCGGGGAAGGAGATGGCGGTGCTCGGCGACCTCGCCGGCACAGTGGACCTCGTCCTCGTCGACGCGCCCTGCTCGGGCACCGGCACATGGCGCCGCAATCCCGAGCTGCGCTGGCGGCTGACGCCGGAGCGCCTGCGCCGCTTCGTCGAGGCGCAGGCGCGGCTGCTCGATCTCGCTGCGCCGCTCATCCGGCCGGGCGGCGCCCTCGTCTACGCCGTCTGCTCGATCCTGGCCGAGGAGGGGCGGGGACAGGCGGACTCCTTCTCCGCCCGTTCATCCATGGTTCCGGAAGAGATCGCCATGCGTTTTGGACGGACCGCCGGGCCCGGGCGCCTGCTCAGCCCGGCACGGGACGGCACGGACGGCTTTTTCGTCGCACGCTGGCGAGCGCCGTGCTAAGCCCTTGTGTGATTGGATTATGGAGAATTTGATGCGCCTCACCCCGATCGCCCTTTCCGCCGCGATCATGGTCGCCACGCTGGCAAGTGCCGGTTTTTCGCAGAAGCCCGACAACCAGGTCGATCCGCGCTCGACGGCGCTGACCCAGCAGGCCGAGGCGCTCAACGCGCAGGGCCATTATACCGAAGCGCGGGACCTGCTCGAAAGCGCGCTCGCCGTCGATCCGCGCAACCGCGGCGCCTATATCGGCCTCGCCCACGCCGCCCAGGGCGAGAAGCTGCCGGGCGAGGCGATCAAATTCTATTTCGACGCGCTGAAGCTGGAGCCGAACGACGTCAACGCCCTCGCCGGCCAGGGCGAGGCCCTCGTCCAGCGCGGCGCCGTCGAGCGAGCGAAGCAGAATCTCGACCGCATCCGCACCATCTGCAAGAGCAACTGCCCGCAGGCCGTCCAGCTCGCCGCCGTCATCGCCAAGGGGCCGCCGCCGGAGGTGGTGACCGCCCAGCGGCCTGAAGCCCCGTCGCCGCAGCGGAACTAGGTTTAGCCGTCCATCGCGCGCGCGACGGCGACGAATTCGTCGACGCTCAGGGTTTCCGCTCGCCGCGCGGCGTCGATACCCGTTTCTGCCAGCGCATCCAGTGCACCAGGCAGCCCCTTCAGGCTCTGCCGAAGCATCTTGCGGCGCTGACCAAAAGCGGCGGCGGTGAGGCGCTCGAGGGTGGCTGTGCGGACGCCCTCCGGCGCCTCCTTGGGAACGATGTGGACGACCGCCGACATCACCTTGGGCGCGGGCACGAAGGCGGAGCGGTGGACGCGCATGGCGATGCGGGACTCGCTGCGCCATTGCGCAAGCACGGCGAGGCGCCCGTAAGCGGTGGTGTTCGGCCTCGCGACGATCCGCTCGGCGACTTCGAGCTGGAACATTAGCGTGAGCGAGGCCCACCAGGGCGGCCAAATCTCACCGCCGAGCCACCGCACCAGCAGAGCGGTGCCAACATTGTAGGGCAGGTTCGAAACGATATGCGCGCCGGCGCCCGCGTCGGCGGCCTCGTCGATCGCTAGCGCATCGCCCTGGATCAGCCGCAGCCGGCCCGGCGCCGCCTCGGCCAGCTCGGCGAGCGCGGGGAGGCAGCGGCGGTCTCGCTCCACGGCAACCACCTCCGCGCCGGCGCGCAGCAGGGCGCGCGTCAGCCCGCCTGGGCCTGGGCCAACCTCATAGGCGCGCTTGCCCACGAGCGGCCCGGGCACTCGCGCGATGCGGTCGAGCAATTGCTCGTCGAGCAGGAAATTCTGGCCGAGCGCCTTCGAGGCGTTGAGCCCGTGGCGGGCGATCACCTCGCGCAGGGGCGGCAGGTCGGCGAGGGAAGGCGCTGGGTTGTCCGTTCCGGTGCTCACGAAGCCGCGAGGCGTGCGGCACACTCCGCCGCCATCTTCAGCGCCGCGATCGTCGCGCCCGGCTCGGCGATGTTTTGCCCGGCGATCGGGAAAGCGGTGCCGTGGTCGGGCGCGGTGCGGATGATCGGCAGGCCGAGCGTCATGTTGACGCCTTCATCGAAATGGAGCGTCTTCAGCGGCACCAAGGCCTGGTCGTGATAGAGGCAGAGCGCGGCGTCATAGGTTCGGCGCATCCGCTCGTGGAACATGGTGTCCGCCGCATGGGGGCCGGTCACCTCGGCCTCTTCTTCGCGCAGCCGCTCGATCGCGGGCTGGACGATGTCGATCTCCTCGCGGCCGAGCGCTCCGTCCTCACCGGCATGGGGGTTCAACCCGGCGACTGCGAGCCGCGGCCGGGCGATGCCGAACAGGCGCCTCAGCGCACGGATCGTGGTCCGGCCGCGAGAGACGATCAGCTCAGTGGTCAGCAGCTCCGGTACCGCCCGCAGCGGCACATGGGTGGTGACGGGGACGGTGCGCAGGGTCGGGCCCGCCAACATCATCGCCACCATGTCGGCGGCAATGCCGCAGCGCTCGGCGATGAATTCGGTCTGGCCGGGATGGACGAAACCGGCGGCGTAAAGCTGGGACTTGGAGACCGGACCCGTGACCACCGCGCTGGCCGCGCCCGAGCGGGTGAGCCCGACGGCGAGCTCGAGCGAATGGAGGGCGTTATGCGCGCCCTCCAGCGTCGGATGCCCGGGGACGATCGTCTCCACGCCGTCGACGCGGATGATCGGCAGCGCGTCGGCGAAGACGGCCGAGGCTTCCGCGGGATCGGAGACGATCCGGACCGGTCCGTCCCACACCGCCGCGATCGCTTCGGGCGCGCCGACCGCGAAAAAGGGCGCTATTCCCTCCTCGCGGCGTCGCGTCCAGGCCTTGGCGGCGATCTCGGGCCCGATTCCGGCCGGATCGCCAAGCGCCAGCGCGAGCGGGGAGGGCATGGCCGCCCCTCAGCGATAGTCGATGACGGCGTCGCGGCGCAGGTCGCGCAAATAACGTTGCGCGCGCATGTTCACCCGCGCCTGGGCCACCTGATCGTAGACCTGATCGTAGGACACGTTGCTGACCGCCGGCGGATCGTCGCGCCCGCACAGGACGAGGACGCTGATCCGGTCGTTGACCGCGCCGAAGGGCGGCGTCGGCTGGCCGACGGACAAGTTGATCAACGTGTTCTGAAGCGCCGGCGGCAGATCGCGGACCTTCACCTGATCGTTCGACACGACCTCGGCGCCGATCTTCGCCGCGGCGCCCTCGGCGCCGCCGCAGCCGCCCATGCTCTGGGTGGTCTGCATGAGCTGCTGGATCTTGCCTTCCGCATCGGCACGCTGGGTATTGGGCGGGAAGGTGATGCTGAGCTGCTTGAGGCTGAGCACGGCGTCGCGCGGATCGGCGGTGAGGATCTGCTTCGTGTCCTGCACGGTGAGGATCGAGAAGCCGCCGGGGATGGCGATCGGATCGCTGACCGTGCCGACCGGGAGCACGCGGACGGCGTCGGCGAGTTGCTGGGGCAGCTCTCCGGGCTGGATCCAGCCGAGATCGCCGCCGACCGCGGCGGTCGAGGCCTCGGAGAATTGCCGCGCATAGGCCATGAACGACGCTCCGCCCCGCAGCTGCTGGACGATGCGATCGGCATTGGCCCGGGCCTGCGCCGCCGTCTCCGGCGTCGCCGCCAGGAAGATCTCATAGACGTGAAATTGCTGCGTGCCCTTCTGCGCGTTGAGGCGATCGATGATCGACTTCACCTCCTCGTTGCTGACGTTCACGAACGGCTCGATCTTGCGCTGCTGGAGCCGCGCCCACGCCATCTCGCCCCTGATCTGCCGCTTGATCGAAGCGGCGGACGATCCGACGGATCGGAGGAATTCGGTCAGCTGTTGCGGGGTCTTGCCCTGCGTCTGGGCGAAGCGGGCGTAACTGGTGTCGATCTCGCTCTGCTCGATCTTGATGTCCGCCGCTTCCGCCGCCTGGATCTGGAGCGTCTCGTCGACGAGGTTGCGCAGCACCTGCGCGCGCAGCTGCTGCATCTGGTCGGGGGAAACCCTTCCTTCATTGGCGAGCACGACCAGGGCCAGCCGCTGGTCGACATCGGTCGCGGTGATGACGGAGCCGTTGACGATCGCCGTCGCCTTGCGGATCGTATCGGTGTCGCCGAGGAAGACAGGGTTGTTGGGCAGCTGCAGATTGGCGGCCGATGGGCCGGGTGCGGCCTGTCCGGCGGCGGGCGCGGCAGTCGGCGCCTGCGTCTCGGCCGGGGCAGGAGCGGGCGCCGAAGCCGCCGGACGATGCGTGCGGCGCGGCGCCGAAGCCGTCTGCGCGAAAGCGGCGGCCGCGGCAAAGGTGCCGGCCAGCAGCAGCGCGGCCCCGTGGAAAGTCCCGAGCTTCATCATTCCTCCAGTAAAAGCAGGCGACTAGCCTGCCGAAAATTTCATGAACCGCAGCTTGATGCCCCCGTTAACTTTCTTAGCGTCCGAGGTTCTTCAGCGCCACCCTAAACATGAAGGTGCTGCCGCGCTTGAGCGCGGTGGTCTCCTCATAATCCCGGCGCCAGGTCAGGCTGAGGTCCAGGCAATCGTCGTCATAGCCGAAGCCGAGCCGGTGGCGGATCGGGCGCCAGCCGTTGGACGTAACGAGCGGATCGAACTCCTTGCTCGCGCGGTCGATCGTCGCCGAGGCGAACACGTACCAATAGCGGGCGAAACGGAGCCGCCCGCCAGCGCGAAACTCGTCATTGTCCGGCAGGTCTTCGATCGTGTTGATGTTCCGGTTGAGCTTCGAATAGCCGATCGTGAAGTAGGTTTGGTGGCCGCCGAACACCGCGTCGATTTCGTTGCGCCGCAGCGCCAGATTGCTCTTGTCGATGCGGAAGCGCTCGACGATCTCGAGCCTGCTGCCGATCTGGATCGAGGCGCGGCCGACGAAATCCGAGAATTGGTCGGAAAGGCCGGTGCCGGGCGGCAGGATGCTCGGCTTGCTGTTGAGGCGATAGCTCTGGCCGATATTCGCGCGAATGGCGATGCCGGGCACATCGAGCGCCCAATCGGCGCCGTAGGTGATGCGCGGTCCGTCCTCCCAGCGGTCGTAGCCGGGGAAGCGGTTGAGGTCGAACAGGTTCGAATCCTCGAGATCGACCGAGCGCGCATCCTCGTTCGGGATGGAGAGATTCGCGGTCGGCGGCGAGGCGACGAGCTGGACCCGGGGGGTCAGCGTCTGGACGCCGCCGAACAGCGGCCCGATCAGCGGCCAGTCGAGCTCGGCGGCGGCGGCGGCGATGCCGCGTGCCTGCCATCCTTCGGTGCCGCGATAGATCGGTGTCGTCGTCGCCAGCACGTCGGTCGAATGATAGACGTCGCCGCGCAGATAGCCGGTCAGGATCAGCACCTGACCCCATTTGGTGATGCTCCGCCGTTCCCACAGCGCCGAAGCGAAGGCGCGCTGGGTATCCTGCCCTTCGGTGCGGAAGATGGCGAGGCTGTTGGCCTGGAACTGGACACGGCCGCCGAGGACCGGCTCCGGCAGGCGCCAGCGCGCGCCGATGGCGGGAAGGACGAACGGCTGCTGCCCCGCCTGATCGGTGAGCCGGAGGCCCTGGAAGGCCCAGCCGGCGATCGAGATGTAGGAATCGTCGTCGATCCGCTCCGCATTGACCACCGAACGAAGACGGACGTCGCGGGAAATGTCGTAGAGGGCGAGGAAGGTCCGGTCGGTCGCATAGCGGCCGGCGGCGGTGATCGACCAATAGGGGTCGAGCTGGAAGCGGCCATTGCCTTCGAGATAGGCGCGGATGCCGCTGCGCTGGGTCTGGATGGCCGTATTGTTCGGATCGACCTGGATCCAGGTGCCGTCGGTGACGAAGCCGCCCAGCTCGAACGCGCCGAGGCTGGTCATCCGCCGGTACTGGCCTTCGAGCATCGGCAGCGAGCCGGTGTAGAGGTGCGGCGTGAAGGTCGCGTCCTGGCTTGGCGAGATACGCCAGTAATAGGGCACGTCCAGCTCCAGGCCGTGCCGGGAGCTCAGCCTATATTCGGGCACGAGCAGCCCGGAGCCGCTCTGCCCCTGGCCGTCGGGGTGCGAGAGGAAGGGGAGGGCGATGAGCCGCGCCCCGAACAGCTGCAGCGAGGCGCCCTGATAATGGATGCGGTGCTTGTAAGGGTCGTGGAGCACCTGCACCGCATTGATCTGCCAGGTCGGGTTCTTGGGGCAGCCGTTCGGATTGAGCACGGCGCAGGGCGAATAGGACGCGCGAAAGAGGGTCGTGTAGCCGTCCTTGCGCACCGCCCGGTCGGCGGCGAGGCGGCCGCCATTCTCGAGCACGAGCAGGAGGTTCTGGACGACGCCGTCCTTCATGCCATTGGTGAGGACGGCGGTGTCGCCATAGGCGGTGTTGCCTTCGGGGGTGACGAGCCGGACGTTGCCGGTCGCCCGCGCCTCGTCGGTCTTGCGGTTCCAGGTGACGGTGTCGGCGCGAAGGTTGTTGCCTTCGCTGTTCATCCGCACGTCGCCGGTCGCGGTGACGATGTCCGCCTTGTCGTCATAGGTGACCTGGTTGGCGCTGAACGCGACCTCACGCTCGCCCTTGTCCGTGCCCGTACCCGTCTCCGTGGCAGCGGGCTCGGAGGCCTGCGGTGCCGGCGGCGGCGCGGGAGCCTGGGTATCGTCGCCGCCCGGACGGGCCTCCGTCTGCGCCGATGCGGCCGCGGGAATGCACAGCAGCAGGGGCAGAGCGGTGAGGCAGATGAGGGTGGGCTTCTTCACATTCCCCGCCGCAAGAGGCACGCGCGACCGAGCGCGCCTATCGCACCGGACGAATGAAGCTGCAATGGCGGAAGGCGCGCCGGTGCGACGGCCAGATCGGCTTTGCAAGCCGGGAAACGATTGCCTAGAGGCGAAAGCCGTCAAGGAGGCCTTCCCACGCCATGAATGTCAGCTTTGCTTCGCAGCGCCCCTCCGGCGCCTACGCCCTCGCGCTTCCGGTCTGGAGCGAGGACATGCTTTCCGACCGGCTGTCGAGCCTCGGCGAGCCTGCCCGGACCGTGGCAGCCCGGGCGGCGGAGGGCCAGAGGTTCGAACGCGAGCTCGGCGGCGTCGCCGAAACCTTCGTCCAGGACGGCGACCAGGTGCGGCGGCTGCTCCTCATCGGCCTCGGCGCCAGCAAGGACGAGCAGGGGCTTTACGAGCGCGTCGGCGGCACCCTCGTCGGCCGTTTGCTTATTTCGGGCGAGACGCGGCTGGTGATCGACGTCACCGGGCTCAACCTGTCTGGCGAGGCGGCGGCGCGGATCGGTTTCGGCGCGGCGGCGCGCAGCTGGCGCTACGATACGTATCGCACCAAGCTCGGCCGCAAGCAGAAGCCGACGCTGGACGAGGTGGTGATCGTCGGCGCCGGCGAGGGCGCGGAAGCGGCCTGGACGGACAAGGCCGCCCTGCTCGAGGGCCTCTCCTTCACCCGCGAGCTGGTCACCGAGCCCGCCAACATTCTCTATCCCGAGAGCTTCGTCGCCCGCGCCCGCAAGAAGCTGGAGCCGCTCGGCGTCGAGATCGAGGTGCTCGACGAGAAGAAGATGGCGGAGCTCGGCTTCGGCGCGCTGCTCGGCGTCGGCCAGGGCTCGGTCAAGCCGCCGCGGCTCCTCGTCATGCGCTGGAACGGCGGCGGCCAGAAGAAGCCTGTCGTCTTCGTCGGCAAGGGCATCACCTTCGACACCGGCGGCATCTCGATCAAGCCCGCCGCCGGCATGGAGGCGATGAAGTGGGACATGGGCGGCGCCGGCGCCGTCACCGGGGCGATGACGGCGCTCGCCGCCCGCAAGGCGAAGGCGAACGTCGTCGGCATCTGCGCGCTCGCCGAGAACATGCCGGACGGCAATGCCCAGCGCCCCGGCGACGTCGTTACCAGTCTTTCCGGACAGACGATCGAGGTCATCAACACCGATGCGGAGGGGCGTCTCGTCCTCGCCGACGCGATGGCTTGGGCCCAGCGCCAGTACAAGCCGGAAGTGATGGTCGACCTCGCCACTTTGACCGGCGCGATGATCATCGCGCTCGGCCACGAATATGGCGGCATGTTCTCGAACGACGACGGCCTCGCCGCCAAGCTCGACGCGGCCGGCAAGGCGGTGGGCGACAAGCTCTGGCGGATGCCGCTCGGCGAGCCCTACGACAAATTGATCGAATCGCAGATCGCCGACATGAAGAATGTCGGCCCGCGCGAGGGCGGCTCGATCACCGCCGCCGTCTTCCTTCAGCGCTTCGTCGAGAGCGGCGTCAAATGGGCGCATCTCGACATTGCCGGGATGGCTTGGTCGGACAAGCCCGGGCACCTCTACGACAAGGGCGCGACCGGCTTCGGGGTCGCGTTGCTTGACCGCTTCATCGCCGACAATTTCGAGGCGTGATCGTCGACTTCTATCACCTTAGCGCCTCGCCCCTCGAACGCGTCCTGCCAGCGATTTGCGAGCGGGTGCTGGCCTCGGGCGAGCGGCTGCTGGTGGTGGCGGACGAGGGGATGATCCCGGGAATTGACGAGCAGCTCTGGGCCTATGCGAAGGACTCGTTCCTGCCGCACGGCACCGCACGGGCCGAAAAGCAGTCGATCCTGCTCTCGTCCGAGCCGGTGGCGGCGAACGGCGCCACCCATGTCGCGCTCGCCGACGGGCGGTGGCGGGAGGAGGCGCTCGGCTTCGCCCGCACTTTCTATTTCTTCGACAGCGAGTGCCTCGACGACGCCCGCGCCGTCTGGCGCGCTCTGAAGACGAACGCCGAAGCCGAGCCCCGCTACTGGAAGCAGGACGAGCGCGGGAAGTGGGTGCAGGGACCCTGAGCCTTGCGCTCCGCCGGCCCGGCTCCTAGAGAGCCGCCGCAAATCACCCCTGACATTGGAGCTTCAGACCGGCCATGGCGACCGAGCGCACCTTTTCGATCATCAAGCCCGACGCGACCCGCCGCAACCTCACCGGCGCGATCACCAAGATGCTGGAGGATGCCGGCCTGCGCGTCGTCGCCTCGCGCCGCATCCGCATGACCCGCGAGCAGGCCGAGGGCTTCTACGCCGTCCACAAGGAGCGGCCCTTCTTCAACGATCTCGTGACCTTCATGACCTCGGGTCCGGTCGTGGTGCAGGTGCTCGAGGGCGAGAATGCCGTCGCCCGAAACCGCGAGGTGATGGGCGCGACCAACCCGGCCCAGGCCGACGAGGGCACGATCCGCAAGACCCACGCCGAGTCGATCGAGGCGAACAGCGTGCACGGCTCGGACAGCGCCGAGAACGCGAAGATCGAGATCGACTTCTTCTTCAAGCCCGAAGAAATCGTCGGCTGAAGTCCGTCCGCGAAGGGCAGGTTACCCACGGCCGTGCATTTTCCCGTAAATTTCCGCACCCGGCCGTAACGATCCGGCCGGGTGTGGCCGAATTTTGCAGATAAAGACGCCAGCGGGACTCCTCGAAAAGCAGTAAAACTCCGCATGTCGGATGGGGCGATCGGCTTCGCTCCGCGCTGCAAGAGGAGGGGGCGACATGCGCCCGCTGGACCGAGTGCTTCTGGTTCTGGACCGCACGACGGTCCTGTTCGTCGGCCTGGCCGCGGGCGCGGTCGTCGCCACGTCCTTTTTCCCGAGCGCCGTTCCCGGCGGCCAGGCCCAGGCGAGCATTCCGGTGCCGCCGGCCGCCGCCACACCGCTGGCCCATCGCGCCGCGGACCCGTTGCCGCCGCGCCTCGTCCAGGCCGTCCAGGAAGGACGGCCGATCCGCATCGGCGTGTTCGGCGACAGCTTCGGCGACGGTGTCTGGGCCGGCCTCTACAATATCCTGCGGCGCGATAAGGGCTTCGAGGTCGATCAATTTAGCGAGCGCGGGACCGGCTTCACCCGCTATCGCAGTTTGAACCTGCTCGACGACATCCGCGTCAAGCTGGACCGGCAGCCGGTGGACATCGCGATCGTCTCGTTCGGCGCCAACGACACCCAGGGCATTTTCGACCAGGGCCACGGCAATGCCTATATGAGCGCGGGCTGGCAGCGGATCGTCACCGACCGGGTGTCGGCGGTGGTCGGGTTGCTCCGCGCGCGCGGCGCCATGGTCTATTGGGTCGGCCTGCCGAAGATGCGCGACGACCGCTTCGACGCCGACATCCACCAGATGAACCAATTCTATGCCGGCCGGATGGCGGCGCTCGGCGTGCCTTATTACGACACCTTGCCGCTCAGCGTCGATGCGCAGGGCCGGTACGAGCCCTATCTCCCGGCCGATCGCGAGACCGGCGAGCGGCGGATGGCCCGCACCAATGACGGCATCCACATGACCATTCCCGGCTATGTCCATGCGATGCGCGGCCTTGCCGACCGGGTCCGCGGCTCGATCGCCCAGGCGCGACAGCAGGCAGAACGTCAAAGCCGCCGTGCGACGGGGGCGCAAGGCTGATGGGCGCCTCGCTCGGCGCGGCGGTGACGGCGCAGGCGCCGGATCCCGCCGGCTGCCATGCCAGTCTCTGCTATGCAGGCGCGCTGGCGCCCTTCTTCGCGAGGCTCCGCGCAAGCCGTCCCGGCGACGGCGCCCCCGTCCACATCCTCCAGATCGGCGACAGCCAGACCGCCGGCGACATGATCACCAGCGGCTGGCGCACCCGCCTGCAGGCCCGCTATGGCGGGGGCGGCCGCGGCGTTCTCGCCGCCGGGCGGCCCTATCCGGGTTATCTGACCTGGGGCGTGACGGCGACGCAGAGCGCCGGCTGGAGCGTCAACGCCACGTTCGGCGGCCATTATCGCGACGGCGGGCCATGGCTCGGGATGTCCGGCTTCACCCAGACCGCTTCCGAAGCCGGCGAGACGCTCGGGTTGACCACCGATACGCCGGACCAGGATTTCGACCGGATCATCGTCTGCGCGATCGCCCAGCCGGGCGGCGGCACGCTCGTGCTGAACATGGGAACGGCCGAACGCCGCTGGACGCTCTCGGCGCCGCGCCGGACGCCGGCCTGCCGCACGATGGACAGCGACGCACCTGTCGCCTCCGCGTCGCTGACCATTCTGGATTCGGGAACGGTCAGCATCACCTCCTTCGGCGCGTTCCGCCGCGAGGGCGGGGCGATCCTGTCCAATCTCGGCGTGGTCGGCGCCCAGCTCGTCCATTTCGGGCGGACCAGCGACGCCGTACTGCGCGTCGAGTTCGCCGCTTACCGTCCCGATCTGATCGTGCTCGCCTTCGGCACGAACGAGGGCTTCTCGCCGACCCTCGATCCGGACGCGTACGAAGCCGGGCTGCGCGGCGCCGTCGCGCGAATCCGGAATCTGGCCGGCCATCTGCCGATCCTGCTCCTCGGCGCACCCGATGCGGCGACCCGCGAGGCGGCGCTGGACGGCGAGGATTGCGGCGACGGCTGGCATGTTCCGCGCAAGCTTGGCGAGGTCCGCGCGCGGCAGCAGGCGGTGGCGCGGCAGCTCGGGCTCGGCTTCTGGAACTGGTCGGCGGCGATGGGCGGCCTTTGCGCCTCGTCGCGCTGGGCTCAGGCCGGCTGGATGCGCGGCGATTATGTCCATTTCACCCGCGACGGCGGCGATCGCATCGGCGCGATGATCGACGCCGATCTCGATCGTGCCGCCGAAAGCCCCGTTTCACCCGATTCCGACGAGCGGATCCCCTGAGATGCTGTTCCCGACCCTCACCTTCGGACTCTTCTTCCTCCTCGTCTATGCGGCCGCCTGGCTGCTCCGGAGCAGCAACGAGTGGCGCAAGATCGCACTGCTCGTCGCCTCCTGGATCTTCTACGGCTGGTGGGACACGCGCTTCGTCGCGCTGCTGATCGCAAGCGCGATGCTGAACTGGGGGGCGGCGCGGCTGATCGTGATCGCCGACGCGAAACCGGGGATGCGCAAGCTCTGGCTCGCTGCCGGGGTCGCCGCCAATCTCGGGATCCTTGGCTTCTTCAAATATTGCGGCTTCTTCATGGTGCAGGTGGATCATGCGCTGCACCTGATGGGGTGGCAGCGGGACATGCCGATCCTGCAGATCGTCCTCCCGGTCGGCATCTCCTTCTTCACCTTCCAGGGAATGAGCTATCTGATCGACATCTACCGGCGGCAGACCGCGCCGGCGGGGCTGCTCGACATGACCCTGCTGATGAGCTTCTTCCCGCACCTCGTCGCCGGGCCGATCGTCCGCGCGTCGCACCTGATCCCGCAATTCCGGCGCGCGCCGCAGATGGACCGGGGCATGGCCGCCATGGGCCTCTCGCTGATCGTCTGGGGCCTGTTCAAGAAGGCGGTGATCGCCTCGGAGCTCGCCACCGGGCTGGTCGACAAGGTCTTCTTCGATCCGTCCGCGCACGGCAGCCTCGATCTCGCCGCCGCCGCCTATGGCTATGCGGTCCAGATCTATTGCGACTTCTCCGCTTACAGCGACATGGCGATCGGCATCGCCGCTTTGCTCGGCTACCGCTTCCCCCATAACTTCAACCAGCCTTACCGCGCCCGTTCGCTGCAGGATTTCTGGCGGCGCTGGCACATCAGCCTGTCGAGCTGGCTGCGCGACTATCTCTACGTTTCGCTCGGCGGCTCGCGGCGCGGGCTGGCGCGGCTTTGCTTCTCGCTCAGTGCGACGATGCTGCTCGGCGGCCTCTGGCACGGCGCGAGCTGGGCGTTCGTCGTCTGGGGCGGCCTGCACGGGCTCTATCTCTCTGTCGAGCGCGTGCTGAAGCATCGTTTCACCGGCTACCGGCCGGGACCGCTCGCGCTGATCGGGCTCGGGCTCCTGACCTACGCACTGATCAACGTCACCTGGGTTTTCTTCCG
>DATBDY010000007.1:0-209985 GCA_036269695.1 Allosphingosinicella sp. | reverse complement strand
ACGCCGCGATCCAGGCCAACCTCAAGGAGACGGTCACCCGGGTCCTCGCCTCGCTGACCCCGCGCGAGGAGCGCGTGCTGCGCATGCGCTTCGGCATCGGCATGAACACCGACCACACGCTCGAGGAAGTCGGCCAGCAATTCAGCGTCACCCGCGAACGCATCCGCCAGATCGAGGCCAAGGCGCTGAGGAAGCTCAAGCACCCGTCGCGCAGCCGGAAGATGCGGAGCTTCCTCGACCAGTAGGCTCCTGCCTCTCCGTCATTCCCGCGAAAGCGGGAATCCCGCTTCGGCAGAGCGTAAGAGGAAAGAAGAAGCGGGATTCCCGCTTTCGCGGGAATGACGACGGTGGGGGTGCCTCCGCGAGCAGCCCTACCCTTTCTTCCTCCCTAACGCCGCATAAACCACGTCTTTACGGCATTGATATAGGTGAAGCCGTTAGAGCGGCTGCATGCGCAGTTTCGCGGGAGGGCTTCAGATGGCGACAGCATCGCCCGGCATGGCGAAGGGCGCGCGCACCGGCGCGCTGCTCATTGCCGCCGTCGCCGAGCGGGGCAGTGCCGCCCATGGCTGGGGTCGCAGCGATACGCTGCTCCGCGAGCCCGATTCGTCCCGCAACCTCGCCGACCTCCTCCACTTCCTCTGCATCCTGCACGGCCGCTATCCCGGCGTCGTCGACCACGCCGCCGCGCGCAACGTCGATTCGGCCCCGCGCGCCTGGCTGGCGCAGGCCGCCTATTCCTTTGCCGGCGAGCGCGCCTATCTCGCCAAGCTCGCGGTCGCAGCCGGCCCGGTGCCGGGCACGCCCGGCAGCTCGGCGAGCGACGCCGCCGTCCTCTCCCAGCGCCACGCGATCGAGATGCTGGCCCAATCGGAACGCCGCGGCTGCGCGCTCGGCGCGGCGATGGCGGTGGTGCTCGACTGGGGCGCGATCCGCTCCGCCCTCGACGTCGCGGCGCAGCGCTACGGAATCGAGAGCCCGCCTTATGCGGCGGCGGATGCGGCTGCGATCGCCGCGGTCGCCGATTCCTTCGCGCCCGACGGCACCGTCCAACGCGCCTTCCTGTTCGGCGCCGAGCAGATCCTCGTCCAGCATTACGGCCTCTGGGAGCTACTCGAAAGCCGCGCCGCCGCCCGCGCGCATAGCTGATCTCGCACCGTCGCCCCCGCCTTGAGGGGCGTTTAGTTTTCTCGGTCCGCAGACGCGGCCGGTTTCCGGCACCAGAAAGCGTACATCCCCGCGAACAGGAACGGGTTGCGGCGCTCGAGTGCCGCCCAATGGTCGAAGTCGCGGAAGAGCGGGTCATCCGGATGGGCGGCGCGGTAGCGCTTCCGGTCCTCCGCGGTCGGAAGCTCGAACCCGAGGAACTGGAGGCCCAGGCGTCGGCAGCCGCGGGCGATGCGCAGAGTGTCGAACGGGTCCTCTTGCCGATGGAGGAGCAGGTCGTGGACGTGGCCGAGGGGATAGAAATCGGCTGAGCGGTGGAGCAGCGCCGGGGCGCGGTCGATGAGCCGCCGCCTCACCTCCCGGAGCAGATCGTCGTCGACGGGCCTGTCGAGCAGATCGACGAAATGGCGCCTGGCGGCCTGGACGCGCAGGCGGCCCAGCCGGCTGTAGACCATGATCCGCATGACGCCGCCGGGCTTCAGCACCTCGTGGAGCGCGGCCCATCCCGCTTCCGGATTGGGGAGGTGATGAAGCACGCCGCTGCACAGGATCATATCGAACGCGCGACCAAGATCGCCTGTCCGGTAGAGATCGAGGCGACGGAAGTCGATGTCCGCCGCGCACCGCTCCCTTGCATAATCGAGCGACACCTCGCTGATGTCGATCGCGGTGATCCTCGCCTCCGGGAACCGGCAGGCGGCCAGCGCCGCCTCGCGCCCCGTGCCGCATCCGGCGACCAGGATCTCCGCCGCCGCCGGGAGGGGCGGCGGTCCTTGCGGGTCGATCTTCTCGACCACCTCCGGCAGGCGTTGTGCCGGGACTCGCGTGATCCGCGTCCAGACCGGGCAAGGCCAGGAGCGATACTGGTCCGCGACGGCCTGCGTGACCGGGTCCGCATAGCGGGGGGATGTGGCGGGGTGCGGCCGCCGGGGCAAATAGGCGGCACGCATCCCATTCGCATCGCTGTCCTGGAGGCGGTGCCGCTCCTTCTCGTCGAACAGCCAGGCACCGCCATTGTGCGCGGCCTGCGCGACCAGCGCCGCCGTCAGTTCGGGATAGTCTTCGCTGGATCCGGACAGCAGCAGCCAGCGGCGAACTTCGGTCAGCGGCCGCTCGACGGCGAGCGAGGAGACATAGGTCTCGCGCAGAAGCGCCAGGGCCAGGGAGTCCCCCTCGAGCCGCTTCGCAACGGCCGATGGATCGGGGCCGGGATCGAGCCCGCCTTCGCCGCGGATGAGGCACCAACCGGCGGGTGCGATAGCGGCCGGGTCCACCTCCGGATCGGTCGCCAGCCGCAACAGATCGTCGCGGCGGCCCCGGGGCACCAGATCTGAGTGGCGTTCGAGAAGAGCGACCAATCGCGCCTTCTCGGCCCGTTTATCCCCGTGCCGGTCGAGAGCCGCCCAGGCGCGGGTGAGCGCGTCTTGCGCCCGCGCCGCTGCTTCGGGCTCGGCAGGATCGGCGATGTCGGTCACGGGCGAAACCTCTGATGCGCTCGGCGCCCTATCCCCGCCTTCTCCGCCAAGGTCAAGGCAGGCGGCTTGCCCCTGCCCTCCCCGTTCCCTATCCGTCGCCGGTCACGACACGAAAGACCTGGCATGCGTTTCGAAGGTACGCGCAACTATGTGGCCACCGACGACCTTAAGGTCGCGGTCAACGCCGCCGTCACGCTGCGCCGGCCTTTGCTGGTCAAGGGCGAGCCGGGCACCGGCAAGACCGTCCTCGCCCATGAGGTCGCCGCCGCGATCGGCGCGCCGCTGATCGAATGGCACGTCAAGTCGACGACCAAGGCGCACCAGGGCCTCTACGAATATGACGCGGTCGCCCGCCTGCGCGACGGCCAACTCGGCGATCCGCGCGTCCACGACATCGCCAATTACATCAAGCGCGGCAAGCTCTGGGAGGCGTTCACCAGCCCCGAGCTCCCCGTCCTGCTGATCGACGAGATCGACAAGGCCGACATCGAGTTCCCGAACGACCTCCTCCAGGAGCTCGATCGCATGGAATTCCACGTCTACGAGACGCGCGAGACGGTCCGCGCGGTGGAGCGGCCGATCGTCGTCATCACCTCGAACAACGAGAAGGAGCTGCCCGACGCCTTCCTGCGCCGCTGCTTCTTCCACTACATCAAATTCCCCGACCGGGAGACGATGCAGGCGATCATCGACGTTCACTTTCCCGGCATCGAGAAGCGCCTCGTCGGCAAGGCGATGGACATTTTCTACCAGGTTCGCGAGGTACCCGGCCTCAAGAAGAAGCCCTCGACCAGCGAATTGATCGACTGGCTGAAGCTGCTCCTCCACGAGGATTTGCCGCTGGAGGTGCTCCAGTCCCGCGACCCGACCAAAGCGATCCCTCCCCTCCACGGCGCGCTTCTCAAGAACGAACAGGATGTTATGCTGTTCGAACGCTTGGCTTTCATGGCGAGGCGGCCCGGGGGCTGAACCGATCATAGGGGGATCGATGCGACCGCTTCACATTGTTTTGGGAGCGGCGCTGGCGCTCCTGTCCACGATGGTATCGGCCCAGGCGCAAGCGCCGGCGCAACAACTCGCCGCACCGCCTGCACAGCACCCGATCTGGCTCGTCACCGACAAGGACGTCGGCTTCACTCCGGTACCGATCGCCTTCCCGTTGAAGGCAGGCGTGTTGTCGGCGACGCGCCACAGCGAGGCGAGCCACGCCGGCGAAAATATCGACAACATGATCGAGTATCGCTCGGCTGACGGTGCGGTGTTCGGCACCATCTATATCTACTATCCCGGGCTTCCCCATGCCGGTCTTGCAGCGCTGGCGCAGGATTGGGCGATCAGGAAGAACTCGAACACGCCCGTCATCGGCGGAGACCTCGACCTCGGCCGTGCCGGTGGGGTCAATGGGGTCGCCGTTCGAACCGCTTATTCGCACTACCGCGGCAACCTCGCGTCCGCAGCGGCTTATATCAAGCAGGGGCGCTGGATCGTCACGATCCGGGTGTCCGGGCCCGAAGCGCGCAAGGCCGACATCGATTCGGCCATGCAGGCGCTGCTGGACGGCATTCAGTTCGGCAAGTCAGAGCCCGCCCGGATCGCGTCGCGCATGACCATTCGGGATTGCGGCGACGGGGACCAACATCCGGCGAAGATCCTGCCCGATCCGACCGATGCTTCGCTTGCCGTTAAGGGAATCCTGGGCACGATGGATGGGGGGGGCATCCAGGGGAAGGATGACCAGGGCGATCCTGCAATATTGCCGTCACGCGTTCCGGACGAGCTTTGCCGCGCCTCACTGGAGGTGAAGGGGGAGCGTTACACGCTCCTTCGCGGCGCTGACGGAGAGCCGATTTCGATAGACGGTCGGTCGGTACGCCTCGCCCTACTCAGCGATGCAGGCAGGCTGCTGGAGGTGGACCACGCGCCGAAGCTCGGCGGCTACATTCTTCTTTATCACGACCTTGGCGAGACGGATGTGCTCGGCACCTACGATTCCATCCCTTCGGACCGCCAATTGGCTGCCATCCTCGACGGATCGGACCATGAAGGTGGACGCGTTCACATACCCGTGAAATTGCGCCCCGGCCACGGAGCCGAGGTCACGTTGCCGCAAACCTCGCCGGGCGGAAACGGAGACGGGCGCAAGCCTCAGCCCGCCACGTCGTCCCGGTAGGCCACCTCGAAATTGCCCCAGCGGCGGCCCTGGATGATGAGGGGCACGAAGACGTTCTTCACGGGCAGGTAATTGCCCTCGCCCAAATCCATGCCGTAGGTGGCGAGCATCGCTTCCTTTTCGCTGGCGATGGCGCGGCGGGTGACGTCGTCGATGAAGTTGCGGCGATTCCGGCAATATTGCGCATTCCACTTCGGGTCCGGGCCCTGCGGCTGCGAGCGCTCGGAAATGTGGGTCGGCAGATAGCCGTTGATGTCGGTGATCGCGCAGGCGATCGTCCGCGCCTGCTGCTTCATCAGCCGGTCGAGCACCGGGCGGACGTGGATGTCGGCGAAGGCGCAGAAGCGGACCTCGTATTGCTGCGGATTGGTGCCCGGCATCGGCACGTAATTCGTGTCGAACACGGACTCGATGTCGATCTCGCCGCGGGCGATGCCGTCCTCGACGATCTTCCGGATCTCGCGCATGCCCTTCTGGGCGAATTCGATGAACGGCGTGTCGTCGATGCGGACGCCGCAGCTCGCCAGCCGGTCGAGCATGTCGTTGGAGAGCAGCTCGAGCTTGCCGAGCCGCGTCCGCACGTCGACGAGCTCGCCGCCATTGGCGCGGGCGTCGGCGGCGAAGGCGGTGAGGCCGTGCTTCACGCTGTCGACGCTCTGCTGGATGTGGCTGGTCGACTGGGCGATGCCGTCGGACTGGCGGTCGACCATCGCGACGATCTCGGCGACGTCGCGCACCCGCTCGGTGATGGTGGCGAAGCCGCTCTGGGCGACCCGGCTGCGCTCGACGCCGTTCGCGATCTCGGAGGTGAAGGCGCTCGCCTCGTAGGTAAGCGAGGCGATGGTGCCGGCGATCTCGCTCGTCGCCGAGCGCGTCTCATGGGCGAGCTTCTTCACCTCGGCGGCGACCACTGCGAAGGAACGACCCGCCTCGCCCGCCCGCGCCGCCTCGATCGTGGCGTTGAGCGCGAGCATGTTGGTCTTGTGGGCGATGCTCTCGATCGCGGAGGAGACGTTCTGGACCCGGCTCATCGCCTCGGCGAAGCCGGCCATGCGCTCGCCCAGCTGGACGACGAGATCGGTGAGGCCGCTGAAGATGGCGATCGTGTCCTCGATCGCCGCCCTGCCCTCGCCAAGCTTCTCGCGCGCCTGCTCGGCGAGGATGCGGGCCTCGTCGGTGGATTCGGCGACTCGTGCCTGGTCGAACAGCAGACGGCTGGTCACTTCCTCGAGCGTGTCGAGCGTGCGCAGGTTCGAGGAGATGCGCTCGGAGACGCCGGCGACATAGCCCGAGACGTCGCTGCATTCGATCGCGAGCGAACCGCAATTGCGGGCGACGATGTTGATTGCCTGCTCGTCGGTTCTCTCAAGCGCTGAGCTTGCCACGCGGCCTCTTCCTTTTCTGCTGTCTCGCGCGGCAAACTAGGCCCGAGAAGTTGAAGCGCGGTTAACCACCGAAGCTGGCGGGACGCGCGCCTTTGCGGCTAAAGAGGCGCCATGTTCTTCTCCTTCGTGGACGAGCTTCGCGCCGCCGGCATCCCCGCCTCCATGAAGGAGCATCTGACGCTGCTGGAAGCACTCGACGCCGACATCATCGCCGCGCGCCCGGAGGAATTCTACTGGCTGGCTCGCGCCACCTTCGTGAAGGACGAAGGGCTGCTCGACCGGTTCGATCTCGTCTTCGGCAAGGTCTTCAAGGGGCTGGAGGCGGATTACGGCACCGAGGCGGTGCCGATCCCCGAGGATTGGCTGCGCAAGGTGGCAGAGCTCTATTTGACGTCGGAGCAGATGGAGGAGATCAAGGCGCTCGGCTCCTGGGACGAGATCATGGAGGCGCTGAAGCAAAGGCTCGCGGAGCAGAAGGAGCGGCACCAGGGCGGCTCGAAATGGATCGGCACCGCCGGCACCTCGCCGTTCGGCGCCTATGGCTACAATCCCGAAGGGGTACGGATCGGGCAGGAGGGCGGCCGTAACCGCAGCGCGATCAAGGTCTGGGACAAGCGCGAGTTCAAAAATCTCGACAACCAGGTCGAGCTCGGCACGCGCAACATCAAGGTGGCGCTCCGTCGCCTCCGCCGCTTCGCCCGCGACGGCGCGGCCGACGAGCTCGACATAGACGAGACGATCGACGGCACCGCGCGCAAGGGCTGGCTCGACATCCGCATGCGGCCGGAGCGGCACAATGCGGTGAAATTGCTGCTCCTTCTCGACGTCGGCGGCTCGATGGATCCGCACGTCAAGCTCTGCGAGGAATTGTTCTCGGCCGCGACCGGCGAGTTCAAGAATCTCGAATTCTTCTACTTCCACAATTGCCCCTATGAGAGCCTGTGGAAGGACAATCGCCGCCGCCACGCCGAGCGCACGCCGACCTGGGACGTGCTCCACAAATTCGGCCACGATTACAAACTGGTCTTCGTCGGCGACGCCTCGATGAGCCCCTATGAGATCACCCATGCCGGCGGCTCGGTCGAGCATTTCAACGAGGAAGCCGGCGCGACCTGGATGCAGCGGCTGGTGAACACCTACCCCGCCGCCGTGTGGCTGAACCCGACGGCGGAGCGCTATTGGCACTATTCCGCCTCGACCCGCATTTTGCAGGAGCTGATGCACGACCGCATGTACCCGCTGACGCTCGAGGGCCTCGATGACGCGATGCGGACGCTGAGCCGGAAAAACTGATGCTGCTTTGTCAAAAGGAGGACGAATGAAGCCGCTTCTTTTTGTGCTCGCGTTGACACTCGCCTCGCCGGTTGTCGCCGCCCCGCCGCCACCGCCGCCCAGCTATGTCTCTGATGCAAGCAGGGTCCTTACTTCGCCCACCTTGGATGGCCCAAAGGTCGGGTCGTTGTTCGCAGACGACGTGAAGGTCTACCGGAACGGCAAGTTGATCGCTGACGGGAAAATCGCTTGGCTGAAGCTCCGGCAGGCAGAAGTCGGGCACTATTACGGTCGAGTGCTCGGCTATAGCAGAAGCTACGGGGGCTATAGCGAAGGCGGGGGCGATCTCCTCGTCTTCGATACTTATGACACGGTAGACCGTAGAAACCTGCCGCCCACCTTCATCGCGGATGCTCGCCCGGCGACGCGATCCACGCTCTATCAGTTTGGAAGCGACCGGCTCATCCACAACGTCCGCATCGCCGAGGTGGCGGGTTTTCTGGAGACGCCGAAGGAGTAGCTCCTACCGCGAATAGCCGTCGATCGCGGCGAACATGGCGGTGATGGCGCGGCGTTCCTCCGGGCTCACCTCGGGCCGCCAGACGTCGAAGATGAGGATGATGCGGTCGCGGTCGCTGTTGTTCCAGGCTTCGTGCTCGACCGTGTCGTCGAAGACCAGCAATTCCCCCTCCCGCCACGGACGCGTCTCGCCGCCGACGCGGAAGCCGCAGCCCGGCGGCACGATCAGGGGCAGATGGCAGATCAGGCGGGCGTTCATCACGCCGGTATGCGGCGGGATGCGGGCGCCGGCCTGGAGACGCGAGAAGAGGATCGAGGGCGCCCGCGCGCCGATCCGCGGCAGATCGAGGTCCTTCACCGCGGCGAAGGTGCGCGGGAAGCGCCGCACCCCCTCCTCGACCGGAGCACCCTTCTCCCAGAGATAGAGGGTGCTCCAGGCCGGATTGTCGGTGAGGCCGTGGAAATCGGTGCGCGGCCGCTCGGGATTGCTGACGATATAGGGGGTGAAGCCCTCGCCGCCCTGCTCCAGGAAGGCGACCAACTCCTCCCGCATCGCCGGCGCCGCCGCCTCGACCTCGGCCGCCCAGGGAAATTCCGTGCGCTCGTAATAGCGGCGCTGCGGCAGGCCGGGGAAATAATAGGAGGTCGGCCGCTGGAGCTGGAGCGTGGCCTGGCGCCGCCCGGCGAGCAAATCGAGCGAGTCCTGGAAGCGCGGCGGCCGCCGCCCGGCCGGGAATCCGGCCTCGACCAGCGCTCCTTCGAGATGGCGCTCGAAACGCTTCGGGGCTTCAGCGGCGGCGCGCTGGGCGCGCTCGATCCCGGGTTTCAGCGACAGCGGCAGTGGGCCCATCGCGGCGGCGAGGCTGAGGGCGCGGTTGTAAAAGGCCAAGGCGGCGCGGTCGTCGCCGGCTTGCGCACGAAGATCGCCCTTGCGGATCAGCCCGTCGAGATTGTTGGGGTCTCGCGCCAGCAGCGCATCGACCTCGTCCTCACCGCTCACGGGCGTCTCCATAGAGCAGGAAGGGCCGCCTCTCCTCCCGCCAAGCCTGCTCGTCCGCTGCCGCTAGCCCATCGAGATCGGCGGGCGCCGCAGCCGCATCGTCGACCCACTCGCGCAGCCCCGGCCCGCCGTTGATCACGTCGATGGCGAGCTTGCCGAACTCATATTCATAGGGAAAATCGCGCCACAGCGCATAATCGGGCCAGAGGCGACGGATCGCCTTGAAGGCGAGCGCCTGCAGCCGCCAGGGGCGGAAGGCATAATGGTCGTAGAGCGGCGCCTCGGCATGGATGTGGAGGCCGTTGCAGAGCTTTCCCGAATGCTTGTGGAAGGTCGGCTCGAACCAGCAGTCGCGCAGGCCGCATCCCTCCAGCCACTCGGGCGCAAGCGAGCGCATCTCCTCCAGGATACGGCGCGCGTCGAGATCGGGTGCGCCGAACAGCTCCAGCGGCCGCGTCGTGCCCCGCCCTTCCGAGAGCGTGGTCCCCTCCAGCATCACCGTGCCGGCATAGGCCCGCGCCATCCACAGATTCGGCGCGTTCGGGCTCGGGTTAACCCAGATGCGCTCGCCGAGCGGCCAGCCGAAGCCCGGCGCGCCCTCGGGGTCGTAACCCTCCATCTCGATCACGCGATAGTCGACGTCGAGGCCGAAATGGGTGACGAACCAGCGGCCGAGCTCGCCCATGGTGAGGCCGTGGCGCATCGGCATCGGCCCGGCGCCGACGAAGCTCTCCCAGCCCGGGAGCAGCGTCAGCCCCTCGACCGGGCGGCCGGCGGGATTGGGCCGATCGAGTACCCAGACGCTCTTGCCGTGCGCCGCCGCCGCTTCGAGCACGTAGAGCAGGGTGGTCACGAAGGTGTAGATGCGGCAGCCGAGATCCTGCAGGTCGACGAGGATCGTATCGAACGTACCCATCGACTGGCCGGTCGGCCGGCGCACCTCGCCATAGAGGCTGAACACCGGGATGCGGTGGACCGGATCGTCGAAGTCCGGCGATTCCATCATATTGTCCTGCTTGTCGCCGCGCAGGCCATGCTGCGGCCCGAAGGCGGCGCTGAGCCGGAGATCGGGGCAGGCCGCCAGCGCATCAAGCGAATGGGTGAGGTCGCGCGTCACCGAGGCGGGATGGGCCACCAGCGCCACCCGCTTTCCGGCGAGCGGTGCGCGTAGGGAGGGCTCTTCAAGCAGGCGATCGATACCGAATTTCATGATCGCGCTGGTGGCGGCAGTTCGAGCGTAAAGCAATCCGGATGGTGGAAGTCGGGCTTGCCCGCTGGGTGCGCGAGCGCCCAATAGGATTTCGTCCCGTCCTGTTCCTCGATGACCGCAGACAGGCCCATCCGCATTCGTACGGGCGGAATGTCTGACAGGTCGAGATCGGCATCAAGCACGTAGAGGGGAGCGCCGTCTTCCGGCTCGATCTCGGGAAAGCGCTCCACAAAAGGCTCGACCGTCACTGTCAGATCCTGCCTGCCCTCTCGATATCGATCGAACACGTAGGCAGCCCACTGGGAGGACGGCGAGAAATTGAATTCGTAATAGGTCTCGCCCGATGTCTCGGCGAGAAAAAGCTCGAAGCAGGTGGTCGTCCACAGCTCGTCGGCGCGTCCGGAGCTCTCCCATTCGGGTAGCGAGAGGCCTGAGCCATCTACGAAGTACCGGAGGAGAATATCGTCAGGATCAGTCATCACGACCTCGACGTCGACAGCGCGAATCGAATTCGGTGGCGTTTCCGGGTGAGATTTCAGGCTGACGCGCATCGCCCCGTCATTGCGAGGAGCGGAGCGACGAAGCAATCCAGTCCTGCATCGAAGCCGCACTGGATTGTTTCCCCCGGCACTCGCCGGGGTCGCAATGACGGTTTGTGTGATCCCGCACACATGCTAACCGCCCCGCCATGTCCGCCTTCCGTTCCGATCTCCTCCGCCTGCTCGATGTGCGCGGCTACATCCACCAGGTGACCGATCCCGAGGGGCTGGATGGCCTCGCGCAGCAGCAGATCGTGCCCGGCTATATCGGCTTCGACGCGACCGCGCCCTCGCTCCATGTCGGCAATCTGGTGTCGATCATGCTGCTGCGGCGGCTTCAGCAGGCGGGGCACAAGCCGATCGTCGTGATGGGTGGCGGCACCACCAAGATCGGCGATCCCTCCGGCAAGGACCAGAGCCGCAAGCTGCTCACCGAGGAGACGATCGCCGCCAACATCGCCTCGATCCGCCGGTGTTTCGAGCGCTTCCTCACCTTCGGTGATGGCCCGACCGACGCGATCCTCGTCAACAATGCCGACTGGCTCGACGCGCTCGATTACATCCCGTTCCTGCGCGACGTCGGCCCGCATTTCACCATCAACCGCATGCTGACCTTCGACAGCGTCCGCCTGCGGCTCGAGCGCGAGCAGCCGCTCACCTTTCTCGAATTCAACTACATGATCCTGCAGGCCTACGATTTCCTGCAACTCTCCCGCCGCGCCGGCTGCCGGCTGCAGCTCGGCGGCTCGGACCAATGGGGCAATATCGTCAACGGCATCGAGCTGACCCGCCGGATCGATGGCACCCAGCTCTACGGCGTGACCACCCCGCTCATCACCACCGCCGACGGCGCCAAGATGGGCAAGACGGCGGCCGGCGCGGTCTGGCTCAATCCTGACCAGCTCAGCCCCTACGATTATTGGCAATTCTGGCGGAACACCGACGATCGGGACGTCGGCCGTTTCCTCCGCCTGTTCACCGACCTGCCGCTCGACGAAATCGAGCGGCTGGAGCAGCTCGAAGGCAGCGACATCAACACTGCCAAGAAGATCCTGGCCGACGAAGCCGCCAGCCTCACCCACGGCAACGAGGCCGCCGAGGCCGCCGCGGAGACGGCCCGCAAGACCTTCGAGGAAGGCGCCGCCGGCGAGGCGCTGCCGACGCTGAAGGTCGACGGGCAAATCGCCCTCGTCGACGCGCTCGTCGGCCTCGGTCTCGTCGCCTCGAAGAACGAAGCCCGCCGCCTCATCGCCCAAGGCGGCGCCCGCATCGACGGCCAACCGGCCAATGAAGACCGGCCGATCGATGTCGCCTGCGACGTCCGCGTCTCGGCCGGCAAGAAGAAGCACGGCCTGCTGGTCCCATAGCTCCTCCCCGGAACGGGGAGGGGGACCAGCCGCAGGCTGGTGGAGGGGGCCCGGAATCTGCTCGGCAACAACGGGCGCCAGTTCCGCACAAACGGTGGGGCCCCTCCACCGCACTTCGTGCGGTCCCCCTCCCCGTCCCGGGGAGGAGCTGAAACCGCCGCTACGCCCGCGCCTCAATCACCATGTTGAACGGCGTCTCGGCGGCGCGGCGCACACGGCTGAATCCGGCCTCATTGAGGACCTCGCGCAGCCTCGCCTCGCCCGCCTGCGCGCCGAGGGCGAGGCCCACTTCCTGCGCGAGCGAACCGGGCGTGCAGATCATCGTCGAGGCCGAATAATACATGCGGCCGACCGGGTTGAGATTCTCGGCCAGCGTGTCGCCGGCAAAGGGCTCGACGATCATGAAGGTGCCGTCGGCCTTCAGGGTCTCGCGAACGCGCCGCGCGGCGCCGACCGGATCGCCCATGTCGTGGAGGCAGTCGAAGCAGCAGACGAGATCGTAACCGTCGACGGGAAGGTCGCGGGCAGCCGCCACCCCGAAGGCGAGATTGGTCGGGCCGCCTTCCTCGCGCGCCGCTTCCCGGGCCCGGAGGATCGACTTGTCGTGATAGTCGAAGCCGTAGAAGCGGCTGTTCGGGAAGGCCTTGGCCATGATGATCGTGGAAGCCCCTGCGCCGCAGCCGATGTCGGCGACCTTGGCGCCAGCTTCGAGCTTCGCGACCACCCCGTCGAGAGCCGGCAGCCAGGCCTGCACCAGGTTGGCGCGATAGCCGGGCCGGAAAAAACGCTCGGTGCCGCGGAACAGGCATTCATGATGCTCGTGCCAGCCCAGTCCCTCGCCGGTCGTGAAGGCGTGGGTGACCTTGGGCTCGTCTATATAGCTCGCGGCGATCAGCTCGAATGCGCTGGCGACATAAACGGGCGAATCCTCGTCCGCGAGCGCCAGCTTCTGCTCGGGCGACATGGAGAAGCGATGGCCATTCGCGTCATAGTCGACGAAGCCCGAGGCCGCCTGTGCCGCCAGCCATTCGCGGACATAGCGTTCGGAGAGGCCAAGCCGCTCGGCCAGCTCGCCGCTGGTGGCGGGCCCCATGTCGGCCAATGCCCTATAGAGACCGAGCTTCGCGCCGGTGATGACCAGCGCGCCGCTCATCGCGGCGCCCATATCGCCGACCATCTTGCCCATGAAGGCGTGCAGCTTGTCGGGATCGAGGACGGGCTGGATTTCAAGGGTCGGGACAGGTTCCATCTCTGCGCTCCAATCGAGTCGGCCCCCGCGCCTTTCATAGGATTTTCGCCTCCGCCCCGTCGCCCCCGGGATAGGGGTAATGGGCGATGGGGGCCTCGCCTTCACCCGCTCCGCAGCAGCTCCACCGCTGCATCGCGCTCCATCAGGTAGAGCAAAACCCGCGCCGCCTGGCCGCGGGGGCCTTGCAGACCGCCGTCGCGGTCGACGAGGAGGCGGGCGTCGTCCGAGGCGGTCTGGGCGAGCTCCTGGATCTGCTCGGGGTCGGCGAGGCGGAACACGGCCTCGCCGGATTGCTTGGTGCCGAGGATTTCACCCGCACCACGGAGGCGCAGATCCTCCTCGGCGATGCGGAAGCCGTCGTTCGTCTCGCGCATCAGAGCGAGCCGTGCGCGCGCCGTCTCGCTCAGCATTTCGCCGCGGAGCAGCAGGCAGATGGACTTGCCCTCCCCGCGTCCGACCCGGCCGCGCAACTGGTGGAGCTGGGCGAGGCCGAAGCGGTCGGCGCCCTCGACGATCATCAAGGTGGCATTGGGTACGTCCACGCCCACCTCGATCACGGTGGTGGCGACGAGGACGGCGATGTCGCCGCGCTGGAAGGCGGCCATCACCCCGTCCTTCTCCGGTCCCTTCATCCGCCCGTGGACGAGGCCGATTTTGTCGCCGAAGCGGGCCTTCAGCACCCGCGCCCGCTCCTCGGCGGCCGCCTTGTCGCTCGCCTCGCTCTCCTCGACCAAGGGGCAGACCCAATAAGCCTGGCCGCCGCGGGCGATATGACGCGCCAGCGCGTCCGCCACCTCCGGCAGCCGCTCGGCGCTGAGCACGCGAGTCTCGATCGGCTGGCGGCCGGGCGGCATCTCGTCGAGCCGGCTGACGTCCATCTCGCCATATTGGGTGAGCGTGAGCGTGCGCGGGATCGGCGTCGCGGTCATCACCAGCAAATGCGGCGGATGCTCGGCCTTCTGGGTCAGCAACATGCGTTGCGCGACGCCGAAACGGTGCTGCTCGTCGATCACGGCGAGGCCGAGCCGTCGGTACTGCACCGCCTGCTGGAAGATGGCGTGGGTGCCGACGAGGATGTCGATCGAGCCGTCGGCGAGGCCCATCAGGATGGATTCGCGCGCCCTTCCCTTCTCGCGGCCGGTGAGGATGGCGACGTTGACCGGCAGGCCGGCGAGCTGGCGCGACAGAGTCTCGAAATGCTGGCGGGCGAGGATCTCGGTCGGCGCCAGCATCGCTCCTTGCGCCCCCGCCTCGACCGCGATCAGCAGCGCCTCCAGCGCCACCAGGGTCTTGCCCGAGCCGACGTCGCCCTGGAGCAGGCGGAGCATCGGCACCGGCTGGGCCATGTCGCCCTCGATCTCCCCCATCGCCCGCTTCTGCGCCCCGGTCGGCGCGTACGGCAGGCGCAGCAGGTTGCGCAGTCGGCCATCGCCTTCCAGCGGCACGCCCCGCCGCCGGCGCGAGGAGGCGCGGACCAGCATCAAAGCGAGCTGGTTGGCGAAAATCTCGTCGTAAGCGAGCCGCTCGCGCGCGGCGTTTCCCGGTGCCCGGTGCGCCGCATTCAGCGCTTCCTGCCAGCCGGGCCATCCGCGCCGTTCCAGCAGGCTCGGCTCGATCCATTCGCCGAGGCTCGGCACCCGCGCCAGCGCCTGGCCGGCGAGATCGCCCATGCGCCGGTTGGTGAGGCCTTCGGAGAGGGCATAGACCGGCTCTCGCTCCGGCAGCTCCGGCGCCTCGTTCGGGTCCAGCACATAGTCCGCATGGACGATCTGCAGCTCCTGCCCGTACATCTCCATCCTGCCGGAAACGAGCTTGGGCTGGCCGAGCGGCAGCTGCTTCTTCGCCCAGCCGGGATTGTTGAAATAAGTGAGCGTCAGATAATTGCCGGCGCGGTCGGTGGCGTAGACGCGGAACGGGCTCCGCGCGCCGCCCTGGCGATAGTCGACCGGCGTCACCACAACGCTCACCACCCGTCCGGCATCGGCCATGTCGAGGATGTCGACCTTCTTCCGCTCGATCCAGCCGGTGGGGAGGTGGAAGAGCACGTCCACCACCCGCTCCAGCCCGAGCCGCTTCAAGGGCTTGGCGAGGCCGGGACCGACGCCCTTCAGCACCTCCACTTCGGCAAAGAGCGGGTTGAGGATATCGGGCCGCATGGCCGGTTCGTAAGGCGGCGCGGCGGGAGGGACAATCCTCACCGTCATTGCGAGGAGCGAAGCGACGAAGCAATCCAGACTCGCGGGCCGATGCCGCTGGATTGCTTCGCTCCGCTCGCAATGACGAGCTTCATTTGGGCGCGCGGAATCCCTACATACGCCTCAGACGCAGCCGCCTGGATTCCCCAGCGCGGCCGATTCTGCATGGAGATCATGGACCGCGACGCCCGCCTCAAGCGCCTCCGCTTTCGCGCCTGGCACCGCGGCACGCGTGAGGCCGATCTGCTGATCGGCGGCTTCTTCGACGCCCATGGCGCCGGCTGGGACGCGGTCGAGATGACCTGGTTCGAAGCCCTGCTCGAGGAGCAGGATGTGGACATCATGGCCTGGGCGATCGGAACCGCCGCGCCGCCGGAACGCTACCGGGGCGAGATGATGGGGCGTCTCCAGCAGATCGATTATATCAGGCATCCGGAGTGAGCGTGGACGAGACGAAATTGGCCGAGCGGCCGCAGGCGCGGGAGCAGGGCCGCGGCGAGAGCGCCGCCGACAAACTGCAGAAAATCCTTTCCGCCGAGAAGCCGATGACGCTGGCCGGCGCGCCCGCCGGCTTCCTCCCGTGGCTGGCGGCGGACCTTGCGCGGGCGGCGAAGGGCCGCGCGGTGTTCATCGCGCCGGACGAGGCGGCCATGCGCGCGCTTGCCGATGCCGCCCAATATTTCGCGCCGGAGCTGGAGGTGCTCGCCTTCCCGGCCTGGGACTGCCTGCCCTACGACCGCGCCTCGCCGTCCCTGCGCTCGACGGCCGAACGCCTCGCCACCCTCCACGCGCTGCAGCGCAAACGGGAGAAGCCGCAGCTCCTCGTCACCACCGTCAACGCCGCCACCCAGCGCACGCTGACGCCCTTCCGAATCCGCCAGCTCGTCGCCCGCCTCGCGCCAGGGGAGCGGATCGATCTCGACCGGCTGACCGCCTTGCTGCAGGCGAACGGCTACCATCGCACCGACACGGTCGCCGACGCCGGCGAGTTCGCGGTGCGCGGCGGCATCGTCGACCTCTTCCCCTCGGGCGAGACCGAAGGCCTGCGCCTCGATTTCTTCGGCGACGAGATCGAGAGCGTGCGCCGCTTCGACCCCGGCACCCAGCGGACCACCGGCGACGAGAGAGGCGGCTTCACCCTCCTCCCCGCCTCCGAGACCCTGCTCGACGAGGACAGCATCAAGCGCTTCCGCTCGCGCTACCGCGAGAAATTCGGCGCCACCGCGACCGGCGACCCGATCTACCAGGCGGTCTCCGAAGGCCGCCGCCTCGCCGGCATCGATCATTGGCTGCCTTTGTTCGAGGAACGGCTGGAAACCCTGTTCGAGCATCTCGCGGCCGACGACATCGTCGTCCGCGACACCCACGATGCCGGCGCTGCGGATGCCCGCTTCGAGGCCGTTGCCGATTATTACGAGAACCGCAAACGCGCCCAGTCCTCTGATCCCGGCAGCTATCGCCCGCTCGAGCCCGACAGCCTCTACCTCTCTCGCGAGGAATGGCAGACGCTGATCGAGGCGCGGCCGCTCCATCTCGCCACGCAATTCCACGAGCCGGAAAGCCCGCGCGTGCTCGATTTCGGCGTCGATGCCGCCCGCGATTTGGCGCCCGAGCGCTCGCAGAACGCCAACATCTACGAAGCGGTGGTGGCGCACGTCGCCGAGCTTCGCCGCGCCAAGAAGAAGGTCGTGCTCGCCAGCTATTCCCGCGGCTCGCGCGAGCGGCTGAAGGGCCTGCTGGCCGATCACGGGCTCAACAAGATTGTCGAGGCGGAGACCTGGCAGGAAGCGCAGGGCGCCTCGGGCAGCAACATTGTCGCTCTCGCCGTCCTCCCCCTCGACCACGGCTTCACCACGGCCGATCTCGCCTTGCTCACCGAACAGGACATGCTCGGCGACCGGCTCGTCCGCCGGCGCAAGCGGCGCAAGTCGGCCGACGCGTTCCTCAGCGAGCTGGCGACGCTCACCCCAGGCGACCTGGTCGTCCATGCCGATCATGGTATCGGCCGCTACGAGGGCCTGACCCGGATCCCGGTCGGCAAGAGCCCGCACGATTGCGTCGCGCTCGAATATGCCGGCGGCGACAAGCTCTACGTGCCGGTCGAGAATATCGACATCCTCTCCCGCTACGGCAGCGAGAGCGACGGCGTCGCGCTCGACCGGCTCGGCGGCGAGGCCTGGCAGCGCCGCAAGTCGCGGATGAAGGAGCGGATCCGCGAGATCGCCGGCGAGCTGATCAAGACCGCCGCCGAACGCGCGCTCCGCCCCGGCGCCGTGGTCGAGCCCGACACCAGCTATGCCGCCTTCGCCGATCGCTTTCCGTATGAGGAGACGGAGGATCAGGACCGCGCCATCGCCGACGTCTTCTCCGATCTCGAAGCCGGCAAGCCGATGGATCGGCTGGTCTGCGGCGACGTCGGCTTCGGCAAGACGGAGGTCGCGCTGCGGGCCGCCTTCGCCGCCGCCATGGCCGGCTACCAGGTCGCTTTGGTCTGCCCCACCACCCTCCTTGCCCGGCAGCATTACAACACCTTCGTCGAGCGCTTCCGCGGCTTCCCAATCGAGATCGGTCGCCTGTCCCGGTTGGTGCCGCCCAAGGAGGCGAAGGAGACGCGCGAAGGCCTCGCCGCCGGCAAGGTCGACATCGTCATCGGCACGCACGCGATCCTCGCCAAGGGCGTCGAGTTCAGGAAGCTCGGCCTCGTCATCGTCGACGAGGAGCAGCGTTTCGGCGTCACCCACAAGGAGAGGCTGAAAGGGATGCGGGCGGACGTCCACGTCCTCACCCTCACCGCGACGCCGATCCCGCGCACGCTGCAGATGGCCATGTCCGGCCTGCGCGAGCTGAGCGTGATCCAGACGCCGCCGGTCGACCGGCTGGCGGTCCGCACCTATGTCATGCCCTGGGACCCGGTGGTGGTTCGCGAGGCTTTGCTGCGCGAGCATTATCGCGGCGGCCAGACCTATTTCGTCGCCCCGCGCATCGCCGATTTGCCGGACATCGAGCAGTTCCTGCGCGACGAGGTGCCGGAGATCCGCTTCATCACCGCCCACGGCCAGCTTTCGCCGACCGAGGTCGAGGAGCGCATGTCGGCGTTTTACGACCGCAAGTACGACGTCCTGCTCTCGACGACCATCGTCGAGAGCGGCCTCGACATCCCGTCGGCCAACACTTTGATCGTCCACCGCGCCGACCGCTTCGGCCTCGCCCAGCTCTACCAGCTTCGCGGCCGCGTCGGCCGGGCCAAGACCCGCGCTTATGCCTATTTCACGACGACGGAAAATCGCAGCATTACCGAGGCGGCGGACAAGCGCCTCCAGGTGCTCGCCAATCTCGAATCCCTTGGCGCCGGCTTCCAGCTCGCCAGCCACGATCTCGACATCCGCGGCGCCGGCAATCTGCTCGGCGACGAGCAATCGGGCCACATCAAGGAGGTCGGCTTCGAGCTCTACCAGTCGATGCTGGAGGACGCGATCCTGGAGGCGAAATCGGGCGGCCAGCTCAGAGCCACCGACGATTTCTCGCCCCAGATCACCGTCGACGCGCCGATCATGATCCCGGAGGTTTATGTCCCCGATCTCGACCTGCGCATGGGCCTCTACCGACGCATGAACGAGTTCGAGAAGGCCGACGAGATCGAGCCCTTCGCCGCCGAGCTGATCGACCGCTTCGGCAAGCTGCCCGAGGAGACGGAGAATCTCCTGAAGGTCATCGAGATCAAGCTCAACTGCCGCAGGGCCTGCGTGGTGAAGCTCGACGTCGGCCCCAAGGGCGCCCTCGTCCACTTCCACAACGACAGCTTCCCCGACCTCGAAGGCCTGATTGCCTACGTCCAGCGCCTGAAGGGCACGGCGAAGCTGCGGCCCGACAGCAAGCTCGTCATCACCCGCTCCTGGCCCGACGCACCGAGCCGGATCAACGGGGCGCTGCAGCTGTCGCGGGGGCTGGCGCGGATTTTGGGCTAATCGGGTTCAGGACGCGCCGGCCGGCTCCGCGAGCAGCGTTTCCACGAACGCGCGGAACTCGGGGTTGAGCCGGGTTTCGATTTCGCGCCAGCAGAGCCGCGCGCCGGGCGGGGCGAGGATGGCCGCGATGCTGTTGCGGATGCCCGACCAGTGGGCGTCGCTCAGGACATGGGCTGTCGTGGATTGGAACAGAACGTTCTCGGCGCGGCGGAGGAAGCTCAGCAGCATCAAACTGTATCGCGCGCGCTCAACCTCATCGAGCGCGCCGAAATCCCGGCCGGCGCGCAAAACGAGGTCGACGAGATCCCTGTCCGCGGCAATCTCGAACGAGATCTGGGCGAAGGAATTGACCACCTGCTGGTAGGCGGACGCGCTCACCGCGCGCGTATTGCGGCGGATCTGGATCGCGGCATAGACGACGCTCACGACGATCGCGAGCGCGCTGACGATGCTGGCGAGCCGGGCCGATTGCTCAAGCCACATGCAATCCCCCCTTCCCGCCGAGAATAACACGCCCTTAGCCGGCGTGCGAGCGCTCCCGGCGATTGCCATTCCCGTTGCTCGGCCGATCCCTTAGGATCGCTTGGTCGAGCGCGTGAAGCGGCGAAACAATGAGGCGCAATATGACTGGAGAAGAAGGCCACGAGGGCCGGTACGAGCGGGAGGTGGAGGCCCATTTTCACCGAAACGAGGCCGTCGACGAGGGACAAGGCGCCGACAGCAGCGAAGACGCGGCCGCGCGGCGCCGCAGGGCGGCTTTGAGCTGGCTGCTGTTCGCGGTCGTGATCGTCGGCGTGGTCCTGGTCTGCTGGCCGAAGATCGCGCCGCTTATTCACAAGAGCGTTGCGCCCACCACGCCGCCGCGCCAGGTGGGCGCCCCGGCGGCTCCGCTTCAGACGGCGGCCACGCCTGCTCGTGCCAAACAGCCGCCCCGCGATTATCCGCCGTGCTCGGCCACCCGCACCGACAGCTGCATCCAGCAGGATGGAAAATAAGATCGGCCCGCGAGCGGCTCAGGCGGACGCGGACAGTGCGCCGTCCCGCGGCTCAAGCATTGTTGGCGAACGTTCGGCCGCCCTCGTGCGTTTGGATCGCCGGCCCGGCCGAACGGGAAGCAGCGCGCGGCCGTTGAGGACGAGGTCGGGGACGAGCAGCGCGGCGACGATGAACGCCCAGTAGAGCGCCGTCATTTTCTCATAATCGAGACCGGGCAGCACTGCGTCCGGGATGATGCGCGTCAGCACGAACGTGTAGATGAGCCCGACGCTGCGGCCCATCCAGAGCCGATGCTGGATGAAATTGCGGTTGAGCGCCGCGAACCAGGCGAACAGGGTGGTCAGGAACCAGAGCGCACCCATGGTGCCCATCGCCCACCAGTTCGCCTCGATCTCGAACCGGATGACGATGACGATCGACAGCGAGGCGGCGACCAGACAGGCGCCGACGTAAAAACGGCCGAGCAGACGATGCAACCTGGGACGGCGGCGCCGCAGCGTGGACGAGAATTGCAGCGGCGCGAGCAGGAAAGCGAGCGCGCCGCCGGCGATGTGCGGCAGCAGCCACCAGCGGAGCGGGGCGAGGTGCGCCCACATCGGGTCGGCCGGCCGAACGACATAGGCTTCGTGGGTGAGCAAGGTCGCGACGGTGATAAGGCCTGCGAGAACCATCACCCCGCGCTTGGGGCTCAGGCCCCAGTCGATCGCACGATCTTCCTGCCAACGCGTCGGAGCCCCCATAATCCTCTCCTTCCCAACATGCCTGCCCGTGGCGGGTTGCGCCCGCCGCCGCTGCGGGAGATGATGTTCGCATCGCCGGCCGATCTCCGCAACGGGAAGCGGCCGAGCTCTTTTGGAAGGAGCGAAGCAATGATCTTTTGGACGTTGTTGATGATGTTTCAGGCCGCGCAGGCCCCCGTCGCCGCGTTGCCGCCCTCGCCGGCCGTTGTCAGTGCCCAGCAATGGGTGGGGCTGGTCGACCAAGGTGGTTATGCCGAGAGCTGGGACCAGGCCGGCGCGCTGATGAAGACCCATATGGGCCGGGACGCCTGGGCGGCCGCGCTCGAGCCGGCCCGCAAGCCGCTCGGTGCCGTCGCCTCACGCAAGCTCAGGAGCGAGACTCCGACCAAGACGCTGCCCGGCGCGCCGGACGGCGATTATGACGTCGTGCAGTTCGACGCGGATTTCGCCGGCAACCGCCACATGACGGAGACGGTCTTCCTCGCCCACGAGGCGTCCGGCTGGAAGGTGGACGGCTATTACATCAAATAGCGGCCTGCCGGTGGGGACTGCCTCTGCCCCGCTTCGTCTCTAGAAATTGATCCGGATTCCAAGCACCCTGGAGTCCCCGCTCTTGAGCGAGCCGATTTCGATCGGCCCGAGGCGTAGGTGGAGCTTGTCACCGACATCGTCCATCAAGGTCGGATTGTCCGGCAAAGGCGTTCCGAGCCGATCGCGGGGAGTGTCGCGACGCCCGCAGACGACGATTTCATCGGAATGGGACCGGCCACAGCGCTGGCTGACCAAGGTGATTTTCCAGGGGCGATCCTTGCCGACGTCCGCGATGCTGAACGCCGCGGGCACGTCGGGCGAGACGATGGCCGCCGGCGGCGCTTGCAGCATGTTCACCTCCGACGCTGGGACGGGAGACACGCGATTGATTATGATGTCGGCGTCCGGGTGGCCAGCGACTTTTCCAGCGCCCGACATGGAGTTCGGCGTCGTTCTCTTCAGATCAGGGGCCGGCAGAAAGTGGCAGCCGCGGCAACGGACCAGGCGGGCAACGGCCCGAGATCGGGCTTGATCCCCAGGGTCGCCGCCGGCTTGTCGAGATAGGGCGAGAAGCCCGGCAGCGCGCCGTTGAAGGACCGGATCCGGCTGATCAGTCCCCTCACCCTCAGCATGTCCTGATGGTCGAGGCTGGTCGCCCCGTCATATTCCGAAAGGCCGCCCCAGGCTTCTCGTTCCCGAAGCCGCTGCGTATCGAAACTCTTCAGCACGTCGTAGAGGCCGGCATAAGCGAGCTTGGTCTCCAGATCCATGTGCGCCCGCGCCTCGCCGGCGGTGGCGTCCCAGACGTTGAAGTGGAGGCCGAAGGCGGGCGGGCTCGCGATCGGCCCCTTGAGCGCCACCGGCTTGCCGTCGCGCCAGCCCTGCAGCCAGCGCTCGAGATCCTTGAGACGGCTCTCGACGCAGGCCTGCTGCCCCAGCCGATGACGGAAGACACCGAGATCGTGGGCGAGCTCCGCGTCGGCGGCGAGGCGGGTTTCGTGCACCTCGCGGTTCCAGCGGTGCCATTCCACAAGTTGCTCGGCGCCCAGCGCGATCAGCACGCCGAGCACGATGATCGCGACCTCGCCGAAGAAGGCGCGCCAGCCATGAAGCGGCTTCGGCAGATGAACGTGCATCGGAAATCCCCTCTCCCTTTTTTAGGCACGAAGCGGGCGCATGGGAATGGCGGCCTGCTTGTCCGCGTGTCGCCGCGACGATAGTCTCGACATCATGCAGGGAGGCATCAACTCTACTCTTTGCCACGGAGCGGGCGCATGAAGGCGCCGCCGCTCGGCCGCGTCGTTTTCGGCGCGTCGGCGGTGCTGTTCGGGATCATCGCCCTGATGTGGCGGGATGTCGAAACCTGGCAGACCCTGAGCCGGATCTGGAAGCTGCCCGGCGGGCTCGCGATTGGCCGGATTCTCATGGCCGCCCAAATCCTCGGCGGTCTCGGCGTGCTGCTCCCGCGCACGGCACGACCGGCCGCGCTCCTCCTCGCGATCGTCTACGCGCTCTTCTCGCTCGCCTGCATCCCCGATATCGTCGCCGCGCCGGGCGCCTACGAGCATTATGGAAGCTTTTTCGAGCAATTCACCCTGATCTGGGGCGCCACTGCCATTTACGCCTCCGCGCAGGCGAGCGTGGATCTTGCGGCAGCCCTCGCCCGGGCGGCGCGCCTCGGCATCGGCATGTGCGCCGTGTCCTATACTTTGAGCCAGATCGTCTATCTGCGCTTCACCGCGAGTCTTGTGCCGACATGGATACCGCCGGGCCAGATGTTCTGGGCGATCCTCACCACCATCGCCTTCGCCTCGGCGGCTATCGCCATCCTGATCGACCGCCAAGCCCAACTGGCGCTGCGCTTGATGACGCTGATGATGGCTTCGTTCGGCATCCTGGTCTGGATCCCGCTCCTGATCGCCCACTCCGAAGCGCATCTGAACTGGTCCGAATTCGCCCTCACCTGGCTGATGACCGGCGCCGCCTGGGCGGTGGGCGATGCGGCGGCATCGTCTCGCTCAGATTCGGCTAGAGAATCGCGGAATAAGGCCGCTCAACAGCAAGTCCTCGATTGATCCTGACGCGCTGCCAGCCGGCTCCTTCTCTCTTTATCGGCTCGAAATTTTCTGCCGCCTCGAAGCGCCATTTATGCTCGATCGCGGCGATCAGCTCCCGATCGGCAGCTCCGCCGTGGATCGGCTGCGCGAGCTTTACCTCAAGGATTCTACCGTCGGCCCTCGTCAGCACACATGCAAACAACTCCCTCGCCGGGAAGTCGAAAGAGCTGAACGACGCTGGAAAGGCAATTTCCGTCAGGCGGACGACGGGCGGCGACGCCATTCCGCCCGTCGGGCACGTCGGTTTGTCAGCGTTCCCGCCATTGTCCACATAGGGGGCCCACGCGAATTCGACGAGCACGCCCTGAGTGCCGGTCCGATCGGCACGTACATAGGTGTCTCCCCAGGTCACGGGGCAATCCTCAGAGGAACAAAACGCCGGCGGGACCAGGACCACCGCGGCAAGTGTTGGAAGCAAAGCACCCCACACCGCTCCGGCTGCGCTCAGAACTCCACGTGCTGCATCCATGGCGACACAATATGATATGTTATCTCGTTTTGGAAGAGTCTTCAGTGTGCGACCAGCTCCGCCAGCGCCTCCGTCTCCAGCGGCGGGGCGCAGAGGAAGCCTTGGTAGAGGGTGCAGCCTTCGCGGGCGAGGAGGGCGAGCTGTTCTTCCGTTTCGACGCCTTCGGCGATCACTTCGAGGCCGAGCGAGCGGGACATGTCGATGACGGAGCGCACCACCACCTGGTCGCGCGGAGAGCCGCCGATGTCCTCGACGAGGCGCTTGTCGATCTTGAGGTAATCGAGCGGCAGCGCCTTCAGGTAAGCGAGGCTCGAATAGCCGGTGCCGAAATCGTCGATGGCGACGCGCAGGCCGCCGGCGCGCAGCTCGCCGAGCAGGGACGCCGCGGCGCCGAGATCCTCGATCAGCCCGCTCTCGGTCACCTCGACCGTGAGGCGGCCGGGATCGAAGTCGCACTCCGTCACCATACGCCGGAAATGCTGCGCGAAATCGGGCCGGACGATGTCGGCGGCGGTGATGTTGACCGACAGGCGAAGGCCGGCGAGCGCCTCCGGCCAGGCCGCCGCGGCGGCGATCGCCTTGCGCTGCACATGGTCGGAGAGCTGGACGAGATAGTCCGAGCGCTCGGCCACGCTGAACAGGGTGACGGCGCCCAGCTCCCCGAATTGCGGGTGCCGCCAGCGGGCGAGCGCCTCGACGCCGACGATGCGGCGGCTGGCGATCGACACCTGCGGCTGGAACAGGATTTCGATCTCGTCCTGGTCGAGTGCGCGGCGAAGATCGATCTCGAGCCGGTCGCCCCGCGCCTCGTCCTCGGCCGCTTCGGGATCGAGGACGCGCACCGGGCCCGCATCCCCGCTTTTCGCCTCGGCGAGCGCGGCGCTGCCCCGGCGAAGCAGGGCCGCTGCGTCGTCGCCCCGCTCCGACGCGACCACGCCGGCGCGGCTGCCGAGCGTGATGACATGGTCGCCCGACAGGAACGGCCGCCCGATGGCTTCCACCAGCTGGCCCGCGAGGAAGCGGCCCTCGTTGAGGCTGGTCGGCGCGGCGAGCAGCACCGCGAACTCCGCCCCGGCGATCCTCGCGACGAACCGGCGCCGCCCGTCGGCATCGACCAGCCGCTCGACCCGCCGCGCCGCCGCCTGCAGCACGGCATCGCCGGTGTTGCGCCCGAAGGCGGCGTTGATCGTGTCGAAGCGGCTCACGGAGAGCAGGATGAGGACCAAAGCCGGCTGCGTCTCGCCCGGCATGGCGAGCTGGCGGTCGGTCCAGGCGCGCGCCGCGCGCGCATCGCGTGCGCCGGTCATCGGGTCGCGCGACTGCCAGGCGGGCGCCTCCAGCGGCACGATCGCCTCGGTGCGGCCGACGACGCCGCCTTTCTCCTCGTCAACGCGGAGGTGATGGGCGAGGCGGCCGCCCTCGGTCTCGCTGTCCTCATGGGCGAAGGCGGTCGATTGGCCGGTGGCGAGCAGCCGGTCGACAGCGCCCCTTGCGGCGCGACGGCCTTCCGGGTCGAGCCTGCGGAACAGCTCCATCAGCGGCACCCGGCCGCCCGGCTCCTCGCCGAGCCCGACCTTGCGGGCCAGCGCCGGGCTCAGCTCGACGGTCCGCGAGCCCGGCTCCCAGCGCCACGAGGCGCCCGCCGCGGGCCCGCCCGCATCGCCGGCACGAATAGGCCGCCGCCCGCCGACCCGCTCGGCATGGCGGCGGGCGAAGTTGAGCGCGTGGAGCAGCTGCGGCTCGCTGAACGGGCTCATCAGGAAATGGGTGGCGCCGGCGGCGTGGAGCGCATCGAGCGCCGCCTCGTCGGTACGCGAAAGGAGGACGAGCAGGGCCGCCGCATTGGCCTCGCAGGCGTCGGCGAGGGTCCGCACTGCGTCGCGCCCCTCGGGCAGCGCGCCGCGCGCGTCGACCACCGCCACCGACGCGCCGGAGGCGATGAAGCGGCTCTCGGCATTGTCGGCGCGGCGCGCGGCGATCGACTGCCAGCCCGCCCGCTCGGCGGCGGCGGTGAGCTCGTCGCGATGGCGGAAGGACAGGATGAAGAGCGGCGCGGCGCCGCCAGCAGCGGCCATCTTGCCCTCTCCCCTTCCAGTCCAGCCCGGTTCGTCGCCCATCGGTCTACTCTCGCCCTTCTCCCTCAACAATCGGTTTAGTCCCGCTGCTTCGCGTTGTGTCGCGGCGGAACAGCGCCCGCTTGCCGAGGCGCGCTCCGCCCCCTAGCAGGGCAGCATGACGGCCAATGCGGACAAGCCGGCGGCCCTGCTCGCCTCCTCCGCCGAAGGCGCGCAGGCGGCCGAGGCGCTGCTGCGCGAGCGCTACGATTTCGTGCCGCTCGACGAAGCCGAGCTGATCATCGCCCTCGGCGGCGACGGCTTCCTGCTCCAGACCCTCCACGAGATGCTCGACCGCGGCCGCGTCCGCCCGATCTTCGGCATGAATCGCGGCACGGTCGGCTTCCTGATGAACGAGTGGCGGCTCGACGGCCTCAAGGAGCGAGTGAACCGCGCCAAGGCCTTCAAGGTCGCGCCTTTGAACATGGTCGCCACCCGCACCAGCGGCGAGACCGTCACCCGCGCCGCGATCAACGAAGTCTCCCTGCTCCGTGAGACGCGCCAGGCGGCCTGGATCGAGATTTCGGTCAATGGCCGCGTCGTGCTGCCCCAGCTGATCTGCGACGGCATCCTCGTCGCCACGCCCGCCGGCTCGACCGCCTACAACCTCTCCGCCAACGGCCCCATCCTGCCGCTGGGATCGCATCTGGTGGCGCTGACCCCGATCAGCCCCTTCCGCCCCCGCCGCTGGCGCGGCGCGCTGATCCCGGGGGACCTCGCCATCCTGCTGCGCGTGCTCGATCCGGTGAAGCGGCCGGTCTCGGCGGTCGCCGACCAGCACGAGGTCCGCGACGTCGCCCAGGTGGAGGTGCGGGTCGACCGCAGCATCGAGCTCACCCTGCTGTTCGATCCCGAGCACGCGCTCGACGAGCGGATCACGATGGAACAGTTCACCGCCTGAGACGCGCGGGCGCCGTCAAAGCCTTGCCTTTCCAAGAATCCCGCTGCTATAGCCCCGCCTCGCCCGAGAGGCTGCTCCCCGGTAGCTCAGCGGTAGAGCAACCGGCTGTTAACCGGTTGGTCGATGGTTCGAATCCGTCCCGGGGAGCCATTCCTTCATCATCGCGCTTGATCGCCGAGGCCCCGAGCCGCAAGCTGCGGTCATGATCCGCCAGACCATCGCCGCCGCGCTCGCCGCCCTGCTGGTCGCTGCGGCGCCCATGCCTTCCTATCCGATAGCCGGTACTGTCCAGCGCGCAGCACCAGCCCTCGACGCGCTGATCCCCCGTGAGACGAAGGTGGAGCGGGTTGCGGAGGGGTTTACCTGGAGCGAGGGGCCGGTCTGGGTGCGCGAGGGCGGGTATCTGCTGTTCAGCGATGTGCCCGAGAACAAGATGTACCGCTGGCGCGAGGGCGAAGGGGCGAGCCTGTTCCTCCAGCCCTCCGGCTATGCGGGGAGCGACCTCTCGCCTTTCCGCGAGGCCGGATCGAACGGGCTGGAGGCGGGGCCGCCGGGCTCGAACACGATCCTCGTCGCCGACAGCGGCAGCCGCGCAATCGCCCGGCTCGACCTCGCCACCAAGCGCAAGCAGCTCCTGGCCGATCACTACGGCGGCAAGCGCTTCAATTCGCCCAACGATCTGGTGCGCGGGCCGGACGGCTCGATCTGGTTCACCGATCCGCCCTACGGCCTCAAGGATCTCGACGCCTCGACGGTGAAGGAGCTGAGGGTGAACGGCGTCTACCGCCTCACCCGCGCCGGCAATGTGACGCTCGTCGAGGGCGGCCTTACCTTCCCCAACGGCATCGCCCTCTCGCCCGATGCGCGCACGCTCTACGTCTCCAATTCGGACCCGAAGCACGCGGTGATCATGGCCTATGCCCTAAGCCCCGACGGTGCCGTCCTCTCGCGCCGGGTATTCAAGGATATGACCGCGCTGGCGGCGAAGAACCTGCCCGGCCTCCCCGACGGTATGTCGGTCGACGCGCGCGGCAATCTCTGGGCGAGCGGGCCCGGCGGCATGTACGTGTTCACGCCGGATGGGCGCGAGCTCGGCCATATCGATGCCGGCACCGCCATTTCCAATTGCGCCTTCGGCGGGGCGGACGGGAAAACCTTGTTCATGACCGCCGGCCACGAAATCCTCCGCCTGCGCACGAACGTGAGAGGCCTCGTCTTTCCGTGAGCTTCGAATCCGTTCGCGCGTGGATGGCCGAGCATGCGCCCGACCTGGCCATCATCGACAACGGCATGAGCACCGCCACCGTCGCCGAAGCCGCGCAGGCGCTCGGCGTCGAGCCCGCGCGGATCGCCAAGACGCTGGCGGTGCGGGTGAAGGACGAGACCTTCCTTCTCGTCACCCGCGGCGACGCGCGGCTCGACAACCAGAAGACCAAGGCAGCGTTCGGCGGCCGCCCGCGCATGCTGGGGCCAGACGAGACGCTGGCGCTGACCGGCCACCCGGTCGGCGGCGTCTGCCCCTTCGGGCTTGCGACGCCGCTCCCCGTTTACTGCGACGTGTCGCTGCGCGAATTCGATACGGTCTTCCCGGCCGCCGGCTCGCTCACCAGCTCGGTCGAGGTCACGCCCGAGCGGCTCGCGAAGCTGGTGGCGAAGGGCTGGGTCGACCTCTGCCGCCTACCTGAGGATCAGGCCGGCTCGAGCTCCGCCGACTGACGCTTCGGCTCCTCGACCGGCGCCGCGCGATAATCGGGCGGGGTCTTGAAGTCCTTCCGCGCCGCGCCTTTGGCCCCGTCGACGCCGCCGGGGAAGCCGCTGCGGTCGCTGTAATCGCGGCCGGTCTGGCCTTTCTGCTCGCTCGTCTCCGAGGTGAGCTTCAGCGCCGTCAGCAGGTCCACCGCGGTGATCCCCGCCACCGCGGCGAGGGCGATGACGGCATTGCGCTTCTGCTCATTGTCGGCGCCGCGCAGGCCTGCGGCGAGCGTGCCGAGATCGACGAGGTCGCCGGCAAACCGCGCCCAGAGGGCCGGCGCGGGCGTGTCGGACAGCGCCCAGACGCCGGCCCCGATCTCGCGGCCGCCATAGGCGCGCAGCAAGGTCTCCTTGCCCTCGAGGCCGAGGGCGCCTGCGAGCTTGCCCGGCGCAACGATCTCGGCCAGGCCGAGGCCCAGGCTGAACCAGCCGAGGCCGCGGGCGATCCGGTCGGCGGTGGTGAGGCTGCGGTCGGGACGGCTGGTCACCAAAGTCGATACTTCATTCATGTCGTTTCTCCGTCTGTGGTTCGCGCAGCCGGTCAGGGCTTCAGCACGACCTTGATGCAGCTGTCGTCCTTCTGCTCAAAGACGCGGTACATGCCCGGCCCTTCCTCGAGCTTCGCCTCATGGGTGATGACGAAGGAGGGATCGATCTGCCCCTCCTCGATCCGCTTGGTGAGGTCCGGCGTCCAGCGCCGCACATGGGTCTGGCCCATCCGGAACGTCAGAGCCTTGTTCATGGCGATGCCGAACGGGATCTTGTCGACCAGTCCGCCATAGACGCCCGGGATCGAGAGCACGCCGCCGCCGCGGCACACGTAGATCATCTCGCGCAGCACGTGCGGCCGGTCGCTCTCCATCATCGTCGCCTGCTTCACCCGGTCGATCATCGAATCGAGATGCTGGGTGGCGTGGGCTTCGAGGCCGACGCAGTCGATGCACTTTTCCGGGCCCTTGCCCTGGGTGAGGTCGTTCAGCCGCTCGACGACGCTCTCATCCTCGAAGTTGATCGTGATCGCGCCCGCCGCCTCGGCCATGCTGAGCCGCTCGGGCAGCCGGTCGATCGCGATCACCTGCTTGGCGCCGAGCAGGATGGCGCTGCGGATCGCCATCTGGCCGACCGGGCCGCAGCCCCAGATGGCGACCGTGTCGGTCGGCTGGATGTCGCACTGGACGGCCGCCTGCCAGCCGGTCGGGAAGATATCGCCGAGGAACAGGACCTGCTCGTCCGTCAGGCTGTCGGGGACCGGGATATGGGTGCTGTCGGCCCAGGGGACGCGCAGATATTCGGCCTGGCCGCCCTGATAGCCGCCGGTGAGGTGGGTGTAGCCGAACAGACCGGCGGGCGCGTGGCCGAACAATTTGTCAGCCATGGCCTTGTTGCGGTTCGACTTCTCGCAGAGCGAGTAATTGCCGCGGCGGCACTGGTCGCATTCGTCGCAATTGATCGTGAAGGGAATGACGACGCGGTCGCCCTTCTTGAGCTTGCTCACCTCGGAGCCGGTCTCGACGACCTCGCCCATCATCTCGTGGCCGACGACGTCTCCCGGCATCATCGCCGGAATGTAATTGTGGAAGAGGTGGAGGTCGGAGCCGCAGATCGCGCAGCTCGTCACCTTGATGATCGCGTCCTTGGGATCCTCGATTTCGGGATCAGGAACGTTGTCGCATCTGATGTCCTGCTTGCCGTGCCAGACCAGCGCTTTCATGGGGCTCTCCTTTTGTTTGCGGCCCGAACGATCCGGACGCGCCCAAGGTCCCGGCCAGTGGGCGCGTTGCCGAAACGGCCTGCCGCACGAAGCCGTAAAGCTCCTGAAACAATCGCTTAACCGCGGCGGCGGCGCCGGAACCGGGGGCACTGCCCGGCGGTTCCTTCGCCCGAGTTCACCAGGAGGGCCCGATGGCAACCAGGACCGATTCCAAGCAGAGCAGCCGTTCGCGCAGCGGCAGCGACAAGAGCGCCTTCAGCTGGGGCAGCGGCAATACCGGCGTGATCGCGGGCGCGGCGCTCGCCGGCGCGGCGATCGGCATCGCCGCCAATGTCGGCCGCAAGCTGTTCGTCCAATATTCGACCGGCCTCACCGGCGACTGGTTCGACGCGCTCAAGGCCGAGCACCAGATGACCCTGGCCATTTTCGACAAGATCGAGGCGACCGACGACAGCCAGACGATGATGCGCTCGCACCTCCTCATGAAGCTGAAATACGCGCTCGATAAGCATGCCGTGGAGGAAGAGAATGTCGTCTATCCGGCGCTTCGCGAGGCGAACCTCGCCCACGACGCCGACGCGCTCAATTCCGAGCACGGCTATGTGAAGACCTACCTTTACGAGCTGGAGACGATGCCGAAGGACAGCCCCGACTGGCTGGCCCGCGTCCGCGATTTCCGCTCGATGATCCACGAGCATATGCGGATGGAGGAAGAGGAGGTCTTCCCGAGCTTCCACCAGAGCCTGTCGGCCGAGCAGAATGCCCGGCTGACCTCGATGATGAACAAGGAAGGGTTCAAGGTGGCCTGAAAAGTCCTCCCCTGCAATTGCAGGGGAGGGGGACCGCACGAAGTGCGGTGGAGGGGCATTGGCACGGAACCGGCCCCTCCACCACGCTGCGCATGGTTCCCCTCCCCTGAGCAGAGCTCAGAGGAGGATCTTTTCGGTTACGTCAGCTGCCCGTGGCAGTGCTTGTACTTGAGCCCCGAGCCGCAGGGGCACGGCGCGTTGCGGCTGACGGTCGGCAGCTCCGCCACGTTGACGTCCCGCGGCATTGAGGGCTGCTCGATCTGCAGCGGCGGCAGGCGCGAGAGGATCGCGCCCGTGCCGGCGTCGATGTCGACCGTGTCGTCGTCGCCGCTGAGCGGATCGATATGGTTGGTGATGAAGTCGGGCAGCCCCTGCAATCCTTGAAGCCCCTGCAGCGCCTGCAAATTCTGGAGCGACGACAGGTCGGTCAGGCCCGAAAAGTCCGGCATCTCCTGGAATTGCGGCTGCGGCTGGTAGAAGGTGCCGATCGCCAGCGTCCGCGTCACGTCCTCGCGGATCAGGACGAGCATCCGCTCGAACAGCTGGAACGCCTCGTGCTTATACTCGTCGATCGGCTTCTTCTGGGCGTAGGCGCGCAGGTGGATGATCTGGCGCAGCGCGTCGAGCATCGCGAGATGCTCCTTCCAATGATGGTCGAGCGACTGGATCAGCACGCTCTTCTCGATCTGCACGCCGCTTTCCGGCGTGATCTCGGCCATCTTGTCGGCGATCTGCTTGTCGGCGATCTCCTGGATGCGTTCGACCAGCATCTCCGGGTCGACCGATTCCTCCTTCAGCCAATCCTCGACCGGCGGCTCGATGCCGAAGACGTGGCTGAGCCGCTCCTTCAGCAGTTTCAGGTCCCATTGCTCGGGATAGGTGTTGGGCGGGCAGGCCTCGCCGACGATGGCGTTGACCACTTCCGAGCGCATGTCGGTGACGACGTCGCCGACCGTCTCCGCGTCCATGATGTCGGCGCGCTGCTCGTAGATGACCTTGCGCTGGTCGTTCATGACGTCGTCATATTCGACGACCTGCTTGCGGATGTCGTAATTGCGCGCCTCGACCTTCTTCTGCGCGGTCTCGATGGCCTTCGAAATCCACGGCGAGACGATCGCCTCGCCGTCGGCGAGGTTCTTGTTCATCAGCCGCGCGAACATTGTCTGCGGGCCGAAGATGCGCAGCAGATCGTCGTCGAGGCTGAGGTAGAAGCGGCTGAGGCCCGGGTCGCCCTGGCGGCCCGAGCGGCCGCGCAGCTGGTTGTCGATACGGCGGCTCTCGTGGCGCTCGGTGCCGAGCACGAACAGGCCGCCGGCGGCGAGCACCCGCTCCCTCTCCTCGGCGACCTCGCGCTTGATCCGGGCGATTGCCGCCTCGCGCTCCGGCCCATCCTCGATCCCGGAGAGCTCGTCATCGAGCCGGAACTCGACATTGCCGCCGAGCTGGATGTCGGTGCCGCGGCCGGCCATGTTGGTGGCGATCGTCACCGCCCCATAGCGGCCCGCCTGGGCGACGATGTGGGCCTCATGCTCGTGATAACGGGCGTTCAGCACTTCGTGCTTCACCCCTTCGCGCTCGAGATATTCGGAGAGCAATTCCGATTTCTCGATCGAGACGGTGCCGACCAGCACCGGCTGGCCGATCTCCTGCTTCTCCTTGATCGCCTTGGCGATCGCGCCGAACTTGTCTTCCTGGTTCTTGTAGAATTCGTCGTCGTCGTCGATCCGCTTCACCGGCACGTTGGTGGGGATGGTGACGACGTTCATCTTGTAGATGTCCCAGAACTCGGCCGCCTCGGTGGCGGCGGTGCCGGTCATGCCGCCGAGCTTGGGATAGAGGCGGAAATAATTCTGGAAGGTGATCGAGGCGAGGGTCTGGTTCTCGGGCTCGATATCGACCCGTTCCTTGGCCTCGACCGCCTGGTGGAGACCGTCCGACCAGCGGCGGCCCTCCATCATGCGGCCGGTGAACTCGTCGATGATGATGATCTTGCCCTGCTTCACGATGTAATCGATGTCGCGCTTGAACATGACGTTCGCGCGCAGGGCCTGGTTGAGGTGGTGGACGACGAGCGTGTTCTCGAAGTCGTAGAGGTTGGAGCCGACCAGCAGCCCGGCATTCTCCAGCAGCCGCTCCATCTTCTCGGTGCCGTCCTCGGTGAGGACGACCGACTTCTGCTTCTCGTCGACGTCGTAATCCGCCGGGTCGAGCCCCTTCACGATCTCGTCGACGGACATGTAGAGCTCGGACTTGTCGTCGGTGGGGCCGGAGATGATGAGCGGCGTCCTGGCCTCGTCGATCAGGATCGAGTCCACCTCGTCGACGATGGCGTAGTTGAACGGCCGCTGCACCATCGAGGGGCGGTCGTACTTCATGTTGTCGCGGAGGTAATCGAAGCCGAACTCGTTGTTCGTGCCGTAGGTGATGTCGGAGCCGTAGGCGTCGCGGCGCTGCTGGTCGGTGAGGTTGGGAACGATCACGCCGACGGTCATGCCGAGGAAGCGGTAGATCTGGCCCATCCAGTCCGCGTCGCGGCGGGCGAGATAGTCGTTGACGGTGACGACGTGGACGCCCTTCCCTTCCAGCGCGTTGAGATAGACGGCGAGCGTCGCGACGAGCGTCTTGCCCTCGCCCGTCCGCATCTCGGCGATCTCGCCGCGGTGGAGGACGATGCCGCCGATCATCTGGACGTCGTAATGGCGCTGCCCAAGCGTGCGCTTGGCCGCCTCGCGGACGGTGGCGAAGGCCTCCGGCAGGACATCGTCCAGCTCCTCGCCCTCGGCCAGGCGCTGGCGGAAAAGCAATGTCTGCTGGGCGAGCTCCTCGTCGGTCATCGCCGAGATGGTGGGCTCGAAGCTGTTGATCCGGTCGACGATCTTGTGGAGCGAGCGGACGTAGCGGTCGTTGGACGACCCGAAAATGGCCTTGGCAAAACCGGCGAACATGCTGGGAATCCCTGTGATAAGCTGATGAGGCGGTGCGCCCAGGGCGCACGCGGACGTGAAACTGTCGATCGGGCCCGGATCGGCCGGGCCGGCGGCTCTATTCGAGCCGGCGCTCGTCGACCGGGGCGAGGCCGGTCAGGGCCGCGAGGGCCGCGGGATAGAGGGTCTGGGCGGCGGCCGGAACGGACGCGGCGGGCAGAGCGAGCGGCGCCGCGGCTTCCGCCTGGCGGACGGCCGGCGCGACGTCCGCGATGGCCGATGCCGCCGCCACCGCCTGCTCCACATGGCGCGGCTCGGCGGCCCGGTCGCCGGACATGAATCCGGTGAGGCTGGCAAGCATCGCAGAAAGGACAAGCAGGAACTGCACGCGCGAATCCGTCCGACGGCGCTCCCCATGAGCGCGCTGCCTGCGACATAGTGATTGGCGGCGGCGGCGTCCATGGTTTCCGCGAGGATTGACGGCGTCTCCCGTCGCCGCTTAGCCCTGTTGCCATGGACGAAAAGCCCTGGACCGGCGGCTGCGCCTGCGGCGCGGTGCGTTACGAACTGACGAGCGTGCCCTTCGACACCGGCTGGTGCCATTGCCGCACCTGCCAGCGCAATAGCGGCGCCCCGGCGATGGTTTTCGCGAGCGTCCCCGCCGGCCATCTCGTCTGGACTCGGGGCGAGGGCCGGCTGAAGAGCTTTCCATCGAGCAGCTTCGGCCACCGCACCTTCTGCGGCAATTGCGGCACGCCCTTCCTGATGGAGGTCGACCACCAGCCCGAGACAGTCGACTTCAGCGTCGCCACCCTCGACGAACCGGACCGCCTGCCGCCGGGCTTCCACATCTTCTGGGGCAGCCGCATCGCCTGGTTCGAGCCGACGGACGAATTGCCGCGACACGAGAAGTTCAGGCCCGATACGCGGGGGCTCGAGGGAACGGAGCCGCCGGAATGAATATGCCGGACGATCTCATGCTCTGGCAGCTGATGGCCGCGATCGCGTCCGGCGACCGCCCGGCAGCGCTCGCCTTGGTGACCGCGGATCCCCGCCTTGCAACTGCGACCCTGAAGGAGGGTGCGACGCGGGCGGCGAGCACGGACAGATTCCTCACCGAGATCAGCCACCATGTTTATGCCGGCGACACCGCGCTTCATGTCGCCGCGGCCGCCCACAGCCCGGAGATCGCGCGCGCGCTGATCGGCCTCGGCGCGGACGTCGCCGCGAGGAACCGGCGCGGAGCGACCCCGCTTCATTATGCGGCCGACGGAAGTCCGGGCTCCGCGCGGTGGGACCCGGCCGGTCAGTCCGCGACCATTGCCATCCTGATCGAGGCGGGGGCAGATCCGAACGCGACCGACCAGAACGGGGTGACCCCGCTGCACCGCGCCGTCAGGACCCGCTGCGCGGCGGCGGTCGGCGCGCTGCTCGATGGCGGCGCGGACGTACGGCTCAGGAACGACAACGGCTCGACGCCGGTGATGCTGGTGACTCGGCAGACCGGGCGGAGCGGCAGCGGCTCGCCGGAAGCCAAAGCGCAACAGGCCGAGATCGTCCGGTTGTTCGGCGGTTACGGCGCCGCGCGTTAGGCGATCGCGCGGTCCACGATAGCCCTACGCCTTCGCGGCGGTGGGGGAAGCGTCCAGCTGCCCTTCGAGCCAGCTCTGGAGTTGGGTTTTGGGCGCGGCGCCGACCTTGGTGGCGGCGGGGGCGCCGTTCTTGAACAGGATCATCGTCGGGATGCCGCGCACGCCGTAGCGGGCCGGGGCATCGGGATTGTCGTCGATGTTGAGCTTCACGACGGACACCTTGTCGGCTAGCTCGCGGCCGATCTCCTCGAGCGCCGGCGCGATCATCCGGCAGGGGCCGCACCATTCGGCCCAGAAATCGACCAGGACCGGCTTGTCGGAGCCGAGCACTTCCTGTTGGAAGCTGTCGTCGGTAACGGTCTTGGTGCCCATTTCGGTCTCCTTGGGGATTGAATCGCATGTAGGAAGATCAGGGCTGCGGCTCAACCTCCCGCGGGCGCGGAATGTGACGGGCGATGAGATCGTCCGGCAGGTCATAGAGAGCGGGCGCAGCGGTGTAGAGCAATTTCGCCTCGATGCGGCGACCGGGGAAGATCCGCCTCAACGCTTCCGAATAGGCGGCCATCTGCCTCAGATGGGCCGTGGGGATCTCGTCCAGCGAGGCCGGCGCGCGACGGCCGGTCTTGAAGTCGGCGAGCACGATCCGGTCGTCCAGAACGAGCAGCCGATCGACGGTGCCGGAGACGACCAGCCCCTCCCCGATCACCGCCGCGATCGGCGCCTCGGCGAGCGCTTCGGGACCGAACAGCTCCGCATGGGCGGGATCGTCGACTATCCGGCAGGCAGCGGCGACGAGCGCCTGCCGTAGAGCCGGATCGACGACGCCCGCCGATTGCTCCAGCCAGCGCTCCGCCCGCTCCGCCCGCTCGGCCGGCGGCACGTCGGGCAGCCGCTCGAACAGGCGATGGAGCAGCCGCCCCCGCTCCGCAGCCTCCCGCATCGCCGCGGAGGGCGGTGGATCGGCGACATCCTCGTCGCCCAGCGACGACGGCGCGAGCGGCCGCGGCGGACGTGCCTCGACCGGCGCCGAGCGGCGGGCCCAGTCCGGCACCGGCATCCGCGCGGCGGCTTCGCGGGCTTCGCCCTTGCCCGGCTGCGGCGCCTCGCCGAAGGTGCGGGCGCGGTTCCAGACGGGATCGTTCTCCCATTCGGCACCCATGCCGCCGAGAGTCGCGTCGAGCGCGGCGTACCAGCTCGATTCGGGTGGGCTGCCGCGGTCCGCGGGGCCGAGCGCGCCGCCGATGAACAGCCGCTCCTCGGCGCGGGTCATGGCGACATAGAGCAAACGCCAATGCTCCTCCCGCTCGAGCCGGTCCTGCGCTTCGACCTGGCTGCGGAGCGGCTCGCCGACCTCGTCCTTGCGCGGGCGGAAGACGGGAATGGCCCCCTCCTCCGTCTTCAGCTTCGCGAAGCCGCCGCCGAAGCCGCCGCCGCGCCGGTCCGGGTCGGCGCAGGCATCGGCGAGGATCACGACCGGCGACTGCAGGCCCTTCGAGCCGTGGACGGTCATCACCCGCACCGCGTCGAGCGGCGCGGACGGATCGCGGACGATCTCGACGCTGCCGCGCGCGAACCAGTCGAGGAAGCGCTGGAGCGATGGGCCGGCAGCCGAGGTCTCGAAGTCGAGCGCCGCCGAAAGCAATTCCTCGATCGGGTCGCGCGCCTCCGGCCCGAGCCGTTCGAGCAATTTCCGGCGGCCGTCGAGCGGCCCGCTGAGCAACGTCTCGAGGAATTGGTGCGGCGTCGCATAATCGGCCATGGCGAGGATCGACTGCAGCCCCGCCATCGCCGCTTCGTCTGTGCCGCGGGCGCGGACGTGCGGCCAGAGCGCGCCGTCGCGCCCGAACGAGGCCTCGAACAGGATGTCCTGCGACCAGCCGAACAGTGGCGAGACCAGCAGAGCGGCGAGGTTGAGGTCGTCGAGCGGCTGGGCGGCGAAGCGGATGGCGGCGAGCAGGTCCTTCACCGCCAGCGGCGCGGTGAGCAGCAGCCGGTCGACGCCGGCGACCGGCACGCCCTCCGCATGCAGACGCGCGACGATCAAAGAGGCGAGGTCGCCGCGGCGGCGGACGAGGATCAAGATATCTTCCGGCCGCAACGGCCTCCCTTTGCTCTTCACCAGGAAGGGCTGGTCGAGCCAGCGGCGGATCTGCCGCGCCAGCCGCGCGGCGTAGAGGCGGACCGTATCGCTGATCCAGCCCTCCTCGCCCCCCTCCTCGTCCGCACCCTCGTCCAGCTCCTCCACGAAGGGCTGCCAGAGCGTGACAGAGCCGGGGCGGTCGCCGTGATGCGCCTCGTGCCGGTTAGGAGCGCGCGGGAGGCCGAGGGCAGCATGGCCGAGATGGGCGATCAGTCCGTCCACCGCACTGAGGATCGGCGGCGCGGAGCGGAAGCTGCGGTCCATCGACAAATCGAGGAAATCGTGTTCAGCCGAAAGGGCTTCGCGGGCGAACCACGCGCGGGCGATTTCGAACGCCTGCGGATCGGTGCCCTGGAAACCGAAGATCGCCTGCTTGTAGTCGCCGACGGTGAAGATGGTACGGTGGCGCCGGCTCGCCCCCTCCCCCGCGAAATATTCGAGCGCGAGGGCGCGGACGATGTTCCACTGCGCCGCGTTCGTGTCCTGCGCCTCGTCGACAAGGATGTGGTCGGTGGCCTGGTCGAGCTTGTAGCGGACCCAGTCGCCCATGCCGGGCGCCAGCAGCAGCCGTTCGGTCCAACGGATAAGATCGTCGAAGTCGACGACGCCGTTGGCACGCTTGGCGGCGGCGTAAGCGAGCGCGAAGGCCTGCCCCGCCCGCAGCCCCGCTGCGAGGCAGGCGACGAAGGCGGCGGTGCGCCGCATCCCGAGCAGCCGCCGGCAGCATTCGACCAGCCGCGCGGCATGGGCCTCGTAATCGGGATCCGCCTTGATCTGCCCCGCCGTCACCGCCTTCGCCTCGCCGTCCTTGCGCAGGACCACGCCGGCCAGGACAACGAGGCCGGCACTGCGCTGCGCCCCCTCCCCCGCCTGCCAGGCGGCGACGATGTCGCAGCAATCGAGGCCGGTCTTGGTGCCCCAGGCGCGGTTGGCGGCGGCTATCCGCCCGAGCGCCTCCATCTCGAACAACTCGTCGCAGCATTCCCGGGCGATCGCGTCCTCGATGTCGCCGCTCGGCAGGCCGAACAGGCGGCGCAGGCGCGCCTCGATCCCCTCGCGCGGCCCGAGCGCCCCCATCGCGTCCGGCGCGCGCGCGCATTGCTTCAGGAAGCCCTCGGCGCCGCCTTCGCCGAGCCGGTGGCTCAGCGCCTGCATGTCGGCGATCAGGCCGAGATCGCCGCCCGCCTCGGCGCGAACCGTCAGTTCGGCGAGAGTCGAGCGTGCCAGCAATTGCTCCTCGCGCCCCTCCAGCGGGCGGAAGCCGGGCACCAGCCCCGCCTCCGCCGGAAAGGCGGCAAGCAGGCTCTGGGCGAAGGCGTGGATGGTCTGGATCCGGAGCCCGCCCCCCGCCGCGTCGAGAACGCGGGCGAACAGGGTACGGGCGCGGCGCAGACTCTCGTCGGAAAAATCCTCGCCAAGCGCTGCCAGCTCCGCCTTCAGCGCTTTGTCGCCGAGCCGCACCCAGTGGGCGAGCCGCGCGTGGATCCGGTCGGCCATCTCGGCCGCGCCGGCCTTGGTGAAGGTCAGGCAGAGGATGGTCGACGGATCGACCCCGGCCAGCAGCAAGCGCAGCACGCGTGCCGTCAGCACATGTGTCTTGCCGGTCCCCGCCGAGGCCGAGAGGGCGGCATGGTCGCGGGGGCTGGACGCGCGCCTCTGCTCGGGCGCGAGCGGCGTCAGGGGCTTGAGGCGGCGGGTCATCGTCCGATCCTCTGTCCTCGAAACGGCCGCGTCTGTGAAGCCCGGTCGACGTGCGGCGGCTGGCGCGCTTCGCCGTCCCAAGGCCAGAAAACCGGAAGTCATTCCGGCTAAATCTGCTGTAGACACGAAGTCGGCAGCGGGTCACCATGTGGTTCATTGGGGGAAAGAGCGAGGGTGAGTCGCGGCGCGCAAGATTCCATGGGGGATTCTCGCGGGCGGCTAAGGACCGGGGGCCGGAAAACATTAGGTAATTAGGGCGTGACGCGTTCGGTGGTCCGAGGGCCGCCAGTCACGATTCCACGGTTTTACACGTCCCAGTCACTTCGTTCTATGGAATACGAAGAGGAGAGGGACGTGGCGACGATCATTGGCACTTCGGGCAACGACGATCTCAAGGGCACTAAGGATAACGATACGCTGATCGGCGGCGCCGGCGACGACAAGCTCCAAGGTGGCGCGGGCGACGACATTCTGATCGGCGGGGCGGGGAACGACTTCCTCGAAGGCGGACAAGGCACCGATACGGCGGTCTTCTCCGGCTCGATCAAGGATTACATTTTCTACAGCAACGGCGCCAATTTCTTCGTCTCCGAGAACGGCCCCGGCGGGCCCGGCACCGGCCCGGACGGCACCGACCGCCTGCTCCATGTCGAGAAGGTCCAATTCGCTGACGCGCTGATCGACCTCACCCAGAACAATGCGCCGATCGCCTTCGACGATACGGCCACCATCGGCGAGGATCAGGGCAGCATCAACGCCAACGCCGCCAATGGCGTGCTCGCCAACGATTATGATTTCGAGCACGATCCGCTCCACGCCGTCGCCGGCACCTTCAGCGGCACCTACGGCACGCTCGTCCTCCATACCGACGGCAGCTACACCTACACGCTGAACGCCTCCGCCCAGGCGCTCGCGCAGGGCGAGACCGCGATCGACAGCTTCAACTATACGGTCTCGGACGGCAGCCTCACCGATACCGGCACGCTGCGCATCACCATCGTCGGCGCCAACGATGCGCCGGTCGCCCATCCCGACACGACCACGACCGGCGAGAACCAGGTGGTCACCGCCAACGTCCTCGCCAACGACACGGACGTCGACCATGGCGCGGTCCTCAGCCTCGTCTCGGCGATCGCGCCGAACGGCAAGGGCATTGCCACGATCGTCGGCAACCAGGTTCAGTTCAATCCCGGCACTGATTTCGACCATCTCGCCCAGGGCGCGACCGAGAATGTGGTGGTCAGCTACACCATACAAGACGAGCATGGCGCGCAGTCGACATCGACCTTGACCGTCACTGTGACCGGCACCAACGATGCGCCCGTCGCCCATGCCGACACCGCCGCCGGCACCGAGAACCAAATCCTCCAGATCGACGCCTTGGCCAACGACACCGACGTCGACGACGGCGCCGTCCTAAGCCTCGTCTCGGTGGTAGCGCCCTCCGGACAAGGCAGCGCCTCGATCTCCAACGGCAAGATCGTGTTCGATCCGGGGACGGATTTCGATCATCTCGCCCAGGGCGCCACCGCGACGGTGACGCTCAACTACACGATGCAGGACGAGCATGGCGCGCAGTCGAGCTCGACCGTCACCGTCACCATCACCGGCACCAACGACGCGCCGGTCGCCCATGCCGACGCCGCGACCACCGACGAGAACACGCCGATCAGCGTCAACGTGCTCGCCAATGATACGGACGTGGACGACGGGCACACGCTCAGCCTCGTCTCCGCCACCGGGACGCCCGGCCAGGGCACGGTCTCGATCGTCGGCAATCAGGTCCACTTCGACCCGGGCACCGACTTCGACCATCTCGCCGCCGGCGCCACCGCGACGGTGACGATCCCCTACACGATGCAGGATGAGCACGGCGCCCAGTCGAGCTCGACGCTGACCATCACCGTGACCGGGGTCAACGATCCGCCCGTCGCCGTCGCCGACACCGCCACGACCGACGAGAATGCGCCGGTGACCATCAACGTGCTCGCCAACGATCACGACCCGGATGACGGGGCCGTCCTCACCGTCACGGCCGCCTCGGCGCCGTCCGGACAAGGGACTGCTACAATTGTCGGCAATCAGGTCCAGTTCAATCCCGGCACCGATTTCGATCACCTCGCCGCGGGCGCGAGCCAGGTGGTCAATGTCAGCTACACCATCCAGGACGAGCATGGCGCCACGTCGACGTCGACGATCGCCATCACCGTCACCGGCAGCAACGACGCGCCGGTCGCCGTCGCCGACACCGCCACGACCGACGAGAATGCGCCGGTCACGATCAACGTCCTCGCCAACGACCACGACGTCGACGACGGGGCGGTCCTCACCGTCACGGCCGCCTCCGCGCCGTCTGGACAGGGCACCGCCACGATCGTCGGCAACCAGGTCCAGTTCAACCCGGGCACCGACTTCGATCATCTCGCCGCCGGGGCGAGCCAGGTGGTCAACGTCAGCTACACGATTCAGGACGAGCATGGCGCGACCTCGACCTCGACAATCGCGGTCACCGTCACCGGCAGCAATGACGCGCCGGTCGCCGTCGCCGATACCGCGACGACCGACGAGAACGCGCTGGTGACGATCAACGTCCTCGCCAACGATCATGACCCGGATGATGGAGCCGTCCTTACTGTGACGGCCGCCTCGGCGCCGTCGGGACAGGGCACCGCCACGATTGTCGGCAACCAGGTCCAGTTCAACCCGGGCACCGACTTCGATCATCTCGCCGCTGGTGCGAGCCAGGTCGTCAATGTCAGCTATACCATCCAGGACGAGCATGGGGCGACGTCTACCTCGACGATCGCCATCACCGTCACCGGCAGCAACGACGCGCCGGTCGCCGTTGCCGACACCGCCACGACCGACGAGAATGCGCCCGTCACGATCAACGTGCTCGCCAACGACCACGATCCGGACGACGGGGCGGTCCTCACCGTCACCGCTGCCTCCGCGCCTTCAGGCCAGGGCACCGCCACGATCGTCGGCAACCAGGTCCAGTTCAACCCGGGCACTGATTTCGACCATCTCGCCGCGGGGGCGTCTCAGGTCGTGAACGTCAGTTACACGATCCAGGATGAGCACGGCGCGACCTCGACGTCCACAATCGCCGTCACCGTCACCGGCAGCAATGATGCACCGGTCGCCGTCGCCGATACCGCCACCACCGACGAAAATGCGCCGGTGACGATCAACGTCCTCGCCAACGACCACGACGTCGACGACGGGGCAGTCCTCACCGTCACGGCCGCCTCGGCACCTTCAGGCCAGGGAAGCGCCACCGTCGTCGGCAACCAGGTGCAATTCAACCCGGGCGCCGATTTCGACCATCTCGCGGTCGGCGAAAGCCAGGTGGTCAACCTCAGCTACACCATCCAGGACGAGCATGGCGCGACCTCGACCTCGTCGATTGCCGTGACCGTCACCGGCAGTAACGACGCGCCCCTGATCGACACCGGCAACACGACCGCCACCGGTTCGGTGACCGAGCTGCCGAACAACGATCCCAACGAGAATGTCGCGGTCCATCATGCCGACGGCAGCGTTGCCTTCACCGATGCGGACACGACCGACACGCACAGCGCCACCGCGACCGCGCAGGGCTCCGGCTATCTCGGCAGCTTCACCCTGGATCCCGTCAATGACGGCACCCACAGTGTCGGCTGGCACTTCAGCGTCTCCGATGCGGCGCTCGACAGCCTCAACGCGGGCGACACGCTCACCCAGACCTATACGGTCGAGGTGTCCGACGGCCATGGCGGCTTGGCCGACCAGGACGTCATCGTCACCATCCATGGCGCGGCCGACAATACGGCGCCGGTCGCCAATGACGACAGCTACAGCGCCATCGGCAACGTGACGCTCACCGTGCCGGCGGCGACCGGAGTCCTCGCCAACGACACCGACGACGAGCCGCTCGGCGGCGGCGCCGGCCAAACCCACGTCAGCGCCTTCGACGCCACCGGCGCCAATGGCGGCCACGTGTCGATGAATCCCGACGGGTCGTTCACCTACATCTCCGCGCCCGGATTCAACGGCGTCGATTCCTTCACCTACACCCTCACCGATTCGGAGGGGGCAAGCGACACGGCGACGGTCACCGTCAACGTCAGCCAGCATGTCTGGTTCATCGATAACAGCGCGGTCGGGAGCGCGAATACGGGCACCGAGGCCAATCCCTATACGAGCATCGCCGCGTTCGACGCGGCGCAGGGCACGGCCAACGGCCCGCATGCCGGCGACACCATCTACCTGCGCGGCGGTACCGGCACCTATACCGAAGCGGACGGCATCCACCTGCTCAACGGCCAGACCCTGGTCGGCGGCGGCGAGGATCTCGTCATCGGCTCGACCACGATCGAGCATGCCGGCACCCGTCCGACCATCGTCGTGACGGGCACCGAAGTCAGCGGCGCCGGTCATGACGCCGTCGATCTCGCCCAGAACAACCATGTCTCCGGCCTCGACATCGGCGACGTCACTCGCGCCGGCATTTCCGACAGCAATGGCAGCGTCGGCACGGCCACAATCTCCGACATCGGCAAGTCCGGCGCCGGGCAGGTCGTCGACATCGATCAGGGCGGCACCGTCCACGTCACACTCAACAGCGCGGCTTCGACCGGCTCGACCGGCGGCGCCGTCGACCTCGAGAACGTCTCGGGCGACTTCACCGTCACCGGAGCGACGACGATCACCGGCACCCAGGCGAACGGCGGCATCGAGATCACCGGTTCCTCCGCGAACACGAGCTTCAGCGGCGGCGGCACCATCTCGACCGGCGACGCCGGCGCGATCAACTTCGTCGGCAACACCGGCTCGCTGGCGCTCAACGGCGGATTCAGCATCGCCACCGCCGGCGGCATCGGCATCAACGCCACCGGCGGCGGCACCATCACCGTCCAGGGCAGCGGCAACAGCGTGACGTCGACCAGCGCGACCGCGGTCAACGTCGCCAACGTCACCATCGGCGCGGCCGGCATGACCTTCCACGACATCTCGTCCGGCAACAACACCGCCGCGGCGGACCCGAGCGTCGGCATCTCGCTGGTCAATACCGGCTCCGGCGGCTTCTTCCACGTCACCGGCGGATCCGACACCACCCAGGGAGGCGACGGATCGGGCGGCACGATCCAGCATATCGTCGGAGCAACCGGCACGACCGCCAATAACGGCGCCAGCAACGGCATCGGCATCGGCGTCTACCTGAACAACGCGTCGAACGTCACCCTCGATCGGATGCAGATCAACGATGCCTCCAACTTCGCCGTGGAGAGCGAGAGCAGCAGCAATCTCGTCATGCGCTACACGACGATCAACGGGTCCAACGGCGACAGTGCCGCCCAGAACGAGGGCAGCGTGCGGCTCCTCGATCCGCACGGCACCAACTTTCTCGACAGCAACAACATCAGCGGCGGGTTTACGGACAATATCCGGGTCGACAACAATGGCGGCACGCTGGCCGGGCTGACCATCTCCAACAACTTCATCCACGACAACAACGCCGCGACCGGCAATGACGGCATCCTGATCGACGTCGAGAATGCGCCGAGCGTCGCCTATTTCATCGACGGCAACACGTTCGCGCACAATCGCGGCGACAGCATCGGCGTCGGCGCCAGCGGCGGCGCGGGCTCGGCGGGCGCTTCGATCGACGTCACGATCGACGGCAACAATTTCAACGGCGAGCGCGCGACCGACCTCGGCGGGGGCGTCTCGGTCACGACCGCGAATTTCGACGGCCATCTGCGTTACGACGTCTCCGGCAACCACTTCCAGCTCACCGCCGGGAATCTCGGCGTGCAGGCCGGCGCCGATATCCTCGTCTTGGCCGGTACGGCGAGCAGCACCGGAGTCACCAGCACCCTGGTGGAAGGGCAGATCGACAACAATGTGATCGGCACCAGCACCGCCTTTTCAGGCTCGGCTGCCGGAATCTCGGCGATCCGCGCCGAGTTGCACAACCAGGGCACCTTTACGACCGCCATCAGCGGCAACGACATCCAGCATTACGGCAATGCCGGGATTGCCATGTCGGTCGGCGGAGCCAGCCTGGTCGGCGGACACTTCAACGCGACAGTCACGAACAACGTCATCCACAACACGGATGCGGCGGGCGTGGGCGGGACGCCGAACGGCATCAATGGCACGTTCGGCTCCAATTCGACCAATGCCGAGACGATCGATCTCGACATCAGCGGCAACACGCTCGGCGGCAGCGGCGCCAACCTCGGCGCCGGGCAGGAGGATTTCCGCCTCCGCCAGCGCTTCAACACCGACATCTTCATCAAGGGCTATCCCGGAGGCCTCGACGACACGGCCGCGGTCGTCAGTTTCGTCCAGGGCCAGAACGTTGGGTCGTCGACGGGAAGCGCAGTCAATCAGAGCACGGTCGACGCCCATGGCTGGCACAATCTGGCGAGCGTGCCGCAGCCCAGCCTGCCCGCGCCTCCCCCGCCGCCGCCCAGCCCGCTGATGGCCGCCGAGGCGCATTCCGCGCCCGCCGACGGCGGCGATGTCCTGACCCAGGCCGGCCTCGACCAGATCGTCGGCGCGGCGATCGACCGCTGGGCCGCGGCCGGCGCCACCGCCGATCAGCTCGCGACGATGCACGCGGTCACCTTCGACGTCGAGAACTTGTCGGGAGTGCTCCTCGGTCTGAGCACCGCCGGACATATCACCATCGACAGCGACGCCGCCGGCTTCAACTGGTTCATCGACACGACCCCGGAGGAGGACAGCGAGTTCAGCGGCTCCGGGACCTTCCTCACTGCAGCGGCCGGGACCGGCGCCGGCGGGCACATGGACCTGCTCACCGCGGTGATGCACGAGCTCGGCCACCAGATCGGGCTTGGCGACGGGTCCGGAAGTCCCGATGCGCTGATGTTCGGCACGATCGATGCGGGAGAGCGCCGCCTGCCCGACCATGTCTTTGGAGCGGACACGGCGAGTAGCCTGCCCGCCGCCGACTTGGCCGGCGCGATGCTGCACCACGTCGATACGGTGGTGGCATAGACGCAGCCAGCGGCTGAGCCGCCCGCCGGCCTCTATTCGGCCGCGCGGGCGCGCTCGGCTTCGGCCTGGAGGAAGCCCGGCTCGCGCTCCGGCACGATCCAGCGGCTCTCCCAGATCTGGACGCTCTCGAAGATGTTCTCGCGGAAATAGGGGTCGCCGGCGACATAGGCGTCGAGCGCCGCCCGGTCGGGCACGTCGAAGACGAAGATGCTGCCGATCATTCGCCCCTCCTCGATCAGCGGACCCGCATAGACGATCAAGCCCTGCTTGTCGGCGACGTATTCGAGATGGGCGGCGCGGTTGCGGCGCCTTCTCTCTCCGCCGGGGAGATCCTTGCCGAGAAGAACGAAGTGCATGCCCGCCCCTTGTCACGTCCGGCGCGCGGGCGGAAGGGACGGGCTGACAAAATCTTCATTTGCGCGCCGTCGGTTGTTCGTGCTCCTTTACAAACGGGGAAATCGGTGCGGGCGCGGAGTCGGCGCGCGTGCCGGGAGGAACAGGGGAGAGGATCGACGGCGTCCGCCGGACAGGCGCGGAGTGCCGTCGCCATGTGACATGAGTTCGGACCTATTCCTTTGCAGACCGTCTCGCCGCGCGCGGCGAGCGCGTGCGACGGCCGAGCGCCGGTGGCAGCGATGGCCGCAACGCTGAGCGAGCCGCGCCTGCCGCCGCTGGAGCGGATCGGTCGCTATCGCGCGCCTTTGTCGCTCGCGCTGGCGCTGGCGGTCGCCGCCCTCGCCTTCGCCGCGCTCCACCAGCTGACGCACCAGGTCCATTTCTGGCAGTTGCGCCGCGCGCTGGCGGCGCTGGCGCCGTGGCAGATCGGCGCCGCGCTGACGCTGACCGCCTTCTCCTACCTGACACTCACGATCTACGACGTGCTCGCGCTGCGCCTGCTCGGCCGGCCCCTGCCGTGGCGGACGGCGGCGCTCGCTTCCTTCACCTCTTATGCCCTCAGCCACAATCTCGGCCTGTCGCTGATCACCGGCGGCTCCGCGCGGCTGCGCGTCTACGGCGCGGCGGGCGTGCCGCCGGCGGACGTCGCGCGGATCATCGCCCTCGCCTCCCTGAGCTTCTGGGCCGGCCTGATCGTCGTCGCCGCCTTCGCCCTGCTCGCCCATCAGGGGCCGCTCGATATTCCCGATCTCAGCGTCTCGGTCGCCGCCCAGCGCATTGCCGGTGGGCTGATCGTCGCCGCTTCTTTGACGGGGCTGATCCTGGTCGCGCGGCGGCGGCGGGCGATCCGGCTCTGGGGCTGGGAGCTGCCGCTGCCCGGGCCGGGCCAGGCGCTGGCGCAGGTCGGCGCGGCGATCGTCGATCTCGCCGCCGCCAGCGCGGCCTTGTTCGTGCTGATGCCGCAGGCGGGGCTGCAGCTCTATCCCCTGTTCCTGCTTGGCTTCGCGCTCGCTTGCATCGTCTCGATGGTGAGCCACGTGCCGGGCGGACTCGGCGTCTTTGAAGCCGTGCTAGCGGCGGTACTGCCGGGCCCGGCGCCGGCCTTGCTGGCAGCGCTGATCGTCTACCGGGTCATCTACTACCTGATCCCGCTGGCGATCGCGGCGGTGCTGCTGGCGGTGCACGAGGGCCACAGGTCGAAAGGGCCGATCAAGCGCACGCTCGCCGGCGCCAATGCCGTCGCGGGCGCGGTCACGCCGGTGTTCATGAGCCTGCTCGTCTTCCTCGGCGGCGTCGTCCTGCTCGTGTCCGGGTCGCTGCCGGCGCTGCCGCAGCGACTCCACATCCTCCACCGGGTCGAGCCGCTGCCCTTCATCGAGGTTTCGCATTTCTCGGCGAGCCTGATCGGCACCGCCTTGCTGCTGCTCGCGCCGGGCCTTTACCGGCGGCTGGACGGCGCCTTCCTGATCGCCCGCGCCCTGCTGATCGCGGGCGCCCTCTTCTCGCTCGGCAAGGGGCTCGATTTCGAGGAAGCGACGATCCTCCTCCTGCTTGCCGGCCTGCTGCAATGGACTCGCGGCGCCTTCTACCGGCGCACCGCCCTCACCTCCGAGCCGATCTCGCCGCGCTGGATCGCGATGATCGCGCTTGCCCTCGGCCTGTCGGTCTGGATTGGCCATTTCGCCTATAAACATGTCGAATATTCCAGCGATCTCTGGTGGCGCTTCGCGCTGCGCGCCAATGCCGCCCGGTTCCTGCGCGCCAGCTTCGGCGCGGCAATTTTGGTCGTCGGCTGGTCGATCTGGCGCCTCCTCGCCCCCGGCCGGATGGAAGCGGCCTCCGACGAGCTGCCGCCGGGCGTGGCGGAAACGGCGCTGACGGCGGCCCATCGAAGCGAGGCGATGCTCGCCTTCACCGGCGACAAGAGGTTCCTCGTCACCCATGAAGGCGACGCGTTCCTGATGTACCAAGTGCGCGGGCGGAGCTGGATCGTCATGGGCGACCCGATCGGTCCTTATGAAGCCTGGCCGGAGCTGCTCTGGGGCCTGCGCGCCAAGGCCGATGCCGCCCAAGGGCACCTCCTCCTCTACCAGATCACACCGGACCTGCTGCCGCTGGCCATCGAAATGGGGCTGCAAATCGTCAAATATGGCGAGGAGGCACAGGTCGACCTCGCCACCTTCTGCCTCGAGGGCGCCGAGATGCGCCGGCTGCGCCAGTGCGTGCGCCGCGCCGAGCGCGAAGGGGCGCGCTTCCAAATCGCCCCCGCCGCCGCAATGCCGGCGATCTGGCCGGAGCTGAAAGCGATCTCCGACGAATGGCTCGCCACCAAGCACCAGTCGGAAAAGGGCTTCAGCCTTGGCCGCTTCGACCGTGCCTACCTCTCCCGCTTCGATTTCGCGATCGTCATCGACTGCGCGGGTCGGATCGCCGCCTTCGCCAATATCTGGGCGACTCCGGACCGCTCCGAGCTCTCGGTCGATCTGATGCGCTGCCGTGAGCCCCTGCCCTACGGCACGATGGACCTGCTGTTCGCGGAGCTGATGCTGTGGGGCAAGGCACAAGGCTATCGCCGCTTCTCGCTCGGCCTTGCGCCGCTCGCGGGCATCGAGGCGCGCCGCCTGTCGCCCGCCTGGGCGAAGGCGGCCTCCTTCCTCTTCCGCCACGGCGAGCGGCTCTACGGCTTCGAGGGCCTGCGAGCCTACAAGGACAAGTTCGGTCCGGCCTGGACGCCGCGCTACATCGCCGGCCCCCGCGGCCTCGCCCTCGTCCGCAGCCTCATCGATCTCCAGGCCCTGATCGCGCGCAGCCCCGCGCCGCGCACGGGCAAAGCGCCGCCTCGGGGCCGCGGGCGGAAGATCGAAGCGGCTCCGATCGCGGCCTAGGAGCGGTCGAACGCGCGCTCGGCCCGCTCGGCCAGCTTCTCCTCATAGCGCCGCCCGAACAGGAAGGCAGCGACGACCGCGACCAGCACGAGCGCGAGCAGCCCCAGCGCCACCGGCCGCTCGACCTGCCGGACGCGATCGCCGAACGCATAAGCGGCCGTAGCGAACAGGCTGGCCCAGCAAAGGCCGCCGAGCGCGTTCATCAAGGCGAAGCGCGGCCACGGCATGCGGTGGACACCCGCCAGCAAGGCGGCGAGCACCCGCAGCAAAGCCACGAATCGGCCGAAGAACACGATCTTCCCGCCATGGCAGAAGAAGAGATATTCACCGATCCGCAGTCGCCGTTCGGTGATCCCGATGCGGCGGCCGTGGCGCTGAAGCAGCCGGTATCCGAACCGGCGGCCGATCGCATAGCCCATCGTGTCGCCCGTCACCGCCGCGGCGAAGGCGACCGCGATCACCGCCCAGAGGGGAATGCCGCGGCTGGCACCGGCATAAAGGCCCGCGGCGATCAACGCCGTCTCACCCGGCAGCGGAATGCCGGTGCTTTCGAGGAAGACGAAGGCGAACAGGATCCACAAGCCGTAGCTGTGGATCAGGGCGGCGGGATCGGCTTCGAACAAGGTCATGCGCTCTCGATCCCGCGCGGTTGCGGCGCTTTTGTGAACCTTTCGCGCCCCGGCGCTGCCAAAATGGTTCTTTTCGTCGATCTTTGCCGTTTCGTCCGTTGCCGGGCGCCCGAAGCCTCGTTATCGTGCTTTGCCAAGGCACTGAGGCAAGTGCAATCGTCGTGGGGCCGTGGGGACGGCCTGGGGGAGATCGATGCCATGGTCCAGACAACGCACACTTCGCGGCGCAAGCTTCTTTACGGCCTCGGCCTCGGCAGCGTCGGAATCGCAACCACATCCTGGACTTCGCGTCTGGCGGCGGCTGTCACGGCCGACCCGCTCACCGACGCCGTGAACCGCGCGCAGGCCTCGGCCGCGCAGACGGGCCTCGGCGACTGGACCGGTGCCGTCGGCGCCAGCTTCACCATCCGGGACGGCGCCTCGTCTTACGCCGTGACCCTGGTCTCCGTGACGCCGCTGCAGGCGGCGGGCAGCCGCCCGGCGGGCCTGCGCCCCAGCGCGCTCGCCGCCACCTTTCAGGGCTCCAGCGTTCCTGCCGGCAACCGCACCTATACGTTCGTGCAGGGCAACGGATCGCAATTCCAGCTGTTCGTCGGCGCAAAGTCGATGAACGGCAGCACCGGCCAGCTGGTCGCCATCCTGAACTAGGCTCGCCTCAACCAAAAGTGAGGCGGACGAGGGCCACCGCGCCCGCGATCATGAGCAGCAGCGCGATCGCGTAGAGCGACCATCTCAGCCCGACCAGCGTCAGGCCCGGCGGCCGCTCCGGCGTGTCCGCGGCCGGGGGCGCTTCCAGTTCCGATTCTCCTGAAGGATAGAGGTCCTCCGGGAGCAGGCCCGGCCTGAGTTCGCGCAGCCGCGCATTGCTGGCGGCAAAGCGACCCTCGATCCACCGCTCGAGTCGGGTGCCGAGCAGCGGGCTGCCCTTGCGGCGGGGCAGGACGCGACCCAACGCGGAGAGCAAAGCCGAACGGGCGACGTAGAAGCCCGGAATGTGGGCGACATGCTCCTTGTCCTCGACGGTGCGCGCGGTGAAATGGTTGAGGACACGCGCCACGGGGAGCAGGGCATCGGTCCACGACGCATTCGGCCGGTCGAAACGGACGCGATCGCGATCCAGCCTGAGCTCGAGATCCGTTTCCATGCGCGCCAGCATGGCGGCCGGATCGGAAAGATCCTCGAAGGGATAGACGTGCACGTTCTCGCGCCCGAACAAAGCGTCGTAGAGCGCGATCAGGCGATCGTACTCGAAATGATCGAAGCTGAAGCGCGGCACCTTGAACGGCTGCGCATAGGCGCCCCTCAGGTACAGAGTCGGAAAAAGATAGCGATGAACCGCGTGCGTGCCGCCGCCGCGCACATATTGCCGGTAGCAGGCGGCGATCATCGACACCTGCGAGCGGACGAATATGACGATCTGCGCGTCCGGCAGCACCGCGTGGATCCGCTCCGCCACCGCCGGCGGCAGGAAACCGTGAAGGCCGCCATTGTGGATATAGCCGCTCAGATTCTCCTCGCAGAGCAAAGGCGGCCGTCCGCCGTCGCCGTCTATCAGCAGCGCCCGCGCCTTTTCGGCATCGAATGCCATGCCTGAAGGATCGAGCAAGGCCTCCTGGACCCGCACGCGCGGGATCCAGCGATGGCTCAGCGCGTGGGGATTGACGCTGCGCTGGAACCAGGTCGTGGCCGTCTTGTGATAGCCGATATGGACGATCGGCCTCATTGCGCCGGCGCCTCCGCGGCGTCTCGGCTCCCGCCGGAGACGAAGCCTTGGGGGAGCAGGTTCTCGCCGCTGATCCGCACCCAGGTCAGCAGCGCCAATCCGTAGACGGCCAGCCCCGCCAGTGCAGCGGGGATGGCGATCGCAAAGCCGCGCCCGCTGCCGAAGCTCCAGATCAACGCCTCGGCGATGGCGAGACCGGCAGCGGCGGCAGCCAGCGGTGCGGTCCAATAGGAGGCCGGGATCTCCACCTCATGGAAATGGCGGAGCAGCAGGCGGCGGCACAAAGCCCGCGCCGCCGTGCTGAGCAGGATGGCGAAGGCGATGCCGGTGAGGCCGAAGCGCGGCTCCAGCAGGATTGCCCCGCCGACCGCGACGATCATGAAGGCCGTCGTCATCGCCGCCGCGACCCGCGGCCGACTGTAGATGAGGATGAGCTCGCTCACCCCGAACGCACCCTGGATCAGCTCGGCGGCGACCAGGCAGAGCAAGGCGCCATAGCCGAGGAAGAAGCGCTTCCCGAGGGCGTGGAGCAAGGGGAGGCCGATCGCCGTCAGCACGATCACGCCGACCAGCTGGACGAGGAGGATCAGCCGCGCCGCCGATGCGGTCGACCGGCCGGTGCTGGTCGCCCCGGCCTCCGTGTAGGTCCGCGCCACCACCGGCACCAGCATCCCGTCGAACGCCTGGCGGGCCTGGCGGATCGGCAGGCTCAGCTGCCGCGCCATCCCGTAAATGCCGGCCGCGGTTTCGCCGAGCAGCGCGCCGACCACATAGATGTCGAGCCGCGTCGCCAGTGCGTCGATCAGATCGATCCCGGTGCTCGGCAGCGATGCCCGGAAATGCCGGCCGATCCGGCGCAGGTCCGGCCGGAAGCGGCGGAGGGCGAAGCCGCCGAAGCAGCGCCGGACGCCGTAGACGCTATAGGCAAGGCTCGCGACCGTGCCGGCAATGTAGGAGAGGATCAGCCCCTCCTGCTTCCACCCCAGCCACCAGGCACCGAGTGCGACCACGATCCCGGCATAAGGCTGCATCACGTTCTTGGCGACCACCTCGTAGCGCATCACCTCCCGCCAGCGGGTCGCGCCGAGCAGGAACTCGATCAGCGCCTGGAGCGGGATCATCGGCGCGAGCAGGAGCACGGCCGTACCGGTATTCCCCATCGAATCGTTGTGCTGCGGCGCCGCGGCGGCGAGGCCGAAGACGAGCAGGGCGACGGCCATGCTCGCCGCCAACACGAGCAAGGCCGCCTCGAGAACCACGTGGATGGGAAGCCGGTCGCCCTCGGCCTCATTCTCGTTCAGCCATTTGAACAGCAGCCATTTGGTGCTGAGCCCACCGGCGATCGCCGCCGTCTCGACGGTGGCGGTGCCGATCGAATAGGCGCCGAACAGGGCCGCCCCGAACAGTCGCCCAGCGACGAACAGGAACAGGAAGCGCGCGCCGAAGCGGATGGCGAAGCCGAGGCCGGACGAGGCCGTGCCGCGGACGATTAGCCGCCCCGCCCGGTTTCGCTCATTCATGTCGCGGGCGTCTCTCAATCCACGCCTTCGAACGCAGGCGCACCGGGCTCCGAATCCACGCCGGCTCCCGCGCGGGCAAGGGCGCGGCGGCGATAGGCCGCCTGCTCCTCGAACAGCCCCGCATAGGCCGGCAGGATGTTCTCCAGCCGCAGCGCCTCCGCGCGCTCCCTGCCGCCCGCGCCGAGCCGGGCGCGCAGGGCCTCATCTGGCAGCAGGCGATCGAGCCCGGCCGCGAGCGCGCCGACATCCTCCGGCGGCACCAGCCAGCCGCTGACGTCATGACGGATCAACTCGCGCGGGCCGAAATCGCAATCGGCGGCGAGCGCCGCGGTGCCGCAGGCCAGGGCTTCGCCCAGCGCGTTGGGAAAACCCTCCCAGCGCGAGGGGAAGACGAACAGCTTCGCCCGCGCCACCCACGCCCAGGGATTGTCGGCGAAGGGCAGGAAGCGGACGCGGTCGGCAAGGCCGAGCTCGGCGGCGAGGCCCCTCAGCTCCGCCTCGCGCTGCCCCTGCCCGGCGATCACCAGCTCGTGACCGGCCGCGGCTTCGCTCGCGGCGAAGGCACGGAGGAGGATGTCGTGCCCCTTCTGCCGCTCCAGCCGGCCGACCGCGACGACGAACGGCCGCTTCGGCGGATCGGGGAGCGGCTCGGCGGCCAGCGCTCTCACCCCTTCGAGATCGATCGGGTTGTGGATCACCCGTAGCTGGTCCGCCGGCACGTCCAGCGTCGCGTGGAGGTTGCCCACCATCTCGCGTGCGTTGACGAGCACGCAATCGGCGGCGCGGTAGCAGCGGCGGGTCAGCGCCGTGGCGACGCGGGCGCCGAACGGACCGGAGGCCTCGTCCGCGATCGCCCGCAGGGCATTATTGCCCTCCCGCGCGATCCAGGCGGGGCGCCCCGCGCCCATTCCCGCCATGGACAGCCCCGCGACGAGGTTCGTCCCCTTGGCGAAGCTCATCACCACGTCCGGCCGCACCTCGCGGATGATGCTTCGATAGACGAGCGGCGCCACCATCGCGCTCATCGCCAGCCGATGCGGCGCATAGAAGCTCCGGTCTGTCCCCTCAGCCGGGAAATAGGTCTCGCTCCAGTCGCGATGATAGACGCGCGCGGGATCGACCAACGGCAGATAGGGGCCCGCCCGGCGGAGCAGCCCCATGCGCATGTCGAACCGCGTCGAATCGCTGCGGTTCATCAGGTGGACGGCCACACGCTCGGCGCCCCCGCCGTTCAGCCACGAGAGCAGGAGCAGCACCTTGAGGCGCGAGCCGTCGTCGGTTCGAGGCGGGCGGTCAGGCCGCATGCCGGGCTCCTTGCCCCCTTCCCCCGCCTATGGCAACGCGGACCGGGGGTCGTTCTGTCCGCATACAGCTTTCTCATTGGCTCGGAGGCGTTCTGGCAGCGCGCCGCCGAGGACATGAAGCGGGCCCGCTCGCGGCTGCTCGTCCAGGCAATGACCTTCGAGGGCGATTCCGCCGGCCAGCGCGTGGCGGAGGCGATCCGCGGGAGTCAGGCAGCGGACCGGCGGGTGCTGGTCGACGATTATACTCGCGTCGTCGTCAGCGATCGTTTCGTCCTCTCGCCGCACACCCTGCTGAGCCGCGCCTTTCGCGGCGAGGTACGGGCGACGCGGGAGATGTTCCGCGGTTTGATCCGGCACGGCGTGCGCGTCCGCACGACGAACCCAATCGCCGGCCGCGTCGCCCGCTATGGCGTGCGCAATCACAAGAAGCTGATCGTCGCCGACGACGTCGCCTATATCGGCGGCCTCAACTTCAGCGACCACAATTTCGGCTGGCACGACCTCATGCTGCGGATCGAGGCGCCGGACGTCGCCGTCTTCCTCGCGGAGGATTTCGACGCAACCTGGGAGAGCCGCTCGCAATTCCGCCAAGCCGATTTCGGCGACATCATTCTCCTCGCGCTCGACGGGCGGACCAACCGCGAGGGCTTCGGCCCGCTGATGGCGGCGATCGAGGGCGCCCGAGAGCGGATCGAGATCGTCAGCCCTTATCTCACCTTCCCGTTCGTCGATGCGCTCGGCGCCGCGGTACGGCGTGGGGTCAGGGTCGAGCTGCTGACGCCGCTGCCCAACAACAAGCCGATGGTCCGCCACTATCTGTCGCATGTCGCGCGGCGGGCGGGTCTCGACGTGCGGCTGCTGCCGGAGATGACCCACCTCAAGGGGATGCTGATCGACGGGCGCAGCCTCGTCGTCGGATCAACCAATTTCGATTTCCCCAGCTATTACGCGCTCGAGGAATATATCGCCCTCGTCGAGGATCCCGAGCTGGTCGCCGCGTTCCGAACCCAGGTGCTGGAGCCGCTCCGCGCGAGCGTCATCCCGGGCGCCGCGCTCCGCTCTCCCCCGTGGCACGTCCTGCGCAGCCGGATCATCCTCGCTTTGGGCGGCATCGCCTGCCGGGCCATGGGCGGAATGGAGCGGCGCGCCATTGATTGGCGCGGGTAGGCTCAGGGATAGCGCAGCCGGATCGCGATCTCGCTCTGGGGCCCGTGCACTGGGAAACGCACGTTGTGGAAGGCGGGAAGGCCGAGGAAGGTCGAGGGATTGTTGGAAAAGCCCGCGCCCTCTCTGGGCATGCCGAACATGTTCTTGTCGAACTTCCGGTTCCCGTTCTCGTCATGATAAGCGACGATCGCCCAGATGCCCGGCCTCGGCACCCAGATGCACGCGCGGGTCGTGCCCTGGTGCGCCGGCACCCGGCCGACATAGAGCGAGCCGCGATGGGCGAGGAATTTGTGGGAATCGTCGGCATAGAGAGTGATTGCGATCAATCCCTTGCTCGAGCGGACGCCCTGGACGTTGACGTAGAGGCGCACGGTCCCGGGGTGGCCGGTGCAGGTCTCGCCGGCTCCGGCGGTGCCGCCGGAGCCGTCGCCGTCCTCAGCGACGGCTGAGGCGGGCTGAGCGGCAAGGAAAAGGGCCGCAGTCGCGGCAAGCAGCAGGGTCGGCGCGAGGCGCATCTCGTCTCTTTCGCTGAGTCTCCCCCCTGCGCGTTCCTTCAAAGCCGCGGATTGCGACAAATTCAAGACCCGGCGCGATTACGATTTGGATAGAATGGCGCCCGGCGCCATTTTTCGCCGCCGCGTTGCTTTTCGGGCAACGGTTCAGGCGGCGGCGCGGACGTCTCCGGCGAGGAAATCACTCAGCGCGGAAGCCGCCATCGGCCGGCCGATATGATAGCCCTGGCCGGTGTCGCAGCCCATTTCGCCGAGCAGCTGGAGGCAGGCCAGGTCTTCGATTCCCTCGGCGACCACCTTCATGCCGAGCTGGTGGGCGAGCTCGATCGTCGAGCGGACCATGATCGCGTTGCGCTTGTCGGTAACGATCGTCTGGACGAAGCTCTTGTCGATCTTGAGCTCGCTCGCCGGCAGCTTCTGGAGATAGCCGAGCGAGGACTGGCCGGTGCCGTAATCGTCGATCGAGATGCCGACGCCGAGCGCCCGCCAGCTTTCGAGCGCGGCGATGGCCTGCTCCGGACGGTCCATCGCGGCCGATTCGGTCACCTCGATCGTCACCCGCGAGGTCGGCAGCTTATGGCTTTCGAGAATCTGGCCCACCGCCTCGATGAACTCGTGATCGGCAAGCAGGTTGGCGGAGACGTTGACTGCAACGCCGAGCGGATGGCCCGCTTTGTCCCAGGCAAGACCATCGTCCAGCGCCTGGTGGAGCACGTGGAAGGTGAGGTCGCGCATCCGGCCCGCCTGCTCGATGACCGGCACGAAGCTGTCCGGCCCGATCGGACCGCGGACCGGATGGCTCCAGCGAACCAGGGTCTCGACGGCGACGATCTTGCCGCTCTCGATGTCGAGCTTGGGTTGGTAGGCATTCCAGATCTGCCCGTCCGCCATGGCGGCGTCGAGCTCGCCGAGCAGCGACAGCTGCCAGTCGATCGCCTCGCCGTCGGCGTCGATGAAGCGGCGCCAGCGGGCGCCGTGCTGCGCCGCCTGGACCGCCGCCAGCCCGGCATTGGAAATCAGCTGGCTCGCGCCAAGCTCCGCGCCGCAGGCGAGACCGAATGCAAGCACGACGTCGATCGGGCGGCCGCACTCGACCGGCGGCCGCATGATCGCGGCGATCGCGTCGAACCGGTCTTCGATCGAGCCTTCCTCGGCCGGATCCTCGATCCAGGCGAGGCCGGCCTCTTCGACCCGATAGATTTCGGTGCCCGGGCAGGCGAAACGCAGGCGCTCGGCGACGCGCTGGACGAGGATCGCGGTGGCGGCTGGGCCGAGGCCGGAGGCGATTGCCGCGAAACGGTCGATGCGGGCGACGACGACGCTGGCGACCGGTTTCCTGAACGCCGCCATCTCGAGCGCGCCGAGATTGGGAAGGCCGGTCGCATCGTCCTTCAGCGCCTTCTCGAGATAGCGTTCGAAGGCCAAAGCCGCGCCGGAGAGCAGCATTCCCACGATCAGCGCGACGAGCGCCGGCGCCGCCGGCACGGTCAGCGCGAACCAGGCTTCGGTGGCGAGCGGCACGCCCAGCGCGGCGGCGAAGCCCAGGGCGTAGGTCGCGACGCGGGCGCGGCGGCCGCGCAGCAGGGTCGCGAGTAGCAAGGCGAGCAGCGCCGCGGCGAAGGACCAGCCCGCGCCGAACGACCAGGGCACTGCACCCTGCAGCAGCGTTTCGGCGGCCAGCGCCTGGATGATCACGCCCGGGATGACGCCGTAACGCGGCACCGTATAGCGGTCGCCGATTTCGATCGCGGTCGCGCCGACGATGAACCTCTTTCCCGCGATGGCGCGGGCGGGCACCTTGCCCGAGATGAGATCGACGACGCTGAGGCGCGGAATGGTCGCCGGATCGATCGAATAATCGATGTCGAAGGAGCGGCCCGATTGGGCGTCCTTCTCGGCGATGAGGGTCGAGAGGCTCGGCCGCGGCGTGTCGAAGGTGGTCATGCCGAGCGGCATCTGGCGGATCGAGCCATCGCTGTCAGGAATGACAGTCACAGCCGACAAAAATGCTTTGTCTCTAAGCAGCTTATTCGGCTGTGTGTCGATGAAATGTGAGGTGTCTGCAGCGCTCGGATATTGACGCAGCGTCGGCAGCGAGACGGTGCCCGCAGCAAGCTGGAGCGCCGCCGCCAGCTTCGCGTCCTCGGCGGGCGTGGACGCGGAAGAGAAATCGACGTCGAAGGCGATCGAGCGGGCGCCGCCGGCGTGCAGCCGGTCGATGACGGCAGCGTGGACGCCGCGCGGCCACGGCCATTTGTCGAGCGCGGCGATGCTCTTCTCGTCGATCTCGACGATCTCGACCTGGCCGCTCGCCGGATGCGCGCGCAGCCCGTCGCGCAGACTGCGGAGCTGCCGGTCGAGCGTCGTGCCGCCGCCGCTGGCGAGCACGGCCAGACCGGCCAGCGTCGCCCCCGCGAAGATCGCGTGGCGGCGCCAGCGCAGGAAAGGCGGGGCGATCCGTTCGAGGCCGATCTTCATCGCATGGCCTCCGCCCGCACCTCATCGCGAGATGCGGGCGGATCTTGCCTCACTTGTGCTTGCCGCCGCCCGGAGGCGGTGGCGGAGCCGGAGGCGGCGGAGGCGTGGGCTTATCGTCCTTTCCCGGGGGCGTCGGCTTGTCGTCCTTTCCCGGGGGCGTCGGCTTGTCGTCCTTGGCCGGCGGCGGCGGCGGGCTCGGAGGCGTCGGCGGAGGGGCCTTGCCGGAGCCGCCATCACTGCCGCTGGAACCGCCCCCCGACCCGCCATTGCCGTTGCCGGAGCCACCGTTCGAGTTGCCGTTCCCGCTACCACCGGAGTTGCCGTTCCCGTTGCCACCGGCATTGCTGCCGTTGCCGCCGCCGTTCCCGTTTCCGTTACCGTTATTCCCGTTGCCGTTGCCGCCGGAATTGCCGTTATCGGAGCCGCTGCCCGAACCGCCATTGCCATTCCCGCTGCCGCCGGAATTGCCGTTCCCGTTGCTCCCGGCATTGCTGCCGTTGCCGCCGCCGTTGCCGTTTCCGTTGCCGTTATTCCCGTTGCCGTTGCCACCGGAATTGCCGTTATCGGAGCCGCTGCCCGAGCCGCCATTGCCGTTCCCGCTACCACCGGAATTGCCGTTCCCGTTGCCCCCGGCATTGCTGCCGTTGCCGCCGCCGTTCCCGTTTCCGTTGCCGTTATTCCCGTTGCCGTTGCCACCGGAATTGCCGTTGTCGGAGCCGCCGCTCGAGCCGCCATTGCCGGTCCCGTTGCCGCCGGAATTGCCGTTGCCGGAGCCGCTATTGCCATTGCCCGACCCGCCTTTGCTGGGATCGGAGCCGTCGCCCGAATTGTCCGGGTTGCCGCCGGAGCCGCCGGAATTCCCGTTTCCGGCACCCGTACCGCCGCCGGCACTACCGTTCCCGGCTCCAGAGCCGCCGCCGGAATTGCCATTGCCATTGCCGCTATTGCCGTTGCCGCTGCCCGAGCCGCCGCTCGCGCCGCCGCCACCGGAGGCAGCGTCGTGATGGGTCTCCGGCTTGCTGACATTCACCGTCGCCAGCACCACGGCGATATTGCCCTGGACCAGGCCCTTCGTGACGTCAGCGAGCGCCACCGGCGGCGCCGACACCGGCGCGGGAACGTACGTGTCCGGATCCGGAGCCTTGGCGCGGGCGCCGCCGCCGTCCGTGTCGGACGCCGGCGCAGCCGAGGCGGTCTGGGTCGAAGTCGTGACGAGGGTCGCCGCCGGCGCGCCGGGCGAGCGGATCGTGCGGCTGCCGTCGCCGTCGATGCGCAGCTGGAAGCGGTCCGCCGCGCTGACCGAGGCGATCATGCCCGGCCGCACGAGCTCGTGCGCGCCGCCGTCGAGCGTGCCGACGTCGACCGCACCCTGGGTCACCTGGACGCTGGCGCCGGTACCGCTGACGGTGACGCTGAACACCGTCCCCTTGACCACGGCGGCAAGGTAGGGCGTCTGGACTCCGAAATGCGGCGTCGCCTTATGTTCGATTCTGAAGAGCGAGGTTCCCCACTCTGAAACGATTTGGAAAAATCCCTTCTGCTGCTCCGGCGGTGCGATCCGGACGCGGCTGTTCGGAGAGACGATCACGAAGTCCTTGTCGTGGACCAGCACGGCCCGCGCATTGGCGCCCGCCGCGACCACCGAGCCCGAGGCCAGCAAGGCGCCCTTGACCGCGGCGCGGCTGTGACCCCCGTCTTGGACTTTGACGTCGCCGGAGACCTCGCTCACCTTCCACACGGGCGCGTCCGCAGCATGTGCGGTCGCGCTGATGGCGAGGAGCGCCGGGACCAGCGCCAGAACTGACTTTTTCATGCCACTCTCCCCCGAAAGAACGGTCTTTCGCGTGTGCCTTGTTACGGGGACGTGTTTGCAGGGGCGTGAAGAGGCAGGGTTAACAGCGCGATAAACGGCTGTTGCTCAAGGGGTTTTTAACGGATTCCGATTAGAGGGCCCCTCACAACGACGAGCGGGCTTCCTTCATGCTTCATGGCGTCAAAAGGGCTGGGATGCTGGCGGCATTGCTGCTGGGCTTCATTCCGTCCGGCGTCATGGCGCAGTCCGGTGCCGATCGCGCCGACCCGTCGCTGATCCGCCAGCAGATGGACGAGCAGCGCCCGGCGCCCACGCCAGCGCCGGCGCCGGTCCGCGTGCAGGCGCCGGCGCAGGCCGCCCCCGCGTCCGCGGCGGTCGGCACAGTCCTCGTCGGCGCCGTGCACGTCGAGGGCGCGGTCGCCCTGCCCGCCGACACCTTCAGCCCGGCCATCGAACCCTTTCTCGGCCGTCAGCTCAGCCTCACCGATCTCGCCTCGCTCGCCAACGCCGTCGCCAATGTCGCGCGGCAGGCGGGCTACGGCCTCGCCACCGCGCAGGTGCCGCAGCAAACGGTCCAGAACGGCATCCTGCGCGTGATCGTCGACGAGGGCGGGATCGATGCCGTCGAGCCGAGCGGCAGCGGCGCCACCGCGGTCCGCCCCTTCCTGCAAAGGCTCGTCAACGGCCGTCCGGTGCGGACCGCCGACCTCGAGCGGCAGCTTCTGCTCGCCGGCGACGTCGCCGGAGTCACCACCGATGGCGCCCGTGTCGAGCGGGTCGGCGGCCGCAACGTCCTGCGCGTGACCGCGCGGCAAAACCGCGTCGCCGTCCGCGTCGGGCTGGACAATTGGGGATCGAGCCCGATCGGGCCGGTGCGCGCGCGCGTCGACGTTGACGTCAACGGCGCGCTCTTCTCGCGCGACCAGCTCTCGCTGGGCGGCCTCATCACGCCCGCGCATCCGCGCGAATTCCAGTTCGTCCGCGGCGCCTGGTCGGTCCCGGTCAGCCCCGACGGCACCCAGGTCTCCGTCTCCGCCTATTACGGTCATTCGCGCCCCGGCGCGTCGCTGAGGAGCCGCGAGCTCGGCGGCGACACGGTCGGCGCCTCGGCCTCGCTCTCGCATCCGCTGCTGCGCAGCCGCACCGCCAGCCTCTGGACCCATGGCGAGCTGTGGATGCTCGACTCGGATCTCGACGAGCAAGGCATCCTCACCCGCCGCGACCGCCTCCGCAGCGTCACCGCCGGGCTGAACGGCCTCAGCCGCCTCGGCGCCGGCTGGCTCGTCGCGGACGTGTCGCTCACCCACGGCCTCACCGGCCTCGGCGCGACCGTCCGCAACGATCCTTTGGCCTCGCGTCCGAATGCGGGCGGCGCCTACACCAAGGTCGCTTTCTCCGCCCAATATAATGTTGGCCTCGGCGGCCGCTTCAGCCTCGCTTTGGCGACGCAGGGGCAACTGGCGTCGCGCCCGCTGCTCTCTGCGGAGCAATATGGCCTCGGCGGCCGCACCTTCCTGCGCGGCTACGATTATTGGGAGGTGGCCGGCGACAAGGGCGCCGCCGCGTCCGCCGAGCTGCGCTACGATCTCGGCAAGATCGTGCCCCAGGCGCGGCGCGTGCAGGTCTACGCCTATGCCGATGCCGGCTCGGTCCACAATCTACAGGGCGGCACCGGCGGCGGCACTCTCGCATCGGCCGGCGGCGGCCTCCGCCTCACGCTGAAGCACGGCGCCGACGCGAGCATCGAGCTTGGCGTGCCGCTGAAGGACAGCCCCTACACCATCCATCCCAAGCCGCGCGTCTCCTTCACGCTGACCGTGCCGTTCTAGGCCCGGCGCGGGGCGCTTGCCTCGCCAGTCGTTTCGCCTAAGCAAGGGTGATGGCCCTGCCCTCCCCGCTCGACCGGCTGCGCTTGCCCGTCATCGGCGCGCCTCTGTTCATCGTCTCCAACCCCGAGCTGGTGATCGCCCAGTGCAAGGCCGGGATCGTCGGGTCGTTCCCCGCGCTCAACGCGCGGCCGCAGAGCCTGCTCGACGAGTGGCTGCACCGCATCACCGAGGAGCTCGCCGCCTGGGACGAGACCAATCCCGGCCGCCCGGCCGCGCCCTTTGCCGTCAACCAGATCGTCCACCGCTCGAACGATCGGCTCGAGCAGGACATGGCGACCTGCGCCAAATGGCGGGTGCCGATCGTCATCACCTCTCTGGGCGCGATTCCCGATCTCAACCAGGCCGTGCATGGCTGGGGCGGGATCACGTTGCACGACGTCATCAACGGCCGCTTCGCCCGCAAGGCGGTGGAGAAAGGCGCCGATGGCGTCATCGCCGTCGCCGCGGGCGCGGGCGGCCATGCCGGCACCCTCTCCCCCTTCGCTTTGGTCCAGGAGATAAGGCAGTGGTTCGACGGGCCGCTGATCCTTTCCGGCGCGATCGCCACCGGCCGCGCCATCCTCGCCGCCTTGGCCATGGGCGCGGACCTCGCTTATATCGGGTCGCCTTTCATCGCTACTGAAGAAGCGAATGCAAGTGGCGGATATAAAACAGGAATTACAGAAGGGCGCGCGAATGACGTCATCTATTCGAACTTCTTCACCGGCGTCCACGGCAATTACCTCCGCGCCTCGATCCTCGCCTCCGGTCTCGATCCCGACAATCTGCCCGAAGGCGACCTCTCCAAGATGAACTTCGCCGGCGGCGAGAGCGCCAAGAAAGCCTGGCGCGACATCTGGGGCTCCGGCCAGGGCATCGGCGCGATTGACCAGGTGAGATCCGCGGGGGAGTATGTGGCACTACTTCACACACAATATGAAGAAGCGAAGGCAGAGCTCAGTTTAAAAACGTTATCCTGACGAAAGTCAGGATCCATGAACACGGAAGCGGAAACCTGCCCCCGCCGTGTTCATGGGTCCCGGATCAAGTCCGGGATGACGCATATGGCGTCAGAGCGACCGTTCCAGCCGGCTCAGCAGGCTCCGTGCCGGGCTCGGCACCGGCTCGAGCGCGACGCCGCATTGGTCGAGGCGGCGGACGCGTTCGAACAGGTCGCGGCTGGCCTCAATCAGGGCGCGCGCCGACTCGGGCAGGCGCGGCAGCAGCGCATCGTCGCTCTCCGGCTCCTCGCCCAGCCGGCGCGACGGCGAAGCGGCCTGGGCGCGGCTGAGCTCGCCCGTCTCGACGGCGCGCTGGGTGAGCAGCCAGGCAATGACGTGCATCAGCCGCGTCGTCACCTTCAGCGATTCGCAGGAGAAGCCGACGCGGGCGAACGGATCGAGCGAATCGCGGTCCTCGCGGCCGGCGCTGTCGAAATAGAAGCGCGCCTCGTCGGCGAGCAGCATCGCCTCCGTATAGAGCGCCCCGACCAGTTTCGGGGTGATCGGCGTGCCGGCCTCGTCGTCCATGACGCCTCAGTGCCACAGAGCGCCCGGCGCGGGAATTGCGAAAGAGGGTAAAGGGCTAAGTGTGCCCGAACAGGACGGCGATGAGCACGCCGAAGCAATTCTGCAGGGCGTGAATGCTCACAGTCACGAAGATGGCGCGCAGGAAGCCGGCGTGCAGCCAGGTGAGCCAGGCGATCGACATGACCAGGAACGGCCACCAGACGACCAGCCCCCAGACCGGCGCCGCGCTGCTGTGCGCAAGGCCCCAGAGCACAGCGCTGGCGGCCGCCGCGGGCCCGGCGCTGAACAGGCGGGTGAGGCCGGCGAGGACGAGCGCGAGGATGAACGTCTCGATCACCGGGCTGGCAACCACGATGAGGAGGATGTCGCCGATCCCGTGCAGGCGGAGGTCGGGCTGCGTCTGCGGATGGAAGATCAGGTTGACGACGATCGAGAGCAGGATACTCGGCCCCAGCGCCAGCAGCCATGCCTTCAGGATGTAGCGTTCAGGCCGCCGGTCCACATCGAACAGGAAGTCCGGCAGGAATCCCAGCCAGGGCGGCCTTCCGGGCAGCGGTGTCGATTTTCCGGCCATGGCGGGTCAGCCGGACGGAAAATCAGGCGGCGCTTTCGCCCTTTTTCTCGGCATAGACGCGGACCGGGTCCTTGCGGCCTTCGACCACGTCTTTGTCGATCATCACCTCGTCGACGCCGTTCATCGACGGCAGGTCGAACATCGTGTCGAGCAGGATGTTCTCGAGGATCGAACGCAGGCCGCGGGCGCCGGTCTTGCGTTCGATCGCCTTCTTGGCGACCGCGATCAAAGCCTCTTCCGTGAAGCTCAGCTGCACGTCCTCCATGTCGAACAGCTTCTGATACTGTTTGACGAGGGCGTTCTTGGGCTCCTTGAGGATGCGGACGAGCGCGATCTCGTCGAGATCCTCCAGCGTCGCGATCACCGGCAGGCGGCCGACGAATTCCGGGATGAGGCCGAACTTCAGGAGGTCGTCCGGCTCGCCCTGGCGGAGGATCTCGCCGGTGCGGCGCTCCTCGGGCGCGGCGACGTAAGCGCCGAAGCCGATCGACTTGCCCTGCAGGCGGTCGGCGATGATCTTCTCCAGCCCGGCGAAGGCGCCGCCGCAGATGAAGAGGATGTTGGTCGTATCGACCTGCAGGAATTCCTGCTGCGGATGCTTGCGGCCGCCCTGCGGCGGGACGGAGGCAGTGGTGCCTTCCATCAGCTTCAGGAGCGCCTGCTGGACGCCCTCGCCCGAGACGTCGCGGGTGATCGAGGGATTGTCCGACTTGCGGCTGATCTTGTCGATCTCGTCGATATAGACGATGCCGCGCTGCGCCCGCTCGACATTGTAGTCGGAGGCCTGGAGCAGCTTCAGGATGATGTTCTCGACGTCCTCGCCGACATAGCCGGCTTCGGTAAGGGTGGTCGCATCGGCCATGGTGAACGGTACGTCGAGCAGCCGCGCCAGCGTCTGGGCGAGCAGCGTCTTGCCGCAGCCGGTCGGGCCGACGAGCAGGATATTCGACTTGGAGAGCTCGACGTCGCCCGATTTGGCGCCGTGGGCGAGCCGCTTGTAATGGTTGTGGACGGCGACCGAGAGGACGCGCTTGGCGTGGCTCTGGCCGATCACATAATCGTCGAGATGCTTGCAGATTTCGAGCGGCGTGGGGACCCCGTCACGGGTCTTCACCAGCGAGCTCTTGGTCTCCTCGCGGATGATGTCGTTGCACAGCTCGACGCACTCGTCGCAGATGAACACGGTCGGCCCGGCGATGAGCTTCCGCACCTCGTGCTGCGATTTTCCGCAGAACGAGCAGTAGAGGGTGCTCTTGGAGTCGCTGCCGCTTAGCTTCGTCATGATCTTCCTAGCGGGCGCGCCCGGGCGCCCTTTGCCTATCCTGCCATGTTAGCCCGCACTATCGCACGACCACAATGGCTTATTGATTAACGTCGCCGAACCCCCATCCGGAGGGAGAGAAAACCCTGCCGGAGTGCCTTGGTAAACGAAAGGTTCCCAATCCCGTCAGGCGGCGGCCGCGGCCTGATGGTTGCCTTCCTCGTCGCCGGGGATCGGGCGCTTGTCGAACACCTCGTCGACGAGGCCGAATTCCTTCGCCTCGGAGGCGCTGAAGAACTTGTCGCGGTCGACGGCGCGCTCGATCGCCTCCAGCGGCTGGCCGGTATATTTGGCCATCAGGCTGTTCATGTCGTGGCGCATGCGCAGGATCTCGCGCGCCTGGATCTCGATGTCCGCCGCCATACCCTGGGCGCCGCCCGAGGGCTGGTGGATCATGATCCGGGCGTTGGTGAGGGCGACGCGCATGCCAGGCTCGCCGGCGCAGAGGAGGAAGGCGCCCATCGAGGCGGCCTGGCCGATGCAGACCGTGCCGACGCGCGGGCGGATGTAGGCCATGGTGTCGTGGATCGCCATCCCCGCCGTGACGACCCCGCCCGGCGAGTTGATGTACATGAAGATGTCCTTCTTCGGATTCTCCGACTCCAGGTAGAGGAGCTGCGCCGTGATCAGCGTCGCCATATGGTCCTCGACCTGGCCGGTCACGAAGACGATCCGCTCGCGCAGCAGGCGCGAATAGATGTCGAAGCTCCGCTCGCCGCGGTTCGACTGCTCGATGACGATGGGAACGAGCGAGCTGACGATGTCCTGATGATCCATGGCGAGAGAGGTCCTGTTCGAGAGGTTTTGCCCAGCCAACATCGGCGCTCGGGCGGGAAGGTTCAAGCCCCCGAGGCCACTTGCCTCACTGCTGTCGACCTGCGACTCTCGGCCCTTGGGGAGGCCCGATGAGACCGACAATCGCGCTTGCACTGACCCTCGGCCTCGCCGCCGTGATGCCCGCTCATACAGCCCCCTTGGATGCCTATAGCGACCGCCCGCTTTCGGCGGACTATCACCGCTGCGTCGGACCCAATCCCAGCAATTCCGGGATGGGCCAGTGTATCGAGCTGGAGGTGGAACGGCAGGAGGGCCGGCTCAACGAGGCATACCGGCTCGTGATATCGCGTCTGCCGGCGGCGCGGCAGGCGGCGCTCCGCGCCTCCGAGCGCGCCTGGGTGAAGGCGCGGCGGGCGGAATGCGACCGCATCTATCGCGAGATGGAAGGCGGCACCGGCGACGGCCTCGCCCTCGACACCTGCCTCGCCGTCCGCGCCGTCGGGCGCACCGCCTGGATCGAACGCTTTCGCTGAGCGCCCGCTATTGCTGGTTCTGCGGCAGGCCGTCGGCGATGTCGTAATAATCGCCCTTGTCGGCGACGAAGATGTGGATGGCGAGGCGGGTACCCGTCGGCTTATCGAACGCGCCCATCGCCACCGAGATGATCTCGTGGCCGAGCGGGTCCCAGAAGAGAGCCGAGCCGCAGGTCGCGCAGAAGCCGCGGCGTACCTTCTCCGACGACCGGTACCAGGTGACGTTCTTCTCGCCTTTGATGCGGATGGCGTCGCGCCGCACGTTGGTGGAGGCGAAATAATGGCCGGACTGCCGCCGACATTGCGAGCAATGACAGGCGTCCGGCGGCTCCAGCTCCCCGTCCACCTCGAAGCGGACGGCGCCGCAAAGGCAGGACCCCTTAGGCACCGGTTCCTCCGTTTCCGGGCGCAGGCAGCGCCAGGTAGGCGAGCCGCCGCACTTCGCGGCGGCCGCGCACGACCGTGTCGAGGATCAGGCCGACGGCGAAGCTGAGGAAGGCGACGATCATCAGGCCGGTGACGAGGATCGCGGTAGGAAAGCGCGGCACCAGGCCGGTGTGCGCGTAGGTAATGACGAGCGGGACGGCGAGGACGATGGCGAGGATTGCCAGCAGCCCGCCGAAGCCGCCGTAGAAGAGCACCGGCCGCTCGATGCGGAAGAGGTGCAGGATCGTGCGCATGATCCGCCAGCCGTCGCGGTAGGTGGACAGCTTCGAGTGCGAGCCTTCCGGGCGGGCGCCGTAAGCCGTGACCACCTCCCCCACCGGCATGGCGAGCTCAAGGGCGTGGACGCTGATCTCCGTCTCCGTCTCGAATCCGCGGGCGAGGGCCGGGAAGCTCTTCACGAAGCGCCGCGAGAACACGCGGTAGCCGGAGAAGATGTCCGTGAAGGAGCGGCCGAACAGATTGGCAAGGATCGAGGTGAAGAGGCGGTTGCCCAGCCGGTGGCCGCGCCGATAGGCCTCCTCCACCTCCGACTTACGCGCGCCGACGACCATGTCGAGCTGCTCGTCGAGCAGGCGCCGGACCAGCTCGGGCGCGGCGGCGGCGTCGTAGGTCGCGTCGCCGTCAGCCATTACATAAATGTCGGCATCGATATCGGCGAACATGCGGCGGACGACATTGCCCTTGCCCTGCATCCGCTCCGAGCGAACGATCGCCCCCGCGGCCGCGGCGACCTCGCGGGTGCGGTCGGTGCTGTTATTGTCGTAGACGTAGATCGGCGCGTCCGGCAGCGCGGCGCGAAACCCCGCCACCGTCTGCGCGATCGCGGGCTCCTCGTTGTAGCAAGGCAGGAGGATCGCGATGCGGATGTTCTGCTGAGACAAAGCCTTCCCCCCAACTCCCCTCTCCCTTGGACGGGAGAGGATACGGAGCCTTAGCGGCTCTGCCGCTTAGGCGGAGTTGGTGAGGGTGACACCGGCAGAGAATTTCCGCGGAATCTGTCACCCTCACCCAACTTCGCCCAGGCTCCTTCGTCGCCAAGGCTCCGTATCCCTCCCCCATCTAAGGGGGAGGGGCAGGATGGCTCAAGCCTTCTTGGCAGCGGCCTTCTTCGGAGCAGCCTTCTTCGGAGCGGCCTTCTTGGCCGGCTTCTCGGCTGCGGACTCCTCGGCAGGCTCGGCCTTCTTCGCTTTCGGCTTGGCCGCCTTGGCGGGCGCCTCAGCCGCAGGCTCCTCAGCGGTCTCGGCTTTCTTGGCCTTCTTCGCAGGCTTTTCGGCGGCGGGAGCCTCCTCGGCGGCCGCCTTGGCCTTGCTCTTCTTCGCCTTCGGCTTGGCGGCGCCATGATCGTGATCATGGTCATGGCCACAGCCTGGGCCGTGGACATGCTCGCCCGTGTCGGTCGACTCGATCTCCGCCTGGAGCTCCTCGCGAGTCACCTTGCGGTCGCCGATCTCCGCCTTGGAAAACAGGTAATCGACCACCTTGTCCTCGAACAAAGGCGCGCGGAGCTGCGCGGCGGCCATCGGCTCCTGACGGACGTACTCGACGAACTTCTGCCGGTCCTCGGGGCGATATTGCTGCGCCGACTGCATGATCAGCTGGTTCATCTCCTGGTCGCTGACGTTGACGCCGTTGCGCTGGCCGACCTCGGAGAGGAGCAGGCCGAGGCGCACCCGCCGCTCGGCGATGGCATGATATTCGTCGCGCTCCGCCTCCATCTCGGCGCGGGCGGCGGCGGGATCGGGCTCGTGCGTCGCCTCATGCTCGAGCTGCTGCCAGATCTGCTGGAACTCGGCCTCGACCATCGACGCCGGCACCGGGAAATCGTGGCTGGCGGCGAGCTGGTCGAGAAGCTTGCGCTTCATGTGGGTGCGGGTGAGGCCGTTCAGCTCCTGCTCGATCTGGCCGCGCAGGAGGCCGCGCAGCTGGTCGAGGCTCTCCAGGCCCATCGACTGGGCAAAACCGTCGTCGATCTTCACCTCGCGCGCCTGCTGGACCTCGCCGATCGTGACCTCGAACACCGCGTCGCGGCCCTTGAGATAGGCGACCGGATAATCGTCCGGGAATTTGACGTTGACGGTGCGCTGGTCGTTCGCCTTGGCGCCGATCAATTGTTCCTCGAAGCCCGGGATGAGCCGGCCGGAGCCGAGCTCGACCCGCATCGACTCGCCCTTGCCGCCCTCGAAGGCCTCGCCGTCGACCTTGCCTTCATAGTCGATGACGACGAGATCGCCTTGCTCGGCGGCGTGATTGGCCGGAGCGGGCTCGAAGCTCTTCTGGTTACCGGCGAGCTGCTGGAGCTGCGCGTCGATCTCGGCGTCGGTCGGCTCGGCGGTCAGCCGCTCCAGCTTCAGCCCTTCGATCTTCGGCTCGGGCACGTCGGGGAGCGTCTCCAGCTCGACCTCGACCACGGCGTCCTTGCCCTGGCCGCCTTCCTCCAGCCGCACCGACGGCTGCATGGCCGGGCGCAGCCGCTGCTCGGCGAGGAGCTGCTGCACGCCCTCCTGAACCGCCGTGTTCAGCGCCTCCTGCTCCAGCGCGGCGCCGTGCATCTTGCGCACGAGGTTCGGCGGCACCTTGCCGGGGCGGAAGCCGGGCATGCGGATCTGCGGGGCGACCTTCTTCAGCTCGCCGTCGACGCGGGCGTCGATCTCCTTCTTGGGAATGGTGATCCGGTAGGCGCGCTTCAGGCCCTCGTTCAACGTCTCGACAGTCTGCATGGGTTCGGCTCTAACCTTCGTCTTTACGGGATGCGGCATGATCGGAGCGGGCCGCGGGACTGGTGCGGGCGAAGGGACTCGAACCCCCACATCTTTCGATACCAGGACCTAAACCTGGCGCGTCTACCAGTTCCGCCACGCCCGCCGGGCCGCCGGTCGCGCGCCCGTATAACAGGGCTGACGCGAGGGGCAAGGGAACGATGCGGCCGCTCGCGGTTTGGCAAAGCCTGCGCTTCGACGAGGGAGGGAAAGATGAAATACCGCAAGCTCGGGTCGAGCGATCTCAACGTCTCGGAAATCTCGCTGGGCTCCTGGCTCACCTACGGCGTCGGCGTGGAGCGGGACCGCGCCGCCGCCTGCCTCGACAAGGCGTTCGATCTCGGCATCAACTTCATCGACACGGCCAACGTCTACGGCCGCGGCGCGGCGGAGACCTTTCTCGGCGAGGTGCTGCGGGACCGGCCGCGTGACTCCTACGTCCTCGCGACGAAGCTCTTCTTCCCGATGACCGATCAAGACCGCGGCCTCTCGCGCGGGCAGGTCGAGAAGCAGCTTGATGCGTCGCTCGAGCGGCTGCGGACCGACTATGTCGATCTCTACCAGTGCCACCGCTACGATTGGGACACGCCGCTCGAGGAGACGATGGAGGCGCTGACCCGCGCCGTCCGCTCGGGCAAGGCGCGCGCCATCGGCTTCTCCGAATGGCCGGCGGACCGCATCAAGGCCGCGCTGGAAATACCGGGCGTGGAGAAATTCGTCTCCAGCCAGCCGCAATATTCCTTGCTCTGGCGCCAGCCGGAGGAAGAGGTGATCCCGCTTTGCGCGGCCAACGGCATCTCGCAGATCGTCTGGTCGCCGCTCGGGCAGGGCGTGCTCACGGGCAAGTACCGCCCCGATGCCCCGCCGCCGCAAGGCAGCCGCGCCACGAGCGACGAAATGGGCGGCTGGATGGACCGGCTGCTGAAGCGCGAGACTCTGGAGGCGGTCGAGAGACTGAAGCCCCTCGCCGCCGAAGCCGGCCTCAGCCTCGCCCAGTTCGCCCTCGCCTGGGTGCTGCGTGAACCGAACGTCGCCTCCGCCATCGTCGGCGCTTCGCGGCCCGAGCAGCTGGAGGAAAATGCCGCCGCCTCGGGGGCGAAGGTGGATCCGGCGCTGTTCGGGCAGGCGGAGCGGATCCTGGCGGAGGTCCGGCAACCCTAAGTGCTCCCCGGCGAAGGCCGGGGTCCAGTTGCAGACTCAGATCTGGACCCCGGCTTTCGCCGGGGATCACTAATGCGCCGGCATCACAAGCGTTGCCACGAGTCCACCACCTTCAGCATTAGCAAGCCGCAACCCGCCGCCATGGCTCTCCGCCACGGCGCGGGCGATGGCGAGGCCGAGGCCGGCGCCGCCGGTCTCGCGGCTGCGGGAAGTTTCGGCACGGTGGAACGGCTCGGTCGCGCGGGCGAGCTCGTCCGGCGGCATACCGGGGCCGCGGTCGCGAACTTCGATCAGCAATTCGCCCCCTGCGCGGCTAACCGACGCCCGGGCGGAGCCGCCATATTTGATCGCATTGTCGACGAGGTTGCGGATCGCACGGCGGACGAGGTTGGCTTGAACCTCCGCCACCTGCCGCTCCGACCGCGCCATCTCCGCGTCCGCGCCGAGATCGCGAAATTCCTCGACCACCGCATCCGCCAGCGCGGCCACGTCCACCGGCCGCCGCTCCTCGCGCGAACGGCCTGTGCGGGCGAGGACGAGGATGTCCTCCAGCATCGCGTTCATTTCGTCGAGCGTGGCGATCATCCGCCCCCTCTCCTCCTCGCCCTCCATCGTCTCGGCGCGGATACGGAGCGAGGCGAGCGGGGTGCGGAGATCGTGGCCGATGGCGCCGAGCATCCGGTCCTTCTCGTCGAGCAGGGAGACGAGCCGGCGATTCATCGCATTGAACGCCTCGATCGCGCGGCGGAGGTCGCTCGGGCCGCTCGGCACCACCTCATGCGGCGCTTCCCGCCCGCCGAAATGCTCTGCGGCTAGCGTCAGATCGCGCAACGGTCGGACGATGCGGATCGCGAGCAGCAGGGTCGCCCCGAGCACGAGCAGATAAAGGAGCAACGTCGCCGCGCCGAGGCGGATGGCGAGCCAGGGGTCCGGCCGCGGCGTCACCAGCCGCGCATTGAGCCAGCCGGCACCGCCGAGATTGGCGGAGACCAGCAGGATGCGGATGTCGTTGCGCCCGCGGCCATTGGCGCGCGGCTCGACGAAGGCAGCACGCACGTCGCTCGTGGGAACGCCGTTGGACGCGAGAGAATCGCGCACGCGCGCCTCCACGTCCGGATCGCGCGCCGCATCGGCCGCGACGGCGCTCCGAGGCTCCAGCCGGAATTGGGCGCCCCGGCGGGAGGCGTCCGTCACGAGCGGCTGGCGGAAATCGGGCTGGGCACCGGCGACATCGGTCGCCACCGAGGTGAAACGGGCGATCGGCGGCCCCTCATTCTGGGCAAGGCTGAGCTTCTGCCGGTCGCTCAGCGTCAGCGCGAAGTTGATCGATTGGGCAACGAGCAAGGCGACGCCGATCAGCAGCGCCATCTGCCCGATCAGGCTCCGCGGAAGCAGCCGCTTCACAGCCTCTTCACATCGGCCGCGAGCGTGTAGCCGCCGCCCCACACCGTCTTGATCAGCTTGGGATCGGCGGGATCGTCCTCGATCTTGCGCCTCAAGCGGCTGACATGGTTGTCGATGCTCCGCTCGAAGGCGGCGAGCTCGCGCCCTTGGCTGAGGTCGAGCAATTGGTCGCGGGTCAGCACGCGCTTCGGATGCGTCACGAAGGCGAGCAGGAGATTATACTCCCCGGTGGAGAGCGGCACGGCGACGCCGTCGCTCCCCACCAGCTCGCGCTCGCCGGTGCGCAGCACCCAGGGGCCGAAGGCATAGGCCTCGGCGTCCGGCGCATGGACCGGGCGGCCGCCGCCCGCCCCCGTCCGCCGCAGCACCGCCTTGATCCGGGCGAGCAATTCGCGCGGGCTGAACGGCTTGGTGACATAATCGTCGGCGCCCAGCTCCAGGCCGACGATCCGCTCCGTCTCCTCCGCCTTGGCGGTGAGCAGGATCACCGGAATGCCACTGGTCGCGCGGACGAAGCCGGCGAGCGACAGGCCGTCTTCGCCGGGCATCATGATGTCGAGCAGGATGAGGTCGATCGCATGGGCGGCGAGCACCTGCCGCGCCTCGGCGGCATCGGCCGCCTTGGTCACGCGCAGCCCGTTCTTGCCGAGATAAGCGGCGAGCGGGTCGCGAATGTCACGCGCATCGTCGACCAAAAGGATATGCGGCTCTCCGGCCATGGCGGTTCCTTAGCGCCCAGTCCTCGAAAAGGCGAAGGCTCCGGAGCCGAAGCCCCGGAGCCTCCTGTCCCACCCTCCGCTTAGAAGGCGTTGCCGACGATCGCGCCGATCAGCCCGCTGGCGAGCGCGACCAGCACCGCATCGTTGCCCGACTGGACCCAGCGATAGCCGCGGGGCGCCTCGCGCAACCGGTAGGCATAGGGATTGCCGATGATCCGGTAGTTGCCGGCATAGCGGCTGTCGAAGCGATCGCCCTGGCGCCAGTTGCGGGTCTGGGCCTGGCGGACCTGGACCTGACGGGCCTGGACGTCGCGGCGGCCGAAGTCGCGGTTCGCGAAACCGTTGCGCTGGACCTGCTCGACTCGGCCGCGGTCGTCGTGGCGGCCGAAGGTCTGGGCGGAAGCCGGGGCCGCGGCGGCCAGAACCGAAGCGGCGGCGGCGACACCAAGGATCAATTTCTTCATTTCCTGTCTCCTCAATCGAAACGCCCATTCGGCGTTGAGAAGGAAATGGACCCCGGCCGTCTCAGGCCTATCGCCAAGGATGGATGAAAGTGTCGCAAATTGTATCGGCTGTCTCGTACGCCTCCACGGCGACGGGAGCGCGACCCGCCTTGATCTAAATCAGGCATTCCGTCCCGCCTCCGGGGCGCTTCATCGCTCCACCGCAACCTTGCGTCCTCGCTCGGTTTGGGGGCGCAGGGATGGCGTAAAGGAGTAACATCATGAAGAAGCTGATTCTGGGCATGCTCGCTGCGGCGACGCTCGCGCCAATGGCGGCGGCCCCCGTGCAGGCCCAAAACCGCGATTGGCACACCTATCGCAACTACGATTACAACCGCCCGCCGAACACGACCTACTATCCCGATCAATATTATCGGGACGGCCGCTATTATCAGGAACGCCGCCTCAGCCGGAACGACCGCATCTATCGCGGCCGCGACGGCCGTTATTATTGCCGCCGCTCCGACGGCACGACCGGCCTGATCATCGGCGGCGCGGTCGGCGCGCTGATCGGCAACGGCCTCGCCAGCGGCCGCTCCGAGGTGCTCGGCACCCTGCTCGGCGCCGGCGCCGGCGCCGCCATCGGCAGCTCCGTCGACCGCGGCAACGTGCGCTGCCGCTAAACCGTGGTGTGAGGGCCCCGGTTCGCCGGGGCCCTCCCGAATGGCATAGCGCTCAGGATCGGGCGCAGAAACGCCGCCTTCACGAGCGCCGGCGGGCTCGTCCCGACCCGGGACGGCGAAAAAGCGGGGCTTGGCAGGCGGGCCCGAGAGGCATCAAAGCCGGCTCATGCGCACCACGATCCTGCTTGCCGCCCTCGCCTTCGTCGCTTCGCCGGCCGCGGCCGATCCCGTGCTGGTCGCGAATGGCGACGGCTCGGTGACGCTGACCGTGCCGATCGAGTCGACGCAGCCGCCTTTGCTGCTGGAGCGCCTGCCCCGCCGGAGCCGCAACGCGGCGCATGCCCGCGCCCGGGCCGAGGCGGAGGCGGAGTTGAACAGAGCCTTCCAGGAAGCGACCGCTCAGGCCCGCGACGCGGCCCGGATGCCCCACCCGCACTGAGGCTTCACGTCTCGCGGCCGTACCATTCGTCGAGGCGCATCAGCTGGTCGTATTCGCCATAAGGCGCGAATTCCGGGTGGAGCTTGGCGGTGAAAGGGGCGTCGCCGGTCAGCCAGGCTTCGGCGGCGGCGATGAAGTTGCGGGCGGCGACCGTCGTGAAATCGGCTGGATCGAGCCCGTTGCGGCCGCCGACGGGGCTCGCGACATAGCCGAGCTTCCCCGCCTTGCGCGCCAGCGACCAATATTCGAAGGCGGCCGGTACCCCCTCGATCCCGTCGAACCCGCCCCGCTCCGCGATCAGCCCCAATAGCCCCAACTGCATCGAATAGCCTTCCGCCACCGCCTTGGTGCCGGGCGGATTGCCGGTCTTGTAGTCGACGATGGCGAGGCTTCCGTCGGCCAGCCGATCGATGCGATCGGCTTCTCCGTAGAGGCTGACTTCTCCTATCTGACACGTGCCTTTGGTTTCCGCAGCGAGCGGTCGTCGGCCATTGGTCCGATTCTTCGCCATCTCCTCCGCAATCCAGTCGATCGCCTCGAGCAGCCGCGGTTGCCACAGGGCCCGCATCAGAGGATGCGCTGAAGCATCCCGCAAAAGTGCTTCGGCACGAGGCCTCAGGCGATCGGGATCGCAATCGTCCTCCTTCATCCAGGCTTCGAGCACCTTGTGGACCGCGCTGCCGCGCCACGCCGGGCCGGGATCCGCATCCACTTCGTCGAGGGCTGGAAGTGCCAACATCTTGCGGGCGTAGAAGGCGAAGGGGTCGGCCTTCAGCCGGTCGACGTCGGTTACCGCAATCCGGCGCGGGCGCAGAGCGACGGGCGGAGTCGGTGCGGGCCGAGACGCCGGCCGGGGTGGTCCCGGCCGGTCGATCGCCTCGGCCCATTTGCGGTGCTGGGGCGAGCGGGTGAGGCCGCCGGTCATCGCTTCCAGTCGCAGCCAGAAGCGCGAAGCGACCGCCGGCGAACGCGCATCGCGCCGCGCCCGGGTGACGAGCACCTCGCGTCCGCCCAGGGCCGAAGCGAAATCGTGGGCGGCGAGGCCGATGCGGCGTTCGAGGCTCAGCAGGCCGAGATCGTGGCGAAGACGCGGCGCCAGCCAAGGGTCCGGCGCGGGCAATGAGGGCCAGATTCCCTCGTTGAGGCCGCCGAGGATCATCAGGTCCGCCTGCTGGAGCCGCGCCTCGAGTAGGCCCCAGATGAACAGCCGCGGATGCTGGCCATAAGGCGGCCGCACGGCGACGCTCGGCATGAGTTGTTCGAGCAGCGCCGGCAGGCTCGCGGGCGCAACCCGCCCCGCGCTCTCCGATGCCGGCTCGGCGGCGGCGAACAGATCGGCGGCGGCGCGGCCCGCGGGACCCGACCAGATTTCGTCGCCGCACAGCGCGGTGGCCGTCTCGCGGAGCACGGCCATCAGCTCCGTCAGCGGCGCGCTGTCACGGCCGAAGGTGCGCTCCAGCGGCGCCAGCAACGGCCGCACGTCCCGCCACCATTCCAGCGCCCGCTTGCGAAGCTCGCGGTCGCGGCCGGTCCAGTCGGAGAGATGCTCGCTGACCCCCGCGAGGCCAGCGGCCGGCCGCGGCCCGCGCAGGGCCAAATCGAGGCTTCGCGCGCCTTCGAGCCAATCGAGCCGCCCCTCCCCCTTCCGCACCAAAGGATGCTTGAGCAAAGCCAGCAGCGGCACCGGCGCGAACTGCTCGGCCGCCGCCGTCGCGAGGGCGAGAAGCAGGGTCCCTGGCGGCATCTCCGACAGCGGCCGCCCGGCGCTGTCGTCCGCCTCGATCCCCCAGCGCCGCAGATGCGCCGAGACACGGCGGGCAAGGCCGCGGTCCGGCGTCACCAGAGCGGCGGTTCGTTCCGGCGTCTCCAGCGCCTCGCGCAGGGCAAGGGCGATCGCCTGCGCCTCCTGCGCCGGATCGGCCAGCTCCAGCGCGCGGACGCCGGTCAACCGTCGCTCGAGCGGCTTCAGCTCCTGCCATTTCGAGGTGAAGGCGGCGGGTTTCATCGCGTTCGCAATGGCGCGGCTGCGCACGGCGGGAGCATCCCGTCCGCCGCCCCAGCGCCAGCGTTCCACCTCACCCCGCGCCACGCCCATCCGGTCGAGCAGCAATTTGAGATGGAATTGCGGGTGCGTCTCGATCGAGCGGCGGCGGTGGCCGGTGACCGGGTCCGGCTCGTGCGGGCCGAGCGCGTCCCATTCCTCCGCGTCCATCTCCGTGTCGAGCCCGGGGACGACGACCATCCCTTCGGGCAGCCGCGCCACCACGCGCAGCAGCCGGGCGACAGCCGGCGCGGCGGTGGTAATGCCGACGGCGGCGACGAAGCCGCGCGGCGGCTGCGTTCGCCAGCGTTCGGCGAGGCTCCTCAGCAGCCGGTTGCGGCGGTCGGCGAGATCGATCTGCCGCCGCTCCGCGAGCAGGCGTGGCCACGCATCGAGGATGACGGCAAGGCGGTCGAGCGAGGCCTGCCAGTGTTGTGACAGGTCCGGAAGATCAGAGGCGAACTTATTGAGTTCGTTCGGCGGTACATCCTCTATGAGAAGCTGGTCGAGCGTGCGGCCCAGATCCTCGGCCAGGCGCAAGGCCTCCGCCGCGTCCGTGCCCGGCACCTGCTCCCGCACGAGCCGGGCGAGCAGGAACAGCCGCTCGATCGGCTCGATCGCCGGCGGCACCGCCTCTCCGGAATCGAGCGGCTCCAATGCGCCCCCGATCCTCTCGTCCAGCTCCGGATCGCCGACCGGGACCATCCGCGGCAGCAGCAGCCCTCCGCCCGAACGGCGGACGAACGCATCGGTGATCGCACGCGCCGCGCGGTTGTTCGGGACGAGCACCAAGCCTTGGGCGAGCTCGGTCGCCCCGCCGCCGAAGCGGGCGATCAGCCCGGCGGCGAGCGCATCGGCGAAGGCGCGGTGCGGCGGGATGGTGAAGACGGCGGGACGAATGGCACTCACGCGCTCAACGTAGCGGGCGCCTCACGCGCTCTCCAGCAATTCCTCGGCCTTGCGGATGTTGGGCGGCGCGCCGATGTCGAACCAGAGCCCCTGGTGGACGATTCCGAACAGCCGCCCCTTCTCGATCGCCTCGTCCCAAAGCAGGTTGGTCGAGAACGGCCCTTCCGGAAACTCGCCCCGGAACAGGCGCTTTGATACCATCTGGATGCCGGTGAAGACGAATGGCGCGACCGTCCCGCGCCGGCGGCGCCGCAGCGTCCCGTCCGGGCGCATGTGGAAGTCGCCCTGGCCCTTGTGGCAATGCGCCTGCGCCAGCGGGACGAGGAGGAGCAGGGCGTCCATTCGCGTGTCGTCCCAGGCGGCCGCGAGCAGGCGCAGAGAATCGACCGGCCCGTCGATCCAGAGGTTGTCCGAATTGATGACGAGGAAGGGATCGGCGTCGATCAGCGGCAGTGCCTTGACCAGGCCGCCGCCGGTTTCGAGCAGCTGCTTGCGCTCATCGGAGATAACAATCTCAAGATCTTGGAATCTGTTCTTCAGATGGGCTTCGAGCGAATTGGCGAGATAGTGGACGTTGACGACCACCTTCCTCACTCCCGCCGCGCCCAGCTTTTCGAGGCAATGGTCGATCAGGGGCTTGCCAGCCACCTCGACCAAAGGCTTGGGCCGGGTCGCGGTCAGTGGCCGCATCCTCTTGCCGAGGCCGGCGGCCATCACCATCGCCACCTCAGGCACCGCCGCCTCCGGCGCCGGACGCAGAGCGAGCGGGCGCCGGTAGCGGGTCACGCCGCCTTGCCGTGCGGCCAGGCGGCGGCGCGCTTCTCTTCGGGCACATTGGCGTCGAACCAGGCGCGCACCGGCGCCAGCGCCGGATGGGCGAGGTTGCGCTCCAGATAGCCCCAGACGCGCGGCTGCAGCGGCAAATAATTCTGCTTACCGTCCCGCTTCCACAAGCGGGTGAAGATTCCGAGGATCTTGGTGTTCCGCTGCGCGCCGAGGATCTCGTAATGAGCGCGGAAGCGGTCGCGGTCGGAGACGTCCGCCGCCTCGATGTAGCGATCGATCATTGCTTCTTCGAGCGCCGGATCGACGTCGCGGCGCGCGTCCTGGAGCAGGGAAACGAGATCGTAGGCGGCGTGGCCGGCGAGCGCGTCCTGGAAATCGAGCAGCCCGAGCTCCGGCCGGTCCGGCAGCACCATCAAATTGTCGGCATGATAGTCGCGGAGCACCATCACCGGCTTCGCCTCGATCTCGCGCAGCACCTCGTCCCAGACCTCACGCCAGGCCGGCAGGAAGCCCGCCGCGTCGACCTCAAAGCCGAGCGCCGGGACGTACCAGTCAGGGAACAGCGACACCTCGCGCGCCTTGGCGGCATCGTCATAGGGCGGCAGGTCCTCCGGCGCCCGCTCCGCCGAGATCCGGGCGAGGATGTCGACGGCATTCTCGTAGATCGGCCGCTCCCGGTGCGGTTCGCGCGCCAGCAAAGGTCCGACCCGATCGTCTCCGAAATCCTCGAGCAAAAGCAGGCCCTTCTCGCGGTCGATCGCCAGCGGACGCGGCGGCGCGAAGCCGCGGTCGAGGAGATGGCCGGCAACGAGCAGGAACGGCCCGATATCCTCATGCTCCGGCGGCGCGTCCATCAGCACGGCGCTGTTGCCGTCCTTCACCACCCGGAAATAGCGGCGGAAGCTCGCATCGCCGGCCAGCGGCAGGATTTCCGCGCCCTCCCAGCCATGGTCCGCCAGGAATTGCGGCGCGGAAGCAGGCGGAATCATCGGGGCGGCCATCGGCTCCCCCAAGCGGCGGGCACCTCGGCTGTCAAGGCGCGCGCGCCGTCCCCGGTGCGGCTCAGGCTGAGCCGCAGCGCATCCGGCCAGAGAGCGCCGCCGAGCCGCTCCGGCCATTCGATCATCAGAACCGCATCCTCGCGCCCCTCGTCCAGCGCCAGCTCCTCCAGCTCGGCCGGGTCCTCGATCCGGTAGAGATCGACATGCCAGACCGGCACCGCGAGCTCTTCATAAGGCTGGATGATCGGAAAGGTCGGGCTCGCCACCTCCCCGTCAAAGCCAAGCCCCCGCAGGATGCCTCGCACCAGCGTCGTCTTGCCCGCGCCGAGATCGCCATAGAGCGCGATGACGTCATGACGGGAGAGAAGGGGAGAAATCCGAGCGCCGAACGCCTCCGTCGCCTCCGCATCCGGAAGGGAAATCACCCTCCCTCAGCCCCGCTTCCGCGGGAGGCGGAAGGTGACGGTGGTGCCCTGCCCCACTTCGGAGAGCAGCTCGACGATCCCGCCATGCGCCTCAATGAATTGCCGCGCCAAAGGCAGCCCCAGCCCGAGGGCGGCGTCGCCGCCTTCCGTCGTGCGGTGGAAGCGGTCGAAGACCCGGGCCTGGTCGGCGGGGGCGATGCCGCGGCCGTTGTCGGAGATGGTGATCTCCACCTCCTTCCGATTGCCGGCGGCATGGAGGAGGATGCGGCCGCCCTCCTCGGTATAGGCGAAGGCATTCTTCAGCACGTTGTCGAGCGACTGGCAGAGACGTTTCTTGTCGCCGGTGATCGTCCCCAGGCCGGTGCCGATCTCGACCGCGAAATCGATCCTCTTCGCCGCGGCCGCCTCGCGATAGCCTTCCGCCGCCTCCGTGCAGAGCTGCTTCAGGTCGACCTTGTCCTCGGCGAGCAGCAGGCTGCCGCTGTCGCTCTGGGTGAGGTCGAGAACGTCGTCGATCAGGGTGCCGAGGCGTCCGACCGACAGCAGGATGGCCGCGACGTAGTCCTTCGCCGCATCGGGCAGGTCGCCAGCATAACCCTCGTCCAGCATCTCGGCGAAGCCGGCGATCGAGGTGAGCGGGGTGCGCAGTTCGTAGCTCATGTTGGAGACGAAGGCGGTCTTCAGCCGGTCCGCCGCCTCCAGCGCCTCCGCCCGCTCCCGCAAGGCCGCCTCGACGGTGCGCGAGGCGGTGACGTCGAGCATGGTGAAGAGCGCATTGCCGTCCGGGAGCGGCACGGCGGCGAATTCGAACTCACGGCCGTCGGTGAGCGAGACATGCCCGTTCCTCTGCTTGCGCTCCAGCGTCGCGCTGCGCACCAGCTCGCGCAGCAGGCTGGCATGGGACGGATTCTTGAGCTGCCTGGAAAAAAGCGGCGTCAGCATGTCGATGCGTGGATGATCGGCGAGCTGCTCCTCGTCGAAGCCCCACAATTCGCGGAAGCGGTTGTTCCAGAGGTGGAGCTTGCCGTCCGACGCGAAGACGCCGACCGCCTCGAACAGATTGTCGAAGGTGGCGGTGCGGACTCGGAGCAATGTGTCGCGGGCGGAGGCGAGGCGAAGCTGCTCGGTCCGGTCCTCGAAGATGAGGAGCAGGCCGCCGTCCGGAAGCGGCTGGGCGACAACCCGCAAATGGCGCCCGCCCGGGAGCAGCCAGTCCTCCTCCTCGGCAGCCAGCCCGCCGGTGAACCAGCGACCATGCTCCTTCTTCCAGTCGGGGTAGTCGCGGACCTCGGGCAACTGCCCCGCCTCGCGCATGGCGTCGAGCAGGCGGTTGAACTCGGGCCGGTCGGCGAGGAAATCGCCGCGCAAGGCGAACAGGCGGGCGAAGGGCTGGTTGGTAAAGATGAGGGCGCGGTCGCGGCCGAATTGGGCGACTCCGGCGGAGAGCCGGTCGAGCATGTCGCGCTGGGCACGGACGAAGCGGGCGAGGTCGGCGCGCGCCTGCTCGCGGTCCTCGACGTCGATTGCATAGCCGGCGACGCCGCTCTCGCCGAGGGGAAGCTCCACGAGCTGCAGCGTCCGCCGCTCGCCCGCGATGGTGGCGGGGACGGTGCGGGCATGGGGGCCGCCCGTCTCCCGCGCCAACGCCGCCTGGGCCGCCGCCGCCTCGCCTTCGTCGACCAGTTCGATACCGTCGCGGACAACAGAGTCGGCGCTCTCCGCCTCGACGGCGGCCACATAGGCGCTGTTGACCATGGCGAGCTTCAGGTCCGGCCCCCGATACCACATCGGGAAAGGGGCGGCCTCGAGCAGGCCGGTGAGCGCGTCGAGCGCCCCGCTCAGCCGCTCGACCCGAGCCTCCAGGCCGGCGGAGGCCTCCTGGTTCTCGGTCATGTCGATGAACCAGAGCAGCACGGTCCCGTCGCGCCAGCGCAGGGGCGCGGGCCCGCCGCGGACATAGAGGACGCGCGCCGAGCCGGGGGGGCGGAATGACAAGGAGAAGCTGACTGCCGTCGAGGCGGACCGGCCGATCGCATCCCTGAGCGGCGCCCATTCCTCGCCCTCCAGCCCGTCGAGCCGGTGGGGCAGGTTTTCGAGGCCGAAAGCGGCGGCGAGTTGCGGCGGCCCTTCCAGCCGCCCGTCCGGCTCGACGACCAAAGGCAAGGCCGGCGAAGCATCGAGCAGGACCTGCCCCGCCCCCGCTGCGCCCACGTCCGCCGACGCGGCGCGGGCGCGCGAAATGCCCCGCAAAGTCGCCCAGACCGCCACCGCCAGCCACGCCCCGCAGACGAGCGCGATCACGGCCGCTTGAATGGGGGAAAGGGTCAGCATCGCCCCCCCTCTTAGGGGCGCCCCGCCGCACGGGGAAGAGCGGCGAAGGCCTCGGCGGAGCCATCAATATGACCGAGATTGCGGCGCTCTCGCGAGCACAACCGGATCGGGTCCGCACCCCGCCCCGGTCGGGTAGTGAAATTCGCCCGCCTCGGGCCTAGCCTGCGCATCGCCTCTTTGGAGAACGACCATGGCTCCACGCTTCGCCCTCCTCGCCCTTACCCTCGCCACCATGCCCGCAGCCGGCCCGGCCGCGCCCGCCGGCCCACTCTCCGATGCGCGGCTCCTGCAGATCACCCTGCCGGCAAAGGACCTCTCCCGGTCGGTTGCCTTCTACCAGGGCATACTGGGGCTCAAGCTGCTGTTTACGGTCCCCAATGCCGCCTTCCTGGAGGCGGGCGGCGTGCGTCTGCGGCTCGAGCAGTCCCAGACGCTCGCCCCCACCGGCGCCGTCGAGCTCTATTTCGACGACCCAGGGCTCGCCCGCGCCGAGCCGCTCAAGGCCCGCGGCGTCAAGTTCGTGGGCCCGCCGGAGACGGTGCAGCATCTCAAGGCGACCGACCTCCAGCTCCTGGAATTCGTCGACCCAGACGGCAATGCGCTCGCCCTGATGGGCGAGGTGCCCCGGCCCGCTGGCTGATGCCATGGCGCTGAAGAGACCCCGCGGCCGCCCACCTCATGCCGACGTGCTGACGCCGGGAGAGTGGCGCGTGGTCGAGGCGGTCCGCCACGGCCTCAGCAATCCGCAGATCGCGAAACGCCAGGGCGTCTCGCTGGATGCGGTGAAGTATCACGTCGCCAACGCGCTCCTGAAGCTCGGCCTGTCGTCGCGCGCCGAGCTGCGCCGCTGGGACGGCGTGCACGACGGGAGCGTGATCAAACGCAGGAAGGAGGCCGCCATGTCCGCCGACGCCAATTCGATCGGGCTTGCGCAGATCTGCCGCACCACCGCCGACCTGGAGGCCGCCAACGGCTTCTACGGCGACATTCTCGGTCTGCCGCTGCTCTATGCCTTTCCGGGCATGGCCTTCTTCCAGCTGGGCGAGGCTCGGCTCTACCTGCAGCAGACGGATAAGCCCGCGGCGGAGTCCATCCTCTATTTGCGGGTCGGCGACATCCACGCCGAGCATCGCCGCCTCGAGGCGAAAGGCGTCGAATTCTTCAACGCCCCGCACATGCTGTACCGGCACCCGAACGGCACGGAAGAGTGGATGGCCGAGTTCCGCGACAATGAAGGCCGGCCGCTGGCGTTGATGTGCCAGGCGAAAGCGCTCACCGAAGCCTAGGCGGACACGCCCAGCCGCCGAAAGCGGCTTAGTCGCCGGTCGGCACCACTCCCGCCTGCTCCACCAGCAGGGCGACGGTGCGGCCGCGCGCGTGCGGGAAATGCATGACGCCTCGCGGCACGACGAAGGCCTTGCCCGGCTCCAGCACCACCGTCCGGTCCTCCAGTTCGATGTCGAGCCGGCCTTCGAGCACGAAGAAGAATTCGTCCTGCTCGTCATGCTTGTGCCAGTGGAAATCGCCCTCCATCACCGCGAGCCGGACCCAGCTGTCATCGACGGCGCAAAGCGTGCGGTTCCACCAGGGCGCATGGGCGGCGGCGATCGCGGAAACGTCGATCAGCTCGTTGCCTTGGTGGAGGATGGTGTCGGTACCGATGTCATAGCGCGTCTCGACCTTGTCCATCGCAACTCTCCCTGATAGGAGAGAGTAAGATATAGGGAATTGGCTAATTGGCAATAGAGCTTATCGACACGTTCAAGGCGCTCGGCAGCGGGCGGCGGCTCGAAATCCTCGAGTGGCTCAAGCAGCCCCGCGCCCATTTCCGCGAGCAGGTGGACGGGGATCTCGTCGACGATGGCGTGTGCGGCCTGCTGATCGCCGAGAAACTGGGGGTCAGCCAGCCGACGGCCAGCGAGCATATGCGGGTGCTGGTCCAGGCCGGCCTCGTCACCGCCAAGCGGATCAAGCAATGGACCTTCTACCGGCGTGACGAAGCGCGGATCGAGGCGCTGAAGAAGACGCTGGCGGAGCAGCTTTGAGCGGGCGTCCGCCGCTTCGCCTGGAGCCGGTGAGGCTCCGGGGCCGCTTCGTCACGCTGACACCGATGGCAGCGTCCGATGCGCCGGCGCTTGCAGAGGTGGGGCTCGATCCGGACCTCTGGCGCTGGATCCCGACGCCGGTGACGAGCCGCGAGGAGATGGAGGCCTATGTCGCGACGGCGCTGGACGAGCAGCGCCGCGGCATCGGCCTCCCGTTCACGATCCGCAGCACGGAAACCGGCGAAGCGATCGGATCGACCCGTTACGCCAATGTGCGGGCGGAGGATCGCGGGCTGGAGATCGGCTGGACCTGGTTCGCGCGGCCTTGGCAGCGGACCGCCGCCAACAGCGAGACCAAGAGGCTGATGCTGACGCATGCCTTCGAGACGCTGGGCGCGGTGCGGGTGGAATTGAAGACGGACCGCCTGAACGAGCGCTCGCGGTGCGCGATCGAACGGCTCGGCGCGGTGGAGGAAGGCGTCTTCCGCAAGCATCGCTGGGTCGCGCATCAAGCGCGCTTCCGCGACACCGTCTATTATTCGATCGTCGACGACGAATGGCCGACCGTCAAAGCGCGGCTGACGGACATGCTGGAGAACCGGCCGCTGCCGTAGCGAATCGCGTCAGGCGGCGAGCTTCGGGCGCTCCTTGCGGGCCTTGGCGAGCTTCTTGAGGATCATGTCCCGCTTCAGGCGCGAGAGATGGTCGATGAAGAGAATGCCTTCGAGATGGTCCATCTCGTGCTGCAGGCAGATGGCGAGCAGCCCGTCCAGCTCCTCCTCATGCGCCTTGCCGTCCCGATCCAGCCAGCGGGCGCGGATGCGGTCCGGCCGCTCGACCTCGGCATACATTTCGGGGACCGAAAGGCAGCCCTCATTGTAGGTCTGCAGCGTCTCGGAGGTCTGGACGATCTCCGGGTTGATGAAGACGAGCGGATTCCTGACCGGCTCGCCCTCTTCTTCCTCCGACTCCTGCAGGTCGATCACCAGCACGCGCTTCGGCACGCCGACCTGGATGGCGGCGAGGCCGATGCCCGGCGCCGCGTACATGGTCTCGAACATGTCGTCGACGAGCGTACGGATCTCGTCCGTAACCTGCTCGACGGGCGTGGAAATCTGCCGGAGCAAGGGGTCCGGGGTCTCGATGATCGGGCGGATGGCCATGACTGAAAAATAGGTGCGAGAAGGTCCGAAATCAAGCTCAGGCGAGCGGCCGGCGGGCGCGCAGGGCCTGGGCGAGCGTGCCTTCGTCGAGATAGTCGAGCTCGCCGCCGACGGGAAGGCCGTGGGCGAGCTGGGTCAGGCGGATCGGGTAGGTTTCGAGCCGCTCGGCAAGATAATGGGCGGTGGTCTGGCCCTCCAAAGTGGCGTTCATCGCCAGAACCACCTCGTCGATGCCGCCTTTGGCGACGCGTCCGATCAGTTTGTCGATGCTGAGATCCTCGGGCCGGACCCCCTCCAGTGCGGAGAGGCGGCCGCCCAGAACGTGGAAGCGGCCGGGGAAGAGGCGCGAGCGGTCGAGCGCCCAGAGGTCCGAGACCTCCTCGACGACGCAGAGCAATTTGTCGTCGCGTCGAGGGTCCGAGCAGACGCCGCAGGGATCGTTCGTGTCGACATTGCCGCAGATCGAGCAGACGGAAAGGCTCTCATTCACCCGCTCCAGTGCCCGCAGCAAGGGCGTCAGCGCCGTCTCCCGCTTCTTCAGCAAATGCAACACCGCCCGCCGCGCCGAACGCGGCCCGAGCCCCGGCAGCCGGGCCAAAGCCTGGGTGAGCGTATCGATTTCGGAGGAGGCCATGGAGATCAGGTAAGAGGTGAAGCGCGGCGCGTAAACTCCTCCCCGGAGCGGGGAGGGGGACCAGCCGAAGGCTGGTGGAGGGGCCGGCACGGTGCCAGTGTCCCTCCACCATGCTGCGCATGGTCCCCCTCCCCTGCGAGGGCAGGGGAGGATATGGAGCCCGTCATGCGCATCGCTTTCATGGGGACCCCAAACTTCGCCGTGCCGACGCTGGAGGCCCTGATCCGGGCGGGTCATGATATCCCGGCCGTCTACTCCCAACCGCCCCGCCCCGCCGGCCGCGGCAAGGCCCCTCGTCCCTCGCCTGTCCAACAGGCTGCCGAGGCGCACGGGATCGAGGTGCGGACCCCCCTCACCCTCCGCGATCCGGACGCGCAGCAGGCCTTCGCGGCGCTCGACCTCGATGCCGCCGTAGTCGCGGCCTACGGCCTGATCCTCCCCGCGCCGATCCTGAACGCCCCCCGCTTCGGCTGCCTCAACGTCCACGGCTCGCTGCTCCCGCGCTGGCGCGGTGCGGCGCCGGGGCAGCGGGCGATCCTAGCCGGCGACACGAAGACCGGAATCACCATCATGCAGATGGAGCGCGGCCTCGACACCGGACCGATGCTGGCGGTGCGCGAGACCGGGATCGACGGCAAGACCGCCGGCGAACTGACCGCGGAGCTGGCGGCCATCGGCGCCGATCTCATGGTTCAGGTGCTTGCCCGGCTCCCCGACGTCGAGGCGGTGCCGCAGCCCGAGGACGGCGTTACCTATGCCGCCAAGATCGAGAAGCAGGAGGCGAAGCTCGATTTCACGCGCAGCGCCGTCGAGGTTGAACGCCAGGTGCGCGCGTTCAACCCAATGCCGGGCGCCTTTTTCGAGTGCCGGGGAGAACGAATCAAGGTGCATCACGCTACCGTCTCGGGCTTGGCGGGCCCGCCCGGCACCGTGCTCGACGACAAGCTCAATATCGCCTGCGCGGAAGGATCGATCCAGTCCACGGTCGTCCAGCGCGCCGGCCGCGCGGCGATGAGTGCGGAGGAGCTGCTGCGGGGCTTTCCGATCCCGCCGGGCACGAAGCTTCAGTGACGCGCTTCCGCCTGACGGTCGAATATGACGGCGGCCCGTTCATGGGCTTGCAGCGTCAGGCGCATGGCCCGTCGGTCCAGCAGGCGATCGAGGAGGCGGTTGAAGCGATCACCGGGGAGAAGGCGATCCTCCATTCGGCCGGTCGCACCGATGCGGGCGTCCATGCGCTGGCCATGGCGGCGCATTGCGACGTCGATAAGCCGATCACCCCGTTCCGCCTCTCCGAAGGCCTGAACGCGCGGCTGCGGCCGCTGCCGGTCTCAATCCTGAAGGCGGAGATCGTGGCCGACGATTGGCACGCCCGCTTCAGCTGCATCGGCCGGCGCTATGTCTACCGCATCGTCAACCGGCGCGCGCCGCTGGCGCTGGAGAAAGGCCATGCCTGGCAGGTGACGGTGCCGCTCGATGCCGAGGCGATGCACGGGGCGGCGCAATTGCTGGTGGGACGGCACGATTTCACCACCTTCCGCTCGGTCCAGTGCCAAGCGGAGAGCCCGGTGAAGACGCTCGACCGGCTCGACGTCGTCCGTGCCGGCGAGGCGATCGAGATCCACGCGGCGGCCCGCTCTTTCCTCCATCATCAGGTGCGCTCGATGGTCGGCTGCCTGCAGCTCGTCGGGCGCGGCAAATGGTCGGCGGGGGACCTGAAGGCGGCGCTGGAGGCGCGGGACCGGGCGGCTCTGGGCCTGAACGCCCCGCCCGAAGGCCTCTACTTCGCGGCCGCCGTATATCCCGAGGACGCGGCGCCGAAGCCGAAGACGCGCTGAAGGCTGCGCTCCAGCATCAGGAGCTGCCAGAGGGTGCGGCCATGCTCGGCGCGGCCGGCGCGGTGGTCGGCGGCGATCCGAGCGATGGCTTCGGTGTCGAACCAGCCCAGCTCGGCGAAAGCGGGGCTCGCCGCCACCGCGGCGGCCTCGGCGGCGAGCGGGCCGCGGACCCAGGCGGAGATCGGCGTCACAAAGCCCATCTTGCGGCGGTGGAGGATCTCGTCGGGCAGGAAGCGGCCGAGCGCCTGCTTCATCAGCCATTTGCCCGAGCCGCCGCGCAGCCGCAGCTTCGCGGGCACTTTGGCGGCGAACTCAACCAGTCGGTGGTCGAGCAGAGGCTCGCGCGCCTCGAGGCTGACGGCCATGCTCGCCCGGTCGACCTTGGTCAGGATGTCGCCCGGCAGCCAAATCTTGAGGTCGGCATATTGGGCGCGCGAGAGCGCATCCTCGGCCGGCGCGCCGCGCATCGCACGAACATAGGCCTGCTCGGCACGATGGCCCTGCAAAGCCTGCCTGAAATGCGCGCTGTAAAGCCTTGAACGAACGCGGAATCCGGTGACTGTCACCGCGTCGGCATAAGCCTCTTCGCTCGACCGGCCGAGCGCCACGAGGGTCGTCTTGGCGCGCAGGAAACGAGGCGCCCAGTCGAGCTTCGGATAGAGGGCGCCTGCGGCTCCCGCGAGGCTGCGCGCGCCGCCCGGGAGCATCCGCCGCGCCTTCTCCTCCCCCATGAACAGCCGGTAGCGGCGGTAGCCGGCGAACGCCTCGTCGGCGCCGTCGCCGGACAGCGCCACTTTCACCTTCTCCCGCGCCAGCTCAGACACGCGATAGGTGCCGAAGGCGGAGGCGTCGGCGAAGGGTTCGTCGAAAGCCTCGGCGAGCGTGTCGATCAAGCCGAAATCATCAGCCGCGACAATGCGGGTGCGGTGGCGGGTGGCAAAGCGTTCGGCGACGATGGCGGCGTAGCGCGTCTCGTCATGGTCCGCCTCGTCGAAGCCGATCGAGCAGGTCTCGACCGCCTTGCGGCTCGCTTCGGCCATGAAGGCGACCACCGCCGAGCTATCGACGCCGCCCGACAAGAAGGCGCCGAGCGGCACGTCGGCGACCATGCGCGAACGGATCGCCTCGCGCAGCCGCTCGACCAGCTCCTCCTCCAGCGAAGCCGCCGAGGCGCGGGAGGGGTTGGTGAAATCCATGTCCCACCAACTTGTGGGCGCCGGCACGTCCCTGCCCCGTCGAACCAGCAGGAAATGGCCTGCCGGAAGCTTCTTCACGCCGGCGACGATGCAGCTCTCGTCGGGCACATAGCCCCAAGCCAGGTAATCCTCGACCGCCTGCGGGCTTACTTCGCGCCGAAGCAAAGGATGGGCGAGCAACCCCTTGAGCTCCGAGGCGAAAATGAGAGCGCCGTCCGGCAGAATCGCATAATGAAGCGGCTTCACCCCCAGCCGGTCGCGGGCGAGGAAAAGGGTATCCTCCTTCGCATCGTAGAGCGCGAAGGCGAACATGCCGTTCAGCCGCTCGAGGCAGGCCGTCCCCCATTGTGCCCAGGCGGCGAGGATCACCTCGGTGTCGCTATGGGTGGCGAAGGCATGGCCGAGCTGCTCCAGCTCCGCATTCACCTCGCGGAAATTGTAGATCTCGCCATTGTAGGTGATGACGAGCGCGCCGTCGGCCGAGCGCATCGGCTGCGCGCCGCCCTCCAGGTCGATGATCGACAGCCGGCGATGGCCGAAGCCGACGCCCGGCCCGGTCCACACCCCGCTCCCGTCCGGCCCGCGATGGGCGAGGACGTCCGCCATCGCCTGGATTCGCGCCGGGTTTACCGGCTTTGGAATGTCAGGATGGAAGAGCCCCGCTATGCCGCACATCAGCGTCTCTGTGGCAGGCCGGCGGCGCGGTCGGCAAGGCGGTCGACGGGCCCGAGCGCCCGGAGGAAGGCATCGAGCGCCGGGCGGATCGAGCCGCCGTCGGCGGGCTGCTCGGCCGAGACGATCACTGCCACGGCCCGCTGCGGGCCGCCGAGCAGGCGCACCTTCATCGTCTCCAGCTTCACGGCCGCGGCGCTCCCGGTGAGGACGTCGCCGACGCGGTAGAAGGTCAGCGCCTCGCGAACGGTGCCGAAGGAATAGAGCAATTCGCCCTTCCCGTTCCGTGGCGGCGCGGTGTCGGCGGTCCAGGCCCAGGGCCGTTCGGCCGCGCCTTGGCCGTAGGCGACGAGCTTCTTGCCCTCACCTTGATTGGCGTAAACGACGAGGGCGAGATCGACCTCCTGCCCGGCCGCGTTGCGGTAGCGGCCGATGCGGAGCAGGTCGGCGCCATCGAAATGCGGCTGCCAGGGCCGCCCATGTGCCGGAACGCGGGTCCAGCCCGGCACGTCCGGCAGGGCGACGTCGGCGGGCGCTCGCTGGGCTCCGACGGACGCGATCGCTGCCGACCAGAGTGGCGGCACGGCCGCGAGCGCCACCGCGGCAGCGGCGATGCGCACGAGCCGGGACGTTGCTCCAGCGGGCGTCCCCGCCCGCTGCAGCACCTCGGGGTCGAATGCCGGCTCTCCGGCCTTGCGGTCGAAGAAGCGCCACGCGCAGGCCATGATCAGCGCCATCACCGCGCCGAAGAAGAACCAGCCGTAGATGACATGGTCCATCCCCTCGGCGAAGGCGGTGCTGCCGCTGCGATAGGCGATGTAGATCGTGCCCCAGGCGCGAATGCCGTTGGCGAGCGCCGGAACGACGACGCAGGCGGCCATGAACAGGATACGCCGCGTCCACGAGCGGAAGCAGAGATTGGCGGCGAGCGCGCCGTAGGCCAGCATCGCCACCAGGAACTTCACGCCCGAACAGGCCTCGGCCACCTCGAAATTGCCGGTGGGCGTGGCGATGAAGACGCCCTCGATATGGGCGGGGACGCCGGTCAGGCCGAGCAGCCGCATCGCCATGTCGGCGGTGAGCGTCTGCATGAACGGCTCGGCCTCCTCGCCGAACGGGATCAGGAACAGCATGTAGAAGAGCGGGAAAGCGAGGCCGCGCGCCACCGTCTTGCCGAGGCAGGCGATCGCCGCCCCCTGCAGCATCAGGATGAGCCCGGTATGGCGGGCGAGCGCAAGCATCCCCGCCTCGCCGAGCAGCCAGGCGACCGCCCCCGCGGCGACGAGCAGCAGGCCCGGCGCCCATGCCGCCGGAGCCAGACGGCTCAGCTCCGGCCGCCGCTGCCAGACGAGCCAGCCAAGCAGGGGCACGATCAGCAGGCAATGGTTGAAGGTGGAGCTGTTCCACCAGATCGAGACCATGTCCGCCGCGTCGCGCCGGCAGACGAGCAGGATCGCGGCCCACACGACGGCGAGGCCGGCGAGATGGGTGCGCCATCCCTGCCCCGCCGCGTCCGCTTCGGCTTTCTCGATAGGGAGGATTGCCGTCATGCCGCCGCCTTCCGGCCCCGCAGGCCGACGATCCCGGCCAGTGGCGCGAGTTGCGCCTCCCAGCGATAGCCTTCCTCCATCCGCCGCCGGGCGGCGATCCCGATCGCGGCGGCACGTTCCGGATCGGCAAGGAGCCCGGCAATTGCGTCCGCCTGCTCGTCGGCGCTGTCGGCGACGATCAGGTCGCGCCCGGGCTCCGCCGCGATGCCTTCGAAGGCGGCGGGCGAGGCGACGACCGGCTTCGCCATCGCCATCGCCTCCAGCACCTTGTTCTGGATTCCCCGGGCGATGCGCAGCGGCGCCACCACCATATCGGCGGCGGCGAGCCAGGCGCGGACGTCATCGACCGCGCCGGTGACGATCACCCTCTCTCCGGCGAGCTTGCGAACAGCTTCGGGAGGATCGCGGCCGACAATCGCGAAGGTCGCGCCGGGGAGCTTAGGCAGCACCTCGTGAGCGAACCAGCTCACCGCGTCGATATTGGGCGCGTAGTCCATCTGACCGGTGAAGACGAGCAGCGGGTGCGGCGCCTCGGCCGGTGCGACGGGGACCGCCGGGTTGTAGAAACGAAGGTCGACGCCGTTCTGGATCGCGCGGATGTCGGCGCCGGGAAGGTGCACCTTCTCGCGGAACAGGGCCGCCTCCGCCTCGCTGACGAACAGGCTGACGTCAGCCCGCGCCGCCACCCGGCGCTCGAAGGCGAAGAGCGTGCGTGCTTCGCGGCGGTGAATCGGCGCCATCAGCCCGCCTTCGCCGGCATAGGCCGCGAATTTCTCCGAATCCATGTCGCCAAAGTCCATGACGAAGCGCTGCTTCGCCCGCGCCGGCACGAACTGCGCCATCTGGCCGGAGAACGCGAAGATCGTGCCGATGTCGCGCGTCGCGAGCAGCCGCCGGACGAAATCGCGGAGCGAGGCGCTGTCGAACAGGGTGAGCGACACCGGTCGCCCCTCCAGCAGCGCCCGGGCGCCCGCCACCGCCTTGCCGGTGCGCCGGATCTCGACCCGCGCCTCGCCGAGCCTGCCTTTCAACGCCTCGCGCAGGGCCGGCAGACGGGCGGCATCCGCCTCATCGTCGGCGAAGCAGGCGAGATGGACCCGCGCCAGCGTCGCCAGATGGCGCAGCAGGTGCCAGGAGCGGATCTTGTCGCCCCGGTCCGGCGGATAGGGGATGCGGTGGGCAAGGAACAATATGTCCGGCATCAGCCAAGGCCCTTGGCGATCGGCGGCCCCAGCACATTCGCCAGCCACAGCGGCATCCGCTTCCAGGTCGCGACCTGCAGTCGGTATTTCGGACTCATCGGGTTGATCTGGCGCTGCGCCGCGCCGTCGGCGGTCCGCGTCGCATAGACGAGCGGCTCGGGCTCGAAGCCCCAATTCTTCTTGAACGCATAGGGGCCGCTGCCGACCTTCGAGCGGCCGAAATCGAAGCGCGTGCAGCCCCGGCGCGCGGCGCGGCACATGAGCTCGTAATAGGTGGCCTCGTTCGCCCGCCACTGGCGCGCCTCGGCGGTGCCGCCGCCCCAGTAAGGCGCGGCGCTGCCCTTGAAGAAGAAGCTGAACACGCTGGAGAGCGGCTTGCCGTCCTTCCAAGCGGTAAGGATATGGGCATCGTCGCCGAATTCCGACGCCATGGCTTCGAACAGGCGGCGCGGGAACACGGGCGTGCCGAGATTGCGAACCGAGGCGCCGTAGGTGCGATAATGGGCATCGAGCTCGGCCGCGCCGGTGCCTTCGGTGAAATTGAGATCGAACGTCTGGGCGCGGCGCACCTCGGCGCGCTGCCTTTTCTTGATCGAAAGGAGGATCGCCTCGTCGCCCTGCGGCAGATCGGCGGAGAAATTAGCGTAGACGGAGTCGTTCAGCTGCCACGGCCCCTCGGGCACCGCGCCGCCACGTAGCTCAAGCCCGGTGCAGCCGCGCTCCCCGGCCAGCGTCCAGGCGGCATCGGCCAAAGCCTGCGCGGTCTCGGAATCCTCGGCGAGGATGCCGCCGCCGACACCGAAGCCCGCCGACACCATCGAATTGCCGAACAGAGGCGAGCGGACCTCGCTCAGCGGCAGCAACCCACAAAGCGAACCGTTCTCGGCGACGAGATAATGCGCCTTCGCGCCGCAGCCTTTCGCCACCGCCCGGCTCCAATGGGGGCGATGGAAGAGCTGCGCCTGCGGATGCTGCGCGACGAAATCGTCGATCGCCGCGCTATCGCGCGCGTCTGTGAGGTCCGCGCGGCGGATTTTCACGACAGCCGCTCCCGCTCCCGCTCGATGACGTCAGTCGTGCGGCCCCATTGGTGAGCCTTCAGAAATTTCAGCAGCTTCGGCCGCATCGTCGAGAGCCGGCTGTAATGCCGCAGCCGCGACTTGAGCGGCGCGCCGGCGACTCTCGGCTGGCCCGGATCGATCTCCCAAGGATGGAAATAGAAGACGGCGGGCCGCCCTTCGGCGCCGTTCACCCGCGACACCGCCCAATTGGAGAAACAATAGGGAAGCAGGCGGAAGAACCCACCCCCGCCCGCGGCGAGGCGCCGTCCCGCCACTTCCACCGTGGTCACCGGCAGCTCGATCAACTCGGCATCGGGCAACGGCCGGTGGGCGAAGCGCGGCGCTTCGGGCCAACCATAATGATCGTGCACGACCGGCGCGACGCTGGAGGAATAGGCATAGCCCTCCTCCGCCAAAACCGGGTGGGCCCAAGGCGTGCGCTTGTCGATCGAGAAGCTCGGCGCGCGATAGCCGCGCGGCGTCGCGCCACAGGCATCCTCGATAGCCTTGCTGGCACGACGGAGGTCGGCGCGGAACTCTTCCGGAGTGAAGGTGAAGACGCGGGCATGATCCCAGCCGTGGCTGGCGATCTCATGGCCTGCCTCGGCGATCCGCCGCATCAGCGCCGGGTGCCGCTCGGCGACCCAGCCGAGCGTGAAGAAGGTACCCTTCACCCCCGCTTCGTCGAACAAAGCCAGCACGGCGTCGGCATTGGCCTCGACGCGGCGCGGCAGGGTGTCCCAATCGTCGCGGGAAATGCAGGTCTCGAAGGCGCCGACCTGGAACCAGTCCTCGACGTCCACCGACAGGGCGTTCAGCATGTCTGCCCTTCCGGCCGCCTCAGGCGGCGTTGGTGTAACCCGGCGCCTGCTGGCCGTTCTCGACCCATTCCACGAGAAGGGTCAAGACGCGGCGGACGATGATCTCCTGCTCGTCCACCCGCGCTTCCAGTGCCGCAAGGCGCCGCTCCAGGCCCAGGTCGCGGACGGCGGTCGGCGCGGCCCGTTCCGCCTGCGCGGCAGGGCGGGCGGGCGAAGGCTGCGGCGCATCGGCGGCGAGATCGGCGACCACCCGCTCGACGTCGCCGGACTCGAAGCGGTCGGCCTGCTCGATGGCCCCCTGGAGCAGGAGCCGGTTGGCGAGCTGGTTGAGCCGCCGCGGGACGCCGCCCGAATGAAGGTAGAGGGCGGCAAACGCGCCGGCATCGAAGGCGGGGCGCCCCTGCCAACCGACGCAGGCGAGACGGTGGACGAGATAGGGCTCGACCTCGTTCGCCTCGATCGGCTCGAGATGATGGCTGGCGATGACGCGCTGGCGCAATTGCTCCAGGCCCGGGTCCGAGGCGACGCGGTCGCGGAATTCGGGCTGGCCAAGCAAAAGGGTCTGCACCAGCGCCCGCCCCTCCCGCGTGCAATTGGAGAGCATGCGCAGCTCTTCGAGCGCGGCGACGGAGAGGTTCTGCGCCTCGTCGACCACGATCAGGGTGCGCCGGCCGCGGCGGGCCTCCTCGTCCAGCTTCTGCTCGACCGCGTCGATCAGCCGCGCCTTCTCGATCCCGCCGGTGGCGATGCCGAGGCCCTGCGCCACCAGGCGGAGCAGGTCGTCGCCGTCGACCTGGGTCGAGGCGATGTGGATCGCGTTCAGCCGCTCGCGGTCGATCGTCGCCAGCAAATGCGCGACGAGCGTCGACTTGCCGGCGCCGATATCGCCGGTGATGGTGATGAACCCCTCACCCTGCGCCAGCCCGTAGCCGAGATAGGCCATCGCCTTCTTGTGCGTGCGGCTCTCGAACCAGAAACGCGCGTCCGGCGTCAGCTGGAAGGGGCGTTCGGTCAGGCCGTAATAGTCGGTGTACATTCCGGGCCTTTCCTCAGAAGCCGTAGCGCAGGCCGAGCAGCAGGGTGCCGGACGTGCTGTCCAGGCCCTGGCCCTTGGTGTTGTAGATGCCCGCCGACAGGTTCGCCTGCAGATGATCGAACAGGAAGCTGCGATAATAAGTGGCGGTGAGGCCGGTGCTGTAGCTCGACTTCTCGCCGCGCAGGCCGCTGTCATACCAGGCGGCGAACGCGTCGAAGTCGAGGCCCGAGGTACGCGTGAAGTGGCGCTGGACGTCGAAATCGGCCGTCAGGCTTTGCTCGGTGGCGCCGTGAAGCAGGAAATCCGCAGTCGGCGGAGCGATATAGTGGCGGTTGTTGTAACCGACTCCGAGGCCGAAGCTCCACACGCCGCGACCGCCGGAGAGCAATGCGCTCACACCGCGGTTGCGGAAGTTGAAGTTGTTCACCGACTGCAAAGCGTCAGAGAAGCAGGTTCCCGTCCCCGGCTTGGCGCCGAAGACGCAGCCGCCGGGGCCGGCGAAGCCGGTCAGCGCCTGAGCGGCATTGGCCATCTGGAAGTTGCGCGGAACGCCGTTCAGATCGGCGATCAACAGGCGCCCGAAGCTTGACACATTGTCGTAGACATAGGCGCTAAATGCATAATCTTTATTGAATTCGTGCTTGAACGATCCGGTGACGGTCGTGCTCCCGTAGCGGCGGCCGCCGCGGGCCTGCAGCTCGGTACGCGGGCTCGGACGCCAGATCACGCCGACGTCCCAGATGAAGCCGTCCTGATCGTAGGTCAGCAGGCGCTTCTTGGTCGGATCGGCGACGAGGTTGCCGTCCGGCGTCGTGACCGGCTGACCGGTCGAATCGACCAATATATCCTGTTGCGATGACTTGATTTTCTCATAGCCGCCGCCGCCGGTGACGGCGAAAGTCGAGCCCAGGGGCACGACGACGTCGGCGCTGACATATTTGTCGTCATATTTGGACTTGAACCGGTTCATGTCCTCGCGGACCCAGCCGGCGCCGACGGTCCAGCCGACCGGCGACTGCTTGGTGTCCATGCCGATGCTGCCCTCGGCCTGCTGGATGGTGCTGCTGTCGTAGCGGTCCACCCGCGGCGTGCCGGCAGGCGCGTCCTGGTAGCTGTGATCGTTCACCTTGACGTAGCCGGCATGGTAATCGGCGCCGACCGTCAGCGGACCCATATGGGTCGAGAGGGTCGGGCCGCCATAGACGGAATAGACGTCGGCGAGGTTGCGGTTCGAATCGGTGCGCAGCGCCGGTACCGGGCGCAGGATGTCGCCATGGGTGCGGGTGGCGATCGCCCCCGCGTCCATGCTGAGCACGTCCGGCACCAGTTCGAGGCGGGCGGCGGCGAGGCCGTTCTGGACGTCTCCGCCCTTCTCGCCCTTCTTCCAGTTGAACTGGTGCTGATAATCGTAATCGACGCTGACCTGCACCCGGCGGGTCTGGACGGAGGCATCGATGCCGCCACCGACGCCGGTATAGGTCAGGGTCTCGCCGCCGTTGAAGTCGGCGCTGACCACCTGCTCGACCTGCAGATAGGGATGAATCTCGACCTGGCGCTGCTGCTGCGCCGCGGCGGGGCCGGCGGCGAGCAGGGCCGCGCAGGCGCCTGCGAGGCCAAGCGCACCGCGCGTCAGCCGCTGGAGGACAGTTCGGGTCATTGGCCGTGTCCATAATAGCTGCCGAACCGCCGGCCGGAGGCGGCTAGGCCCGCGCCGTTCAGCAGGAGGGAAAGGTGCGGACAGATGGCGACAAGGTCGAGGGCCTCGCGGAGATCCGCCTCCGCGGTCTGGTCGGCCCTGACCACCATCAAAGTCTGTCCGGCATGGCTCGCCAGCACCGACGCCGAGGAGGCGGCGAGCGCGGGCGGGGAATCGAACAACAGGATACGCCTGGGATTGGCCTCGGTGAGGCCCGCGAGCACGTCGCGGGTCCTCTCCGAAGCCAGCAACTCGGTGATGTTGTTGACCTGCCGCCCGGCGCCGAGCAGCGACAGCGCGCCGACGTCGGTGCGGACGATCAGCCCTTCGGGGTCGATCGTCGGATCGGCGATGGCATCGACGAAGCCGGCCTTCGGCTCGACGCCGAGCATGTTCAAAATCTCGGGCTTGCCGAAATCGCCGTCGACGAGGAGGACTTCGACGTCCTGCTCGCCCGCCAGCGACAGAGCGAGGTTGAGCGCGCAGAAGGTCTTGCCCTCGTCCGGATTGGCCGAGCAGACGAGGATGATCTGCCTCTTCTCCTCGGGAATGCCGGCCTGCTCGGTCGCGGCGAGCAGCTGCCGCTTCACGATCCGGAATTCCTCGGCGACGGCGCCCACCGGCGTATCCGGGTCGACGAAGCCGTGGCGGCGCAGCCGGGCGCGGTCGATCCGCGCCAGGCGCTGCGAAGGCAGAGGTCCGGGCGCGCGCTTCGGCCGGGCGCGCACTTCCGGCTCCGGCCGCGGCTGCGGCTCGGGAGCCGGTGCGGGTGCGGGTGCGGGTGCAGGTGCCGGCGCGGGCGCGGGTTCGATGAAGGCTTCGGGTTGCGGAAGCGGCTCGGGCTCGACGAGCGGCGCCGCGCGGGCGACGCCCGCCGTCGCCGTCGGCACCTCGAGGCCGTAAAGCGCGGCGGCCCGCTCGAGGAGCGAGCCCGACTGTCCGACGGGGCTATGCTTGTTCATCTCGTTCCCCTCAGACCGCACTGCGCTGCCAGAATTCGACGAGCATCAGCACCGCGTAGCCGGCGAACAGCGCCCCTGCCCCGCCGCCGAGCCAGACGAGCCGCTGGCGCCGGTGCGCCCTCAGCTCCTTGGTCAGCACTTCGTGGACGGTGCCGAGCACCGGCAGGCCGGTCGCCTCGGCGAGCTTGTTCTGGGTCGGGAAGGTCCGCCGCAGCTGGATGGCGACGAAGGCCGCGCCGATGCCGCCGGCGATCGCCGCGAACAGGATCACGGTCAGCAGCAGCGGCCGGTTCGGCGCCTTGGGCAAGGTCGGCTGGCTCGGCGGGTCGATGACCCGGAACTTGAAGCTGTCGGTCTTGGTCGCGATGTCCGAGCGGAGACGGACCTGGTCGCGATCCTCGACGATCTTGTCGTACTGGCGCTTCATCGCGTCGTAATCGCGGTTGAGGCGGTCCTGCTCGGCGGCGACGCCCGGCTCGGACGCCTCCTTCGACGTCAGCTGCGCCATGTCCGACTGGAGCTGCGCCTTGCGCGTCATGGCCGCCTGGAGAGCGCCCTGGCGCTCGGCGATCATCGACTGGATCGAGACATAGGAGGGGTTCTGCATGCCGCCGGCGCCGCGCGGCTCGCGCGCCGCGATCGGGCGCAGCCGCTCGATCTGCTGCTTCACCGCGATGACGTCAGGGTGCGAATCGGTCCAGCCGCGCGCCTGGTACTGGCCGAGCTGGCCTTCGAGCGCCGCGAGCTGGCCCTGGGCCGAGCCGCTATTCTCGCCGCCGACGCCGGGCAAAGTCGGCGGAGTCGAGGCGAGCTGGCTGCGCAGGGCCGCCATCGAGGTCTGCGCCTGGATGACCTGCTGGTCGACGTTGGAGAGTTCGGAGCGGGCCGCGGCCATGCGCTGCTCGATCGAGCCTTCGCCGGGCAGCACGCCGAGATAGCGCTGCTCGAAATCGGCGCGGCGCTGCTCCGCCTGCTGCAGCTCCTGCTCGCGCTTGTGCACCTCGTTGTCGAGGAAGGTGAGGCTCTGGTTCGCCTCGGTCCGGTCGCCCGAAAGATTGTCGGAGACGAACAGGTCGATGAGGTTCTGGACGATCGCCGCGGAGAGCTTGGCGTTCTGGGCGTTGGAGAAGCCCGAGACCTTCGCGGTGGCGCTGATCTCGAAGATGTTCTCCGGCGTCGCCGTCACCTTGATCGACTGGCGCAGCATCTCGACCTCGGCGGCGAGATCGCGATCGCTGGAGACGCGGCCGTTGAGATCGGTCCGGCGGACGACCTTGGTCAGATTCTCGGTCGAGGTCAGGGTTTGCTTGAGCCGGGTCATGTCGGCGAGCCCCGGCTGCGGCATCCCAACCTGGCTCGGCAGGATCTGCCGCGCCTCGACCGCGACATGGGCGGTCGATTCGTAGCTGTTCGGAACGAAGGCGAGGCCGAACCAGCCGAGCACGCACAGCCCCCAGGCGACGGCGAGCGCCAGCCAGCGCCGCTGCCACAGCTGGTGGAGCGTGATCCGGATCTGCTGGTAAAGTCCGTCCATCGCTCGCTCAGATTCCTCTGCTGTCCGGGGCGCGGAGGGCGCTCAGAACATGCTCTCCGGGATGATGATGACGTCGCCCGGCTCGAGCCGGACGTTGGCGTTGATGTCGCCATGCTTGAGCAGGCTAGCGATCTTGAGATCGTACTGGACCTGCTTGCCGGTCCTGCGGTCGCGGCGGATCAGGCGGGCGTGGTTGCCGGACGCATATTGCGACAGGCCGCCGACCGCGATCATCGCGTCGAGCAGGGTCATGTTCGCCCGGTACGGCAGGGCCGCCGGCTTCTCGGTCGCGCCGACGATCCGCACCGATTGGGCGAACGTGCCCTGGAAGCTCTCGACCATCACCGAGACCTGCGGATTGTCGATATATTTGGTCAGCGCCGAGCGGATGTCGTCGGCGAGCTGGGCTGGAGTCTTGCCGGCCGCGACGAGGTCGGTGATCAGCGGCGTCGTGATCATGCCGTCGGGGCGGACCTGGATCTTGGTGCTGAGCTCCGGGTTGCGCCAGACGAAGACGTTCAGCTCGTCGAGCGGGCCGATCACATATTTTTCGGAGGCGATGTCATCGCTGCTGACGAAGGTGGCCGGCGGCAGGGTGTGGCCGGAACGGGCGCTGGCGCAGCCCGAGACGGCAAGGGCGCCGGCGCCCATGGCGAGCGCCAGGCCGAGATTGCTGAATAGACGCATGGTCGTTCCTCTTCGCATCGGCCGCTCCCATCTTCGCGAGACGCACCTCGGGTGAGGCTTCCCGTGAAGATTTCGCGGCGGCTATGCGCCGAAGAGGTAAAATTACGGTTAGGAACAACCCGCCTTTACCGGCAGTCTCGTTTTGGGACCGGGGGTACGGAAAGGTTAATTCGCTTATTCCACAAGCCTTTCGCGGGCCGGCGGATGGCCGAGAAAAGCCTGCGGGCTGGCCGACAATCCATAGGCGCCGGCCAGGAACACCGCCACAAGATCACCGACTTCGGCGCGTGGCAGCATGACGTCATCGCCCAGCCGATCGAGCGGGGTGCAGAGGCAGCCAACGATAGTTGCTTCCTCCTCCGGCGCGACCCCGAAACGGGTGGCGATGGCGACCGGATAGTTTCGGCGGACGACCTGGCCGAAATTGCCCGAGGCGGCGAGCTGGTGGTGCATGCCGCCGTCGGTGACGAGGAAGGTCTTGCCGTGGCTGACCTTCCGGTCGACGATCCGGGTGAGGTAGACGCCCGCCTCCCCCACCAGCCAGCGCCCGAGCTCGATCGCGAAGGCGCTGTCGGCGAGAATATCGGGGCGCGCCTTCAGCGTCTCGTGGAGGGCCGCGCCCACTTTCTCGATGTTGAGCGGCTGCTCGCCGGCGAAATAGGGGATGCCGAAGCCGCCGCCGAGATTGACCAGCGGCGGCGCTTGGCCCGCCCGCTCGGCGAGCGAGGCGGCGAGGTCCACGGTCGCCTGCTGCGCCTCGATCAAAGCCTCGGCATCGAGCGCCTGCGAGCCAGCGAAGATGTGGAAGCCGCGCCAGTCCGCCTCCGCCTCGACCAGCCGCCGCACCAGCGCCGGCACCCGCTCGGCATCGATCCCAAACGGCTTAGCGCCACCGCCCATGCGCATCCCGGAGCCGCGGATCTCGAAATCCGGATTCACTCGGACGGCGAGCCGAGCACGACGGCCGCGGCGGCGGGCGATGGTCAGCGCCCGCTCCGCTTCGCCCTCGGATTCCAGGTTCAGGGTGACGCCGGCGTCGATCGCGGCCGTCAGTTCGGCATCGGTCTTGCCGGGACCGGCAAAGCTGATGTCCGAACCATCGGCGCGGGCAACCAGAGCTGCTCGCATCTCGCCCTCCGAGGCCACATCGAGGCCATCGACGAGGCTCTCAATTCGACTGAGAAGATGATCATATGTATTTGCTTTTATAGCGTAATGAAGATTGACGCCACGAAAGGCGGTGCGAAAACGCTCGATCCGGCGGCGAACGATCCCGAAGTCGTAAACGAACAGCGGCGTGCCGCCCGCCTGCTCGACCAGCGCGTCAACGCGGCGGCCGCCGATCGCCAGCACGCCCTCCTGCGCCTCGAAATCGGGCGGGATCGTGCCCATCGGCTTGCTCATCCCAGCAACTCGCTCTTGATTGCCTCGCGGTCGAGCTTGCCGTTGGGGCTCCGCGGCAGCTCGTCGCGCCAGAGGATATGCGCCGGCTGCATGAAATTGGGTAGCTCGCGGCGAAGGAAGGCGCGGAGGGCCTCGTCCGGACCCGGCCCGCGAGCGACGAGGACGATCGCTTCGCCGAGCCGGTCGTCGGGCGTGCCGAGCGCCACCGCCTCCGCGACCGCCCCGCTCGCCACCGCCGCTTCCTCGACCTCGGTCGGGCTGACGCGGTTGCCGCTCGTCTTGATCATCGCATCCTCGCGGCCGACGAAATAGAGCAGGCCCTGCGCGTCCGAACGCACCCGGTCGCCCGACCAGACGGCGAGCCCGCCATAATGCGAGCCCTCCGGCGCCGGCCTGAAGCGCTGCGCCGTCCGCTCCGGATCGTTCCAATAGCCCTTGGCGACGAGCGGTCCGGCATGGACCAGCTCCCCCTCCTCCCCCGGCCCGGCGAGCGTGCCGTCCGAGCGCGCCGTCATGACTTCAGCGAAGGGGATGGCGGTGCCGATCGAATCGGGATGCTCGTCGAGCAGAGCCGGCTCGAGATAGGTCGAGCGGAAAGCCTCGGTGAGGCCGTACATGAGGTAAAGCTCGGCGGCCGGGAAGACCTCCCGCATCCGCCGCACGATCGAGACCGGCAACCGGCCACCGCTGTTGGTCAGCCGGCGCAACGACAAGGCCGCCGCAGGAGGCCAAAGCGCCTCGACCAGCTGCACCCAGAGCGGCGGCACGCCGGCGAGAATGGTGATGCCCTGCTCCTCGACGGCGCGGATGACGTCGCGCGCGGCGAGATATTCGAGCGGCACGACGCAGGCGCCCGCGGCCCAGGAGGAGAGGAGCTGGTTCTGCCCGTAATCGAAGCTGAAGGGCAGCACGGCGAGCGTGCGATCCTGCGGCGTCAGGCGAAGATAGTGTGCCACGCTGATCGCGCCGAGCCACATGTTCGCGTGGCTCAGCATCACGCCCTTGGGTCCGCCGGTCGAGCCAGAGGTGTAGAGCAAGGCGGCGAGGCTGTCGGGATCCTCTTCGGAGGGCGGCAATGCGTCCGGATGGTCGAGCAGCGGCTCGCTCTCGATCTCAACCGGGCTGCAGCCGGCGGGAATGTCGCCTTCGCCGAGCAGGCCGATGCGCGCCTTGCCGCTGATCAGCAGGCTCGCGCCGCTGTCGGCGAGGATATGCGCCACCTGGGCGCGCTTCAGGAGCGGATTGATCGGAACGTGGACGAGGCCTGCCCGCGCGCAGGCGAGCGGTAGCAGGGCGGTCATCCGGCCTTTCGGAAGCCAGGACGCGACGCGATCGCCCCGCACCAGCCCTCGCGCCTTCAATGCCGCCGCCAGCGCGCCGATCTGGCGTTCCAGCCCCGCATAATCGAGCAGGCCTTCGCGCGTCAGCAGCGCCGGCGCCTCCGCCTTGCCGCGCAGGGCCAGATGGTCGAGCGGGTACGGCGTCGGATCGGGGGCTTGCACATTCGCTCCTGGGTAAGCCACTGAGGGGTGGCGGCCGGGGGAATAGCGTCTTGCCCGTTAAAATAACACTTTTCGAGGACCTGGACGCCGTCGAGGCCGACGCCGCGGGCGCGCTGGACCGGGCCGCGCAGCCGCGCCTGTTCGACCGGATCGGCTGGTACCGCCGCGTGTGGGCGCATTGCCCTCCGCCCGGACGGCTGCTCGTCGCCCGCGCCTCGTCCGACGCGGGAGAAGCGTGGCTTTTTCTCGTCGTGAATGGCACCCACGCCCAGGCGCTCGCCTGCTGGTATTCCTTGCGGACTGGTCTGATTAATAGCCAACAAGATCAGCAACAAAGCAATGATACTTTAGAATCCATCGCAAGATGTTTGAGGAAAGCCGGCCTATCGCGGGTTTCACTTTACCCCTTGGGCGAAGAGCCCGTCGGGCTCGCCAGCGCCTTCCGTCGCGGCGGGTGGATCGTGCGCACCGAGCCTGCGGGTGTCTCCTGGCAGGTCGACACGACAGGGCAGGATTTCGCCGCTTATTGGGCGCGCCGACCGTCGAAGCTTCGCAACACCGCGGCCCGAAAGGCAAAGGCAGCGGGGCTGGAGATCGCCATTCACCGCGGCTTCGATCCCGCTGCGTGGGCAGATTATGAGACTGTCTATGACGCCAGCTGGAAGGGGGACGAAGGCTCCCCCGCCTTTCTGCGCGCCATGGCCGAGGAAGAAGGCGCGGCGGGGATGCTCCGGCTCGGTATTGCGAAGAAGGACGGGAAGCCGGTCGCGGCGCAGCTCTGGACGGTCGAGAACGGCACCGCCTGGATCCACAAGCTCGCTTATGACGAGGCGGCGAAACCCCTCTCGGCGGGCACGGTCCTCTCAATGGAGATGTTCCGTTCCGCCCTCGACGGGGATCGTGTGAGCGGGATCGATTACGGCACCGGCGACGATGCGTATAAGCGCGACTGGATGGAGATCAGGGCGCCGCTCTGGCGGCTGGAGGCGTATAATCCGCGCACGCTTTCCGGCCTGGCCGGCGCCGCGCGGGCGAAGGCGGCGGCGCTTGTCCGCCGCGTGCGAAGCCGTTAGGCGGCGCGCGACTCACGCAGGGGATCGGAATGGCGTCGCATTTTGCAGATGAGAATGAGGTCGATGCGACTTTGCGCTCGGTGCTGGTCGACGTGCTCGGCCTTTCGGCGGACCGCGTCGCCGGCTTCGACGAGGCGACGCCGCTGTTCGGCGCCCTGCCGGAATTCGATTCGATGGCGGTCGCCGGCCTGCTGACCGAGCTCGAGGAGCGGCTCGGCATCCTCATCGAGGATCATGAGGTCAATGCCGACATGCTGGAGACCTACGGCGCCCTCCTCACCTTCGCGCGGGCCAAGGCGCTGCAGTGACATCAGGCGGTCTCCACTGCGACCGCTATCTCGTTGACGGCCATGAAGAATGGATGATGCGGATCGGCGATCCGGCCGCGCCGCTGATCCTTTTCCTGCCGCCCCTGTTCGAAGAAATGAACCGCACCCGCGCCTTTCTGGCCGGCGTCATGCGGCGCGTGGCGGCGGGCGGCTATTGCTGCCGGCTTCCGGATCTCCCGGGAACGGGTGAGAGCGAGCGGCCGCTCGAAGGGATTTCGTGGCAGCACTGGCTGAACTCCGCCCGTGCCGCGGCCGAGGGTGCGATCGGGGTGGTGAGCGTGCGCGGCGGGGGCCTGCTTGACGCAGGCCTTGCGAGGTGCACCTGGAGACTGGCCCCGGTCGAAGGGGCCTCGCTCGTGCGCGATCTGGAACGGGCGGGGCTGGTCGCCGAAGGCGGCGGCGCCGGCTACGCCCCCTCGCCCGCGCTTCTGGAATCGTTGCGCGGGGCCGCGCCCGCCGGCCAAGCCCGGACGGTCCGGCTCTCCACCGATCGCGCAGAAGCCGATCGAAAAGTGGACGGGCCACCGCTCTGGCGCCGTTCTGAACCTCAGAATTCATCTGAACTTACCGAGGCAGTCGCTTCCGATATCATCGAATGGATCGGCCGATGCGCCGCCTCCTGAGCTTTAAGTGCGAAGGCGCCGCGCTGGGCGCCAGCCTGGACGAGGCTGCGGGCGCGACGGGCCTGCTGATGGTCACCGGCGGCACCCAGACAAGGATCGGCTCGCACCGCATGTACGAGCGGCTGGCGAAAAGACTGGCGGAGCAGGGCTTCCCCTGCTTCCGCTACGACAGGCGCGGCGTCGGCGACAGCGAAGGCGAGGAGTCCGACTGGCGCGACAGCGGCCCGGACATCGCGGCCGCCGCCGCGGCGTTCCGCCGCGAATGTCCGCAGGTCCAGCGGCTGATCGGCTTCGGCCTCTGCGACGGCGCATCCGCCCTTGCTTTCCATGGCGCCGCGGTGGGGCTGGACGGACTGATCCTGCTCAACCCCTGGCTGGTCGAGGCGGAGGCGGGGACGCTCGCGCCTGCTGCGGTGAAGGCGCATTACCGCCAGCGGCTGACCAGTCTCGAAGGATGGAAGAAACTTCTTTCGGGATCAGTGTCTTATCGGAAACTCTTCAAAGGCATGAAAAGCCTTACAGCCAAGCCTTCTACATTGGTCGAAGAGGTCGCGGCAGCGCTTGAGAAGAGCCGCCTGCCAGTGGAGCTGATCCTCGCCAGCCGGGATGGCACCGCCATCGCCGCCGAGGCGGAATGGGCCAAGCCCGGGTATCGCCGCATCCGCGAGGCCAACCGGCCACCGCAGCGGATCGACAGCGATTCGCATACGTTCGCGCGGCTTGGGGACGAGGAAGCCTTGGCGAAGGCCGTGCTCTCGGTTCTGCGGCGCTTCCCGGAGTAATTCTCGACCGCCGAGCCCCCTCACCCCAACCCTCTCCCCACCGGGGAGAGGGAGCTAAGCGGCGGCTGAGGCTTCGAATTCGGCTTCGGCGAGGAATTTCTCCGCGTCGAGGGCGGCCATGCAGCCGGTGCCGGCGGCGGTCACCGCCTGGCGGTAGATTTTGTCCATCACGTCGCCGCAGGCGAACACGCCCGGGATGTTGGTGCGGGTGCTGCCCGTCTCCACCTCGATATAGCCGTCCTTGTCGAGCGCGAGCTTGCCCTGGAACAGCTCGGTTGCCGGCGAATGGCCGATGGCGACGAAGCCGCCCTCCACATCCAGCTGGGACAGCTCGCCGCTGCGCGTGTCGCGAAGCTCGATCGCGACCAGCCCCTCGGGGTCGCCGCCGCCGACGAAGCGCGCGACTTCCTTGTTCCACAGCACGTTGATGTTCGGATGGGCGAACAGCCGGTCCTGGAGGATCTTCTCGGCGCGCAAACTGTCGCGGCGGTGGATCAAAGTGACGTCATGACTGTGGTTGGTCATGTAGATCGCTTCCTCGACCGCGGTATTGCCGCCGCCGATCACCGCCACCTTCTTGCCGCGATAGAAGAAGCCGTCGCAGGTCGCGCAGGCCGAGACGCCCCTGCCCTTCAGATGCTCCTCCGACGGCAGGTTCAGCCAGCGTGCCTGGGCGCCGGTCGCGATCACCACCGTGTCCCCTGTGTAGACGGTGCCGCCGTCGCCGATCAGCCGGAACGGCCGCCGCGAGAAATCGGCCTCGACGATCGTGTCCCACATCATCTGCGCGCCGACATGCTCGGCCTGCTTCTGCATCTGCTCCATCAGCCACGGGCCCTGGATGACCTCGGCGAAGCCCGGATAATTCTCGACGTCGGTGGTGATGGTGAGCTGCCCGCCCGGCTGGATTCCCTGAACCACGATCGGAGCGAGGCCTGCGCGGGCGCCGTAGATGGCGGCCGAGAGGCCGGCGGGCCCCGAACCGAGGATGAGCATGCGGGTGGAGTGGGTAGCGGGCATCGGAGCTCTCGTAAACTGGATCAGGCCGGGAGATAGGGTCCCCCCCGCCCCTCGCGCAACTCATTTGCCGCCCGGCGGGCCGATTGGTAGAAGCCGCGCCATTCCCCTCTTCTCCTGTGCGAGTCAGAAATGAACGCTCCTGCCGCCACGTACGACAATCCGCTCGGCCTCGACGGCTTCGAGTTCGTCGAGTTCACCGGCCCCGATCCCGAGGCCCTCGCGAACCTCTTCACCGCCATGGGCTTCACCCATCTCGGCAACCACAAGTCGAAGAACGTCCGCCACTACGCGCAGGGCGATATAAACCTGATCCTCAACATGGAGCCGTCCGGCCAGGCGGCGGACTTCCGCCACGCGCACGGGCCCTCGGCCAACGGCATGGCGTTCCGGGTGAAGGACGCGAAGAAGGCGTTCGAACTGGCCATCGAGCGCGGCGCCACGCCGGTCGAGACGCCCCGCGGTCCGGGTGAGCTCGAGATTCCCGCCATCGAGGGGATCGGCGGCTCCTATCTCTATCTCGTCGATCGCTACGGCGCCGAGCAGATCTACGACACGGATTTCGAGCCGGTGCCGGGGGCGAAGCGCGATGCCAATTCGGTCGGCCTCCAGCTTCTCGACCACCTCACCCACAATGTGAACCGCGGCCGCATGAACCATTGGGCCCAGTTCTACGAACGCACCTTCAACTTCCGCGAGATCCGCTATTTCGACATCGAGGGGCAGCAGACCGCCCTCCTCTCCAAGGCGATGACCGCGCCGGACGACAAGATCCGGATCCCGCTCAACGAGAGCCAGGACGAGTTCAGCCAGATCGAGGAATATTTGAAGGAATATAAGGGCGAAGGCATCCAGCACCTCGCCTTCGCCACCGACGACATCTTCGCCACCGTCGACGCGCTCAGGGCGAACGGCATCCGCTTCCAGGACAGCCCGGAAACCTATTACGACATGATCGACCAGCGCGTCCCCGGCCACCACCACGACGTCGCCGAGATGCGCAGGCGCCGCATCCTGATCGACGGCTCGCCGGAGACCGGCGAGGGCCTGCTCCTCCAGATCTTCACCGAGAACATGATCGGCCCGATCTTCTTCGAGATCATCCAGCGCAAGGGCAATCAGGGCTTCGGCGAGGGCAATTTCAAAGCTTTGTTCGAGTCGATCGAGCTCGACCAGATTCGCCGCGGCGTCATCCCCTCGGCGAGTGAGCATGCCTGAGGCTTAGGCCTAGCCCCGATCGTTCAGCAGCCCTTTCAGCTTCAGCGCGTCGGCCGTCGCCGCGCCGGAGGCTGTGTTGTCGAAGATGCACCACGCGGGCTCGTCGCCGGCCGCTTCGAGCTGGCCGGCGATTCTCTCCAGCCGGCCGTCGGCGTAGCTCGACCGGTATTTGGCCGGCGAGCCGTGGAGGCGGATGTAGACGAGGCCCGGCCAGCCGCCGGGGCGGTCCGCGCCCTCGGCCGGCGGCGGATCGGCGGCGACGCGGGCGATCCAGTGGCGCACCAGCATTCTCTCGGCCTCCGCCTCGAACCAGCTGGCGTGGCGCGGCTCGCAGGCGATGTCGCGCTCCCACTGGCTCCGCAAAGTCGTGAAGAACCGCTCCGCGACTGCGGCGTCGAAGGCGAGGCTCGGCGGCAGCTGGACGAGGAGGATTTGAAGCTTCGCCCCGAGCGGCCGCATCTCGGCCAGCGCCTGCGCGATCGCTTCGTCGCACTCGGCCAGCTTGCGGCGGTGGGTGATCTCCTTCGGCAGCTTGGCCGAGAAGGCGAAATCGTCCGGCACCGATTCGGCCCAGCGCGCCCAGGTCGATTCGCGGTGCGAACGGTGGAAGGAGGAATTGATCTCCGCGCAGGAGAAAAGCGCGGCGTAGCGCTCGAGAGCGCTTCCATCCGGCGGGAATTGGTCCGCCACCGCCCTCGGAATAGTCCAGCCCGCCGTACCGATGCGCCGTTCAGCCACGGCGCCGAAACGCGCCGGCGCTTATTCGGGCTCCCGCGCCCGGCAGCCGCTCTTCGGGCTGTGGAGGGTCCGCGTGCCGGCGAGGTGATCCCTCAGGCCGCTGACGAAGTTGAGCAGCACGTCCTGCAGGTCCGGCGGCAGGGCGACATAGGCGGAAAGCAGGTCGCTTGCCCCCTGCCCCAGCCAATCGCCCTCCATGCGTTGGCTGGTCAGCACGTAGACGACGTCGACCTGCGCATCGGCGAGCCGGGCGAGGTAATCCGCGCGCAGCTCCCGCCGGTCGTTTTCGTAAAGGCTCTGCTTCGGCACATCCGTGCCGACCAGCGCGGCGAACTCCGCCTGTTTGAGCCCCAGTCTCTTCCGCTCTTCCGCGAGCCTTGCGCCGAAACCCATTGGTAATGTAAATTCCTTCTTCAGAATTCAACGCAAACCGATGATATCACTCGGTTTTTCAATTGATCTGAGTCAATTTCCGCCTTCGTTGCGCTCCGCGCAAAAAGCAATGGGTACTTATGCCCGAATCGGGCGGTAACTTTCTTTTATCGCCGAAACGAATTCCGCGGCGGCGCATTGCGCTCCTCCCCCATTCAGCCACGGATAGCGATTCGTTAGCAGCGGCGCGGGCCCGGCGTCTAGTTGGGGCACGAGGAGGATTGGCGCGGCGGCCACGCTCTATGCCATAGACCGGCCGTGCATTCGCTCCTTCGCCTCTACCGCGCGCTCAGCCGTGACCGGCGGCGTCAGCTTCTCTTCACGCTCGGGACGATGCTCGCAGGCGCCGCCGCCGAGCTGGTCACCATCGCCGCCGTCCTACCCTTCCTCGCTTTCCTGACCCGGGGCGGGCGCGCCGCCCTGCCGGGCCTGACGGGGCGCTGGCTCGCCGCCCTCGGCATCGACAGCATCTTTTCGGCCTCACTGCTGCTCATCGCGGGGGTGATCGGCGCGGCGATCGTGCGCCTGGTCCTCCTCTGGCAGAACCAGAAGTTCGTGATGGCGGTCAGTCACGACATCGCCACTGCCCTGTTCGGTCGGATGCTGCGCCAGCCTTATGCCGATTATGTGAAGCGCCACAGCAGCGATGCGCTTGCGGCGATGGAGAAGGTGCGCGACGTCGCCACCGGCGCCCTCCAGCCGCTGATGCAGGGGCTGGTCGCCGCCGTGATGGCGCTGCTGATCGGCGCCCTCCTGTTCGCGATCAGCCCGTTCGCGACGCTCGCGGCGGCGCTGTCGATCGGCCTCGTCTATGCGCTCATCTCCGCGGTCACCCGGGCGCGGCTGCGCGCCAATTCCCGGATCCTTGCCGCCGCGTCGCGGGAACGGATGAAGATGGTCCAGGAGGGGCTGGGAAGCATTCGCGACATCATCCTCGACCGGTCGCAGCCCTTGTTCGAGGACAATTTCCGCACGCTCGATCGCCGCTTCCGCCGTGCCGCCTCGGTCAATACCTTCATCGCCCAGGGGCCGCGCTTCGTCATCGAGGCGGCCGGAATGACGACGATCGCGCTGATCGCGCTGGCGATGAGCCTACGGCCGGGCGGCCTCGTCCACGCCATTCCGGTGCTCGGCGCGCTCGCTTTGGGCTCGCAGCGGCTGCTGCCGTTGATCCAGCAGGCCTATCAGGGCTGGAGCCAGACGGCGGGCAATCTGCAGGCGCTCGACGACGTCGCGAATGCGCTCGCTTTGCCGGTGCTGGCAGAGGCGGCCGAGGGCGCGGCGCCCCTGCCCTTCGAGCAGCAGATCGTGTTCGACCGGGTCTCCTTCGCCTATGGCGACTCCGCGCCGGCCGTTCGGGACATCAGCCTGATCGTCCCGCGCGGCAGCCGCATCGGCGTCGCCGGGACCACCGGCAGCGGCAAGAGCACTTTGCTCGACCTGTTGATGGGGCTGCTCGAGCCCGGCGAGGGCGAGATCCGGGTCGACGGCCGCGCCCTCGATGCCGAGACGCGGCCGCGCTGGCAGGCGACGCTCGCCCACGTGCCGCAGGCGATCTTCCTCACCGACGAGAGCATCGCCGCCAATATCGCTTTCGGCGTGCCGGCAGACCGAATCGACCGCGAGCGCGTCCGCGCCTGCGCCCGCGCCGCCCATGTCGCCGATTTCGTGGAAGAGCTGCCCGACGACTACGAGACGAAGGTGGGCGAGCGCGGCATCCGCCTCTCGGGCGGCCAGCGCCAGCGCATCGGCATCGCCCGCGCTCTCTACAAGCAGGCCAAGGTGCTGATCCTCGACGAGGCGACCAGCGCCCTTGACGACGAGACCGAGGCGGCGGTGATGCGCTCGATCATGGCGCTCGGCCCCGAGCTCACCATCGTCATGATCGCCCACCGCCGCTCGACGCTGGAGGGCTGCGACCGCATCCTGCGGATGGAGGGCGGACGAATCGTCGAGGCGAAAGAGGAGGTGGTAGCGGAGGAGGGACTTGAACCCCCGACACGCGGATTATGATTCCGCTGCTCTAACCAGCTGAGCTACTCCGCCCCATCGGGCGTGCGCGGCGACGCTGCGCCGGGCGTGGCGGGCCTATAACAGCGCCGCGACGCGGGTCAACTGGCGTGCCCCGGTGCGGATCTTAACCGCTGCCCCTGTCCGTTTCGGCATGGGAACCCTGCGCCCGGAATGTCCGTTAGCGGGGCGACGGAGACAGATCATGGACCTGCTGACCCCCCTCGACACCTTGTGCAGGATCATCATCCGCGCCCGCGAGAACGAGGCGCAGGTGCCCGCGCCCGATCCGGACGAGGATGCGGACGACGTCGACGATTATGACAGCGACGACGAGGGCGGCGTCCTCTCGCCGCTGGAGGACGAGCTCAACACCGGCGTCGAGGAGGAATTGCGCTCGATCCTCGAGGATCTCGCCGACGACCAGCTCGCCGAGACGCTGGCGCTCGCCTGGGTCGGCCGCGGCACCTACGACAATAGCGAGTGGGACGATGCCTTCGCCGAAGCGAACGACACCGATCCGGAGAGCGCGGTCGACGAGCTGATGGACATGCCGTTGCTCGCCTCGCACCTCGAAGCCGCCCTCGCCGCTTTCGATTATAGCTGCGAGGGCGTCGGGCAGATCGATTGAGCTCACGAGAAGGGGTTTACCCCCGGAACACCCAGCTCCGGATCGGCTCCCACGGGCCGCCGAGATAGCGGCACGCCGCGAGCGCCCGGATCGCCAGCGGGCGGCCTTCGTAGCGGCCTCTCAGCGCCCCTTGCAGGCGCCGCGCCTCGCGCGGTTCGACTTTGTTCTGGATGGTGACGTGCGGCCGCCACGGCGCCTGGTCCTGCGGCGTCAGCAGGCCGTGCAGCGCGAGCGCAAGGTCCTCCCGGATGTCCTCCAGTTCCTCGCTGTCGATGCGGAGCGCCGTCCCCTCCCCCAGGTCCATGATTCCGCCGATCGACGCGCGCGGCGGCGACGCGGCGGCATAGGCGGCGAGACGGCGGCCGAGCTCGCTCCCCACGCTCGGCGGCAGCAGCCGGAACAGGGTGAGGTGCGCCGGCACCCGGTTCAGCGCGGGCGGATAATGGGTCCGCCGCAGCTCCTGCAGCCAGCCGTCGTCGCCCGGCGCGAAGGTGGCGGTGACGAGGATCGGAGCGACGGTCATGGCCGCGCCGGATAGGCGTCGCGCCGCCCCGCAGCAACGCGACAAAGCCGAAACGCCTCGCTATAGCGCCGCCCAAACAACAAGGATGGGAGTCTTCCAATGCGCGTCGGCGTGCCGAAGGAGATCAAGAATAACGAATTCCGCGTGGGCCTCACGCCCGGCTCGGTGGCCGAGCTGACCAGCGCCGGCCATGAGGTGATCGTCGAGACCAAGGCCGGCATGGGCATCGATTTCGACGACAAGGCCTATGTCGATGCCGGCGCCCGCATCGCGCCGGACGCGAAGACCGTCTTCGCCGAATCCGACATGATCGTGAAGGTGAAGGAGCCGCAGGCGCAGGAGATCGCCCTGCTCGAGCCGCGGCATTTGCTCTTCACCTACCTCCACCTCGCCGCCGACAAGCCGCAGGCCGAGGGGCTGATGAAGTCCGGCGCGACCTGCATCGCCTATGAGACGGTGACCGCCAACGACCGCTCGCTGCCGCTCTTGAAGCCGATGAGCGAGGTGGCGGGCCGAATGTCGATCCAGGTCGGCGCCCATTATCTCGAGAAGGAGCAAGGCGGGCGCGGCGTGCTGCTCGGCGGCGTGCCGGGCGTGGCGCCGGCGCGGGTCGCGATCCTCGGCGGCGGCGTCGCGGGCGTCAACGCCGCGCAGATGGCGGTCGGCATGCGCGCCGACGTCACCATCTACGACATCTCCAACGCGCGGCTGGCCGAGCTCGACATGTTCTTCGGCAGCCAGATCAAGACCGCTTATGCCTCGAAGGCGGCGATCGCGAACGCGGTGCAGAAATGCGAGCTGGTGATCGGCGCGGTGCTGGTGCCGGGCGCGGCGGCGCCGAAGCTGGTCACCCGCGACATGCTGAAGACGATGAAGCGCGGCTCCGTGCTCGTCGACATCGCCATCGACCAGGGCGGCTGCTTCGAGACGTCTCATCCCACGACCCATGCCGATCCGGTCTACGAGATCGACGGCGTCATTCATTATTGCGTGGCCAACATGCCGGGCGCGGTGGCACGGACCTCGGCCTTCGCGCTCAACAACGCGACCTTGCCATTCGTTCTGAAGCTCGCGAACGAAGGCGCTGAAGCGGCGATGAAAGCCGATCACCACCTCGCGAACGGACTCAACGTCTCGAACGGCAAGATCCGCCACCAGGCGGTGGCCGAAGCGCTCGATCTGGCCTTCGAGCCGGTCTGAGCGGAACAGGAACAAATCTGGAACATCCTCGTTGGTCTCGCGAGAGTGAATCAACGAGGATTTTCCCAATGGCCGCCAAAGCCGATCCGCAGCCGAATCCCGAGAAGGACCCGGAGGACTGGGTCACCGGCGACGAGTCGATGACCGGGCCGCAGGCCTCCTACCTGAAGACCCTCGCCCAGGAGGCGGGCGAGGACTTCGATCCCGATATGACCAAGGCGGAGGCGTCGAAGAAGATCGACGAGCTCCAGCACGAGACCGGGCGCGGCATCGATCATTGAGCAAAGATCCCCCTCCCTTCCAGGGAGGGGAGGTTCAGCGCCCTGCCCCCATCGCCTTCGCCTGCTCGATCATCTGCAGCCTCTGCTCGATCGCGCCGCGCCACATAGCGTTGGGCGGGGCGGTGGCGAGGAGATCGCGCCACACCTTCTCCGCCTGGTCGAGATGGCCGCTCTGGGCGAGGGCGAGGCCGTAGAAGAATTTCGGCCCCGGATGGTTCGGCGCCAGCGCGGCGGCGCGATCGAAGGCGAGCTGGGCGGCCGGGCTCATCAGCCCGCCGCCGTGCATGACCAGCGCATTGCCGAGGCCGACCCAGAGATCGGCGTCGTTCGGATGCTCGCGAAGCCCGGCCTTGATGATCTCGACGGCCCCCTGCGTGTCGCCGTCGCGGCTGAACGCCTCGGCGATGGTCAGCCAGCGGTCCGCCGTGTCGAAACGGCCCAGCAGATCGTGCCGGACCTTCGCGAACTCGTTGTCGGGGATGCCGCGCTGCTCCGGCGACGGATGCGGGCTGCCGGCGAGGCCCGGATGCCCCTGCCAGGCGTAGCCCGCGAGCGCGAGCAGCAGGCCCGCGCCGAGGAATTGGAGGCCACCCCGGTCCAGCCTGCCGAAACGCCACAAGGCGACGAACGCAATCAGGGCCAGGACGACGATGAACAGCCAGCCCATCACGCCCTCCGCCGCCTGAAGCGGCCGCGGGCGAGCCAGGCGCCGATCAGCAGCAGCACCACCGGCGCCGCCCATAAGGGCCAGGTCAGCGGCTCGACCGGCGGCTTGTAGCTGATCCAGGCGCCGTAGCGCTCGATCAGCCATTTGCGGATCTGCTCGGGGCTTTGGCCTTCGCTGATCCTTTCCCGCACGAAGGCGCGCATGTCGCCGGCCATCTCGGCGTCGCTGTCGGCGATCGACTGGCCCTGGCAGACCAGGCAGCGCAGGGTCTCCATCAGCGCCTTGGCTCTCGCTTCCTGCTGGGGGTCTTCGAGCTGGGTGTAGGAATAGCGGGCGGGTGGGAGGCTGGATTGGGCGAATGCGGGGGCGGCGAAAGTTAGCGCGAGAACCGCGAACGTGATCCCCGGCGAAAGCCGGGGTCCAGTTACGGCGGCCGACTGGGCTCCTGCTTTCGCAGGAGCACAAGGAAGGCGGAGCAGCGCCTTCACTTCGCCGCCTCCCAGGCGCGGGCGATATCGTCGACGTCCTCCGGCCGGATGTCGCCGATATGCTGGAGTCGGATCACGCCCTTGCCGTCGATGACGTAGCTCTCCGGCACGCCGGACGAGCCGAGGTCGAACTGGACGCGGCTCTGCGGATCGGAGCCGATCCGGTCGAACGGATCGCCGGCCTGGGCGAGGAACGGCGTCAGATCCTCCGTCCGGTCGCGCACGGCGATGCCTTCGATCGGGATTCCGCGCTGCTTCAGCGCCATCAGCTGCGGCGCCTCGACCCGGCAGGGCAGGCACCAGCTGGCGAAGACGTTGACCAGATGCGGCTGGCCGCTCTTGAGGTCCGCCAGCGAGAGGCCGGCATGGCCGGGCACGATCGGCTGCAGCGCGAACTCAGGCATGGCCTTGCCGATCATCTGCGACCGGATCGTGGTGTCGCTGCCATGACGCAGCTGGAAAATCACCACCGCCACGAACAGCAGGAACAGCCCGAGCGGCAGCCAGAGGATCGTCCGCCTCATGCGTACGCCTCCTCTTCCTCGCGCCGTGCGCGGCGGCCGCGTAGCACCCGCCCGATCAGCGACAGGACCCCCCCGAAGGCGATCATCGCGCCGCCGAGCCAGATCAGGGTGACGAACGGCTTCCACCAGAGGCGCAGCTGCCAGCGGCCGTCATCGCCCGGCTTGCCGATCACGGTGTAGAGCTGGCCGTCGAGCCGGGTCGCGATCGACGTCTCGCTCGTCTCGGTCGGGGGCGCGCTGAACATCCGCGCTTGGGGTGTCAGCGTGAACGGCGTGCCGCCGCCGCGGCTGGCGCTGAGCGTCGCCTGGATCGCCGTCCAGTTCGGCCCTGCAATCGGCTCGACGCCCAGGAACTTGACGTCATAGGGGCCGACCGACACCGTCTCCCCCGGCCGCGCCGCGACCAGTTTCTCCTGGGTGAAGGCGCTGTCGCAGGCCATGCCGGCAAGGCTCACGGCGATGCCGAGATGGGCGATCACCATGCCGTAGATGAAGAGCGGCGTGCGGCGGAGATTGCGCTTCCACAGCGGCGCGAGGCTGCCGGCGCCGACGCCGAGCGACAGCGCCAGGCCGAGCAAAGGCAGGATGTGCATGCCGGGCGCGAACAGGACGAGCGCGAGCAACGCCAGCGCGGCGAGCAGCACCGGCAGCGCCAGGCGCTGGCCGAGCGCCTTCAGTCGGTCCCGCCGCCAGCGCAGCAAGGGGCCCGCGACCATGATGACGACCAGGAGAAGCGCAATCGGCCCGGCGACCGAGTTGAAATAAGGCGGCCCGACCGAGACCTTGTCGCCCATCGCCTCGGTGACCAGCGGATAGAGCGTGCCGATGAGGACGAGGCCGAGCACGACCGAGAGCAGCAGATTGTTGACGACGAGCGCGCCTTCGCGGCTGACGGGCTCGAAGGTGGATCCCTCCTTCACCGTGCCAACGCGCAGGCCGTAGAGGGTCAGAGCGCCGCCGATGTAGAGCGCGAGCAGGATTAGGATGAAGAAGCCGCGCCTCGGATCGACGGCGAAGGCGTGGACGCTGGTGAGGATGCCCGAGCGCACCAGGAAGGTGCCGATCATCGACATCGAGAAGGCGACCACGGCGAGCATCACCGTCCAGGCGCGAAGCCCGTCGCGCGTCGCCAGCACCGTCACCGAATGGAGCAGGGCCGTCGCCGCCAGCCAGGGCATGAGCGAGGCATTCTCGACCGGGTCCCAGAACCACCAGCCGCCCCAGCCGAGCTCGTAATAGGCCCAATAGGAGCCGGCGGTGATCCCGGTGGTGAGGAAGATCCAGGCGCCGAGCACCCAAGGCCGCATCGCCCGCGCGAAGGCCGGGCCGACGTCGCGGGTCAGCAAAGCGCCGACCGCGAACGAGAAGGCGATCGAGATGCCGACATAGCCGAAATAGAGGGTCGGGGGATGAAAGGCCAAACCCGGGTCCTGCAGCAAAGGATTGAGGCCGTTCCCTTCCACCGGCGGCGGCTCCAGCCGGTCGAACGGGTTCGAGGCGAAGAGCAGGAAGATGTAGAAGCCGAGGCCGATCGTCGCCTGCGCGGCGAGCGTCGCGATTAGGGTGCGCTCGGGAAGCCGACGCTCGAACAAAGCGACGGCGGCCCCGGCGACGGCGAGCACCGTCACCCAGAGCAGCATCGAGCCTTCGTGATTCCCCCAGGCGCCGGCGAACTTGTAGAGCCAGGGCTTGAGGCTGTGGCTGTTCTCCGCGACCAGCTTCACGGACAGGTCGGTGCGCAGGAAAAGCTGGATCAGGCAGAGGAAGGCGATGACGACCATCGCCGCCTGGGCGATGGCGATCGGCCGTACGCTCCGCCCCAATTCCTCGGCCGGCGGCTTCAGCGCCGCAAAGCCGAAGAAGAGCTGGAGCAGCGAAAGCGCCGCCGCCAGCCAGAGCGCGCCAAGCCCTGCTTCGGCGATCATTGCACCGGCCCCGTCACATGCTTGTGCGCCTTGGCGTCCAGAATCGGCGGCTTGTAATTCTCGTCATGCTTGGCGAGGATCTCGTCGGCGACGAACAGCCCGTCCGGCTGGAACTTCCCCTCGGCGACGACGCCGCTGTCCTCCTGGAACAGGTCCGGCGGAATGCCGCGATAGCGGACGCGGATCGTGTTCGGGGTCTCGTCGCGGACGATGAACTCGATCGTCACCCCATCCGGCAGGTGCTTGATCGAGTGCTTCTTGACCATGCCGCCGATACGGACGGCCTTGCCCACGGGAAGGTTCTGCCCGGCAAGATCCCCCGGCGCGTAGAAATAGGAGGCCCGCTCCCGCAGCGCCGACATGGCGAGCAGCACCGCCGCCAGCACCGCGACGACGGCGAGGATGAGCAGGGTCAGGCGCTGGTTCTTGCGCTTCATTCGCGCGTCCTCAGCGCCTCGGCCGCGCGTTCGGCCCGGCGCATCGCCGCATAGCTCCACCCGACGAGCGCCAGCGTGCCGATCAGGGCGATGGCGTAGGCGGCGATGACGAAGGCCCAGCGGTTCACGCCGCCTGCCTCCTCAGCCGCGCCTCGACCTTCTGCCGCGCCAGCGCCGCCCGCATCCGCATCAGCACGACGGCGCCGAACAGCAGGCTGAAGCCGAGCGCGGAGGCCAGCAAAGGCCACAGCATCGGCGCTGCGATGGTCGAGCCGGTGAGGCCGATGCTCTGCCCCTGGTGCAAGGTCCGCCACCAGAGCACGGAATAATGGATGATCGGCAGGTTGATCGCCCCGACCAGCCCGAAAATGGCGGTGATCCGCCCCTCCCCGCCCCGCTCCCGGTCCGCCTCGCCGAGCGCGATATAGCCGATGTAGAGGAAGAGGAGGACGAGCATCGACGTCATCCGCCCGTCCCATTGCCAATAGGTCCCCCAGGTCGGCCGCCCCCAGAGCGAGCCGGTGGCGAGGCAGATGGCGGCGAACACGGCGCCCGGTACGGCAATGGCGCGGGCCGCGACCGCGGCGAGCGGATGGCGCCAGACGATCTGCATCAGGCTCGCCACCGCGACCCCCGCCCATCCCGCCATGCCGAGCCAGGCGGCGGGCACGTGGAGATAGATGATGCGGACGCTGTCCCCCTGCAAATAATCGGGCGGCGCCACGAACAGCCCGTCCGCCAGCGCCAACGCCGCCAGCAGCGCGCCGCCCCACCCCAGCCAAGGGGTCAGCGGCCGCGCGATCTTCAGGAAACGGGCGGGATTCGCGAAAACGTGCATCGGCGCGCCGTGTCTAGCCGACGGTGCGGCTTCCTCAAAGGCTTACTCCTGGGGACGAGAAGGTTTGAAAGACGGCATTTGTCCCGCTGGTTCGCGAGCCGCTTCAGTGCCTTTCATCACGTGTCGACCCAAAGGCTGACGTTCGCTTTCGAACAAAGCAGAGGCTAGCTATGGGAGGCGCACTTCGCGTTCTGGTGCGCCCGGTGGTCCGGACCGAAGGAGAACACGCGCCGACGCAGCCAACGGATATGTCAGCAGGGTCGGCTCTATGGCCCGAAACATTGCCTCTGCATCGGAGCCGTAGAGGAAGATGCGAGAGTCGCGCTCGCCATGTTCAGTACCGTCACACTCTCCGAGATCGCCGAGCGCCTCTTGGAGTTTATCCTCAAGAGTTGACGTGTCGCATTGCTCATAAACCTCGACCGGGAGCGATGTACCATCGAGCGTGATCACTAACGCGTGGTCCTCAGGCTCGGTGACGGCTTTTCCGAAGATCTTGTTGAACCATCCCATGTCAGCGCTCCCCGAATTCGAGGCGCAGTGAAGCAAATCAACGGACACCCGGCAATGTGCCGTTTTCGCCCATAGCGGACATGATGGCCTCGACGAGCCGTCCGCCTGCCGCGCGATATCGGTAGAGCCTTCTCCGTTGGCTCTTGCCTTTCACGCCGCTGCCACTGCGATCTAGCGCCTGTGCGGCGAGCGACCTACACAGGCGCACTTGGGGAGGTGCGAATGTCGAGCAGCAGGGCTGAATTCTTGTGCGCCCGCCGTTTGATCGGGTTACTGGCGCTGGGTATGGTATTGCTCCTCGGGCTGATGCCGGCGTCCGCGTCAGGCGAGCGTTCATCGCCTGAGGATCGCCAGCGGTTCGTCTCAATTACACGGGAACTCGAACAAGCCCCGCTGAAGCCGGCTCTCAAGGCGGATCGAGCATGGGCGTTGGAATGGCTCACCAATGCGCCCGATGTCACCGCGAATGTTTGCGCCGACAAATTGGGCGGCTTGCTTCAGAGCAAGTACCCCTACGCCGGCGAGATTGTCTTGCAGGATACGTTCTCGATGGCTGCCCTGCAGATCGAGCATCCGGAGACGGCGCACGATCCGAACGCGCAGCAATTGGCCGGCATGGAGGGGGCGCTCAACGCCTATCGGTCAATCCTCAGGGACAAGCCCGAAGCCAAGTCTCCAGCCCTCGAGTCTCTGCTCCAAACCCAAGCCCGAGGCGAGCTGCCTGACTACGTCGGGAAAGCATGGATACGCTGCTCCGCGAAAAGCGGCGAAAAGCTCCCGACAATGAGGTGAGGCGCTATGCCCGCGTTCGACCCAAAGCAGACATCGCAGGCTTCGCCGACTAGCGGGCAATATGCGTGCGCCGATTGGCTCCAATGGAAATCAGCGCATCCTTGTCTTCCTTGGAGTAAGCGAGCTCCAGCAAGCCTTCGTGCTCCGAGTTCGGCAAGTTCGGATTTGCGCCAGCCTTGCCGAGCATCCTGATGATCGCCGCGTCTTCATCCGGCGCATCCTTGTCACCCAGATGCGGGTGAGCGCCGGTGAAGATAAGCGCCAAAGCCGTGTCTCCGCGCTTGTCGGGGCTGTTCACATCGGGATGATATTTGAGAATCTCCGCAACCACATCGGCCCTTTGTGAAGCAACCGAAGCCCGCAGCGTGGCGGAAATGAGCGCTTTGCCGCCCTTGGAGAAGGCTCCCGCGCTGATCAAACGCCTCACGACTGCCAGACGACCGTTCATCGCTGCCGCTTCAATCGCCGACAGTCGTTTATCATCATCGTCCCCGTTGTTCGTCAGACCGTCCAACGGTGCCCCACGGTCAAGCAGGGCAAACACAACGGCGTCCGGTGCATCTCGTGCTGCGTTTGCAAGCAAGTCAGCGGCGCCTCGGCCATGAAAATCAAAATGCTCTGCTTCGAGGCTCGAAATCGTCTCGGCGTTGCCGTTTATCCACCTGTCCGAGTCGGCAGCTTCGTCGATAGCTTGCTCCAGAGCGGTAACGGCGGAAGGCATGCCTACCATTTGACCGGCATAGTCGGTCAGCACCTTGGTCGTGCCGCCGACGGTGAGAGAAACCTCATAGGCCGGAAGGTCGGTCACGTTCGCAACGTATTGCGCGTCCAGGGACCAAAAGTCGGCCGCCCGGAAATCGTCCAGCAAACATTGGATGACCAAGGGCGAGACGCGCGTTTGGTGGTCTCCCGAAAATGTGACGAACCCGTCTCCGTGAAACAGGACCTCTCCATTCCCGCGCAGATCAACACGATAGCGGGGACACGTGCCATAGCAACCGCCCCGCTCTAGAACGATTCGGACCCCATCAATCGGACCGGTGGGAATATCGACATGATGCCGGGGCGTGGGATGACGCACTGGGTCGCCAAACGAGGTGGAGGCGAAAGCGCCGCCTTTCTGGTGAAAGCCCGTGGGCGGGAACGGCGGACAATTTCCGCTGACCCGGGCGGGCACTTGGGATTGGCATCCCGACGAGAGCAGGGTTGCAAGAGCAAGACCAAATGCGACCCATCTCATTTGAGACCTTTCCTGGCATGACCACCTGCCGCGAGACTATCCGGCTACACCGGAAGCGCAAACGTCCTGTTTCCGCCTTATGGCGGATATGCTCCGGTGAGCCGCACGCCTAGCGCGATATCGGCAAAGCCTGCCTCTTGCGCCGCCGCCATTGCTATCGCCCGCCATGGCCTCCGCCCGCCGCATCCAAACCGCCTACTCGGCATCCTGCTCCGGATCGGAGCGGCGAGCTGCTTCGGGTGCATGGGCGGGGCGATCACGCTCGGTTACGATGCGGGCGTGTCCACGCCGGAGCTGTCTTCTACCGCTTCGGCTTCGGCCTGCCGCCTCTGCTCGTCTGGATCGCCGCCAGCCGCAATGTCGGCCAAGTCCTGGCCTGGAATGCCAACCTAATTGTCCAAGCCGAATAGACCCAAGTCCTTGTCTGGAATGCAGGGGCCGGCAAGTTCTAGCGAGTACCAGATAGGAAAGACCCGCAATCTTCTCTTTCCATAATAATTCAGGTCTACAGAAAAAAATACGGGTGACGCGCGATGCGTAAAGATGGCCTGTCCGCCGCCGAGACTGAATTCGGTGTGACACGATGTCCACCCTCTCTCATGCAGCGAAGCTAAAACTTTATATAAAGCCGACTGATCACCGACGTTCCAGACTGTTAGATGATCGAATCCCGACTGACCCTTGCTGCCACGCAAGTCGACAGCGGCTTCATACGGGCCATTGCCATAAATCATAACACCGTGCCGTCGACACCGGATACTTGCAGCGTCCATCTCAGGGCAATCGTCAAATCCTGCGCGCAGTGCGTTCGCTAAATCGCCGCTGACGGGAAGCCCGGCGAACCATAGAGTTGGCGGTGGTGGTTGGTTAGGCTCGCGTCCGATCCAAGCAATCAGGCTCAGAATCAGGATTGCAATAAGTAATCTCGGAGCCAACGGCACCCCCGAGGTGCGATCACTATAGCTGCCTAAATCCCGCTGCAGCATCTGCTCCATCCCCCGCGGCAACGAACTATGTCTAGCCTCCGGCGCGCACGAGCCCTGAACCTTGCGCCAGAAGCTCGTGCCGCCGTGCCAGAGCGAGCACGGCCAGCGCCTCGGTGATCAAGACTGCGACCGGGAGCAGAATGCTGGCGTCGATGATGGCGAGCACGCTCGCGAAGATGAGAAAGGTGGTCAGGCTTGCCGCGTTGGCACGGCCGATGGCGGCCACGCGCGCCCAGTCCCGCTCCAGCAGGAACCAGGCAAGAAGAAGCTGTCCCGCCGATTGTTGAAGAACGAGCAACGTGAGGGCCGGCGCCATTGCCCACTGGCCGACGATCAGGACCGGTATTTGCTCGCTGCGCCCGGCAAGGAAGCCCGAGAGCCCGACGTGTCCGAAGGCGAGATACGGGTAGCCGAGCAACCCGCTCCAGAATACCAGGCCGGCGAGCGGGACCATGAGGCCGATGGCAAGCGCGTGCGCTGCGAGTGTCAGGCGGCCTTCCGGAAACGCGGGCAGTTCGCGCCACGCCGCCAGAAGACAACCCGTTGCGAAGGCAAGCGGCCTGCCATCGGCGAGCGCGGCGTCGAGCTCGGCCTCCATGGCCTCCGCCCACATGCGGCGGCGCGCGCCCAACGATCGCGCCGCCAGCGCCACGAGCGCGCGGGACAACCTCACGCGCATGCCGGGAGCATCCTTCGCCCCGCCGGCCTCTCGTCGGCGGCCGCTGCCACGAGCGCCAGCCCTTTGGCCGTCAGCCGATAGGCGTGCCGGGCCGGCCGGCCCGGCTGCGCCGGCGGCAGCCACTCGGCCTCGACGATACCTTGGTCGGTCATCCGCATCAGCAGCGGGTAGAGCGTGCCGGACAGCAGGCCTGTTTCTTTCATCAGGTCGTAGCCGTGGCGCCATTGCGGAGCGCTCGCCGACAGCACCTCCAACAGTGCCAGCATCTGCTTCGAGGGCTTCCGCTCGCGTCCCATGCCCTAGTCACAACATATGTAGAGTTAAGAGTCAAGGAGGGTTTTGCAGATGCCCGCCGCCAACGCTATCGGCGGCCATGGCATCGGCCCGCCCGCATCCGAACCGTCTGCTCGGCATCCTGCTCAGGATCGGCGCCGCGAGCTGCTTCGGGTGCATGGGCGGGGCGATCAAGCTTGGCTACGATGCGGGCGTGTCGACGCCGGAGCTGGTCTTCTACCGCTTCGGCTTCGGCCTGCCGCCTTTGCTGCTCTGGATCGCCGCCAGCCGCAATGTGGACGTATGGCGGACGCGGCGGCCGATGGCGCATGTCTGGCGCGCCTGCCTCGGCCTCACCACGATGGCGATGACGTTCAGCGCGCTCTTCTATCTGCCGCTGGCCGAGGCAACGACCATCGCCTTCGCGGCGCCGCTCTTCTCGGTGATCCTGTCGGCCCTGGTGCTGAAGGAGCCGGTCGGCCGCCACCGCTGGAGCGCCGTCGCGATCGGCTTTGCCGGCGTGATGGTGGTGATGCGCCCGCACGGCGAGGTGCTGCCGCCGATCGGCCTCGCCATCGCCGTGGCCGGCGCGCTGGGCGTCGGCGCGGTCACCATCACCCTGCGCCAGATCGGCAAGACGGAGGGGACGCAGACGATCGTTCTCTGGTTCACCTGCCTGTCGCTGCTCGGCTCCGGCCTGCTGATGCCCTTCTACGCCCATTCGCACGACGAGCGCACCTGGATCATCCTGTTCGCGATCGGCAGCTTCGGCGGCCTCGGCCAGCTGCTGATGACAGCCCCGCTCCGCTATGCCGAGGTGCCGGTGATCGTGCCGTTCGATTATGTGCAATTGCTGTGGGCGGTGCTGCTCGGCTGGCTGCTCTTCGCCGACCGCCCGCCGGCGAGCACCTGGGCCGGCGCCGCGATCATCGTCGCGAGCGGGCTGTACACGGTTTATCGCGAGCACCGGCTGGGGCGGGACAGGATGAGGGCCGCGCCGCTTTAAGCCCCTCCTCTTTAGGGGAGGGGTTGGGGTGGGGCAGAGTCAGCGCAGCGCCGTCTCGGCGGCTTACCTCGCCCTCTCCCCCACCCCCGTCCCCTCCCCTGAAGGGGGGGGTGAACAGCTTCACCCCCGCCCGATCAGGCGCATCGCCATCGCATCCGCCACTTCGGCGGGGTTGCGGCCGGTCTCCTGGCTCTCGCTCCAGATCTGCTCGAGGCGGACCGGGATCTGCTCGATGCGGCGGCGGACTTCGGCCTGGTCGCCGTCCTTCAGATATTCGGTCGAGACGTTGATGATGCCGCCAGCGTTGATGACGTAATCCGGCGCGTAGAGGATGCCGCGCTGGTGGATGCGCTGGCCGTCGGCGGGCGTGGCGAGCTGGTTGTTGGCGCCGCCGGCGACGACCGGCACGCGCAGGGCGGCGATGCTCTCTTCGGTCAGGATCGCGCCGAGCGCGTTCGGGCTGAGCACGTCCGCTTCGAGCGTCATGATCTCGGACGGATCGACGAATGTCGCGCCAACCTCGCTGGCGAGCGTCTCGGCGCGGCTGCGGTCGATGTCGGTGAGGCTGATCCGCGCCCCTTCCGCCGCCGCCCGGCGGACGACGCCGCCGGCGACGCTGCCCGCGCCCTGGACGGCGAGGTGCAGGCCGGAAAGGCTGTCCTTGCCGAGCGCGCGCTTCACGGCGGCCTTGATGCCGAGGAAGACGCCGTAGCTGGTATGCGGCCCCGGATCGCCGCCGACGGCACCCTCCTCAACCGGCAGGCCGGCGATGTACTTCGTCTGCTTCGACACCTCGACCAGATCGGCGACGGTGATGCCGACATCCTCGGCGGTCACATAGGCGCCGCCGAGGCCCTCCACCGCGCGTCCATAAGCGGCGAACAATTCGGGCGTCTTCGTCCGCGCCGCGTCCGCGAGCACGACCGCCTTGCCACCGCCGAGCGGAAGGCCGGCCATCGCGTTCTTGAAGCTCATGCCGCGCGACAGGCGCAGCGCGTCCCGTACCGCGTCGCCGCTCTCGGCATAATGCCAGAAGCGGACGCCGCCGGCGCCGGGGCCGAGATGGGTGGAGTGGACGCAGATGACGGCGCGAAGGCCGGTCGCCTGGTCCGTGACGAAGTGGACGATTTCATGATCGTCGAAGTCGGGATAATCCCACGGGGAGTGCATGTCTGTGTCCCTGAAATGGCGGGACGCGATGGGGCGATCGACGGGACTTGAACCCGCGACCCTCGGTACCACAAACCGATGCTCTAACCAGCTGAGCTACGATCGCCACGCGCGCGCCTGAGGTGCGGCGCGCACATAGGAGCGGGGTGTAGCCACCGTCAACCCATGCCCGGCCGCTCCGCCAGACCAAGCCGGTCGCGCCGCATCCAGCGGCCGATCATCAGCAATGCGACCACCGCGAGGCCGGTCGCCAGGCCGGTCCAGATGCCGACGCCCTGCCAGCCGAGCCCGAAGCCGAGCCCGACCGACACCGCCAGCCCCACCACCCAATAACCGAAGGCGGCGTAGAGCATCGGCACGCGCGTGTCGTGCAGGCCGCGCAGCATCCCCGCCCCCACCGACTGGGCGCCGTCGAAGATCTGGAACAGGGCCGCGAGGAACAGGAAGGAGACGGCGAGCGGGATCACCGGCGCGTTGGCCGGATCGGCGGGATCGAGGAACAGGGTGACGAGCCGGTGCGGGATGCTCAGCATCACCAAAGCCATCAAAGCCATGAACGAGACGCCGAGCGCGAAGGCGGTCCAGCCGGCGCGGGTGATGCCGGCGCGGTCCCGGCGTCCGAAGGCAAGGCCGACTCGCACCGTCACCGCCTGGCTGAGGCCGAGCGGCACCATGAAGGTGAAGGCGGCGATCTGGAGGGCGACGGCATGGGCGGCGACCGAATCGGCGCCGATCAGCCCCATCAGGAACACCGCCGCGTTGAAGATGGTGATCTCCAGCGCCAGCGTGACGGCGATCGGCAGGCCGAGCGCCCAGACCTCGCGGAAGCGCTGCCAGTCGGCCCGCCAGAAGCGGCCGAACAGGCGATAGCGACGGAAGCGGGGATGGACGCTCACCACGACGGCCATGGCCAGGAACATGAAGGAATTGGCGCAGGAGCTGCCGATGCCGGCGCCCTGAAGGCCGAGCGCCGGGAAGCCGAACTTGCCGAAGATCAGGCTGTAATTGAGGCAGGCGTTGAAGACCACGCCCGTCGCGCCGACCACCAGCGACCAGACCGGTTGCTCCAGCGCCGAGACGAAGGAGCGCAGCACAAGGTACCAGAGCGCGGGCAGCATCGCCCACATCATGGCGCGGACGAAGGTCTGCGCGCCGGTGGCGAGGCCCGGATCCTGGCCGATGAAGAGCAGGATCGGCTTCGTGTTCCAGAGGAACAGCCAGACCGGGACGCAGATCGCCACCGCGGACCACATCGCCTGCCGCACCGTCCGGCGGACGTCGCGGACGCTGTGCCGCCGCGCGCCAAGCTCCTTCGCCATCATCGGCGCGGAGGCGGTGATGAGGCCGATGCCGAAGATGAAGAAGGCATAATAGAGATTGATGCCGATCGTGGACGAAGCGAGCGTCCGCGCCCCCGCCCAGCCGAGCAGCACGACGTCGGTCGAGGTGATCAGCGACTGGGTGAGGTTGGTGAGGACCAGCGGCCAGGCAAGCGCCACCGTCGCGCGAAACTCCTCGCGCCAGAGGCGGCTCTCCGGGACCCTCGGCTGAAGCATGGCGGGTCTCGTAGCGGGTGAGGCGAGCGAGGGGAACCGCCACAGAGCCTTCCCACTCGCCCATTCTCGCTCGTCCCGAGCCCTGCTCAGGATGAACTTCGGCCATTCGGCCGAAGTCGAGGGGCGCTGGCACAGAGTCATCACGAGCGCCCCTCGACTTCGCTCGGGACGAGCGAGCCTTCGCGCAATCAGGCGAGCAGGTTGCGGTCGATCGAGGCGATGTCCGTCACGCCCGTCAGCGCCATGGCTACCCGCATCTCGGATTCGAAAATATTGAGCAGCCGGGTCACGCCCTTTCCACCCCCCGCGGCGAGGGCGTAGGCCCAGGCACGGCCGAGCAGCACGCCTTTCGCGCCAAGCGCCAGCATCCGCACCACATCCAGCCCCGAGCGCACGCCGCCGTCGACCAGCACCTGGGTCCTGTCGCCCACCGTCTCCACGATGGGCGGGAGCGCCCGTACGGACGAGAGGACGCCATCCAGCTGCCGCCCGCCATGGTTGGAGACGACGATCCCGTCCGCCCCCACGTCCACCGCCCGTTTCGCGTCGTCCGGGTCGAGGATGCCCTTGATCACCAGCGGGCCGGACCAATGCTCGCGGATGCGATCGATGTCGCGCCAGTTGATCGAGGCGTCGAAATTGCGGCCGATCCAGCCGACATAATCCTCGAGCCCGCTTCTGCGGCCGATGACCTTGGCGAAATTGCCGAGGCCGTGCGGGCGGCCGCGCAAGCCCACGTCCCACGCCCAGCGCGGATGGGTCAGCGCCTGCCCCAGCCGCCGCCAGCGCGCGTTCGGCCCCGACATGCCCGAGTGGAGATCGCGGTAGCGGGCGCCCGGCACCGGCAGGTCGACGGTGAACATCACTCCCGCGCAGCCGAGCTCGCGCGCCACGTCCAGCAGCTCAGCCATGTAGCCGCGGTCCTTGATCACATAGAGCTGGAACCAGACCGGCAAGGTGCTGGCCGCCGCGACTTCGGCGAGGCCGCAGACGGACACGCTGGAGAGACAGATGGGAACGCCCTTGGCCGAAGCCGCGCGGGCCGCCTGCGCCTCGCCCCGGCGCGCATACATGCCGCTGAGCCCGACGGGCCCCAGCATCACCGGCAAAGCCTGCCGCGCGCCGAACAGGGTGGTGGTGAGATCGATCTTCGAGACGTCGACCAGCACGCGCTGGCGCAGCGCCAAATCGGCGAGGTCCTCGACGTTGCGGCGCGCCGTATGTTCGGCATAGGCGGCTCCGTCGATATAATCGAACAGGAAGCGCGGCAGCCGGCGCCGCGCCGCTTGCCGGAAATCGGACGCGGAGGAGATCCTCATCGGCGCAGGTTAGCGGACGTTTGGGCGGTGGCAAGCAGGCGAGGGTTTTCTCGCGGTCGCGCCCTCCCCATCTGCGGCTCATGATCCCTTTCTCTGTTCTCGACCTCGCCCCCATCGCCGAAGGCAGCGATGCCGGGCAGGCGCTGCGCAATGCGCTCGATCTCGCCCGCCACGCCGAAACCTGGGGCTATCGCCGCTTCTGGATGGCCGAGCATCATTCGATGCCGGGCATCGCCAGCGCCGCGACCGCTGTCGGGCTCGCCTATGTCGGCGCCGGCACCTCCACCATCCGCGTCGGCGCCGGCGGCATCATGCTGCCGAACCACGCGTCGCTCACCATCGCCGAGCAGTTCGGCACGCTCGAATCGCTCTTCCCCGGCCGGATCGACCTCGGCCTCGGCCGCGCGCCGGGCACCGACCAGGCCGCCGCCTATGCGCTGCGCCGCAACCTTGGCTCGGACGAGAACCAGTTCCCGCGCGACGTCGTCGAGCTGATGGATTATTTTCGCGGCGGCGAAGGTCGGCGCGTGCGGGCTGTCCCCGGCGAGGGGCTGAAGATCCCGGTCTGGATTCTGGGCTCCAGCCTGTTCGGCGCGCAGCTCGCGGCGATGCTGGGCCTGCCCTACGCCTTCGCCTCCCATTTCGCGCCGGGCCAGATGATGGATGCGATCCGCGTCTATCGCGAGCGCTTCCAACCGTCCGAGCAGCTCGACGAGCCTTATGTAATGCTCGGCTTCAACGCCTTCGCCGCCAATACCGACGAGGAGGCGCAATTGCTCGCCACGTCGCTCATGCAGGCCTTCGTCAACCTGCGCACCGGCAACCCCGCGAGGCTGCCGCCGCCCAGCCCAGGTTACGCCGAGACGCTGCCGCCCCAGGCGCGGGCGATGCTCGACCAGGTGCTCTCCTGCTCGGCGGTCGGCGCGCCGGCCACGGTCAAGGCCGCGATCGAAGCGTTCGTCGCGCGCACCGGCGCCGACGAGCTGATGATCACCTCCCAGATCTTCGACCACGCGGCACGGCTGCGCTCGTTCGAGATCGTCGCGCAGGTCATGCGTCCGGGCGCGAATCCAGCTCCTTGACCAGCTTCCGCGGCGCCCTCGTGCGGTAGCTTTCGTCGATCCAGTCCTTGAGCTGGTCGAGCGGCGGGATTTCCTCCTCGGCGGGCGTGAAGGTCACCCAGCCGGACCGGCCGAGCCCGTAGCCGGTCGGCGCGGCATAAGGCAGATCGAGCGCGACCTCGCCCGTGTAAGGCAGCTTGACCGAGAGGCTGAAGGGCTGGCCTTCGACAGGCAGAAAGGCGAACGTCTTGTCGCCGACGGCGAGGTCGTCATGCTCCGGCCACGGCGAGCGCGAATGCGCGCCTGGGTAACCCAGGAAATGCGCCCTCAGCGCCCGCAGCACCTCGTCACCCTTCTTCCCCATCGCCGCCTCCGGAACCTCGATTGCGGCCGAGCGTAGCAGGAAAAGAGGTCGAGATGGAAAAACGGAATAAGATCAGCACCGGCCCGAACGCGCGGCCGATCAACGAGACCATCGCCGGCACCGGCCCCGGCATCCCGGACGAGGCGCTCGCGCCCGGCGAGGAGCTGCCCGAGCCGCCGAACAAGGAGGACGTGACGCGGATGGAACGCGCCCTCGGCGTCCACGGCAAGGAAGACGATCTGCCGCTCGAAGGCGAGTGACGCACACCGACGCCAAGCGTCTCACCATCAGTGACCAGAGCGCCGCTGCCTGGCGGCGTGGGACGCCAGCATCTGTTCGAGCAACTCATGGCGAACCCGAGCCCATTCGGCGACCGCGCGCGGACAGACGGTTAAATCGTCGCTCAATCGAGTCCCGTTCGCGCTCCAGAACCTATCGACGGCAGCCGAAATCGACCGCCCCCACCTCGTGCCTTTGAGGGCTGTGGCGGCCTGGTCGCCCAACCAACGGTCCGCGAAAGTCCAACGGACCGGCGGCGCCCTGGCCGCTCCTTCAAAGCGCATCAGCCTGGGATAGCGCGGTCCGAAAGTGCCCGCCCCACGTTGTCGCGGACTGAGAAACAGCCAAGCCTCTTTCAGGTCCGCAGGCTCGACGGTACCGGCGAGATAGGCTGCGAAATGCTGCCGGAATTCCTCGTTGCAGGCTGCGCCAAAGGAGAAATCCCCCATGGCTCTCCGAAGCGGTCCCGCAAATTCGTCGGCGTCGCTTCCGGCCAGCGAGCTTCCTGCCACCACGTCGTGAAAGAAGCTCTCCACCGTCTCCTCGCCCGCGCCGTAATCGACTTCGCCTTCAATTCCGCAATCGCTCCGCAGAACGTGGATCGGCCGGATGTTCGGTATCAGCAGTTCGGCGAGCTCCGCCGAAAGGTCGAGCCTACCTGCCGCCAATTGCCTTCGCGCTTCCGTCGCACGCTGCAGCGTCAGCCCACTCGACCACCGCCGCTCATTGGCGAGCTGCTGCGCCGGGTTCGGATGGCACATTTTTTTGCTGCCCACGCACACCGGCGCGACGATGACGCAAGCCGAGCCCGGAGACGCAACCAAGCCGGCCGCTAGCGCCATGAAGGCGACAAGGAAGAATAGTCGCGCCACGCTCAATGAGGCGAGGCTAGCATCCTGCGCGCGCAGGGCAATTGATCGTGGACAAGAAAAGCGGGCGTGGTGGGCGCGGCAAGGATTGAACTTGCGACCCCCGCGGTGTGAACACGGTGCTCTACCACTGAGCTACGCGCCCACGCCCTTTGCAGGAAATGGCGGCCTCGGCCGCCGCCGGCGTCCTTAATGGGCTCGTCCGGGGCTGTCCAGCATCTGAAAAGCCGCCTAGCCCCGGGCGCCGACCGAATCCTTGAGGACCTTGCCGGCCTTGAACTTGGGCTGGGTGGATTCCTTGATCTGCATCGGCTCGCCGGTCCGGGGATTGCGCCCGGTCGAGGCCTTGCGCTTCGAGCAGGAGAAGGTGCCGAAGCCGACGAGGCGCACCTCGTCCCCCTTCTTCAGGGCACCGGTGATCGCATCGAACACGCTTTCGACCGCCCGCGTCGCATCGCCCCTGCTGAGACCGGTGGTTTCGGCAACGTTGCCGATAAGCTCCTGCTTGTTCATCCTCCCGAACCCCTGTTGAAGGTGGAATCGTGGCTCACGCCAAGGCCCATCTAAAAGCAGGTGCTCTGTCCGAGTCAAAAGGAAAGCGCGAATTTCCTTGGAAATTCGCGCCTTCCCGGGACAATTCGTTGCTGCACCGCAATAATCGTCAGTGGCGGAGCGGAGCCCCCGACGCGTCGTCGGACGCGGCCATCTCGGGCGGCATCGCCGCGAGCTCGTCGGCCTCGCTCCACTCGATCGGCACGACCGGAGTCGCGAGGGCATGGAGCAGCACCTCGTCGACATGGCTGACCGGCACGATCTCGAGCCCGTTCCGGATCGCCTCCGGGATCTCGACGAGGTCCTTCTCGTTCTCGGCCGGGATCAGCACCTTCTTGATGCCGCCCCTGAGCGCCGCCAGCAGTTTCTCCTTGAGGCCGCCGATCGGCAGCACGCGGCCGCGCAGGGTGACCTCGCCGGTCATGGCGACGTCGCGGCGGACGGGGATGGCGGTCAGCGTCGAGAGGATCGCCGTCACCATGCCGACACCCGCGGACGGGCCGTCCTTCGGCACCGCGCCTTCGGGCAGATGGACGTGGATGTCCTTGCGGCCGAACAGGCTCGGCTTGACGCCGTAGCTCGGGCTGCGCGCCTTGATGAAGGAGAAGGCCGCCTGGACCGACTCCTGCATCACCTCGCCCAATTTGCCGGTGGTCCTGATCGCGCCCTTGCCGGGGACGGTGACCGCCTCGATCGTCAGCAGCTCGCCGCCGACCTCGGTCCAGGCGAGGCCGGTGACCGCGCCGATCTGGTCCTCTTCCTCGCTGATGCCGTGACGGAAGCGACGAACGCCGGCGAAATCGGCGATATTATCGGGCGTGAGCTCGACCTTCTCGGTCTTGCCCTCGAGGATCCGGCGCAGCACCTTGCGGGCGACCTTGGCGATCTCGCGCTCGAGCGTGCGCACGCCCGCTTCCCGCGTGTAATGGCGGATGAGGGTGCGTAGCCCCTCCTCGCTGAAGGTCAGCTCGCCGTCCTTGAGGCCGTGCGTCTCGATCTGCTTCGGGATGAGGTGGCGGACCGCGATCTCGACCTTCTCGTCCTCGGTATAGCCTTCGAGCCGGATGACCTCCATGCGGTCGAGCAAAGGCTGCGGCATGTCCATCGTGTTCGCCGTGGTGACGAACATGATGTCGGAAAGATCGTAGTCGATCTCCAGATAATGGTCCTGGAACTTCGAATTCTGCTCGGGATCGAGCACTTCGAGCAGGGCCGAGGCGGGATCGCCGCGGAAGTCCTGGCCGAGCTTGTCGATCTCGTCGAGCAGGAAGAGCGGATTGGACGTGCCGGCCTTCCTGAGGTTCGACACGATCTTGCCCGGCAGCGAGCCGATATAGGTCCGACGGTGGCCGCGGATCTCGGCCTCGTCGCGGACGCCGCCCAATGACTGGCGGACGAACTCGCGGCCCGTCGCCCGCGCGATCGAGCGGCCGAGCGAGGTCTTGCCGACGCCCGGCGGCCCGACGAGGCAGAGGATCGGCCCCTTCAGCTTGTTGGTGCGGGCCTGCACGGCGAGATATTCGACGATCCGGTCCTTCACCTTGCCAAGGCCGTAATGGTCCTCGTCGAGGATCTGCTGGGCCTCCGCGATGTCCTTCTTCACCTTCGACTTCTTGCCCCAGGGCAGGCCGAGCAGCACGTCGAGATAGTTGCGGCTGACCGTCGCCTCGGCGGACATCGGCGCCATCGCCTTCAGCTTCTTCAGCTCAGAATTCGCCTTGGTCCGCGCTTCCTTGGAGAGCTTGGTCTTGGCGATCTTGCGGGAAAGCTCGGCGAGCTCGTCGCCCTCCCCTTCCTCGCCTTCATTGCCCAGCTCGCGCTGGATCGCCTTCAGCTGCTCGTTCAAATAATATTCGCGCTGAGTCTTCTCCATCTGGCGCTTGACGCGCGAGCGGATGCGCTTCTCGACCTGAAGCACGCCGAGCTCGCCCTCCATGAAGGCGAAGACCATCTCCAGCCGCCGCCCGGGATCGAGCTCGGCGAGCAGCGCCTGCTTGTCGGCGACCTTGATCGCGATGTTGCCGGCGACCGAATCGGCGAGCCGAGACGGCTCCTCGATCTGGCCGAGCTGGACCGCGGTCTCGGCGGGAAGCTTCTTGTTGAGCTTCGAATAATTTTCGAACTGCTCGACGACCGAACGCATCAGGGCCGCGATCTCCGCGCCCTCCTGGTCGGCGACGTCGACCGGCTCGATCTCGGCGACGAGATGGCCGCCCTCGCTCGCCAGATTGACGAGATTGGCGCGCTTCTGCCCCTCGACGAGGACACGCACCGTGCCGTCGGGCAGCTTCAGGAGCTGCAGCACGGTCGCGACCACGCCGATGTCGTAAAGGGCGTCGCGATCGGGATCGTCCTCGGATGGATCCAGCTGGGAGACGAGGAAGATCTGCTTGTCCGCCGCCATCGCGCTTTCCAGCGCCGCCACCGATTTGTCGCGCCCGACGAACAGGGGCACGATCATCTGCGGGAAGACGACGATGTCGCGAAGCGGAAGAACGGGATAGGTCTGGGTCAACGCATTACTCCGAATAAGAGCTTGCGCTCTATATGGGGCATGGCCGCGGGCGCATCAATGCAACGCCGCCGCACCGCCCTCAGGCGATGATGTCGGGGATCAGCTGGTCTTCCAGCATCGCGATTTCGTCCTTGAGCCGCAGCTTGCGCTTCTTCAGCCGGGCGAGCTGGAGCTGGTCTGGCGCCGGCACCGCCCGCAGGGCCTCGATCGCCGCGTCGAGGTCGCGATGCTCCAGGCGGAGCCGCACCAGCTTCGAAGCGGAAGCGATTTCCGAACCGTCCGTCACGCGACCCCCAGGCGGCGCTACCCGACCGCGCCGAAACGCGCTATATCTACTCCATCAACGGACCGTCGTACATATGCGGCGGGCGCTCGCGAAGCAGGGAGACAGGCGCCGCATAAGATGGTTCAAGCGTCATCAGCAGCAAAGGAGATGGGAATGCAACAGGCGCATATCTCGGCACTGGAACTGAAGCACGCTGATATCGAAGCGCGAATCATGGAGGAAAATCAGCGACCTTTGCCGGACATGGCGACCCTGTCCCGCCTCAAGAAAGAGAAGTTGAAGGTCAAGGAAGCGATCGCCGGGCTGCACTGAGCGCCCAGCGAGCACAAGTCCGGGCGGCACACGCCGCCCGGAAACATCAGACAAACGCGGTTCTCAGGAAAGCCCGCTGAGGAAGCTCAGGACGCGCTCGGTCATGAGCGTCGCATTCGCCTCGTCATAATGCGGCAAGCCGGGGTCGGCGAACAAATGGCCGCGTTCCTCGTAGAGGAATTCCTCGAACCCAGCGCCACTCGCCCGCACCTTTGATGCGAGCTGGTCCGTCGTCGCCGGATCGCGAAAAGGATCGCGGCGGTTGAAGTGGACCTGGACGGGCACGCCGGCGGGCCATTCCGACCAGCCCAGCGCCTTGATCGGCAGCGGCGCATCGATATGAGGACCGCGCCGCGCGCGCCCGGGCGGGTCGCCGCCAGCAGCTCGGCGCAGGCACCGCCGTTCGAGAAGCCGGCATAGACCAGATTCGCAGGCAGGCCCGCCACCGAGTCGGAGGCGCGCTCCAGCACCCGTCGAAGCCGATATGGGCGATCCCAGCGGCGGCCTCCGGCGACGTCTCGAAGACGAGGCCGTCGTAAAGGTCCGGCCTGTGGACGGTGAAGCCGGCCGCGCGGAGCCTATCCGCCCACGACATCACGCCGGGCCGCAGCCCCAGCAGCGAATGAAAGACGACGATCTCAGGCGCGCTCATCGCCGACTCTCGACCCCGCTATCACCGCCAATCATGCGCACCGAACGCTGCCGGGCGGCGACACTCAATCGTCGCGGGTGACGCGCTCGTTGCGCTCGTGGCGCTCCTGGGCTTCGACCGTCATCGTCGCGATCGGACGGGCTTCGAGACGCGCCAGCGAGATCGGCTCGCCGGTGATCTCGCAAAAGCCGTACTCGCCCGTGTCGATCCGCCGCAGCGCCGAGTCGATCTTGGAGATGAGCTTGCGCTGCCGGTCGCGGGTGCGAAGCTCAATCGCCCAGTCGGTCTCGCTCGAGGCGCGGTCGGTGAGGTCCGCCTCGCGGATCGGCCCGCTCTTCAGCTGGGCCATCGTGTCCCGGCTCTCGCGGAGGATCTCCTCCTTCCAGGACTGCAGCTTCTGCCGGAAATAGGCGAGCTGTGTCGGGTTCATGAATTCTTCGTTGGCGCCGGGGCGATAGACGTCGCCCAGACCCCAGACAGGTTGATTCTGCTCGTAAATGCCGCTGATTGCCGTGGCCATAACCCCTCCGCTCCTTCGCACCCGGACCCCTCCGAAGCACAAATTCTGGTGGCCGGTTCCCGATTCGCCGGGATTTGCCGGCCTTTACCCCACGGCGCCTATACTGATCGTCAGGGTCCAGCACAAGTCACTCAAAATGCGCTTGAAATTTCTTCTGTGGATAGAGTTGGGAACGTGACATTCGCGCCACGCGAACCGCTGCCGCACGCCTGCGACGCCCCGATTCGCGATGAAGCGCGACTCGACCGAATCGATCCGCGTTAACCATAAGTCGGGCGCGGCCTGCGTGGCCTATTCGTTCACCCCTTCCGCACCTCTGTCCACTTATGGGACGGAAGTCTCTGCAGCGGCCATTTGGCAGCCATTTCAGGGCATCAACATGGTTAACGCTGTTGCACTTAAACAAATCTTCGTTCTCTCTCGCGATAGCCCGATGCGGCAGGCGGTAGTCGATGTTCTTCTACCCGCACCGCATCGAAGCCTTGAAACAGGGTGCTGCTATGTCGGTAAGAATGGCCTTGGCAAAATTGTGCGCCTGCACTTGCGGCGGCGCGGTGATCGGTGCGGGCGCGGCCCATGTCGCCGAGCATCCGCGTCCGCGGCCCGCGCTCGTCACTCACCATGCCCGGGAATATGCCCGTGCGAAGACGGTGAGGCGCGTGCGCCGGGTGGTCCGCACCGCCTGTATCGTGCGCCAGCCGGAGCGGACGGTGACGACCCGCACCTACGCTTATGCGCCGCCTCCTCCCCTCCCCCCCGTGGAAGTGGCCTCGAGCCCGCCGCCGCCGATCATCGTCGGCGGATCGAGCGGCGGCGGCGGCTTCGGCGGCGGCTTCTTCAGCGGCGGATTCTTCGGCGGATCGAGCGGCAACGTGATCTTCAACGCGTCGACCTCGTCGACCGGCGGATCGAGCTCCTCCTCCGCTTCTTCCGCGTCGAGCGCATCCAGCTCCTCCGCGTCGAGCTCGGGTTCGTCCAGCTCCTCGGGCGGTTCGAGCGGCAATTGCGAGAAGTGCAACCACGATCACAAGCCGCCGCACAGCTCCAGCGGCTCATCGGGGTCGTCGGGGTCCAGCGGCAGCTCCGGCTCGTCCGGCAGCTCGGGCTCGTCTGGCAGCTCCGGATCGTCCGCCAGCTCCGCGAGCAGCGCGTCGAGCGCATCGTCGGGCAGCTCCAGCTCGACCTCGAGCGGCGCGACCGGCGGCTCGTCCTCGTTCGGCGGCAGCACGAGCAGCACGTCGGGCGGAAGCTCGTCGAGCGCCTCCAGCGCGTCGAGCGCTTCGAGCGCCTCCAGCGCGTCTTCCGCCAGCTCCTCTGGCGGATCGTCCAGCTCCAGCGGCGGCACCAAGGTGCCGGCGCCGCCGATGATCCTCCTGTTCGGCGCCGCCGCCGCCGGCCTCGTGGCCCGGCGCAGGGCCGCCCGTCAGCCGGCCGTCGCCGCCTGACGAGGCCAAGCCTTCAACAGCGAATACCGAAAAGGCCGCGCCCGATCCCGGACGCGGCCTTTTCTATGCGTTCAAAAAGAGCCGGCGGTCAGCCGTGAGGCGCGGCCGCGGCCGGGGCGGCCGCCTTGGCCGCCGCTTCGAGCTGGGCGGCGGTGCTGCCGATGACGACGCCGTTCGGCCCCGGCGCGACGCCCGAGCGCGGCAGCCGGACTTCGGTGCCGGAGGCGAGCTTCACCGTCACGAACTGCGGATCGACCGCGCTGATCGTACCGACGGCGCCGCCGGACGGGTCGCTCACCGCCGCGCCGGGCGCGATCTTCGCGGCCGCCTGGGCGAGCGCCTGCTCGGTGGCCGCATTGAGCTGGTCACGCGTCATGCCGAACAGGAGCGCGCCGTTGTGCGGCGTGAACGAAGTCGACGGCAGGCGCACCTCGTGCTTGTCGGTCTTCAACGTGATGAAGCCAGGCTCGACCTTGGTGACGGTGCCGACGTCGCCGCCCTGGGTGTCCTTCACCGCCATGCCGACGGTGATGACGGCACCGGCGGCCGGCGGCTGGGCTTGCGCCGCGGCAGGAACAGCAAGGCCGAGGCAGAGAGAGGCGAGAAAAACGGATTTGATGTTACGCATGGCATCCTCTTGCGACTGTTTGTTGCGGGTCCGCCCCGAACCGCAGCCGATTATTCGGCCATCAGAATTTTCTCAATCTCCGCGACGGGATGGCCGGTGAGATCCTTCGCCACCTCGCCCGCGAGACGCTTCTCCACCTCTACATGGTAATGCTTGCGAAGCTCGCCAAGGGTCCGCGGCGGCGCCACAATGATCAACGATTCGAACTCGTTGCGCAGCGCCCGCTTGCGCAGGAGCTCCGCAGTCTCGGCGGCGAAGCGGTCCTCCTCCAGCGTGTGGAAGTCGGTCTCCTCATAGGCGCTGCGACCGGCGCCGCCGGAAGCGTCGAAGGCACGGCCGGGCGCGTCCGTCTTCTGGTCGCGGTCGGCGGCGTCGGAGGTCTCGCGCTTCCGCTCGACCTCCAGCTTGGGATAGTCTCCGTCCCCCTCGTTGCGGAAGAACAGCATCTTCTTGCCGTCGGCCACCACCACGAAGCTGTTGTGCGGGAGCTGCATTGCCTTCTCCTTTTGCCGTTCCCCGGATGAACGCCCGACCGGCGGCGGGGTTGCCGCCTTGCCAGCCCGTCCGGGCAGCCGCATAGCCGCCGCGCATGCGCATCCTCCTGACCAACGACGACGGCGTGAACGCCACCGGCCTCAAGGTGCTGGAGACGATCGCCCGCGCCTTCTCGAACGATATCTGGATCGTCGCGCCGACCGAGGAGCAATCGGGTGCCGGCCATTCGCTCACCCTCACCCGGCCGGTGCGCCTGAAGAAGCTCGGCGAGCGCCGCTTCTGCGTCACCGGCACGCCGACCGACGCGGTGATGATGGCGATCGCCCACATCCTCAAGGACACGCCGCCGGACCTCATCCTCTCCGGCGTCAACCGCGGCGCCAATTTGGGCGAGGACGTGACTTATTCCGGCACTTGCTCGGCGGCGATGGAGGGCGCGCTCGCCGGCATCCCTTCGATCGCGCTCAGCCAGAGCTATGCCAAGGAGGGTATGGGCGACACGGTACCCTTCGCCGCCGCCGAAGCCTGGGCGGAGCGCGTCCTGCGGCCGCTGATCGCCGAGCCGATGCCGCCGCGCATGCTCGTCAACGTCAACTTCCCCGCGCTGCCGCCGGGCGATGTGAAGGGCGTACGCGTCGTCCGTCAGGGCTTCCGGGATTATGGGCGGCTGCGGATCGTCCAGCGCACCGACCCGCGCGGTTACGATTATTTCTGGTTCGGCCTCGGACCGATGATCCAGACGCCGGGGCACACGACCGACCTCGAGGCGGTCGCCGACGGCTACGTCAGCGTCACGCCTCTCCATCTCGACCTGACGCACGAACCGTCGCTCGAACGGCTCGCGAAGCTCTACGGATAGTATTCAAATTGGCAGCTTCATGAAAAACTGCTAACGGATCCGGATCGACACAAGCAGGGAGCATGAAATGTCCCGCACTGTCCTTCTCGCTACCGCCGCTCTTGCCCTCGCCGCCACGGCGTCGCCCGCCGCCGCGCACGTTTCATGGGGCAAGCCCAATGTCGGCTTCGCCGAATATCGGATCGATGCCGATCAATGCTCGAATGCAGCCTTCGACGCGAAGCTCTGGTTCGAGCCGATCTACGAGGTCGTCCGCGCCGGCTATGCGGCGAGCACCGACCTGTTCAGCTACGCCCGCGCGCAGCAGATCATAAGGCACGGCGTCACCGTCACCGTCGCCGACCAGCTGCAGGCGGCCGTCGACCGCTGCCTGGTCGACCGCGGCTATACCCGCTTCCGTCTCACCGAGGACCAGGCCCGCAACCTCTCCCGCTTCCATCGCGGGACGATCGAACGGGCGCACTTCCTCCACCGCCTCGCCTCCGATCCCGGCGTGATGGCGGCGCAGGCGATCCGGACGGTTCGGCCGCCCGAAGGGCCGGCGGACGAAGGAAAGCCGACCCGCAAGGAGCCGCTCCACGTCATCGACCTGCTGCCGCTGCGGGCTGACATTTCGGATCCCGGCCGGCCCGGTTAATTGCCGGCGCGCGGCCGGGCATTCTCCAGCGCGGTGACGAAGGCCTTGCGCCAGGCAACCACGTCCTCGCGCTTCACCACCTCGTTCAGCGCGCGCCAGCGGCGGATGCGCTCGCTTTTGGGCATGTTCAGCGCCTGGATGAGGGCATCGCTGATCTCCTCCTTGCTGTAGGGATTGACGAGGATCGCGTCCTTCAGCTGCAGCGCCGCGCCGGCGAAACGGGAGAGGATGAGGACGCCCGGGTCCTTCGGGTCCTGCGCAGCGACATATTCCTTGGCAACGAGGTTCATGCCGTCGCGCAACGGCGTGATCAGGGCGATCTCGGCGGCGCGATAGAAACCGGCGAGGTCCTCGCGGCTATAGCCCTGGTTGACGTAGCGGAGCGGCACCCAGTCGATTTCGGCGAACTCGCCGTTGATGCGGCCTGAAAGCTCGTCGAGCCGCTCGCGGATGATCTCATAGGTGTCGACCTCGCCGCGGGTCGGCGGCGCGATCTGGAGGAGGAAGAGCTTGCCCCGGCATTCCTCATGCTCCTCGAGGAAGCGGCGATAGCCGGTGAATCGCTCCTCCAGCCCCTTGGAATAATCGAGCCGGTCGACGCCGATGATCGTCCGGCGGCCGGCCGCGCTGCGCCGCATCCGCTCGAAGGCCTTGCGCGCCTTGGGGCTGGCATTGGCCGCCTCGAACTCCTCATAGTCGATGCCGATCGGGTAAGCCGCGGCGTGGACGGAGCGGCCGTCGACATGGATGGTGCCATCCGGCTCGCAATGACCGCCGAGCTCACGCTCGACATAATGGCGGAAGCTCTCCAGCCACTCCTCGGTCTGGAAGCCGATCACGTCGTAGGCGAGCATCGAGAGCACCAGCCCCTCGTGGAAAGGCAGCGACACCATCAGCCGCGCCGGTGGCCAGGGGATGTGGAGGAAGAAGCCGATCCGGTTTTTCAGCCCCCGCTGGCGCAATTGCTGGCCGAGCGGGATCAGATGGTAATCGTGAACCCAGACGAGGTCGTCCGGCTCGATCAGGGGCGCGACCGTGTCGGCGAAGCGCTCGTTGACCCGTTCATAGCCGCCGGCGAAGCTGCGGTCATATTCGGCGAGGTCGATCCTATAATGGAAGAGCGGCCAGAGCGTTCGGTTGGCGTAGCCGTTATAATATTCGTCGACGTCCTGCTCCTCGAGGTCGATCACCGCCGAAGTGACGCCGCCATAACGGTGGAAGGCGATGTCGCCGGTGAACTTCTCGATCTTCTCGCCCGACCAGCCGAACCAAAGGCCGTCGCGGTCCCGCAGCGCCGCCGCCAGCGCCACCGCCAGTCCCCCCTGCGCCCCGGTCGCGCTGTCCGCGCGGGGGGCGGAGACGCGGTTGGAGATGACGATGAGGCGGCTCACCTTATCGCGCTCCACGGCCGCGACAGCAAAACGGCGCAATTGATCAGGCCGACCAGGGAATAGGTCTGCGGATAATTGCCCCAGAGTTCACCGGTGGCGAAATCGGTGTCTTCGGACAGCAGGCCTGCGGGGGTCAGCCGCTCCAGCGTCTTCTCGTAGAGCGCGCGCGCCTCGTCGCGGCGGCCGGCGAGGTGGAGCGCCTCGATCAGCCAGAAGGTGCAGAAGTTGAACGCCGTTTCCGGCAGCCCGAAATCGTCCTCGGCGGCGTAGCGCAGCATGTGGTCGTCGCGCCGCAGCCCCTTCTCCACCGCCGCGAATGTGGCAAGGAAGCGCGGATCGTCGGGGGCGAGGAAGCGCATGTCGACGAGCTGGAGCAGGCTGGCGTCGAGATCGTCGCCGCCGAAGGTCGCTGCGAAGCGCTTCTCCGGCGCGTACCAGGCCGCCTCCTCGATCCTCGCCCGGATCGCTGCCGCCCGTTCCCGCCACAGGGCCACGCGGTCGTCGAGACCCAGCACGTCGGCGGCATTGGCGAGCCGGTCGCAGGCCGCCCAGCACATCACGGAGCTGTAGGTGTGGACGGCGCTGCGGGTACGATATTCCCAGAGCCCGGCATCGGGCTGGTCGTGCACCGCCCAGGCGCGCTCGCCGACCTTCTCCAGCGCGGCGAAATCGGCGGCGTCGGCCTTGCGGAACAGGCGCTCGTCGATGAAGGCCTGCAGGTTCGAGAGGACGATCTGCCCATAGGCGTCGTGCTGGACCTGCGTGTAGGCGGCATTGCCGACGCGGACCGGACCCATTCCCCGATAGCCGGCGAGCGCCTCCGCCTCCCCCTCCTCCAGAGTCGGCTCGCCCGAGACGGCGTAAAGCGGCTGGATCTGGCCGCCGCGCGCGGCATCGACGATGTTGCGCAGATAGCCGAGATAGGATTCGAGGACGTCGAGCGCGCCCAATCGGTTTAGCGCCTGGACCGTGTAATAGGCATCGCGGATCCAGCAATAGCGATAGTCCCAGTTGCGCCCGCTGTCCGGCGCCTCCGGGATCGAGGTCGTGAGCGCGGCGACGATCGCGCCGGTCTCCTCATGCTGGCAAAGCTTGAGCGTGATCGCGGCGCGGATGACGACGCGCTGCCATTCGAGCGGGATGGCGAGCCCCCGCACCCATCGCCGCCATTCGTCCGACGTCTCGTGCAGCATCGTCGCGAGCGTCTGGGCGACGTTGCCGACGAAAGGCTCGTCCGGGCCGAGGAAGAAATGGTGGGGGCGCTCAAGCCGGAAGGACCGGCCGTCGAGCACCCGCCCGACCGGCGCGTCGGTGGTGAGGCGCAAAGGCTGCGGCTTCAGCAGATAGCGGACATGGTTGGTGCCGCTGGTGCGCTCGGCATCGGCAGCGCCCCAGGCGGCCGCGGGGTTGAGCGCCACCTTCAGCCGCGGCGCGCCGGCGAGCGGCCGGACGATGCGCGCGAAGGCAACAGGGCGGTACATCCGCCCGCTCCGCTCGAAACGGGGGCAGAAATCGAAGATCTCGGCGATGCCGCCGTCGGCATCGGTCAAGCGGGTGGCGAGGATCGGGGTGTTGCGAAGGTAACGGCACTCGGTGGAGACCTGGTTCTCCAGCGACAGCCGCCATTCGCCGCGGGGCAGGTCCGCCTCCCCTTTCGGGCTCAGCAGCGCGCAGAAGAGTGGGTCGCCATCCACCTGTGGTGCGCAGCCCCAGACGAAGCCGGCGGCGCCGTCGACGAGGGCGCTCACCTGGCAATTGCCGATCGGCCAGAGCGAGAGATCGGTCATTCTCCCCCCGCCGCCGCTTCCAGCCAGCGCGCGACCGACGCGACATCGGCCAGCCGCCAGCGCGCCGCCGTCTCGCGCGACGCGCCGACCAGCACGCCCGCCCCGCCCAGAGCGGCGGCGGCGGCGAAGGCATGTTCATCGGTCAGATCGTCGCCCACGAAGAGAGGACGCGCGCCGGCAAAGGGTGGTTCCGTCATCATCCGCTTGAGCGCCTCGCCCTTGTCAGCGCCGGGCGGCCGCAGCTCGACTACCATCTTGCCGCGCTGGAGGACGAGCCCCGCTCGCTCGGCCAACCCGGCGAGGAAGGCGGCGACCCGCCCCTCCTCCTGCGGCGCGCGCCGATAGTGGATGGCGATTCCGGCGGGCTTCTCCTCGACCAGCAGGCCCGGCGCGCCCGCCGCGAAGCGCGCCACCTCGTGCCGGACGGCAGCGAGTCGCTCGGGCGCCGTGCCGGCGAGGCTGCGCCCGTCGGCGAGGCGGAGCTCGAAACCGTGGGAGCCGGAGACGGCGCAGGCGACGCGACCGAGATGTCGTTCGAGATCGGCAATCGCGCGGCCGCTGACGATCGCCAGCCGCCCCTCCAGCCGCGCCTGAAGCCGCTCCAGCAGAGGGGGAAGCGTTTCCGGAATCTCGATCAGATCCGGCGCCTCGGCCAGCTCGACCAGAGTGCCGTCGAAATCGAGGAACAGGGCGGTGCCCGCAAGGCTCAGGGGCGGCGGCGCGTCCGGTCCGGTCATGACCGGCGGATGGCGCGCCGCGCCGCAAATCTCAACCTAGAAGAAGACGGCCTCGTAGCGCGTACCGTCCTGATCGCGGCCGGTCGGCACAATGAAGATGTCCAGCTCCTCGCCGCCGCCGCGGAAGGGATAGATGGCCTGGGCCAGGATCGGCTCCGCCGGGCCGCGGAATTCCAGCCGGAACGAGCCGCCCTCCCGGCCGGAGCCGGTGAGCGGCTGAAAGCTCGTCAGTGTCAAAGGAAACAAGGCATCCTGGACCGACACCTCGTAAACCGTGCCGGTCTTCTCCTCGAAATCGTCGGCCGTCAGGTTCCGCATACCCGCAGCCTAATCGATGCGCTCGCCCTGGTCGACACCCCAGATCTGGTTCTCTTCGATATAGCCGCGGCGCCCGTGGACGTCGAACAGGCACAAGCTGCCGTCGCATTTGGAGATGCGGCCGATGACGCCCGCCTGGACCCGGTAGCGGACGGCTGAATGCTCGTCCGGCTTCTCGTAGAGCGGCCGCGGATCGCCGGCCTTCACTAGACCCGTCCGCGCGTCGCTGAGCAGATGCTGGAGCATCCAGCCCTTCTCCCCGTCGGGATCCTCGATCCTGCGCCAATTGGGATAGGTTGCGATGACGTGGATCGGCAGATCGGGACGGACGTAGAGCCAGGTTCCGGGATAATTGCGTCCCGGCCCGGTCCGCATGAGCGCCTTGCCCTGCGCGATCGACGCCCAATAAGGCGGCTTTCGCTCGACCTGCGCGCTCGCGGTGCTCAGCGCGACCGCCGAGACCGCCAGAGCCGCAAACAGCGGGAACCTGCCCATCGCCCAGCCTCCCTTCAGGATGTTCTCTTGTCCCTCTCCCCTTAGGCAGGAGCGGCATCGCTCTTCAACCGCAATCGCTTGACGCGCCGCGAACGCGCCCCGTAGCGGGACGGCCATGCCGGAGCGCCCGAAGGTCATCGCCACCCGCCGCTTCCCCCCGGAAACCGAGGCGCGGCTGGAGCAGCTGTTCGGCGCCGAGATCAACCGCAGCGGCAAGGGACTGACGCGCGCGGCGCTGGCGGAGGCGATGCGCCGCGCCGACGTGCTCGCCTGCAGCGTCGGCGACCGGATCGACGCGGCTTTGCTCGACGAAGCCGGCGAGCGGGTGAAATTGATCGCCAATTTCGGAGTCGGCGTGGATCATATCGACGTCGCCGCCGCGCGCGCGCGCGGCATCGCCGTCACCAACACGCCCGACGTGCTCACCGACGACACCGCCGACATCGCCATCGCGCTGATCCTGATGGTGCTGCGCCGGCTCGGCGAGGGCGAACGGGTGGTCCGCGAGGGCCGCTGGGGCGGCTGGAAGCCGACCGACTTTCTCGGCCGGGCGCTCCGCGGCAAGAAGCTCGGCATCGTCGGCATGGGCCGGATCGGCCAAGCGACCGCGCGGCGGGCGGCGGCGTTCGGCATGGAGATCCACTACAACAACCGCAACCGGCTCCCGGACGCGGTCGAGGCGGCGCATGGCGCGCGCTGGTGGGCCGAGCTGGATACGATGCTGCCGGCGGTCGACGTGCTGTCGATCAACGCCCCTTATGGTGCCGAGACGCACAAGCTGATCGACGCGCGCCGCCTAGCTTTGATGCGACCGGACGCCGTGCTCATCAACACCGCCCGCGGCGGGCTGGTCGATGAGGAGGCTTTGATCGCGGCGCTGGAAAGCGGCGCCCTCGCCGGCGCCGGGCTCGACGTCTACCCGAACGAGCCGCACGTCGATCCGCGCCTGATCGCTTTGCCAAACGCGGTTCTCCTCCCGCATCTCGGCTCGGCAACGGTCGAGAGCCGTGACGCCATGGGCGAGAAGGTGATCGCCAACATCCTCGCCTTCTCGGAGGGGCGGCCCTTGCCGGATTTGGTGGCCTAACGTCGCCCCAGCGCAGGCTGGGGGCCCAGTGTGGGTTTGCTCAGTGCCTGTTCTCGCTGGGCCCCCAGCTTTCGCTGGGGTGACGGAGTTGATCAATCCCCCGTCAGTATCCGGTCCACCAGCTGCTTAACAGTCGGCACGAAGCCGTTGGAATAGAACGGATCCGTCTTGAACCGGAAGGCCGAGTGGCCGGCGAACATCAGATTGTGCTCGACCGGGCCGCCATGGGCGATGTCCTGCAGCGTTTTCTGGATGCAGAAGCTGCGCGGATCGGCGAGGCGGCCGGTGGTGTTCTTCTCATTGTCCGCCCAGGACGAGAAACCGCACTGGCTGAGGCAGCCCATGCAATCGGCCTGGTCGCGGCGAATCTGGGTCTTCTCCTCGGGGGTAACGAAGACGAGGGTCTCGTCGGGTGTCTTCAGCGCTTCCGTGAAGCCCTGCGCGAACCATTCGCGGGCGTGGAGCAGGTCGCCGCGCGTCACCCAGTAATTCTTGGCTCGCCCGACACCGACGTCGAGCTGGAAGGCGTGGTCGCCGAGCGGCTCCTTGGTGAAGGCGATCTGGCGGTGCGAACGTTCCTCCAGGTTGCGCAGGAACGGATTGCGCACGGCCGAGCTGTAGAAGCCGGTCGGGGAGAAGCGGTGGAGGAGGATGTCGCCTTCCTCCAGCGTCATCAGCCGCGCCTTCCACTCCTCGGGGATCGGGCTTTCCTTGGTGAGGAGCGGCCGGGTGCCGAACTGGAAGGCGATCTGGCCGAGCTCGGGATTGTCGATCCAGTCCGCCCATTCGCGCAAATTCCAGACGCCGCCGGCCATGACGATCGGCAGGCTGTCGGGAATGCCGCCTTCACGCATCGTCGCGCGCAGCTCGCGGACGCGCGGATAAGGGTCCTGCGGCGCGAGCGGGTCCTCGGCGTTGGAGAGGCCGTTATGGCCGCCGGCGAGCCAGGGATCCTCGTAGACGACGGCGGAGAGCCATTCGGCGGCCTTGGAATAGGCCCGCTTCCAGAGCGCCCGGAAGGCGCGGGCGGAGCTGATAATCGGCAGGTAAGACACGCCGTAAGAAGCTGCGATCTCGGACAATTTGTACGGCATGCCGGCGCCGCACGTGACTCCGCTGACGAGACCCTTGGTGCGCTCCAGCACGCCGTGCAGCACCCGCTGGGCACCGCCCATCTCCCACAGCACGTTGATGTTGATCGCGCCCTTGCCGCTGGCGATCTCATAGGCGCGGTGGACCTGCTGGACGGCACCGTCGATCGCGTAGCGGATCAATTCCTCGTGCCGCTCGCGCCGGGTCAGGGCGTGATAGATCTGCGGGACGATCTTGCCTTCGGGATCGTAGCTGTCGGCATTGACCGCCGACACCGTGCCGATGCCGCCCGCCGCCGCCCAGGCGCCGGAGCTGGCATGGTTGGTGGCCGAAACCCCCTTTCCGCCCTCGATCAGCGGCCACACCTCACGGCCGCCATAGAGGATCGGCTGCAAATTCTTGAACATCGTGCCTCCAATTTACGCGCGCGCCTATACGCGCACTCTCAGAGAAAAGCGCGCGGAATCATGACGAACCGGGAATGAACGCATTCGGCCGGCCAATGGCTTCACCATAGAGCCGGGCATAGGACGCGATCATCTTCGCCTCGTCATAATCGGCGGCGGCTTTCTCGCGATTGGCGCGACCGATTGCGCGGCGAAGATCGGATCTTTCGGCGAGACTATCAAGAGCGGCGGTGAGCGCCGCTTCGTCGTCCGGTTCGACGATCAACGGCCTGTTGTCGGCCGAGACCATGTGCGGGACGTCGCCGACGGCGGTGGCGACCGCGGGAAGGCCCGCCGCCATCGCCTCGACCAGGGAGATCGGGAATTGCTCGCTGTCCGAGGACAAAGCGAAGATGTCGAAGCGGGCGATCCAGCGGGCGGGCTCGGGCAGGAAGCCGGGCAGATGCACCCGGTCGGCGACGCCGCGGGCGCGCGCTTCGGCGACGATCCGCTCGCTCTCCGGCCCGCTGCCGACGATGACGAGCCGGGCGTTGCGGGACGTCATGGCGGCGAAGGCGCGGACGAGGCGCGGCAGGTTCTTCACGGCCCGCAGCCCGGCGACGGTGCCGATCACGACCTCGCCCGGCGCGGTTTCCACGCCAGGGATCTCGTGCGACGGCGGTCCCGCGTAGAGCCGCGTGGCAATGCCGTTGGGGATGCGCGTGACGCGCTCCGCCCCCTGCCCCCACGCCTCGCGCGCAATCGCCTCCAGCCGCTCCGAGGGCACTGCCAGACGGAAAGCGGCGGAGAGGCCAAGGCGGCGGTAGAGGTTGCGCGCGGTCTTCAGCTCCCGGGCCTCGTCCTCGTTGAACCCGTCCTCATGGTGGACCAGCGGCGGCCCGCCGAACAAATGGCGCGCCATCACCGCGTCGAACGCGCCCCAATTATAGGTGAGGACGAGGTCGAACGCCTTCATCGCGCGCGACAGGCGGAACAGCCGGCCCAGCCCCGGCCGGCCGGCGAGCGGCGGCGCATCGGCGGGGAAATCCGCCCGCACCGAGCGGTTGATCGCCGCGCGGGCGGAGGTGGCGCCGGGGACGGAGGTGAGGATCGCATGCTCGGCCGCATCGCCGAACGCGTTCATCAGCCGCACCGCGCGCGCTTCCTTGCCGCCGAGATCGAAGGTCGAGTGGGCGTGGAGGATGCGGACCGGCGCGCTCATCGGCGCCATCATGGCAGGAGTTTGCGCGAAAATCATGACTTGCGGCGATCCGTTCCGCCTCTGCATCATCTGAGCGGATAAAGGAGAGACGATGAGCGACGCCGATCGGGACAAGATGCTGCGCGAGATGGCCGCGAATCGCGGACTGCACCTGGTCAAGTCGCGGCGGCGCACGCCGGGCGTCGGCGATTACGGCCGCTACGGGCTGAAGGACCAGGCGGGGAAGGAGGTGTTCGGCTTCGGCAAAGGCGGCCTCACCGCCACGGCGGACGAGATCGAGACCCATCTGCGCGATTTCATGGTCGAGGACTGGAAGAGCTCGCTCAAGCAGGCGGCGCAGGCGCCGAGGCCGGAGAAGAGGCCCGCATCCCAGGCTGCGAAGGAGAAAGCGCCGCCCTCCCCTCCTCCGCCTCCCGCGCCACTGCCTCCACCACCCGCGCCGCCGAGGCTCGTCATCCGTGAAGCCAAAGCGGGCGATGCCGAAGCGATTGCCGGCCTGATCCGGGAGCTCGGCTTCGACGCCGAGCCAGCGGATGTTTCGAAGCGCCTGCGGGTGATCGCTAAAGGCGGCGAGCCGGTGCTGGTGGCGGAGCAGGATGGCGTGATCGGCTGCCTCACATGGCACGTGACGCCGGTCCTCCACCGGCCGACGCCTGTCGGGCGGGTGACGATGCTCGTCGTGACGGAAAGCGCCCGCCGCGAAGGAGTCGGCGAAAAGCTCGTCGCCGAAGCGGAGGCGCGGACCGCCGCGCGCGGCTGCGGTCTGATCGAGGTCACCTCGAATATCGAGCTCGGCGGCGCCCATGAATTCTATCGCCGCATCGGCTTCGAGCGGACGAGCTACCGGTTCGTGAAGAAGCTGGAGCCGAAGCAGGCCGGCTAGGGCTGGCCGGCCACGGCCCCCTTCCTGCGGTAGGTATAGTCGTAGCCCGGGCTCCAACTCTTGCCGCCATCCTTGGAGATGACGCCGATCTGCTGGACCGAGCCGTCCGGGTGGGAGCGATAGGTCATGCGCAGGAGCGCACCGCCGCGGGCCGGCGCGACCATCACCATGTCGGCACCGTCGAGGCCGCCCGAATAGAGCGACACATTGCCGTTCACGTCGACATACATCTGGCGCCAGCGGCCGTCCTTGCGATCGTAGCCGCTATAGCTGGCGCCCGAATAAGGGCCGCCCGGCGCCTCGGGTGCGTCGTAGCTTTCCCGGATCGAGCAGCCGTTCATGACCCGCTCGATCCGGCTGGTACCGACGGGCGTGCCCTTGGCGGTGTCGACGACGTTCCACTCACCCACCCAGAAATCGAGCTGGCGGAATTCCGGCCCGGCGCAGGGCGCGGCCAGTGCCGCCGGAGCCGCCTGGACGGCGGCGACTGCCAAAGAGAGCATCAGCAGCATGGTCAGAGACCGGCGGCGATGCGCCAGTCGCCGGCGGGGGCCGGCACGGGCGGCGGCATCGGCGGCGTCCGACGCGCGGCGAACTGCTCGAGCGCGGCGATGACGAGGCCCGAGGAATAGACGGCGCCCACCGCCTCCGCCGTGACCTGCTCGATCGCCTGCCGGACCTTCATATGGGTCGGCGGCTTCTGGCCGGGCAGCAGCATCGGCAGGGCCAGCTCGCCCTGGAGCCGGGCGACGAAGGCGCGCGTCGCGCTCGCGCGGATCTCGAGCCGCATGCCGGACGGCGCCCGCGCCCTTCCGACGACACGAGCGAGACTGTCGCGCATCGCCTCCAGGATCGCGCTCTCATGCTTCTTCGCCAGCCAGGGAAAGGACGCACCGTCGCGGACGACGAGGTAGAGCAGCCGCCGATAATCCTCGCCCGCGAACAGGTCCGCGCAGATTCGGGCATGCTTCGCGATCACGCACCCCACCGGCTGGTCCGGTTCGGGCGACCAGCCGAGCCGCGCCGCGAGCGCCGCGATCCGGTCGGCCACCGCCAGCCGGTAGAGCGTCTCCATGTCGCCGAACCAATGAGTGATGATTCCGGGCCGCAGCTGCGAAACCCGCGCGACGTCGCGCACCGTCACCGGCTGCGACCCCGGCTCGGACAAGAGCCGGAACACGTCGCCGTAGAGGCGCCTGGGCGGGAGGCCGTGCATCCTCAGAAGTCCAGGGTCACGCCCGCGAAGATGTAGCGGCCCAGCGCATCGTAAGTGCCCGGGAAGGTGTTGCCGTTGCAGAAATTGGCCGGACATTCGGACAGGCCGCCGTTCGACCCGAAGATCGGCGGCTCCTTGTCGAGGATGTTGTTGATGCCGAGGCGGAATTGGTAGTGATCCCCGATCTTCGCGGTGAGCGCGAGGTCGAAATAGCTCTGCGCGGGGATGCGGGCGTCGCGCGGCGAGAAGGCGCCGGCGAGGCCCGGCTGCGTGCTCGACTTGTCGACGCTGACCGCGCCCAGATAGCGCCATTGCAGCGACAGGCCGATTCCGTCCGGCGCGTTCCAGGTGAGGCGCGCCTTGTGCCGCCATTTCGGATTGGGGCCGGTGAGCGAGCCGCCGCCCGAGCAGATCGGGCCGTAGAGCCCGGCGCAGTTGAACGGCGCCGAGATGCCCGTGTTGACGATCAACTTGTCGAGCCAGGTGCCCTGCATGTTGAAGCTGAGGCCGCCCCAGCGCCCGATGTTCATCGCATAGCTCGCGCCGACGTCGATGCCGCGGGTCGAGAAGCCGCCGATGTTGCGCGGATTGTCCATCACGAAGCCTGCCGCCGACCGCCAGATCGAGCCCGATGCATCGCGATGGATGAGGCCGCAGAACAGGGGATTTGCGGTGTTGATGCAGGTGGCGAGGATAGTGTCGGCGCCGATCTGCTGGATCGCGTTCTTGATCCTGATGTCGTACCAGTCGACCGTGATCGCGAGCCGCGGGACAAAGCGCGGCTGGAGCACGACGCCCACCGTATAGGTGTCGGCGACTTCCGGCGTCAGGTTGAGCGAGCCGCCGACCTGGCCGTTATACTGGGCGGCTGGATTGGGGGCGACGGTCTGGCCCGCGTGCAGGCCCTGTGCGATGCACCCGGCCTCGCTCGCCTGGATGACGTGGCCGGCGCACGGATCGGTCGCCCCGTCGAGCTGGACGCGGCTCGGCGCGAACAGCTCCTGGATGTTCGGCGCCCGGACGGCGCGGTTGTAGCTGCCGCGGAATCGTACGTCGCGGACCGGCGCGAAGTCGCCGCCGATCTTGTAGGTGTCCGTGCTATAGGTGTGGCCGGTGCCGATCACGTTGTAATGCGAGTGGCGATAGCCGCCTTCGAGCGACAAATTCTGGATGAAGCCGTTCTCGACGATCGGGATGCGGAGCTCGGCGAACGCCTCGCGCACGTCGAACGCGCCGCTGGTCGACAAGGTCGGCGCGCCCTGGCCGGCGAGGTCGGAGGCCGGCAGCAGCGAGAATTCGGCGTCCGTGCTGAGCTCGAGCGATTCCTTGCGATATTCGAGGCCGAGCGCGATGCCGACGCCATTCTCCGCCCAGGGGAACCGGACGCCATAGTCGCCCAGCTTGCCGGTGAGCGAGAAGTTGAAGACGCTCTCCTTGTTGCTGCCGCGCTGGAAGCCCGGCGTCTGGAGATAGGTCAGCGCCGCCGGATTGATCGTCGCGATCCCCCAGACGTCGTAGGGAACACAGGAGGGGTCGGCGCCGGTCAGCACCGAGCGGCAGACCGGCTGGCCGGTCGCCGGGTTGGTGACGACGTCGAGCGCGTTGCGAAGGCGCGTGATCGACAGCTCGTTGAGGTAGGTCTCCGAGAAATTGACCTGCCCGAACTGATAATAGGAATCGTACGACCAGGCCTTGCCGAGGTCGCCGCGCATGCCGGCGACGATCCGGAAATCTTCATGCTCGCGGTCGTCCCGGCGGCCGCCACCCTCGACGTTGCGGCGGAGGATATTGGCGAAGCCCTTGTTGTACGGTTTGCCGGTGCTCGGATCGACGAAGGTGAACGGGGTCGTGCAGGCCACCTGGCCGCGCGCGGCGCAGTCGGTCGGATCGGGCTGCGACACAGTGCCGGGATAGACGCCCATCAGGTCGGGCGTGGTCAGCAGATTGCCGGTCGCGCAGAGGAGCGACCTCTGCTGGGCGCCGAGCAAAGGATTGTCGCAATTGACCGCGTAGGTGTTGCCGAAATCTCCCGACGGCGCGATCTGGGCGACGGTGCGGTCGTCCATGAACATGCCTTCGAGATACGGACGCAGGCTCTCGCTGATCTCGTAATTGGCGAAGAAGCCGAGCGTGTAGCGCTCGTCCGGACGCTGGTAGTAATTGGTCGGCGCGAAATTGAAGCGTGTCAGGTTCGCGGTCAGCGTGCGGCCCGGCCCAACCTGGAAGGTGGTCGAGGCGCCGTTCCGGAAGAAGTTGACGCTGGCATTGGCCGCGGTCAGCGAGCCGCCGCAGATCAGATTGTTAGTCCCCGCCGCGCTCTGGGCGACGCAGGCGCTGTAGTCGCGCTTGTTCTGGGTGACGGCGTCCATCCTGCGATAGGTGCCGTAGGCGACGACATGGCCGCGGCCGTCGTCGAAGGCGGCGCCGATCTGTGCGCTGGCGTCGATCGTGCCGCCGTCGGCGACCGGCCCCTTCGGATAGCCGAAGCCGCGCCCGTTGAGCGCCGGAATCAGGCCGCTGCCGGTATTGTTGTCGTGATTGTAGAAGCTGTACTGCCCATCGAGGCGGAGGCCCTCGAAATTGGTGTTCATGACGAAGTTGACGACGCCGGCGACGGCGTCGGCGCCGTAGACGGACGAGGCGCCGCCGGTCAGCACGTCGACCCGCTCGATCATCGTCGCCGGGACGAAGTTGAGGTCGGGCGCATTGCCGCCCGGGCTCGGATCGCCGGGAACGAGGCGGCGGCCGTTGATCAGCACCAGGGTTCGGTTGGTGCCGAGGTTGCGCAGGTTCACCGTGGCGGTGCCGGTCGAGCCGTTCGAAAGGTTGCCCGCCTGGCTGGCGGTGACCTGCGGCAGGGCGTTGATCAGATCCTCGGTCCGGGTCGTGCCGGACAGGCGAACCTCCTGGCTGTTGATGACGGTGACGGGACTGACGGAGGTGAGGTTCGGCTGGGGGATGCGCGAACCGGTGATGACGATCGCCCCCTGGTCCGACGGCTGCGCATCGGCGCTGGCGGCGTTGGCCGGATTGGCCGCCTCGACCGGGCCGCTCTGCGGCTGGGCATCCTGCCTCTGGTCCTGCGCCTGGGCCGTGCCGGCCATCATCAGCGTGCCGCAGAAGAAGGTCGAGGCAAGAAGCTGTTGCCGCAGGTGCATGGCCATGTCGAACCCCTTGAAAGGTGATAGTATGTTTCGCACTATTTTAAAATGAGCAAGGCGGTCAAGGATCGGGAGGACTCGTTTGGCCTTTCTGTGGCAACAGTGTTGTAGTTTAGTCACATAGCGCGAGCACGCCTCTCCCAGTCGCGCCCTCAGCTGCAAACTATCTTTGGTACGAACATGGCTAGTTTGCTGACGGCGGAATCAGCGGCTCGGCGGATCCGTCGCTTCGACGAAGGCCAAGCGCAGCGCGGTGCCGTTCCACCGCCACAGGAGCAGGACGTGGGAGGTGGGACCGCGGCCCTCGACCTCCCGCACCTCCCAGCGCAGGGTCCGGTCGGGCGACGCGCCCGAATCGATCATCCTGCCCTTGCGCCAGTCCGCACCGGCTGCCGCCCCGGCTTTTCCGGCAGGCGTGAACAGCGCGTCCGGGCTTGCGTCGCCCGACAGAGAAGCGGCCGAGGCGCCGCCCGGGCGGCGGCAGGAGGCGCGGGTCACCTGCGGGCGATCGCTCGCCGCGACCGGCTTTTCGGCGGCGTCGCCGCCGTCGAGGCGCCAGCGCCAGCCCGTTTCTGTCCTGGTCCAGACGGTGGCGAAGGTGCCGACCCGGCCGCCGGGGCGGACCCAGGGGCCGTAATTCACCGCCAGCCGGCCGTCGCACGACATCCAGCTGCGCGCGGGCCACCAGACGACGGACACGCGCGGATCCTGCCTCCCCGCCAGCCATTCGGCCGCGCGCGCCGGCTCCGGCACGAACATCAGGGCGTCGGGCGCCGCGGTGGCGCGAAAGGCGGTCCACTGGCCCTTCTCCTGCGCCAGCGCGGCATAGGCACGCTCGGCCTCGATCGGACCCGCGGCCATCAAAGATAGAGCTGTCAGCATCTCGCTTCTCCCCCCGCTGGCTCCATGCCGATCCCTGTGCGCCGCGCGAGGCGGAAAAGGGCGGACCGCAGCGTGAAAGCTGCGGACGTCCGTTTTCGGCCAGCGGGACGTTCATCGGTCCCTGCGCGCCGTTCATTCCGTCCGCCGGACGCCGGCAAGACGCACGCGGCCGCAGGCAGCATCGGACACCGCGAACGCGTGCGTTCGGCTATGGTACCTGCGCTACAGGGGTCGCGCGATGGACAAATCGCCATACGAATATCAGGCGCCTTTCGTGCCGATCGGCGCGGAGCTGCCTTGGGATATGAAGGCGCCGGCGACGGGGCCCGGCCGGCCGAAACCGCCCCCGACCCCTCCCCGCCGGCCCGGCCTCTACTAGAGGGCACCGCCCCAGGGATTGGCAGTCCCGCCCTTGCCCTTCGCTCGATCCGGCTGCTACGCCCCCTTCCGCTCGTGGTAGAAGGGATGGCATGAGCGACATTCGCCTCACCGATCATGAAGGGACGTTCCTCGCGCTCGTCCTGCGGCTGCAGCCGATCAGCGCCTACGAGGTCTCGCGCATCTACGAGGATTCGCCGGTCAGCAACTTCAACACCAGCAAGGGGAAGATCTACCCCTTGATCCGGCGGCTCCAGGAGCGTGGCCTGATCGCGAAGCGGCGGATCGAGACCGACGCCCGCGGCACCGAGCTCCTCTCCTGCACCGACGAGGGCCGCGACGCGGTCCGGGAATGGGTGCGAGAGATCAAGCCGGCCCACATGCTGCTCGAGGATCCGCTTCGCACCAAGGTGCAGTCGTTCGAGCTGCTCAGCGAGCAGGAGCGGATCGACTGGATCTTTGCCGCGAAGGAGGGGCTCGAGAAGCAGCTCGAGCGGCTGGAGGATTACGGCGCCGAGGTCAGCGTCCCCTTCCAGGAATTCGTCCACGACAATGCCGTTCGCTCGGTGAGGGCGCGGATCGCCTGGCTGGACCGCATGCTCGCCCGGATGCTGCGGGAGCAGCGCGCGGAGGCGTAGGCGGATGGGCCGCTCCTGCCGGAGCGGCCCGTCCCTTCGTCAGAAGTCGACCTGGACGCCGCTGTAGAAGTAGCGGCCGATATTGCTGTAGATCGCGCCGCCCGCGCCGGTCCCGGTGAGGCCGAAGGGCGGCTGTTTGTCGAACGCATTGTCGACGCCGAGATAGAAGCGGAAGCGGTTGTCGACCTTCGTCTCGAGCCGGAAGTCGTGATAGAAGACCTGGGGATAGCGCGCCGGCGAGGAGGCATCCGGATCCTGCGGCGGATTGCCCTGAACGCTGTGGGTCGTCTCGTAGCTGAAGATGGTCATCGTCCCGATGTAGCGGAGCGTATATTGAAGCGTGAACGGACCGTGCGTCAGCGCCGTGATCAGGCTTGCCGAGAACACCGGATCGCCGAGCGTGCTCAACTGGCGGGTGTAGAGGGTCGGGTTGATCGGATCGAGATAATTGTTCCGCTCGAGCGTGTAGGTCGCGACGCCGCGCACCGACAGGTGATTGTCGTTGCTGAACGTGTGACGGTATGAGAGGTCGAAGTCGATGCCGCGCGACGTCTGCTTGGCGAAGTTGATACCGGCCGAGATCAGAGCCGGTGACTGGAACAGGCCGAACGGCGTGCGCGGACTCAGCAGCTGGCAGAACTGGTTGTTGAGCGTGGGCAGATCGACGCATTGGTCGAGAATCGTCTGCGCCCCGAGCACCGCGATCAGGCTTGTCACCTTGATGTTGAAATAATCGACCGAGAGGCTGAAGCCCGGCAGGAAACGCGGCGTCAGCACGCCGCCGACCGTCAGGCTCTTGCCGATTTCGGCCTTGAGGTTGGGATTGCCCGCCGAGGTGACGCCGATGCTGCTTCGCGGCGAGCCTTCCGCGACGCAGTTGAGGAATGGATCGCCGATCTTGAGCCCGTTGACTCCGATGCAGGGCGAGCCCGCGAGGATCGTCGTGGGGACGCCGAGCGCCGCGCAATTAGCCGCGCGGTTGGGACCGCCGTTATTGATGTTTCGCTGGCTGCACGGATCGGTGAGGAAGGCGAAGTTCTGGCTGCCCGGCGCGTAGAGATCCAGCAGCGTCGGCACGCGCACCGAGCGCGAGTAATTCGCCCGCAGCCGCAGGTCGGAGATCGGTGAATAGATGCCGTTGACGTTCCACGCCCAGGTCTTGCCAGCCGCCGTACTATAGTCCGAATAGCGGGCCGCCCCGGACAGGGTCAGCTCGTGCGCGAGCGGCACGTTCTTGAGGATCGGCAGGTTGAGCTCTCCGAATACCTCCTTCACGCTAAAGGCCGGCGGAGCGAAGGTCGGGAAGATGTTGAAGAACGTGCCGCCGCTCAAGCTGAGCGGATCGGCCGTCCGAAAGGCCGTCTCCCTGCGATATTCGGCGCCCAGCGAGAAGCCAACCGGGCCGCCCGGCAGGTTGAGGAATTTCGAGGAATCGCCCGACAGGAAGGCGAGAAGATCGAGCTCGGACGCGCGCGAATAGAGGTGTGAGGTCGTGTTGACGAAATCGAGCGCCGCCTGGCTCGGGGCGCCTTCTCCGAACAGGTCGATCGGCACGCAGGCCGGCACCGTCACCGTCACCTGGTTGACCCGGCAGACGATCTGTCCCGCCGCGTTGCGCACCGCGTCGACGGCGAGCGCGAAGCCTGCCGGATTGCCGTTGACGTCGCGGAAATAGAGGTTGTTGAGCTCGGCGAAATTGGACTTGAAGTGGCCGTAATCGGCCGAAATCTCGTAATGCCAGCTGCCGTTGAAATCGCCTTCGACGCCGCCAACGATCCGGTAGGTGTCGCGCTTGTCGATCTCCCCGCGGCCGCCGAAATCGGCGTTGAAGCGGTTGACCCCCAACGTGCCGGTAGCCACGTTCGTGCAGATCCCGAACGACTGCAGCGTCGTCAGCGCCTGAGCACTCAGAAAGGGATTGTTGCAGCGCAGGCTCGGCACCGCGGCACCGAAATTATTCGCGAAGAAGGTCGCCAGCCGGCCTTGGAAAAACGTCGGCTGCCCCTCCTGACGGACGCGCTGGTGGACGAACTTCGCCTCAACAAACGGCTTGAACGCGGCGGATACGTCGAAATGGGCGAGGATGTTCGCGGTATAACGATCCTGCCCGACCGCGAGCTGGTCGCGCTCATTGAGCGGCGTGCCGGCCAGCGGATTCGTCGTCAGCACGTCGCCGCCGAAGTTGAGCAACGAGCGGTCGGCCTGGGCTTGGACCAGATTGCCGCCGCGGTCGAAGCTCAGCGAGACCGCCGGATCGAGCGATAGGAGCCCTATCGAGCCGCCGGCCGTGATGCCGGGGACCGCGATGCCGCAGACATAGGCGTTGTCCGGCTGCCCGTTGCCGGTATCCGGCACGTTTGGATCCTCGCTCGGCTCGAACCCGCATGGCGCCCGATAGCGCGCGCGCTGGTACTGATAGAGCGGCGCGGCATGGGTATATTCGACGTTGATGGCGACATTGCCGCGGCCGCCGGCGAAATTATGGCCGGCCGTCAGCGAGGTGAAATAGATGCCGCGGTCTCCGCGGCTCGAAATGCCCCCCTGGCTGCGCACCCTGACGCCGTCGAAATTGCGCTTGAGCACGAAGTTGACGACGCCCGCGATGGCATCCGACCCGTAGACCGCCGACTCGCCGCCGGTGACGATGTCGATCCGCTCGATCAGGTCCTGCGGGATCGTGTTGACATCGACGATGAACTGGCCCGGCACGGCGGTGACGTGGCGGCGGCCGTTGACCAGCACCAGCGTGCGGCTCGTACCGAGGCCGCGAAGGTCGAGCTCGTTAAGCCCGGCGGTGCCGATGAACCGGCCCGAATTCTGCTGGCTGAAGGTCGAGCGCAGCGACGGCAGGTCGTTCAACGCGTCGCCGATGCTGGCTTGGCCCTGGTTGGGAAGCTCCTCGGCCGTCACCGAGGTGATCGGTACCGGCGACTGCAGGTTTGGACGGCGGATGCGGGTGCCGGTGACGGTGATCGCCGCCCCGTTGCCGGCTTCCGGCGGCTGGCCGGTCTGGACCTGGACCTCGCTTTGCGGATCGATGGCGTTCGGCTGCGGCGGATTGCCCGGCTGCGAGCCGGACTGCGCTTGCTGCTGCGAGTTTTCGGTGGGCTGCGCATCCTGCGCGTGCGCCGGCACAGATGCGGCGGCCAGGCCGACAATGGCAGTGGCGCCGAGCAAACGTGCTTTCCTCATATCAAATCTCCCTCGGGTTCTGCCCGTATGATTAGTCCGGAAAGCACCATGTGACAGGAGGGATCAAGGAGGTAAAAGTCATTTTCGTACGAAATCGGCGCCTATGTTGCTGAGGCGCAACAACATCGTGCGTGGGGCACTCGAGAAGCATTGGAAATCGATGTAGTGCGAATTGTACTCTGCCGGACGGAGTCCGGAGGCGTTGGACAGCGCTAGCCGATGCCGTCCCCCGGCTTCGCCTCGCGGGCGATGATGCCGCGAACCACCGCGCGATAGTTACGGCCGACCGGAAGGACGCGCCCGCGGTCGGTGACCAGCTGGTAGCTGCCGGTCGCGCGTCTTTTGACCGAGACGATCCGCTCCCGATTGATGACGTGGGAGCGGTGGATGCGGACGAAGCGCCGCGGATCGAGTTGGCCCATCAGCGCCGTCACGGACTCGCGGTGAAGATAGCTCGCGTCGCCGACGAACAGGCGGACATATTCGCCTTCCGCGGCGACATGGTCGACGCGGTCCAGGTCGACCCGCACGCTCTCGCCCCGGCTCTGGACCCACAGGCTCTTGCTCTCGCCGAGGCCGGCGCGCTCGCGCCGCAGCTCTTCGATCTGGTCGGCCAGCTCCCGCAACCGGTCGCGGGCGCTGCGATCCTCGAGCGCGCGCCGGAGGCGGCCGACGGCGATCTCCAGCCGGCTGAGGCGAACCGGCTTCGTCAGGAAGTCGATTGCCCCCGTCTCGTACGCGGTGGCGGCGAATTGGGCGAAAGCCGTGACGAACACGATCAGCGGCGCCGTGCTGCCGCCCCGGGCAAGCTCCTCGACGACGTCGAAGCCGTCGAGGATCGGCATCTCGATGTCGAGCAGGATCGCATCGGGCTTGAGCTGGAGCGCCTGCTCGAGCGCCGCCGCCCCACTGGCGGCGGTGCCGACGATCTCCAGATCCGGCAGGCGCGCGACGAGGCCGGCCAGGCGATCGAGGGCCAGCGCTTCGTCGTCGACGAGGAGCACCCGCATCACGGCGCGCTCTCCGCCTGAAACGGGATCGAGAATTGCACGCGAAAGCCCCCGTCCGGCTGGCGCTCGGCGGAAAAGGTGCAATCGGGGCCGTAGCGGGTGCGCAGCCGCTCGGCGACGTTGACGAGACCGATGCCGGTGCCGGTCGACGGCCTCACCGCCCCGTCCGGCGCGCTGTTGACCGCTTCGACCAGCAGCCGCCCGCCCTCGCGCCGCGCCGCGATCCGGAAATCGATCGGGCGGGTGCTGTTGCCGACCGCATGGCGGATCACATTCTCGGCCAGCGGCTGGACGATCAGGCTCGGCACCAGAGCGGGCCGGACGTCCTCGGCGACGTCGATATGGACCCGCAGCCGCTCGCCGAAGCGAAGGGTCTCGATCGCCAGATAGAGCGATTGCAGGTCGATCTCACGGCCGAGGCTGATGTCCTGCTGCGCGTCGAGCGACAGGGTGGCGCGCAGGAAGTCGCCGAGATTCTCGATCATATGCTCGGCGGTGGCGGCGTCGCCGCGGCCGACCAAAGCGGCGATCGAGTTCAGCGTGTTGAACATGAAATGCGGGTTGAGCTGGTAGCGCAACGCGCGGATCTGCGCCGTGTGGGTCACGCGCTGCAGCGTGTTGAGCTCGATCGCGTAGATGAAGGACAGGAGCAGCGCCGAGAGCGCCGCATAGCTCCAGAACCATTGAACGACGGCCTGGAAGTAGGACTGGACGGTGAAAGCGTCCAAATTCTTCTGGGCCATGAACAGGGCGAAGATCAGGAAATTGCAGGCCGCATGGGTCAGGCAACCGGCCAGCGCGAACAGGATCGCGGCGATCAGCCGCGCCGAGAGCCGGCGGCCGACGAGGCGCCGGTGCGCCTCCATCATGACCAGCGACAGGAGGATGCCGACCCCGGTGACGCAGAGCCGCGGCAGGATGAAGCTGATGTCGTCGCCGGCTTCGGTCAGCCAGCGGTTGACGGTGAGCGAGCTGAACTCGACCACCCAGAACAGCACGACGAGCGCCAGCGGCCCGCGCCGGCGCCACAGCTCCGGAATCCGGTTCAAGGCCGCAGGATCGACCATCGCGTTCATTGCGCTTCGTAAACGGTTCCGTTCGAACGCCGCAAGCGCAACGCGGGACGTTCACCGGCCCGGCACGGCCGTTCATGGCTTCGATGGCGGCGCTACCGCCCCAGCAGCACCCGCGCCTGCGTGGCGATCTGGGCGAGCATCGGAGCGGTCGTGGCGGGCGCATGCTTCGCGCGGTCGACGATGCCGCGGAACTGGTCGATCCGTGGACCTTGCGCCTTCACCCATTGCTCGACCGCCTCGCCCGGCTCGGCGCTGCGCTTGCGGTAGAGGAAATCGAGGCGGAGCTGCTCGAACTCCCGGGCGAGACCGGCGGTGAGCAGCCGCTCCCACTGGTCGCGCGCCTGGTAGCGCATGGCGGCGCCCTGCGCCCAGTCGAGCCCGAGCACCTCGCCCAGCCGCGTATAGGCGTTGGTGAGGGCGATGACGTCGGTGTCGAGCCGTCGCCCGAGCGCCGCGATGCCGACGCCGCCGTCGAGCTCGAACAGCCGCACGATGCGGTCGGCGATCTCCAGCGGCGTGCCGAGGTCGGTGAGCCGCTTGCGCCGCGCGGCGGCCTCGGCGGAAACCTCGCGCCGGAGCAGGCCCTCCACGGCTTCGCTCAGCCGCTCCAGCCCGGGCGCCAGCGTCTCCACCACCTCGGTCAGCTTCGCCGTCGCCGAGCTGTTGCGCAGAATGTCGGCGATATGACGCTGGAGGGCGCGCGAGGTGCGCTCGTAGAGCTCGAGCCGCAATTGCTCGGGCAAATCGGCAGTGTCGAGCCGGTGCCAGAATTCGTCCATTCCGAACAGCCGCTCGGCCGCGACGAAGGCCGCGGCCGCCTGGCCGAACGAGGCGCCCTCCTCCTCGGTCAGCGCGAAGATGGCGGTGATGCCGAGCCGGTTGACGAATCGGTTGGCAATCTTGGTGGCGATGATCTCGCGGCGGAGGCGGTGCTGGAGGATCGCCTCGCGCTCGCGCTCCTGCAGCGTCGCCGGGAAGGCGGCGAGCAGGTCCGGCTCCAGCGTCGGATCCTCGGTGATCTTCCCCGCCTCCAGCGCGGCCTGCAGCGCCATCTTGGTGGTCGACAGCAAGACCGAGAGCTCTGGCCGGGTGAGGCCGCGATCCTCCTGCCCCCGCCGCATCAACTCCTCGTTGGACAGCAGCCCCTCGACGGCGCGGTTGAGGCGGCCGCTCTCCTCCAGGATCTCGATGGCGCGCACCATCGAGGGCAAATCGGACGCGCCGCCGCGTTCCGCGATCGACAGCGCTAGGGTCTGCAGGCGGTTGTCCTCCAGCACGATCGCGGCGACCTCGTCGGTCATCTCGGCGAGGAGGAGGTTGCGCTCCTCGAATTGCATCCGGCCTTCCATCATCTCCCGATTGAGCGGGATCTTGATGTTCACCTCATTGTCCGAGCAGTCGACGCCGGCGGAATTGTCGATGAAGTCGGTGTTGATGCGGCCGCCGGCGAGCGCGAACTCGATGCGGCCGGCCTGGGTTATGGCGAGGTTCGCGCCCTCGCCGATCGCCTTCGCCCGAAGCTCGGCGCCGTTGACGCGGATCGCGTCGTTGGCGGGATCGCCGACCTCAGAATTGCTCTCGCTCCTGGCCTTGATGTAGGTGCCGATGCCGCCGAACCAGAGCAGGTCGACCGGCGCCGTCAGGATCGCGATCATCAGCCCGGCGGGGTCGATGGTCTCGCCTTCGAGACCGAACAGAGCCCGCATCTCCGGCGAGACCGGGATCTCCTTCTGGCTGCGCGGGAAGATTCCGCCGCCCTTCGAGATCAGGCTCCTGTCGTAATCGTCCCAGCTGGAACGCGGCAAAGCGAACATGCGGCTGCGCTCTTTCCAGCTCCCCGCCGGGTCTGGATCGGGATCGATGAAGATGTGGCGGTGATCGAAGGCGGCGACGAGCTTCAGCGCCTTCGAGAGCAGCATGCCGTTGCCGAACACGTCTCCCGACATATCGCCGACGCCGGCGACGCGGATCGGCTGGGTCTGGACGTCGACGCCCATCTCGCGGAAGTGGCGCTGGACCGAGACCCAGGCGCCCTTGGCGGTGATGCCCATCGCCTTGTGGTCGTAGCCGTGGCTGCCGCCGCTGGCGAAGGCGTCGCCGAGCCAGAAGCCGCGCTCCACCGCGATGGCGTTGGCGATGTCGGAGAAGGTCGCCGTGCCCTTGTCGGCGGCGACGACGAAATAGGGGTCGTCGCCGTCGCGGATGACCACTCCGTCGGGATGCACGACCTTGTTGCCGACGAGATTGTCGGTGACCGACAGCAGGGCGCGGATGAAGATGCGGTAGCTCTCGGTCCCCTCGGCAAGCCAGGCGTCGCGATCCGAAACCGGCGGCAGATGCTTGGGATAGAAGCTTCCCTTGGCGCCGGTCGGCACGATCACCGCATTCTTGACCAGCTGCGCCTTCATCAGGCCGAGAATTTCGGTGCGGAAATCGTCGCGCCGGTCCGACCAGCGGATGCCGCCGCGGGCGATCGGGCCGCCGCGCAGGTGGATGCCCTCGACGCGGGGACTGTAGACCCAGATCTCGCGCCACGGCAGCGGCGCCGGCAGGTTCGGCACCTTGCCGCTGTCGAGCTTGAAGGCGAGCGCCTCCTGCCCGGCCGGCGCGAAGGCATTGGTGCGCAGGGTCGCCGAGACGACGGCGTGGATGAGGCGAAGGATGCGGTCCTCGTCGATGCCGGCGACCTGCGTCAGGCCCTCGCGGATGGCCGCTTCGGCGGCATCGGCGGCGGGCTGCCGGTCGGCCTGCTTGCCGGGCCCGTGCATCGCATCGAACAGGGCAATGATCGCGCGGGTGACGTCGGGGGCGCGGCGCAACGCCTCAACGACGGTCGCCATCGAATAAGAAAGGCCACCCTGGCGCAAATAGCGGAACCAGGCGCGGCAGAGGACGACGCCGCGCTGGTCGAGGTCGGCGGCGACGAGCAATTGATTGAAGACGTCGTTCTCGGCCTTGCCCTGGAGCACGTCGGCGATCGCGCGCTCGACCCAGCGCCCGCGCTCCAGCACCGAGGCGGCGTCACCCGAACGCGTCTCGAGCAGGAATTCGTGGATGTAGCCGAGCCGGCCGTCGTCGAGCCCCCAAGGCTGCTCCTCCAGCACCCGGAAGCCGAAATTCTCCAGCACCGGCACCGCGTCGGAAAGCGGGATCAGCTCGCCGAGGCGGTAGGTCTTGAGGCGGAGGCGGTGCGGCGCGTCGTCCGCTTCGCGATAGAGGCGCGCGTCGCGGGCGGCGGCATTACCCAGCTCGCAGATGCGCAAAATATCCTCGGCGGCATCGCCGGCGCTTGTGCCCAGGCGATACGATTCGGAGAAATCCTCCAGATAGGAAATGGCGAGGCGGGTGGCGCGCGCGGGCCCGACCTTCTCGCCCAAAGCCTCCTCGACCGCCGGCTCCCAGCCGCGCACCATGTCGTCGAGCCGCCGGTCGAGCGCGATGGCATCGGGCGTCGGCGTCTTCGGATCGACCGCCAGGGTATAGCGGATGACGGCGAGGTCGCCGTCGCCGAGCTCCACCGACCAGTTGGTGATCTCCCCCTTCCCTGCCGCGGCGATCATCTTGCCGATGGCGATGCGGCGGCGGGTGGTGAGCTCGTCGCGCGGCAGCCAGACGAAGGCGAAGAGATGGCCCTCGAGGACGGATCGAACCAGAACGAGCGTCGGCCGCGGCCTGTCGGCCAGCGACATGGCGGTGACGACCAGCTCGCGGATCGCGTCGCGGCCGAGATTGACGAGCAGGTCGCGCGGCAACGCGGTGACGGCGTGCTTCAGCGCCTTTCCGCTATGGCCGCGCGGATCGAAGCGGAAATCCTCCTCCAGCTGGGTCAGCGTGCGACGGAGGACGGGGACGTTGTCGACCGGCGCGGTCAGCGCCTCGCTCGTCCAGAGGCCGGCATGGACGCCGATGCCGGTCACCTTGCCGCCCTCGCGGATCGGCACGACGACGAGGTCGAGCGGGACACGGCGGTGGATGGTCGAGCGGCGGTCCGCCTTGGCGATCAGCGGCGGCGTGTGGCCTTCCAGCCAGCGCATCGCGCCGAGGCAGCCGCCGGGGTCGGTCGGCTCCCCGGGCAGGCGGAAGAGGCCGAGCGCCTCCTCCGGCTGCCGGTCCGGCCGCTCGACATGATAGCCGAGCAGGGTCATCGCCCCGTCGGCGAACCAGCGCAGCAAAGCGGCGCCTTCGGCATCCTCGATCCCCTCGGCGTCGGCGCGCATCTTCGCCTGCATCGCCCGCCAGTCGGTCACGGCCGCCCGCACGTCGGCGAGGACGCGGTGGAGCTCGGCGACGATCTCGCGCCGGTCGCGGCCGCCGGCGCGGTCGACCTCCAGATACATCATCGATTCCCGCCGTTCGGCCTCGTCGCAGAGCGGCTCGATGGCGAGAAGATTGTCCTGATCGTCGCGCTGCACGCAGACGACGGGATGGAGCAGGCGGTGGACGATCAGGCCGCGCGCGGCGAGCGCGTTGGCGACAGAATCGACGAGGAAGGGCATGTCGTCGTTGACGATGCCGATCCGCATCCGGCGGTGGCCGGCGGCGCCGCCGAGGGATTCCAGCCGGACGAGAGCGAGGCCGCGCGGACGGCGGGCGGCGCAGGCGGCGACGAATTCGGCGGCGGCGAGCCGGTCCTGGTCGGTGAAGCCGACCAGCTCTCCGGGCAGCGCGCCGGCGACGAGGGCCTGGGCGAGGGCGTCGAGAATCTGCACGTCGGCGGAGGTCCCCGCGACAGCGCTATCCGCATCCATAAAAGGCTCCCGAGGAGGCGGCAGGCCGCCGCCGGGTCATCTCGGGCGCCCTATGCTCCCGCCCGCGCGACGGGGCAAGGCTTGGAAATCCCTACCCTCTCCCTTCGGCGGGAGAGAGGCGTTGTCTTAAGCCGCCGCCTTGCGAATGGCGCGTTCGAGGAGTGCCTTGTCGGCGACGGGAGCGACGATGGCGAGGCCGCCGACCTCGTCGCGGCGGGCGACGAGCAGGACGAACTCCTCCGCGCCCGGATTGTAGTTGAGATGACCGAGCGGCCTGGCGGCGCGCAGCGTCGCGCGGGCTTCGTCACCGGTGTCCGGCTTCGGCTCGGGCCGGCGGGCGCGGCGCTCGGCCTGCACCCAGGCCTTGAGGCCGCCCTCCTGCGTCTCGATCGCCGGCGTGAAGTCGCCGATCGGCAGGTTCTGCCGCTGCGCCCAGGACAAAGCGGCGGCGAATTCGGTCAGCCGCGCCTTGTCATAGCCGGCGCCGAAGACGAGCTTCGCCACCGCCGTCATCGGCGCGCGGGCCTGCACCTTGATGCCGCCATCTGCGAGCATCTCGGCATAATCCTCGGGTTCCGCCGCTGCGGCGAGCGCCAGATCATAGGCATGGCCCAGCGCGTGGTAGAGGGCGGAGCGGCTGCGCGCATCGGCGCCCGCCGCCGCCTCGGCGCAATCCCGCGCGGCGCAGAGATGGTCGGCGAGGCTGGCGTCGAACGGCAGGCTCGGCTCGGCCCAGGCCGCCTCCTCGCCATAAGCCGGGCCGTGAGCGGGGGCGTCGAGCACGAGCGGCTCGGCATTGGGGCCGTCGGCCCAGACCGGGCTCGATTCCTGGGCGTGCGCGGCGGCGATCGCCTGCGCGGCCTCGCGCGCGATCTGGGCGGAGGTCTCCCGGTCGGCGATCTCCTTCCAGTTGATCACGCCGTAGATGAAATCGATGTCCTCGCCGTTCGAGGTGAAGGGCATGAGGATGCCGCGGTACATGGTGTTGTGGCCGCGCTGGTCCACAAACTCCGCCTCGAAGCCGATCGGCGCCTTGTTGGCGATGATCTGGAGATAATGGTCGGTGAGGCGCGAGAGCAAGGAGCGCTTGGGCACGTCGCTGATCCGGCGGATGTCGCCGATCAGGTCGCATTCCGCGCGCAACGCCTTGCCGAGCCAGGCGACCTTCGGGTCATCCTCGCCCTCGGTGAAGTCGAGCAGGACGCTGTTTGGGCCGAAATCGTCGATCGCGTGCGGATCGAGATCCTTGACCGCGGGATAGGCTTTTCCGTCGAGCAGGGAGACCCAGTAATTATAGGCCCGCACGTGCATGCGGCGCTCGTCGGCGCCGATCTCAGGGGGCGCTTCGATGGCGACTTCGTCCTCGTCCGCGGACGGGCCGTAATCGGCCTCTTCCCCAAATGCCCGCAGGCTGTCCATCCACGCGATCCTTGCGCTGACCCGGTTTCAGGACTGCGACACTGCACCGCTCGTGGTTGAGAAACGGTTAAGTGTTCGGGAGTTTGAAGCGGCGGCTTCGATGCCGCCCGTGAGGCCGCTTGTCAGGCCCCGCCGGCGCTGTTAGACGGCCGCCCTCCCCGGAGCGCCGCTTTAGCTCAGCTGGTAGAGCACATCATTCGTAATGATGGGGTCGTGGGTTCGAGTCCCTCAAGCGGCACCACCCATTCCACCTTGGAGTGCCAGATTCCGGTCTCCTGTGACTGCGGCAAAATTCACCGCAAATTCAGTAGGTTACCGAGCCGGAAAATCGTGCTCGTGGCGAGAGACCCTCTACTCCGGTTAGCAAAGCGCCAATCTCCTGCACAGTCTCCACAACGCCTTCATCTGTCCACGAGACGGGTCCGTAACAACGCTGACGCTTCCTTGCAGACTTCATTGAACTTCCTCCCTGTTGCCCGGAATGGGATCCGCAGGTATCGTCGAATACGAATTCAAAGGCTTTGACGGCTGAGAGTGCGCTTGCTCCCGCCTTGAAACGGGAGCCGCCCCATGGTCCGATACTATCTCCACTTCCGCGACGGCACTGATGAGAGTCTCGATCCGGAAGGTCGTGAGTTCTCGGACATTCAGGCAGTCCGAAGGGCCGCACTCGAAGGAGCTCGAGACGTCATCGCCAACGAGATCAAGAGCGGGGGCGTCATGGACTTGCGCTATCGGATCGAGGTCGAAAACGAGGCTGGTACCATTGTCCACAGGCTCGCGTTCAAAGATGCTGTGACCATCATTGGCGAAAACGTATAGCTGGCCGCGAGCTGGCAGCGCCGCCGACTCTATCCCTCTGCCGGCTCGATGCCGCCTTTGCCGCTCCGCCTGCTATCCCGGTTGCCGGGAGACGCGATCCGCTACCGGTCTCCGCGACCGCAAAAATCACCCCCTGAGGAGCCTTCTAGATAATGAAGTCATACAAAGAGCCCTCCTTCCAGGACCGAGTCGGCCGCGCTGCCGAGGCCAAGCAGAAAGCGTTGGAACAATTCCGCGCGAAACCCCCGAGGGACGAGAAGATCCTGGCCGATCGTCAGGCCGCGCGGCTTAGACGGGAAAGCGCCGAAGCTGAACGTCGCGCGGCAAGGAGGGCGCGGGACGACGCTGGCGACGAGGCGAAAGCGGTACAGGCCGCCAAGGCCGCCGCTGCGCCGCCTCCCCCGACGGAGGAGGAGCGGAAGCGTGCGCGGGACGCACGATATGCGGCAAGAAAGAATCGCCTGTGATCTCGTGAACGCGGGCTCCGGGCTCCGCGCAGGCCGCCCGGCGGGGGGTGATTTGGGCCGGCCGCGCTGCATCGCGCGACCGAAGAATCCCTGACAGGCACGGTCGGCTGCAACGCTGGCGAGGGGCAGCCGCGTGAGCCTGAGCTTGTGGGCACGGGCGAGGCACTTCACCTCCTTCTCCCAAGCCGCCAAAGCTGATTTCCTCTCGTGGAAATAATTGTGGCGCTGGTACACCCCGACGATGCCCAATCGGGATCCGGAGAGGTGGTTCAGGACGGCTTCGGTCATCTCGAGCCGCACTCCGAGGCACTGCAAATAGGAGCAGCCGCAATGATAAGCGAGCAGGCGCGCGAACGTTTCTCTCCAACGAGGGAAGAGGCCCGCGATGCCGATCGGTCAGTCAGGGCGATCCGAACCACATTTTACCTAACATCAGTTGCCGCACTCCTTGCCAGCCAAGCCTCAGCCATGATTGCCGTCGTCTCCGGCGCCGTATCCGCTGGCGCAAAACAGGTGTAGTCATCTCGCACGCCGACCGACTGGGGGATGTCATGGCAACCATAGCAACCGCACTTCCATTGAGGGAACGTCCGCGCGATGTGCTTTCCGGCACGCCGCGGGCGTCTTCAATCGACCGCTGGATCTTCGTGATCATCGCTGCATGGTTCGTCGTCGTCGTGCTGGCCGGCTTCATTCCCGACTCGCTGATGAAGGTCGCCGCGGTCCAGGCGGGGCAAAGGCCGCCATTTCCGTTGGTGCTTCACATGCACGCGGTCCTCATGGGCTCGTTCATGCTCTTGCTGCTCGCGCAGACGGTGTTGATGGCGACAGGCAGGAGCAATCTGCACATGCGGGCCGGCATCGCCGCGTTCGTGCTCGCGCCGACGCTGGTGGCGGTGGGCCTGATTCTGATTCCAACGATTTACCATTCAATCTGGGACTTCGCACAGACCGCGCCCCCGGCGCTGCAGGCGAAAATGCATCAGCGCGTCCTGACGCTCGAAAACCTGATGCTGCTGCAGTTGCGAATCGCCTTCCTGTTTCCGCTCTTCCTATTCATCGGATTACGGGCACGGGCGGGAAATGCGGGGCTGCACAAGCGGATGATGCTGCTTGCGCCGGCGGTGGTGCTCGGCGCGTCGATCGACCGGATGTCCTGGCTGCCGACCACCCTGCCGACCAGCCCGCTCGCGACCGACCTGTACATCCTAATTGCTGTGTCGCCGATGTTCGTATGGGACGTGTTGCGCAATCGACGGGTCCACGCTGCCTACGGAATCTGGCTGACCGTGAACATCATGGCTGCGCTGCTCGTCTACGGCCTGTGGGACAGGCCCTGGTGGCATATCATGGCGCGTCACATCATGCGCGTTTGACACGCATCAGCCGTCGCCTGAAGCAGCCGACCTAAAGTCGCCTATAGCCATGCCTGGCAGCCAGTGACTTGAAGCTCCAGAATGTCCGCAGTCCACCCATTGCGGACACTCGGCCATTCGCCGTCCAGCGCGCCAAACGGGAAACATGGACAGCGCACGCTCGTGGGCGCATGCCACTGCTCCAACCAAGCTGCCGGGACTTTTGCATCCGTCGGCTGCAGTCCCTCATTGGGGAGCGTCTGATGCGCATTGTGCACCAAATCATCTTTTGCCTGCTAGTCGCCACATCTCAGTCTGCGTTCGCTGACGCTGCCGCCGACGTTCGTGCGGCGAATGACCGCTGGACTGTGGCCATGAAGTCAAAGGACATGACTGTGGTGCAGAGCTTGGTCGGCCCGGAATTTGTGTTGACGCGAGGTCAGGCGTCGGCAGCGGATGAGCGCGTGGAGCGTGCAGCTTGGATCGCGAATCTAAGGCAAATGTCGTTCGCTGTTTACAAGGCCAACGTGACCGACGTTCAAGTGACCGGCGATTTCGCCGTGGCGACCGTCGATGGCGATTGGACCGTCACCCAGAACGGCCGCACACGAAGCGGGCCCTTCAGGGTTTACGACATTTGGTTCAAGCGCACCAATGGCTGGCAAGTCATTCGCAGGCATCAGGTGAGCGCACCTACTCCGGCCGTTCCCGCGCGCCCGTAGATTAAACGCTGAGCGGCTAAGACTACGCTGCCGGGCAACTGGGACGAAGGTAGTCAAATCAGCAATCCGACCCAGATCCGGCTAATGGAGGTCTATGCCAGCCGGAGCGCCTACGAGGCCCACCTCAATGCACCGCACTTCATCAAGTACAAAACGTCGACCGAGAAGATGGTGAGGTCGCTCAGGCTCATCCCCACCACCCCAATCCTGCTCTGCGCGAAATCGGAGGGAAAGGCGGAAGGCCCGGTCACCTGCATGTGAGATCTGCCAAACGTGCCGGCGAGCCCCTCAAGGAAAAAAGCGCCGCGCGGCTCTGAACAGTGCGCAGCTTTCGAGGGAGCAGCGTGAAGGGCTGCCATACTCTTTGTCAGCGTTGAGAGCTCGCTATCTTCAGCCACATTTTGTCTCGGCGCGACGAGGAAGGCTACCGCCCTGCCCCATGTCTTGCGGCTCCGTGCTATTCCGCACAGCTTCCCTGATGCGCTGAAAGAATTCCCTGTTTCTGAAGCAAGGGAATTCGTCCCGGAAACGGCGGAAATCCGCGGCTGCGGACGAGGCAAACGCGGCTCAAGCGTGGGCTCGGCGTCTAATTTCCCGGTAAATTCCCGCTGAACAGGGAAGTGGAAGCGGAGACGGGTTCGCAGAGGACTGGGTGGCGCACCAGCCCTCTAACGTCTGAAGGCTAGCCAGCCGCGGTCAATCGCGCCGACGAAACTGCATCGGCGGAGCATGAAGCAGCGTGAGCGGGCCAGAGGATCGTCACCTTCCGGGAACCCGACCATAGCTCGGCGGTGCTGCTTCCCTGCCGCCGCACCGCCTCCGCGATCGCGACATTGTCGGTCTCAGCTCTGAAGCGTTCGCAGCGGACGAGCTTCGATCCATCAAGGCAGTAGAGCACGTAATTCGCCATAGTCCCCTCCCCAGACGACTCGGGCCGGTGGAGATGATTTATCCACAGGAAACGAATGGAGAAAATATCATCGGTTAAGTCGATCGGACGAAATTGTCCGAAGGCGGCATTCGAGTGCTTGCATAAGTCACGCGCTCATCCGCTGCCCACCATCAGCCGCCTGTCGCGCTTCGTTTGCGATCGCCGGCAGGGAACGCGTCGGCATGCGCGACGGCCGGCGCTGCCGCCGCGAGCTGGCCATGGGCAGCGAGCAGCAGCCGGACCTCCGGCTGGGCAAGCGGCTTTCCGAAGAGCCAGCCCTGCCCTTTGTCGCAGCCGATCGAGAGGAGCTGCTGCCTCACCTCTTCGCCGGTTACGCCCTCCGCAGTCACGGGAACGCCGAGGCTTTCGCCCATTTTCGCGATCGCCGTCGCGATGGCGAGGCTCTCCCGGTCCGTCTGCATCGCCTGGACGAAGCTTCGATCGATCTTGATCCGGTCGAACGGCAGGGCCCGGAGGTTGGCGAGAGAGGAATAGCCCGTGCCGAAATCGTCGAGCGCGAGCTTGACGCCCTGATTCTTGAGGCTCGCCACGATCGCCTGCGCGAGAGCGAGGCTTTCGAAAAGCGAGCTTTCCGTGATCTCGACCTCCAGGCGCTCCGCGGGAAACGCCGTCGCCGTCAGCAGCTTCAGAATGCGCTGCGCGAGCCACGGATCCTTGAGCTGGCTCGGCGAGATGTTGACGGCGAGGGTAAGCTCCGGATCCCATTCCTTCGCGTCGACGAGCGCCTGCCCGCAGATCGAATCGAAAAGGTCGGCGATCAGCCCCGTCTCTTCCGCCACTGGAATGAAGACGTCGGGACCGACCACTCCGCCGGCCGGGTGGTTCCAGCGCGCAAGCGCCTCGAACCCGCAGATGCGCCCGGTCCGAAGATCGACCTGAGGCTGGTAATAGGGCACGAACTCGCCGAGCGGGATGCCGCGCCGAAGCCCGGATTCGACTTCCGTGCGCGCCTTGAGCGCGCTCTCCATCGACGCGTTGAACCAGACGGCGCGATTGCCTCCGGCCTTTTTCGCCTCGGTCATGGCGATGTTCGCCTGGCGCAGCAGAGTCTCGAAATCGCCGCCCGCGGCGAGGCGGGACATGCCCACCGACGCACTGATATGAATCGGGACGGTATCGATCTCGATCGGCCGCGAGAGCAGCTGGAGAAGGCGCTCCGCGAGACGGGTGATTTCCTTCTCGGCGGCTTCGGTGATCGGGCAGAGGAGACAAAACTCGTCGGCGCCGATGCGGGCGCACAACGCCGCGTCGCGCACGGTGGTGACGATGATTTCGGAGACGCCCCGCAACAGCGCGTCTCCCGCCCGGTGGCCATAGACCTCGTTGACGTGCTTGAACCGATCGAGATTGAGGACGATCACGGCAGCCGGCCGATGCGCCTCGAGCGCATTCCGCACAGCCTCGCGGCCTGCCTCGAGGAGGGAGGAGCGGACGAAGAGGTTGGTCAGCTGGTCCCGGGTGGCGAAGCGATGCGCCTTCTCCTCGGCCGCCTGCCACTCCTCCGCCGCCTTCGCCGCGGCTTTATGTCGACGCCAGGCGAACAGGACGAGCGCGACATTCAGGAGAACGGCCACGGCCGCGATCGGATCGGTGCGGCCGAGGTCGGACAAGGTCGCCATCGCTCGGGCGCACGTGCCGACGAAGAGAACGATGGCGGCCAATGCGACCGCGCCGGTCAAGATTTCCCGGGGCGGCGCCATTGAAGATGGCTGTGCCTGATGCGTCCGGTCGAACTGAAACACGCTCCCCTCCGCCCTGCTCACCTCTCAACGCTACGTCAGAGCCGTTAATGATGAGTGAGCGGTAAGCTTCCGATTTCATTGACCAATCACGGCCGCCGCGTTGATCCTAATTTGGGTTAGGCTATCGGATTCTTTCAGGCACGAAGGAACGGTTTGCCGCATCCGGACGACCGAGCGGCGCGATGGGCGAGCCTACCGTGCCACCGCCAGGTTATTCGTCCGATCCCGATCCGGAATCTTGTGATCGGGATCGATCTCAGCGCGGATGACCGGCGAGGCGCCCGGCACCGGAACGGCCGTCGCGCCCTGGCGGATCCAGGTTTCGGCCGGTAGTCGGATGTCGCGGCTGGTGCGGTCGGCGAAGGTGACGCGCAGGGTGGCGGGCATGATCAATTTGTCGCGCGTCTCGACATGGACGAGCGAGCCTTGCCGGTGCGCGGTCGCGGGGAATGGCTCGATTCCGGTGACGGCGAGATCGAGCTGCCAGTTGTTCGCATACCAGCCGCGCCACCACCAGGAGAGGTCCTCGCCCGTCTCGCTGTCCATGAAGCGGAAGAAGTCGGCCGGCTTGGGATGGCGGTAGGCCCAGGCGGCGATGAAGCGGCGGAAGGCCGCATCGAACCGCTCCGGCCCGAGGATCTGCTCGCGCAGCAGCACCAGGCCGAGCGCCGATTTGAAATAGGTGACGGGGTGGCGCCATTTCTCCTGGATCGTATCGGCGCGGGCGAGGATCGGCGGCGCGTCTGGATCGGCGAGGATCGGCAGGATCTCGTCGACCGGATTGCCGCCGCGGCGCGCATATTCGGAATCGCGCTTGGGCCCGTAGACGCCACCTTCGAACTCGTCGGATTCGTAGACGTCGATGAAGGTGTTGAAGCCTTCGTCCATCCAGGCGTGGCGGCGCTCGTCGAAGCCGACGATCATCGGAAACCAGCTGTGGCCTATCTCGTGCGCGCTGATCCAGAACAGCACCTTCCCCGCGTCGTCGATGCCGTCGAAGACGATGCCCGGATATTCCATGCCCGCCGCAGGCCCGGCGACGTTGATCGCGGCCGGCCAGGGATAGGGGAAATATTTGGCCGAATAGCGCTCGACCGCGTCCTTCATATATTCGGTCGAGCGGCCCCAGCGGTCGCGCCCCTGGCTTTCGGGCGGGTAGAAGGACATGGCGAGCGAATTGCCGCCACCGGGCAATCGGATGCGGGCGGCGTCCCAGATGAAGGCGCTCGAGGCGGCCCAGGAGGCGTCGCGGCTGTTCAGGATGCGGTAGTGCCAGGTGAGCGTGCCGGCTTGCTTCGGCCGGCTGGCGGGATCGCCGACATCGGACGGCGAGCGGATCATCACCGTGGCGTCGCTGGTTCGCGCCTGCGCCAGACGGCCCCGCTCGGCGGCAGTCAGCACCTCCTGCGGATTCTGGAGTTCGCCGGAGCCGGCGACGATCATGTCGGACGGGACGGTGATCCAGTAATCGAAATCGCCATATTCGAGATAGAATTCCTGGGCCAGGTAGGGGAGCGTGTCCCAGCCGCGCAGATCGTCATAGACGGCCATGCGCGGATACCATTGGGCGATGCTGTAGATTTCGGCGCCGTTTTTCGACTTCAGCCAGCCGGTGCGGCCGCCGAACTCGTCGGACGGCACTGTGTAGTGATAGCGGATCCGCACGGTCGCGGTGCCTCCGTGCGGCAGTGGCGTCGGGAGGCGGAGCTGGGCGCGCGTGTCGCTGATGAGGGGCGTCACCGCTACCCCCTTCCCCGCCGGCCCGATTTCGACCGCGTCGAGGCTTATGCCGCTCGTATTGCCGCGTGGGACGCCGCCTTGCGCAAGCTGTCCGCGCGAATTCTCGCGGTAGAGGTTCTGCTCCAGCTGGAGCCAGAGGACGTCGAGCGTGTCGGGGCTGTTGTTGGTGTAGTGGATCTCGACGCGGCAGGTGATCGTCTTCGTCGCCGGATCGAGCGCCGCGCGGATCGTGTAGTCGGCGCGATTCTGCCAATAAGCCGGGCCCGGACGGCCGCTTCCCGTCCGCAACGCATTGACCGCCTGGCCCATGTCGAACGGCGCGAACGTCTCGCGCGGATCGTATTGGCTGGCGGGCGCGGCGGCTGCGGCATTGGAGACCATGGCGGCGACGCAGAGGGCGGCGAGCGACAAAAGGCGGAACGGACTCACAAGTCTCTCCCGGGAAAGCTGAAACCGCCTCTGGCGGCCACCGGATTGGCTGGCAAGGGCGTGTCGCACGCTTTGCGCCTTGGTCATTGCGCGGGCCGCGTCTAAGCGGCGCTGATGGCGCTGCGGCTTCTTCAGCATCGGGCGACGGACGGCAGGCGATCGGTGATCGCCGCCGATCGCGGTGCGGCCTGGCTGGTCCCCGGCGTAGCATCGGTGCGGGCGCTGGCTTCCAAGGCAATCGAGGCCGGCCTTAGTCTCGCGAACATTGTGGCCGAGCTCGGACGCGGCACGGAGATCGATCCCGCCGCCGAGCTGGCGGCTGGCCGCATCCTCGCGCCGATCGATCATGAGGATCCGGCGCATCTGACGATGAGCGGCACCGGCCTCACCCATCTCGGCTCGGCCGAGGGGCGCGACCGGATGCACCGCGCGGCGGCCGAAGGGGCGCCCCTCACCGACTCGATGCGCATCTTCCTCGAAGGGCTGGAGGGCGGGAAGCCGGCGCCCGGCGAGATCGGCTGCCAGCCCGAATGGTTCTTCAAGGGCGACGGCTCGCAGCTGGTCGGGCCGGGCGCGCCGCTCACCATGCCCGCCTTCGCGCAGGACGGCGGCGAGGAGCCGGAGCTCGCCGGCATCTATCTCATTGGCCCCGACGGCACTCCCTTCCGGCTCGGCCTCTGCCTCGCCAACGAATTCAGCGACCATGTGACCGAGCGGCACAATTATCTCTGGCTCGCCCATTCGAAGCTGCGCCCGGCGGCGCTCGGCCCGGAGCTGCTGGTCGGCGCGCCGCCGGACCATGTCGAGGGCGTCAGCCGCATCCGGCGCGGCGACGCCATCCTGTGGGAGAAGAGCTTCGTCTCGGGCGAGGCGAACATGTCGCACAGCATCGCCAACCTCGAATGGCACCAGTTCAAATATGCCCAGTTCCGCCGGCCCGGCGACGTCCACGTGCACTTCTTCGGCACGGCCACCCTCTCCTTCAGCGACGAGGTGCGAACCGAGCCGGGGGATGTGTTCGAGATCGAAGCGGCACCGTTCACATTGCCGCTGCGCAATCCGCTCGCCCGCACTGAGGAGGCGCCAGCGCGGGTCAGGAACCTGTGATGCGTATCAATCTTCGTTTTCCGCTCATTGGGAATTTTCGATGAAGCGCATGCTGGTCTTGTTGGGAATGGCGGCCCTGGCCGCTCCTGCGCAAGGACAGACGGACGAGGAGGTAACAGCGCAAATCACCCCCGAGCTTCACGCCTGCGAAAGTGCCCCGGAAAATGGGGGCACCTTCCAGCAGGCCCTTTGCTACGGGGAGGAGGCTGCCCGGCAGGATCAGCTGCTAAACGAGACATGGCAGCATCTTTCGCCTTCGCGGCGGTCCGCCTTGCGCGAGAGCGAGCGCGCTGGATTAGGAAGCGTGACGCGAATTGCCGGGCGGAGGCGGCCGACTATGTGAATTCGACGGCGAAATACATGTTCAACGTCTGCTTCGCGAACGAAACCATTCGTCGGCGACTCTGGCTGAATCGTGCTCGCTGACAGAAATCAGGTTTGAACAGCCGCCGGTTGCGCCAGCGCGTGGGTCGGGCGCGCTCCCCACAAGGCGTAGAAGAGCACGAACAGCTCGCACGCCGCGGTGAGCAGGAACGAGTGTTGGATGCCGAACTGGTCGGCGAGCTTGCCCTGGACGATGACCAAAGCGCCACCCGCAATCGCCCAGATCAGCCAGCCCGATCCTTCCTCGGTGAGTGGCCCGAGCCCGCGGATGGCGAGCGCGAAGATGGTCGGGAACATGATCGAGTGGAACAGCCCCACCGCCATCAGCCCGTACATCGCCGCGGGTCCGTGCGCGGTGCTTGCGATCATCATCACGACGAACGCGCCGATCGCGAAGGCGGCGAGCACCTTCTCGGGCGCGATCGCTCGCATGATGAACGCACCGCCGAAGCGGCCGATCGCCATCCCGCCCCACACGAACATGAGATAATTCGCCGCCTGCTCGTGCGTCACATTGCCGATATCGGGCTGGGAGGCGAAGCTGATGAACAGATTGCCGACCCCGATCTCGGCGATCAGGTAGATGAAGATCGCGAAGACGCCGAGGACGAGGTTGCGGTGCCGCCACAGCGACAAATGCCTGCGCTGGTCGGCATTGACCCGGCGCGTCGCGCCGCCGAGCTCCGGAAGCCGGGCGCGCCAGATCACGATCGCGAGCACCGCCAGCACCGCGGCGACAATCAGATAGGGCAGCTGGGTCGCGCGCGCGTCGGCCATGCGCTGGGCGAGGCTGAGGTGGGTGCTTTCGAGGGTGGTCCCGGCGACCGTTCGGGCGAGGATCAGCTGCTGCCCAAACGCCACCGCAAGGAAATCTCCCGTGGTGTTGAATGCCTGGACCAGGGTGAGCCGCGATTCCGACGTTTCGGCCGGGCCGATCACCGCCACATAGGGATTGGCGGCGACCTGCAGGACGGCGATCCCGCATGAGACGACGAACAGGGACGCAAGCGTCACCTCGTAGGAAGGAAGGCGCGCGGCGGGGATCATCCCGAGCGAACCGATCGTCATGATGGCGAGGCCGACCACCAGGGCCTTGTGGTAGCCGATCCGCTCGATCAGCTTCGCGGCCGGGATCGACGCCACGAAATAGCCGATGAACCAAGTGGATTCGATCAGGGTCGTCTGCGTGTAGTTGAGCTGGAACACGCTGCGGAGGTGCGGCAGCAGCGTGTTGTTGATGACGGTGATGAAGCCCCACATGAAGAACAGCGTCGCGAGCAGCGCCAGCGCCGGGCCGTAGCGGGGCGGCCTCCCCTGCCCCGCCGGAATGTCCGCTGAATCGACGGATGCAGCCATGCCCCACCTCCCCTGAGCGCCTGTTCGGCCTCAGGTCGTAGAGCACATCGGTCGCGATGATAAGACACGGCCCGATCGGCCGCCTTTGAGGCGCTCGAAGGAAGAGCGGCCGCCGCGTGCGCCGACGCGGCGGCCCATCTCATTCAGTAGGGATAATCGTCGTAGCCGTCGTCGTAATAGGGGTCGCTATAGCCGTAGCTGTAATCGGCATAGGGATCGTCATAATATCCGTAATCATACGGATAATAGCTGTATCCATAGGCCGGATAGGAAAAATAGACCGAGGGATAGCCGTAAGAATAGCCGCCCCGGCCACGGTTGTAGGAATAGCCGCGATTCCAGTTGCGGTTGCCGTAATTGTAGTTGCGGTTGGTCGCATAGCCGCGGTTCCAACTGGATCCGCGGTTCGACGTGTAGCTGCGGCTGCCGCTGTAACTATTTCGGTTCCCGCTGTAATTATGATGGGTGCCGGAGCGGTTGCCGTTGCTCCATTGCGCGTCGGCGGGAGTCGCGCTGAGCAGGGTGGCGCCGGCCGCAAGAGCGATGCCGGCCGTGATCCAGTTCGGTTTCATGATGGAAATTCCTTTCATCGGCGCGCTAGCCGCCGCTCGGCTGGCTTTCGGGCGCGCGTGTGATGGTTTAAACGCCTGGAAACCATGCTTGTTCACCGGCGGCGGCTGACGGAGTGCGCTGCGCGCCCGGCGATGACGTGCCTCCCATCACGCCCTTCCGACGCGCCTGCGATTCCTGCTGGCAATCCCATTCGTCTATGTTAGCGTTAACCGATGGCACGCAGAGGCCAGGGAGAGGATGAATGAAGACGAATCTGGGCGTGTTTCTCGCATTGCTTTTCCCGGCTCCCGCTTATGCCCAAGGCACCCAGCCCGCGCCGGCCACACCGCCCGCGAGCCAGTCAGCGGGCAAATTGGCCGACAAGCTGATCAACACACCGGGAACCAACTGGACCGTTTTCGGGACCGGCCAGACCAATAAGAGGCTAGAGACGGACGGACCGCAAAAATATCCCTGCATTCGCGTGGCCGTGACGCAGAAGGGCAAGAATGCCTGGGATGCCGGCGCGGTGTCGCCGGTCGCCAAGGCGGTGGCGGCGAACGACACGGTCCTGATCGCGGTCTACCTCCGCGCACCCGATGCCAAGGACGGCGAGACATTGCCGCTGCCCTTCGTCGGTCTCAGCGGCTCTGCCGCGCCTTATACGACGCTGATCAGCGGCCCTGTCGCGATCACCAACCAGTGGAAGCAATATTACATCGCCGGCCGCGCGTCACAGGCGGCCGCGGCGGGCGGGGCTCAGGTGAGTGTCCATCTCGCCGGCGATACGCATGTGATCGACCTCGGGCCGATCCGCGTCTTCGATCTCGGAGACGTCGATCCGGCGAGGCTGCAGCTTCCGAAGAACTAGAAAACCGGCTCGTCAACCAAGGGGGAAGTCATGGCAGAAAGCGTTCCAATACCCACCGCAAACCCGGCCGCGCTCGGCCTGGTCGGCTTCGGCCTCACCACCGTCCTGCTCAGCCTGATCAATGCGGGCGTGCTGCCCCCCGGGGGCGCCGGCGTGGTGATCCCGCTCGCGCTCGCCTACGGAGGCTTCATCCAGGTGGTCGCCGGCCTGCTCGAATTCCGCGTCGGCAACACGTTCGGGACGACCGCCTTCCTCAGCTACGGCGCCTTCTGGTGGTGGTTCGCCTTGCTGCTGCTGTTCGCGCATAACGGCACGATCGACCTCAGCCAGTCTGGTCCGACCGTCGGCGTCGCCTTGCTGCTGTGGGGCCTGCTGACCCTCTACCTCTGGATCGGCACCTTCCGCCTGCCGCGCATCCTGTTCGCGATCTTCCTGACGCTCTGGGTCACGTTCCTGCTGCTCGGGCTGGGCGATATCGCGAAGTCCGAGGCTTTGTCCCACGCCGGCGGCTGGCTCGGCCTGCTCTGCGGACTGCTCGCGATCTACGGCAGCTTCGGCATCGTCACCAACGCGACCTGGGGCCGGGCCGTAATCCCGCTCGGCGAGCGGCCGATCCTGTCCTGATCCCGGTTTGACGCGGCGGCGCCAGCCTCTATTCGTCTTGAATGACTGACGCCGCCGCCGAAATCTCTGCCCTGCCCGGCATCGCGCCGGCGCTGGAGCTCAGCCGCGTCAACAAGAGCTTCGGCCGGCCGGTGATCAAGGATCTCGACCTCGTCGTCCGACCGGGCGAGCTCTACGCCCTGCTCGGCCCGAACGGCGCCGGCAAGACGACCACGTTGCGCATGGTCGTCGGCCTCACCCGCCCGGACAAGGGCCGCATCCGCATCTTCGGCATCGACGCCCTCGCCCGGCCGGCCGAGGCCAAGGCGATCACCGCCTGGTTGCCCGACGAGGCGATGCTCTACGACAAATTGACGCCGCTCGAATATCTCGCCTTCGTCGCCGGCCTGTGGGGCGTGCCGCCGGCCGAGGCGGCTTCGGAATCGGAGCGGCTGCTGCGCTGGCTCGGCATGTGGGACGACCGGGCGACGCGCTGCGAGGGCTTCTCGCGGGGCATGAAGCAGAAGGTCGCGCTGGCCGGCGCCCTCATCCACAAGCCGCGCCTGCTCGTTCTCGACGAGCCATTGACCGGCCTCGACGCCGCGATGGCGCGCTCGGTCAAGGACATGCTGCAGGAGCAGGTGCGCAGCGGCGCTACAGTGATCGTCACCACCCATATCCTCGAAGTCGCCGAGCGGCTGGCCGACCGGATCGGCATCATCGACGACGGCCGATTGCTGGCCGAGGGCACGCTCGCCGAGCTGCGCCAGCGCGCCGGCTCCAACGAGCTGACGCTGGAGGAACTCTTCCTCGATCTCACCGCCCGCGCGGACGATGTCGCAGGCGGCTAGAGCGCGCTGGCCCGCGCCCGGATCCCTGCTCTGGCTCGTCCTGCATGAGGTGCGGCTGACCTTCCGCAGCGGCCGCAGGGGATTCGGGAGGTGGATTCGGATCGTCCTCCTGCTCGCCTTCTTCGTCGTCGGGCTGTTCGTCGCTTACCTGCTTCGGGACACGCCGCTGGCGCCGAGGCCGCGCTGGCTGATCATGGGCAATGCCGCCCTGCTCGTCATGTTCACTTTCATGACGACGCAGAGCCTGCTGCAGGCTCTGCGGACGCTGTTCGAGAAAACCGACCTCGATCTGCTCCTCTCCTCGCCGCTGCCCGAAGGCCGTGTGCTCGCCGCCAAAATGCTCGGCATCGCCGCCAGCGCCGCCGCCACTTACTGCCTGCTCCTCCTGCCCCTCTCCTTGCCCGTCGCTTTGCTCGGACATCCGCGACTTTTCGGGGTGGTGCCGGTGATTGCGGCACTTGCAATGCTCTCGGCCACCTTCGGTCTGGCACTGGCAATTCTGCTGGTCCGTCGAATCGGTGCGCGGGGCGCGCGCTCCGTCGGAACGATCGTCGCCGCAGGGACCGGCGGCGTCATCTATCTCGTCTCACTACTCTCCGGACAATATCAGCCGGGCCGCGGCCGCGTCGCGATCGTGGCGGACTGGCTGAAGGTCCATGGCTGGGGCGTCAGCGGCTGGTCGGCCGTGCCGGCGCGCGGCCTGTTCGGCGAAATCGTCCCGCTCCTGCTGCTGGTCGGCGTGTCGGGCGTGCTGTTCGCCCTCACCTCCTGGCTGTTCCGCACCCGCTTCCTGGCGAGCGTCCAGAGCGCCGGCGACCGCAGTGGACAGCGCGGGGCGGCAGGACGCGGCCCCGCCTTCCGCGGTGGGCTTGCCGCCACCGTCGTCACCAAGGAAGTGCGGCTGCTGACGCGCGAGCCGGAGATCCTGTTCCTGGTCCTGCTGCGGCTGATCTATCTCTTCCCGCTCGTTCTCATCGGCACCAAGCACAGCGGCGGCGGCCTTCTCGCCGCGCCGGTCCTCGCCGCGGTCGGCGTCGTCGCGGCGGGCCAGCTCTGCGGCAGCATCTCCTGGCTGACCATCTCGGCCGAGGACGCGCCTGACCTGCTCGCCGTCTCGCCGGTCGATCCCGGGCGGCTCAAGCGGATGAAGCTTCTTGCCGCGCTGGCGGTGGTCTCGCCCGTCGCCGCGATGGTGCCGATCGTCATCCTGTTTCGCGGCGGCCTCGTCGCCGCGCTCATCACCTATGCCGGCACGCTCGTCGCCGGTGCGGGCGCGGGCGGGATCGAGCTGCTGCTCGGCAAGCCCGCCAAGCGCAGCAATTTCCGGCGGCGGCAAGGATCGCTCCTAACCTCCCTGCTCGGCGTGCTGCTGTCGATGATCGCGGCCGGGTTCACGGCCGTAGCGGTCTACTTCGTCTGAAGTCGCTGGCCCTCAGCGCTCAGCTGTAGAAGATGTGCATCCCGATCTGCGCCACGCGCAGGTGCTGGCGGCCCCAGGCCGGCGCGACGTAGGTGGCGTGATACCAGAGCACATTCGAGGCGAGGCTGGTCGCGAGGTGCTTCATCGCGATGTCGGCGATGGCGAGCGCCTTGTGCCAGCATTCGCTGCTGGTGTCCGGCGCCGGCATCGCGCCGCCGTGGACGAACGAGAATTGCGCCGGCTGGGTGACGACGCCGCAGATTGTCGGCGGATAGGTGCCGGACGCGGCGCGGTTCAGCACCACCTGGGCGACGGCGAGCTGGCCTTCGATCGATTCCCCGCGCGCCTCGAAATAGACGGCCTTAGCGAGGCACATCTCTTCGGCGCTCTGGTTCTTGTAGTCGACGAAGGAGATGATGAGGTCGTGCAGCGGCAGGCGCTGCATCGTCGTGGCGACGGCATCGACCTTGGGCGCGACGGCGGCGGCCGTGGACGGGTAAGCCGGCGTCGTCACCGTCGCGGGCGCGGTCAGCGATCCCAGCGCCTGGACGTCCGGGCTGCTCGCCGCGGCTGCTGCGGCAGCCGGGCCGGCCCAGAAGACGACGAACAAAGAAGCGGCCAGCGCGAAAACACGCGCCCGGAAAGAACCGAACATCCACATCCACTTTGTTGCGGACGGTGCCTCTCGAACACGAGGCCACCCCCGACTCGCGTCCTGCCGCCTCGGCCGCACGACGCTCCCTCCAATGATTGAAGGGGTGCCGGGAGGGCCGTTCGGAGTCAACGCGGCCGGGCGGCAAGGACGACGGGCAGGGTTTCAAGCGCGGCGAGTCGAACCCCCGAAGTGCAACCGTTTCAGAATGGGACAATGGCGCTACGGATCGTTTCTTCGTTGTCGCCGACGAACGCGTCAAGACGAGTCGGGCGGGTGGCAGGCCGCTCCAGCCGCTCTTGAACCGAAACCGGCGACGGGGCAGAGCGAGCACGTTCAGGGGCCCGATGCCGCGTTACTATTTCAACGTCTGCTGCGACACGTCCGAGGTCACCGACGTTGTCGGTGAGGCCTGCGCCGACGATATCGCGGCGCTCAGCCGGGCCTTCCAGACCGCGAGCGACGTCGTCCGTACGCGGCTGTTCGCGAGAGAGGAGATCGACCTCGGCGGCTGGGTCGAGGTCGAGGACGAGAAGCACCGGCCGGTGCTCAGGCTGCCGCTTCGCGCGGCCGCTTATTGAGGATCAGGGTCTCGTAATCCGCGAACAGGTCGCGGAAGTGCATTTCCATGGTGCGCATCAAAGCGGGTGCGGCTTTGCGTCCCGTGCGGACGAAATCGCCGATCGCCCGGGCCGCATCGGCCGCGCTCCCCGACCGGAAGGTGAGCCCGCCGCTCGCCCGCGCATGGTCGGCGGCGCCGCCGCGGTCGGGCGCGACGATCGGCAGGCCCGAGGCGCGCGCCTCGGCGCAGACGATCGAAAAGGTCTCGGCATCGCAGCCGTGGATCAGGGCGTCCCCGCTGGCGAGCAGGCGTGCCAGCACCGCCCTGTCGGTCACGCGGCCATAGAGGCGAACGTTCGCCAGCCCCGCAGTCCTGCGGACGAGCTTCTCCCGCTCGCCGCCGTCGCCGATCAGCACCAGCGCGACCGGCGCCGAACGCGCGGCCGCTTCGATCGCGTCGATGACGAGCGGCCATCTCTTCTCCGGCGAGAGCCGGCCGACCGCGAGCAGCAAAGTGCCGGTCGCGGGCAGGCCGCAGCTTTCAAGCAGCTCCGCCCGCAGCGCCTCGTCTCTCAGGTTGGGCGAGAAGATCCCGTCCTGCACCCCCATCGGGTTGGTGACGACGTTGCGCATGCCCTGCGCGACCAGCCGCTCGGAAAAGCTCTCGCTCGCCGTCACGATGCGGTCGAACCCCGCCGCCGTGTTGCGGAGATAGGCCCAGGGCAAGGCCATGATCCGGTCGATGGCGCCGGTCGGCGCGACGCCTCCGAGCCAGCGATAACCATAAGCCGCGATCGGATCGGCGTGCATGACCAGCGCGCGCGGTGCGGCGCCGTGCCACCAGCGGACGATCTGCGCCGAGCGCCAGGGCGCGGACGCCTCGACGAAATCGGGCCGCTCGCGATCGAGCAGGGCCTGCACCTCGTGGCGGGCGCGGAAATAATGGTAGCGCCGGTCGACCGGCAGCGGCGGCGAGGCGATCCATTCGATACGGGCGCCGGGGCCGCGGCTCTCGGTCCGCGTCTCCGGCCCGGGCGCGACGAGCACCAGATCGTGGCCGAGCTTCGGCGCCCAGACGAGCTTCTCCTCGACGTAGGTGCGCACGCCGCCCCCCTGCGGCGCGTAGAAGGCCGAGACGTCGGCGATCTTCACGCTGCTGCCTTCGAGGCGGCACGGAGCTGGAGCGCGGTCAGCACCAGGGCGACGGAGACGTGGGCGAGCACCATCAGCCCCGCCATCATCGTCAGCAGCTCCGCGATCCGCACCTGCCGGCCGAGCGCGACGATCGCGATGCCGGCAAAGATGAAATCCTTGTTGGTGACGAGCGGCAGCCGCGAAACGACGAGCTGGAGCGCGACGAGCAGCAGCCACCAGCGCAACGCCACGTCGGGAAGCACGATGTGCCACATGATCGCCGTCAGCAGCGCGACGACGATCAGCCTGGTCGTGTGGACCATTCCGATGAACCGGCGGTCCGCGGCCGGCAGGCTGAAGACGCGGCCCCGGAAGACGACGGCCGCAAGCGAGATCGTCAGCACGAGCGCCGCGCTGGCGTAAAGCTGGCGCGCATGGGGGCCGAGCGCCGCGGCGCCGAGGGTCAGCCAGGCGACGAAGCCGCACAGCAAGGCGAAGGTCACGCCCGTCAGCGCCGACAGGATCGACACGTCCTTGATCGCAAGCTGCGGCCGCTCGACGCCGGAGCTCTGCCGCGCCCAGGCGTAGAAGTAGAATTCGCCGCTATAGCCGAACAGCATCTCGTTGCTCACCAGCTTGCGCAGCAGCGCCAGGAAAGCACCGCGCGGCACGTGCCACAGGCGGCGGTAGATCATCCATTCGCTCGCCGGCAGCGCCACATAGGAGACGGCGAAGACCATCCAGAACAGCGGGTTGCGCGGCAGCAAGGCGGCGATGCCGGCGAGGTTGAGCCCGCGGACGCTGAGCAGAACCGCGGTAATGATGGCCACGGAGATGAGCGGCCCCACCCAGCGCAGCCACTTCGCCCGGCCGGCCGGCGCCGGCACATCCGCGGCGGCCAGCGCATCGGTGGGAACGGGCTCAGGATCGCGCACCGACGGCTCCCGCACGTAGATCATGGCGGAGACGCCATCGCCCCCGCCGTCCGTTTCGACAGGCAGTGTATAAAGCGCATCGCGCATTTGCGGATCCGAAATTCAGCCGCCGATCACCGGGGCGCGGGCACCGTGCGGCCGCCGAGCGCCTCGCGCGGTTCGCTGCGGCCGTGAATGGCGCGGACATAGCCCTGAAGCAGAGCGTGGTTGACCTCGTCCCAGCCGTAGCGGCGGCTCGCCTCCCAGCCGGCATGGCCGGCGGCGGTACGCGCCCCGGCATCGAGACAGTAGAAAGCGAGCGCGGCGGCGAAATCCTCCACCGCGCCCGGCACGATCAGACGGCCGGTGACGCCGTCGGTGACGAGGCTGTCGCTGCCCGTCGCCCGCGCCGCCACCACCGGAATGCCGACGGCCATCGCCTCGAGCGTCACGTTGCCGAACGTCTCCGTCACCGACGGATTGAGCAGCATGTCCATTGAGGCCATGGCGCGGCCGAGCGCTTCCCCCTGCAGGAAGCCGGTGAAGACCGCCCCGGGGAGCCGTTTCGCGAACCACTCGCGGGCCGGTCCGTCGCCGATCACGAGCACCCGATGCGGCACGCGGCGGGCGGCGATCCGGTCGATCGTATCGGCGAAGACGTCCAGCCCCTTCTCCCGCACGAGGCGCCCGGCGAAGCCGATCACCGGCGCCTCCGGCGCGATACCGAGCGACTGGCGCCAGCCCATATCGCGCCGCTGCGGGTTGAAGACGTGGCGGTCGGTGCCGCGCGTCCACAGGCCGACACGGTCGTTCATGCCCTGGTCGCGGAGCAGCCGCACCATCGATTGGGATGGCGCGAAAATGGCATCGCAGCGGCGATAGAAGCGGCGCAGCGCCATCTCGACCAGCGGCTCGAGAAAGCCGAGGCCGTAATAGCGGACATAGGTCTCGAAGCGGGTGTGGACGGATGCGACCACAGGCAGGTCGAGGCTGCGCGCGAAGCTGACGGCCCGGTGGCCGAGGATGTCCGGGGCGCTGACGTGGAAGACGTTCGGCGCGAACCGGAGGATGTCGCGGCGGATGCGATCCGGAAGGCCCAGCGCGAGGCGATATTCGCCGCGGCCGGGAAGAGCGATCGAAGGCACGCTCACCAGGTCGCCGCGTGCCGGGAAGGCCGGCTCCTTCACGGTCGGCGAATAGACGCGCACCGCCGCGCCCTGGCGCAGCAGATAGTCGACCAGCCGGTTCAGTGCCTGGTTGGCGCCGTCGCGCGTGTAATTGTAATTGCCGCTGAAGAGGGCGATGCGGAGCCCGCGTGCGTCCATCAGTTCATGCTCCGCACAAGATGGCCGCCGGCGAGCTCGCCATAGGTCACGCATTGCCGGCCAGCGGCGGAGATCCGCACGGTGTCCTCGATGCTCTTGATGATCGATGGCTTGCGGACGTCCCCCGGATGGACGCCGATCCGCAACGTCGGCAGCGGCGCCAGCGCCCGCCGCGCGAAGGCCGCGAAGGCGAGCGACGAAGCAGTGCGGGCGCGGGTGCGGCTCGCCCAGGTGATGACGGGGCCGCGGGCGACGATTGCGCCGTCGCGCGGCCGCCAGACCCGGAAATGGTCCTCGGCGACGTCGAAGCCCTCCTCGACCAGCGCTTCCTTCGCACCCTCGCCATAGAGCCAGGCGGGCGCGACGAAGCCCGTGACGGGGCGGCCGATCGCATCCTCCAGGGCGGCGCGGCCGTCGCGCAGCCGTCCCACGGCCTCGTCGCGCGAGAGGCCGAGGAACTCGCCCTCCCCCGCGGTCATGTGGCGCGCCTTCCACGAGGCGAAACCGCGATGGCGCGGCGTCTCATCCCGGTGGTTCCAGCCGTGCAGCAGCATCTCGACGCCGGCATCGGCCCAGGCGCGCAGCTTCGCACGATAGGCGGGTGCCCCGGCGAGCGGCGCATTGTCCCAGAAATCGGGGACGACCAGCATCGTGATCGGGCCGCGCACCACGCGGGTCAGCTGATCGTGGAGCCGGTCGACCGCCGGTTCGAATGCCGGCGATACGTCGTGAATCGAGACCAGCAGCCGCCGCGCGCGACCGGAATCTTTCATCTCCCGCTCATCCCCTCCGGGCAAAGCCCGCCCACGCGGCAAAGTGCTGCCCCGGAAGGTGAACGGCGGGTGAATGCGCCGCGCGGCCGCTTCGGACGCCGCTCCCCAAATGAGTTCCGCACTCCCCACCCATAGTCTCCCGAGACGAGGCAAGCCGAAGCTTTTCCCGCCTTCCTTTCATCCGACCAGCCGATGAACGCGTCACGGGCCTCAGCGCTCGCGACAACCGCTCCGTGCCTCCAGTCAGCCCCCTGCTGCCCGACATCTGAGCGAAAGCGACATCCAGCCCGCCCCCACTCGCCGCTGGACCCCGGATCGCCTCGCCTGTCAAATTAAATAAGGTTCGGAATCGGCTGCTGCCACCCCCGCGCGAAGCAAGAAGCGGCCCGGTCGCGAGGCGCGAAACGGCTTCACGCCCGGCGAAAACGCAGGACAATCTGGACGAGTGCGAGCGCTACGATCACCGCCACCGTGTCCGCGATCCAGTCCCAGAAGCTGCTGTCCGATGCAGGATTGGGATGGCCTGGAGCATTTCGATGGCCGCTCCATAGAACGAGAGGAGAAGGCCGATGCGGATCGGACCGGCCTTCGGATAAGCGAGGCTGGCCAGCACCGACAAGGTCACGAAAGCGACGATATGCTGAACCTTGTCGTTCGTCTCCCCCATCACCTGCGGCGGATGGGGCAGGAGCGCCATCAGCAAGGCGAATGCCCAGGCCGCCCAGAAGACGATGACGAAAAGCCGCTTCCTGTTCCGCGCGTCCAGCACCCTCACCCTCCATTGTGGTCCGTCCTCGCGGCTCCATCGCAGGCGCGGCTGAAGGCGTCCAGCCTGCCGGGCAGGTTCGGAAAACAGGATTGCGGGTGCGACTTAGCGTCCCGGCCCCGAAGGGCCGGGACGCCCGACCGGCACGCTCGTGGGGGAACATGCTATCGGCCGTCCCGCCGCTATAAGCCCGTGGAGGCGCCAAACTAGAAGAACTTGATCCATTTCGGTTTATTCAACGGGATTAACTATTTCTCAGCCGCCACTTTGTCATTTTGTCGAACCGTTTTCTGAGATATGTTAGGCGAGCCAGATTGGGGACTCGTATGGAAGCCGAGCAGCCGCGGGCCAGCGGCGACTGGGGACAATTGAAGGCGATCCATGACGATCTCGTCGTCGTGCTCCAGCAGCTCGACGACCTCGAACTCCATTGCGCGGCCGCTCACGTCTCGACGGCGCTCGATTCGATCAGACGCGATCGTCCGCTGATTGCGCCATCTCCCGGAAGAGTTGCGAGAGCTTGCGGTCCGCCGAGGCGCTGAGCGCGAGATAGGAACTGCGCGCGTCCTCCTCGCGCGAAACCCGCACCACCAGCCTTTTCTGCACGAGATGCGCGATATGGCGCGCCGCCGTGCTGGTCGGCGCCGAGGCCGCCGCGCAGGCGCTCGAAATGGTGACTTTCCGATCCTCCCGCTGGGCGATGAAGAGGTCGAGCAGGATGTCCCACGCGGGATCGGCGAACAGGTCGCTCCCGAAAATGCGATCGCGCAAGCGTCGGGAATCGTAGAGTCGCCGGGCCGCTTCCAGAATGGCCTGCTCCTCGTCCTTCGGCGGCCCGGCAAGGTGCATCAGCCGCTGAAGGAGGATTTCGATCTCGAGCAGGATCTCCCGTGCCGCGACCCGTTGAGAATTGCCCTTGGCCGCCCGCGAACGGGCAAGCTTCTCGGTGGCCATGGCCCCGCTCCCTTCGTCCCTCTGCGGCGCCGCTCTCGCGCCGCCATTGCCGAGGGAACCGATCATGCTCATGCTGCCCACTTGTGCTCCTCCCTGACCTGCAGGACCGGGTTCCATAGCCGGACGCGCGCGCGGACCCGTTCCAGCGTCTCCTCGTCGATCCGCACCTGGAGCGCCTGGAGCTCTTCGCCCGCACAGACGGTCGGAAGCCCGAGCGGTGCGACCGCCCAGCCGATCGCGAGCAAGGCCGGCACCCGCCGTGCCTCCGCGACGAGATTGTAGCGGCGGATTCCGTTCAGCAGCGCGAACTCGATGAGCGCGAGCGCGAGCAGGCGATGGAGCTTCAGCACGCTCGAGCCGCACGCATCGCGCGGGCTGGTGACGAGCCGCGAGATTTCCCAGACGTCCTCCCCCTCGGGTACCCCGTCCGGACAAAGGCCCGGGAAAAGCGATGCCAGCATGGTCGGGCAGCTCGACGGCAACAGCCGCACGGAGCCCTGATGCCGCTGTCCCTCCAGCGCGAGCAGGTAGACGGCAAATTCATTGTCGAACTGGTCGACCTCCAGCCAGCTTCCGGGAGCGGGCAACGTCCAGCCGAGCCGGTCGACGAAGACCTGCTTGCGGTCGCTGTGCATCTCCATCAGCGCGGCGGCAAAGCGGTAGCGAGCCTCGGGAAGCACCAGGTCGATCATTCGGGCGAACTCCATTGCTCCCCTCAAAATGCGTTCACCCGCGCGGCTGCGAAACCCGGGTAGTTACCGGGGGCGGCAGGCACCGCGCGCGCTGCTAGGAGAAGGGCAATTTACCGGAGCCCGCCGTGACAGCCGCTTTCCTTCCGCCCGTCGCCCGAAGCCGCAAGCCCGTACCACGAGAGATCGCGCTGCCGGACGTCCCTGCGGATGCGCTTGCCGGGGTGCCGGGGCGGCGTGGCCTTCCCGTCTTCGGCATTCTCCCCTTTGCGGTGCGCGACCCACAAGGTTTCGCGCGCCGAATGTTCGAGCGCTATGGTCCGGTCCATCGATTCTACGCCTGCGGCAGCTGGAACGTTCAGCTCATCGGCCCCGAGGCGAACGAGTTCGTCCTGTTCGACCAGGCCGGCAATTTCTCCTCGCGCGGCGGCTGGAAGCCGGTCTTCGGCCGCCATTTCGACGGCGGGCTGCTGCTGCGCGACGGCGAGGACCATCAATGGCACCGCAAGCTGATCGCCTCGGCGTTCAAGCAGGACCAGCTCAACCATTATCTGACCGTGTTCGCGGCGAACATCGCGCGCTTCGCCGACGCCTGGTCCGGAAAAACGGTTGAGGTTTACGACTTCGCCCAGCGCCTGACCTTCGCCAACGGCTATTCCGCCTTTCTCGGCCGCGACGCGGCGCAGGCGACGCACGAAGACCTCCTCGCCTTCCGCTTCCTGATGCGCTCGGCCACCTCGGTGGTGACGACGCCACTGCCCGGCAATTCGGAATGGCGCGCCCGCTGGGCGAAACGGCACGTCACGCGCCTGATCCGTTCGATGCTCGACAAGCCGGTCGCCGACGACCGAACGGACCTGCTCGCCGTGCTGATGCGGATGCGCGAGGCCGGCCTCGTCGACGACGAGGAGATTATCGGCCACCTCACCTTCGTCATCGCCGCTTCGTTCGACACCCTGTCTTCGGGTTCCGTTTCGACCCTTTATTATCTGGCGCGGCACCCGGACTGGCAGGAGCGGGTGCGGGAGGAGCTTTGCTCGGTCATTCCCGATCCGATGCGGACCAGCGTCGAGGAGATCGGACGCTGCGAGCAGGCCGAATGGGCGGTCAAGGAAGCGCTGCGGCTCAACGCCGCTGCGCCGGTCCTGTGGCGGCGGGCGGTGCGCGACGTGTCGTTTGCCGGCCATGATTTTCCCGCCGGCACGATCATGGGCGTCAATCCGATGCTCACGCACCTGCTGCCCTCGGTGTGGGAGGACCCGCTCGCCTACGATCCGCGCCGGTTCATGCCGGAGCAGGTCCGCGCGCGCCATCGCTTTGCCTTCGTCCCGTTCGGCGGCGGCGCGCATGGCTGCGTCGGCGCCAATTTCGCGCTGCTGCAGATCCGGGCGATGCTGCGGCAGATGCTCGAGAAGCACGAGGTCGTGCTCGCCGATGCGAAGGCCCCCGATTGGTATCATTGGCCGAACTGCCGGCCGCGCGGCGGGCTTCGCCTCACGCTCCGGCGGCGCGGCGACCGGGTCTAAAGGACTTCCGAGAAGCAGATCTCGCTTCGGAACAGCGCCCGAACCAGCAGCTGCGAGCGGGTCGCGACCGAATAGCGGCGCTTCGCCGCCTCGATATGCTCGTTCACCGTGCGTGGCTTGATGTTGAGCAATTGGCCGATGATGGAGTCGCTCTTCCCCTTGGCGACGAACAGCAGGCATTCGCGCTGACGTTCCGACAGCGGCGCCGGCTGGATCCAGGCGTCGCTGCTTTCCCCGCGCTCCTCGAGGAGCCGCCGCGCGGCTTCGAAGGCAAAATTCCCGAGCGCCTGCGCGGCCGGGATCATCTCGTCGGGAAATTCGCGCTCCGGACGAACGACAAAATGGCACGAGCCGAAGGTTTCGCCCGGAACGTGGTTGGGAACGGTATAGCCCTTGACGATCCCATAGCGCTCGGCGCGGCGCATATACTCCTGTTCGAGCCGGGTGAGCGTCACCAGGCTTTCGAGCCTGTCCCACTTGAATCCGCTCGACGCGCGTTCCGCCGCGCGAAGCACCGGATCGTTCGGCCGCGCCTGCTCCCGGACGTAAGCGAGCCATTCGATCGGATAGTTGGTCAGGCGGACGTGCTTCGAGGGCAGGCCGAAGTGAACATGCTGAACCATCGCATAATAATCGAAACCGAGAGCGCGCGACGCGTCGCCGACAAGCTCTTTGATTTCCGCCATTTCGGTGGCTTTGCCGGCCGTGGAGGCAAAATCCTGCAACAGACCGAGGGGGCTGCCCGGATTTTCGCGCAATTGCTGGAAAATGGCGGTCACCTGGGGAACCTCCGCTATCGAGTCCTCGGCGGCTCAGGCTCCGCAAAATTCCTCAAATCTTGGCAGCCGAGGACGTGAACATACAGGATAACCGCGAAATGCGCATGGGGAAAGACCCGAAATGGGCCTAATCCCGGACAGTTCCGTCGCAATTTGCAATGGATAGCCAGGCGTCCGGACATCCCGTCCGAAACGGCCGCCCGCTCTTGCGAAAGGGGCTTGATCCGGCGGACGCACCCTTCTAAATGCGTTACACCGTTCTAACACGCTGTAACAAAATGGACACCCTGAGCACAGTCTCCCCGACGCGCGATCCGAGCGCGCTCACCGCCGGCCTTTGCGCCGCCTTGCTCACGCCGCGGAGCGAGGAGGAGATGTGCCGGCTGCTGATCGACCTCTGCACGCCCGCCGAGATCCGCACGCTTGCCGAACGCTGGCATGTCGCCCGGCTGCTCGACGGCACCGACATGTCCTATCGCGAGATTCACGACGCGACCGGCGTCAGCACGACAACCATCGTCCGCGTCGCCCGTTTCCTGCGGCAGGAGCCGAACCAGGGCTATCGGCGGGCACTCGACGTGGTTGCCGGGGGCAAGGGAAGCAAGAAATGCTGATCGATGAATCCCGCCTGCACGTGGCCATCCAGAAGTCGGGGCGCCTGTCCGAGGACAGCCGCGGCCTGCTCCGCGAGGCGGGCCTGCGCATCCAGAGCGGCCGCAACGAGCTCACCGCACGGATCGAGAACTTCCCCGCCGACCTGATGTTCGTCCGCGACGATGACATCCCGACCTTCGTCGCCGACGGCGTCTGTGAGCTCGGCATCGTCGGCGCGAACGTGCTCGAGGAATTCGCGCTCGGCGAGCCGGACAAAAGGCTGGAGGTGCTCGCCCGCTTGGGCTTCGGGCGCTGCAGCCTGCGCATCGCCGCGCCCGAGACGGTCGACTATCGCGGGCCGGAATCGCTGGCCGGCTCGCGCATCGCCACCGCCTATCCCCGCCTGCTTCGCCGATTTTTGCACCAAAATGGGATCAACGCCGAGATCGTGGAGATGAACGGCGCCGTCGAGCTGGCGCCGCGGCTCGGCATCGGCAGCTTCATCTGCGACCTCGTCTCGACCGGCTCGACGCTTGAAGCCAATAGGCTGCGGGCGGTGGAGACGGTGCTCGACAGCGAGGCCCTGCTCGTGCGCACCGGCCGCCCGCTCCCCGAGGCGAAGGCGCCGCTCGTCGCGCCGCTGGTGAGCCGCATAGAGGGCGTGCTGGCGACGCGCGATTCCAAATACATCATGCTGAACGCGACCGAGGAGGCGCTGGAGAAGATCACCGCCATCCTTCCCGGCGCGGAGGCACCGACCATCGTGCCGCTGCACGGCCGGCCGGGCCATTTCGCGGTCCATGCCGTCTGTCAGGAATCGGTGTTCTGGGAAACGCTGCAGAAGCTGAAGGAGGCGGGCGCCTCCGCCATCCTCGTTGTTCCGATCGAAAAGATGATGATGTGAAGACGCTCGACTGGTCCCTTCTCGACGCGGAAGCCCGCGCCGAGGCGCTGGCGCGGCCGGCGCAGCGCAGCGACCCCGCTTTGCAGTCGGCGGTGCGCGCGATCGTCGTCGACGTGCGCGAGCGCGGCTGGGAGGGTCTCTGCGCGCAGGCAGAGCGGCTGGATGGGGAGGCGCCACGTCTCGTGCCCGTCGCGCCCGCGGCGGCCGAAGCGCGGCGCAAGCTGGCGCCGGAGCAGGTCGAGGCGATCGAGCTCGCCGCCCGCAACATCCGCGCCTTCCACGAAGGCAGCCTGCCGGCCGAGCACTCCGTCGAGACGATGCCAGGCGTCACCGTCCGCAAGGTCTGGCGAGCGATCGACCGCGTCGGCCTCTACGTGCCCGGCGGAAAGACGCCGCTTTTCTCGACCCTGCTGATGCTGGCCCTCCCCGCCCGCGCCGCCGGCGTGCGGGAGCTGGTCGCGGTGACGCCGCCGCGGTCGGACGGCGGGCTCGACCCGATCATCGCGCTCGCCGCCGAGCTGTGCGGGATCCAGGGCGTGTGGACCGCGGGCGGCGCGCAGGGGATCGCCGCCCTCGCCTTCGGCGCCGGCGACATCCCGCGCGTCGACAAGATCTGCGGGCCCGGCAACGCCTGGGTCGCCGAGGCGAAGACCTATGTCTCCTCCCTTCCCGGCTGCCCGGCGATCGACATGCCGGCCGGGCCGAGCGAGCTGATGGTGATCGCGGACGAGAACGCCGATCCGACGATGGTCGCGGCCGATCTGCTCAGCCAGGCCGAGCACGATGCCTCGGCGCAGGTCCTGCTCGTCACCCCCTCCCCCGCTTTGGCGCTGGAGGTGGCGGGGGAAGTCCAGGCGCGGCTCGAAACGCTGCCGCGCCGCGAGACAGCCGAAGCCTCGCTCGCGCACGCCCGAACCATCCTAACGGTGGGCCTGGAAGAGGCGGCGGAGATCGCCAACGCCTATGCGCCCGAGCATCTCTCCCTCGCCGTTGTCGATCCCGATCTGCTGGTGGCGCGCATCCGCAATGCCGGCGCGATCTTCGCCGGCGGGCTCGCGGCCGAGACGTTCGGCGATTATCTCGCCGGCTCCAGCCATGTCCTGCCCACCGACGGTGCCGCGCGGGCCTGGGGCGGCGTCTCGGTCTTCACCTTCCTCAAGGCAATGAGCGTCCAGACCGTGACCCGCGAGGCGGTGCGGCGGATCGCCGGCCCCGCCGCGGCGCTCGCCCGGCTGGAGGCGCTCGAAGCCCATGCCCGCGCCGCCGAGGCGCGGCTGGTGGAGCGCGCCGCATGACCTCGCTCGCCGCCCGCCTCGCCCGGCCCGAAATCCTGGCGCTGCCGCCCTTCGATATCGCCGCCAACGCGAACGACGTCTTCGGCTCCGAAGCGATCAAGCTCGATGCCAACGAGAACCCCTATCCGCCGCTCAGCGACGGCGCCCTCGCCGCCGGCGTCAACCGCTATCCCGAGCCACGCCCGGCCCGCCTCGTCCAGGCGATGGCGGCGCTCTACGGCGTCGCGCCGGAATCGCTGATCGTCACCCGCGGCGCCGACGATGCGATCGACATCCTCATCCGCACCTTCTGCCGGCCCGGCGAGGACGCGGTCTCGATCTGCCAGCCAACCTTCTCCGCTTACGCCCATTTCGCCCACCTGCAGGGCGCGCGGGTGATCGAGATGCGGCTCGACGCGGAATTCGATTTCGACGCCGATGCCTTCCTCGCCGAGGTGACGGACGAGAAGAATTTGAAGCTCGCCTTCCTCTGCTCGCCCAACAATCCGACCGGCAACCTCATCCCCGCCGCCGAAATGCTGCGCGTGGCGGAGTCGCTGCCGGAGACGATCGTCGTCCTCGACGAAGCCTATCTCGACTTCGCCGATGCCCCGAGCCTCGTCGAGGAAGCGACGCGGCGGCCGAACCTCGTCGTGCTGAAGACTTTGTCCAAGGCGTTCGGCCTCGCCGGCGCCCGCATCGGCGGCCTCATAGCCGAGCCGGAACTGGCGGCGATCGCCGCGCGCGCCTTGCCGCCCTACCCGCTGCCGACCCTTTCGATCGAAGCGGCGATGGCGGCGCTGACGCCGGCGCGGCGGCCCATCCACCTGCAGCGCATCGAGCGGATCAAGGCGGAGCGCGAGCGGCTGGCGCCGATCCTCGCCCGTTCCCCGCTGGTGAAGAGCGTGCGCAGCGGCGGCGGCAATTTCCTGTTCCTCGAAGTGGAAGAGCCAGAGGCGCTGGCGCAGAAGCTTCATTCGCTCGGCATCCGCGTCCGCTTCCGCCCCAATGCGGCGCCGGGCGGCGTGCGGCTGACGATCGGCACCGATGCCGAGAACGAGGCCGCGCTCGCCGCCTTCGGCATCAACGACACGAAAGCACCCAGCCGCCGCGGCGAGATCGTGCGCGAGACGAAGGAGACGAAGATCGCGGTCGCCGTCGATCTCGATCGGGCAACGCCGCGCCGCATCGAGACCGGCATTGGCTTCTACGACCATATGCTCGACCAGGTGGCGGCGCATGGCGGCTTCTCGCTTCTCCTCACCTGCCAGGGCGATCTGGAGATCGACGCCCATCACAGCATCGAGGATTGCGCCCTCGCCTTCGGCACGGCGCTGTCGAAGGCGCTCGGCGAACGGCGCGGCATCGGCCGCTTCGGCTTCGCCTTGCCGATGGACGAGACCGAGGCGCAGGTGCTGATCGATCTCTCGGGGCGGCCCTACAGCCAGTTCGAAGGCAGCTTCGAGGCGACCCATATCGGCGCCTGGCCGACCGAGATGACGCGCCACGTCTTCCGCTCACTTGCGGACAGCCTCGGCGCGGCCATCCATGTGAAGGTCACCGGCGAGAACGACCACCACAAGACGGAAGCCTGCTTCAAGGCGTTCGGCCGGGCACTCCGCCAGGCTGTGGGGCGCGAGGGCGTCGGGCAAGGCGTGCCCAGCACCAAGGGCGTGCTGTGAAGCTGGCCATCGTCGATATTGGCTACGGCAATGTCGGCTCGATCGGCGTCGCTTTCGAGCGCTTCGGTCTCGCCCCTGAGGTCACCTCCGACGCGGAAGCCATTGCGAGCGCCGACAAGGTGATCCTCCCCGGGGTGGGCGCCGCCGGGCACGCGATGGAGCAGATCGAGGCGCGGGGGCTCGGCGAGACGCTTCGTGGCCTGAAGCAGCCCCTGCTCGGCATCTGCCTCGGCATGCAGCTCCTGTTCGAAGCGAGCGAGGAGGACGACACCGCCTGCCTCGGCCTCATCCCCGGCCGCGTCCGCGCGCTGGAGCCGGCCGAGGGCCGGCCGGTGCCGCACATGGGCTGGAGCCGGCTCTCCGTCCGCGACGACAGCCTTGGTCTGCGCGAAGGCGACTATGTCTATTTCGCGCACGGCTACGCCTGCGATGTGGGCCCGGAGACGGTGGCGAGCGCCGATTATGGACGCGAGATCCCGGCTGCCGTGCGCAGCTTCAATCGTTTCGGCGCGCAATTCCATCCCGAACGGTCCAGCGAGGCCGGCGCGCGCTTCCTGAAGGCCTTTCTCGACCTATGATCCTCTATCCCGCCATCGACCTCATGGGCGGCCGCGTCGTGCGCCTCGCACAGGGCCGGTTCGACGATGCGACGACCTATTCCGACGAGCCGGCGGAAGCGCTCGCCCGCTTCGCCGAAGCCGGTGCCGAGTGGGCGCATATCGTCGACCTCGACGGCGCCCGCGCCGGTGCGCCGGTCCAGCACGATCTTCTCGCGAAGCTCGCCCGAACCGGCGCCCTGAACCTCCAGGTCGCCGGCGGCTTCCGCACGGCCGACCAGCTCGCGCGCATGTTCGATGCCGGCGTCGCGCGGGTCGTGATCGGGAGCCTCGCCGTGGACGATCCGGAGACCACCGCCCGGCTGTTCGATCGGTTCGGCGGCGACCGCATCACCCTGGCGCTCGACGTGCGCATGGAAGAGGGCGAGCCCATCGTCGCCACCCGCGGCTGGGTCGAAGGTTCCGGCCGCAGCCTCTGGGACATTGCCGGCCTCTATCCGGCGGCGCGGCATCTCCTCGTCACCGACATTTCCCGCGACGGCATGCTGTCCGGGCCTAATCTCGATCTGATCGCGCGGACGGCGGCCGCCCTCCCCCAGCTCGCGCTACAGGCGTCGGGCGGCGTCGCCACCCTCGAGGATCTCGACCGCATCCGCGACGCCGGCGCGGCCGGAGCGATCGTCGGCAAGGCGCTGTGGGAAGGCCGCTTCGAGCTCGCGGAGGCGCTCCATGCCTGCGCGTAGGATCATCCCCTGCCTCGACGTGAAGGCCGGCCGCGTCGTCAAGGGCGTCCAGTTCCGCGACCATCGCGACGCCGGCGACATCGTCGAGCAGGCGATGCGCTATCGCGACGAAGGCGCCGACGAGCTCGTCTTCTACGACATCACCGCCAGCGCCGAAGGCCGCAGCCTCGATTACGAATGGGTGCGCCGCGTCGGCCGGCTGATCGACATCCCCTTCGCCGTCGCCGGCGGCATCCGCAAGGTCGAGCAGGCCGCCGCCTGCCTCGAAGCCGGCGCCGACAAGATCTCGGTCAACTCGCCCGCGCTCGAGCGGCCCGAGCTGATCGGGGAGCTTGCCCACGCCTTCGGCAGCCAATGCGTCGTCCTCGGCGTCGACAGCTTCCGGGCGGAAGACGGTTACCGGGTCAAGCAATATACCGGCTCGCCCGACACCACCCGCGACGCCGGCCGCAAGACGCTCGAATGGGTGCGCGAGGCGGTGGGCCGCGGCGCCGGCGAGATCGTACTCAACTGCATGCAGCAGGATGGCGTCCGCAACGGCTACGACATCGAGCATACGCGCGCGGTGGTGGAGGCGGTGCCGGTGCCGGTCATCGCCTCCGGCGGCGCCGGCACGCCGCAGCATTTCTTCGACGCCTTCCAATGGGCGGGCGCGAGCGGCGCGCTGGCGGCGACCATCTTCCACGACCGCATCATTGCCATTCCCGATCTCAAGGAGGAGCTCGCGCGATGCGGGATCGAAATGCGCCGCTGAGCGAGGCGGACGTCGCCGGCCTTGCCTGGGAGAAGATGGGCGGCCTCCTGCCTGCCATCGTGCAGGATCGGACGAGCGGCGCCCTGCTGATGCTCGGCTATATCAACAAGGAGGCGCTGCGGGCGACGCTGGCGAGCGGCTTCGCGACCTTCTTCAGCCGTTCCAAAGGCCGGCTGTGGCAGAAAGGCGAGACCAGCGGCAATCGCCTCCGCGTCGTGTCGGTCCATGAGGATTGCGATGGCGACGCCCTCCTCGTCCGCGCCGAGCCGGAGGGGCCGACCTGCCATCTCGGAACGACAAGCTGCTTCGGCGGCGAGACGGAGGGGCCGGGCTGGCTCACCGATCTATCGAAGATCGTCGCCGGGCGCATCGCGTCCGGCGATCCGGCCAGCTACAGCGCCCGCCTCGCCGCCGAAGGCCCGGCGCGCATCGCCCAGAAGATCGGCGAGGAAGGCGTCGAAGTCGCCCTCGCCGCCGTCACCGGCGATGCGGCAGGTTGTACCGAGGAGGTTGCGGACCTGCTCTATCACCTGACGGTGCTGATGGAGACGAAGGGCTTCGGCTGGAGCGACGTGGTCGCGGTGCTGCAGGCGCGGCACAAAGAGTAACCGTCATGCCGGACTTGATCCGGCACCCATGAACACGGACGTGCAGGACTTGCCGAGGCAGCGTTCATGGATCCCGGATCAAGCCCGGGATGACGATCACGAGTGCATCGCCTCAATTGTGGCGCGGTAGAGTTCCGGCGTCGCCGCCGAGACCACGCGGCCGGGCGAAAAATCCTCGCCGCCTTCCCAATCGCCGATCGCCCCTCCGGCGGCGCGGACGACGGGGATCAGGGCATTGTAATCGTGCGGCTTCAGGCCCGCTTCGATAACAAGGTCGAGCGAACCCGCCGCGACGCGGGCATAGCCGTAGGCGTCGAGGCCGTAGCGGGTGGTGCGGGCGCGGCGGCGCACGCGGTCCCAAGCTTCGGTTTCCGGGCCTGAGAAGAGATAGATATCCGTCGTCGACAGCCGCGCCTCGGACAGCGAGGTGCAACCGCTGGTGGCGTGCGTGCCTGCGGGGCCGGCATAGCGCTCGTCGAGAGCCGGCGCGTCGATGATGCCGAGGATCGGGCGGCCGTCCTCCAGCAAAGCGATCAGCGTCGTCCAGCTCGGCAGGCCGCAGACGAAGGAGCGGGTGCCGTCGATCGGGTCGAGGCTCCAAGACCAGCGCCCCCGCCCCGGTTTCTCGCCGAACTCTTCGCCCTGGATGCCGTGATCGGGGAATTCCGCCTCGATCAGCCGGCGCATCGCCCGCTCGGCCTCGCGGTCCGCTTCGGTGACCGGGTCCCAGGCGCCGCCCTCATTCTTGTCGGCGGCCGCATAGCCCTGGCGCCAGCGCGGCAACGTCTCGGCGCGGGCGGCGTCAGCAAGCCGTTCGGCGAAGCGCATCATCCGGTCTAGATCGGTATCATCCACCCGCCGCTCCTGCCGGAGAGAGGCGGCGGCGGTCAATCGGTTCAGCGGACGGTGAACAGGCTTCGGTCGAGTATGTGGCCCGACGTATCGACCAAAGCGAGGCGGTGCGGGCCCGGCCCGGGGAGCACTTCGGGGCCGGATTGGGCGGGGCCGAGATCGCGATTGTCGAGCTGGACATGCTCGCCCGAGACCGCGCCCACCGTCGCGATGCGGATGCGCTGGCTCTGCACCGGAATGTCCGGATCGAGCGCGTAGACGGTCCCCGCCACCGGGCTGACGATGCGCGGCCGGCGGGCGGAGGCCGGCGCGTTGCCGATGCGGGTCTGGGCGGTGCCGTGCAGGAAATAATCCGACCGCGGCGGCTCGATAGCGTCGGCGAAAGCGATGCCGCGCGCTTCCACGCCTGCCGGCCGCGGCGGCTGGCGGCCGGGCAGGCCGCGGTGGAGCGCCAGCATCACCTCGCGCCAGACCGGCGCCGCGCCGGTCGTGCCGGAGACGCGGGTCATGCTGTCCCCCTCCGCATTGCCGACCCAGACGGCGACGGTGAAGCGGTCCGAAAAACCGGCGCACCAATTATCGCGCATCGCCTTGGACGTGCCGGTCTTCGCCGCCGCCCAGAACGGCAGGCGCAGGGCGGAATCGAGCCCGAAGGTCACGGCGCGCGCGTCGGCGTCGGCCATCATGTCCGCCACGATCCAGGCGGCGGCGGGATCGGTGACGGCGCGCCGCTCGCCGGGCGGATCGTCGGCGCGCAGCCGCAGCCTCATGAAGCGGCCGCCATCCTCCAGCGCGCGATAGGCGGCGGCCTGCTGGAGCAGGGTGACCTCCGCCGAACCGAGAGCGAGGCTGTAGCCGTAATAATCGCCGTCCTCGGTGAGGCCGCGATAGCCCATGTCCCAGAGCCGGTCTCGGAAGTCGTCGACGCCGTCGAGCAAAAGCGCCCGCACCGCCGGCACGTTCAGCGAGCCGGCGAGCGCGGTGCGCACGCTCACCGGCCCCTTGAAGACATGGTCGTAATCCTTGGGCACATAGAGGCCGGAGGCCGTGTCGAGCTGGACCGGGCTGTCCTCGAGGATCGAGGCGGGGGTGAGGAAGCCGCGCTCGATCGCCTGCGAGTAGAGGAACGGCTTCAGCGTCGATCCGGCCTGGCGGTAGGAATCGGCATTGTCGACGTCGGGCGCGGTCGAGCCGCCGGCGCCGCCGCCGACATAAGCGAGCACGTCGCCGGTCCTGTTGTCGACCACCACCACCGCGCCGTCGCGGGCGCGGTCTCCGAGGCCCATCAGCTGGCGCCGGAGCGCGCCGAGGGCGAGCCGCTGGACATCGAGGTCGAGCGTCGTCCGGATCGTCTCGCCCGGCTGCTTCAGCAATTTGTAGGCGAGGTGCGGCGCCAGGCCTGGATCGTCGGCGAGGCGGCGATTGGGCCCGGTCATCGCCTCCGCCTCGGCCACCATCATGGTGCAATCGCCGACATGGCCGATCCGGCAGGCGCGGCGGGCGACCTGGCTCGGATCGGCCTGCGGCGAGGGCAGCAAAGCGGCCAGCAGCAAGGCGTCGTCCGGCCCGAGCGCGTCCGGCGCCTTGCCGAACAAAGCGCGCGAAGCGGCGCCGATCCCCTGCGTCTCGCCGCGGAAGGTGGCGAGATTGAGATAGGCTTCGAGAATCTGGTCCTTGCTCCAGTTCGCCTCGATCTCGCGCGCGGCGCGGATCTGGCGGAGCTTGTCGCGCACGCCGCGCGCGCCGGGGCCACCGAGTTGCGGCGCGAGGAAGCCGGCGAGCTGCATCGTGATCGTGCTGGCGCCGCGCGTATGGCGCCCGTGCAGCCCCGACCAGGCCGACCCCGCCAGCGCCCGCCAGTCGACGCCGCCATGGCTCGCGAAGCGCCGGTCCTCCGACGCGACCACCGCCGCCCGCACCGACGGCGCGATGCGGGCGAGCGGCACCCAGTCGAGCCGCCGCACGGCGAAATCGACCCGGACCGTCTGCAGCAGCCGGCCGTTGCGATCGCGCAGCCAAGCCTCGCTCGGATGCCAGGCGGCGCGGGCCTCTTGATAGGAGGGCATTGCGGGCGGCCGCGTCCAGAAGCCGAGCCCCGCCGGGATCATCAGCAGGACGGCCACCACAAGGAACGGCCGCCGCCGCAGCCATTCGTGCGCCCGCCGGATCATTGCGCGACTGCCAGCGGCGCGTTGGGCAGCGAGGCGTGGATCTCGGGCGAATACATGGCGATCACCCGCGTCGGCGGCAGCTGGAACCGCCCCGCCCCGTTCACCCGCACCGCATATTCCACAATCGTCCGCCCCTGCGGCAGCCAGCCGAAATAGCCGCGCCAGCTATCGAAGCCGCGCTCGACATAATCCGGATAAGCGTTTCCGCCTTCGGCCCTAGCCGAGAGCAGGGCCGACTGGTTGCTGCCGCCGCTGACGATCGAGGCGCCGGCGGGGATTGGATCCTCGACCACCACCCAGGTGCGGTCGACCGGCGCATCGATGGTGATCCGCACCTTGAGCACGTCGCCGCGGCTCACCTGGTTCGGCTGGTGCCGCTCGAGGAAGCTGACCTCACGCGTCACCCGATAGCCGGCGAAGTTCGGCGCCGTCAGCGGCACCGCGGCGCGTACCGACACCATCGCCCACGGCCCCGGTGCGCTGCTGTGCGTCAGCAGCAGGCGCGACGGCGCGGACGGCAGCGGGAAGCGGATCGGCGCCACCTGCGGCAGCTGGGAGGTGAGGACGAGGCTGCCGAGCCGTGCCGTCGTCAGGCCGGTGCTCGCGGCCGGGTAAGCGGCCGTGAAGCGGCGGGCGGCGATCGTGCCCCAGGCGTTGGACGGCGTCGTGTCCCAATGGCCCTGGCGCTGGCGGAGCGCGACGCCGATCATCATCTTCGGCGCGTCCTGCTCCCAGCCGCGGCGGCCGGTGATTGCGAGCACGGCCTTCAGCGCCATCTCGTCGTCGCTGACCATCATCCACCAAGGCGCGACGCGGCGGTCGACGAGGTCGAGCCGCGTCCCTTCGAAGACGATGCGGCCGCGCAGAGCCGCTTCGGCGGCGGCCTTGCGGCGCGGATCGGCGCCGGGCGTGCGGTCGAGCGTCACCAGCCAATCGGCGAGCATCGCCGTCGGCATGTCGGCGACCGGGATCTCGGCCTGACCGAGCATCGCCGAGGTCGAAGCGCCGTTCCGAGCGAGCGCGGCCAGAGCGGCCAGGCGAAGGAAGCGGGCGTCGTTCGGCCCCTGCCCTTCCTCGTTCAATCGCCCATCGACCACCGATTTCATCGCGTCGATGAGCCTGGTCTTGGCGGCGTCGGGCCAGGGCAGGCCGTCCTCGGCCGTGATCGACAGCGCGTAGGCGGTGAGCGCGATCGAGCCGGGCGCGTTGTCGCTCGGCCAATAACGGAGCAGCCCGTTCGGTGCGATGTAGGTCGGCAGGTCGCCGACCTCTTGGTCCCACGCCTTGCGGTCATCGAGCGCCACCGCCTTGGAGAGGCGCTGCTCGAAGCAGCCGAACGGATAAGCGATCATATAGGCCCGCACCCCAGCCAGCGGCGGTGCCGCCGAGGCGGCGAGCGCGACGTCCACGCCACCGCGGCCCGGCAGCGCGCCGGCCGGGGCGGCGATCGGCACCTCGGCGCCGTTGCCGATGCGGAGGTAGGTTGCGCCCCAGACTTCCTCGGGCACGGCCGGCACGACCTGCTCGTCGACCGCGATCTTGTCGGTCGAGCGGCCATCGGACGAGCGCGCGGTGACGGTCCAGTGCAGCTTGTCGACGCCCGCCGGCGCGGTCAGCCGCCACGCGACCGGTGCGGCGCCGCCGGGCGGGATGATGACGGTGAGCGGCGCGCCCTTGGCAATCGCCGGTTGCAGGTCGACCGTGGCGGTCACCTTCATCGGATGATCGGTGCCGTTGCGGAGCGTGAACAGGGCACTGAAGAAGTCGCCCGTGCGCACCAGCGGTGGCACGCCGGAATAGAGGCTGAGATCCTGGACGGTGCGGATGGAGGTGCTGCCGGTGCCGAACAGATCGTCCCCAGCCGTCGCGATCGCGACCAATTTGTACGAGGACAATGAATCGGCGAGCGGCACGGTCAGCACGGCGCGGCCCTGCGCGTCGAGCGGCACCCTGCCCTTCCACAGCAGGACCGGCCGAAAATCGGATCGGGTGAGCGCCGACAGGTCGCCGCCTCCGCCGCCGCCGGTCGCCATCGCCTTGCGCCCGTAATGGCGCTTGCCGACCACCTGCATCTGCGCGGTCGAGGTGAGGACGGAGAGCGGCCGCTCGTCCATCATCTCGTCGAGCAATGCCCAGCTGTCGTTCGGCGAGAGCTGGAGCAGCGCCTCGTCCACCGCGGCAAAGGCGATCTCGGCCGATTGCGGCGCCTTGCCGTCCGGCCCGACCACCCGCACGCCGACCCGCGCCTGGTCGCGCACATGATAGGCCTCGCGCTCGGCGCGGACAGCGACGTGGAGCTCGTGCGACTCCCAGCCGACGCGGACCTTGGCGATGCCGATCCGATAGCTCGGCTTGGCGAGGTCGACGGTCGCCGTCGGGTAGGCCGCGTCCTGGAAGAACGGCAAATGCCATTTTCGCGCGAAATCGGCGAGCCAGAGGCGCCAGCCGGCGATCCGCCCGCGCACCGCCATCACCGAGATGAAGACGTCCGGCGCGTAGCTGCCGTTGAGCGGCACCGCGACGACCGGGTCCTTGCCGGAGATCGTCGTGACGAAGGAGGAGAGCACCCCTTCCCGCTCGACCGTCACCAAGGCGGTCGCGTCGCGGAACGGCATCCGCACCTGCACATGGGCGGTGTCGCCGGCATGATAGGTTTTGGCGTCGGGGATGATGTCCATCCGGTCGCCATTGTCGCCGCCGAACCACCAATCGTTATCGCCGGCGAGGTAGACGGAGGCGACGGCGCGCGCTTCGTTGCCGTTCGCATCCTCCGTCGTCGCGACGGCGATCACCTCGCCGGAGACGCCGGGGTCGAGCGAGCATTCGGCCATGCCGTGGGAGTCCGTTACGGCCGAGCAATTCGCGTCGATCTTCGTCGTCCTGGCGCTGTTGTCGAAGGCGTAGAAGCCGCCGATCAGCCGCCGCCGCGCCGACAATATCTCGCGCGTGTAGAGCTGGACGCGGACGCGCTGGCCGGCGATGATCTTGCCGTCGACGTCGAGCGCGGCGATCTTCAGGCGCATGTCGCCCTGCCGCTGCAGCCATCCGTCCGGCTTGATGCCGAGCCGCACCGCCGACGCATAGAGGCGGACGGCGCCGCCGGCGGTCAGCGTCTCGCCGTCCGCATCCTGATAGTCCATCTCGACGATCATCCGCGTCGAATCCTGGAAGGCGGGCACGTCGAGGCTGGTGCGCAGCGCGCCATGGGCGTCGAGCGTCAGCGGCAAAGTCGCTGCCTCCGGCATCGGTACCTGTCCGGAATCCTCATTGTCCTCGTCGAGCGCGACCGTGCCTTCGTGCACGGCCTTGCCGCCGAAGGTCCAGCCGTCCCACCCGTCGGGATCGTCGTTGAGCGGTTCGTAGGCGGTGCGCAGCTTGACCGGCGCGCGCGACGAGCCGCCGCCGGAGAGATAGCCGACATAGAGGTCGACGGGCACCTGCTTCGGCCGCACCTGCTTCTGCTTCGGGCCGCTGACGCTCGCCCGCATCGTCGGCAGGCGATACTCGTCGACGCGGAAGGACTGGCCGGTCTCGATAGTCTGGTCGCCGATCGTCGCACTGACGTCGTAATCGCCCATCGGGCTGCCCTTGGGCGGCGTCCATTCATTCTCGCCGAGGCCGGCGGCGTCGAGAACCAGCGGCAGCTCGAACTTGGTGTCCGAGCCGCGATGGCGCAGCGTCAGAATGCCCTTCGCCGAGCCGCCGGAGCGGAAGCCCTGCGGCGTCGGCAGGCGGAAGACGTGCTTCATGTGGATCGTCTCGCCGGCGCGCAGCAAAGTGCGGTCGAAGATCGTGCGAAGCAGCGGCTTCGCGCCCTCCCAGCCATAAGGCAGGTCGAAGTCGAACGGCCGGATGCCTTGGCCCCAATCGGTCAGCACGAAGGAAAAATCGTCGCCGCTGCGCGCCGAGACCATAAGCGGATGCGAATTGTTCTCCTCGCCCTCGCAGCGCGAGGCGGTGTTGGGATCGGGCAGGTTTCCGTGGACCATCAGCCGGCCGAAACGGTCGGTCGTGCCGGAGCCGAAGGACTGCCCGTTGCAGCTGTCGGTGATGCGGATCGTCGCCCCGCCGACCGGCGTGCCGTCGTCGAGCGAGGTCACCCAGACGAGCGAGGTGCCGCGGCCCCATTTGAAATGCACCGCCATGTCGGTGACGAGCGCGGCGGCGTCGACATAGCGCGTCGCCGGCCGGCCGAGCAAAGCCCGGCCCAGCACCGGGCTCGCCAGCTCGACGACGTAGAAACCGGGCCGCGCCAGCGGGATTCCGACCACCTCGAACTGCCGCCCTCCGCCGGGCAGGACGAGCCGCGTCGGGTGCACCCCGGCGCCGGTGCCGAGCAAAGCCGTTTCACCCGTATGGTTGACCGAGACCTTGTGCTTGTCCGGTCCCTCCTCCCGGATGTCGTTCTCCTGCGTCCTGGCGACCTTGCGCACCCAATTGGCGATGGTGCCGTCGTCCGCCTCGATCCGCGACGTGCCGCCGACGACGCCGCTCACCACCTGCATCAGCGACGGCTCGACGCCGCGCACCGTCACCGGCAGCACGCCGCCCTGCTTCGCTTCGAGGATTCCGAACGGGGCGGCGAACTTCACCAAGGGCGGTGCATCGGCGATGGTGACATCGAGCGGAAAGCGGCGGGCATTGGCGAGCAGGCGTCCGCTCTCGTCCTTGAGATCCGACGGCAGGATCAGCTTCGCCGTGATCGCCGGCGGCACCGGCGGCTTGAAGCTGACGTCCGAAAGCGTCGCGTCGTGGCCGCTCGGCTCGACCGGGGAGAGCTGCCTGCCGCCGCCGATGTCGAGCCGCGCCGCCAGCGCCTGCGCCCGCGGCACCGGGGCGGTGAACTCCACCTTGATCGCCTCGACCGGGTCGCAGCCGGACTGCGGATTGACCCGCGAGCAGGTGAGTTTCGCGCTGAACTCCTTGCGGACGGTGAAGTCGAAGCGCTTGTCCACGCCGGCCGGCCTGCCGGATGGCGAATGGATCGCGCCTGGCCACACCAAAGCCATGTCGCGGCCCGGCGGCAGCGGGCGCCGGCATTTCAGCGCGACGATTCCGGAGAGCGCATCGGCGCGCTCCTTCGCATTGTCCGGCAGCTCACCGGGCATCCCGGCATTTTCGAGGAAATTCCGCCTCTGCCAATGATTGATCTTGGTGAGGACGTCGGCGACCGTCTGCGACGGCAGCAGGTCGACCGCGATCCGTTCGCCGATCCCGTCCACCGTGCAATAGGCGTTGGCGGCGACCGAGGCGCGGTCGACCGGTCCGTTGGCGGCGACGAAGAAGGCCTGGTCCTCCTCGATTTCGTCATTGCCGGCGTTCGGCAGGATCGCGCGGGCGAAGGGGCCGCCGCTGTCGATCGGGAAGGATCGCGTGCCGGTCACATCGCGGCCGGCGAGCGTCTTCAGCCCCTCCTTGAGCTCGGCCTTGCAGGAGAGGCCGCCCGGCAGCGCATGCTCGAATTCCCAGACATAGGTGGTCGGGTCGACCCAGCGGCCGGTGCCGCCAACCGCGCACGTCATCGTCATCGGCGGCGGCCCCTTGGCGCCGACCGACTCCATCGGATCGGAAAAGCGCAGGGTGAAGCGGGCGATGGCGCCGCCGTCGGTGCCCGGCGTGGCGGAAAGGACGGTGGGCGGCGTGCTCGCATAAGCGGCGATCCCGCCCGCGACGCCCAGCACCAGCAGCACAACCGCGACTCGACTCAGCCAGCCACGCATCTCGCCACTCCTTTTGAATGGCCGGATCATGCCTGATCTGGATCAGGTCGTCTAGCGGTGAACCGTTAGTTTTTTACGACGAGTTGAGCGCGTGGCTTTCGTGCATCAGGGGAGCGGTACCTCATTGTTTAGGCGCGTCACTTCAGGCGCATCCCCGGAGAGGCCGACAACGATCCGCCCGCCGTGCGCCGCTCCGCCCGGCAACGTCACCCGCACCTCC
>DATBDY010000057.1:0-73126 GCA_036269695.1 Allosphingosinicella sp. | reverse complement strand
CGAGACCGACTTCGTCGCCAAGAACGAGCAGTTCCAGGAGTTCGTCCGCACCGTCGCGCAGCTGGCGCTGAAGACCGGCAGCGACACCGACGCGCTGAAGGCGGCCGCCTGGCCGAGCGGCGGCACGGTCGAGGAAAAGCTGACCAACAACATCGCGACGATCGGCGAGAACCAGTCGCTGCGCCGCGCGGCCCTGCTCGAAGTCGGCGACGGCGTCGTCGTCTCCTACGTCCACAATGCGGCGGCGCCGGGTCTCGGCAAGATCGGCGTGCTCGTCGGCCTCGAATCGACCGGCGACAAGGCCGCTCTGGAGACGCTTGGCAAGCAGCTCGCCATGCACATTGCCGCGGCCAACCCGCTGGCGCTGCGCGGCGAGGATCTCGACCCGGGCCTGGTCGAGCGCGAGCGCTCGATCGCGTCGGAGAAGGCGAAGGAATCGGGCAAGCCCGAGAACATCGTCGAGAAGATGGTCGAGGGCGCGATCGCCAAGTTCCGCAAGGAAATGGCGTTCCTCTCCCAGCTGTTCGTCATGGACAACAAGACCAAGGTCGAGGACGTCGTCGCCGCCGAGGCGAAGAAGGTCGGCGCGCCGATCCAGGTCGCCGGCTTCGTCCGTTTCCAGCTCGGCGAGGGCATCGAGAAGAAGGAAAGCGACTTCGCCGCCGAAGTCGCCGCAGTGTCGGGCGTCGGCGCCAAGGCCGAGCCGGTCGCGTAATCCAATCCTCCGCTGCGCGTCGTTCGCGCGCGGGAGCTTCAAAGCGGGTCGGGAGCTTGAGCGGTGCTCGGCCTCCGGCCCGCTTTTTCTCCACCGACGCTCCACTTGGCACCGCGCGCCGCGCTGACTAGAAGGTGCGACGCCTTCCAGCCATAAGAAGAAACGGACCGACGACCCCATGCCGCGCCCGCGCTTCAACCGCATCCTCCTGAAGCTCTCCGGCGAGGCCCTGATGGGCGAGGGGCAGTTCGGCATCGATCCCGAGACCACCTCGCGCATGGCGCAGGAGATCAAGGAAGCGAAGGAGGCCGGACACGAGCTCTGCCTCGTCGTCGGCGGCGGCAACATCTTCCGCGGCTTCGCGGCGGCGGCGAAAGGCTTCGACCGCGCCCAGGCCGATTATATGGGCATGCTGGCGACGGTGATGAACGCGCTCGCCATGCAGAACGCGCTCGAGAAGATCGGCGTCGACACCCGCGTCCTCTCCGCCATCCCGATGTCGACCGTGTCGGAACCCTATATCCGCCGCCGGGCGCTCCGGCACATGGAGAAGGGCCGGGTGGTGATCTTCGCCGCCGGCACCGGCAATCCCTATTTCACCACCGATACCGCCGCCGCTCTCCGCGCCGCCGAGATGGATTGCGACGCCTTGTTCAAGGGGACCAGCGTCGACGGCGTCTACGATGCCGATCCGAAGAAGGTGAAAGGGGCCAAGCGCTACGAGGGCCTGTCCTTCCACCGGGTGCTGGCCGACGACCTCAAGGTGATGGACGCCAGCGCCGTCGCCCTCTGCCGCGACAACAACATCCCGATCGTCGTCTTCAACATCCGCGAGCAGGGCAACCTCGCCCGGGTGCTGAACGGGGAAGGCATTGCGACGATCGTCAGCAACGAGGAGTGAGACGATGCCCGCCTACAACAAGGCCGATCTGCAGCGGCGCATGCACGGCGCCGTCGAAGCGCTGAAGCACGATCTCGGAGGCCTGCGCACCGGCCGCGCCTCGATCAGCCTGCTCGATCCCGTCACCGTCGAGGTCTACGGCGCACACATGCCGATCAACCAGATCGGAACGGTGTCCGCGCCCGAGCCGCGCATGCTCTCGGTGCAGGTCTGGGACCGGTCCAATGTCGGCGCGGTCGAGAAGGCGATCCGCTCGGCCGGACTCGGCCTCAACCCGATCACCGACGGCCAGAACATCCGCCTGCCGATCCCGGACCTCACCGAGGAACGGCGCAAGGAGCTCGCCAAGCTCACCCACCAATATGCGGAGAAGGCGCGGATCGCCGCCCGCAACGTCCGGCGCGACGGCATGGAAGCGCTGAAGACGGACGAGAAGAAGCACGAGATCAGCGAGGATGAGCATAAGAGGCTCGGCACCGAGGTGCAGAAGATGACCGACGACACGATCAAGGAGATCGACGCGGCGGCGCAGGCCAAGGAAAAGGAAATCCTCCAGCGGTGATCTTTCGGTCGGCCAAGGGCGCGCCGCAGCCGGAGATGACGGGCGACGGCGCGGGCGTCCCGCGTCATGTCGCAATCATCATGGACGGCAACGGCCGCTGGGCCAAGGCACGGGGCCTGCCGCGGGCAGCCGGGCACCGCCAGGGCGCGGAAGCGGCGCGCAAGGTGCTGCGGGCGGCGGGCGAGGCGGGCGTCGAATGCCTCACCCTCTACGCTTTCTCCTCCGAAAACTGGCGGCGTCCGGAGGAGGAAATCAACGATTTGATGGGCCTGCTCCGCTTCTACATCGGCCAGGAGCTCAACACCCTCCACCGCGAAGGCATCCGCATCAAGGTGATCGGCGATCACCGGGCTTTCCAGCCCGACACCGCCCGCATGGTCGACCAGGCGATCGCAAAGACGGCCGGCAACCAGCGGATGACGCTGGCGATTGCCCTGAATTACGGCGCTCGCGCCGAGATCGTGAAGGCGGCCCGCCTGCTTGCCGAGCGGGCCAAGGAAGGTGAGCTGATTCCGGGGGAGATCGACGAGGCGGCGTTCGACGACGCGCTCGACACTGCCGACCTGCCGCCGCTCGACCTCCTCATCCGCACCTCGGGCGAGCGGCGCCTGTCTAATTTCTTGCTCTGGCAGGCGGCCTATGCCGAGCTGCTGTTCGTGGACACGCTCTGGCCCGATTTCGACGGCGAGACGCTGCGCGCCGCCTTCGCCGATTATGCCGGTCGCGAGCGGCGGTTCGGCGGCCGATGAGCGAAGCAGCCAGCCCGGAGCCGAAGAGGTCGTCGGACCTCGTCACCCGCTTCGTCACGGCGGTGGTGCTGGTCGCGGTCGCCGTGGCGGCCATTTATGTCGGCGGATGGCTTTTCAACCTGCTCGCCGCGGCTGTGGCCGGGGTGATGCTCTACGAATGGGCGACGCTCCACAAGGTCGGCCGCATCTGGTGGATGGGCGGCATTGTCCTGCTGGTCGCCGCCTTGCTGGCCCTGTCGTGGAAGCTCTTCCCGCCGGGGGTTGTGGATTATGTCGAGGGCATCGGACCTTCGATCCTTCCTGAATCCCTGCAGCCCGTCTGGGTCGCCTTCGGAATCCTCGTCGGGCTTGGCCTGCTCCTCGGCGCAATCAGCCGGCGGCTCGCCATGGCGACGGGCTTCCTCTACGTCGGCATCCCCACCTTCGCGCTGATCGTCATCGAATGGGCGCGGTACGACATCGTCTTCTGGCTGATGCTCGTCACCTGGGCCACCGACATCTGCGCCTATTTTGCCGGGCGCAGCATCGGCGGCCCCAAGCTCGCGCCGCGGATCAGCCCGAAGAAGACCTGGGCGGGGCTCGGCGGCGGCGTGGTGGGCGCGCTGATCGTCGGCGGCCTCTTCGCCTGGAGCTTCGATCTCGAAACGCCGTTCTTCTACCTCGGCGCGCTCATGGCGGTGCTCGCGCAGCTCGGCGACCTCTATGAAAGCTGGGTGAAGCGGCGCGCCGACGTGAAGGACAGCTCCAACCTCATCCCCGGCCATGGCGGCGTGCTGGACCGGCTCGACGGCCTGCTGCCCGTGATCGTCGCGACCCTGCTCGTGATGATCGCCACCGTGGGGTTTGCGTGAGCCGCCGCACGGTCGCGATTCTCGGGGCGACGGGTTCGGTCGGGCGTTCGACGCTCGACCTGATTGCCCGCAATCCCGACCTGTTCGAAGTGGTGGCGCTGACCGCCCATCGCGACGTCGCCGGCCTCGCCGAGGCCGCGCGCCGCGTCGGCGCCCGCCGCGCCGTCATCGCCGACGAAACGTGCCTCGCGCCGCTGCAAGCCGCGCTCGACGGCAGCGGCACGGTGGCGGCGGCGGGCCCGGGGGCGGTGCTGGAGGCGGCCGGCAGCGGCGCCGACTGGACGATGGCAGCGATCGTCGGCTCGGCCGGCCTCGCGCCGACCATGGCCGCACTCGACCGGGGCGGCACGGTCGCGCTCGCCAACAAGGAAGCCCTGGTCTCGGCGGGCGCCCTGATGACGGGGGCGGCGCGGCGTAGCAGGGCGACGTTGCTGCCGGTCGATTCGGAGCACAATGCGATCTTCCAATGCTTCGACCAGGACCGGCCCGGCTCCGTCAGCCGCATCATCCTGACCGCAAGCGGCGGCCCGTTCCGCACGCGCAGCCTTGAGGAGATGCGCGCGGTGACGCCCGCCGAGGCAGTGGCGCACCCGAACTGGTCGATGGGCGCCAAGATCTCGGTCGATTGCGCGACGCTGATGAACAAGGGGCTGGAGCTGATCGAGGCCTATCACCTCTTCCCGCTCGACGCGGACCGGTTCGACGTGGTCATCCACCCGGAATCCGTCGTCCACAGCCTCGTCGAATATGTCGACGGCTCCGTCCTCGCCCAATTGGGCGCGCCCGACATGCGGATCCCGATCGCCTACACGCTCGCCTGGCCGGAACGGATGCCGACCCCCTGCGAACGGCTGGACCTGGTGCGGTTCGGAACCCTCCGGTTCGAAGCGCCGGACCTGGAGCGCTTCCCCGCTCTCGGCCTCGCCCGCGAGTCGCTCCACGCCGGCGGCGCGGCGCCGGCGGTGCTCAATGCCGCGAACGAGGTCGCCGTCGCCGCCTTCCTTGCCGGCGAGATCGGCTTTCTCGATATCGCTTCCATCGCGGCCGAGACCCTGCAATGCTATGCGCCGGAGGCGCCGGGTTCGATCGCCGACGTCCTCGCCATCGATGCCGAAGCGCGGGGACGCGCCGGTGAGGCCAAGAGAAGGTATTTGCGTTGACCAGCGTCCATCCCGGTTTCCTGTGGACCGTCCTCAGTTTCGTGCTGGTGATCGGGCCTTTGATCTTCGTCCACGAGCTCGGCCATTATCTCGTCGGCCGCGCCTGCGGGGTGAAGGCCGACGTCTTCTCGATCGGCTTCGGCCGCGAGCTGTTCGGCTGGACCGACCGGCGCGGCACGCGCTGGAAGGTGAGCCTGCTGCCGCTCGGCGGCTACGTGAAATTCGCCGGCGACATGAACGCCGCCAGTGAGCCCTCGGACGAATGGCTGATGCTGCCGGCGGAGGAACGCGCGAAGACCTTCCAGGCCAAGAAGGTCTGGCAACGCTTCCTGATCGTCGCCGCGGGACCGGTGACGAATTTCCTGATCGCGATCGTCGTCATCGCCGGCCTGGTCATCGCGCTCGGCAAGCCGGTGACGCCGCCGGTCATCTACAAGGTTCAGGCGGGGTCGGCCGCGGCGAAGGCCGGGTTGCAGCCGCTCGACCGGATCACGGCCATCGACGGGCATTCCGTCGCCGATTTCGAGGATCTCCAGACGGATCTGATGCTGAAACGGCCGGTGCCGGTCCGCGTCGACTTCGTCCGCGGCAGCCAAAATCTGAGCGTGGTCGCCCGCCTGACGACGGACGTCGAGCGCGATACGTTCGGCAATCAGACGAGCCGCAGCCTGCTCGGGGTCCAGCCGGTCAAGACCCGGATCGTCGCGGTTTCGCCGTTCGAAGCGATCGGAACCGGTCTTCGGGAGACCTGGCGCGTCCTCAGCGTCACCGCCGAGGGCCTGAAGCAGATCATCGTCGGCGAGAGATCGCTCAAGGAGCTGGGAGGACCGCTCAGGACCGCACGCTATTCGGGGGAGCAGACCAGCCTCGGCCCGCTTTCCTATCTCTGGTTCCTGATCGTCGTCTCCATCAATCTCGGGTTCATCAACCTCCTTCCAATTCCCATGCTGGATGGAGGTCATCTGCTCTTCTACGCGATCGAGGCGGTGCGGCGGCGGCCGCTGCAGCCGCAGGCGCAGGAATGGGCGTTCAGGACCGGGCTCGCGGCCCTCCTGATGCTGATGATCTTCGTCACTCTCAACGACTTGGCGTCTTTTGGCCTGTGGACGAAGCTAGGCGGGTTGATCCGTTGAGTAGGATCGGGCAGGGCATGTATGGACAGGGACACCCTCCGGCCGCGGATGCGGGCGAATTTTCAGGGCGGGGACGCGTGACAGCGAACAGTGCATTTTCCAACGGCCGGCGGCTGTGCTCGGCCCTCATGGTCGGTACCATCATCGGCGGCCTCGCCATGCCGGCCTCCGCGCAGAACCAGCCGGCCCAGCAGCCGGCCCCCGGGCTGACGCCTGGCGCTCCGGCTGCCCCGGCTCCCGCCGCGACCGCGCCCGCGCAGGGAACCGAAGCGCCGGCCCCAACCCCGCTTCCGGGCAGTGGGATCATTCACTCCATCGCCGTCAGCGGCAACCAGCGCCTCGAGCCGGAGACCGTCGTCTCCTACATCTCGCTGCGCGTCGGCCAGCCCTACGACCGCGAGAAGCTCGACCAGGCGATCAAGGACCTCTACGCGACGGAGCTGTTCGCGGACGTCCAGATCGCCGGCGCCGACACCGGCAACCTCCTCATCCAGGTCCGCGAAAATCCGGTGATCAACCGGATCATCCTCGAGGGGAACAAGCGGATCAAGGAAGACAAGATCAACCCGGAGATCAAGCTGGCGCCCCGGCAGATCTTCACCCGTTCCAAGGCGCGCGCCGACGTCGCCCGGATCGTCGAGCTTTATCGCCGCCAGGGCCGCTTCGCCGCCTCGGTCGAGCCGAAGATCGTCCAGCTCGAGCAGAACCGCGTCGACGTGGTGTTCGAGATCAACGAGGGGCCGCGCTCGCACATCCGTGCGATCAACATCATCGGCAACCAGCATTTCTCGGCCCATACTTTGCGCTCGCAAATGGCGACGAAGCGGACGGGACCGCTGAGCTTCCTCGGCTCGGGCGACGTCTACGACCCGGACCGGCTGGCCTACGACCAGCAGAAACTGCGGCAATTCTACCTGACCCAGGGCTATGCCGACTTCCGCGTCGTCTCGGCGGTCGCGGAGCTGACGCCGGACAAGCGCGACTTCGTCATCACCTACGTCGTCGAGGAGGGGCCGCGCTACAAGTTCGGCGACGTCAAGGTCGAGAGCTCGATTCGCGATCTCAAGGCCGAGCCGCTCAGCCGGCTGCTGCCGATGAAGAAGGGCGAATGGTACAACGCCAAGCAGATCGAGGACACGCTCACGTCGCTTAACGAGAGCGCCGGCCTGTTCGGTTATGCCTTCTCGGACGTCGAGCCCGACATCAGGCACGACAAGGACGCACGGACCATGTCCGTGACCTTCAAGGTCGGCGAAACGCCGCGTGTCTATGTCGAGCGGATCAACATCAATGGCAACACCCTGACCCGCGACAAGGTGGTCCGGCGCGAGTTCCGCATCGCCGAGGGCGATCCGTTCAACAGCGTCATGGTCAAGCGCTCGCGCGACCGCATCCAGTCGCTCGGCTATTTCCAGGACAATCTCGAGATCGAGCAGAGCCAGGGCTCCGCCCCCGACCGCGTCGTCCTCACCACGAACCTCCAGGAAAAGGCGACCGGCCAGCTCGAAATCTCGGCGGGCTATTCGAGCCTCGAGCGTTTTCTGATCAACCTCGCCATCACCCAGCGCAACTTCATGGGCAAGGGCGAGACGGTGAGCGCCTCGGTCAACTATTCGAGCTATTCGAAGTCGGTCGATCTCGGCTTCACCGAACCCTATGTGTTCGGCCGCAACATCGCGATGGGCTTCGACCTGTTCCGCCGCGATTTCAACAGCTTCAACTTCATCGGCACCAGCCGCCAGACGACCTACGATCAGGTCTCGACCGGCGGGACGCTTCGCTTCGGCCTGGCCTTGACCGAATATTGGTCGCTGGCGCTGCGCTATCAGCTCAGCGTCGACAAGGTCTCGCTCGACCAGGCGACCTTCTTCACCGACCCCGACGGAGACGGGCCGCTTCCGCCGGTCTGCGATCCGCTCAAGGCCGGCCGCTACCTCTGCGAAGCGCTCGGCAACCGGACGACGTCGGCGATCGGCTACACGCTCTTCTACAACAACGTCGACAACAGCCTGCGCCCGACCAGGGGCCAGCGGATTGGGTTCAACCAGGACCTGGCCGGCCTCGGCGGCAGCGTCCGCTACCTGCGGAGCAAGCTGAACGGTGCCAAATTCTGGCGCCTTCCCGGCAATTTCGTCTTCTCGCTCTCGGGCGAGGCCGGCTACATCCACAGCTTCGAAAAGGCGCCGGCGCCGGACGAGGATCCGGTCCGGCTCACCGATCGCTTCTTCCTCGGCGAGCCCGATATCCGCGGCTTCGACATCCGCGGCGTCGGCCCCCGCGTGATCCGCCGTTTCTACAAGCAGAACGCCGACGGAAGCTTCACCACCACGACAGATGCCAACAACCACACCGTGTTCGTGCTGAACAACGACAAGAACAGCATCGTCGACGACGCGATCGGCGGCCGCGCTTATTATCTGGGACGCGCCGAGATCGAGATCCCGGTCAGCAACCAGTTCCGCGAGCTCGGCCTGAGGCCGTCGGTCTTCGTGGACGTGGGCGCGGTCTTCGGCGTCCGCCATCCGGCCACGCAGACGATCGATCCGAACAATGTCCTGGCCAGGAACCATTGCGTCAACTCCGGCGGGCAGCCGAGCGAGACGGCGAGCGACGGCACCTGCGCCACCGGCACCAATTTCGTCTCCGGCATCACGCCGTTCTCGGAGCAATTCTACGGCGACACGCCGCGACCGCGCGTGTCGATCGGCTTCGGAGTCAACTGGAATTCGCCGTTCGGCCCGTTCAGGATCGATATAGCGAAGGCGCTTATCAAGGCGCCCGGGGATGATACAAAACTCGTCACATTCAACGTAGGGACCGCATTCTGATGACCAAATTCCTTCTCGGCACGGCAACCGCCGCGCTTCTTCTCGGTATTCCCGCCGCCGCCTCGGCGCAGCGGGCGCCGGCGGCGGCGATCGTCGTCGTCGACACCGAGCGCCTCTTCAGCGAGTGCACCGCCTGCCGGGCGGCCTCGGCGCAGCTTCAGTCGATGATCGCGCAGGGGCAGCAGCGGGCTCAGCAGCTCGGTCAGCCGCTGCAGGCGGAAATGACGTCGATCCAGCAGGCGGCGACCGCCACCCGCAGCCAGCCGCAGGGCGCCGCGCGCTCCGCCGCCGAAGCGGCGCTCAACCAGCGCGTGCAGGCGCTCCAGACCCGCCAGGATGCGGCGAACCAGGAGCTGCAGCGGCTCGACCAGAACATCCAGTCGACCCGCGCCAATGTCGCCCGGCAGCTCAACGAGCGGCTGGCGCCGATCTACACCCAGGTGATGAACGCCCATGGCGCCAACCTGCTGATGGACGTCGGCGCGACGCTGGCCCATGCGCCTGCGCTCGACGTCACCAACGAGGTGCTGACGGCACTCAACGCCGCCGTGCCGAACGTCAGCGTGACCCCGCTTCCGGCGCCCCCGCCGGGGACGCAACCGCAGGGCCGGTGAGCTCCGAACCCTCAGGCACCGCCGCCATCGGCCCGCTGGATATCCGGCGGGTGATGGCGGCGCTGCCCCACCGTTACCCGATGCTGCTCGTCGACCGGGTCGAGGAGCTGATCCCGCGCAAGCGGATCGTCTGCATCAAGGCGGTGACGATCAACGAGCCCTTCTTCCAGGGCCATTTCCCAACCCGGCCGATCATGCCGGGCGTGCTGCTCGTCGAGGCGATGGCCCAGGCGTCAGGCGTGCTGGCGGTCGAATCGCTCGGCCTCGCCGGCTCGGGCAAGCTCGTCTATTTCATGGCGATCGATGGCGCGAAGTTCAGGAAGCCGGTCGAGCCCGGCGTGCTGCTGCACATCGAGGTCGACCTCGTCCAGGACCGCGGCAAGGTCTGCAAGTTCGCCGGCCGGGTGCTAGTCGACGGCCAGCTCGCCGCCGAGGCCAATTTCACGGCGATGATCGCGGATCCGCCGTCGGACTGAGCAATTCCCAGGCGCCGCCGCGGCGCTCGATCCCGAACACGCTGCGGATTTCCGGACCATCGATCAGCTCGGCGGGTATGCCGTCGGCAACGATATGTCCGCCGTCCATCACCAGCATCCGGTCGGCGAAGCGCGCGGCGAGATCGAGGTCGTGCATCGCGGCGATCACGATCTGATCGCGCGAGAGGGCGCGGAGATGCGCCATCAGCCTGAGCTGCCAGTGCGGATCGAGATTGGCAGCGGGCTCGTCGAGCAACAGCAGGCGCGGGCGCGCCGCCAACGCGCGGGCGATCAGGATTCGGCTACGCTCTCCGGTCGAGAGGCGGTCGACGCGGCGGTCGGCGAGGTCCACGGCGTCGAGCGCCGCCAGCGCCTGTTCGGCTTCCGCTTCGTTGGCTCCGCCCGGCAGGCCGAGCGCGACCAGGCTTCGGCCGGTGACCGGCCAGGGTACGTCGCGGGAGGCGGGGAGGAAGGCAAGCAGCCGCTTGCGCTCGTCGAGCGGCAGCGGCGCGAGGCTGCGGCCGTCGATCCGGACCTCGCCCTCGCTCGGCCCGATTCCGGCCAAAGCGTGGAGCAGGCTGGTCTTGCCGCTGCCGTTCGGCCCGACGAGGCAGAGGAATTGCGGCGATTCCAGCAGCAGATCGGTTGGCTCCAGTCTGCCGGCGATGCGCAGGCCCCGCGCTTCGAGACACGGGATCATCGGCTCATCCTCCAGCGCACGTGGACGACCAGCCACAGGAAGAAGGGCGCGCCGAGCAAGGCGGTGACGACTCCAATCGGCAGCGTGCGGCCGAGGGGCGCCAGCCGTACGATGAGGTCCGAGGCGAGCAGGAGCGATCCGCCGATCAAAGCGGCGGGCCCGATCGCCCGGCCGGGATGACCGCCGGTCAGCCGCCGCGCGAAGATCGGCGCGACCAGGCCGACGAAGCCGATCGCACCGCAGATCGCGACGCAGGCGCCGACCCCGGCGGCGCTGAGGCAGACCACGGCAAGGCGCAGCCTCCTGATGTCGTGCCCGAAGGATTGCGCGACCTCTTCGCCGAGCGTGAGGCTGTCGAGCGCGGGCCGCAGCCGCATCAGCAGCAGGATGGTCGCGAGCGCGGGCACCGATGCGAACAGAGCTTGGGCGAGGCTGCGGTCGATCAGCGAGCCCATCAGCCATTCATAGGCATCGTAAAAGGCGAAGGGGGAGGGGGCGAGGGCAAGCGCGAGGGTGGTGAGTGCCCCCGCCAGCGCGCTGATGGCGAGGCCCGCGAGCAGCAACGTCGCCGTCTCCGCCGCGGCTCCGGCGAGCAGGAGCAGCAGCAGGAGCGCACCCAAAGCGCCACCCATCGCACCGAGGGACAAGGCGATGGGAGCGGTGAAGCCGAAAATGTAAGCGGTGAGGACGGCCCCAAGCGCGGCGCCGCTGGTCGTTCCGGTGAGGTCGGGAGAGGCGAGGGGATTGGCGAAGAGCGCCTGGATCGCGGCGCCCGATGCTCCCAGCATAGCCCCGTAGAAAAGCGCCAGCAGGGCGCGCGGCAGCCTCAGCTCGCGCAACACGGCGAAAGCCAGGCCGCGGTCCTGGTGGAAGAGCGATGCGAGATCGCCCCAAGGGATCAGCAGGGAGGCCGCGAACAGCAGGACGCAGAGCAGCCAAAGCAGGGTCGTCGCCCGCATGCTCACCGGCCCAGCCCCTTCCGAAGCCGCAAGATCTCGGGCGCGAGCAGCGGCCCCATGCAGGTCCAGAGGCGGCCGTCCGTCGCCACCGTTCGCGAGCCGTGGGTGCGCGCGACGAGCGGATGCGAGAGCCAGCGCTGGTCGTTCGAATATTGGCCGGCACGATAGTCGCTGCGGAGGATCAGGGCCGGCGGCCACGCCAGCAATTCCTCGAGCGACAGGCGATCGCCAACGAGCGGCCGTTGGCGCAATCCCGCCAACCCCATCCATTGGGCGGCGAGGCTTCCCGCCGCGACCGTGCGCCCGCCGCCGCCGAGCCAGATCGTATCGAGGTGCGGCGGCGGCGCGGTGTGCTGGAGGCTGGCCATTGCGATCAGCCAAGGCTTGGCGGCGTCGGCATGGCCGAGCGCCCCCGCCACGGTCCTCAGTTCGGCCGCCACATCGACGAGGTTCTGCGGATAAGGCAGGTCCAGCAGCCGGATGCCGAGCCGGCGGGCGATGCCGGCGCGGTCGCGGGCGCCGCCGCCCATGGTGAGGACGAGATCGGGGCGCAGCCCGGCGACGGACGCGAGGCTGCCGTCGTTGCGCGGGAAGCGCCGCGCCTGGCGCCAGAGCGGCGTCTCCGCCGGATTCTGCGCCAGGTGCGTCACTGAGGCGATCTGCTTCGGATCGCCGAGCAGGAGCAGCAGCTCGTCCGTGCACAGGTTCAGCGACGCGACGCGCTGGGGCGCCGCCGTCGCCGGCCCGGCCGCGAGGCTAAGTGCCAAGACGAATACGGATGCCCGCATAGACCGTCCTTCCGGGCGTGTGGAAACCGATCACGTCCTGATAATGGGCGTCGAACGCATTTTCCGCCCGCACATAGGCTTCGAAACCGTGGGCGAAACGCCAGCCGACATTGGCCGAAGCGAGCAGATAGGGGTGCAGCACGACCGTCGCCGCCGGGAAGAAGTTGAAGTCCTGGTCCGTCCGCCCCCCGACATAGGCGCCGCTGACGCCCCAGGTCAGCCGGCCCGCTTGTCCGGTCGCGATCAGGTTCGCTATGTGCCGCGGCCGCCGAACCTCCACAAGCTGAGCGGTGCCTGTGACCTGCTGCTGGGTCGCGTGGAGATAGGTGTAGTTGAGGATCAGCTGGAACGCGCGGGAGGGGCGGTAATGCGCCTCGAATTCGACGCCGCTTCGCTTGCTCTTGCCAGTCGCGTTCGCGGTGCCGGACAGGAAGGTGACAGGATCGAACGTGTCGACGATTTCGTCGCGAAGATCGCTGGAGAAGCCGGTCATCCCGGCACCGGCCTTCGCGCCCTCCCAGCGGATGCCTGCCTCCCAGCCTTTCGACCGCTCCGGCTTCAGCCCCGGATTGCCCTGGAAGGAGCCCGGGAAGAAGCCGTAGAGATCGAAGAAGGTCGGCTGGGCAATGCCCTCGCCATAAGCGGCATGAAGCTTCCAGCCGGAGACCGGCGTGACGATGGCCGCCGCACGCAACGTGGTCGCGTCGGCGAAAGCGCTGAACCAGTCGCGCCGCACCGCCACGTCCGTCGAGAGGAAGGAGGCCCAGCGCCCGCGCCATTCGCCGACGAGGGCGGTGAAGCGGCGCGAGCGGTCCTGGTCGGTGGCCCCGAAGAAGCTCTGGTCGCGGGCGTGGAAGCGCTCAGATTCATGGTCGACGGCGGCGATCAGATCTTGGCCGCCGAAGCTGCGCGACAGCTGCGCGCCGGCGGTGAAACGCTCGCCGGATGTGCGGTTGAGCGGCGCATCGGCGAGGAAATTGCGATTGGTGCTGCCGAGCCAGCTCGTATCCGCCTTGAACGACCAGCCGCCGCTCGCGAACGCGCCCCAGCCGCGCACCGCGCCCACTTCATTGTGCGTATTGTCCTGCGTGTCCGCGCGCAGGAAGGTCACGGGATCGGAACCGTCGAACTCGCTGTAACCCTCGATCCAGTGGCCGACGAGGCCGAGCTCGAGCGAGGGGAGGGGCTTCACCACCGCCTTGAGGCTCGCCGAGCGATTGTCGAACCCGTCGCGGTCGCCATGGCAGCCGCAGGAATCGACCCCCTCGCTGTGGACCCAACCGGCCGAGGCGCTGACGCCGACCGGCCCGGCCGAAGCCGCGCCCTGGACGGAGGCACGGGCGCTCTGCAGGCTGCCAACTTCCCCAAGCGCGCTGAGGCCGCGCACCGCGAACGGATCGGCGCTGTCGAGCGCGACGACGCCGCCCAAAGCCTCCGAGCCCCACAGGGCCGATTGCGGTCCGCGGACGATCTCCACCCGCGACAGCGCGTCGTTGGTGAGCAGTTCGAACCGCGCCTCATTCCCGGCGGCGGGATCGTTGAAGCGGATGCCGTCGACGAACAGCAAAGTGTGGTTCGCCTCGGCGCCGCGGATACGGATCTGGGTCTGGGTGCCGCGCGGGCCGGTCTCGGCGACGGCGACGCCGGGCGACAGCCGCAGCACATCCGCCGTCATCGGCAGCGCCAGCGCCTCCAGCGTCGCCCGGTCGAACAAGGTCGCCGAGACCGGCGCGTCGGCCTCCGCCTCGGGTTCGCGCGACGCGGTGACAACGATCGCCTGGTCGGATTGGGCAGCCTCGGCCTCGGCCGGGGCAAGGGCTGCGAGCAACAATATCGGGTGCATTTCGTCTCCTCCTTTGAACGACATTCACATGTCGCCTCGGAGGGACGGCACCGGCGGCAAGCCCGCGCCTTCCCCGCACCGCAGGCTGGTCCCGGCCGGATGCGGACGACGGCGGAGGCAGGTCTCCTGGCTTCGCGGGTCACGGCCGGTTCCCTCCCTTAAAGAGGGGCGGCTCGCCGCTTACAGTTGCGGGCACAGCGCCGGAAATTCACCGGCTTCCCATTTTCACCGGTCTCTCGGCCGGCACCTTCGCTGTGGCGGGGCTATGCGCCGCGCCTACACTTGTCAATTCGTGCCTCGGCAGCTAGATCGGCGCCCGAGCGTCCGCGCGCGCCTCCATTGAGGCTGGTCGGAACCAGCCAAATTCAAGGAAATCAAGACGATGAAGAGCAACGTCCACCCCGATTATCACACGATCACGGTGCAGATGACCGACGGCACCACCTTCGAGACCCGTTCGACCTACGGCAAGGAAGGCGACACGCTCCAGCTCGACATCGATCCCAAGGTCCACCCGGCCTGGACCGGCGGCAATAGCAAGCTGGTCGATTCCGGCGGCCAGGTCGCGCGCTTCAACAAGCGCTTCGGCGGCCTCACCCTCGGCAAGAAATAAGACCGAGCACGCGTGGTCCCGATCCTCGAGACTGCGCGGCTCCGCCTCCGCGCCTTTCGCGAGGACGATCTCGCCCCATGGGCCGCGACCATGGGCGATGCCGAGGTCGTGCGCCATCTCGGCGGGCATCCGTTCGGCCGCGAGGATACGTGGCGGCGGATCCTCTCCTCCGCCGGCGCCTGGTCGATGTTCGGCTACGGCTATTGGGCGGTCGAGCGAAAGGAAGAGGGCGATCTGATCGGGCAGGTCGGCTTCGCCGATTTCAAGCGCGACATGCACCCCTCCATCGAGGGCCTGCCTGAAATGGGCTGGATCTTCTCTCCCCATGCCCACGGCAAGGGCTATGCGACCGAAGCCGTGCAGGCCGGGCTCGCCTGGGCGGACGAGGCGCTGAAGGCGCCGGTCATTCCCGCCATCATCGATCCCGGCAACGCGCCTTCGATCCGCGTCGCCGAGCGCTGCGGCTTCGCCGAGCGTGAAGAGGCGACCTACAGAGGCGCTCCCATCCTGTTGTTCCGCCGCGTGAAATAAGACGGCCTGACCCTTCCGGAACCTCGGCGACCGGCTGACGTCAAATTATGTCAGCCACGAGAGGGGAAACGCGATGAACGGCTCGAATCCGCGGAGCACCGCCCAATTCATGGGCCACCCCATCCACCCGGCGATCGTCTCCTATCCGATCGCCTTCTTCACCGGCGCGTTCCTGACGGATCTCGCTTTCCTCTTCCTGAAGCATGCCTGGTGGGCCAATTTTTCCTTCTGGCTGCTGGCCGCGGGGCTGGTGACCGCGGCCGCCGCGGCGCTGGCGGGCCTCACCGACTTCCTCGGCGATCGCCGCATTCGGGCGCTTTCCGACGCGTGGATGCACATGATCGGGAACGTCACCGCGGTCGCGGTCGAGCTGGTCAACCTGATCCTGCGCCTTCACGACCATGCCGGCGCCGTCGCCTCGCCCGGGGTCTACCTCTCGGGCGTCGCCTTCCTGATCCTCGGCTTCACCGGCTGGAAGGGTGGGGAGCTCGTCTTCCGCCACCGCGTCGGCATTCCCGACTGAGGCCGCTCAGAAGAGGCGCGTGAGCCAGTAAGTCGCCGCCGCCACGAGGGCCGCGGCGGGGAGGGTGATCAGCCAGGAGATCACGATATTGCCGGCGATGCCCCAGCGCACCGCCGAGGCGCGCCGCGCCGCGCCGACGCCCATGATCGAGCCGGTGATCGTGTGGGTGGTGGATACTGGAATGCCGAGGCCGGTCGCCGCGAACAGCATGATCGAGCCGCCAAGCTCCGCGCACACCCCCTGCGGCGGGCTGAGGCGCGTGATCTTCGAGCCCATCGTGTGGACGATCCGCCAGCCGCCGAGCAGGGTGCCGATGCCCATTGCCGCCTGGCAAGAGAGGATCACCCAGAAAGGAATGTGGAACTTCCCGCCGAGCAGGCCCTGTGAATAGAGCAGGACGGCGATGATCCCCATCGTCTTCTGCGCGTCGTTGCCGCCATGGCCGAGCGAATAGAGGGCGGCGGTGAAGAACTGGGTGCGGCGGAAGATGCGGTCCGCCTTGTTGGCGTTCACCCGCCGGAACGCCCACGAGATGGCGAGCATCAGGAGCAGAGCGACGAGCAGGCCCAGGATCGGCGCGAGGAAGATGCCGAAGATCGTCTTGATCGTGCCCGACCAGACGACCACGCCGACGCCGGCCTTGGCGATGCCGCCGCCGAGCAGCCCGCCGATCAAGGCATGGCTGCTCGAGGACGGAATCCCGAACGCCCAGGTCAGCAGATTCCAGCAGATCGCGCCGATCAGGGCGGCAAAGATCACGCTCGCGTCGACGATGGCGGGATCGATGATGCCCTTGCCGATCGTCTGCGCGACGTGGGTGCCAAAGACCAGGAACGCGATGAAATTGAAGAAACCGGCCCAGACCACCGCATATTGCGGCTTGAGCACGCGGGTCGAGACGATGCTGGCGATCGAATTGGCGGCGTCGTGGAGGCCGTTCAGCAGGTCGAAAAACAGAGCGACCGCGATCAGCGCGACCAGCAAGGGAAAGGCGAGGGTGGGCTCCACGGGTCAGGCGTGGTCGATGACGATGCCGGAAATCTCGTTCGCCACGTCCTCGAGCCGGTCGAGGACCCGTTCCAAATGGCTGTAGATCTCGCGGCCGACGATATAGTTCATCGCATTGCCGTCCTTCGTCGCCTGGAACAGCGCCTTGAGGCCGGAATCGTGGAGATTGTCGGCCTCCTCCTCGAGATGGACGATCTGTTCCGTGATCTTGTCGAGCGCGCCATGGTTGCTTCGCACCGAGCGCAGCAGCGGCATCGCCTCGGCGACCAGCCCCGCCGCTTGCTCGGCGAGCGCCGCCATCTCGCACATTTGCGGCTCGAAGGCGGCGACCCCGAACTGGGTGATCGCCTTGCCCGTCTTCTGCATCTCGTCGATGGCATCGTCCATTGAGGAGATGAGATCGGTGATCGCGCTGCGGTCGAACGGCGTGATGAAGGTGCGGCGGACGGCGTGGAGGACGTCGCGGGTGACGCCATCGGCCTGCGTCTCATAATTGGAGATCTGCCGGCACGCCTCCTCGATCGGCTGCTTGCCCGCGAACATCAGGCTCATCACTTCCGAGCCGCCGACCAGGGTCTCGGCGTGGCGCTCGAAGAGGTCGAAGAAGCGGCTCTCCTTCGGCATCAGCGCCTGGAACAGGTTCAACATCTCGTCCCCCTTGTCAGCCGAAAGCGCCGCGGCTCCGGTAGCAGGGGAAAAAAGACTCGTCGATGAGGGTTTTGTTGCAGGTCGGGGGCCAACAGGTGCGGATCAGCCGTCACCCTCGGCGTCCAAGGCATAGCCAGCGGACCGGACGGTACGGATGAGGTCGGGGCCGCCGGCCTCGTTCAGCGCCTTGCGCAGGCGCCGGACGTGGACGTCGACGGTGCGCACGTCGATCTCCGCGTCCTGCGGCCAGACCGAATCGAGCAGCCGCTCTCGCGAAAAGACGCGGCCGGGATGCTCCATCAGGTGGCGCAGCAGCCGGAACTCGGTCGGCCCGAGCGGGACGGGACGGCCGCCGCGCCGCACCTTGTGCGCGGCGACGTCCATTTCGAGGTCGCCATAATGGAGCGCCTCGCCCGCCAGCGCCGGCCGCACCCGCCGAAGCACCGCGCCGACCCGGGCGATCAGCTCGTTGGGGCTGAACGGCTTGGTGACATAATCGTCGGCGCCGGTCTCGAGGCCGCGGATCCGGTCCGCTTCCTCGCCGCGTGCTGTCAGCATGATGATGGGGACGTTCGCGGTCGCCTCCCTGCGGCGGAGGCGGCGGCAGACTTCGAGACCGGAAATGCCCTCGATCATCCAGTCGAGGATGACGACGTCCGGCACCTCTTCCTCGGCGAGCAGCAGGGCCTCCTCGCCGTCGGCGGTGCGGCGGACGTCGAACTCTTGGCGGGTGAAATGCCAGATCAGCAATTCGGCCAGTGCACGGTCATCCTCGACCAGCAGCAACTTGCCCTTGCTCATGCCGCTTTCTCCGCGATCGGCAGCAGGACGTGGACGATCGTGCCCTTGCCGAGCTCGCTTTCGAAGCGGATCCGGCCGCGGTGCCGTTCGACGATATGCTTGACGATGGAAAGGCCGAGCCCGGTGCCGCCGAGCGAGCGGCTGCGGCTCGGATCGACGCGGTAGAAGCGCTCGGTGATGCGCGGGATATGCTCGGGCGCGATCCCTTCGCCTTCGTCGGCGATGCTGAGATGGAGCATGTCGCGCTCGCGCCGGAGCGCCACGGCCACGGGCGTGCCCCGACGGCCGTAGCGCAGCGCATTGCTGACGAGATTGTCGATCAGCTGGAGGATCTGGCTGAGATCGCCGGTTACCGGCGGCAGATCGGGTTCGATCTCCAGCTCGATCTTGGACTCGCGCCCCTGAGCGAGGCTGCGCAGCCCGGCGACGCTCTCCTGGACGATTTCGCTCAGATCGAGCGCGTCGCGCGGGGCGCTGAATCTTTCCGCCTCGATGCGGGAGAGGGAAATGAGGTCCTCGACCAGCCGCTGCATCCGCCGCGCCTCGTCATGGACGATGGCGGTGAAGCGCTCCCGCGTCTCGGTGTCCAGCTCGGCACTCTGCTCGCGCAGGGTCTCGGCATAGCCGACCAGCGTGGCGAGCGGCGTCCTCAGCTCGTGGCTGGCATTGGCGACGAAATCGACTCGCATCTGTTCGGCGGCATGGGCCTCGCTGCGGTCGCTGAGGCGGACGAAGAGGGCGCCGTCGGCGAGCGGCATCACGCTCATCATCCAGCGCCGCTCGGCTTCGCCCAGCCCGACCAGCTCCGCCACCTCCGGGCCCTGCGGATTGGCGGTGAGCAGCCGCTCGACGGCGGCGGGATGGCGGATGGCGAGGCGCACGTCCTGCCCCTCGACATCGCGGCCGAGGATGAGCCGGGCCGGCCCGTTGGCGGTGCGCACGCGGCCGCCGGACACGACCAAAGCCGGCTCGTGCAGCGCCTCCAATATGTCCTCGATCATGCGTCCGCTGCTAGACGGAAATGCGTGACGATCCAACGTCGCCGTCGCGACCGAATGCTGCGACCAAAGCCGCCAGGTCCGCTTCCGCCACCGCGGCGGCGGCCTCTTGCTGGGAGAACCAGCGCCGCTCGCGCTGGGCCTTCTCCGGCCAGTCGTCGAGAATTTCGACGACGCGCATCGCGAACAATTCGACTTCCGCCTCATCCATCTCGCCCGACGCGCGGCGCTTGTCGTAGCGATAGCGGCCGAGCGGATCGACCTCGACGTCGCCGAAGATGCCGGCCTCCTCGAACGCCTCCTGAGCAGCGGAGAGCGGCGGCGAGAGGCCGGCGATCGGGTTGCCGCGCGGCACGACCCACCGCCGCGTCTCGCGCGAGGTGATCAGCAGGATCTCGACCTCTCCGTTTGCCCCGGACCGGACCGGGAGGACGCCAAATTGCCGGATCAAGCCGGCCTCCTCAGCGAGCGGGGAAGGGGACGAGCCAGATGAGGAGCGCCGCCACGATTATGGCGGCCACGACAGCCTTGCGGTGGCGAGGCGAGGCGAAGCGGCCTTCCCGCACCGCGACCAGAAAGAGGATCAGCAGGCCGGCGGCAATGAAAAGACCAAGCAGGAGACGCTCGAAGGACATTGTTCGCAACCATGACTGCCCGAAGGATGGACCTTCGCCGGACGGCCCGCAATAATAAGGATCAGTCGAAGCCGCCGCCGGAACCGAGGCGGGGGCTGCGCGCGTCCGACACCTGCCTTTTACCGTCGATGACGATCGGGGAGGCGAGGCCGGGAATTTCCCCGTCCAGCTTGAGCCCGCGATGGACCACCTGCGGATCGGCGAAGACGGCGTCGACAGTGTTGATCGGGCCGGCGGGGATGGCGGCCGCCTCCAGCGCCTCCGAGAATTCCTGCCGTCCGCGGCGCGCCATCTTTTCCGCCAGCAGCGGGATCAGCGCGTCCCGATGGACCACCCGCGCCGGATTGGTGCGGAAGCGCTCGTCCCCGGCCAGTTCCGGCAGGCCGAGGATCTCGCAAAGCCGCGCGAACTGGCGGTCGTTGCCGACCGCGACGATCACCTCGCCGTCGGCGACCTTGAATGCTTGGTACGGCACGAGATTGATATGGCCGTTGCCCATCCGGTGCGGGACCTTGCCCGAAACCATCCAGTTCAGCGCCTGGTTGGCGAGCACCGCCACCTGCGTGTCGAGCAGCGCCATGTCGATGTGGGCGCCCTTACCGGTGCGATCCCGCTCCCGCAGTGCGGCGAGGATGGCGACCGTGGAATAGAGGCCGGTGAAGATGTCGGCATAGGCGATGCCCGCCTTCTGCGGCTCGCCGTCCGGTTCGCCGGTCAGCGACATGGCGCCGCCCATGCCCTGGATGATGAAATCGTAGCCCGCGCGGGGGGCGTAGGGGCCGTCCTGGCCGAAGCCGGTGATCGAGCAATAGACGAGGCCGGGGTTCAGCGCGGAGAGTGAGGCGTAGTCGAGCCCATAGCGGGCGAGGCCGCCCACCTTGAAATTCTCGATCAGCACGTCGGCCTCGGCGGCAAGCGCACGGACCTGCTCCTGGCCCTCCGGCGCTTCGAGATCGATCGCCAGCGACTGCTTGCCGCGGTTGCAGGCGTGGAAATAGGCCGCCGCCCCGTCCGCCGCGAAAGGTGGGCCCCAATGACGGGTGTCGTCACCCACGTCCGGCCGCTCGACCTTCACCACCGTCGCGCCGAGATCCGCGAGCAGCTGCCCAGCCCACGGCCCGGCTAGGATCCGCGCCAGCTCGAGCACTTTCAGGCCGGCGAGAGGCTTGTCCATCAGAAGGCGCTGATCCCGGTGATCGCCCGGCCGATGATGAGGGCGTGGACGTCGTGCGTGCCCTCATAGGTGTTGACCGTCTCCAGGTTCATCGCGTGGCGCATGACCTGGAATTCGGCCGAGATGCCGTTGCCGCCGTGCATGTCCCGCGCGGTGCGGGCGATATCCAGCGCCTTGCCGACATTGTTGCGCTTGATGAGGCTGATTGTCTCGGGGACGAGCTCGCCCTCGTCCATCCGCCGCCCGACCCGCAGCGCCGCCTGCAGGCCGAGCGAAATCTCGGTCGCCATGTTGGCGAGCTTCAGCTGGACGAGCTGGTTGGCGGCGAGCGGCTTGCCGAACTGCTTGCGGTCGAGCGTGTATGTGCGGGCGGCCGCATAGCACGCCTCGGCCGCGCCCATCGCGCCCCAGGCGATGCCGTAGCGGGCGCGGTTGAGGCAGCCGAACGGGCCCTTGAGGCCGCTGATCTCGGGGAAGATGTTCTCCTCCGGCACCTCGACCCCATCCATGACGATCTCGCCGGTGATCGAGGCGCGGAGCGACAGCTTCTCTTTGATCTTCGGCGCCGACAGGCCTGTCATGCCCTTTTCGAGGATGAAGCCGCGGATCGCGCCCTCATGGGCGTCCGATTTCGCCCAGACGACGAACACGTCGGCGATCGGCGAATTGGTGATCCACATCTTGGTGCCGGTGAGGCGGTAGCCGCCGTCCACCTTCTGCGCCCGGGTCCGCATCGAACCGGGGTCGGAGCCCGCGTCTGGCTCGGTGAGGCCGAAGCAGCCGACCCATTCGCCGGTCGCGAGCTTCGGCAGATATTTCTTCCTTTGGGCTTCGCTGCCGTAGGTATGGATCGGATGCATGACGAGGCTCGACTGCACCGACATCGCGGAGCGATACCCGCTGTCCACCCGCTCCACCGCCCGCGCGACCAAGCCGTAGCTCACATAATTGAGACCCGCCCCGCCATACTCGCCGGGGATTGTCGCCCCGAGCAGGCCCAATTCCCCCATCTCGCTCATGATCTCTCGGTCGAACCGCTCGTCGAGAAAGGCCGACGTCACCCGCGGCTGCAGCTTGTCCCGCGCATAGGCTTCGGCCGTATCGCGGACGAGCCGTTCCTCATCCGACAGCTGCGCGTCGAGCGCGAACGGGTCGGCCCAGTCGAACGGGGCAATGCGGATTTCGGACATGGAGTCTCCGGTGAAGCGAACGCGCCCCTCCTTCGCGCGTCGGCTTCTTTCTGTCCACTGCGCCGCAGCTGCCGCCGCGCCGATCCGCTCAGAAGCTGATCGTGACCAAGAGGGAATCCGAATAGGATCCGGCGGTGACGTTCTGCAAAGCGGTGATGCGCCCATAGACAGTGATCGCAAAGGTTTTGGCGCCGCCACCGCCATAGCTTACCTTCGCGCTACCGCCTGTGCCGTCGCCCCAGACCTGCGTGCGCGCCGCGCTCGTATAGAGATTGTAGCTCAGGTTCGACTTGCCGTTGCTCATCGTGCGGCTGGTGAAGGACCCGGACCTGCCCGCGCTGATCGAGATTGGGTTCGAGGCCGGGGCCTTGTCGCAATTGATGTTGATCGTGCCGACACCGTCGGTCGGCGTGCCCAAGCTTGGAACATAGCTGCCGAATGCGACCGGAACGGTGCTGACGGTGCAGGTGACCGCTCCCACGGCGCCGCTCGGGAAAAGAGCCAGGAAGGCTGGGAGAAGGTATTTCACCGACCGCTGCACGACCCGCTCCAGCCTTTCCCGGGATTCCGGCACCCGCGGAAAGCCCGACGGGAGTCCGCACCGGCGGTATAGGCGCGCATTCGCCCGCCGCGCCATGTCGCTGCCGAATTTCACTGCGCTGCCGCCAGGATTGCCGGCGGGCGGCAGACGAGGCCCCTCAGCACCGGCTGCGGTCCCGCGCGAGCGGGAAGGGCGGCGGTGACGCGGCATAAATGGCCGGGCCAGCGAACGGTCAGCTGCACGTCCCCGGCCGCGGTCGGCACGTAGATCATGCCGCCGGGCGCGACGATTGTGCCATCGCTTCGGCCGTCGATGGCGACGCTCGCCCCGGCCGCCAACGCCGCGCCGTCCGGAGTCCGGACCCAGAGGACGAGCCCGTTCGTCGCGACGGGCGTGAAGCTCACCGCCACGCCGGTCTTCGCGTAGGGCCGCACGGCCGACTCGCTCGTGAGCATCTGCGCTTCGATGGGAAGATCGGCATCCTCGACCCTGATCCGGTTCGATTCATAGGGCCGCAGGCCCGGAACGATGGCGTGCCCGGACCGGTCCGTCCTCGCGACGAGCTGGTTGTCGGCATATATCCGGACGCCGGAATAGGGGCCGACCGAGACGGATGCGAAGCTGTTCCCCAGCTGGCGCGAGGCGAAGACCTGGCCGTCCACCAGCTCGATCGAACCGGTCGCGGAAAGACGAATGCCGGTCTGCCTGTCGGTCTGCGCCGCTTCCACGGTGAAGGCCGAGCTGCCCGTATGGAGGGTGTAGGCGCCGCCGACCGCATTGGTGCTTCCCAGCGCGGCGTTGAGCCGCCAGCCCGAGCCGATTCCGACGGGAGGATCCGACTGGATGGAGGCATAAGCGGTGGGCCGGCCCTGCTCGGTGTCGACGGACAAGGTGGCCGAGCGGTGGTGCTGCAGCAGCAGCGACAGGGAAAAGCCGATCGTCAGGCTGCGATGCTCGGCCGCGGCATATTGCGCGTAGAATTGCAGTCCGCCGGCGCTTCCGAAGCCGAGATGGGCATAGGCGCCGGCGATGCGCTCGCTCGGCGCAGCGTAGCGGGTCCGAACGATGGTGTTGAGGCCGATTGAAACACGATTGGCGAGGCGGAGATCGGCGAATCCGTCCACGCTCGTTCGGGGGCTCGGCTGCAGCGTCGCGACCCCGGCCGACTGATAGGACCGCCCGGTGATCTGGCCGTGGGCGCCGAGCGACAGGACGTTCGAGTGGTGCTCCAGGCCGGCGGAGACTTGCGTGCTGACACGACCGCGCGCGAGCATTGCGGCCATCTCGCCGGAGAAGATCCCGAACCGCCCGAGCAGGACTTCCGTGCCCGCGCCGAAATTCTGAAGGCGAGCCGTCGCCGCGGCGTGCATGTCCAGCGTCATGCCGTCGGTGAGGCCGTAACGCTGGGTGACGGACGCCATAAGCGGACCGTAAGAGTTGCTCGAAACACTGAAATCTTTCCGCACAAAGCCAACCTCATAGGAAAAGTCGTTGAGACCATTCCGCAGCATGTCGCGCGAGGCGTAATAAGGCTGGTCGACGATGACCTCGCGCCCGAGCACGTCGCGCATCACCAGCCTGATATCGCCGCCACCGGCCTGGACGGGGATTTCGGCCAGCTGAAAAGGTCCCGGCTGGACGGCCTTCGTGCCCTGAAGCGCGTTGTTGACGTAGACGTCGAGGGTGGAGGGGAGGGCGGCGCTGCCGCCCAGGCTCGGCAGCGGCATCGTGATAAAGCCCGGCTGCGTGTCGAAGTTGCGGGCATATTGCAGGCCGGCGAAGCGGAAGGACGCGGCGCCCACCCCGCCGCGGGAGATCGTGTCGCCGATCCGCAGCGAGCTCATATGATCCGGGCGGTCGACGGTGAACGACGTCTCCAGCCGCACTGCCGACGTCCCTCCGGCGCCGCCATGGACGACGAAATTGCTTGTCGCGACGCCGCCCGCCGCGAAGCCGTTGATCTCGAACTCGCCGCTCGCGCTGGACTGCCCGTTCGAATGCTCGCCGACCACGTCATAATTGACGAACAGCCCGGTGGCCGGGCGCGTCATGCGGGGGAGGGCGGCCGCGCCGATCTGCGCGCTCTGCGATTCGAACAAGGCGGGATCCGCCTCGATGGTCACCGACTGCCGCTCTTCGGAGACCGATGCATGGAGGGAGGCGAGGTGGTCGATCCGGTAGAAGGTCTCGCCCTGGTAATTGAGCGTCTCCACGCCGGTCAGGCGAAGCCGGGCGTGGTGCAGGGCGGTTGCGCTCGCATACAGCGCGCCGTCCGGCCCGGACAGGAAGAGCTGCGGCTCCTCGATCTCCGACGCGTTCACCGTCATCTCGAGCAGCAGCGGGCGCGGCGAAGCGGCCGGAGCGGCGAGAGCCGCTTCGGGGAGGCAGGTCAGCAACCAGGCAAGGCCGAAGCCCGCCGCCGCGAGACTAGCTGCGCGGCGACTCATCGGGGCTTGCCGCCCTCAGAAGCGCGTCGAATCTCGCGCGATCGGCAATGTCGGGCTTCGTCCCCAGCACCCATTGCCGCTTGCTGTTCGGCAGGATCACCGCGAACCCCGGAAAGCTCGAAGACTTCAGCCCCGTGGCTGCCGCGATGTCCGCCGCTTCCGCGCGAACATAGCCGTCGGTGGGGTTCGCCGCCTCCACGACCAGGCTATGGTCCGCACGTTGGAAGCTCCGCCACTGGAGGCGCGACGGCTCGTGCGACGCGAGGCTGACGTAGAGAGGCAGGCTGAGACGCAGCGCGACGTGGATGCCGCCGCCGGTCTCGGCGGGGGGGATCTCCTCAACGATCAGCCGATAGGCGCCCCGCGCCGGCGTGCCGGGGCGCAGCCCGACGCGGATGACCTGGGTCGCGCCGGGCGCGATGGTTGCGACCGGCGGCGACACGATCAGCGCGTCGCTCTCCTCGTACCGGTCTTCACCGCCCGGCTGCGACCAGGCGAGGCAATAGGAGCGCACCGCGACCGGCACGTTCTCCTCATTCTCGACCCGGATCGAGGCAATCTTCCGATCCGCCGAAATCTCGACCTTGATCGGATCGACGCGGAGCGTGCTCGCGGCGGCTGGACTGGCGGCGACGCACAGCGCCGCCGCCAGGAGCGGTCGGAGGGAATGCACGACTCCCGCCGAGCCTGAAAATTGTCCCATCGCCACCTCAGTACGTGACGGTGACGGAGACGGTGTCCGAATAGCTGCCGGCCGGAACGCTCGTCTGTCCCGCCGCGACCCGCCCGTACACCGTCACGTTCTGGGCGGCGCCGTTGCCGGTCCCGCTGATCGTCACGTTGCCGGTCGAGCCGTCGCCCCAGACGGAGGTGCGGCCCGAGTCCGTGTAGAGCGAATAGTTCAGCAGATTGCTTCCGGAGGTCATCTTGCGGCTGGCGAGGGTCGCGCCGGTGCCGGAACCGGCGCCGGCGGCCGCCGTCCATGTCGAGCCGTTGGTGCAGGTGACGGTGATGCCGCCGCTCCCGTCGACATTGCTGCCGCTGATCGTGTTGACGTTGCCGAAAGCGACCGCGGCCGTGGACACGGTGCAATTGGCCGTGACGGTCGCGGTGACGCTCAAATTCGAGCTGGCGGTGCCCGCCTCGGCGGCAGCCGGGCAAAGCCCGAGCGCCGCGCCGAGCGCGATCGCGCGTTTGAAATTGGTCATTCGTGTCTCCTCTGATCGTACCCCACGATACGACGCTCCGCCGAGACACAGCCCCACGCCTGTCGGAACAGGGCCGGAATAGGATCGAATGGTTAACAGTCCGTTAGCCAAGACCCGAGTGCGGGCGGCGGGCAGGCGAGACGCGCAGCTCAAAGAAAAAGCGCGCCGGCCACCGGCCCGCGCGCTCTTCCTTCACCCGCCGACGGCGAGTGGGGGGATCAATAGGTGACGGTCACTGAGACCGTATCCGAATAGCTCCCGGCCGGGGCGCCGGTCTGCCCGGCCGCGATGCGGCCGTAGACGGTGACGTTCTGGGCCGAACCCGAGCCGGTTCCGGACAGGGTCGAATTGCCGCTCGAGCCGTCGCCCCACACATTGGTGCGGGCGCTGTCGGTGTAGAGGGCGTAATTGAGCAAATTGCCTCCGGAGACCAGCTTGCGGGTCGCCAGCGTGGCTCCGCTGCCCGAGCCGGCATCGGCGGCCGCCGACCAGCTGGTGCCGTTCGTGCAAGTGACCGTGATGCTGCCCGCCGCGTCGACGCTGCTGCCGCTGACCGCATTCATCGTTCCGAAAGCGACCGGGCTCGTCGAAAGCGTGCACGTGCTCGAGTTCGTCGCGCTGACGCCGAGATTCGCGCTCGTCGTGGCCGCGTCCGCCGGCGCCGTGAACGCCGCGGCGACGGACGCCGCCAATGCGGCGCCAGTGATGTGCTTCACCATCATATCCGATGCTCCTGTTGCGCCGCCGCGCAAAGTGCCAAGCGCTCCACGCATGCGCTCATGGCGGCGACGCCCCCATAAGAGAGGATCGTAAAGAAGTGCTTAGCCAAGCCGGACGCGGCCCGGCGGGCGAGGCGCGCTCTAGAAGGAGATCGTGAGGTAGGAGACGCCCCGCGTCCCGTCGGCCGATGCCGTCCTCGTGCTGGAGGAAGCCGATTGCGTTGCCACCTCGGCCTTGGTGCCGCCCGGCCGGTTGGCTTGCGGGCTGCACGCCACCGCTGAGGCGCCGTTCCGGAGCGTCGTCGCGGCGCAGCTCTCGACCACGATGGCGCCGACGGCGAGGCTCGCGCGCGCCTCCCGGGCCGTGGCCGATCCGGTCGGACAAAGGCAGGTGCTCGCGAGCGCTGCGCCCGATGCCTGCAGGATCCGTCTTCGAGACCGCATTTGTCGCCTTCTCCACCGAAGCACACGCAGCATAAGCGCCGGCCATCGACGCCGACAGCGCGAGACGCGGGACGGAATCCCGAAACGAAACGGCCGACGGACAAGCGGATCGTGCCCCATCGCTTTATACGGCCGCCTGGGGATCGAGTTTAGGAGCGCAAGATAACGTCCTGGGGGGCCGCCATTGTTCGGCGCGGACCGAAGCATCCTTTCCGCGATGGGTGTAGACGGGGCGACATGACCAATATCGCCAGCCTTGCCGCCAATGCCGCCCTGATCGCCGATCCGTCGCGCGCCGCGATGCTGGTCGCGCTGATGGATGGGCGCGCGCTCACCGCCGGAGAGCTCGCCGGCACCGCCGGAGTGACGCCGCCGACCGCGAGCGGCCATCTCGCCCGGCTGACGGAGGCGGGGCTGGTCGCGGCCGAGCGCCAGGGGCGCCACATCTATTATCGTCTCGCGTCGCCCGCCGTGGGCGCTACGATCGAGGCGCTGATGGCGGCGACGGCGGCGATCCGCCCCGCAACTCCGCCGAAGCCCGTGAGAGTCGGCCCGCGCGATCAGGCCCTGCGCTTCGCCCGCACCTGCTACAACCATCTCGCCGGCACGGTCGCGGTGGCGATGGCCGATGCCATGGTCGAGCGCGGCCTGCTCGACCGGTCGGAGGATGGCGCTGCGCTGACGGAGGCGGGTATCGTCTTCCTCCGCGGCCTCGACGTCGCCCTGGAGCCGCGCGGCGGCCCCGCCTTCTGCCGCCTCTGCCTCGACTGGAGCGAACGCCGCCATCACCTCGCCGGCAAGGTCGGTGCGGCGCTCTGTCGCACCTTTCTGGATCGCCACTGGGCACGGCCGATGGCGGAGAGCCGTGCCGTCGCGCTCACGTCGAAAGGCGCCGAGGCGCTCCACCGCCATTTCGGGCTGAGACTGGATGGAGCGCGGGCTTGAGAGGTGCTCCGTCGACGAGGCGGTGGCGGACAGGTGGGCGCCCACACCCAGTTCGGGTCTGCACCGGGCTGCATGATCGGCGACGCGGGCTGCGGGCACGACGGCTCTTAGCCGCCTGTCGGGGCGGCGGACCAACATCCTGCCGCCCCCGCCCAACGGGAGGGGGAGCTCGAATATCCCTCTTAGCGCTGTAGCCTCTACGCGACCATTGTCAGTTCCGGGGTGGGCACGATGGCTGCTAAAGAGGGGGAATGAGAACCGAACAACAGAGGCCTACGCAGGGCCTTCGCCATTCGCGCGTGCCCATGGTGCGTGAGCAAATTGCTGCCTTGCGGCAGCAAGCCTCGTTGCGGGCAAATGGAAATCAGGAAATCGGCCGAATACTGTCCGCCAACATGGCAGCTGCGTTCGCGCTCGAGCTTGGGTTGAAGGTCTTTTATATGACTTTTGAGGAAGAGGGGCCGCCCCGTACGCACGAGTTGAAGCTACTCTTCCTCGGCCTCCCAGCTCCGATCGTAGTAGACATTACCTGCGGCTATGCGGCGGTTGTGCCGCGGTTGCAGTCAGCCAAGGTTCTCGCCCTCACCGTCAGCCCGGAAATGCCGTCGCTGCCAAACGGCGCGTGTGGCGGAGGATGGGGTGCCGCGCCAGACTTCTTCGAGACAGCTTCACGGGCGTTCGTGGAGGCAAGATACTTCTATGAGAAGGTAACCGATGCTGGTTGGGCCACCGTGACTGATCTGTCTCCTGTGATGGTTGAAATGAGCCAGGTGCTGGATCGCGTTTATGACGGATATCTGAGCAAAGGCGGATGGGCATAGGGGGGATAAGTCGGAACCACGAGCGCCCGTGCGGTCTTTGACCCATTGGAAATGATATGCGGGTCCAGTTTCAGAGTTGAGGGGCGAGCAAGCCAAATGGCGGACAGGGTGGGATTCGAACCCACGGTGGGCGTGAACCCACGGCGGTTTTCAAGACCGCTGCCTTAAACCACTCGGCCACCTGTCCTTAAGGCGCGATGCTCTAGGCGGCGAGGGGCCGCCCGTGCAAGCGCTGCGCCGAACCGAGATTCGCACGCGACCGGCGGTGTGGCACACAGGGGCGAGAGTGGAGGGCGTTGTGCGTGAAGGGGTGATTCGTGGATTGGCGGCGGCGTTCCTGGCCGCGGCGGCGATGGCCGGCGGGGGAGGGGCGCAGGCGGCCCAATCCTACGGTCTCAGCGAAGAGGGCTTCGACGCGTGGCTGCCGCAGCTGCGCGCGCAGGCCTTCGCCGCCGGGATCAGCCGCGAGACGATGGACAGCGTCTTTTCGAATCTCAGCTTCAACCGCCGGGTGATCGAGCTCGACCAGGCGCAGCCGGGCGGAACCGCCGGCAGCACGGCGACGCCGCCCTTCGCGCCCTATCGCAGCGCGCACGTGACCTCCGCACTGATCGCCGCCGGGCGCACCCATTATCAGGCGAATTATTTGCGGCTGATGGAGATCGGCCGCCGCTACGGCGTCACGCCCTCCGTTCTCGTCGCGATCTGGGGCCACGAGACCAGCTACGGCGCCAACTCCGGCAATTTCGACCTGCTGAGCTCGCTCGCCACGCTCGCTTATGAGGGCCGGCGGCGCCAGCTCTTCACCGACGAGTTCATCGCCGGGCTGAAGATGGTCGACCGCGGCGTGCCGCGCAGCCGCCTCAAGGGGAGCTGGGCGGGCGCGATGGGCTATCCGCAATTCCTGCCCTCGGTCTGGCTGCGCCTCGCCGTCGACGCGGATGGCGACGGGAACGCGGATATCTGGCGCAGCGCGCCCGACGCGCTCGCCTCGATCGCCAATTATCTGAGCAATGCCGGATGGCGGGCGGGCGTGCCTTGGGGGCTCTCGGTGCGGGTGCCGGCGGACCTCGATCGCAACGCCATCAAGGGGCGGCTGATGGCGCCCCGTTGCCCGCGCGTCCACGAGCGCCACAGCCGCTGGCTCACCATCGCCGAATGGCGGCGGATGGGGATCGTCTCGAACGGCAAGGCGTGGCCGCGCGATACGGAAATGGCTTCATTGCTGGAGCCGGACGGCCCGGGCCGCGACGCCTATCTGCTCACCACCAATTTCCGGGTGATCCTCGACTATAATTGCTCGAACTTCTACGCGCTCTCGGTCGGCCTGCTGGCCGATGCGGTCGCGCGCTGAAGCCGGTGGCGCTGCGCCGGACGAATGGTTAAGACGGTCGGATCGCGGGACCTATGCCGCGAAAATCATTGAGATTCCTTCGGGGGAACGATGCGTAAAAGCCTGATCTTCTTCATTTCGACCGCCGCCCTTTCGATCCCCGCCGCGGCCGCCGCGCCGCCCTTCGACACGATCGCGAAGGAAGCCTATCTGATCGACCTGTCGTCGGGGGCGGTCCTCTATTCGAAGAATGCCGATGTGCGCATGCCGCCGGCGTCGCTCGCGAAGATGATGACCGTCCACATCGCCTTCAACATGATCAAGCGGGGCGAGCATAAGCTGAACGAGACGTGCTCCGTGCGGCCTGAGACATGGCAGAGATGGCACGGTCCCGCGGCCGGCTCGACCATGTTCCTCTCGCCCGGCGAGCAGGTGAGCGTATCGGATCTGCTGCACGGCATCATCACCTTGTCGGGCAATGACGCGTCGGTTGTGCTCGCCGAATGCTTCGCGGGGACCGAGCCGGCCTGGGCGGCGCTGATGAACCAGGAAGCGCAACGCCTCGGCATGACCAACTCGCATTTCGGGACGTCGAACGGCTGGCCGGATAATGGCGTCACCTATGTGAGCGCGCGCGACCTCGCCAAGCTGGCCCAGGCGACGATCGAGACGACGCCGGACCTCTACAAGCAATATTATTCGCAGACGTCCTTCACCCATGGCCGCACTTTGGGCGGAAACCAGCCGATCACGCAGGAGAATCGCAACCCGATCCTCGGCGTCGTTCCGGGGGCGGACGGGCTCAAGACCGGCCATACCGACGAGGCCGGCTACGGCTTCACCGGCTCGGCCATCCAGAACGGGCGGCGGCTGATCGAGGTGCTCGCCGGCCTGCCGAGCTGGAATGCCCGTGTCGAGGAGTCGCGCAAGCTGATGGAATGGGGCTTCCGCGCCTGGAAGAGCCAGCCGCTGTTCGCCCAGGGGAAGAAGGTCGCCGAGGCCAAGGTGCAGCTCGGAAGCTCGACCACCGTCGGCCTGATCGCGCCCCGCAACATCGCACTGACGCTGCCGGCGGGGATCTCGGCCTCCAACATCAAGGTGACGGTCGTCTATAACGGCCCGATCAAGGCGCCGATCGCACAGGGGCAGCATATCGCCGACCTGGTCGTCACCACGCCGGACACCGGGCCGCAGACGATGCCGCTGGTCGCCGAGAAGAGCGTGGGCACCGCCGGCTTCTTCGGGCGGATGTGGACCGGCCTGACGTCGCTTCTCTGAGGTGAACACCCCCAGGCTCTCCGGCCGCTTCATCACGCTCGAAGGCGGGGAGGGGGTCGGCAAGTCCACCCAGCTGAAGCGCCTCGCCGAGGCGTTGCGCGCGCGCGGCCACGATGTGGTGGAGACGCGCGAGCCCGGCGGCAGCCCCGGCGCCGAGGCGATCCGCAAGCTCCTTCTCGAGGGCGAGGCGGACCGCTGGACGCCCGAGGCCGAAGCCTTGCTCTTCGCCGCCGCCCGCGCCGACCATGTCGCGCGGACGATCAGGCCGGCGCTGGAACGCGGCGCCTGGGTGCTTTGCGACCGCTTCCTCGACAGCTCGATCGCCTATCAGGGCGGGGCGGGGGGCGTTGGCGAAGCGGCGATCCGGACACTGCACGAGATCGGCAGCCACGGGTTTCTGCCGGATCGCACGTTGCTGCTGGAACTGCCGTCGGATGCTGCCGCCGAGCGCCTCGGGCTTCGCGGCGGTGCGGACCGGATGGAAGCGAAGGGCGATTCCTATCACCAGCGTGTCGGCGCCGCCTTCGCCGCGCTCGCCAAGGCCGAGCCGGGCCGCTACCGGCGCATCGATGCGAGCGGCAGCGCGGAGCAGGTGACAGAGCGGCTCATCGGCGCGCTGGACGATCTGCTGTGACCCCCCTGTTCGGCCACGATGCGGCTGTCGCCGAATTCCGCGAGAGCCTCGACAGCGGGCGGCTGCACCATGCCTGGCTGATCTCCGGCCCGGAAGGGATCGGCAAGGCGAGCTTCGCGGCCAAGGCGGCTTTGCGGGTGCTGGCGCAGGGGCAGGGGAGGGTGGACCTTCCCGGCCTCGACGTGCCGGACGCGCATCAGGCCGCCCACCTCGTCGCCGCGGGCAGCCATCCCGACCTGATGCGGCTCGAACGGCTGCCGCGGGAGAACAGCAGCATTGGCGAGCTCGCCCGCAGCATCAATGTCGAGCAGGTGCGCGGGCTGTCGCGGCTGTTCTCGACCACCTCGTCCATGTCGCCCTGGCGTGTGGTGATCATCGATTCGATCGACGACCTCGAGCGCGCCGCCGCCAATGCCCTGCTCAAGAATCTGGAGGAGCCGCCGCCGTTCAGCCTGTTCCTGCTCGTCAGTCATGCGAGCGAACGATTGCTCCCGACCATCCGCTCGCGAACCCGCCAGCTGCGCCTGTCGCCGCTCGACGACGACGCCATGACGTCAGCTCTCCGTGCCGCGCTCCCGGAAGCGGATTCGAAGGAAATCGAGGAGCTTAGGGCGGCGGGGAAGGGTTCGCCAGGCCGTGCGCTCGCCTTCCGCGGACTCGATATTGCCGGTCTCGATCGCGCCATGGCCGAGCTGGCGGGGAAGGGCGATCCGACCAATGCCCGGCGAAGCGCGCTCGCGCAGAGCCTCGCGCTTAAATCCGCCCAGCCGCGCTACGAGGCCTTCCTGGCGCGGGCGCCGGCTGTGGTCGCGGCGGAGGCGAAGAGGCGGCGCGGCGCCGCGCTTGCCGAGGCGCTGCGCTTGTGGGAAAGGGCGCAGGCCCTCGCCGCCAGCGCGAAGCCCTTGTCGCTCGAGCCCGAGAGCGTCGTCTTCGAGCTGGCGGGGATCCTTGCGACCCTTGCCCCGAAGACAGTGGATGGCTGAGCCTTTCTACATCACCACCGCGATCAGCTATCCGAACGGCCCGCCCCATATCGGGCATGCCTACGAAGCGATCGCCACCGACGCCGTCGCCCGTTTCCAGCGGCTGATGGGGCGCGACGTGTTCTTCCTCACCGGCACCGACGAGCACGGCCTGAAGATGGCGCAGGCGGCGCGGGAGAAGGGGGTCTCGCCACGCGCGCTTGCGGACGAAATGTCGTCTCTTTTCCGTTCGATGGACGAGAAACTTCAGGTCTCGTTCGATCGCTTCATCCGCACCACCGAGCCGGCGCATCACCGCTCCAGCCAGGCGATCTGGCAGGCGATGGCGGACCGCGGCGACATCTATCTCGACCGCTACGAAGGCTGGTACTCGGTCCGTGACGAAGCTTATTATGACGAAAAGGAGCTGGTCGTCGCCGAGACCGGCGAGAAGCTCTCGCCGCAGGGCACTTTGGTCGACTGGACGGTGGAGGAGAGCTGGTTCTTCCGCCTCTCCGCCTATCAGGACCGGCTGCTCGACCATTACAGCGCGCATCCGGACTTCATCCGGCCCGAAGCGCGGCGGAATGAGGTGCTGCGGTTCGTGGAGGGGGGGCTCTCCGATCTCTCCATCTCGCGCACCAGCTTCGATTGGGGCGTCCGCGTGCCGGGGAGCGAGCGGCACGTCATGTACGTCTGGCTCGATGCGCTCACCAATTACCTGACGGGTGTCGGCTATCAGGACACGGATTCAGAGACTTACAAGAGGTTTTGGCCGGCCGATGTGCACGTGATCGGCAAGGATGTGGTGCGATTCCATGCCGTCTACTGGCCGGCTTTCCTGATGTCGGCGGGTCTGCCGCTGCCGAAGCAGGTGTTCGGCCACGGTCACGTCCTGCTGCGCGGCGAGAAGATGTCGAAATCGGCCGGCAATGTCGTCGATCCGCAGGGGCTGGCGGAGGCGTTCGGCGTCGACGCCTTGCGCTATTTCCTGCTGCGCGACGTCACCTTCGGGCAGGACGGCAGCTACAGCCCGGAAGCGATCGTCACCCGCGTCAATGCGGATCTCGCCAACAGCTTCGGCAACCTCGCCCAGCGCACGCTCTCCTTCATCGCCAAGAATTGCGGCGGCGTGCTGCCCGCGGAGGGAAGGGGAGATGCCGCCGACGAGGAGCTGCTGGAGCTCGTCCGCCGCGCCGTGACGGAGGAGGTGCCGGCGCATTTCGGCCGGCTCGAGCTCAGCCAGGGGATCGAGGCCTGGCTGCGCGCTGTCTTCGCCTGCAACCAATATATCGACGCGCAGGCGCCCTGGGCTTTGCGCAAGACCGATCCCGAGCGGATGAATGCGGTGCTGGCGACGCTCTATGCCGCGATCATCGATCTCGCCGTCGTCATCCAGCCGATCGTACCGGGCGGGGCGGGCCGGCTGCTCGACCAGCTCGGCGTGCCGGCGGAGGAGCGGAATTTCCCGGCGCTGGAAGACCGGGAGCGCTATGCCCGCCTCGCCGGCTCGGGATTCACGCTCGCGCTGCCGACGCCGATCTTCCCGCGGCTGGAGATGCCCGCCGATGCCTAGGCTGCGCATCATCGGCTCATACGTCAGCCCTTATGTCCGCAAGGTGCTCGCCTGCATCCTGCTGAAGGGGCTCGATTATGAGATCGACCCGATCACGCCCTTCTACGGCAGCGACGAATTCCAGCAGCTGAGCCCGCTCAGGCGGATTCCGGTGATGATCGACGGCGATACCATCCTGTGCGATTCCTCGGTGATCTGCGCCTATCTGGACGAGCGCTATCCCGGCTATGCTTTGCTTCCCGAAAGCGTCGAGGACCGCGCGCGGGCGCGCTGGTTCGAGGAATATGCCGATACGCGCCTCGGCGACGTCTTCATCTGGGGCCTGTTCTATCCGAAGATCGTCCACCCGATCGTCTGGGGCGAGGCGGGCGAGGCGGCTCGGATCGAGAAGAATCTGGCCGAGGACATTCCCGCCGCGCTCGATTACCTGGAGAGCCAGCTTCCGGCGGAAGGATGGCTGTTCAGCGCCTTCGGCCTCGCCGACATCGCCATCGCCAGCTTCTTCCGCAACGCGGACTATGCCGCCTTCACGGTCGATGCGGAGCGCTGGCCGCGCAGCGCCGCCTTCGTCCGCCGCGCGCTCGATCAGCCCGTCTTTGCCGCGCTGTTGCGCTTCGAGGACGTCCAGCGGAGCACCAATCCCGCCGGCCGCCGCCAAGCCCTGCTCGACGCCGGCGCGCCGCTGACGAACGAGACGCTCGGAACGCGCGCGCCGCGCAAGGGCATCATGAAGCTCTGACCATGCTGACCGACAGCCACTGCCATCTGAACTACAAGGGGCTCGTCGAGGACCAGCAAGGCGTTCTGGCGCGGGCACGGGAGGCGGGCGTCGGCGCGATGCTCAACATCTCGACGCGCCAGTCGGAATGGGATGACGTCATCGCCGTCGCCGAGCGCGAGAGCGACGTCTGGGCCTCGGTCGGCATCCATCCGCACGAAGCCGACGCCCATCCCGACGTTCAGACCGCCACGCTTGTGGAGCGCGCGCGTCACCCGAGGGTGGTCGGCATCGGCGAGAGCGGGCTCGATTATTACTACGACCATAGCGACCGCGAGCGGCAGCGGGCGAGCTTCCGGGCCCATATCGGCGCCGCGCGCGAGACGGGGCTGCCGATCATCGTCCACACCCGCGACGCCGAGGAGGACACCGCTGCGATTCTCGCCGACGAGATGGGGAAGGGGGCCTATCCCGGCGTGATCCACTGCTTCACCGCCAGCGCCGATTTCGCCCGAAAGGCGCTGGACTTGGGCCTGTTCATCTCCATCTCAGGGATCGTGACCTTCAAGAACGCCAGGGATTTGCAGGAAACGGCCAGGGATTTGCCCGCCGAGACGCTGCTGATCGAGACCGATTCGCCCTTCCTCGCGCCGGTGCCGCACCGGGGAAGGCCGTGCGAGCCGGCCTACGTCGCGGACACGGCGCGGTTCCTGGCACAATTGCGGGGCGTGAGCGTCGAAACGCTGGCAGAGCGGACGTCGGAGAATTTCCGGACGCTCTTCTCGAAGGCGCGCTGATGCGGGTCCGCATCCTCGGCTCAGGCACCTCCTCGGGCGTGCCGCGCGTCGGCAACGACTGGGGGAAGTGCGACCCGACCAACCCGAAGAACCGCCGCCGCCGCGTCTCCATCCTGGTCGAGTGGGAGCGGGTGCGAATCCTCGTCGACACCTCGCCGGACCTGCGCGAGCAATTGCTCGATGCCGAGGTGGGCGACGTCGAGGCGGTGCTTTGGACCCACGACCATGCCGACCATTGCCACGGCATCGACGATCTGCGGCAGCTCTACCACGCCCGCGGCCGGCCGGTGAACGGCTATGCCCGGCAGGAGACGCTCGACAGCCTGAAGCTCCGCTTCGCTTATGCCTTCGACGGAACGGGCGGCTATCCCGCCGTCGTGAGGCCGCATCTGCTGCCCAACCACATGAACCTGGCCGGCCTCTCGATCCGCGCCGTCGACCAGCCGCACGGCGACATCACCACTGCCGGCCTGCGCTTCGACGCGGGTGGGAAGACGGTCGTTTATTCGACGGATTTCAATGCGTTGACGGATGAAATGGAGGTTGCGTTCCAGGGCGCCGACCTCTGGATCGTCGACTCGCTGCGGCGCCGGCCGCACCCGAGCCATCCGCATCTGGCGCAGGCGCTCGAGTGGATCGAGCGGCTGAAGGCCGGCCGGGCCGTGCTCACCCATATGGACAACAGCATGGATTACGAGACGCTGCGGGCCGAGCTGCCCGAGGGCGTCGAGCCGGGCTATGACGGCATGGAGATCGCGCTTTGACCGCCAATGGCGATCAGGCGTTGAACTTCATCTATCTGATCGGCTGCCTCGTCCTGGTGGTGAGCGCGCTCCTGGTCCGCCGCATTCCGATCGGCCAGGGGCTGAAGATGTTCGCCGGCTGGGTACTGATCTTCACGGCCGCGTTCGTCGCGTTCACGCTGAAGGACGATTTCATCGCGCTCGGCAAGCGCGTGGCGGCGGAGGCTCACGGCGAAGGCGAAGTGGTCCGCGTCGGCAAGGAGATGCGGATCCGCAAATCGCTCGACGGCCATTTCTGGATCAATGCGCGGCTGAACGGCGCCAAGGTGCATTTCCTGGTCGACAGCGGCGCGACGGTGACGAGCATCTCGGCCGATACCGCACGCCGCGCGCAGATCGATGCCGACGATGGTTTTCCGGTGCTGGTGCAGACGGCGAACGGCACCGTGGCCGCGCGACGCGCGACGGCCGAGCGGCTCGTCGTCGGAACGATTGAGCGGCGCGGCATGGCCGTCGAGGTCTCGGACGCGTTCGGCGACATGAACGTGCTCGGCATGAATTTCCTGTCGTCGCTGTCGAGCTGGAGCGTTCAGGGCCAATGGCTGGTGCTGAAGCCGTGAAGGGGAGCCGCGGGCGTCGAAAGGGGCTGATGCCGCAATCCCGCTCCGCTCTCTCCAAATTTTACATAATGTATATTATCACACTTTGAGATAGGCCCGCCGTGACCGACTCCCCCGCCGCTTCCCTTTCCGATCTGGTCGAGATCATGCGCCGGCTGCGCGATCCGCAGAACGGCTGCGAATGGGATCGCGCGCAGAATTTCGAGACGATCGCGCCGTACACGATCGAGGAAGCCTATGAGGTCGCCGACGCGATCGCCCGCGGCGACATGGCGGACCTCAAGGACGAGCTCGGCGACCTCCAGCTTCAGGTCGTCTATCATGCGCGCATGGCCGAAGAGATCGGCGCGTTCGCGATCGATGACGTCATCGCCGCGATCTGCGCCAAGATGATCCGCCGCCATCCGCACATTTTCGGTGACGAAGCGCACAGCCCCGGCTGGGAAACGCTCAAGGCGGCCGAACGCCACCACCACGAAGACAAGAGCGCTCTGGCGGGTGTGGCCCATGCACTGCCGGCGCTCCGGCGCGCCGAGAAGCTCCAGCGCCGCGCCGCTCGCGTCGGCTTCGACTGGCCCGACATCTCAGGCCCGCGCGCCAAGATTTTCGAGGAACTGGAGGAGCTTGATGCAGCAACTTCAGCCCAGGAACGCGAGGCCGAGCTTGGCGACCTGCTGTTCAGCGTCGTCAATTACGCGCGGCACCTCGATATCGACCCGGAAACCGCCCTGCGCGAGGCCGGGCTGAGGTTCGAAAACCGGTTCCGCCGCGTGGAAGAAATCGCCGATAAGCCTTTGAAAGACATGAATATCGATCAGCTCGAAGAGCTCTGGAAGCGGGCGAAGAAGGAAGGGTGATCGCCCTCCCTCTTTCTACGTCATCCCGGCGAAGGCCGGGATCTCAGGGAGGGTAATCGCCGGCGTCTGTGCAGCGCACGGCGCGAACTCTGCGGCTAATCCCACTGGGATCCCGGCCTCCGCCGGGATGACGGTTTGCATTGACCCGCACGTTGGGAGTTACGCCCGCTCCCTTTGCCGCGCCTCGAAGCGTGCCCAGGCGGTGTCGGTCATCCGCACTTCGAAAGCCGTCTCCATGCCGCTGCTTTCCTGGCGCACGACCTCCCCATTGGCGTGGAGCCAGGCAATTCCCTCGCCGTCGCTGGCGGACAGCGTCACCGTCCGGACCTGCGCGCCCTTCCGCAGGTGGGTGGCGGCGCATTCGAGGAGATTGTCGACTCCTTCGCCGGTGAGGGCGGAGATCAGCACCACATCCTCCCGGCGCGCCGCCTCGGCGCGCACGCGCTCGGCTTCCTCGCCTTGGAGCAGGTCGATCTTGTTCCAGGCCTCGACCATCGGGGCGCCCCCTTCCCCGCCGGCGCCGATCTCGGCCAGCACATGCTCGACGTCGGCTTTCTGCGCGGCGCTGTCCGGATGCGAGATGTCGCGGACGTGGACGATGAGGTCGGCCGAGATCACTTCCTCGAGCGTCGCACGGAAGGCGGCGACGAGCTGGGTCGGCAGCTCGGAGATGAAGCCGACCGTGTCGGAGAGGATCGCCTTGTCGAAGCCGGGCAGCGGCACCTCGCGCATCGTCGGGTCGAGGGTGGCGAAAAGGAGGTTCTCGGCGAGCACCTCGGCGCGGGTCAGCCGGTTGAACAGGGTCGATTTGCCGGCATTGGTGTAGCCGACCAACGCGATCACCGGCCAAGGCGCCCGCTGCCGCCGCGCCCGATGGAGGGCGCGGGTGCGGGTCACCTGGTCCAGCTCCTTGCGCAATTTCGCCATGCGGTCGCGGATCAGGCGGCGGTCGGCCTCGATCTGGGTCTCGCCCGGGCCGCCGAGGAAGCCGAAGCCGCCCCTTTGCCGTTCGAGGTGGGTCCAGCTCCTGACCAGCCGGCCCGCCTGGTAATCGAGATGGGCGAGCTCGACCTGCAGCCGCCCTTCGGACGTCGCCGCCCGCTCGCCGAAGATTTCGAGGATGAGGCCGGTGCGGTCGATCACCTTCGCCTTGACCCCCGTCTCCAGATTCTTCTGCTGGATCGGCGTGATCGGCGCATCGACGATCAGCAGCTCCGCCTCATTCTCCTCCACGGCCTGCGCGATCATCTCGACCTGGCCCGAGCCAAACAATGTCGCCGGCCGCGGCGAGCGGATCCGGAACCGGAGCCTCCCGGTAACGTCGAGCCCGATCGCCCCGGCGAGGCCCGCCGCCTCGTCCAGGCGCGCGTCCGCGTCGCGCGACCCCTCCCCTCCCATTTCGGGAAGGGCGATGATCGTGCGGGCGCCTCTGGCGAACTCGTCGTCAGGCCTGTTGAAGACGCTCAGGCGTTCGGCTCCTCGTCCTCAGCCTCCATGAGGCTGACCGGATGCTCCGGCTGCACCGTCGAAACGGCGTGCTTGTAGACAAGTTGCGCGAGGCCGTCGCGCTGGAGCAGCATGCAGAAGAGATCGAAGGCGACGATCTCGCCCTGGAGCATGACGCCGTTGACGAGGAACATCGTCACCGGCTCCTCCGAACGGCGGACGGCGCCGAGGAAGGCCTCCTGGAGCAGGGTCGGCTTCTTCTTGTCCGCCTGCTCGACGAAGGTCCGCTCGATCTCCGCCAGGTCGAGCGGATGCGCAGGCATGATCGTCGAGATGGCGTGCTTGTAGATGAGCTGGGCGTGCCCGTCCCGGCGCAGCAGCACCGAGAAATTGTCGAACCAGGTGATGATGCCCTGGAGCTTGACCCCCTTCACCAGGAACATGGTGACCGGTGTCTTGGTCCGCCGCAGCGTGTTGAGGAACATATCCTGGAGGTTGTTGACCTTGTCGGCCATCTCCCGCTCTCCTTATTGGCCGGAGCGCACCGCGCCGCGCCTTCCGGCAGGTAGTCCGCGCATATCATTTCGGGGCCGTGCGCGCCAGCGGCCCCCTACTCGCTCCCGTCGTTCCGCGTATCGCCGATCCCGAGCGCCTTCAGCTTGCGGTGCAGCGCCGAGCGCTCCATGCCGATGAACGTCGCGGTGCGGGAGATGTTGCCCGAGAAGCGGCGGATCTGGACCTTCAGATATTCGCGCTCGAACGTCTCGCGCGCTTCGCGCAGCGGCGTGCCCATGATCGCCTTCACAGCCTCGCTCGGGCTGAGGCTCGCCTGCTCGTTGAGAATCTCCGGCGGGAGCATGTCGATCTCGATCGTCCCCACGCGCGCGCCGGGTGCGAGGATGATGGTGCGCTCGATGACGTTGCGGAGCTGGCGGACGTTGCCCGGCCAGTCATAGGCCTGGAGCGCGGCGACCGCCTCGGGCGTGAAGTTGGGCGTCGGCAGCCTTTGCTCGGCGGCGTAGCGGGCCGCGAAATGGGCGACCAGCTCGGGGATATCCTCCCGTCGCTCGGCAAGCGCCGGCAGGTGCACCGGGACGACGTTGAGCCGGTAATAGAGGTCCTCGCGGAAGCGTCCTTCCGCGATCTCGTCGCCGAGCTGGCGCGAGGTCGACGAGACGACCCGCATGTCGACCTTGACCGTGCGCTGGCCGCCGACGCGGGTGAAGCTCTGGTCGGTAAGGACGCGCAGGATCTTCGCCTGGGCCGGCATCGGCATGTCGGCGATCTCGTCGAGGAAAAGGGTGCCGCCATGGGCCTGTTCGAGCAGGCCGGGCCGGGCGAGCTCGCCCCCCTCCTCCACGCCGAACAATTCCTCCTCGACCCGCTCCGGCGTCATCCGCGCGGCGCTGACGACGATGAAGGGCGCGCGGGCGCGGTTGCTCCATTCGTGGAGCAGGCGCGCCGCCACTTCCTTGCCGACGCCGGCGGGGCCGGTGATGAGAACACGGCTGCCGGTGCCGGCGACGCGCTTCAGCGTCGCCCGCACGGCGTTGATGCCGACGCTGGAGCCAGTCAGCTCCGTTTCCTGGCCGATCTGGGCCTTGAGGCTGGCATTCTCGCGCCTCAGCCGGTCGGTCTCGGTCGCGCGCGCGACGAGGTGGAGGAGCTGGCCGGCCTCGAACGGCTTCTCGATGAAATCGACCGCGCCCTGGCGGATGGCGGTGACGGCGGTGTCGAGATTGCCGTGGCCGGAGATCATCAGCACCGGCAGGCTTGGGTCGCGGCGCTTGATCTCCTCGAGCAATTGCAGCCCGTCGAGCTTCGAGCCCTGCAGCCAGACGTCGAGCAGGACGAGCGACGGCCGCCGCTCGGAAAGCGCCTGTACCGCCTCCTGGCTGTTCGCGGCGGTGCGGCAGGAATAGCCCTCGTCCTCCAGCACACCGGAAACCAGTTCCCTGATGTCCTGCTCGTCGTCGACGATGAGTATGTCGAGGGCCATTATCCGCTTACCGCCTGATCGTGGAGCGCGTCCGCGCCGTCCGTAGCCAGACGGTTCAGACTCTCCTTGTCGAAAAGGAGTCGCACCAGGCTGCCCCCGCCCGGCCGATCCTCAAAATCGATGCTGCCGAAATGTTCCTCCACGATCTTCTTGACGATGGCAAGGCCGAGGCCGGTGCCCTTGGCGCGCGTGGTCATATAGGGTTCGGTCAGCCGGGCGCGCTCGGCGGGAAGGCCGATGCCGGTGTCGGCGATCTCGACGATCAGCTGCGGCCCTTGCTCGCGCACGATCATGGCGATCTCGCCCTCGCCGCGGGCCTTCGCCTCCTCGCCCTTCTGGTCGATCGCCTCGACCGCGTTCTTGACGACGTTGGTCAACGCCTGGCCGAGCTGGCGCCGGTCGCAGACCAGGATCGGCGACGGCTCGGGCGCGTCGAGCGTGAACTTGATGTCCGGATGGGCGACCTCGTGCAGGAACAAAGCCTGGCGGGCGATTTCGACGATATTCTCCTCGCGGAACACCGGCTTCGGCATGCGCGCGAAAGAGGAGAATTCGTCGACCATCCGCCTCAAATCGCCGACCTGGCGGACGATGGTGCCCGTCAGTTGCTCGAAGACCGCCGGATCGCTCTCGATCTCCTTGCCGTAACGGCGCTGGAGGCGTTCGGCGGCGAGCTGGATCGGAGTCAGCGGGTTCTTGATCTCATGGGCGATGCGGCGGGCGACGTCGGACCATGCGGCGCGGCGCTGGTCGAGCAGTTGCTCGGTGATGTCGTCGAAGGTGAGGACGAAGCTGCTCTCGGTCTTCACGCGCTTCACTGCGAGCGTGCGCGGCTCGCCGCCCGAGGCGAGTTGGACGATTCCCTCGCGCTCGTCGGTGTCGAGGAAGTCGGCGAGCTCCGGCGCCAGCGCCGCGAGCTTCTGTCCCATGGCCGTTTCGCGATCCGTCTTGAGCAAAGCCGCCGCCGAGCTGTTCATCAGTCGGATGTTGGATGCCTTGTCGACGGAAATAATGCCCGCGGTGACCCCCGACAGCACCGCTTCGATGAAGGCGCGGCGCGTTTCCAGCTGGGCGTTGGCCGTCACCAGCGCACCGGTCTGCTCCTCGAGCCGCCGGGTCATCCGGTTGAACGCGCTGCCGAGCGTGCCGACTTCGTCCTGCGCGGTCGAAGCGGGAACGCGCGCCGACAGGTCGCCCGCCGTCACCTTGCGGGCGGCGTCGACGAGTTGCCCGACCGGCCGTACCAGCCGGTCCGCCAGCGTCAGCGCGATCCAGATCGCGATCGCCACGATCAGCAGCGACACGAGCAGCAGGATGGCGTTGAACCGGAACTGCAGCGTGCGGGCGCGCTCCAGCGTCTTCTGATAGTCGCTCGCGGCATGCCGCGCATTGGCGAAGGCGGTCATCGCGTCCGGCGAGACCTCGCGCGCGCCGTAGAAATAGATCGCCGCCTGCGGATCCAGCCGGACGATCGCCTCGATGCGGTCCCTGGCCGCCTGGAACAGGTAGACCTGACCGGCGGTAAGGCCGACTAGGACCTGCTTTGGAACCGCCTCGCCCAGCGGACGGTGGTCGGGATTCCACTCCACCGGCCTGTGCAGGTGACCCGTCCGATCCAGGGTGACGATGGCGGACTCGTTCAATTGCCGCGCCGCCGTCTGATAGAGGAGGTTCCCCTTGAAGGACGGGCTTGCCAAGCCGAATTCGTTGATCTTTTCGACCATGTCGCCGCCCATCACCTGCACGTCGAGCAGGATCCGCTCCCGATGCTCGTTCGCGTAGATCGTCGAGGCGTTTCGTGCGCTGGCCAGCACGGTCTGCGCGCGGTGCGAGAACCAGAATTCAACGCCGGACTGGAACAGGAGTGACGCGAAGACGACCACCAATATGGTCGGGACGCTGGCGATGGCGGAGAACAGCGCCACCAGCTTGACGTGGAGGCGCCCCCTTCCCCCGATGGGCGACCGGGCTGCGCGCCGCATTGCGACCCGCCGGGCGATCAGCACCATCAACGCCATGGCCGGAACGAGATTGGCGACCAGCAAAGCCGCTACCGTGGTGGGGAGCAGCAGTGCCTCGGGATTGCCGTGCCGGCTGATAAACAAATAGCTCCCGATCGCGATCGCCAGCAGCGCCACCACCGTCAGAATCTCGACGATCGGCGCGAGCCGGTGCCGGCGCAGGAGGACGTTCATCCTGCGTCGCCAGCGTGGATTGGTCTCTACGGGAATCGGCGCCTCGGCGTTCACCCTCCGGGGCTAGCACAGCTATGTGGCAAAAAGAACACAGGAGTCACCATTTCGGCGCAATCGGCCGTTGACCGAGCGCTCAGGCGGCGATTCGGCTCAGCCAGGGTGCGTAAAAGTCGCGCAGCATCGCCTTGGCCCGCCTCGAATCCGGCTCCTGGTTGAAGGCGTTGCGGAACTCTGCGGAGCCGTGCAGGCCCTTGGTGTACCAGCCGATATGCTTGCGGGCGATGTTGACGCCGTTCTGCTCTCCATAATGGATGAGCATCGCCTCGTACTGTTCCAGAATGACACAATATTGCGCGTCGATCGACGGGTCGAGCAGCCGCTCGCCGGTCTCGAGCCAGTGCATCGCCTGCCGCAAGAGCCACGGGCGGCCATAAGCGCCGCGGCCGATCATCACGCCGTCGGCGCCGGATTGTGCGAGCGCGGTTTCGACATCCTCGATCGAGTTGATGTCGCCATTGGCGATCACAGGCACTTCCGCCGCCTCCTTGACGCGGCGGATGAAAGCCCAGTCGGCCTCGCCCTTGTACATCTGGCAGCGGGTGCGGCCGTGGACGGTGATCATCTGCACGCCGAGATCGACGGCGATGCGGGCCAGCTCGGGCGCGTTGAGGCTCCCATGGTCCCAGCCCATCCGCATCTTCAGCGTCACCGGCACCTTCACGGCCTTGACGGTCGCGTCGATGATCGAGGCGGCGAGCTTGAGGTCGCGCATCAGCGCCGAGCCCGCCTCGCCGTTCACCACCTTCTTCACCGGGCAGCCCATGTTGATATCGATGATCGCGGCGCCGCGATCCTCGTTGAGCTTCGCCGCCTCGGCCATTTCGTTAGGCGCACAGCCGGCGAGCTGCATCGAGACCGGGTCCTCGATCGGATCCCAGGCCGCTTTCTGGAGCGACTGGCGGGTCTCGCGGATCATCGCCTGGCTGGCGATCATCTCGGTGACGGTGAGGCCGGCACCGTAGCGCTTGACGATGCGCCGGAACGGCCGGTCGGTGACCCCCGTCATCGGCGCCAGGATGACCGGCGTGTCGATGCGGACGGGTCCGACCTGGATGGGCGCGAGACGAGACATGGGAGGCGCGGAGATAGGGGCAAAGGCGCTGGCGGGCAAGCAGCGGCGGGGCTAAGGGCGCGCCATGGCCGAGGGGGCAAAGATTGCGGCGTTGGTGGTCGCGGCCGGTTCCGGCAGCCGCGCCGGCGGCGATCTGCCCAAGCAATATCGCCGGATCGGCGGCAAGAGCGTGCTGGCTCATGCGGTCGACCATCTCCGCAGTGCCGGCATTGAGGACATTCGGATCGTGATCGGACCGGGACAGGAGGACCTCTATCGCGAGGCTATCGGGGACCGTCCCCTCCCCTCGCCCATCATCGGCGGCGCCGAGCGGCAGGAGTCGGTGAGGAACGGGCTCGAGGCGGTGGAAGCGGCGAGCGGCGCCGACATCGTTCTCATCCACGACGCGGCGCGACCGTTTGTGCCGGCGGCCGTCGTTGACCGGCTGGTGGCGGCACTGGAGAAGAGCCAGGCCGCTGTCCCCGCGCTTCCGGTCGTGGACACGCTGGCGCGGGCGGAAAACGAGCTCGGCGAAACCGTCGCCCGCGAAGCTCTGGTGCGGGTGCAGACGCCGCAGGCGTTCCGGTTCGAAACGATCCTCGCCGCCCATCGCGCCTGGAGCGGCCCGCCCGCCACCGACGATGCCCAGATCGCCCGCGCCGCCGGAGTCGAGGTGGCCATGGTCGCAGGGGATCCGGCGCTCGAAAAGCTCACCTACGACGAGGATTTCGCGCGGGCGGAGCAGCGCCTGACGAGCCGCCTGGTCAGTCGCACCGGCGTGGGTTTCGACGTCCACGCCTTTACCGACGGTGATTCCGTCTGGCTGGGCGGCATCCAAGTCCCCCATACGCGCGGCCTCAAGGGCCACAGCGATGCCGACGTGCTGCTGCACGCCATCACCGACGCTTTGCTCGGCGCGGTCGGCGGAGGCGATATCGGCGTCCATTTCCCACCCTCGGACCCGCAATGGCGCGGCGCCCCCTCCTCCCTCTTCGTGGAGCATGCGCGCGCGCTGGTCGAGGCGCGCGGCGGCCGCATCGATCATGTCGACGCCATTCTGATCTGCGAGGCGCCGAAGCTCGGCCCGCATCGCGAAAGGATACGACAACGCGTCGCCGCATTGTTACGGGTGCCGGTCGGCCGGATCAGCGTCAAGGCGACGACGACCGAGCGGCTCGGCTTCACCGGGCGCGGCGAGGGCATTGGCGCCCAGGCCGTGGCGACGGTCAGGCTTCCGGAGGACGAATGAGCGAGACGCGCGATTTCACCTTGCCCGACGAGCTGGTCGAGGCGGCGCAAAAGGTCGTCGAGGCCAATCGCGCCGCCGGCCTGCGCGTGGTGACGGCCGAGAGCTGCACCGGCGGCCTCGTCGCGGCGGCGTTGACGGAGATCGCCGGCTCGTCCGACGTCGTCGAGGCCGGCTTCGTCACCTATTCCAACGAAGCGAAGATCGAGATGCTCGGCATCAGCGAGGAAGTGGTGGAGACGTTCGGCGCCGTCTCGATCGCGGTTGCCTGGGGCATGGCGCAGGGGGCGCTGGCGCGCAGCAACGCGGACGTGGCGGTGGCGGTCACCGGCATCGCCGGCCCTGCGGGCGGCAGCGAGCGCAAGCCGGTGGGGACGGTGGTCTTCGCCCGAGCCAGGCGCGGCGCCGATCCCAGGGAGATTGTCGCGGACGTCAAGGAATTCGGCGATCTCGGCCGCGGCGGCGTCCGCCTTCAGGCGGCGCTCTGCGCGCTCGACCTGCTGATGCCGTCCTCCGCCTCCTCCGGCTGAGGTCCGCCGTAGAGCTGGTGGGCGCGCTCCTCGAAGGCATGGATCATCCGCCGCAGCGCGCGGTCGAACATCTGCCCGGCCAGGCTCTCGAAGATGCGCGACTTGAAGGCGAAGTCGACGCAGAAGTCGATGTCGGTCCCGCCCTTGCCGTCCGGCCGGAATTTCCAGCTGTTGTGGAGATATTTGAGCGGCCCATCGACATATTCGACGTGGATGCGGCTCGGCCGCTCCTTGGTGACCCGTGAGGTGAAGGTTTCCTTCAAGGAGCTGAAGCCGACGACGAGGTCGGCGATCATCATCGTGTCGCTGTTCGAGCGGACCCGCGTCGCCGCCACCCAGGGGAGGAATTCCTGGTAGCGGCCGACATCGGCGACGAGGTCGAACACTTGCTCGGGCGTATAGGGAAGGTTCCGGGTCTCGGTGTGCCGGGGCATGAACCGTCAACGCGTTCCGGCGAGCTTGGCTTCTCGGGCCGCCTTCATCTTCGCGAAATCGTCGCCGGCGTGATAGCTGGAACGGGTGAGCGGCGAGGCGGCGACCAGCAAAAAGCCCTTGGCGCGCGCAATCGCGGCGTAGGCCGAGAAAGCGGCGGGGGTGACGAACTCGTCGACCTTCGCATGGCGCGGCGTCGGCTGGAGATACTGGCCCATGGTCAGGAAATCGACGTCCGCCGAACGCATGTCGTCCATCACCTGATGGACCTCCAGCCTCTGCTCGCCGAGGCCGACCATCAGGCCGGACTTGGTGAAGATGGTTGGATCCTGCCGCTTCACGCTCTCCAGCAGTCGCAGCGAGGCGTAATAACGCGCGCCCGGCCGGATGGTCGGATAGAGGCGCGGCACCGTCTCAAGATTGTGGTTGTAGACGTCCGGTCGGGCGGCGACGATCGCCTCGACCGCGGCTTCCGGCTTGTTTCGGAAATCGGGCGTCAGGATTTCGATCGTGGTCGACGGCGTGTTGCGGCGGAGCGCCTCGATCACCCGCACGAACTGGCGGGCGCCGCCGTCGGGAAGGTCGTCCCGGTCGACCGAGGTGACGACGATATGGGTGAGGCCGAGCTCGGCCGCGGCCGTGGCGACATGCTCCGGCTCCAGCGGGTCGACGGCACGCGGCATGCCTGTCTTCACGTTGCAGAAGGCGCAGGCGCGGGTGCAGGTGTCTCCGAGGATCATCACCGTCGCGTGCTTCTTGGTCCAGCACTCGCCGATATTCGGGCACGCCGCCTCCTCGCAGACGGTGGCGAGGTTGAGGCTGCGCATCAGCTTCCTGGTTTCCGCGAAACCGGTGCTGGTGGGCGCCTTGACCCGGATCCAGTCGGGCTTGCGCTGGCGCGGGACTGCGATGGGCGCGGGGTCGTTCATGCCGCGCAGATAGCGACGAGCCGCATCCAGAACAACACACACCATTCGGGCTGAGCTTGTCGAAGCCCACCCCTTTTCTTAGGGCGAAAGGCAAGGAAGGGCTTCGAAAGGCTCAGCCCGAAAGGTTTTGGAGGTCCCGGAATGCCCCGTCTCGCCGCGATGATCGAAGGCTATCGCCGCTTCCGCGCCACCGGCTGGACGCGCGAGCGGGAGCGCTGGTCGGAGCTGGCCGAGGGGCAGAGCCCGGAAGTGCTGGTCATCGCCTGCTCGGACAGCCGCGTCGATCCGGCCACGATCTTCGACGCCAATCCCGGCGAGATGTTCGTGATCCGCAACGTCTCCGCCCTCGTGCCGCCCTACCAGCCCGACGCCCATTATCACGGCACATCCGCGGCGCTCGAATTCGCCGTCACCCAGCTCGAGGTGAAGGAAATCCTGGTCATGGGTCACGGCTTCTGCGGCGGCTGCGCGGCGTCGCTGACCGGCCAGTTCGACAATGCTCAAGGGGGCGAAGGCCATTTCATCGCCCATTGGATCAACCTGCTCGACGAGGCGCGCGACAAGGTGCGGGCCGAGCATCCCGAGCTGGACCGCGCCGCCTTCCAGGCGATGGAGCGCGAGGGTGTGCGAATCTCGCTGCGCAACCTCAGGACCTTCCCGTGGGTGAAGGAGCGCGAGGAAGACGGCCGTCTGAAACTGCACGGCGCCGTCTTCGCCATTTCCGACGGCCTCCTCTATCTCTGCGACGAGGCGACGGGCGAATACGCGCCGGCTTGAGCGAATTTCTTCGTCTTCGAAGGAGGAGGCGGCCCGGAAAGTTCCGGACCGCCCCTGCTTCAGTGCGCCGTCAGGCGAGTTCGACCGCCTCCTTCTCGCCGGCCGTCGCCGCCATGCCGCCCGGCTTGATCACGGTCGTCGGCCGGCGCAGCCACGCCTCATGGGTGATCGCGTGCATCGACGGCTCGTCGATGATCCCGATCGTGTTCCAGGTGAACATGGCGTAGCCGAAGCTGCGGCCGTTGACCCCGTGCGGCACGTGCACGCGCAGCTGCTCGGCCAGCCACGCAAGCGGACCGTAGCCGCACAGGCTGGTGCAATGGTCCTCGTTCGAGTCCGCGTGGAAGCCGGTCGCGAACCATCCGTTATGGCCGTTGTTGGCGTGCCACACGGTCGCGATCTGGTCGGCGGCGATGCCGATCTTGACCGGCCCCTGGGCGATCGCGCTCGTGAGGTTCGCCCGGTTCATCCAGTTCACCGTGAAGCTGGGCCCGTCGTCATAGGTGTGGCGGGCCTCCTTGAACCCGTCGTTCACCATCCACTGCAGCACCTGGTGAAGATAGGCGCCTTCGAGGACGCCGTGAGCGGTCGCCCAGCCGATCACCACGGCGTCGGTGATGAAGATTTCGGGGTTGTGGCAGGCCTTGGCGAACGCCTCTTCCGCCGTCACGCAGTCGCCGTGGACGTCGTTGCCCCACATGGAAATATGAGCCGGCACCTTGATATATTCCGGAGGAGCGGCCGCGGCTTCGGCCGTCTCCGCGGCGAACGGCATCGCCGCAGCAAGCAGGTTCCGCGGAGTCGGGGTCGCACCGCGCTTCGGCATGACAAGCTCACCGCCTGTATGTGTATCAGTCATTGTTCGTCTCCCGGTAAGGGTTCGGCCCGAGCCCCATGCGCGGACCGTTACGCTTCGGGCCGCCCGTCTCGGGGTCGCCCAGCCGGTAGAATTTGCCTGCGGCCGCCTTTATTTCCGCGGGCCCGTTCCTCCGCCGCCGTGCGGCTTTGACGCCTGATCCGGATCATCGGCCTCCGAACCCGCCTTGTCCTCTGGCAGGCCGGGTTCGTAACGGGGTGCGTTCTTCAGGACCTCTGGCGGTACCGGGAACGCTCCGCGCTTCGGAGTGGGAACATCATCATCGGTTTGCGATGACTTCACCACCTTCCCCTCCATCGGCAATGAATCCAGGTGAGTCGCGTCGGCGAGCGGGGAGGCAAGTCCTCACCGGTCACTTCGGGCAGCAATGTCTGAGTCGCCCACGTGAGTTATCCTCCTCCGCTGCTGCAGAGTCAACGAGCGGACACGGCTTGGAATAGTTTCCCTGTTCTCTGAACGGTATAAACTAACCTTTGTTATCGGCCTATCGCACTTCGCGCGATGTGAGCCTAAAATCCCTCTTATTATCCGCGCATTATAGGGAATTCAGAAGAACGGATGCCCGCTACGGCACCCGCCGCGCGGGAATGATTGCGATTCTCGACGAGAGTTTCGCCCTTCGGGCTGAGACAGCCGAAGCACTTGAAGGCCCTGGTCTCGCCGGGCTAGTCCTGTCCCATTGAAGGGGGTCTCATCCATGCTCAGACATTTTTTCGCCTGCGCCGCGGCTGTTCTCGGCGCCACCGCCGCCCATGCCGAAACCTATGCGATCCAGGCCGGCCGGCTGATCGTGGACGCGGCCCAGCCCGCGCGCGGCCCCTCCACGGTGATCGTCGAGAACGGCCGCATCAGCCGGATCGACAACGGCTTCACCGCGCCCGCGGGTGCCACGATCGTCGACGAGCGCAATCGCACCGTCCTGCCGGGAATGACCGACGTCCACGTCCATCTCACCATGAACAGCGGTGAGCCATGGTACATGGGCTACACTCAAAAACACTCCAACCCCTATGGGGCGACGGTTGGCCTCACCCACGCGGCGGAGATGGCGCGCGCCGGCTTCACCACGGTGCGCGACCTCGGCGGCGATACCGCGTCCGTGATCGCGGTGCGCGACGCCGTGGCGGAGGGGCGATTCCCCGGACCCCGCATCAAGGTGTCGGGAGATCCGCTCTCGATCATCGGCGGGCATGCGGACCCGGCGACGGCGCTTCCGCCCGAGCTGGCGGCGGCGGTCAACGAGGCGCATCTCAGCCCCTCCGTCTGCACAGGGGTCGTGCAATGCCAGGAGGCGGTTCGCCGCCTCGCCGCCGCCGGCGTCGACGTGATCAAGTTCATGGCGACGGGCGGCGTCCTCGATCCCGGCGCGATGGGGCTGGAGCAACATTTTACCGACGAGGAAATGAAGGCGATCTGCGACATGGCCCATTCCATGCACCTCAAGGTCGCCGCCCATGCCCATGGCGCGCGGGGGATTCTCGCGGCCACCAATGCCGGCGTCGATTCGATCGAGCACGGCACCTTCCTCGACGAGGCCGGCGCCCGCGCGATGAAGGCGCACGGCACCTATTATTCCGCCACTTTGATGGCGTTCAGCGGCGTCCAGGCCGTGATGGGCAGCGGCAAGCTCACGCCGGCGATGGAAGCCAAGGCGCGGCTGACCTTCGCGGTCTGGGGCAAGGGCCTCAATCTCGCCTATCGCACCGGCGTCAGGATCGCGTTGGGAACGGATTCGGCCGTCGCGCCGCACAAGGACGCCAACAAGGAGCTCGCTTTGATGGTGACCAAGGGCGGAATGACCCCGCGCGACGCGCTGGTCGCCGCGACCAAGGGTGGGCCCGATCTGATGGGTCTCGGCGACGAGACCGGCACGCTCGACCCCGGCAAGTCCGCCGACCTGATCGCGGTGGACGGCGATCCTTTGGTCGACCCGACCGCCGTGCAGCACGTCCAGTTCGTGATGGTCGAGGGACGGCGCATTCCGATGGAATGACGCAATCGGGCGTCAGGGCACCCGACGCGCGGTGATGATGGTGATGCGGGGCGAGAGCATCTGGCCCTTCATCACCCCCTCCCCTTCGGTTGGCGAGGTCGGCGCAACGAGGATGCGGCGGACGACGTCCATTCCCTCCACGACGTGGCCGAAGACGGCATAACCGAGGCCGTCGCCGGCAGAGCCGGGGCCGGCGTCGAGATATTTCTGGTCGCCGACCATGATCGTGAAATCGCCCTGCGCGGTGCCGACGGCGAGGCGAGGGACGGAGATGGCGCCGTCGACATGGCTGAGGCCGGTCTGGCTGGTCGGCTCGTGCGCGATCGGCGGGAACAGCTTGCGGCCGTCGCGGACGCCGCCCTGGATCAGGCCGGCATCGGCGGCGGTGTGCATTGCGCGGTAGAATTCGGCGCCGTCGAGATGGCGGGTGTCGACATAATGCAGGAAATTGGCGGAGGTGATCGGCGCCTTCTGAGTCTCCAGCGCGACGACGATGTCCCCGGCACTGGTATGGAGCCGGACGCGCACGGGCGCGGCCGCTGGCGCGGGCGGCTGGGCCACGGCCGGAGCCGCGAGGCACATCAGGATGGCGAGCAGGATTTTGCGGATCATGCGGCGGCTTCCTTCCCGGCGACGCTGCGCTGCGCGCCATAAGCGAAATAGAGGACGAGCCCGATCACGTGCGCGCAGAGGAAGTAGATCTGCGTCGTGTGCGGCAGACTGTAGAAGAGGTAGAGGCAGCCAAGGATTCCGACCGGCCCGATCAGCCAGGCGGCCGGCGTGCTGAACTTTCGCGGCGCGTTGGGCTGGCGCCGGCGCATCACCAGCATGCAGAAGGTGACGGCGATGAAGGCGGTCAGCGTCCCCGCATTGGCGAGCGCGGCCAGCTCCGACAGCGGCACGATGCCCGCCAGCACGCCGACAATGATCGCGGTGAAGATGGTGATCCGCACCGGCGTCCCCCGCCCCGACACTCGCGCCAACCCCGGCGGCAGCAGCCGATCGCGCGCCATCACGAAGAAGATCCGGCTCTGGCCGTAGAAGAAGGCGAGGATCACGGTCGGCAGCGCGATCACCGCCGAGATGGCGAGATAGCGCGCCACCCAGGGCTTGCCGATCTCGCGCAGGATCAAGGCGAGCGGCTCCGGGCTATTGGCGAAGCGGGAGTAAGCGAGCGCACCGATCGCGGTGCCCGCCACCGCCATGTAGATGATCACACAGGCGAACATCGAGCCGACGATGCCGATCGACAGGTCGCGGCCGGGATTCTTCGTCTCCTCGGCGGCGGTGGCGATGGCGTCGAAGCCGTAGAAGGCGAAGAAGATGATCGCCGCCGCCGCCATCACGCCGGCTTCGAGCGGTTTCCCGTCCGGCCCGGTCACGACGTGCTTCGGGAAGCCGTAAGGCATGAACGGGTGGAAATTGGTTTCCTTGAAATAGGGCAAAGCCACCGCGACGAAGACGATCAGCGCGACGATCTTCACCAGCACGAGCACGGCGTTGACGGTCGCGCTCTCCTTCGTACCGTAGATCAGCATGCCGGCCACCACGATGATGATGATGATGGCCGGCAGGTTGACGATCCCGCCGAGCCCCGGGCCGTTGGCCAAAGCCGCGGGAAAACCGAAGGCGTCGTGGAGCAAGGGCGCGGCATAGCCCGACCAGCCCACCGCCACCGCGCTCACCACCAGCGAATATTCGAGGATCAGGCTCCAGCCGACGATCCAGGCGATCAGCTCGCCGACGACCACATAGGTGTAGGTGTAGGCGCTGCCCGAGGCCGGGATCATCGTCGCCATTTCGGCGTAGGCGAGCGCCGCGCAGGCGCAGATCAGGCCGGCAATGGCGAAGGAGAGGATGACGGCGGGTCCGGCCTTGGCGGCGCCGACTCCGGTGAGGGTAAGGATGCCGGTGCCGACGATCGCGCCGACTCCGAGCGCGACGAGATGCGGCCAGCCAAGGCTCCGCTTGAGCCGGTGCTCGGCCGGCATGTCCTCGTCGGCCACCACCGCCTTGCGCGCGAACAGGTTCATATCCCCTCCCCTCTTTTCTGCCCCGGATTGATAGCAAGACCGCGGCGGAAGAACAGGGCCTCAGGACCTCAGGGCCTCAGGGCAGCGCCGTGCCCGGCACGTTCCCCGGCGGGGAATAGCGGCAGATGAAGAAATCCCATTTGGCGTCGCTGTAGACGGCGCAGCCGACACGGTGCGACCCCGGCCAGATCATCTGCGTGTAATGGCCGACATCCTCGACATGGCCGTTGCGGCTGACCTTGGGGAAGATGCCGGGCTTGAACAGCCTTTTCTCCGCCACCCAGTCGGCGGTCATCTCATCGAGCGCATAGGCGCCGCGCGTGCCCATGAAGAGGTTCTCGCCCTCGCCGCGGCGGGTCGAATAAGCGGAATGGGCGAGCTTGCCGAGCTTCGAGAGCGCCGGCCCGTAAGACGCCGCCGCGGCCGCGAGCGCCGGATCCCAGGCCAGAGGCCGCGCGCCGACCGCCGCTCGTTCGCGGTTGTGCACCGCCACGACCTGCTCCGCGAGATGGCTGAAATCCTGCACCACCGGATGGGCCGGCGCCCGCTCCCGGACGATCCGCCCGTTCGCCCAGGGCGGCCGCTGCGCGCATCCCGCGACCAAGGCGACGCAGAGCAGGAGCTGCTTTCCCAGACGCACCGTCATTCCTGCACAAGCCTTTCCATCCGGGCCGGTTCCGCGGCCATTGCGAAGCGGCTCCGGCAGTGCAACAAATGGATCGTCCGATGAAGACGCTGCCGATCCTGCTCGTCCTCGCCCTCGCCGCCTGCACGGCGCAGGTGACCAATCCGAGCAAGACGCTGGCGGAGCAGCAGGCCGACATCCATTTCTGCACCAGCCAGGCCAATCACCAATATTGGATGGACCCGATCGCGGCGCTCTATCACGCTTACGATTGCCTGGAGGCCAAGGGCTATAAGCGATCGCAGAAGGATTTCGCGGCGCAGGTCGAACACGCGCTCGGCGACAAGCCGGCGGAGCCCCCCGCCCCCGCCCAGCCCTGCCATGTCCCCTGCGGGGTCAAGCCGTAGGACTGGATCGCGGTCAGTAAATGCCGCCGTGGCGCTCGACGAAATCCTTGTCGGGCGCGGCATGCGTCGGGACGGTCCGGTGCCGAAGGACGAGACGGGGGTGAACAGGCCTCTCAATCCGCTCGTGGCGGACCGGGACGCTCGGCGCCGCGGCCTGGCCGTGGCCCGCATAGGCATCGGCCTGGATCTGGGCCAGCTCCGCGGGTGGGATCAGAGGCGCGGGCGGCTGGCTGTGCAGGTCGAGGTCGGGAAGCGCGGCGGTCTTCGCCGCCTCGAGCTTCACCATCGGCGGCGCGCTTCCGCTCTGGCTGGCGATGAGGCCGAGTGCGCCGGCGAGCACCAGGGCGACGAACCAGCCGCCCCAGCCGAAGAAGTTCGACGCCCGGCGCGGCGGCGGCAGCGCCGCCTGGAACTGGGCGAGCTGGATCGCCTGACCGCGAGTCCATTCGCGATGATCGTATTCCGCGCGCCGCTCCGGGTCGCGAAGCACGGCGAAGGCGGCATTGATCTCCGTGGCGCTGGGCCCGCTCGCCGCCACCGGCGCCCCCTGGTCGGGATGATATTTCTTCATCAGCGCGCGATAGGCGGCCTCGATCACCACCGGCTCGGCGTCCGGCGCGACGTTGAGGATGGCATAATGATTGCGCGGGCTGGCCACTTCCCCGCCTTTCTGCCCCAGAAAAACCTGCGGTGCCAGTGGGATCGATTCCGCCCGAGGCGGCATCTAAGCCAGACTGGCACAATCGAAGAGAGGAGATGGGGATGCGCGACTGGGGCTTGCCGGAACGCTGGACGGGGCCTTTGCTCAGCGTGCTGAGGATCGTCACCGGCCTCACCTTTCTCGAACATGGCGCGCAGAAGCTGCTCGGCTTTCCGCCGGCGGCGCCCGGAAGCCCGCCGATCATCGCGTTCAGCATGCTGTGGACCGGCGGCATCCTCGAGCTGGTCGGCGGCACCCTCGTGTTCCTCGGCCTGCTGACCCGCCCCGCCGCCTTCGTCCTCGCCGGTGAGATGGCGGTCGCCTATTGGACCTTCCACGCGCCCAAAGCCTTCTTCCCCGCCATCAACGGCGGAGACGCGGCGATCCTCTATTGCTTCGTCTTCCTCTATCTCAGCGCCGCGGGCGGAGGACCCTGGAGCCTCGACGCGCTCTTGCGGTCTGGACGGGGATCAGTGGACGGGCGCTGAGGCCGGCGCACCGTCGCTGGCGGCATCGCCACTAGCCCGGTGGATCCGCACGCCTTCGACCGCATCACCGTCCGCGGGCGCGGCCTCGGCCGAAGCGGCCGATGCGATGACGACCGGGCGCGTCCTGTCGCCGGCGCGGTGGATGCGGACCGTCGAGCCGTCGTCGCCCGAGACCACGGACGGGCTTGCATCCATGCCGTGGTGGATCGCGACGCCGGAGACGATTTGCACGTTCGGGTCCGCTTGCGTGCCGTTATTCCAGGCGTTCCAAGCCTGCGCGACGCCTTCGGCGCCGACATAGGGCCGCTGGAAGGACTTGGGATCGCCCCAGGCGCCGTTCCACCGGTAGAAGATATGCGCGCCGATCGTCACCGCCTTGGACATGGCGTCCGCCCACCAGGGGTGGATGGCGGTGGTATGGTAATGGGTGGCGAGGCCTACGGGCGTGAAGACATAGCCGCCGAGCGCCGCGGCGGCGATCTTGCGCGCCTTCAGCCAGGAGGCGGGCGAGCGCACGGCGCGGAGCAGCGATCCGTCGCAGGTGAAGGTGAACTGGCACCCGGTCGAGCGGTTCGAGCCCTGATAGACAACGCCGCAGACCGTTTTCGGGAAAGCCGGATGTCGGACGCGGTTCAGCACCACCTGCGCGACCGCCCTTTGGCCGTCGTCGCTCTGCGAGCGCGCCTCGTAATAGACCGCGGCGGTCAGGCAATCGAGCGCGCGACTGGCGTCGTCCTGGCTGGCCGGCCCGATATCGAACGGCTTCGCCGGATCACCGACGGCGATTTCCTGGGCGAGGATTTCGGGCGGCGGCGGCGCTTCCGTCGCGATCGGGACCGGCGGCGTCTGCGTGGCGGATGTCGCGGTCGTCAGCGACGCCAGCCGCTCGCCCGCCGGCCCGGCGGACGCGGTCGGCACGCAGGATGCCGCGAACAGCAGCACCGGCAGACCCCACATCGACTTGTCGAAAACTTCGCGCACACCCCGCCCCGCTGTGACAGGAGGCCGGTCTACGCGGCAGGTGTTAGAAGTTGGTTAACCGAACCGGCCCGTGAATCGGCGGGGAACGTCCGGCTCCGGCGCCTGGCTGGCGAGTCCCCTCCTCCGTTTGTAGCCCGATCCGTTTCTCGCGCGTTACGCTCCACCAGTGCCGATACGCCGGATCATTGCGCTCGCGGCGCTGCTGCTGATTGGCGGGATTGGTGGCGTGGTTGCGTGGCTTTGGCTGCGCGTGCCGCACGAAGCGCCGCCGCGCGCCACCGATCGCATCGTCATACCGCCCCAACGATCGGTCATAGCGGTCCCGATCAGCGCACCGCTCAGCGGCCTGAGCAGAGCGCTCGAGGCGGCGATGCCTCACGCCTTGTGGACGATCGACCGGCCCGGACAGGTCTGCGTGCCGTCGACCAAGGTCAAATTGCTGTTCGCGCATCTCAAGACGCCGACCATCAAGTGCCGGATCGTCGGCCAGGTCACGCGCGGCGCGCTGGCCGTGTCGGGCAGCGGGCGGACCATCCAGATCTCGATGCCGCTCCACGCCGTCGTCAGCGCGCAGGATATCGGCGGCATCCTGAAGCGCGAGACAGCGACCGCCGACGCGCACGTGCGCGCGATCGTTCGGCTCGACCTTGCGCCCGATTGGTCGCCGCGCGGCACGATATCGATCCGTTACGACTGGACCGATGCGCCGCATGTCGACTTCCTCGGCAGACGGATCGAATTCACCAGCAAGGCCGACGCCAGGCTCGAGCATGTCATCGCCAGGCTCGAACAGACGCTGCCGCGCGAGCTGCAAAAATTGTCGGTGCGCGACCACGTGGCCGACGCCTGGAGATCGGCCTTCACCTCGCTCAACCTCAACCGCGCCGACCCGCCGGTGTGGCTCCGGATTATGCCGCGCGACCTGAGCTACGGCGGCTACTCGGTGGTCGGCGACCGTCTCGCGCTCCGGCTCGGCATGACGGCCGTGACCGAGACGTTCGTCGGGCAGCAGCCGCCCGACCCGCCGTCGACGCCGCTGCCGCCGCTCAGGCGGCTGGATGAACCCGCCGGAATCGTTCGCTTCGCCATCCCGGTGATCGCCGATTATCACGAGCTGGAGCCGGTGCTGATGCGGGCGCTGGTGAAGCGTTCGGCGCGTCCGTTCGATGTTCCCGGCCTCGGTCCGATCCGCGCGCAATTCGGATCGGTCGCGATGTATGGAACGACGGGCGGCAGGATCGCGGTCGGCGTCACCTTCAGCGCGGCGCGGCCGGGCGAACGCTCTTCCTATGGGACGGTGTGGTTGACGGCATTGCCGCTCAGCCAGCCCGACAGCCGCCGCGTCGCGTTCACCAGTCTGTCCGTCACCGGCGTGACCGACTCGACCGGCACCAGCCTGCTGCTGAGGCTGGCCAATACGCCGGTGCTTGCGGATACGTTGGCGGACGCGCTCACCCAGAACTTCGCCAAGGATTATGATCGGCTGCTGGGCAAGATCGGCACCGCGCTGGCCGAAAAGCGCGTCGGAGACTTCCTCCTGCGCGCGCATATCGACGACGTGCGGACTGGCCGGCTCAAGGCGACCGGCGAAGGCGTCTACTTGCCCGTAGCGGGAAAGGGGAACGCGACGATCACGCTGATCGCGCCGGGCAAATAGGCGACCGCCCGGACGCACGGCGGCGGCTCGAGAACCATGAAGGCCCACCGACCCGCCGCGGCGTACCTTCAGCCGATCCCCCTCCCCTTGTCTTCGCGCGTAAATTCGAAGGCGTCCTCGAAGCGCAGCCGGTGGATCAGCGCCCCCTCGCCGTCCTCGACCTCGATGCGCTGGTCGAGGTTCACCCATCCGGTCAGGATGTCGGCCGACAGAATGGCCCTGGCTTCGGTGAGGGCGGCCGCCGCGATCTCCGCGTCGCCATCGAGAATCCGCCCCTCTGCATCCAGGAGGAGATCGACGCCGTCGCGCAGGTGAAAGAAATAGGTCGCCATGGAGTCACTCCCCGGGCGGGAGCGCTGGGCTCTCAGCCGCCGAGGCCCGATTGTCCGCTCGACGATGGGCACCACATATCATGTTGAGAAAAACCAAACCAGATTAAAGCGATAGGCTCTAATCTATGTTTAGCTCTTCCATCCGCCATATGTTATAGTGCCGCCATTGCCGACCGGCTAATTGACGGGCGTTGGCGACTGAGAGAGAATTTGCGCTCCCGCCCCACCCAGCGGGAGACACTTCGATGGACGTGCGATCGCACCCCCCGCTCCAGCTTTTGGTCCGGAAGCTTGAGACGCATCTGCATCTGGACGAGGAAGACCGGCAGGCAATCCTCAATCTGCCGTATCGGCAGCGGTCGCGCGACGCGCAATCCTATCTCGTCCGCGAGGGCACCCGGCCCGAACATTGCGCGGTCCTTCTCTCGGGCTATGCGTTCCGGCAGAAGCTCACCGGCGAGGGCGGCCGCCAGATCCTCTCCATTCACATTCCAGGCGATGCAGTCGACTTCCAGAACATGTTTCTGGACGAGGCGGATCATAACGTTCAGATGCTGACCCGAGGAGAGGTCGCAGAGATCCCGCGGCAGCCGCTTGAAGAGCTTGCGCTCAGCCGCCCTTCGCTCGGGCGCGCCATCCTGGTGGCGACCCTGGTGGAAGCCTCGGTGTTCCGCGAATGGACGCTGAACGTGGGGCGCCGAAACTCCCGCAGCCGCATCGCCCACCTGCTTTGCGAATTTGCGGTGAGGCTCCAGGCGCGAGGCCTGCAGCCCGACGGCGCCTATGAATTGCCGATGACGCAGGAGCAGCTTGCCGACGCCACCGGCCTGACCTCGGTGCACGTCAATCGCGTGCTGAGGGCGCTCCAGTCGGAGGGGCTGATCGAACGCGAGCGGCGGGCGATCCGTTTTCCGGACTGGCAGAGGATGCGGGACGCCGGCGATTTCAGCGCGCGCTACCTCCACATCCGCGACGGCGTGGCCGAGGCGATGCGGATTTCATAACGTACATTAGTGTGATGCCGCCTAACATTGTTGAGCGAATGTATCCCCCCCCCCGCCCATAACCAGAGGCTGTCTAATAGCCTGACGGGATGCATGGGTGACCGAAGCCGCAGTTCTGCTCCCGTTGGTGCGCCGATGGGAAAGGCACGTCCCCCTTTCTGAGGCCGACCAGCGCGCGCTCCTCGCGCTGCCGAGCACGCGGCGCACGTTCAGCCGGGACGCCTACATGGTCCGGGAAGGCGAACCCACGGCCAGTTGCAACCTGCTGATCTCCGGCTTCGCGTTCCGCCAAAAGGTGTCGAGCGAGGGCGCGCGCCAGATCATCTCGATCCATATCCAGGGCGAGTTCGTCGATCTCCAGAATTTCCTTCTCGAAGAATCCGACCACAATGTTCAGAGCCTCGGCCGAGCCGAGGTCGCGATCATCCCGAAGCAGGCGCTGAGCGATCTGGTCGCCGCGCGCGAGCAGGTGGCGCGGGCGCTGTGGCGGGAGACGCTGATCGACGCCTCCATTTTCCGGGAATGGGTGGTGAATGTCGGCCGCCGGAGCGCCACGGCCCGGATCGCCCACCTGCTTTGCGAGCTGGCGCTCCGCCTCCGCGCCGCCGGCCTGTGCGAGGAGGATTACTGCGAGTTCCCCCTCACCCAGGAGCAGCTCGCAGACGCGACCGGCCTCACGGCCGTGCACACCAACCGCACGCTCCAGTCGCTCCGCAAGGAGGGGCTGATCAGCCTCACCGCGAAGAAGCTGACCGTGCTCGACTGGAACGGCCTCGCCGCGATCGGCGACTTCAGCGAACGGTATCTGCACCACACGGTGTAGCTTCCCGCCCCCGCCCTGCTGTGACAGGAGCGCCGGTCAAAGCTCCTCCAGAGATCGATTCCTCCAACGGTCGACGGTTGCGACGGCCGTTTCCAACATCGCGTCCAATTCTCCGGTTGGACCTTCCCAAAGCTCCAGGAACTCGCTGTCGTCGTTCGTGTCGACAGAGGCAGCCTGCACGACAACACTGCCTTCCGCCGGAGGGAAAACGACGATCTGGAAGCTCTCGTGCGGTGGTTTTCCAGGGAGGTGAAAGAACCGGGACGGCTTGCCCGCCCACTCGGTGAAAAGGGTTGAGCCAGTAGCATTCACCCAAGCGCCGATGATACCGTCAACCTCAGCATAGTCGCTCATCCTACCAGGATGCTCTGTCCACCGAATCTCGGCAATAGGTCGTGCATTCAGTAAGCCAGCGCCAGCCCGTCCGCCCGCATCTCGCTCGCCGCCGCATAGACGCGCTCCCCGTGGCTCTCGCGCAGCTCGACGCAATGGTAGCGGCCGAAGCCGCCGTCCGACGCGCCGATCTTCCAGCCCATGTCGGCGAGGGCCTGGCGGGTGCGCGCGGGGCAGCCATGTTCGAGACGGAGCAGGCCGGTCGGGCCGAGGCCGGGCGAATCCTCACCCATCCTTTGCGACGAGCCCTCGTGGTGCCAGCGCGGCGCATCGCCCGCCCCCTGCACGTCCAAGCCGTAATCGACGCGGTTGAGGATGATCTGGGTCTGGCCCTGCGGCTGCATGTCGCCGCCCATCACGCCGAACGACAGCCACGGCGCGCCGTTTCGGGTCGCGAAGCCGGGGATGATCGTCTGGAAGGGCCGCTTTCCGGGCGCGTGGATGTTGGGGTGGCCGTCCTGCAGGCTGAACAATTGGCCGCGATCCTGGAACATGAAGCCGAGCCCGTCCGCGACCAGCCCCGAGCCCATGCCGCGGAAGTTGGACTGGATCATCGACACCATCATCCCGTTCGCGTCGGCAGTGGTGAAATAGGTGGTGTCGCCGTGCGAGGGCGCCTGGCCGGGGCTGACGTTCGGGTTGATCCGGTCGGGCCGGATCAGCCGCGCCCTTTGGGCGGCGTATTCCTTCGAGATCAGCCACTCGACCGGGATCTTTGCGAAATGCGGATCGGCATAATAACGGGCGCGGTCCTCGTAAGCGAGGCGCTTGGCCTCGGCGCCGAGATGGTAGGCGAGCGGCGACTGGAAGCCGGCGCCGCGCATGTCGAAATGCTCCAGCATGTTGAGCATCTGCAGGGTGGCGATGCCCTGCGTGTTGGCGCCGAGCGCATGGATGGTGACGCCGCGATAGTCGGTGGCATAGGGCTCGACCCATTCGGCATGCTGGGCGGCGAGGTCGGCGCGGGTCATCCAGCCGCCGATGCGCTTGAAGTAGCGCTCGATCGTGTCGGCGATCGGCCCGTCATAGAAGGCGTCGCGGCCGCCCTGCGCGATCATGCGATAGGTGCGGGCAAGGTCGGGGTTGCGGAAAATCTCTCCGGTCTCGGGCCCCTTCCCCCAGGTGTGGACCGCGTTTCCCGTCTCCTCGATCCCGGCGCCGGGCTGGAGGAAGATCTTCATGTTCGCGCGGATGTAATAAGCGATGATCTCGGGGAACGGCGCGCCGTTCTCGGCATAGGCGATCGCCGGCTCGAACAATTCCGCCCATTTGAGCTTGCCGTAGCGTTGATGCATCGTCCACCAGCCGTCGAGCGCGCCCGGCACCGAGATCGTCACCGCGCCATGGGACGGCAGCTCGCCATTCTTCGCCCGCGACCGCACCGTCTCCAGGCTGAGCCCGCGCGGCGAGCGGCCGGAGCCGGCGAGGCCGACCACCTTGCGCTGCGCCGGGTCCCAGATCATCGCGAAGACGTCGCCGCCAATGCCGCTGCTGGTCGGCTCGAGGAAGCCGAGGCAGGCATTGACCGCGATCGCCGCATCGACCGCCGACCCGCCCCGCCGCAGCATGTCGATCCCGGCGAGTACCGCCAGCGGCTGCGCCGCACCCACCGCGCCGTGGCGGCCGTAAACCGCCGAGCGCGAGGCGAAGCTCGCCCCCGCCGGCCGGTCGCCGGCATGAACGTCGGGCCGCTCGAACGTCTCGGCGCCTGGCGGCTCGAACCCTGGCAGATCGCCCTGCTCAGTCGGGCCGCGCCGCGGGGCTTGCGCCTCGAGGGCGGCCCCGGCGGCAGCGAGTGGAAGAGCGGCGAGGAAGGTGCGGCGGCGCATAAAGTGGCTCCGTGCTGGGCACCGCAGTCCTAGCCAGTCGCTCGCGCCAGACAAGTCGTTTGCGCGAAGCCGCACCCGCACTACAGTCGCCGCCATGGCAGACCCCCACAGCGACCCGGGCAACATCGCGCTCCTCATCGATGCCGACAATGCGTCGCCGGACCGGATCGACGAGGTGCTGACCGTCCTCGCCGAGCTCGGCACGGTCAACATCCGCCGCGCCTATGGCAATTGGCAGAAGCCGGCGCTGAAGGGCTGGTCGGCGATGGTCCACCGCTACGCGATCGAGCCGCAGCAGCAATTCGATCTCACCAAGGGCAAGAGCTCGACGGACATGAAGATGATCATCGACGCGATGGACCTGCTCTATCGCGGCCATGTCGACGGTTTCGGCATCATGTCGAGCGACAGCGATTTCATGCCGCTGGCGATGCGCATCCGCCAGGACGGGCTGCCGGTCTACGGCTTCGGCACGGCGCGGACCCCGGAGGCTTTCCGCCAGGCCTGCACCCGCTTCATCGACGTCGGCGCGCTCCCGAAGGCCAATGCCGAAGAGGCGCCCGCCGACACCCCTCCGGCCGAGAAGCGCGCGGTCGACGAGGAGCTGATCAAGCTGCTCGGCGCCGCCTTCCGCGCCTCCAAGCGCGACGAGAAAGGCTGGGCGAGCCTCTCCGAAGTCGGCCAGCGCGCCGGCAACCGCTCCTCATTCGACGCGCGGAGCTACGGCTATCCGGGCCTCGCCGATCTGATCGCCGCCATCCCCAACTTCGCGATCGAGAAGCGCGAAGGCGGGCGGGTGTTCGTGAAGCGGGTGCGGTAGCCCCCCCCCGTCATCCCGGATCAAGTCCGGGATGACGAAAATCAGCGCGTCAGCTTCCGGTACGTCACCCGGTGCGGGCGATCCGCTTCCGGGCCGAGGCGTCGCAATTTGTCTTCCTCATAGGCTTCGAAATTGCCCTCGAACCATTCGACGTGGCTGTCGCCCTCGAAGGCGAGGATGTGGGTGGCGAGGCGGTCGAGGAAGAAGCGGTCGTGGCTGATCACCACGGCGCAGCCGGCGAAACTCTCCAGCGCTTCCTCGAGCGCGCGCAGCGTCTCGACGTCGAGGTCGTTGGTCGGCTCGTCGAGCAGGAGGACGTTGCCGCCCTGCTGCAGCATCTTCGCCATGTGGACCCGGTTGCGCTCGCCGCCCGACAGCTGGCCGACCTTCTTCTGCTGGTCGCCGCCCTTGAAGTTGAAGGCGCCGACATAGGCGCGGGTCGCGACCTCGTTCTTGCCGAGCTTGAAGATGTCGAGCCCGCCCGAAATCTCCTCCCAGACATTCTTGTTCGGGTTCAGCGCGTCGCGCGACTGGTCGACATAGCCGAGCTTCACCGTCTCACCGATGCGGATGCTGCCGGAATCGGGTTGCTCGGCGCCGGTGATCAGCTTGAACAAGGTGGTCTTGCCGGCGCCGTTCGGCCCGATCACGCCGACGATGCCGCCGGGCGGCAGCGAGAAGGTCAAATCGTCGAACAGCAATTTGTCGCCATAGGCCTTTGACAGGCCTTTGGCTTCGATCACCGTGCCGCCCAATCGCTCGGGCACCTGGATCAGGATCTGCGCCTTGCCCGGTGTGCGGTTCTCCTGTGCCTCGACAAGCTCGTCGAAGGCGCGGATGCGCGCCTTGGACTTGGCCTGGCGCGCCTTGGGCGAGCGGCGAATCCATTCGAGCTCGTCCTGGATCGCCTTCTGCTTGCCCTGCTCCTCCCGCTCTTCCTGCTGCAGCCTTTTAGCCTTCTTCTCCAAATATCCGGAATAATTGGATTCGTAGATATAGTAGCGGCCGCGATCGAGCTCGAGCACCCAGTTCACGACATGGTCGAGGAAATAGCGGTCGTGGGTGACGAGGATGACGTTGCCGGGATAGTCGACGAGGTGCTTCTCAAGCCACTGGACGCTCTCGGCGTCGAGATGGTTGGTCGGCTCGTCGAGCAGCAGGATGTCGGGCTTCTCCAGCAGCAGCCGGGTCAGCGCCACGCGGCGCTTCTCGCCGCCGGAGAGGTTGTCGACGCGCGCGTCGCCCGGCGGGCAGCGCAGGGCGTCCATCGCGATCTCGAGCTGGTTGTCGAGCGTCCAGCCGTCGACGGCGTCGATCTTCTCCTGGAGCTCGCCCATCTCCGTCATCAGCGCGTCGAAATCGGCGTCCTCGGGCGGATCGGCCATCAAAGCCGAGATGGCGTTGAAGCGGTCCATCATGTCCGCGACCGGGCGGACGGCGTCCATGACGTTCTCTTTCACCGTCTTGGACGGATCGAGCTGCGGCTCCTGCTCCAGATAGCCGACGCGGATCCCCTCGCCCGGCCAGGCCTCGCCCTGGAACTCCTTGTCGCGGCCGGCCATGACCTTCATCAGGGTCGACTTGCCCGAGCCGTTCGGCCCGATGATCGCGATCTTCGCGTCGGGGTAGAATTGCAGGTTGATGTTGTTGAGGATGGGCTTGGGCTGACCAGGGAAGGTCTTGGTCAGGTTCTTCATCACGAAGCTGTACTGTGCGGCCATGGCGGCGCTCGGACTCCAACGGTTGCGGGATTTGGCGCCTAGTTAGTGAGGGCGGGGGCGATTGTCACCTGCCCTGGGAGCCGTTACCGCCGCGCCATGAAGAAGACGCTCGCCGCCGCCCTCCCCTTCCTCTTTCTTACCCTCGCCGCAGCCTCTCCTCCCCCCGACGGACCCGCCGACGCCGAAAGGCTGCGCGACGCGGCGCTCGCCGACGACCATGTCGCCTGGGACATCGTCGAGAGGCTGACGACCGAGATCGGGCCGCGGCTCGCCGGCACCGAGGCCGAAGCGCGGGCGCGGGCCTGGGCGGTGCGCAGGCTGAATGCGCTCGGCTTCAGGAACGTCCATGTCGAGGCGGACACGATGCCGGTCTGGGTGCGCGGCGTGGAGACGGCGGAGATCGTCTCGCCCTATCCGCAGCGGCTCGTGGTGACCGCGCTGGGGCGCAGCGGCGCAACGCCGGCGGAAGGCGTGACGGCCGAGGTGGTCGGCTTCGACGACATTGCCGGCCTGGAGGCGGCGCCGCCCGCGGCGGTGCGGGGCAGGATCGTCTTCGTCAGCCATGCGATGAAGCCGACGCAGGACGGGTCGAGCTACGGCTATTACGGCCCGGTGCGCCGCACCGCCCCCGCCATCGCCGCGCGGAAGGGCGCGGTGGCGGTCGTCATCCGCTCGCTCGGCACCGACCATCATCGCAACCCGCATACCGGCGCGACCGTCTGGGGCGACGTGACGCCGATCGCGGCGGGGGCGCTCGCCATTCCCGATGCCGAGAACCTCCAGCGCATGCTGGCGCGCGGCAAGCCCGTGACGATGCACCTGGTGATGACACCGCGTCTCATCGGCGAGCGGCCTTCCGGGAACGTGATCGCCGAAGTGCCGGGAACCGATCCCTCCGCCGGAATGATCCTGATCGGCGGCCATCTCGATTCGTGGGATCTCGGCACCGGCGCGATCGACGACGGCGCCGGTATCGCCATCACCACCGCCGCGGCCAAGCGCGTCATGGATGCAGGCCGGCCGCGGCGGACGATCCGGGTGATCTGGTTCGGCGACGAGGAGACCGGCGGCACCGGCAGCAAGGCCTATTTCGCCGCGCACAAACAGGAGCATGTCGTGTTCGTCGGCGAATCCGATTTCGGTGCGGACCGGGTGTGGCGCATCGTCCCCGGCCTCGCCGACGCCAACAAGGCCGTCGCCGACCGGATCGCCGCCGCGCTCTTCCCGCTCGGCATCGGCCGCGGCACCGGCGAGGTCGAGGCCGGCGCGGACCTCGGCGCCTGGGTGAAGGCGGGATCGGCGGGCGCCGACCTCAGCCAGGACGGGCTCCGCTATTTCGACTGGCACCACACGCCCGACGACACGCTCGACAAGATCGATCCCGAGCAGCTGCGCCAGAACGTCGCCGCCTGGACGGCGATGCTGTCGGTCGTCGCCAATGCGCGCGAGGACATTCTGCCGGTTCGGCCGCGTTCCTGATCCAGGTTACTTGACCTTCGTCGCGGCCGGACGGACAGTCGCGGCCTTCGAGGGGGGACGGCCGAACATGAGGCGCTACGCAGCCCTTCTGCTTGCCGGAGCCGCTCTCGCCGCCGCCCCGGCCGAGGCTGCCGACACGGACAGCAAGGGTGTCGAAGCCCTCAAAGACCTTTCGATCGAGCAGCTGGCGCAGATCCAGGTCCGCTCGGTCTCGAAGCAGCCGGAGCCGGTCAGCGCCGCGCCCGCCTCGATCTTCGTCATCACTTCCGACGACATCTTGCGCTCGGCGGCGACCTCGCTGCCCGAGGCGCTGCGGCTGGCGCCGAACCTCGAATTCCAGCACCTCGACGCGCGGCAATATGCGATCAGCGCGCGCGGCTTCAACGGCGCCGAGAGTTCGAACAAGCTGCTCGTCCTGATCGACGGCCGCAGCGTCTACACGCCGCTCCATTCGGGCGTGTTCTGGGAGCTGCAATCGCCGCTGCTCGAGGACATCAACCAGATCGAGGTGGTGAGCGGGCCGGGCGGCACGCTCTACGGCCCCAATGCGGTGAACGGCGTCATCAACGTCACCAGCAAGGATGCGCGCGACACGATCGGGGGACTGATCCGCGGCACCGCCGGCGACCGCGAGCAGACGCTCGGCCTGCGCTACGGCGTGAAGCTCGGCGCCGACGCGGCGATCCGGTTCTATGCCGACGGCTACAACCGCAACGACATGCCGGCGGGCCCGGCAGGCAATGTCGACGACCGCTTCAAGGGCTGGCAGGGCGGTTTCCGCGCCGACTGGGGCGCCGGCGCCGACCAATTCACCGTCCAGGGCGATCTCTTCAACCAGGTTCCCGACAGCTTCGATCATGACAACGATCATGGCCAGAATATCCTGGCGCGCTGGACCCACCGCACGGGCGAGGATGCCTCGCTCCAGTTCCAGGCTTATTATGACGATTACTGGCGCCGGATCCTCCTGACCAAGGACCGGCTGCAGACGCTCGACGCCGAGGCCCAATACAATGTCCGCGTCGGCGCCCACGCTTTGGTGTTCGGCGCGGGGCTGCGGACGACGCTCGATCTGTTCGACAACAATCTCAACCCGTTCGTGCTCGTTCCCGACAGCGAACGGCTGTGGGTCGGCAATGTCTTCGGCCAGGACCGGATCGCGCTCGGCAAATCGCTCGACCTGATTGCCGGCCTCAAGCTGGAGCAGAGCTCGTTCAGCGGGCTCCAGGTCTTGCCGAACCTCCGCCTCGCCTTGCACCCGAACGACAGGAATTTGATCTGGGCGGCGGTGTCGCGGGCGGTGCGCACGCCGTCGCGGATCGATCGGGAGCTGACCTTCCCCGGATTCCTGGCCCAGGCGCCCAACTTCCAGTCCGAGAAGCTCGTCGCTTTCGAGGCGGGTTATCGGGGGCAGCCGTCACGAACCACCACCCTCTCCGTCTCTTTCTATTACAATCTCTACGACGACATCCGCAGCACCGAATTCCAGCCGGGCGGCACGCTGCCGATCCAGCTGATGAACAACCTCGCCGGCGAGACCTATGGTGTCGAAGCCTGGCTGACCCAGCAGCTGATGCCCTGGTGGCGGGTCAGCCTCGGCGCGGCGACGATCGGCAAGCATTTCCATATCAAGCCCGGACACGTCGACCTCACCAACGACCGCGCGCTCGGCACCGATCCGGGCCACCAGTTCAACGCGCGCTCCAGCATGGACCTGACCAGGCGCCTGCGTTTCGACGTCGAAGCCCGCGCGGTCGGCGGCATCCCGGGAACGCCGCCGGTGCCGGCCTATGTCGAGGCCGACGCGCGGCTCGGCTGGCAAATGGGGCCGTTCGAGCTCTACATCGCCGGCGAAAACCTGCTTCACAAGACGCATCTGGAGAGCAACGACCCCAACCGGGCGCAACGCATCGCGCGCAGCGTCTATGCCGGGACGCGGATCCGCTTCTGATGCGCCTGGGCGGCATCCCTTACGCCTCCCGAATGGCTTGGGGCGCAGCCGCGCTGGCCCTGCTGCCGCCCTTGCTTTGGGCCGTGCCCGCCGCCGCGCAGCCGAGCGAGGCGGCGGTCAAGGCGGCCTTCCTCACCAAATTCCCGGCTTATGTGGACTGGCCGGCTAGCCTGCACCTGGCGCCGAACGCCCCCATCACCCTCTGCCTCGTCGGCGGCGACCCGTTCGGCCGGACGATCGAGGAAACGGTGCGGGGCCAGCAGGTCGACCACCATCCGCTCGTCCTCAAGCGCATGGCGAGCGCCGCCGGCGCTGATTCCTGCCAAATCGCCTTCGTCGACGGCACCCCCGCCCACAGCACCGCCGATTTGCTCCATGCGCTCCAGGGCAAGCCGGTGCTGACCGTCACCGACGGCCGCGACGGGCCGGAGCGGGGCATGATCCATTTCGTCGTGGACGGCGGGCGCGTGCGCTTCCACATCGACCAGGCGGAAGCGGAAAGCTGCGGCCTCGGCCTCAGCGCGCGGTTGCTCGCCATCGCGCTCAGCGTCAGGACGAACCATTGATGCGCCGCCTGGGCCGCCCCCTCATCCGCCTCGCCGAACGCTGGCCGAACATTCCGCTCGCGGGCGGGCTGCTGGCGTTGCTGCTTCTGCTCGCCGGGCTCGGGGTCATCTTCCTGAGCGCCCGCGACATTGCCGCCCAGAAGCAGCAGGAAACCTCGGTCCAGGCGCAGATCCTCGCGGCGAGCGTCACCGCCGCACTCGATTTCGGCGACGTCCGCACCGCCCAGGAATCGGTCGACGCGCTCGGCGTCAATCCGCAGGTGAGCGCCGCCGGCGTCTACGATGCGTCCGGCAAGCTCTTCGCCGGCTATGCCCGCTCGCCCGGCCTGCTCTCGACCCAGCTTAGGCATCAGGCGTCGCGCGGCGGCAACATGGTCGAGGCGACCGCGCCCGTGCTGCGCGGCGGCGAGAAGATCGGCACCGTCTACCTCCAGGCGTTGCGCGAGCCCTTCTCTCGCCGGCTCGCCCGCTACAGCGTCGTCGGCCTGCTGGCCCTGATGGCGGCGCTCATCGTCCTCATTCTCGGCGTCGCCCAGACGGCGCTCCGCCGCGCCAATCGCGACCTCGAGGAGCGGGCCGAGGCGCTGAGCGGCGCCTATGCCGAGCTCCAGGTCCAGGTTGAGGAGCGCACCAAGGCCGAGGAGCAGCTCCGCCAGGCGCAGAAGATGCAGGCGCTCGGCCAGCTGACCGGCGGCATCGCCCACGATTTCAACAATCTTCTGACCGTCATCCAGGGCTCGGCCGATATCCTCCGCCGGCCGGGCCTCGACGAGGAGAAGCGGATGCGCTTCGCCGGCGCGATCGCGCAGACGGCGACGCGGGCGGCGGCGCTCACTTCGCAGCTGCTCGCCTTCGCCCGGCGGCAGCCGCTGCAGCCGCAGGTCCTCGACGTCAACGAGCGGATCGTCGAGATGACCGAGCTGCTCGACCGCGCGCTCGGCGAGCGGGTCGCCATCCGCACGCAGCTCGGCAAGAATCTCTGCGCGATCGAGGTCGATCCGGCGCAGCTCGAATCCGCCATCCTCAACGTCGCCGTCAACGCCCGCGACGCGATGCCGGAGGGTGGCACCCTCACCCTCGCGACCGCCGAGGCAGTGCTGCCCGACGACCGCCGCGCCGTCGCGATTTCCGTCGCCGATACCGGCTCCGGCATTCCGGCCGAGCTGCTCGAGCACGTCTTCGAGCCGTTCTTCACGACCAAATCCGTCGGCCGCGGGACCGGCCTCGGCCTCAGCCAGGTCTACGGCTTCGCGACCCAATCGGGCGGGGACATTCGCGTCGAAAGCGAAGTGGGTCGCGGCACGATCGTGACCCTGATCCTCCCCTGCAGCGACAAGGTCGAGACCCGCGAGGCCCCGCGGGGGAAAGGCCGCGAAGGGACGCGGCGCGCGGCGCACGTCCTCGTCGTCGACGACAATGAGCAGGTCGGCCTGCTCGCCGAAGCCCTGATCGGCGAACTGGGGCACGAGGTCACGCGCGCCCATTCCGGGCTCGAAGCCCTGCGCCTCGCCGCCCGCACGAAGTTCGACGCCGTCTTCACCGACGTCGTTATGCCCGGGATGACCGGTCTCGACCTCGCCGAACGGCTGGCGGACGTGCTGCCCGGCGTGCCGGTCGTCCTCACCACCGGCTTCTCCGACGAGCTCGCCCGCTCCGGCACCGGCGGGCGGCCGGTCGTGTTCAAGCCCTACCGCCTGGACGCCCTCGCGGAGGCACTCGATTCGGTGCTTGGGCCAGATGCCTGACAGTCACGGCGGAGCTGCTCCCGCCGTCCTGCAGCCAACAGAACGAAAAGCCGCTCTCCGCTATTTCGGCGAGCCAGGAGGTGGAGGGGCGAATTGGTGCACGAACCGAAGAACATAGCCCGTTTCGCCTGCGGCGCGTCGCTGTGGGTCGGTGATGTGCTGGTCGATGATGAAGAGTGTTTCAGCGGCCCCGCCCGACAACGCGCGCCGCTCACCGACAGCATGGATATGGATGGCGCCGTCGTCAGCGTCCAACGGGTCGATGGGGTGAAAGCCTCCTAAACCGGCTTCGTATTTTGCGGCGACCGCCTGATATTGGCCGAGGTTACCCAGTTCCGGCATATTCCAGCGGACGGAACAGGCATGAAATGGCGGCAATTCGATCCAGACGCTTGGATTCCCGTCTTCTGTCAGCGCCCAACCCTCGGCCGGATCGTCCCGCATGGTGATCTTGACCTCTTCCGCCGTGAGCGGGCGGGCATGTTGCGCCGACATCAGCGCTTCGACCGCCTTGTCGTCGGGAAAGGCCTTCAGGCAGACCTGCTCGTATAATGCCGTCATCCGCGACATGCGCTGACCGACCACGCCGTTGGCGTCCGCGAGCAAAGCCAGCAATATCAACATCGCATCCCCCTTACTGCACGAAGTCGCAGCTTCAGCGAAGGAGGAAGCCCTGTCTATCCCGATTCAGCCAAGCGGCTGTGAGCGGCCCAGAATTCCAACGGACTATTGAGACGATGGTCGGGGAGACAGGATTCGAACCTGCGACCCTCTGCTCCCAAAGCAGATGCGCTACCAGGCTGCGCTACTCCCCGCCTTCGCCGAAGGCTTCGGCGGGCAAGCCCGCCTTCGGGGGCTGCTACTCGAAACCGCGCGCGCTTGCCAGTGGGCGCCTGGGTCGTTTCCTTTGGGTCCGCGAGCAGGCAGAACGGCGCGGTGATTGCCCCTTCCTCCCGATCCGGTCCGAATGCGCGGATCGATCCGCGCAACGCCG
>DATBDY010000052.1:0-33563 GCA_036269695.1 Allosphingosinicella sp. | reverse complement strand
GTAGAAGCCCTCGGGGAAGAGCGGGCGGATCGGCCGGTCGATCAGGCGGCTCGTCAGAGTCTCCTTCTCGGTGGCGCCGCGCTCGCGCTTGAAGAAGCCGCCCGGGATGCGCCCGGCGGCCGAGAATTTCTCCTGATAGTGCACGGTCAGCGGGAAGAAATCCTGCCCCGGCTTGACGTTCTTCGCCGCGGTGACGGCGCAGAGGACGACGGTTTCGCCGAGGGTCGCGAGCACCGCGCCGTCGGCCTGTCGGGCAACGCGGCCCGTTTCGAGCGTGAGGGTCTTGCCGCCCCACTCGATTTCCACTTTCTTCATGTCGAACATTCGTTTTTCCTTCAACGCCCGCGGCCGGATGCCGCGGGGGCCTGTGCGGGCTCTGAGAGCCCAGTTACGGGCCGATCTTGGCCCGAGAGGTTCCGCCGAATTGCTTCCCCTCCATGTTCCCCGGCGAAAGCCGGGGTCCAGTCTTGCAGACCGGGGGCCATCGGCCCCTCAGTCTGGATCCCGGCCTTCGCCGGGATGGCAAAAGGGCGTCCGAACCGGACGCCCTCTCGTCACTTGCGAAGACCCAGCTTCGCGATGAGTGCGGTGTAGCGCTCGGCATCTTCCCTGCGAATATAATCGAGGAGCGAGCGGCGCTTGTTGACCATCATCAGCAGGCCGCGCCGGCTGTGATTGTCCTTGGCGTGAGTCTTGAAATGCTCAGTGAGGTTGTTGATCCGCTCGGTGAGGATCGCGACCTGCACCTCCGGCGAACCGGTATCGCCCTTGCTCTGGGCATTGTCCTTGATGATTTCCTGCTTGCGCTCGGCGGTCACCGACATCGTCAAACTCCTTCGTCGTTCAGGTTGAAGCCGCGAACCACGCGAAGCTCTCCTTCGCTAAGCTCCACGAGAGCGACCGGAACGTTGCTATCGGTCGCGAGATGGAGCCCCGGCTTTGCGGCGATCCCGATCACTTTCCGCCCCTGTCGGAGCGCCCTTGCCTGATCGGGGGTGACGGAAAGAGCCGGGATGTCGTCCAGCCCCGCCGCCAGCGGCAAGAGGTGTTGCTCAAGGCAGCGCGCCTTAGCGGCTTCGCCCAATTTGTCCAGTGAAATCGCCCCTTCGAGGGTGAAGGGCCCGGCCTTCAGCCGTCTCAACATGGTGACGTGGCCGACGCTTTCCAAGGCCCGCGCGATGTCGCGGGCGAGCGAGCGGATGTAGGTGCCTCTGGAGACGTGGGCGGTGAGGGTGACTTCTTCCACGTCATTCCCGCGAAAGCGGGAATCCAGTTCGGCGGTCGTGTCTGGATCCCCGCTTTCGCGGGGATGACGAGAAAGCTTGTAGATGGTGACCCGCCGCGGCTTCAGGTCCACGTCAGCGCCGGCCCGCGCCAGATCGTAAGCCCGCCGCCCCTCCACCTTCAGCGCCGAATAAGCCGGCGGCACCTGCTCGATCTCACCGGTGAAACGCGGCAGCACCGCCTCCACCTGCGCCAGCGTCGGCCGCACGTCCGACCGCGCCACCACCTCGCCTTCGGTATCCAAAGTGTCCGTCTCCGCGCCGAAGGCTATGGTGAACTCGTACACTTTGTCCGCATCCAGCATCCGCCCGGACAGCTTCGTCGCCTCCCCCAGCGCGATCGGCAGCACGCCGCTCGCAAGCGGGTCGAGCGTGCCGCCATGGCCGACCTTCACCTTCGCATAGCCGCCCTCGCGCAGCGCCCGCTTCACCGCCGAGACGATCTGCGTCGAGCCCGGCCCCACCGGTTTGTCGATGACCAGCCAGCCGTGCATCAGCGTTTCGCGGCGACCTTGTCGGCCAAGTCGAGCCGGAGCTGGCGGAGCTCGGCTTCCTTCAGCCGCTCCATGAAATGGCGGCGGCAGAGCGCGACGTAGCGGTCGTTTCCGCCGATCTCGGTCTGCGCGCCGGCGCGGACCGCCCGCCCCTCCGCGTCGACGCGCAAGTTCATCGTCGCCTTGCGCCCGCACTCGCAGATCGCCTTCAGCTCGACCAGCTTGTCGGCGAGCGCGAGCAGGGTCGCGCTGCCCTCGAACAGATTGCCCTGGAAATCGGTGCGCAGGCCATAGCAGAGCACCGGCACGTCGAGCTCGTCGCAGACCGAGGCGAGCTGGAGGACATGATCGCGGCTGAGGAACTGCGCCTCGTCGACCAGCACGCAGTGGAGCGGCTGCGTCCGCAGCGCCGCCTCGATCTCGGCGCGCAGGTCCGTCGCCGGTTCGAAGATGTTGGCACGCGCGGTGATGCCGATGCGGCTGTCGATGATGCCGTGGCCGGAGCGGTCGTGGACGCCGGCCGTGTAGAGCATCGTCGCCATGCCGCGCTCGCGATAGTTGAAGTCGGTCTGCAGCAGCACCGTCGACTTACCCGCGTTCATCGACGCGTAGTAGAAATAGAGCTTGGCCATGGGCTTCTTCTAGCCGCCGAGCAGCGCGCTCGTCAGCCACGCGACGGGCGGGCGCACGAGCCGGTCGACCACGTCGGCCTTCGGCGAGAGCATGGGCAGGATCAGCAGCAGGAATATGAACAGAGGCAAGGCGAAGCGGTGAAGCTTCGCATAATGGACGGCCGCCCGCCGTGGCAGCAGGCCCTCGACGACATGGCCGCCGTCGAAGGGCGGCAGCGGCAGCATGTTGAACACCGCCAGGAAGATGTTGATCGCGACGAAATTGAGCAGGTTCAGCCGCAGGAAGGCGGCGGCGAAGCTCTGCCCCTCCGCCGGCTCGCCGATCGCGGCCAGCAGGACGGCGCCGACGATCGCGAGCAGCAGGTTCATCCCCGGCCCGGCGAGCGCGACCAGCATCATGTCGCGCCGCGGATGCCGCATGCGGCGGGCAACGACGGGGACCGGCTTGGCCCAGCCGAAGATCGGCGCTCCGGCGAGCGCAAGCACCAGCGGCAGTCCGACCGTCCCCACCGGATCGACGTGGCGGAGCGGATTGAGGCTGAGCCGGCCCTTGCGGCGCGCGGTCGGATCCCCGAACGCAGCCGCCACCCAGCCGTGTGAGATTTCGTGAAGCACGATCGCGAGCATCAGCGGCACGATCCAGCTCGCCGCCCGCAGGATCAGCAGTCCGTTCCCCACCTCAGCCCCTCCATTCCTCCGCCAGGATGGAGAAGAGCACAGTGTCGCGGACGTGGCCAGTCCAGGTGATCCGCTCGGCGCGGATGACACCCTCGCGCACCGCCCCGAGCTTCGCCATCGCCGCCTGCGAACGGGCGTTGCGCGCATCGACGCGGAACTCGATCCGGCGGAAGTCGCAGCCGATGGCGCGGCGGATCATCAGGTCCTTCACCCGCCGGTTGAAGCCGGTGCCGCGCATCCTCGGCACGTAATAGGTGTTGCCGATCTCCAGCACCCCGCGCGCGGCATCGATGTTGATGAAGGCGCTCATCCCGACCAGCTCGCCGCCGCTGAAGATCGCGAAAGCCTGCCCGTCGGGCCGGGAGCGCAGCCGGTCGAAGCTCTCGTCGAAATGCTCCGGATCGTAGGAGACGGCGTAGATCGGCCAGATGTCCGGATCCTCGGCGCAAGCCGACTTCAGCGCCGCGCGATGCTCCTCGGCGAGCGGCTCCAGCTGAATGTTAGCATCGAGGATGGGCGCTTTCAGCCGTGACAGCCCCTGCACCTCCGGTTCTAACTCGCCCAAATAAACGTCTCCGCGATCACTGCCCAGCCGGAGGCGCTTCGCCGAAGGGCGAAGATGCGTCCCTCTCCGCATGCCGGGCAGAAATAGTCCACAGCGACGAACGCCATATCGCCAGCAATCGCGGGCGAGGCGATTTCCAGACGACGCGATTGCTGCGCAGTTTTGCAAAAACTGAACGGCCTCGGCAGCCATGACGGGTCTACGTTCCGCACGACATACGGGGCAGGCGGTCCTCTCAGAACGAGGCCCAGCGCTTCATTGATCGGCTGAGCCTCCGACGAGGCCAGCCCGCGGCCGCTTCTTAGGGACTCGCCCTCGAGTCGGCCGAGCCGCTCCCAAGACAAACCTTGCACCTTGGAATGCGGATCGCGCCGCCAGCCTTCCGCGGTGATGCCATCGACAGCGGCTGCGACGCAGACGGGTTCCCGGTCTGCTCCATGGACATAGGCTTCCCGTGCCAGAACCGCCCGAACGATGTCTTGTGCATCCGTCTCCGCCCCGCTCGGCTCGGAGGCGGGCGCCGACAGCAGGAGCAAGGCCGCGATGATCTTCATGAGGCGAAGATGGCACGCGAGGGGGGCCGCCGGCTACTCCTCGTCACCAAGGTCCCGCGCCACCTTCGGGTCACGGAGGAGGGAGTCGATATGGCTGCCCTCGTCGAAGCTCTCGTCGGCTAGGAATTTTAGCTTCGCCGCATATTTGGTGTTCACCCGCGCCGCGACCGAGCGTTGGAGGAAGGCGGTGTGGGTGCGCAGCGCCTTCAGCACCGTCTCCTCGTCCTGGCCGAGCAACGGCTTCACGAACGCCGTGGCGTGGCGCAGGTCCGGCGACATCCGCACTTCGGTCACGGAGACGAGATGGCTGGCAAGGACGTCGTCATGGACGTCGCCGCGCATCAGGATTTCGGACAGAGCATGGCGCACCTGCTCGCCGACGCGGAGCAGGCGAACCGACTTGCCTTCGGGGGTTTCGTTGCGACGCATGGCTTTACCGCAAAAACAGGAACAGACCGATCAGGACCGACGGCAGAGCGAGCGTGAAGCACCCGTCAAAGGCGCAACCCAACCCTGATTAAGGCAGCCGAAGAGCTTTCTGTCGGCCTCGCTCTCCTCGCCGTTCTCGCCCTCGCTCACAGCGTCCGCGCGCGTTCCTCGACTTCGAAGACTTCGAGGTGGTCGCCCGGCTTGATGTCGTTCGTGTCGGCCAGCAGCACGCCGCATTCGAGGCCGGCGCGCACTTCGGCGACGTCGTCCTTGAAACGCCGCAGCGACGAGATCGTCGTCTTGGAGACGATGACGTCCTCGCGGGTGAGCCGCGCATGGAGACCCTTGCGGATGACGCCTTCGAGGACCAGCAGGCCGGCCGCCTTGTCGCGCTTGCCCGCCGGGAAGACCTCCTTGACCTCGGCCCGGCCGAGCACCGTCTCGATGATCTCCGGCCCGAGCTGGCCGCCCATCGCCTCACGCACCCAGTCGGTGAGGTGATAGATGACGTCATAATAGCGGAACTCGACCTTGTTGCGCTCGGCCACTTCGCGCGCCTTGGCGTTCGGGCGGACATTGAAGCCGATGATCGGTGCGCCCGAAGCGGCGGCGAGGATGACGTCGCTCTCGGTGATGGCGCCGACGCCCGAATGAAGGATCCGCGCCTTGATGTCCTCGGTCGAGATGCGGTTGACCGCGCTGACGATCGCCTCGGCCGAGCCCTGCACGTCGGCCTTGACGACGAGCGGGAATTCCTTGGTCGTCGACGTCTTTGACGCGAACATGTTCTCGAGGCTGACCGGCGCGGAGGTGGTCCGCTTCCGGTCGATGACGCCCTGGCGATAGGCGGCGACCTCGCGGGCGCGGGCCTCGTTCTCGACGACGGTCAGGGTATCGCCCGCCGACGGCACGCCACCCAGGCCGAGCACCTCGACGGGGACGGAGGGACCCGCCTCCTTCACCTGCTTGCCCTTGTCGTCGATCATGGCGCGGACCTTGCCGCTGATCGCGCCGGCGACGAAGATGTCGCCGACCTTCAGCGTGCCGCGCTGGATGAGGACGGTCGCGAGCGGTCCGCGGCCCTTGTCGAGCTTCGCCTCGACCACCGTGCCTTCGGCCGGGCGGTCGGGATTCGCCTTCAGCTCGAGGATCTCGGCCTGGAGGGCGATCGCCTCGAGCAACTTGTCGAGATTGGTCTTCTTGAGCGCGGAGACTTCGACGTCCTGCACGTCGCCGCCCATATCCTCGACGACGATCTCGTGCTGGAGCAGCTCCTCGCGGACCCTCTGCGGGTTGGCGCCCGGCTTATCGATCTTGTTGATCGCAACGATCATCGGCACGCCGGCCGCCTTGGTGTGATTGATCGCCTCGACCGTCTGCGGCTTCAGCCCGTCATCGGCCGCGACCACCAGCACCACGATGTCGGTGACGTTGGCGCCGCGCGCGCGCATCTCGGTGAAGGCCTCGTGGCCCGGGGTGTCGAGGAAGGTGATCTTCGACTTGTCCGGCAGGCTCACCTGATAGGCGCCGATATGCTGGGTGATGCCGCCCGCCTCGCCGGAGACGACGTTTGCGCCGCGGATCGCGTCGAGCAAGGACGTCTTGCCGTGATCGACATGGCCCATGATCGTGACGACCGGCGGGCGCGGCTGCAGCGTCTCCGTGGCATCGACATCGGCTTCCGCCTGGATGTCGACGTCGGATTCGCTGACGCGCTTGATGTTGTGGCCGAACTCGGTGACCAGCAGCTCGGCCGTATCCTGATCGATGCTCTGATTGACGGTGACGACCACGCCCATCTTGAACAGGGCCTTCACCAGGTCGGCGGCGCGTTCGGCCATGCGGTTGGCGAGCTCCTGGACGGTGATCGCGTCGGGCACGACCACGTCGCGGACCTGCTTGGCCGACGGGCCCTGCTGCATGTGGGCGCGCTTTTCCTTCTCGCGGGCGCGGCGGAGCGCGGCGAGCGAGCGGGCGCGGCTGTCGTCCTCGTCGGAGAGGGCGCGGCTGACGGTGAGCTTGCCGGCGTGGCGGCGGTCGTCGCGGCCGCGCGTGGGGCGGGCGGGCTCGGGGCGCTTGGCGGCCGGGGCATGATGCTTCGGCCGGGCGGCATGACCGGGGCCGCGGCGCTCCTCGTCTTCTTCCGCTTCCGCGGCCTGAGGCGCGGGCGCAGGCTGGGGCTGCGCGGCTTCCTGCTCGGCGCGCTTGCGGGCCTCTTCCTGCTCCTGCTCGGCGCGCTGGCGGCCCTCTTCCTCGGCCTTGCGATTCTCCTCGGCGCGGCGTCGCTCTTCCTCGCTCGCCTGCTGGGCCTGACGGTCCTCGCGGCGGCGGGCCTCCTCGAGCTGGTTAAGCCGGGCTTCCTCGGCCTCGCGCAGCAATTTCTCCTGCAGCTCGCGACGGGTGGTGGCGTCATTGACCGGACGCGAAGGGGCGGCGGGCTTGGCCGGCGCGACCGGAGCCTTGGCGACAGGCGCGGCCGGCTTCGGCGCTTCCTGAACCGGCGCCGGCGCGGCTTCCTGGGCGGGGCCGAGGATGCGGCGCTTCTTGACCTCGACCACCACGGTGTTCGAGCGGCCGTGGCTGAAGCTCTGCTTGACCTTGCCGGTCTCGACCGTGCGCCGCAGGCCCAGGGGCGCCCGGGCTCCCAGCTTCGGCTTGTCTGTCGTCTCGCTCATTCTAATCCTTCATTCACATCACAGACGACGCATCCGGCGTGCCCGCCGTCGCGGCGCGTAGCCCAGCTTCAGGTCCGATAAAAGCCCGCCACCGGTCGAGCGCGTGTTTCACGCGTGCGGCCGCGGCTCGGTCGATGAGGGCGATATGTACCACATTCTGTCGCCCCAGCGCCAACGACAATATGAGTCTTTCGGCAGGAATAACCAAGGGTTCGCCCTCGGATTCACCCACACGGAAGGCCTGGTCGAGCCGGCGGATGCCGTCCTCGCCGGCGTCGGCGGCATGGAGGAGGAGCCGGATTTCGCCGCGCCGGGCGGCGACCTCGATCTTCTCCGAACCGGCGAGAAGGGTGCCCGCCCGCGCCTCCAGCCCGAGCCGGTCGAGCACAGACTGACGAAGGGCGGAAGCGATGCGCTCCGCCAAATCGTCCGGAATGCGGAGTTCGCCCGTCTTGAATGCTCGCGCGAGCGCGCCCCTCAGCTTCCCATTCGCCCGCGCTGTTTCGAGCGCAATGCGGTCCACGCCGATCCAGGCGCCACGGCCGGGGGCCTTGGCCCGCACGTCGGGCAGCACCTCATTGTCCGGCCCGAGGGCCAGACGAATGAGATCCTCGCGAGCGCCATGCTCCCCGGAGAGGATGCACTTGCGCTCGGGGACGTGCCGATCGTCCGTCAGGCGCTCATTGGGAGGTTTCCGCAACCGCGTCCTCCCCTTTTGGCTCCTCGTCCTCGAACCAGTGAGCGCGGGCGGCCATGATGATCTCGTTGCCCTGCTCGTCGCTGAGCCCATATTCGGCGAGGAGCCCGCCTTTGTCCTCGGGCCGGTTGCTCTCGCGCTGGCGGCGCTGCTCCGGCCGCTTCTTGGCGACCAGCTCGTCGGTGGCGAGGTCGCCGAGATCGTCGAGCGTCTTGATGCCGGCCTTGCCGAGCGTCACCAGCATCTGCTCGGTGAGATAGGGCATGTCGGCCAGCTCGTCGGAGACGCCGAGGCCGCGGCGCTGCTCGCGCGCCGCTTCCTCGCGGCGCTCCAGCGCCTCCTGGGCGCGGCTCTGCAGCTCGGTCGCGAGATCGTCGTCGAAGCCCTCGATCGACGCCAATTCGTCGAGCTGAACGTAGGCGACCTCCTCGAGCGCGCCGAAGCCCTCGGCGACGAGCAGCTGGGCGAGCGTCTCGTCGACGTCGAGCTCGTTCTGGAACATCTCCGAACGCTCGACGAACTCGCGCTGGCGCTTCTCGCTGGCATCAGCCTCGGTCAGGATGTCGATCGCCGAGCCGGTCAGCTGGCTCGCCAGCCGCACATTCTGGCCGCGGCGGCCAATGGCGAGGCTGAGCTGGTCGTCGGGAACGACCACCTCGATCCGGCTCTCCTCCTCGTCGATCAGCACGCGGCTGACCGTCGCCGGCTGGAGCGCGTTGACGACGAAGGTGGCGAGGTCCTCGGACCAGGGGATGATGTCGATCTTCTCGCCCTGCAGCTCCTGGACCACGGCCTGGACCCGCGAGCCCTTCATGCCGACGCAGGCGCCGACTGGGTCGATCGAGCTGTCGTAGCTGATCACGCCGATCTTGGCGCGGCTGCCCGGATCGCGGGCGGCGGCCTTGATCTCGATGATGCCGTCGTAAATCTCCGGCACTTCCTGCGCGAATAGCTTCTTCATGAAGTCGGGATGGGCGCGCGACAGGAAGATCTGCGGGCCCCGGTTCTCGCGGCGGACCGAAAGGATCAGCGAGCGGACGCGGTCGCCGACGCGGAGCACCTCGCGCGGGATCTGCTGGTCGCGGCGAATGACGCCCTCGGCGCGGCCGAGATCGACGACGACATGGCCGAACTCGACGCGCTTGACGACGCCGGTGATGATCTCGCTGACGCGATCCTTGAACTCTTCGAACTGGCGCTCGCGCTCGGCGTCGCGGACCTTCTGAAAGATGACCTGCTTGGCGGCCTGCGCGGCGATCCGGCCGAACTCGATCGGCGGCAGCGGGTCGACGATGAAGTCGCCGAGCGTGGCGCCGGGCTGGAGCTTCTGCGCATCCTCCAGGCTCACCTGCTTGAAATAATCGTCGACCTGCTCGACCACCTCGACGACCCGCCACAGGCGCAGGTCGCCGCTATTCGGGTCGAGCTTGGCGCGGATGTCGTTCTCGGCGCCGTAGCGGGCGCGGGCGGCGCGCTGGATCGCGTCCTCCATCGCCTCGATGACGATGCCGCGATCGATCAATTTCTCGCGCGCGACGGCGTCGGCGATCGCGATCAGCTCGGCCTTGTTGGCGGAGACGGCGCCGAGAGCGCCCGCGGCGGCTGCGTTGGTGGCCATGTCTTTCAGTCCTGTCCTTCTTCGATTCGAATGGTGTCGGCGCCTTCCGGGGAGAGCGGCGCGGTGGCGGCGATGAGCGCGTCGGTCATGACGAGCTTGGCGGAATGGATGCCCGCGAAGGGCAGGCCGGTCGGACCCATGCCCGGCACGTCGAGCAGCACCGTCTCGCCTTCGGTGCCGAGCAGCGGGCCGGTATATTGCTTGCGGCCGTTGAGCGGCTCGGCAAGCGTGAGGCGCGCCTGATGCCCTTTCCAGTCCTCGAAATCCTTGAGCCGGGTGAGCGGCCGGTCGATCCCCGGCGAGCTGACCTCCAGCCGATAGGCGTGCTCGATCGGGTCCTTATCGTCGAGCAGGTCCGAGATGCGGCGCGACAGGCGCTCGCAATCTTCGAGCGTCAGCTGGCGCGTATCCGGCCGCTCGGCCATGACCTGCAGGGTCGGATCGGACGTGCCGCCGATCATTTTGACGCGCACGAGCGCGAGCCCCTCGGCTTCCGCCGCTGGCTCGATGATCCTCGTCACTTCGGCGATGTCCGCCATGTCCCTGGTGCGATCCTTGCCCAAAACTCCTCCGCGCCGGTCCCGCCCCCGGGACCAGCCTCAGGCATCTAGCGATGTCGAGGAGGTGACGCGCATATAGGCGCGACGAAGCCGCGGAGCAAGAAGGGAAAGCCGGCGCGCAAGAACGCTATGCAACCGAAACCAATTCCCGGTGGTTGGCGCAGGATGGGTAAGGTTCGTGGCGTTGCGTTTGGGGCTGGATTGTCGGCCGTCCTGCTTTTCCTTCCCTGTCAGGGCCATGCGCAAGACCAGGACACGGCCAGTCGCGACTGGCTGGTCACGCTCGGCGTCAGCGTCCATGCCAGCCCGCAATATCCCGGCGCCAGGACGCTGATCATCGCGCCGATCCCGAGCATCGACCTGCGCCATGTCGGCGATCCGATCCGGTTCCAGGCACCCGACCAGAGTACCAGCTTGGGCGTGCTCGGCCACCGCAGCGGCTTCGATTTCGGCCCCGCCGGGACGATCCGGCTCAAGCGGGACGAAGACGATGTCGGCGCGCCGGTCGGCGATGTCGGCTTCACCGTCGAGGCGGGGGCCTTCGTCCGGACGTGGGTGGGCCCGCACCTTCGGTTGCGCGCCGAGGGGCGCAAGGGGATTGGCGGCCACCATGGCCTGGTTGGCGATCTCAGCGCCGATTTCGTCCTGCGGGACGACGACCGGACGATCTTTTCGATCGGCCCGCGGCTGCATTTCGCCGACGAGGCCTTCGAGAATGCCTATTTCGGGATCTCGCCCGCGGCTTCGGCGCGGACCGGCATTCCCGTCTACCGGCCCGGCGGCGGCCTCTATGGCGCCGGCGCGGTGGCCGGCGTCTTCCATCAGCTGAGCCCGGCCTGGGGCGTCAACGCCTATGCCGGCTATAACCGGCTGGTTGGCGGTGCCGCGGATTCGCCGATCGTCCGCCGTTTCGGCAGCCGCGACCAGCTTTCCGCCGGCCTCGGCCTCACCTATACCTTCGCCTATCATCGCCATTAGGAGCCGGCTTATGCGCAGCCTGAGCCTCTGCGTTCTCGCCCTTCTCGCTGCCTGCAATAGCAGGGGTGGGAGCGGCAATGCGACCGCGGCCGATGCGCCCGGAAAGGGCGGCAGCAGCGGCATCGACACGACCGGCGCCGCCTCCCCCTCCACCCCGCTCGCGCAGGCGCCGTTCCAGGTGCAGCAGCTCGCCGCCTTCGACGAGCCCTGGGCGCTCGCCTTCCTCCCCGGCTCGACCAGCGCGCTGGTGACCGAGAAGAAAGGGCATCTCCAGCTCTGGCGCCCGAACGGCGGCACCACCGAGGTCGCGGGCGTCCCGCGCGTCGCTTATGGCGACCAGGGCGGCCTGCTCGACGTCGTCGTCTCGCCCCATTACGAGACCGACCATCTCGTCTATCTCACTTATTCCGAGCCGGGGCCGGGCGGCAGCGGCCTCGCCCTTGCACGCGGCCGGCTGGTGCTCGACGGTGGACCGCCGCGGCTCGACGGCGTGCAGGTGATTTGGCACCAGACGCCGCGCGGCAACGGCGGCCAGTTCGGCGCGATCGTCGCCTTCGCACCCGACGGCAACAGCCTGTTCCTGAGCTCGGGCGAGCGCCAGCGCTTCACGCCCGCGCAGGATCCGAACCAGGCGATCGGCAAGATCCTCCACCTTACGCTCGACGGCAAGCCCGCGCCCGGCAATCCGCAGGCCGGCAAGACGGGCACGCCGACCGTGCTCGTCACCGATCCGCCCGAGGACACGGAGACGGCGAAGACCGCACCGGCGCGGCGGCTGCCGGTCGAGGGGACCAACCTCACCCCCGCCGAGACCTGGAGCAGCGGCCATCGCAATCCCTACGGCCTCGCCTTCACGCCCGATGGCCGGCTGTGGGAAACCGAGATGGGCCCGCGCGGTGGCGACGAATTGAACCTGATCCTGCCGGGCAAGAATTACGGCTGGCCGGTCGCGTCCGAAGGCAAGAATTATGACGGCGTGCCGATCCCGAACCATGCCAGCCACCCGGAATTCCAGCCACCGAAATTGTTCTGGGTACCCTCGATCTCACCCTCAAGCCTGCTGATCTACGGCGGCAACCTCTTCCCCCAATGGAAGAGCAACGGCTTCATCGGCGCCCTCTCCGGCCAGGCTTTGATCCGAATCACCTTCGACGGCGACCGCGCCCACAAGACCGAACAATGGGACATGGGCACCCGCATCCGCTTCGTCGGCCAAGGGCCGGACGGCGCGCTCTATTTGCTGGAGGACGGCGAGCGCGGCTCAGGCGGCCACCTGCTCAAGCTCATTCCGAAGCATTAGGCCGAAAAGCGGCGAGCACGAACGCCACCGATTCGGCCAGCGATCGGGACGATGTGTCGAGGGTTGCGAGTCCTTCGCGTTCCGCCGCCTCGCGCAGGAAGGCGGCCCAGGACAGCATGTCCGGGCCGGCAAGCTCGGGCTGGTTTCGCTCGTCGCGGAGCCGGCGGCAGCGGGTCGTGTCGTCACAATCGACGAGGATCAGATGGTAATCGTCAAGGCCGGCCGTGCGCGCGGCCTCGGCGACGAAGGACGGCCTCATCTGGCCTTCGAGCAAGGTCGCGCGGCCGGCTTTCACGCGCTCCGCCAACCGTGCCAGCCACCCTATCGTCATGGCGCGCTGCCATTCATCGCCGCTGCCGTGCTCGGCGATCATCCGCTCGACCGTCGGCACACCGATCGAGTCGAAGTGGTGGACTTCCGCCTCGTCCGGATGAAGCGCGGCGAAAGCACGCGCGATCACTGTCTTGCCCGCGCCGGACGCGCCGGTGAGAACGACGAGAGTCACGACGGCTGACGACGGCGATAGCGGAAGTACCAGACCTCGCGGCCCTGCCGGCGCGCCTTGGCTTCGTAGCGCGTCTCGGGCCAGCCGCCGGGGCGGATGAGGAAATCCTTCGCGCTCTCCGCCAGCCATTCGAAGTCGCGCCGCCCGTTCATGATCATCATCGCCCAGCGGCAATAGACCGGATCGTCCGTCCCGAGCCGGAACTCGCCGCCCGGCTTCAGCTTGGCCGCGACCAGGTCGAGCGGCCCCGGATTGACCATCCGCCGTTTGGCGTGCCGCGCCTTGGGCCAGGGATCGGGATGGAGGAGATAGACAAAGGAGAGGGAGCCGTCGGGGAATCGCTCCAGCACGGGTAAGGCGTCGCCACGATGCAGGCGGACGTTGGCGAGCCGTTGGTCCCGGATATGGGTCAGCGCGCCAACCACCCCGTTCAGGAACGGCTCGGCGCCGACGAAGCCATGATCCGGAAGCAGGTCGGCGCGATAACCGAGATGCTCGCCCGAGCCGAAGCCGATCTCGAAGTGCATCGGCCGATCGTCGCCGAACAGCCGGCGGGAATTCAGCTCCCCCTCCTCCGGCACGCTCAGCGCCGGCAGCAACTGCTCGACCAGCGCCTGCTGACCGGCCCGAAGCTTGTGCCCCGATTGGCGTCCGTAGAGCCGGCGGAGGGTGGTTGGATCGGGCATTCGCCGCGTCCTAGCCGCCGTCCGGCACGGCGCAAGGTCTTGCGAAGAGGATTCGGCTAGTGGGCGATGTCCCAGGTCACGATGCCGATCGCGGACCCATCCACCTTCCAAAGGTGCTTGTTCGAAGCGGTCGCGACGAACACCGGAAGATGGGTCGTCAACGACGTGAAGACGTGGATTTCCGTCGGCACCGGATCCAGCAAATGAGTCACCCCGATTCCCGCGGACTTGGCACCGTCGGGAGGATTGAGCGGCATTTCCAGGCACGTGTTGGTAAACCGACGTTGTCCAACCACTTTGCCATCAGGCCCGATCTCGAACAGGTAATGGCCACCGAAAGGCACGGACTGCGTCACGGTCTGCGGCGTCAGGAAATAGATGAGGATGGGATCCCCCGCCTTTGCGGGCGGCAGCACCACCGAATTGAACAATTCCGGCTTGCAAGCCTTGAAACCGCTCTGGACCAGCGCGCGCTTCGCGGTCCGGAGAGCGGCGATCAGCGCCTTGCGCGCAGGGCTGAGCGTCCGGCTGTCGGCGGGTCCGAGCACCTTGCTCGATACTAGGCGGTTGTCACGAAAGTCGGCGACAAAGAGGGCCTGCGGATCGGCTTCGTTCTTATCGAAGAAGACGAGCTCGGGCGCCTCCGCCGGCCCATCGACGATCCATCCGCCGACTCTGGTCTGATAGTCGGGCATTTTGGCGGCGAGATCGTCCGTCCCGTGCCAGGCCGCCTGATCGTAAGCGTAGATGAGCGCGCCGCGCTCGGCCGCCTGATGCACCGCCGCCGCTTCCGCCCCCGACATCTGCTGCTGTGCGGGCGGGGCGGCGGCCGGCGGCGCCGCGAAGGCGGCGAGCAGCCAGATCAGGAATGCCTTCATTCGAGCCCCCTGCGAACGAGTGCAGGAGGCTGACAGCGGCGGCGGCCGGCGGCAAGCGGAAATCCGCCTACCGGGAGTGCCTTACAGCGCCGCCTTCAGCTTCTCGACCAGGTCGGTCTTTTCCCAGCTGAACAGGTCGCCTTCCGGTTTGCGGCCGAAATGGCCGTAGGCGGCGGTCGGCTCATAAATCGGCTTGTTGAGGCCGAGATGGGTGCGGATGCCGCGCGGGGTCAGCTTGACCAGGGTCGGCAGCACCTCCTCCAGCCGGGCGGCGCTGACGCCGTTATGCTCGGTGCCGTGCAAGTCGACGTAGAGCGACAGCGGCTCGGCGACGCCAATCGCATAGGAGAGCTGGATCGTGCAGCGCTTGGCGATGCCGGCAGCGACCACGTTCTTCGCGAGATAGCGCGCCACATAGGCGGCCGAGCGGTCGACCTTGGTCGGATCCTTGCCCGAGAAGGCGCCGCCGCCGTGCGGGCTGGCGCCGCCATAAGTGTCGACGATGATCTTGCGCCCGGTGAGGCCGGCATCGCCGTCCGGGCCGCCGATCTCGAAATTGCCGGTCGGGTTGACGAAGACATGCTCCTCGCCCGGCACCCAGCCCTCGGGCAACACGTCGTTGAAGACGGTCTTCACGTAATCGCGAAGCTTCGACTGGCCCTCCTCATTGCTGAGCTCGGCCGAATGCTGGGTCGAGACGACGAGTGCGGTGGCGCGAACGGGAACGCCGTTCTCATACTGGAGCGTCACCTGGCTCTTGGCGTCCGGCTCGAGGAAGTCGGCCTCGCCCGAGTGGCGGTCGGCGGCCATCCGCTCGAGGATGCGGTGCGAATAATAAAGCGTGGCGGGGAGCAGGTCGGGCGTCTCGTCGGTCGCATAGCCGAACATGATGCCCTGGTCGCCGGCGCCTTCGTCCTTGTTGCCGCTGGCGTCGACGCCCTGGGCGATGTCGGCCGACTGGCCGTGGAGATAGCAGGAGAATTCCGCCGTCTGCCAGTGGAAGCCGCTCTGCTCGTAGCCGATGCGGCGGACGACGCTGCGGGCGGCCTCCTCGATCTTCTGCAGGCCCTCGGGCGTGATGTCGCCCGCCTCGCTGATCAGCGAACGGTCCTTCGAGCGGACCTCGCCGGCCAGCATGATGCGTTGCGTCGTCACCATCGTCTCGCAGGCGACCCGCGCCTCCGGATCGGTAGAGAGGAACAGGTCCACGATCGAGTCGGAAATCTGGTCGGCGACCTTGTCCGGATGGCCTTCGGAGACGGATTCGGACGTGAAGAGATAGTTGCTGCGCATCAAGAACGGCCCTGCTGAAAGATCGGAGGTCTCGGAGATCAGGATATAAAGATATCCTTATATGCGGCTCCCTAGCGTCTCGCGCGGCGGACTGCAATCGCCGTTGCGGCGAGCAGAAGCGCGAAGAGGAACGGGAGGAGGTTACCGAAGCGGGCGAACAAAGTCGGCGGCTTCGGCGCCGGCAGGCGTGCGTCGATCGCGCCGGCGGTTCGCCAGGGCAGGCTCTGAAGCAGACGCCCGTCCGCGTCGATCACCGCCGAGATCCCGGTCGGCGTCGCGCGGAGCACCGGCAGCCCTTCCTCCAGCGCCCTGAGACGCGCCTGCGCCAGATGCTGGGGCGGCCCCCAGCGGCCGAACCAGGCGTCGTTCGAGGGATTGAAGATGAATTTCGGGCGATGGCCGCGGTCAACCACCTCGCCGGAGAAGATCATCTCGTAGCAGACCTGTAGGCCGACGCGGCCAACGATCGGCAGGTCGAGGCTCCGCGGCCCGGGGCCAGAGTCGAAATCGACATCGCCCGGCGCCAGCCGGGAAAGGCCGAGGCGCGAGAGGATCGGCCGCATCGGCAGATATTCGCCATAAGGGACGAGATGGGCCTTGTCGTAGCGGGCGAGGATGCGGCCGCTGCCTTCGAGCGCGAAGACGCTGTTGGTGGCGCTGCTGACGTCGATCCCGTTCTTCGAGCGCCAGGTGACGCCGCCGGTGAGAAGCAGGCTGCCCGGCCCGGCGACGGCGCCGAGGCTCTGCCGCAGATATTGCGCCTCGATCTGGAAGCCGCGATCGGCGAGGCCGTTTTCGAGCGGCCGGGTCACCGCCGCCTCCGGCCAGAGCACGAGCTGTGGGGGAGGGCCGGGGCGCTGCGACAGGTCCACCAGCCGGCGCATGTTGCTCGCGATCTGCTCCGGCTTCCATTTCTCCGCCTCGCCGATGTTCGGCTGGACGATGCGCAGCGTCACCGATGTATCCAGCGCCGGCTTCGCAAGGGCGGCGAGAAGCAGGCCGAGCAGGATCGGCGGCAACGCGATTGCGGCCACCGCTGGCCAGCGCCGCTCCGCCAGCAGGAGCAGAGCCCCGGCGAGCAACAGCGCGATTCCGGAAAGCCCGTAGGTGCCGACGAGCGTCGCCAAGCGTGAGACGAAGGTCGGCAGCAGGGCGACGCCGGCGGGGTTCCAGGCGAAGCCAGTGAACAAGGTCCCCCGCAGCCATTCCGTCACGATCCATGCCGCAGCGAAGAGCAGGACGAAGACGGGCAGGCTGGCCCTGCCCCATCGCCACGCCAGGCCCGCCGCCACCGCGGGATAGACGGCGAGATAGAGCGAGAGCAGGACGACCGCGATCCAGCCGAGCCAGGCCGGCATCGCCGCCTGATAGGTGAAGGCGGTGGCGATCCAGTTGAGGCCGAGGGTGAAAGAACCGACGCCGAACCACCAGCCGCGCACCAGCGCCGAACGAAGGTGCGGCGCCGCGCGGACGTCCGCCAGGAAGCATGCGAAGGCGACGAGGGTCAGCGGCCACCACCCGATCGGCGCGAAGCCGCAGGCGGAGATGAGGCCGGCGGCGAAGGCGATGGCGAGCGGCTTTACGCCCGTCGCAAGCGGACCGCGCGCCAGAGGCCGCAAGGGAGCGTCGTTCGTCGGTTCCTCGGCGGCGTCCATCCGCCGCTCCTAATCGATTCCCCCCGGCGCGGGAATCACGTAGAGGCGGCGCATGAACGCGCTCCCGCCCTTCCACCTCGCCTTCCCGGTCCACGACATCGGCGCAGCACGCGCTTTCTACGGCGGGCTGCTCGGCTGTCCCGAGGGCCGCAGCGCCGATCAATGGGTCGATTTCGATTTCTACGGCCACCAGATCGTCGCCCATCTCGACCCGGGCATGACGCCGAGGCCGCACCACAATCCGGTCGACGGGCACGACGTGCCGGTGCCGCATTTCGGCGCGGTGCTGCCGATGGAGGCATGGGAAAAGCTGGCCGAACGGCTTCAGGATGCCGGCAACGTCGAATTCGTGATCGAGCCGACGGTGCGTTTCCGCGGCGAGGTCGGCGAGCAGGCGACGATGTTCTTCCTCGATCCGTCCGGCAATGCCCTCGAGATCAAGTCGATGCGCGATCCGGAGAACCTGTTCCGGAAATAGCTATTCCGCCGCGACCTCGACGACGAGGTTGCGCCGGGCGGCGCTGCGCTTCACCGGGGCCGGCTTGCGGGCGCGGCTTTGCTCGTCGGCGAACCAGGCGGCGGTCGCCTCCAGGCCCTGCTGGAGCTGGACCCGCGGCTGCCAGTCGAGCAAGGTCTTGGCGCGGCTGATGTCGGGACGGCGGCGGCGCGGGTCGTCGATCGGCAGCGGCCGGTGGACAATGCGCGACTTGGAGCCGGTCATCCGCAGCACCCGCTCGGCAAGATCGCTGACGGTGAGCTCGGTTGGGTTGCCGAGATTGACGGGGCCGTCGACGACGTCGCTGTCCATCAGCCGCATCAGGCCGTCGACAAGGTCGCTGACGTAGCAGAAGCTGCGCGTCTGGCTGCCGTCGCCGTAGATGGTGATGTCCTCGTCCGCGAGCGCCTGACAGACGACGTTCGAGACCACGCGGCCGTCGTCCGGCCGCATGCGCGGACCGTAGGTGTTGAAGATGCGCGCGACGCGCACGTCGGCGCGGCCCAAGCGCTGATAGTCAAAGGCCAAAGTCTCGGCGGCGCGCTTGCCCTCGTCATAGCAGGCGCGCGGCCCCGTGCAGTTCACCCAGCCGCGATAGCTTTCGGGCTGCGGGTGTATCTCCGGGTCGCCATAGACCTCGCTGGTCGAGGTGAGGAGGAAGCGGGCGTCCTTCTCCTCGGCGAGGCGCAGCAGGTTGCGCGTGCCGAGCACGTTGGTGAGCATCGTATGCTCGGGGTCCGCCTGGTAGTGCGGCGGCGAAGCGGCGCAGGCGAGATTGTAGATATGGGTGAAGCGGGTGCGGTGAAGGCGCGCCGGCAAAGGATCGATGATGTCGGCCTCGATGAAATCGAAGCGGGCATCCTGCCGCAGGTGGCGGAGGTTCTGCGGCCGGCCGGTCAGGTAGGAGTCGACGCAGACCACGGTGGCGCCGTCGGCCAGCAGGGCGTCGATCAGGTGCGATCCGATGAAACCGGCGCCGCCCGTGACCAGCGCCATTCTCTCGCTTCCGTTCGTCACAGGCGGCTCCCTCATTGCATCTTCTTCTTCATCTTCAACCATCTACTTAGTCCAACACGGCAGGTGCGATTTGGTTCATCGTGGAAACGAGCGGCTTTCAGCCGCGAGTCACGCCGTCGCCTCCAGCCGCGGCTCGGCCGCCGTTTCGGCGGCTTCGAGGAGGTGGAATTCGAGCTCGGCCGCGCGGTCGTCGGCGCGATGGCCGCCGAGGGCCTGCCGGCGCGCCGCCCGGCCCATCGCCGCAGCCGCGTCTTCATCGATCGTACTAAGCATCGCGACCACCTGATCCGCATTGTCGGCGAGCAGGATCTCCCGTCCGGGCTCGAACAGGCTTTCGAGCCCCTGCCAGCGGTCCGAGATCACCGGCACGGCGCAGGACGCCGCCTCGAACAGGCGGACCGAGGGGGACCAGCCGGCCGCGATCATGTCGGCGCGGGTGACGTTCAGCGTGAAGCGGGAGGCGGAGTAGAAAGCGGGATGCTCGCCCGGCGGCAGATGGTCGATCCGCTCGACATTGGCCGGCCAGTCGATGTCGTCTGGATATTGGGGTCCGGCGACGACGAAGCGGCGGTCCGGCAGGCGGCGGGCCGGCTCGATCAGCAGCTTTTCCAGCGTCGGCTGGCGGTCGGGGCTGTAGGTGCCGAGATAGGAGAGGTCCCATTTTTTCGGCACGTGCATCGGCGGATAGGCTTCGGGATCGACCGAGCAATAAAGGGCGCGCGCGGCGGGCGCACCGTAATGCCGCTCGATGTGGCGGAGTGTCGGCCCGCCGGTGAAGGAGAGGTAGAGGTCGTAGCCGGGGATGATATCCGGCGAGAGATATTCGAAATCGCCGCGTTCGAGCTTGGCGAGCGTCACCGGCGTGTCGATGTCGTAGAAAGCGGCGACGCCGGTCGCATGCTCCTGCACATAGCGGCCGACGGCGACGCCCTCCGGCACGTAGGAGCCGACGATCACCGCGTCCGCCTCCCCGATTTCGCGCCGCCAGCGGTCGAGGCCGGCGAGATCCTTGTAATATGCCAGGCGGCAATAATCCGGATCGGCGACGTCGCGGTGCGCCGCATACCAGGGCACGTCGCGCTCGAGGAAGAGAATGTCGTGGCCGCGCGCGGCGAAGGCCTTGAGCAGGGCGCGATAGGTCGTGGCGTGGCCGTTGCCCCAGCTCGACGACAAGGAAAGGCCGAGGACGACGAGGCGCATCAGGCGGCGCTCCTCTCGGGCTGCCGTTCCTCGCGCCAGATCGCGTCGACCTGCGCGCCGCGATGGGCATAGGTATGCTCGGCCAGCACCCGCCGCAGCGCCGCCCGGCCGATCGCCCGGGCCCGCTCCGGCGTCAGCGTGCGGACATGCTCCGCGACCTCGGCGCCGTCGCGGGCGACGAGCACCTCCTCGTCGGGCTTAAGGAACAGCTCGATCCCTTCCCAGGCGTCGGTGATCAGGCAGGCGGCGGCGCCGGCCGCCTCGAAAACGCGGGTGGCGGGCGAGAAGCCGATATTCGCCATCGAATCGCGGGCGACGTTCAGCACCGCCAGCGGCGTGCAATTAAACGCGTTGTGCTGGTGGGTGTAGACATGGCCGAGATGGCGGACGTTCGCCGGCATCGCCTTCGTCTCCCAGCCATTGCCGCCGATCAGGAAGCGGCGCTCCGGAGTCTCGGCGGCGGGGCGCAGGAAGAATTCCTCGACCCGCGCCTCGCGATCGGGGAGCCTATTGCCGAGGAAGGCGAGATCCGCGGCGAAGGCCGGATCGGGCTCGACCGGATGGTGGGTGGTCGGATCGAGCGCATTGTAGATCGGTTCGCAGCGGCGGGCGCCGAAGCCGCGATAGGCCTCCACCACCGGCGGGCCGCCGCCATAGGTCAGCACCATGTCGAGCGAGCGGAGTGCCCGGCGGACGACATGGCTGTCGTCGGCGCGCATCTCGTCGAGCGTCGCGGCGGCGTCCACGTCCCAGAAGATCCGCAAGGCATCGTCGCGGCTGTGCTCGACGATGCCTTCCAGCAATTCGGTGTCGAACACGCCGACGCCGCTCGCCTTGACGACAATGTCGGCGGCCTTCGCTTCGGCGAGGACGCTGCGCAGCCCTTCCTCCGTCGCCGGCCAGACCACCGAGCGCGCCCATTCCGGCGGATCGATGTCGCGATGCTCTTGCCGGCCGAAGGCATCGGGCTCGTAGAAAGTGATCTGATAGCCGCGCCCGGCGAGATCGCGGAGCAGGCCCCGATAATAGGTCGCGGCGCCGTTCCAGTAGGAGGAGAGGAGACTGGAGCCATAAAAGGCGATCTTCATGCGCGGAGCTTCTCCGGAAGGGGGGCGGCGATGCGCTCGACGATGGCGATTAGTTCGTCGGCGCGGTGGCCGCAGGTATGGCGGGCGCGGATCGTCTCCAGGCCGTGAGCGACCAGCCATTCCCGCAGCGGCGGATCGTTCGCGATGTCGAGCATCGCTTGCGTCATCGCCGCGCCATTCTGGGCGATCAAATAATCGGTGCCGGGCCGGAACAGCCCTTCGCAATCGTCCCACGGCGCCGATAGCAAAGGAATGCCGCAGGCGAGCGCCTCGAAGACGCGAATGGTCGGGATGCCCGGCAGCAGGGTCGTGTAATAGCGGCGCGGCACATGCACCGTGGCGAGGTGCCGTGCGAAGACGTTCGGCGCCTCCGCATTGGGCAGCCAGCCATGATAGCGCGCGCCGTGGCGCCGCACCGTCGCCTTCGCCGCCGAATCGTAGCGGACGCCGTAAATGTCGAGCGGAAGGCCGACCTGCTCGGCTGGACGGAACAGGAATTCCTCCAGCTCCTCCGTGCGCTCGCCGTCGCCCCAATTGCCGATCCAGACGAGGCCGCGCCGCTCGCCTTCGTCGACGGGCGGGTGGAAGTGGCGGACGTCCGCCGCCTCGTGCCAGACGAACACCCGCTCGCCCCAGCCCCAGCGGCGGTAGACCTTCGCCAGGGTTTCGCCAAAGGCGAGGACCCCGTCATAGCCGGAGAGATCGAAGGCGCGGATCGCGTCGGGATCGGAGACGGCGCGATGATGCGTGTCGTGGAACAGCAAGGTGAAATCGTGCCCTGTCCGCCGCAGCCGCCCGATTGCGGCGACGAGGGTAGGCTCGTTCCATTCATGGACGATCACCACGTGGGCGCCGTCGACCATCGTCTCCAGGTCCGTCTTCGGCCCGAAGCTCTTCGACTGCAGCTCGGGATAGGCCTTGCGATAGGCGTCGAGTCCTTCCGGCCCATGGTCCTTCAGCAAATTCTCGAGGCTCCAGGCGCCTTCCGGCTCCCACGCCTCGACCTGGTGGCCACGCAGGATCAGCTCGCGCAGCACGCCGCGCAGGAAATGGGCGTTGCCGTGGTTCCAGCAGGAGGCGAGCGAGTGGGTGAAATAGACGATCTTCACGCCGCCACCCTCGCCGCCGCCAGCACCGGGCCTCGCACGCGCGGCAGCAGGCCGCGGTAGAGCGCCGCCATCTGCGCGGCCATCGCGTCGGGCGTGAAGCGGCTGGCCCGTTCCTTCGTCGCCCGGCCCTGCACCGCCCGCTCGAAATCGTCGCCGACCAGGGCAGCGATCGCCTCGGTGAAGGCATGTTCGTCGCGGGCCGGAATGAAGGTCGCGACCCCGTCCCACAGCTCGCGGAACGTGGGGATGTCGGAGAGGATGAGGGCGCATCCCGCCGCCGCCGCTTCGAGCACGGCGAGGCCGAACGGTTCGTAGAGTGCGGCGGAGACGAAGACCGGGCGCGCCGACAGCCAGCGGCCGAGTTCCTCTTCGCCAAGCGACCCGAGGCAGTGGATATTGTCGAACATCACCTCGGCGCCGTTGGGCCCCTTGAGCGGCCCGGCGGCGCGCACCGGAACGCCGAGCGCGCCGGCGGCGGCGTCGAGCGTGCCGAGATTCTTCCCCTCGTCCCACAGCCGGCCGGCGGTGAACACAAAATCGTGCGGCGCCGCGTTCGGAATTGCGAGCGGCGTCCGGCCGTTATGGACGGTGCGCGGCAGCTCGGGCAGACCATAGCAACGCTGGACCGTCGCGCCGAAGGCGGCGGTCGGCGTCACCACCAGATCGGCGGCTTCGAGGCCGCGGGCGACCACCTCCGTCCGCCAGGCGAAATCCTCCGGCAGCGGCGTCCCGTTCACAGCCTGCCACCAGGTGGCGACGCAGCTATGATGGACGACCACCACCGGCATTTCGAAATGGGCGTCGGCCGCGAGCGCGGCGCTGTTGAGCTGGACGAGGTCCACATTCGCCTTGCGGGCGAGCCGGGCGATCCCTTGGCTGGCGCGGGCGAGCGCCTCGCCGTCCTCGGCCAGCCAGTCGAGGGCGAGGCCGGTCTCGACCAGCTTCAGCCTCGGCACGGACGTGGCGAGCTTGCGCTGTTCCTCCGACGGCGCCGGGCCGAGAACGGCAAGCACCGTCTCGATGCCGAGCCGGGCGAGGCCGCGGGCGAGGTCGACGCTGTACTGCCAGACGCCGCCGACGGCATCGGCGGTGATCAGGATGCGGGTACCGAGCCGCTTCACGAAACGGCTCCGGCGGGCGCGAGGCCGGTCTGGGCGGCGATGAAGTCCGGCGAGGGCGCGCGCGATTCGCGCAGCCATTCGAGCAGCAAGGCGACGCCCTTCTTCCACGGCACCGCCGGCGAGAGACCGAGCGTCTCGCGGACAGCGCGCGTGTCGGCGACGAAATAGCGCTGGTCGCCCGCCCGCCAATCGTCGAAGCGCACGTCCACCTCGCGCCCGAGCAGGCCGGCGATATGGGCGAGCAATTCGCGCAGCGAGACCGCGTTCTCCGGTCCGCCGCCGAGATTGAAGGCGCGGCCGCTGATCCGGTCGATATTCTGCCAAGCCTTGAGATAGGCTTCGATGGCATTGGAGACGTCGAGAATATCTCGAACCTGATAGCCATCGCCGTAGAGGGTGATCGGCCGCCCCTCCAGCGCCTGGATCAGGAAGTGCGCGACCCAGCCCTGGTCCTCCGTCCCCATCTGACGGACGCCGTAGATACAGCTCATCCGCAGCACCGCGGTCCTGAGGCCGAAGCTGCGCGCATAATCGAGCACATATTGGTCGGCCGCGCCCTTCGAGCAGCCATAGGGCGTGTGGAAATCGAGCGGCCGCTTCTCGGAAATCCCGGCGCCGGCGATTGCCGGGTCGGCGGCGACATATTTCTCGCCCTCCAGCCGGAATTCGAGATCGGCGAGGTCGCCATAGACCTTGTTGGTGGAGGCGAAGATGACCGGCGCGTCCGGGTTCCGCGTGCGTATCGCGTCGAGCAAATGGAGCGTGCCGCGGACGTTGATGTCGAAATCCTCGCGCGGGTCGACCAGCGAGGTGGTGACGGCGACCTGCGCCGACATATGGAACACCGCCTTCGCCTCGCGCGCGGCGCGGGCGAGCTCGTCCTCGTCGCGAACGTCAGCGATGATGCTCTGGATCTGCTCGCCGTGCCGCTCCTTGAGCCAGGCGAGGTTGCGCTCGACGCCGGGCCGGGAGAGGGCGTCGTAGACCAGCACGTCATGGCCCTGCCCTGCGAGCGCATTGGCGATGTTGCAGCCGATGAAGCCGGCGCCGCCTGTGACCAGGACGGGACGCGGGTCGCGGCCGGCGATGAGATCGTCGCGGCTCATGCCACCAGCCCCCGCGCCTCGAGCTCGGCGCGCGCCTGATCGACCCGGTCGTCGGCGGTCTGCACCGCGACCCATTCGGCAAGCTCGGCGAGGCCCTCCTGGAAGTCTTTCCGCGCCCGGAAGCCGATTTTCTCCGCGCTTTTCGACCCGTCGCAGAAGCAGTGGCGGATGTCGCCGATGCGGGACTTGCCGACGATCTGCGGGGCGATGTCGTTCTTGCCCATCGCCCGGGCGAGCTCCCGCGCCACCTCGGTAACCGAGCGGTCGTGGCCGGAGCCGATGTTGAACACTTCGCCCACCGCCTGCGGCAGCTCGAGCGCGTCGGCGAAGGCGAGGGCGACGTCGCCGACATAGACGAAGTCGCGCCTCTGCTCGCCGTCCTCGAAGATCATCGGCTGCTGCCCATTGAGGAGGCGCGAGGCGAAGATGGCGAGGACGCCGGTATAGGGATTGGAGAGCGCCTGGCCCGGACCGTAGACGTTGAACAGGCGCAGGCACACGCCTTCGATGCCGTAAGCTTCCGACATGATCAGGGTGGTGCGCTCCTGCACATATTTGCCGAGCGCATAGATCGAGGCGAGGTCGGGACGCTTCCATTCGGGCGTCGCGACCGGCGCCAGCGGACGGCCCTCAGCGTCGACCGGGTCCCAGCTCTGGGCCTCGCTGGTACGCACCTGCCGCCGCGCATCCTGGACGAGATTGCCGTCGGCGTCGCGATAGAGCCCCTCGCCATAGATGCTCATCGAGGAGGCGGTGACGACGCGGCGCACCGGATTGTCGATCAATTTCTCGAACAGGACGGCGGTGCCGACGTCGTTGACCGAGGTGTAGCGCTCGACCGCATACATGGACTGGCCGACCCCCACCTCGGCGGCGAGATGGACGACGCTGTCGACGCCCTTCAGCGCCTTGGTCACCGCATCGCCGTTGCGCACGTCGGCGCGGATCAATTCGACATCGGGGCTGAGATCGTCCGGGCGCTCGCGGTCGCCGTGGACCTGTTCGATGAGGCTGTCGAGGATGCGGACCTCATGCCCTCTTTGCTGGAGTTCCCGCGTCACGAAGCGGCCAATGAACCCGGCGCCGCCGGTAATGAGAATCCGTTCGGGCAATTCGACCCCCGTATTTGTTGATCCAGGTTAGAAACGAGATTTCGCTGTGGTTCCCGTGGCTTGTGCTTCTTCTTCTTCCTTCGCCCAACCGGCAAAAAGCGGCTTTGTTCCGACCCCGCATCGGTCGGCGGGAGTCCTCGCGCGAAATGGAACCGGCGGGAGGGGCAGGCGGTTTGGGCGGCAAACGGGGATCGTTTCATGCCCTTACCGATCACAGCGTGACGGCCACCATCCTCCTCATCCGGCACGCGGCACATGTCGAACTTGGGCGGATCCTCAGCGGACGGAGACGCGATGTGGCGCTGAGCAGCGAAGGGCTCGAACAGGCGGAGATCGTCGGCGATCTGCTGTCGGTCGAGCCGCTGACGGCGGTCTATTCGAGCCCGCGCGAGCGCGCTTATTACACGGCCCGCTCGATCGCGGAGGCGCACGACCTCCATGTGCAAGTCGCCGACGGCCTCGACGAGGTCGATTTCGGCGACTGGACAGGGATGCGTTTCGACGAGCTGGAGGGCGACCCCGCCTGGTCGGACTGGAACGAGAGGCGCGGCAGCGCCCGGCCCCCGAACGGCGAGAGCATGGCGGAGGCGGTCGAGCGCGCGGCCGAGGCCCTGGAGGCGATCGCCGCCGAACATGACGGCGCGACCATCGCCTGCGTCAGCCACTGCGACATCATCCGCGGCCTCATCGCCCGCTATCTCGGGCTGTCGCTCGACTATTTGCTCCGCTTCGACACCGATCCCGCCTCGGTCTCCCGGCTCGCGCTGGGGAATTGGGGCGCCCGCATCATGACCGTCAACGAGAGGCTCTACCAATGAACGTTGCCGCCCGTGCCCTCCATCCGGAAAACCGCGCCCTGCAGGAGAAGATCGAGGCGCTCGGCCCCTGGTTCCACAATATCGACCTCGGCGGCGTGTGGACGGCCCCCGACCATTTCCTCGGCGATTATCCGGGCGACAAGTTCCGCCGCTTCGCCGGGCATCTGCCGGCGGATCTCACAGGCAAGAGCGTGCTCGATATCGGCTGCAATGCCGGCTTCTATTCGATGGAGATGAAGCGCCGCGGGGCGGAACGGGTGCTCGGCATCGACTCCGACGACCGCTACCTCGCCCAGGCCGCCTTCGCCGCCGAGACGCTCGGCTACACCAATATCGAGTTCCGCAACCTCTCCGTCTACGACGTCGGCGCATTGAAGGAGCGGTTCGACGTCGTCATTTTCATGGGCGTGCTCTACCATCTGCGCCATCCGCTGCTGGCGCTCGACCTGATCCGCGAGCACGTGGTCGGCGACATGATGATCTTCCAGTCGATGCAGCGCGGCTCGAACCAGGTGCTGCCGCTCGACGAGGATTATCCGTTCGAGGAACGCGAGCTGTTCCGGGAGAGCGGCTTTCCCAAGGCCTATTTCGTCGAGCGCGAATATGCGCACGACTGGACGAACTGGTGGATTCCCAACCGCGCCTGCGCCGAAGCGATGCTGCGCGCGGCCGGTTTCGCCATCGAGGTGCGGGCGGAGGACGAGGTCTACATTTGCCGCAGCGCCGAAATTCCCTATGCTGATTGGCAGCAACCGGCGGTCTATCCGGCCAGGGGGGATTGATGATCGAAGCCGCGATGCTCTGGAACGAGCCCAACAACAAATCGCATTGGGACCCGGAGATCGACCCCGAATGGTCGCTTTACGCAGAGACGGTGAAGGCTGCGTCCAAGGCGATTACTGCCATCAATCCCGAGGTGAAGAAGGTGCTCGGCGGCATCTCGCCGATCGATCCGGGCTTCATCCGCCGCCTCGACGGCTATGGCGTGCTCGATCATGTCGACGTCATCGCCGTCCACGGCTTCCCGCTCGACTGGAACCTCTGGCCGATCAACGAATGGCCGGACCGCATCGCCGACATCGAGGCGGTGGCGCCGAACCACGAGATCTGGGCGACCGAGGTCGGCGTCGGCAGCTTCGGCGCCGAGGAGGTGCAGGTGTTCGGCGTCGACAAGACGGCCGAGCTGCTGATCGGCCGCGTGCCCCGCATCTTCTGGTACAGCCTGTTTGACCTTCCCAAGAGCTGGGGCGCCACCACCCGCCATCGCGAGGCGGAGGGCTCGAGCTACTACCGCCACTTCTACATGGGGCTGATCCGCGAGGACGGCACGCACAAGCCGGCGCTGGAGCATTTTGCCCGCCACACGCCCGAAATGGGCATCATGCAGTGGTTCCACTACCAAGATCCCCGGCTTGACGACGCCGCCAAATGGCTTAAGCGCCTCGGCGTGACCCATCTGCGGACGGGCCTCAGCTGGGCGGACCGCTTCCGCGAGGACGCGCTCGGCTGGTTCGACCGGCAGATGGAAACGTTGCAAGATTTTAACATTACGGTTACCTTCTGCTTCACGCCCGAGCATTTAGGGCTTGCGCCTCACCATACGAGCGCGCCAATAGACCCAAACCATTTTGCGGATTTTTGTGCTGAGATGATCGAACGTTACGCGCCCGCGCGGCGACAGGCGGCAGTGGCCTGATGAGCCTCCACGATCCCAAGGCGATCAACATCGCCATCGTCGGCGTGGGCAACTGCGCCAGCTCGCTCGTCCAGGGCATCGCCCATTACCAGAATGGCGGCGCCAACGAGCAGATCGGTCTCATGCACTGGGACCTCGGCGGCTACCGGCCGCGCGACATCAAGGTGGTCGCGGCCTGGGACGTCGACCGGCGCAAGGTCGGCAAGGACGTCGCCTCGGCGATCTTCGAGAAGCCGAACTGCACGACCGTCTTCTGCGACCATGTGAAGCCGAGCGGCGCGACCGTCGAGATGGGCCGCATCCTCGACGGCTATTCCGACCATATGGCGGAATGGCCGGACGACCGCACCTTCCTGCTCGCCGATTTGCCCGAGCCCTCGAAGGAGGACGTCGTCCGCCGGCTCAGGGACACCGAGACGGACGTGCTCCTCAACTATCTGCCGGTGGGCAGCCAGGAGGCGACCGAATTCTACGTCGAATGCGCGCTCGAGGCCGGCGTCGCACTGATCAACAACATGCCGGTGTTCATCGCCAGCGACGAGAAATGGGCCAAGCGCTTCGAGGATGCCGGGGTGCCGATCATCGGCGACGACATCAAGGCGCAATTGGGGGCGACCATCGTCCACCGGGTGCTGACCGACCTGTTCCACAAGCGCGGCGTCAAGCTCGACCGGACCTACCAGCTCAACACCGGCGGCAATACCGACTTCCTCAACATGGCCAACCGCAACCGGCTGAAGTCGAAGAAGATCTCCAAGACCGAGGCGGTGCAGTCGGTCGCCGAGCATCGGCTCGACGACGAGAACATCCATGTCGGCCCGTCCGATTACGTCGCGTGGCAGAACGACAACAAGGTCTGCTTCCTGCGCATGGAAGGCCAGCTGTTCGGCGGGGTGCCGATGAACATCGAGCTTCGCCTGTCGGTCGAGGACAGCCCCAATTCGGCCGGCGTCGCGATCGACATGGTCCGCTGCGCCAAGGTCGCCAGTGACCGGGGGATGGCGGGGCCGGTCTATCCGGCGGCCGCTTATTTCTGCAAGCACCCGCCCAGGCAGATCACCGACGACGAAGCCTACGAGCAGCTCGAAGCCTTCATTCGCGGCTGAGGCCCTTCATCGCCATCCGGTGATCGTTCCGCGGCGAAAGCCGGGGCCCGGCTACGGACTCAGATCTGGCTACGCCGCCCCGCCATAGCTTCCGTTGAGATAGACGAGCGGCGCCACTTCCTCGCGCAGGGTGACGTCCTCGACCTGGCCGATGAAGATCGAATGGGTGCCGAAGCGGTGGTGGTCGATCCGCCGGCAGAGCAGGCTCGCCTGGGCGTCGACGAGGCGCGGCGGGCGCTCGCAATCGACCGTCCAGCCTTCCGAGAAGCGCAGCGCCTGGTGACGGCGGTCGGCGAACATCCGCGCCATCTCCTCCTGGTCGCGGTGGAGCACGTTGACCCGGAAATGCGAGACGTCCTCCATCGAGCCGTGCATCGAGGCGGTGCGGTTGATGCAGACGAGCAGGCTCGGCGGGTCCACGGAGATGGACGACATGGCGGTCGCCGTGATCCCCATCGGCGCGCCGCCGACGCAGATGGTGATGACGTTGACCGTCGAGGCGACGCGCCGCATCGCCTGGCGGAAATCGGTCGTCAGCTGAACATCGGCCTCGCTCATCGCCGTTTCACTGGCGCGTCGGACGCCCGGATACAAGCGTTAGCGGCGCGCGAAGCCCGCCAGCACCTCCGCCACCCAGCGCGCCGCGGTGAGCGCGGTGATGTCCGAGACGTCGAGCCCGGGGTCGAATTCGGTAAGGTCGACCAGCCGCACGCGGGGCTCGGCGCCGAGGCGGCGGGCGGCGGCGAAGAACATCTCCGCCGGCATGCCGCCGGGGCGGGCCCCGGGGGCGCCGGGACATTGGGCGCGGTCGATCGCGTCGATGTCGAAATCGACCATCAGCACTTCCCGCTTGGCGAGGCGGGCGAGCGCCTGGTCGAGCACCGCATCGATGCCGCGCTCCCTGCAGTCGGCGAGGGTGAAGATGCCGATGCCGGCCGCCTGCGCGTCGCGATGCATCTTCGCACTGTTCGCCCAGGGCGCGAGGCCGATCTGGCAGATGTTCCAGCCGGGCAGCCCGTCCTCGAGCAGGCAGCGGACCGGATTGCCGTTCATCGGCCCGTCGTCCGTCTCGCGCATGTCGAAATGGGCGTCGATCGTGATCAGGCCGACATCCTCCAGCGGCACGCCGAGGCCGTGCGCCGCCGGCCGGGTGACCGCGTTGTTGCCGCCGAGCAGGATGGTGAAGTGCCGCTTCGCCGCCGCCGCGACGGCGTCGCGGATGGGCTCGAACCCTTCGGCGGGCGACAGGCCGGTCACCGGAATGTCGCCGCGATCATGGACCGGCATGGCCAGCTCTCGCCCGGTCTCGACATCGTAGGTGCTGACCCGCCGGAGCGCGCGCCGCACCGCCTCCGGCGCGAGGTCGCAGCGGCCCGGCGTCACCGACCCCGCCTCCATCGGCGCGCCCAGCAGCGCCACCTCCCCTTCCGCGCCGAGCAGGTCGGCGATCGAGGTCCAGCTCATCTTCGGCAGCTCATCCTTTGCCTTATAGCAATGCGGTCTTAAGAAGCGACCAATGTGGGACCGGCTGCTCACCAACTGCAACGTCGCGACCATGGACCCGGCAATGCCGGGCGCCTTCGGAGCGATCGAGGACGGCGCGGTCGGCATCCAGGACGGGCGTATCGTCCGGGTGGGGCGGCGGATCGACCTCGCCGGCTATCGCGCCCGGCGCGTCGAGCCGCTCGGCGGCGCCTGGGTGACGCCGGGCCTGATCGACTGCCACACCCATCTGGTCTTCGGCGGCAACCGCGCCGGCGAGTTCGAGCAGAGGCTGAACGGCGCCACCTACGAGGAGATTGCCCGCGCCGGCGGCGGCATCGCCGCGACGGTGAAGGCGACCCGGCTCGCCTCCCGCGAGGCGCTGATCGAAGCGGCGCGGCCGCGGCTTCGGGCGCTGATGGCGGGCGGCGTCACCACGGTCGAGATCAAGTCCGGCTACGGGCTCGACACGGCAAGCGAGACGAAGATGCTCGAAGCCGCGCGGGCGCTCGGCGAGAGCGAGACGGTGCGGGTCGTGCCAACCCTGCTTGCGCTCCACGCATTGCCGCCCGAGCATCGCGACAGCCGCGACCTTTATGTCGACATGGTCGTCGACGAGATGATCCCCATTGTCGCCGAGGCCGGGCTGGCGGAGGCGGTGGACGGCTTCTGCGAAGGGATCGGCTTCACGCCGGAGGAGATAAAGCGCCTGTTCGAGGCCGCCGACGCGCATGGCCTGCGGGTCAAGCTCCACGCCGAGCAGCTCAGCAATCTTGGCGGCGCGGCGCTCGCCGCCGAATTCGGAGCCCTTTCCGCCGACCATCTCGAACATGCCGACGAGCGCGGTGTCGAGGCCATGGCCCGGGCCGGCATGGTCGCGGTGCTGCTCCCCGGCGCCTTCTATGCGCTGCGCGAGACGCGGAAGCCGCCGGTGGACCTGCTGCGCAGCCACAATGTGCCGATGGCGGTGGCGACCGACTGCAATCCCGGCACCTCGCCTGTCCTGTCCCCGATCTTGATGATGAGCATGGCCTGCACCCTGTTCGGCCTGACGCCGGAGGAGGCGCTTGCGGGAATGACCGTCCATGCCGCCAGGGCGCTCGGGCTGGAGCGGGAGGTCGGCACCGTCACCACCGGCAAGGCCGCCGATCTCTGCATCTGGCGGGTGAGCCGGCCGGCCGAGCTTTGCTATTGGGTCGGCTTGCCCGGGCCCGAGCGGCGGATTGTCGCCGGCGAGGATGCCCCGGCTTCGTTCGTCCCGAGCCCTTCGACGCCGCCAGCGGCGGCGCTCAGGATGAACTTCGGCCAGCAGGCCGAAATCGAGGGGCGCCCCTGAGGAGTCAGTGCAACGCCCCTCGACTTCGCTCGGGACGAACGGATAGGGGAGCGCGATGACGCGACGCGACAACAGCCGGTCGATCCGCGCCCGCACCGGGCCGCAGATCGTCGCCAAGAGCTGGGCGACCGAGGCCGCGGTGCGGATGCTTCAGAACAATCTCGACGCGCGGGTCGCCGAGGCGCCGGAGGAGCTGGTCGTCTATGGCGGCATCGGCCGGGCGGCGCGCGATTGGGAATGCTACGACCGGATCGTCGAGACGCTGGAGCGGCTGGAGGACGACCAGACCTTGCTGGTCCAGTCGGGCAAGCCGGTCGGGGTGTTCCGGACGCATGAGGATGCGCCGCGGGTGCTGATCGCCAATTCCAACCTCGTGCCGAAATGGGCGACCTGGGAGCATTTCTACGAATTGGATCGCAAGGGGCTGATGATGTACGGCCAGATGACGGCCGGGTCGTGGACCTACATCGGCACCCAGGGCATCGTCCAAGGCACCTACGAAACCTTCGTCGAGATGGGCCGCCAGCATTATGGCGGCGACTTGCACGGCCGCTGGATCCTGACGGCGGGCCTCGGCGGGATGGGCGGCGCGCAGCCGCTGGCGGCGGTGATGGCGGGTGCCCATTGCCTGGCGATCGAATGCCAGGAGAGCCGGATCGAGAAAAGGCTGGAAACCCGCTATCTCGACCGCCGCGCCGCCGGCTTGGACGAGGCGCTGGAGATCATCCGCACCGCCGAAGAGCCGATTTCCGTCGGCCTGCTCGGCAATGCCGCCGAGATCCTGCCCGAAATGGTCCGGCGCGGCATCCGGCCCGATGCCGTCACCGACCAGACCTCGGCCCACGATCCGGTCAACGGCTATCTCCCCATCGGCTGGACGGTGGCGGAATGGATGGAGCGGCGCGAGCGCGATCCGAAAGCCGTGGAGGATGCCGCTCGCGCTTCGATGGCGGTCCATGTCGAGGCGATGCTCGCCTTCCGCGCCATAGGCGTGCCGACCTTCGACTATGGCAACAACATCCGCCAGGTGGCGAAGGACGAAGGGGTCGAGCATGCCTTCGACTTTCCCGGCTTCGTTCCGGCCTATGTGCGGCCGCTTTTCTGCCGCGGCATCGGGCCGTTCCGCTGGGCGGCGCTCTCCGGCGACCCCGAGGACATCTACCGCACCGACGCCAAGGTGAAGGCGCTGATCCCCGACGATCCGCACCTCCACCGCTGGCTCGACATGGCGCGCGAGCGGATCGCCTTCCAGGGCCTGCCGGCGCGGATCTGCTGGGTCGGGCTCGGCCAGCGCCACCGGCTCGGCTTGGCCTTCAACGAGATGGTCGCCAAGGGCGAGCTGAAGGCGCCGGTGGTGATCGGCCGCGACCATCTCGACAGCGGCTCGGTCGCCAGC
>DATBDY010000038.1:0-32488 GCA_036269695.1 Allosphingosinicella sp. | reverse complement strand
ATTGCTGGCCGACTTCCTCGAGCGTGTGGTCGGTGTTCATGCCGATGCCGAAGCGCATGCGCAGCACGCGCTCCTCGCGCGGGGTCAGCGAGGCGAGGACCCGGGTGACCGTCTCCTTGAGGTTGGCCTGGATCGCGGCGTAGACCGGGATCACCGCATTCTTGTCCTCGATGAAATCGCCGAGGTGCGAATCCTCCTCGTCGCCGATCGGGGTCTCGAGGCTGATCGGCTCCTTGGCGATCTTCATCACCTTGCGGACCTTCTCGAGCGGCATCGACAGGCGCTCCGCAAGCTCCTCCGGAGTCGGCTCGCGGCCGATCTCGTGCAGGATCTGACGCGAGGTGCGCACCAACTTGTTGATCGTCTCGATCATGTGGACCGGGATGCGGATCGTCCGCGCCTGGTCGGCGATCGAGCGCGTGATCGCCTGCCGGATCCACCAGGTGGCGTAGGTCGAGAATTTGTAGCCGCGGCGATACTCGAACTTATCGACCGCCTTCATCAGGCCGATATTGCCCTCCTGGATCAGGTCCAGGAACTGAAGGCCGCGGTTCGTGTATTTCTTGGCGATCGAGATGACGAGCCGCAGGTTGGCCTCGACCATCTCCTTCTTCGCGATGCGTGCCTCGCGCTCGCCCTTCTGGACCTGGTTCACGATCCGGCGGAACTCGGCGAGGCTCATGCCGGTCGCCTGCGAGATTTCGGCGATCTCTGCGCGGATGCGGTCGATGGCGCCCGCTTCCTGCGTGCAGAAGGCGTTCCACTTCTTGTCGACGTTGCAGACGCGCTCCGCCCAGCCCTCGTCGAGCTCGTGGCCCATATAGGAATCGAGGAACGCCCGGCGCGGCACTTTGTGGCGCTCGGCGAGGCGCAGCATCTGGCCGCCGAGCGCGGTCAGGCGTCGGTTGTAGCTGTAGAGCTGGTCGACCAGATATTCGATCTTCTGGTTGTGGAACTGGACGCTCTCGACCTCGGCGGTGAGCTGCTCGCGCAGAGTCTGATATTTGTTCTCGTCGGTCCGGGCGAAGTCGCGGCCGCCGCTCATCGACTCCATTCGCGAGCCCTGGATCCTGGCGAACTTCTTGTAGAGATCGGTGATGCGGGCGAAGCGCTCCAGCGCCTGCGGCTTCAGCGTCTCCTCCATCTGGGCGAGCGAGAGGGTGTTGTCCTCGTCGTCCTCCTCGAACTGGGGACGCGCGCGCTGGACGATGTTGCCGTCCTCATCCTCTTCCTCGGCTGGGGCTTCCTCGACCTCTTCCTCCTCCTTGTAGGAGGGGCCAGCGGTCTTCTCGCTGATCTCGTCGCCTTCGCCTTCCTCGGCGCCCTCGACCTGCTCAGGGGTCGGACCCTTGGAAAGCATCGCGTCGAGATCGAGAATCTCGCGCAGCTGCATGTCGCCATTGTTCAGCGCGTTCGACCAGTGGATGATCGCGTTGAACGTGATCGGGCTCTCGCACAGGCCCCAGATCATCGTGTCGCGGCCGGCCTCGATGCGCTTGGCGATGGCGATCTCGCCCTCGCGGGAGAGCAATTCCACCGCGCCCATCTCGCGAAGATACATGCGGACGGGATCGTCGGTGCGGTCGACCGTCTCTTTCTTCTTCTCGATGACGTAGCGTTCGCCCTCGCCGGTCTCGGCGCCGTCCTCGGCGCTGGTGTCGAGCTCGGGCTCGTTTCCGCCCTCCTCCTCGTCGACCTCCTCGCTCTCGACGATGTTGACGCCCATGTCGTTGAGACCGGACATGATGTCCTCGATCTGGTCGGTGGACATCTGGTCCTGCGGCAGAGCCTCGTTGAGCTCGTCGACGGTGATGTAGCCGCGCTTCTTGGCGCGGGCGATCAGCTTCTTGATCGAGGCCTCGTTGAGATCGATCAGCGGCGCATCGCCGCCTTCCTGCTTGTCGTCCGCCTCGACCGCCATGTTCGTCTTCGCCATTGAACGCCTTCTAAAACCCGAGTGCCCCTCAGCCCTCGCCCTCGATCAGGGCCGCGAGCTGTCTCTCCGCCTCGTCGCGCGCTTCCCTCAGCCTTTGCTGCTCCTGGAATGCGGCCTCGTCGCCCACCTCCTTCAGCCGGGCGGTCGCCGCTTCGAGCGCCGCATATAGCCCCGGCTGTGCCGCCAACGTGTCGATGACCAGAACGAGATCGCGACAAGCACGTTCCGGATCGGCATCGCGGCGGGTGAAGGAAAAGGCCAGACCTCGTTCCAGGCGCAGCTTCTCCGCGAGAGAGGCAACGCCAGCGGAAGCCAATATGGTATCAAGCCGCCCGGGATCAAGCGCGCCGTGCGCGAGGGCGCCTTCGAGGAGGACTTCGCGAAGCCGCGCAAGCCCTTTGTCGGCAATCGGAAGATCGTGGATCGCCTCCGAATGGGCGGCGATCAGCTCCGGAAAGCGGAGCAGCCCGGCGAGGACGGCGCGGGCCGTCTGGCCCGAAAGACCGCCGCGGCCCACCGCCTTGGCCTGGTCGGATGCGTGGCGGGGCGGCTGCCAGCGGCCCTTGCCGGGCGGCATGGGCGTCCAGGGCCGCTGCGGGGGGCGGGTGAGCTCGTTGAAGCGGGCGAGCAGGTCGGCGCGATATTGGTCGCGCACGTCCGGGTCGGAAATGGCGGCGACATGGTCGAGCAGGCGGCGCCTCAGGCCCGCCCGCTGCTCGGGCGTGCCGAGCGGCTCGGCCGTCGATTCGTGTTGCCAGAGGCGCTCGACCAGCGGCTCCGGCCTTTCGAGCAGGGCTTCCAGCGCCTCGCGCCCCTGGGTACGGATCAAATCGTCCGGATCGAGGCCGGAGGGGAGGGTGATGAAGCCGAGCGAACGGCCCGGCCCCACCGCCGGCAGCGCCCGCAGCGCCGCCCGGATCGCCGCCTTCTGCCCGGCGGAATCGCCGTCGAAGCAGAGGATGGGGGAGGGGGAGAGGCGCCAGAGCAGGCCGAGCTGGGTCTCGGTCAGCGCGGTGCCGAGCGGCGCGACCGCCTCGCGGATGCCGGCCTGGTCGAGCGCGATCACGTCCATCTGGCCTTCGACGACGATCACGCGCTTGGCCTCGCGGCTCGCCGGCGCCGCCTTGTCGATGTTGAACAGGCCGCGGCCCTTGTCGAACAGCGGCGTGTCGGGCGAGTTCAGATATTTGGGCTCGCCCGCGCCGACGATACGCCCGCTGAAGCCGACGAGGCGGCCCCTCTGGTCGCGGATCGGGAACATGAGCCGGCCGCGGAAACGGTCGTAGGGCTCGCGGCCGCCTTCCTCCGGCGCAATGAGGAGACCAGCCTCGACCAGCTTCTCGTTGCCGATGGCCTTGAGGGCGGAGCGGAGCTTGTTCCGCCCATCCGGCGCGTAGCCGAAGCCGAAGCGCTTTCGGGTCGCCTCGGAAATCCCGCGCTTCTGGAGATAGGCGCGGGCCTCCGCCCCCTCGATCCCGCCGAGCTGCTCCTGGTACCAAAGCTGCGCCGCCTCCATCACCTCGTAGAGCCCGGCGGCGCGCTCCGCCTTCTGCTGCGCCCGCGGGTCCGGCGCCGGCACCTCCATCCCCGCCGAATCCGCCAGCTCCTTCACCGCCTCCATGAACGGCAGCCCGCGCGCATCGGTCAGCCAGCGGATCGCATCGCCGTGCGCGCCGCAGCCGAAGCAATGGTAGAAGCCCTTCTCGTCCGAGAGGGTGAAGCTCGGCGTCTTCTCCTTGTGGAATGGACAGCAGGCTTTCCATTCGCGCCCGGCACGCTGGAGCTTCACGGTTCGGCCGACGAGGGCGGAGAGCGAGGTGCGGGCGCGGAGCTCGTCCAGGAAAGAGGGCGAGAGGCTCATTCAACCCCCCTCCCGCAGGCGGGAGGGGCTGGGGGAGGGGATGTCCGTAGAATCCGCTCGATCGTTTCCACAACCCCATCGATATTCTCGATGATGTCGTTGTTCCAGAAGCGAACGACCCTGTAGCCCCGGGTTCTCAAATATTCGGTTCGCTGTCGGTCGGCTTCTTCCTGGTCGGCGTGCTGGCCTCCATCCGCCTCGATAACGAGCTTGGCGGAGCGCGAGACGAAATCGCAGATAAAAGGGCCGATCGGAAACTGCCGGTTAAACCGCGCCCCGGCGACCTGCCGTGCTGCGAGCCGCGCCCACAGTTTTTGCTCCGCCAGGGTCGGATTGCGGCGGAGTTCGCGCGATCGCGCGGTCGGCCGTTTCGAACCCTTGTCGGGAGAAGGCTTCCCCGTTGACAAACAGCCCCTCCCCCAGCCCCTCCCGCAAGCGGGAGGGGCGTTACCCCAGCCGCGCCTTCACCAGCCCGCTCGCGTTGCTCATGTCGAGCTGCCCCGCATGGCGCTCCTTCAGCAGGGCCATCACCCGGCCCATGTCCTTGACCGAGCTCGCCCCCGTCTCGGCCACGATTGCGTCGATCGCCGCCTTCGTCTCCTCCTCGCTCATCTGGGCGGGGAGGAAGCTCTCGATCACCGCCACCTCAGCCTTCTCGGCGTCCGCCAGCTCCTGCCGGCCGCCCTGTTCGTAGAGGGCGATCGATTCGCGGCGCTGCTTAATCATCTTCTGCAGCACCTCGGTGACCATTGCGTCGTCGTCGATCGGGGCGGTGCCGGTGCGCAGCTCGATGTCGCGATTCTTGATCGACGACTGGATGAGGCGAATGGCGGCGGTGCGCTCCTTGTCGCCTCCCTTCATCGAGGAAATCAGGGCAGCCTTGATGTCGTCGCGAATCATCCCAAATCTCTTTTGCGGTGCAGCGGGAAAGGGCCAGACTTAGCCGCGACCGCCGCACTTTAATAGATTGACGCTGACGGCCCCACGCCCTAGCGACCGAGCCTTAGCGACATCGCCGAACCCCCGAAGGAGTCCCGCCCCAATGGCCGACGCCAAAGCCACGCCTGCGCCGAACGGGGCGACGGGCGTATTGGTCCTGGCCGACGGCACGATCATCTGGGGCCGCGGCTTCGGCGCCGAGGGCGAGGCGGTCGGCGAGGTCTGCTTCAACACGGCGATGACCGGATACCAGGAGGTGATGACCGATCCCTCCTATGCCTCCCAGATCATCGCCTTCACCTTCCCCCATATCGGCAATGTCGGCGCCAATTATGAGGATCTGGAGGCCGACAATCCCTGGGCGCTCGGCTGCGTGGTGCGCGACGACGTCACCCGTCCGAGCAATTTCCGCGCGGCGGCGGGCTTCGACGAGTGGATGCGATCCAACGGACGGATCGGGCTCGCCGGCGTCGATACGCGGGCGCTGACCCGCAAGATCCGCATCGACGGCGCGCCGAACGGGGCGATCGCTCACAATGCGAAGGGTGAATTCGACGTCGACGCGCTGCTGGAGAAGGCGCGCGCCTGGCCGGGCCTGGAGGGCATGGACCTCGCCAAGGAAGTCTCCTGCCGGCAGATGTACCGCTGGACCGGCGGCCGCTGGCAGCTCGGCGAAGGCTATGGACCGGGCAGGGGCGGCAAGACCGCGCCGCACGTCGTCGCCATCGATTACGGCTCCAAGCGCAACATCTTCCGCAACCTCGCCGATGCCGGCGCGCGGGTGACCGTGCTTCCCGCCACCGCCACGTTCGACGAGGTGATGGCGCACGCGCCCGACGGCATCTTCCTCTCCAACGGCCCCGGCGATCCGGCCGCGACGGGCGCGTACGCCGTGCCGGTGATCCGCAAACTGCTGGAGACGGGCAAGCCGCTGTTCGGCATCTGCCTCGGCCACCAATTGCTCGGCCTCGCCGTCGGCGCAAAGACGGTGAAGATGCACCAGGGCCATCGCGGCGCCAACCACCCGGTCAAGCGCCTCTCGGACGGTCGTGTCGAGATCACCAGCATGAACCACGGCTTCGCGGTCGAGAAGGAGAGCCTGCCCGCCCACGTCCGCGAGACGCACGTCAGCCGGTTCGACGGCAGCAATTGCGGCATCGAGCTGACGGATCGCCCAGCGTTCAGCGTCCAATATCATCCCGAGGCGAGCCCGGGGCCGCAGGACAGCACCTATTTGTTCGAGAAGTTCGTCAGTCAGCTCGGTGGCCGGAATGGCTCCTGAGCTTCGCCGCAAGTTCGCCGCGGCTGCTTTGATGCTTCCTCTGGCACTCTCCGCCTGCGCTACCGCGCGCATGCATCCGCCCGAGGAGCTTTCCGTCGTGGGTCGCACCTGCGGCGCGGCGGAAGGGGAGTTAACCCAGGATGCGCAGGAGCCGCGGATTCTCTTCCTATATTCCGTCGCGCCGCCGCGGGCGGAAATCCACTGCCTCGCCGAGTGGGCGCGGCGCCATCACCTGCACCTCGCTTATGTCGAGGCCGTGAACCAGCAGAGCCAATGATGGTGGAGCGCCCCCCTCTTATCGGTCCCTGCGTGGCGTTCATAATGTTGGTAAGCGCCTGCGGACCAACGGCAACATCGCCAGCGCGTGCCGATCGCCTCAACCAGCTTCACGCGATAACCAGCAAGTGCGGACTTCCGAACTCAGCTTTGAAGCTGGTCGGCACCAAGGAGCTTCATGTTCAGCCCCCTCCAGATGCCAGCTACGGGAAGGTGGAATGCCTCCTTGGGGAACTGAAGAAGGCCAATTTGCCACTGAACATCGGTTTCGTCGGGAACGAAGCCTATCAGCCGGAAGACAAGAATGCCCCGCCGCACTGACATCTCCTCCATCCTCATCATCGGCGCCGGGCCCATCGTCATCGGCCAGGCGTGCGAGTTCGATTATTCGGGCACCCAGGCGATCAAGGCGCTGAAGGAGGAGGGGTATCGGATCGTCCTGGTCAATTCGAACCCGGCGACGATCATGACCGATCCGGAGCTGGCCGACGCCACCTATGTCGAGCCGATCACGCCCGAATTCGTCGCCCGCATCATCGAGAAGGAGCGGCCGGACGCGGTGCTTCCCACCATGGGAGGACAGACGGCGCTCAACACGGCGCTGGCGCTCTTCAAGGACGGCACGCTCGACAAATATGGCGTGAAGATGATTGGCGCCGACGCGGAGGCGATCGAGAAGGCCGAGGACCGGCTGAAATTCCGCGAGGCGATGGACAAGATCGGGCTCGAAAGCCCGCGGTCTCACATCGCCCATAGCCTCGACGATGCCATGCGCGCGCTCGACTTGGTCGGCCTGCCGGCGATCATCCGCCCCAGCTTCACGCTCGGCGGCACCGGCGGCGGCATCGCCTACAATCGCGAGGAGTTCGTCGAGATTGTCACCGGCGGCCTCGACGCCAGCCCGACCGCCGAGGTCCTCATCGAGGAATCGGTGCTCGGCTGGAAGGAATATGAGATGGAGGTCGTGCGCGACCGCGCCGACAATGCCATCATCATCTGCTCGATCGAGAATGTCGACCCGATGGGCATCCATACGGGCGATTCGATCACCGTCGCGCCGGCGCTGACGCTGACCGACAAGGAATATCAGATCATGCGCAATGCGAGCATTGCTTGCCTGCGCGAGATCGGCGTGGAAACAGGCGGTTCCAACGTCCAGTTCGCAGTGAATCCGAAGGATGGGCGGCTCGTCGTCATCGAGATGAACCCGCGCGTCAGCCGTTCCTCGGCGCTGGCCTCGAAGGCGACCGGCTTCCCGATCGCCAAGGTCGCGGCGAAGCTGGCGGTCGGCTACACGCTCGACGAGATCCAGAACGACATTACCGGCGCGACGCCCGCCAGCTTCGAGCCGACGATCGATTATGTCGTCACCAAGATCCCGCGCTTCACCTTCGAGAAGTTCAAGGGCGCCGAGCCCTTGCTGTCGACCGCGATGAAGTCGGTGGGCGAGGTGATGGCGATCGGCCGCTCCTTCCACGAGAGCCTGCAGAAGGCGCTCAGGGGGCTGGAGACCGGCCTCACCGGCCTCGACGGCATCAAGCCGCTCTACGGCGCGCCGCGCAGCGAAATCGAGGCGGCGCTGGCGCGGCCGACGCCGGACCGTCTGCTCGTCGCCGCCCAAGCTTTGCGCGAAGGCTTCACCGTCCCCGAGATCAACGCCATCACCCATTACGATCCCTGGTTCCTCGAGCGGCTGCAGGAGATCGTCGAGGTCGAGGAGGAAATCTGCCGCGACGGCCTGCCGCTGGAGCCGGAGGGGATGCGGCGCCTGAAGGCCATGGGGTTCTCGGACAAAAGGTTGGCTGAGCTGGCCGTGCGCTCGGCCAATCTCCCGAACCGCGTCTACGGCAAGGTCGCGGCCCGGAGCCACGGCCTGATCCACGACACCGTCAGGGCCTTGGCCGGGGCGACCACGGAGGCGGAGGTGCGGGAGGTGCGCCACAGGCTCGGCGTCCGTCCTGTGTTCAAGCGGATCGACACCTGCGCGGCCGAGTTCGAGGCGAAAACGCCCTATATGTATTCGACCTATGAGGCGCCGAGCTTCGGCGCGCCCGAGGACGAAAGCCAGCCGTCCGACCGGCGCAAGATCGTCATCCTCGGCGGCGGCCCGAACCGGATCGGGCAGGGGATCGAGTTCGATTATTGCTGCTGCCACGCCTGCTACGCGCTCGAAGAGGCCGGCTTTGAGACGATCATGATCAATTGCAACCCGGAGACCGTCTCGACCGACTATGACACGTCCGACCGCCTCTATTTCGAGCCGCTGACGGTCGAGGACGTGCTGGAGGTGCTCCACGTCGAGCAGCAGAAGGGCGAGCTGGTGGGCGTGATCGTCCAGTTCGGCGGGCAGACGCCGCTGAAGCTGGCGGCGGCGCTGGAGAAAGAAGGCATTCCCATTCTCGGCACCTCGCCGGACGCGATCGACCTCGCCGAGGACCGCGAGCGCTTCGCCGCCCTCGTCAATCGGCTCGGCCTCAAGCAGCCCGAAAACGGCATCGCCCGCTCGCGCGAGGAGGCGATCGCGGTCGCCGAGCGGATCGGCTATCCGGTCCTCACCCGGCCCTCCTACGTGCTCGGCGGCCGGGCGATGGAGATCGTCGACGGACCGGCCCAGCTCGACGATTATATCGTCACCGCCGTCCAGGTCTCCGGCGACAGCCCCGTCCTCATCGATCAATATCTGCGCGACGCCATCGAGGTCGACGTCGATGCCATTTCCGACGGCCACGACGTCGTCATCGCCGGCGTGATGCAGCATATCGAGGAAGCCGGCGTCCATTCGGGCGACAGCGCGTGCTCGATCCCGCCTTACAGCCTCGAACCCGAGATCGTCGCCGAGATCGAGCGGCAGGCACGGGCGCTCGCTCTGGCGCTCGGCGTCAAAGGCCTGATGAACGTCCAGTTCGCGGTCAAGGACGGCATCGTCTATCTGATCGAGGTCAACCCGCGCGCCAGCCGCACCGTGCCGTTCGTCGCCAAGGCGATCGGCACGCCCGTCGCCAAGATCGCCGCCCGAGTCATGGCGGGCGAGCCGCTGATCCGATTCCTGCCGATCCATCGCGACATCCCCCATGTCGCGGTCAAGGAAGCGGTCTTCCCCTTCGCCCGCTTCCCCGGCGTCGACCCGGTCCTCTCGCCGGAGATGAAGTCGACCGGCGAAGTGATTGGCATCGACCGCGATTTCGCCAAGGCCTTCCTCAAGTCCCAGATCGCAGCCGGCGTGTTCCCGCCGACCGAGGGCACCCTGTTCGTGTCGGTCAAGGACAGCGACAAGCCGCTGATCGCCCCGGCGGTGCGGGCGCTGTGCGAGATGGGCTTCCGCGTCGTCGCCACCGGCGGCACCGCCGATTACCTTGTGGGGCAGGGGATCGCGGTCGAGCGGGTGAACAAGGTCGCCCAAGGGCGCCCGCACATCGTCGACAAGATCAAGGACGGCGAGATCGACATCATCTTCAACACCACCGAGGGTTGGCAGAGCCACCGCGACAGCGCCTCGATCCGCGCGTCGGCGCTGATGGGGAAGGTGCCCTATTTCACCACCGCCGCCTCCAGCGCCGCCGTTACGCGGGCGATTGCTGCACTGCGGGAGGGCGATCTTGATGTTCGCTCCCTCCAGGACTATTATTCGTCCTCCAGAGCGTGATCCTCACAATTTGAGCGCCACATGGCCGCCCCGCCCGCCGGAGGCGGCCGAAAGAAGTTTTGACGAAAGGCAAAGGTTATGGCGACGGTCGAAAAGATGCCGATGCTGGCCGAAGGTTATGAGAAGCTGCAGAAGGACGTGCGCCATCTCAAAACCGTCGAACGGCCGCAGATCATCGACGCGATCGAGGAAGCGCGCGGCCACGGCGACTTGTCCGAGAATGCGGAATATCATGCCGCCAAGGAGCGCCAGGGCCAGGTCGAAGCCCAGATCGCCGAGATGGAGGACCGCCTCAGCCGCGCGATGGTGATCGATCCGACGACTTTGTCCGGCGACAAGGTCGTGTTCGGCGCGACCGTCCACCTGCTCGACGAAAACGACAAGCCGATCAAATACCAGATCGTCGGCCAGACCGAGGCGGACGCCCGCGTCGGCCGGATCAGCTACAATTCACCGCTCGGCCGCGCCCTGATCGGCCGGACGGTGGGAGACGAGGTCGAGGTCTCGACGCCGTCGGGCGACCGTTATTACGCGATCGAGAAAGTCGAATTCATCTGACATTCGCCGGCGGACGCGCCAGTATCCGCGCTCCGTCGTCCCACAGGGCCTTTCCGATTCGATGCGACCGCCGCAGAACTGGCAGAACGCCCGGGTTACTCTTGTAATAGCGGCGGTGACCGCGCTGGCGTGGCTTGTCGTCCTCGTCACCGGCCAGGAGCAGATGGCGGCGGTTATGGGCGGCTTCATTCCGGGCCGGCTGCACGCGCTTCACGGCACCGACCTCGCGCTTGCGGTGCTGCTGACGCCGCTGACGGCGACTTTGATCCATTCGGGAATCGCCCATATCGCCTTCAACCTGATCGTCCTGCTGTTTTGCGGACGATTGGTGGAGACCATTCTCGGATCGCGGGCGATGATCCTTCTTTACATCGTCGGCGCGTATGCCGCGGCGGGCGCCCATTATCTGGCGGGGCCGCACGATATCGTGCCGATGGTCGGCGCGAGCGGCGCGATTTCCGCCGTGATCGGCGCCTCGGCGATGCTGTTCGGCCGCAACCGGGTGAACGTCGCCAATCCGGTGCTCGCGCGGTGGCTGCACGCGCTCTGGCTTGCCGCGGCGTGGATCGTCCTCAACCTGCTGATGGGCTACAGCTTCGAGCTGGAGGGCATCACCATCGCCGTTGCCGCCCATGTCGGCGGCTTCCTCGCCGGCCTCGCCCTCGCGAAACCCCTCCTGCTCCTGAAGTGGCGCGGGGCTTAGTTTCCCCCGGGCCTATCCTGATCCGTTCGCCCCGAGCGAAGTCGAGGGGCTAAGCCGAGCGAAGCCGAGGCCCTCTTGTTCTCGGCTATGCTCGAAGGGGTGTCTCGACTTCGCTCGACACGAACGGGGCCTGGGTGGAAGTCAGCCCTTTGTCTCGCCCAGTTCCGGCTGGAGCAGGCGGTGGAGGTGGACCACCACATATTTCATCTCGGCATCGTCCACCGTGCGCTGGGCGGCGGCGCGCCAGGCGTCCTGGGCGCTGGCAAAATTGGGATAGATGCCGACGATCTCGATCGTGTCGAGATCGAAATCGAGGCCGCGCGGATCCTTGACCCGGCCGCCGAAGACGAGGTGGAGCAGGCTCATGGCGGTGCCGATAAAGGCGGAGCCGCGGAAAGCAAGCGCCGCTAGCGGCCGCCTTCGCCCTTCACCTTGCCGGCCGCCGCGCTCGCCGAAGCCTTGACCGCGCCCAGCGCCTGGTCGGTGAATCCGTCGAGCTGCTGCTTGCCGGCGTCGCGCGCCGCCACCAGCGCGTCGCGGGCGGTGTCGGTGAGGCGCTTCCCGGTGCTGCCGAACAATTGCCGCTCGCCGCGGCTGAGCGGCACGAGGGCGCCGACGATCGCGCCGAGGGCGAGGCCGCCGACCAGGGCCGCCATCGGATTGCCGTCGATGCCGTCCGCCGTGCGCCGGCCCGCGCTCGCGGCCGTGTCGCGGGCGGAGGAATAAGCGGACGCGGTCCGCTCGCGCGCCGCCTGGTAAGCGTCCGCCGCGCTCTGCCGCACCGAAGCGAGCGGGCCGCCGGCCTCGCTGCCGCCGCCCTGGCCGCCGGTGCCGCTGTTCGTGCTGCTCTCGGATGCGCGGGTGTCGGTGGTCGTGCTCATGCCTTGCTCCTTACTTTTCCGCGGAGACGGCGACCGGCGCCGTCAGATCGTATTTGCCGTCGCTCGTATCGAGCTTCGTGGTGACGAGATGGCCGTCCGGCTCCTTCGCGAAGAGCTTCGAGACCGCCGATTTGATCGGTTGCCGGGCGAGGAAGAGGGTGAAGGCGGCGAGCACCGAGGCCGCCGCCACCGGCCGCGCCTTCACCGCCTCGACCGCGTCGTCGGCAAGCTCGCCGCTCTTGTCCTTGACGCCTTCCCAGGCGTTGCTGGCGATGGTGGCGGGCCGTAGCCGCTCCTGCAGCTCGGTCGCGGTAGCGACCAATTGCCGCCGCGCCGCCTCCGCCCGCTGGCGCGCTTCGTAGACCCGCATCATGGCTTCTTCTCCCCGGCGAGCACCTTGCGCTCCTCCTCGCTGCCGCCGAGCAGCTTGAGCCGCCCCGCGCCGTAAAGAACGAGGAAGAACGAGATCACGGCGACGGCCGCGAACACGATCAGCCCGCCCAGCACCGGGCCCACGACGGGCGCCAGGCCGAGCGCGAAGGAGACGACCAGGGTCACCAAAGCCGCGTTCAGCAGGAGGACGGCCGCGACGAGGGCGATGGCGCCGTTGCGGGCGGCGCCGACCCGGTGGAGGGCGATCGCCTTGTAGAGGTCGGCCTCGGCGCGGACATAGGTCTTGGCGTCGTCGGCGAGCCGTCCGAACAGGTCGCCGATCGAAGGCTCCTCAGGCCTGCTCGTCTGCATGTCCACGGATCACGCCCCGGTGCCGGTGCCGGTGCCGCCACCCGTACCGCTGGGCGCGGCGCGATTGCTCCGCGCCTCGCCCTCGGTCTCCTCGGGCATGCCGGACTTGACCAGTCGAATGAGGGTGAAGCCGACGATAGCCGCGATGCCGATGGCGATGCCGGGGCTCTTGCGCACCGCGTCGCGGACATTGTCGTACAGCTCGTCGACGTCCTTGCGCCGCAGCGTGTCGGCGAAGCCGGAGACGGCATCCGCCGCCCGCCGCGCATATTCGCCATATTCCTCGCCCAGTCGCTCGTCGACCGTCTCGGCCGTATCGCCGACCGTCCGCGCCAGCTCGTCGAGCGCGTCGCTCGCCCGGGTCTTGCCGCTGTCGGCGAACTCGCGCACGCGGTCGCCCGCCTGGTCGCGCAAAGCCGTCGCCTGGGTGCGCAGCTGGTCGACCACGCCGCCTTCGTTGCCGCCCGAATTGCCGTTGTCGTTGCTCATGTTCGTTCCTCCTCCCGCCGCCGTGCCGCCCGTGTCGTTTCCCGCCGACGCGCCGATGAAGCCGGAGCTCGATCCGCCGCCGCCGGTCGCCCCGGTGCCGCCGCCCGTCTCCATGGCGCCGTTGATGATGTGATCGGTGCCTTCGGGAAGCTCATCGTCGCGCTGCGGCATGGCCTGGTCTCCAGCTTGATATGGTTACGCTCTTGCCTTCCAGAACCGGCGAGCCGGGCTTCTCGTTCCGGCTCCGCGCGACGAAAGTTGCGCCGCCGTCGCCGCGCCGATAAGCGGCCCTACCGAACCCCATATAGTTCATGACGAGGCCGTAACAATGACCGCCATCCTCGACGTCTATGCCCGCCAGATCCTCGACAGCCGCGGCAATCCGACGGTGGAGGTCGACGTTCTGCTCGAGGATGGCAGCATGGGCCGGGCGGCGGTGCCCTCGGGCGCCTCGACCGGCGCCCACGAGGCGGTCGAAAAACGGGACGGGGACAAGAGCAAATATCAGGGCAAGGGCGTCTGCGACGCGGTCAACGCGGTACGCGGCGAGATCGCCGAGGCGGTCACCGGGCTCGACGCCGAGGACCAGGGCGAGCTCGACGCTTTGCTGATCGATCTCGACGGGACCGAGAACAAGTCGCGGCTCGGCGCCAATGCGATCCTCGGCGTCAGCCTCGCCGTCGCCAAGGCGGCGGCCGATGCGCGCGGCCTGCCGCTCTACCGTTATGTCGGCGGGGTTTCGGCGCACCTTTTGCCGGTGCCGATGATGAACATCATCAATGGCGGCGTCCATGCCGACAACCCGATCGATTTCCAGGAATTCATGGTGATGCCGGTCGGCGCTCCGACCCTCGCCGAGGCGGTGCGCTGCGGGGCGGAGATCTTCCATACGCTGAAGAAGCGCCTCCACGACGCGGGCCTGTCGACCTCGGTCGGCGACGAGGGCGGGTTCGCGCCGAATCTCGCCCATGCCCGGGCCGCACTCGATTTCATCATGAAATCCGTCGAGGAGGCGGGCTACACGCCCGGCGACGACGTCGTCCTCGCGCTCGATTGCGCGGCGAGCGAGTTCTTCAAGGACGGCGCCTATCGGATGGACGGGGAGGGGCGGAGCCTCTCGCCGGCCGAGATGGCCGGCTATCTCGCCGAGCTGGCGCGCGATTATCCGATCCGCTCGATCGAGGACGGTATGGCGGAGGACGATTGGGAAGGCTGGAAGATGCTGACCGACCAGGTGGGGGACACGGTGCAGCTGGTCGGCGACGATCTCTTCGTCACCAACCCCAAGCGGCTCGCGCGCGGTGTCGAGGAGGGGATCGCCAACTCGATCCTCATCAAGGTCAATCAGATCGGCACTTTGAGCGAAACGCTGGAGGCGGTCTCGATGGCGCAGCGCGCCGCCTACACCGCCGTGATGTCGCACCGCTCGGGCGAGACCGAGGATTCGACCATCGCCGACCTCGCCGTCGCCACCAATTGCGGGCAGATAAAGACCGGCAGCCTCGCCCGCTCCGACCGCCTCGCCAAATACAACCAGCTGATCCGGATCGAGGAGAAATTAGGCGGCCAGGCCAAATATGCCGGCCGCAGCATCTTCCGCCAGCGCACCGCCTGAATCGGACAGCGAGCGCGCTTAGGACGCTCAACTCGACTCAATGGGGGCGCGGCTCGTCGCTTTTCTGGGGAAAGATCAGCAAAGAGCTTGATTCGTGAGCCTTTTACTGATTCTGTGACAGCGTCATGGCGAAGCGGGGGCGCAATTCGGTCGAGATCATCCGCCAGGCGGCGCTGCCGGCGCTCGCCCTGCTGATCATCGCCAATTTCCTCGGCTACGCCATCGTCGGCTCGAACGGCATCCTGAGCTGGGGCGATTATCGCCGGCAGAAGCAGGAACGGCAGGTCGAGCTCGCGTCGCTGAATGTCGAGCGCGTCAAGCTCCAGCACCGGGCAGCCTTGCTCGATCCGCGCGGCGCCGATCCCGATTATGTCGAGGAAAAGGTCCGCGGCGAGCTCGGCCTCGTCCGCCCGGACGAAGTGATCATCCCCGTCCAGGATTGATCCCGCCCGCCGACTACCTTTTCGTCATTCCCACGAAAGCGGGAATCCAGAACTGCGTCTTTGACCAGCCTTGCCGCACGACGATTGGCGCCCGCGCCGCTGGATTCCCGCTTCCGCGGGAATGACGGGAGGGGGTCCGGCACAAGTTGCGCGGCCGCACGTTTGCCGCCATAGAGCCCGCGTCTTAGAGACCGTAACGAGGAACGCCCGAACGTGGCCAAGGCAGCATCGCAAAAGCGCGCCGACAGCAAGACAGCCGACAGCAAAGCCTCCGCCCCGCCGCCAACGCCCAACCGCGAGCGCCCGCCCGAGCCGAAGCGCTATGAGGCGAGCAAGGACGAGCTGCTCCAATTCTACCGCGAGATGCTGCTCATCCGCCGTTTCGAGGAGCGGGCCGGGCAGCTTTACGGCCTCGGCCTGATCGGCGGCTTCTGCCACCTTTATATCGGCCAGGAAGCGGTCGCCGTCGGCCTCCAGCATGCGATGGCCCCGGGCAAGGACAGCGTGATCACCGGCTATCGCGACCACGGCCACATGCTCGCCTATGGCATCGATCCCAAGCTGATCATGGCCGAGCTGACCGGCCGCGCCGCCGGCATCTCCAAGGGCAAGGGCGGCTCGATGCACATGTTCAGCGTCGACCATAAATTCTACGGCGGCCACGGCATCGTCGGCGCGCAGGTCAGCCTCGGCACCGGCCTCGCCTTCTCCCATAAATATCAGGAGGATGGCGGCGTCTGCCTCACCTATTTCGGCGACGGCGCGGCCAACCAGGGCCAGGTCTATGAGAGCTTCAACATGGCGGAGCTCTGGAAGCTGCCGATCATCTACGCGATCGAGAACAACCAGTACGCCATGGGCACCAGCGTCAACCGCTCCTCGGCCGAGGACCAGCTCTACCGCCGCGGCGAGAGCTTCCGCATTCCGGGCCTCCAGGTCGACGGCATGGACGTGCTCGCGGTGCGCGGCGCGGCCGACACCGCGCTCGAATGGGTGCGCGCCGGCAAGGGGCCGATCCTGCTCGAGCTGAAGACCTACCGCTATCGCGGCCATTCGATGTCGGACCCGGCCAAATACCGCTCGCGCGAGGAAGTGCAGGCGGTGCGCGAGAAGTCCGACCCGATCGAACATGCCAAGCGCGACCTCGAGGCGATGGGCGTCAAGGAGGAGGAGCTGAAGGCGATCGACCATGAGATCCGCCAGATCGTCGTCGAAGCCGCCGATTTCGCCGAGCAGTCGCCCGAGCCCGAGCCGAAAGAGCTCTACACCGACATCCTGGTCGAGACCTACTGATGCCGATCGAACTCAAGATGCCCGCTCTGTCCCCCACGATGGAGGAGGGGACGCTCGCCAAATGGCTGGTCAAGGAAGGGGACGAGGTCAAATCCGGCGACATCCTCGCCGAGATCGAGACCGATAAGGCGACGATGGAGTTCGAGGCCGTCGACGAGGGCAAAATCACCAGGATCGTGGTCCCCGAAGGCACGGACGAGGTGAAGGTCGGTGCGGTGATCGCGATCATGGCCGCCGACGGCGAGGATGCCTCCGCCCCGGCGCCCGCGGCCCCCGCTGCCGAATCCACCCCGGCACCGTCGGGCGACAAGAAGATCGAGCAGCCGAGCGACCAGAGGACCGAGGTCCATAGCGACGTCACGCCGCACCAGATGGAGACCGCCGCGCGCGATCTCGTCGCGGCGGCCGCGCACACGAAGGATGAGCCGGACGTGCCCGCCGGGACCGAGATGGTCCGCCAGACGGTCCGCGAGGCGCTTCGCGACGCGATGGCCGAGGAGATGCGCAAGGATCAGCGCGTCTTCGTGATGGGCGAGGAGGTTGCCGAATATCAGGGCGCCTACAAGGTCACCCAGGGCTTGCTCGACGAGTTCGGGCCGAAGCGCGTCGTCGATACGCCGATCACCGAATATGGCTTTGCCGGTCTCGGCACCGGCGCCGCGATGGGCGGCTTGCGCCCCATCGTCGAGTTCATGACCTTCAATTTCGCCATGCAGGCGATCGACCACATCATCAATTCGGCGGCCAAGACCAATTACATGTCGGGCGGCCAGATGCGCTGCCCGGTCGTGTTCCGCGGCCCCAACGGCGCCGCCGCCCGCGTCGCCGCCCAGCACAGCCAGAATTACGGGCCCTGGTATGCCGCCGTCCCCGGCCTGATCGTGATCTCGCCTTATTCGGCGGCCGACGCCAAGGGCCTGCTCAAGGCTGCGATCCGGTCTGAAGATCCGGTCGTATTCCTCGAGAATGAACTGCTTTACGGCCAGAGCTTCGACGTTCCCAAGGTCGACGATTACGTCCTGCCGATCGGCAAGGCGAAAGTCGTGCGCGAGGGGACCGACGTCACCCTCGTCTCTTACTCGATCGGCGTCGGCGTGGCGCTGGACGCGGCCAATCACCTGTCCGGCGAGGGCATCGAGGCAGAGGTGATCGACCTGCGCACGCTGCGGCCACTCGACCGCGAGACGGTGCTGAAGAGCCTCGCCAAGACCAACCGCATGGTTTGCGTCGAGGAGGGTTGGCCGACCTGCTCGATCTCCGCCGAGCTGATGGCGATCGCGATGGAGGACGGCTTCGACGATCTCGACGCGCCGGTGCTGCGCGTCACCGACGAGGACGTGCCGCTTCCCTATGCGGCCAATCTCGAAAAGATGGCGCTGATCAACATCGATCGCGTCGTCGCGGCGGCGAAAAAGGTCTGCTATCGCTGATCCGGTGACGCCGGACCTGGATCCCGACCGCGTCCTCGCGCTCAGCTACGTTCCCGCCGCCCGGCGCCCGGCGCTGGAGGCTCTGTGGCGCCTCGACGTTGCGCTCGGTGCCGTGCTCGCCGGCGGGCGCGAGCCGATGATCAGCCGCATCAAGCTCGCCTGGTGGCGGGAGGCGCTCGAAAAGCTCGACCGCGAGCGGGCGCCCGCGGAACCGGTCCTGCAGGCGCTCGCCGCGCATGTGCTGCCTGCGGGGGTGACCGGCGCCGAGCTGGCCGAACTGGTTGAAGCCTGGGAGGTCCTGCTCTCGTCCGAACCGCTGACTCCGGAAGAGCTCGCGCTCTACGCGGCAGCACGTGGACGGCTACTGTTCCTCTATTCGGCGGGGCTGCTCGGCGGTGAAGGACCGGCGGGGGCAGGGGAGAGATGGGCGCTCGTCGATCTCGCTCGCCATTCCAACGAGGCCGACGCGGAGGCTGCCATTGCCGCCGCCCGCGCGCAGCCGCCGACGGAGCGGTGGCCGGTGAGGCTGAGGCCGCTGGGGATGCTCGCCGCGCTTGCCGCCCGCGACGCCGAGCCGGGCGGTCCGCGCTGGGAACTCCAAGGCGCTCCCGCGCGGATGCTGAGAATGTTACGGCTCCGTCTCACCGGGCGTTGAGCTTTTCCGCAAAACGCGCGATGATTATCGCGCTTTTCGCGGACTCGGTGCCGCCACAGGGGAGAAAAAGCGATGATCCGTTGGGCCGCCGCGGGTGCTTCCGCTCTGGCATTGGTGCTTGCCATCGTCTTCGTCTGGAAGAGCCACGCCGCCAATCGCGACCCGGTGCCGCCGGCGCCGCTCGTCGCCGCAAGCGTTGCCGCTGCCGCGCCCACGGCTGCCGCGGCCGATCCCGTCTTGCCGCCGTCCGCCTCGGCGAAGAGCAAGGAAGAGAAGCGCTTCGACCGCGCCGACAAGAACAAGGACGGCCGCATCGCGATGGAGGAGCTGCTGGAGCCGCGGCGGAAGGCTTTCGCGAAGCTCGACACCAATCATGACGGGGTGCTGAGCTTCGACGAATGGGCGGTGAAGACGGAGACCAAATTCCGCGATGCCGACGCCGACCACAACAGCTATTTGACCCGTGCCGAATATGCGACGACGGCGCCGGTGCGGAAGACGAAGCCGGCGCGGTGCGCGTGCGGGCCCGCTGCGCCCGCTGCCGTTACCGAGACGGGTGAAGAATAGGAGCGGTTGATTCCAGCTCCGGTTCGTCGACAGACCCTCCCCCGGCCCCTCCCGCGAGCGGGAGGGGGGATTCGGTGAGCCAGCCCTTCAGCGCCTCTTCGGCTCGCTTGGTGTAGAGCCGCTTGCGATCGGCCTTCTTCGCGCGGCCCTCGATGGGCGGGAACAGGCCGAAATTGACGTTCATCGGCTGGTAGATGTCGGCCTCGGCGCCGCCGGTGATGTGGCCGAGCAGGGCGCCGAGCGCCGTCTCCGGCGGAGGCGGGGCCAGCGTCCGGCCGGCGAGCTCGGCGGCGGCGAAGCGGCCCGCGAGCAGCCCGACAGCCGCCGATTCCACATAGCCTTCGCAGCCGGTGATCTGGCCGGCAAAGCGGATGTGCGGTACCTTGCGCAGCCGCAGCGTCCCGTCGAGCAGCTTTGGCGAATTGATGAAGGTGTTGCGGTGGAGGCCACCGAGGCGGGCGAATTCGGCCTGCTCCAGCCCCGGAATCGTGCGGAACAGCCGCACCTGCTCGGCATGTTTCAGCTTGGTCTGGAAGCCGACCATGTTCCAGAGCGTGCCGAGCTTGTTGTCCTGCCGCAGCTGGACGACCGCATAAGGCCAGCGCCCGGTGCGCGGATCGTCGAGGCCGACCGGCTTCATCGGCCCGTAGCGCAGGGTGTCGACGCCGCGCTCGGCCATCACCTCGATCGGCATGCAGCCCTCGAAATAAGGCGTGTCCTTCTCCCAGTCCTTGAACTCGGTCTTCTCGCCGTCGAGTAGCCCCTGGTGGAAGGCCAGATACTGATCCTTCGTCATCGGGCAGTTGATGTAATCGTGTGTAGCATCGGGTGAAGACTGCCCCCGGCAGTCTTCAGTCCGTCCGGGGGACGGACGGCCCGGTGCTCCCTTATCCCAGCGCGACGCCATCCAGCAGACGTCCATGTCGATGCTGTCGCGGTAAACGATCGGCGCGATCGCATCGAAAAAGGCGAGCGCCTCGGCACCGGTCGCCGCGCCGATCGACTGGGCGAGGCTCAGCGCCGTCAGCGGCCCCGTCGCGACGATGGTGGGGCCGGAGGAGGGGAGGGCGTCCACCCGCTCCCGCACGATTTCGATATTGGGATGGTCCAGGATTCGCTTCGTCACGGCAGCCGAGAAGCCGTCCCGGTCCACCGCCAGCGCGGATCCCGCCGGCACGCGATGCACATCGGCTTCAGCCATGATCAGCGAACCAAGCGCCCGCATCTCGGCGTGGAGCAGGCCGATCGCATTATGCGCGGCATCGTCGGACCGGAAGCTGTTGGAACAGACCAACTCCGCCAGCGCGTCGCTCTGATGGGCCGGCGTCATATCCCCGCCACCCCGCATCTCCGACAGTCGCACCTTCACGCCCGCCTCAGCGAGCTGCCAGGCTGCCTCCGACCCGGCGAGGCCGCCGCCGATGATCTGCACCTGATGAGTCATGCCTCGCGATTAGCGACACGGGCACGGTTCGGGTAGGCCTCGGCGCGGCCTTTGATCAGGGCGAGCAGGTTGTTCTCGAGATCGCCGAGGAAGAGCTCGCCCCAGAGGCGGGAGTAGGCGTTGACCGGCGTCTTGATCCAATAGCGGGTCGTCAGCACCACGCGCGTGTGGCCGGCGGCGAGCGATTCCAGGCGGTAACCGCCCGTGGTCACACGGAAATAGGGGCTGTCCGGCATCAGGTGACGGTCGGTGAAGCGCCAGCCGTCGATCTGGTCGAAGATGAAGTGCCAGCCGATTCGCGAGCCGGGCTGCCACTCGGTGATGCGCTCGCGAAAGCGGATGTTCCGGCCCCAATCGGCGAGCCGCTCCGCGCCGATGCCCTCACCGACAAGGCGGGCACCTAGCGGGCGTGGAACGCCGATCACATCCTGCGTCAGGTTCCAGCGGCCCTCGCCCGGATGAACGTCAGGGATGCCGCGGAGCAGGGGCCAAATGGTGTCGGGCGAGGCGTTGACCACGATCGAACGGGTCACCGCAACGTCCGCCTGAGGGAGCGGGATATAGGGCTCGGCCTGGATGACGAGCATCGGCAGAAGCAAAGCTGCGGAGCAGTAAGTGGTCCCGTGATCCCGGATGCGCCGGCGCGCGCACCAGGTGATCGCCGCGCCGGTCCAGCTGCTGATCAGCCAGAGCGGCGACAGGATGATGATGCAGATCACGCCTTCCCGGAGGACGAAGACGGAGGCGACGATCACCGCCAACAGCAGCCATATCGGCATCAACAGGTAGAAAATGCGCGGGCGGGTGGCGAGTGGGTCACCGACATAGCAGGCGAAGGCGGAAATGGCGGCTGGAAGCACGAGCAGGAACGAGAAGCTGACCAGGCCTTGCTGAGGCCGGGTCGCATCGAGCAGGAGATAGACGCCGAACGCGAAGACGAGGGCCACCGACACGGCGGCGACGATGCGCAAAAGCGGAGAGGCTCCGGCCGGAGGGGAGACGTCGGGTTCGGTCATCTGATCTCTTCTGCAGGAAGGGCGGTTAACGGGTTCGACTCATGCCCAGGCGACGGAACGCCGGCAGATCCGGGCGCAGATTGCGGATGTTGCAACGAGCGCGAAGCCTGAAGACGGCGATTGTGCGAAGGACATGGCGGCGGCAATTCCCAGGCCGGCAAGCCCGCCCGCGACGATCCAGACTTCCGGACTCCGCGCAGCGGGAAGGGCGTCGCCCATGGCGACCATGAGGCCGCTGCCGATCAGATTGGGAAGGATCGAGAGGATGCAGCCGAAGACCGCGGCCGGGATGCAGAGTCCGACGAACAGCAGCAGGTCGGACGGGCCGATCGCGATCGGCTTCGGGATCTGAAGGTACATCCACGCCGCCGCGTTGGCAGTGAGGAAGATCGGGCCGGCGGCGAGCGACGCCAGGCCGATCCCGCGTCCGAGCCTGGTTTGACCGAGCATGATGGAGCTCCTCGTCAGGAAGGGCAGGCGGGGGCGGCCGAAGACCGCCCCCGGCTTGCGTCAGAGCGCTGCAGCCTGCGCCTGCTGGTCGGCGAACCAATGGTTCACCTTGCGGCCGAAGCGGGCGATCGCGGTCATGTTGAAGAAGTGCATGCCGCCGAGCACCAGCACCGCCAGCCCGACCTTCGAGCTGAGGAAGCGGATGGCTTCGGCAAGGTTGGTCGGCTCGGTGCCCAGGCTGAGCGTCAGGGTGATGAAGCCGATATTGACGAGATAGAAGCCGACGACGAGCAGGTGGTTGGTCGAGTTGGCCAGCACCTCATTGTGGCCGAAGCACTGGACCAGAAACACCTTGCCGTTGCTGTGGAGGGTGTGCGCCACCCAGATCGTGATCCCGATGGTGATCATGAGGTAGGCGGCATAGGCAATCTCAACCATGGCACTTTCCTTTCTCTTCGAATGTTTCTGTAAATACCGAAATTGGATGGCGCGAGATTCCCACAGCGGCTCCCTCGCGAGGGTCGGCTATTCCTTCCTGTGCTTGCCGGAGGGGATGAAGCGGGCGACCCTGCCGCCGAGTTTCATGAGCGCAACGAGGGTCGGCTTCGGCAGCCCCCGGACCTGGTCGTACCAGGAGCCGAGGGTGGAGATAAATTCGTGCATCCGGGTGATGCGTTCGCGCACTTGCGACGGTGCGCTCTCGTCCCGCTTCAGCCGCGCCGAGAGTTCGGCGAGGAGGGCGATGGTCGGGTCGATCTCGCGGCGTTTGCGCTCCGCGACGATGCGGGTCAGCATCTCCCAGAGGTCGGTCTCGGCGACGAAATGGTCGCGTCGATCGCCTTCGACATGGACGCGGCGGACGATGCCGTAGCCCTGAAGCTCCTTGAGCCCCGTCGAGACATTGGAGCGGGCGAGGCGGAGCTGGTCGACGATCTCATCGGCCGGCAGCGGGCGATCCGAGAGGTAGAGCAAAGCGTGGATCTGGGAGACCGACCGGTTGACGCCCCATTGCGTGCCCATTTCCCCCCAGTGGAGGATGAAGGCTTTCGCGTCTGGATGGTCGATCAGGCTCATCTACGGTTCTTTCTGTAAAGACAGAAATAGCAGACGAGTTCGTCCGACGCAAGCGGTTCCTCCCCTTCCGCTTGCGGGAGGGGATTAAGGGGAGGGCGTGTGCCCCAGCTCGGCTTGGGCGGGCCTGACAGGCCCTCCCCCGACCCCTCCCGCAAGGGGGAGGGGGGATTTTACTCCTCGCCGCCGATCACGGCGTCGCTGGCCGACAGGGTCTGATCCTCGACATCCACCACCGCTTCCGCCTCGTCCTCGCTCTCCTCGATGCGGGCGGCGGAGACGACGTGCTCGTCGTCGGCGACCCGGAAGATCGTCACGCCCTGGGTGTTGCGGCCGGCGATGCGGATGTCGCCGACGGTGGTGCGGATCAGCTTCGCCTGGTCCGTCACAAGCATCAGCTGCTGGCCGTTATGGGCGGGGAAAGAGGCGACGACGCAGCCGTTGCGCTTCGAGGTCTCGATATTGGTGATACCCTGGCCGCCGCGGTTGGTGCGGCGATATTCGAACGCAGAGGTGCGCTTGCCGTAGCCATTCTCGGTGACGGTGAGGATGAACTCCTCGGCCGCCGCGAACTCGGCCATCCGCTCGGGCGAGAGGGTCGGTTCGTTCTCATTCTCCTTCCACGGCGCCGCGCGGAGATACGCATCGCGCTCCTCGGTGGTCGCGGGAAAGGCCTTGAGGATCGAGAGCGAGATGACCTCGTCGCCATCCCGCAGGCGGATGCCGCGCACGCCTGCCGAGGTTCGCGACTGGAATTCGCGGACGTCGGTTGCGGCGAAGCGGACGGCGCGGCCCTCGCGCGTGGCCAGCAGAACGTCGTCTTCCTCGGTCAGCAGCGACACGCCGATCAGCCGGTCGCTCGCATCGCCTTCCTCGTCCGTGCCGAAGCGCATCGCGATCTTGCCCGCGGTCGGGACGTTGGTGAAGACGTCCATGCTGTTGCGGCGGACGGTGCCGTGGGCGGTCGCGAACATGATGTGGAGGTCTTTCCACTCCGCCTCGTCCTCGGGCAGCGGCAGCACGGTCGAGATCGTCTCGCCCTCGGCCAGCGGCAGCAGGTTCACCATCGGCCGGCCGCGCGCCTGGGGGGCGCCTTCGGGCAGGCGCCAGACCTTGAGGCGATAGACCTTGCCGGCGGTCGAGAAGAACAGGACCGGCGTGTGGGTCGAGGTCACGAACAGATTCGTGACCGCGTCCTCGTCCTTGGTCGCCATGCCGGCGCGGCCCTTGCCGCCGCGCTTCTGGGCGCGAAAGGTCTCGAGCGGGGTGCGCTTGATATAGCCGCCCATGGTGACGGTCACGACCATGTCCTCGCGCTCGATCAAGTCCTCGTCCTCGATGCCGTCGGCGGCGGGGGCGATCTCGGTGATGCGCGGGGTCGAGAACTGGGCGTCGATAGCGTCGAATTCCTCGCGCATCACCTCGTAGAGGCGGACGCGATTGCCGAGGATCTCGAGCAATTCGCCGATCGAGGCGGCGAGCTGGCGAAGCTCGCCGGCGATCTCGTCGCGGCCGAGCGCCGTCAGGCGGTGGAGGCGCAATTCGAGGATCGCGCGGACCTGGGCATCCGACAGGCGGTAGGAATCGCCCTCGATCTCATGCTCCACCGCTTCGACCAGCGCGATGTAAGGCGCGATCTCCGCGATCGGCCATTCGCGGGCCAGCAAGGCGGCGCGCGCTTCGGCGGGCGAGGCGGAGCCGCGGATGATCCGCACCATCTCGTCGAGATTGGTGACCGCGATGACGAGGCCGAGCAAAATGTGCGCCCGGTCGCGCGCCTTGGCGAGCTCGTATTTCGAGCGCCGCGTGATCACCTCCTCGCGGAAGCGGACGAAGCTCTCGATGATGTCGCGCAGGTTGAGGGTCTCGGGCCGGCCGCCGCGGATGGCGAGCATGTTGGCCGGGAAGCTCGACTGGGCCGGCGTGTGCCGCCAGAGCTGGTTCAGCACCACGTCGGGTGTCGCGTCGCGCTTCAGCTCGATGACGACGCGGACGCCGTGGCGGTTCGATTCGTCGCGGATGTCCGAAACGCCCTCGATCCTCTTGTCCTTGACCGCTTCGGCGATCTTCTCGACCAGACCGGACTTGCCGACCTGATACGGGATGGCGGTCAACACGATCGAATGGCGATCGCCGCGGCCCTCCTCGATTTCATGGCGTGCGCGCATGATGATCGAGCCGCGGCCGGTCTGATAGGCGCTGCGAGCCCCGGCCTGGCCGAGGATCAGGGGCCCTGTGGGGAAATCCGGCGCCGGGATATGCTCCATCAGCCCTTCGACGGTGATCGAGGGGTCGTCCATATAGGCTTTGCAGGCGGCGATGACCTCGCCGAGATTGTGCGGCGGGATGTTGGTCGCCATGCCGACCGCGATGCCGCCGGCGCCGTTGACCAGCAGGTTCGGGAACCGGGCGGGGAGTACCTGCGGCTCGTCGCGCGAGCCGTCATAATTGGGCGTGAAGTCGACCGTGTCCTTGTCGAGATCGTCGAGCAGGGTCATCGCCACCTTGGCGAGCCGCGCCTCGGTATAGCGCATGGACGCGGGCGGATCCGGGTCCATCGAGCCGAAATTGCCCTGGCCGTCGATCAGCATCACCCGCATCGACCAATCCTGGGCGAGACGGGCGAGGGCGTCGTAGATCGCCTGGTCGCCGTGCGGGTGGTAATTGCCCATCACGTCGCCGACGATCTTGGCCGACTTGCGATAGGGGCGGCCGGGGACGAAGCCGCCTTCCTGGCAGGCATAGAGGATGCGGCGGTGGACGGGCTTCAATCCGTCGCGCACGTCGGGAAGGGCGCGCGCGACGATCACCGACATCGCGTAATCGAGGTAGGAGGTCTTCATCTCCTCGACGATGGAGACGGGGGAGATATCGCTGCTGTCGATGGTCGGCGGGGCGCTGGCCAAGTTCTTTTCCTGTTTCTGTTGTCGTGGAGCGCGAGATGCGCCGATTGGAATCGCAACCTAGCCGATGGCCGGACCGGGCGCCACCCCGCGCGCGTGTACGTACGCGTACGCGCGCGGGACCCCCAGATAGGAAGCGAGGGGCGGAATACCAGTCGCGGCCGCTGCTTTGCCCTTTGATTTCGGTGGCTTACGGTTCAACGCGGGTTCAGAGCGGTGCGTCTAGTAACCATGTTGGTTTGGGGGTAGAGAAACCGCCGCTCGGGGCGCCCGGCGCCCTCCTCAGCAGGAGTCCGGAATGGGTTTGCGTTCGAAGCTTGCGCTCGGTGTGTTCGCGGCCGTCGGCGCGGCTTCCCTTGGCTCGGCGCCGGTGGCGGCGCAGACGGCTCCCCATGTCAGCAAGGCGGAGCGGAGTGCGATCGGAGCACTCCAGAGCGCGCTCGCCGCGCGCGATTATACGACCGCCGCGTCGGCGCTGAGCGCCGCCCAGGCGGCGGCCCAGAGCAGCGACGCGCGCTATTATGTGGCCCTGCTCCAGTTCCAGCTCGCGCGCGAGACCAGCAACGCCTCGATGCAGGCGTCGGCGATCGAGACTTTGATCTCCCTCGGACGGCTGCCGCAGGCGCAGCTCGGCGGGCTTTACGCGCTGCAGGGGACGAGCGCGATGGGTGGCCGCGACCGCGCCGCCCGTGACCGTGCCGAGGCCGCCTTTGCCCGCGCGCTGGAGCTGGCGCCGAGCCCCGAAATTGCGCTGACCCTCGCCCAGCTCAAGATCAACGATCGCAAGAACGGCGAGGCGATTGCGCTGATCGACCGCGCCATCCAGCTGCAGAAGGCGCGGGGGCAGGCAGCGCCCGAAAGCTGGTATCGCCGCGGCATCGAGCTCGCCTTGACGACGAAGCTCGCGCCCGAGGCGCTGAGGTTCGTGCACGATTGGATCGCCGCTTACCCCTCGCCCGAGAATTGGCGCGACGCCATGCTGATCTACCGCGACACCGACAAGCCGGATCCCGCGGCCCTGGTCGATGCCCTGCGGCTCCAGCGCCTGGCCAAGGGGCTTGGTGGCGAGCGCGACTATATGGAGGCAGCGCAGACCCTCACCGCCGCGGGCCTGCCCGGCGAAGCCCACTCGCTCCTCGAGGAAGGCGTGTCGACGCACATGCTCGATCCGGTGAAGCCGGCCGCCCACGCCGCGATCCTCGCCGCGACCCATGCCGCGACGACCGGCCGCGCGCGGCTCGCCGGGCTGCGCGGCGCAACCACGGTCGAAGCCGGCGACCAGATGCTCAGCTTCGGCGATTATACGCTGGCGGCTTCGGCCTATCAGGGGGCCCTTCAGAAAGGCGCCCCCGATCCCAATCTCGTCAACACGCGGCTCGGCATCGCTTTGGCCCTCGCTGGCCGTCGCGCCGAAGCCGCCGCCGCTTTCGGGGCCGTGACCGGCCCCCGAGCCGATTTAGCGTCGCTCTGGCTGGTCTGGCTCGGCCAGCATGCCTGAGCGCATCACCATCGAATTTTACCGGAGGAAGAGAATGAAGATCGTTTCGACCCTCGCCACCGCTGCCGCGCTCGCCGCGCTTGGCGCGGTCGCGCAGCCCGCGGCGGCGGCCCCGCAGCCCGCCCAGCCGGCGGCGGCGGCGGCACGCAAGTTCAACATCAGCCCGGCGGCGCGCAAGCCGCTGACCGACCTCCAGAAGGCGGTCAACGCCAAGGATGAGACGGCCTATTCGGCGGCGCTCGCCGCGGCGCAGGCCGCGGCGACGACGAACGACGACAAATATATCCTCGCCAAGCTGATGCTGCAGCATTCGGAGCAGGTGAACGACGCCCCCGCGCGTCTCGCCGCCTATCAGGCCGTGCTCGCGAGCGGCGGCGCCGACGCCTCCGAGACCGCTCTCATCAACCACAATATCAGCATCCTCGCCGCCAATTCCGGTAATTGGGCGCTGGCCGAGAGCGTGTTGACCCCCATTCTCGCCGCCAATCCGAACGATGTCGACAACAACATCAACCTCGCTCGCGCGAAGATCGAGCTGAAGAAGAATGCGGAGGCGTTGCCGCTGCTCGTGCGCGCGATCCAGCTCACCGAAGCGTCGGGCAAGCCGGCGCCGGAGCCCTGGTATCGCAACGCGCTGGCGATCGCCTACCAGACGCACAACGACGCGGTGGTCGCCCAGATGAACGCGGCGCTGCTCAAGGATTATCCCGGCGGCCAGAATTTCAACAACGCCATCGCCATCTACGCGAACCGGCCGAACCTGCCGAAGGACGTGCAGCTCGATCTGCTGCGCCTCATGTATGCCAGCGGCGGCATGACCAGCCCGAACCAGTATCTCCAGCTCGCCGAGATGCTCGAGCTGGGCGGCCTGTCCGGCGAGGAGAAGACGGTGCTGGAGGCCGGCATGCGCGCCGGCAAGCTCGGCGGGCCGGAAGCGCAGCAGATGCTGCGGAGCAGCACAGCCCATATCGCCGAAGACCGCGCGTCGCTCCCGGCGGCGGAGCAGAAGGCGCGCGGCGCCGCCACCGGCGCCCTGGCGGCGTCCACCGCCGCGGCTTATGCCGGCTATGGCGATTATGCGAAGGCGGCCGATCTCTACCGGGTCGCGCTGCAAAAGGGTGGGGTGGACCCCAACATGGTCAACACCCGGCTCGGCATCGTCCTCGCGCTCGGCGGCCGCAAGACCGAGGCGGAGGCCGCTTTCCATGCCGTGACCGGACCGCGCTCCGATCTTGCGAACCTCTGGCTGAGCTGGCTCGCCCAGCGCGCCTGATCGGAAGAGGGGCGCCGGAACGGCTCCGGCGCCCCTTTTTCGCGTCCCAATTTGCGACGTGCCTTTTTGGCGCCTTCCGCATCCCCGGCGGGCGCGTTAACGATTGTGCGGGCCAATCGCGGCCCGTTTCCGGTCGAGGACAGGCGTGCGCTTCAACGACATGATCGCGACCGTCCTGGCGCAGCGCGAGGAGCCGTCCTCCGCGCTGCTGGCCAAGTGGCGCCAGCTCGTCGACCTGCTCGCGCAGGGGCGCGGCGAGGATGAGGCGTGGGCGGCGCTGGACTGGCTCCGTGAAAGCCGTTCGAGAATCCCGTCCGAGACCCGCCGCCGCATTGCCGAATCACTGGCTGGGCGCCGCGTCTGGCCGGAGATCCTTGGCTTCTTCGCCGAGGACCAGGCGACGGTCGCCGCGCCTCTGCTCGCCGGCGCCCGCCTCGGCACCGGGGAATGGCTTGACCTGTTGCCGGCGCTGACTCCGACCGCGCGCAGCCTGCTCCGCCATCGGCGCGACCTGCCCGCCGACGTGCGGCACGCCCTCGCCGGTTTCGGCGGCAGCGATTTCGTGCTGTCCGGCAGCACCGAAGCGCGCGCGCCGGAGGAGACGGCCGCGGTCGAGGCGATCGTCGAGGCGGGCGAGAGCCAGATCCGCGATCTCGTCGCCCGGATCGAGAATTTCCGCCGGCAGCGCGAATCGGCGCCGCCCGCACCCGTCGAGCCGGCGGAGGCGCCGCCGCGGATCGAGAGCTTCCGCTGGGAGGCGGGTGCCGATGGCACCATCTTCTGGATCGAGGGCGCGCCGCGAGGGCCAATCGTCGGCCAGAGCATCGCCTCGATCGCCGAGCGGGGCCAGTTCGGCGTCGACGGCCAGGCCGCCGGCGCGTTCGAGAAACGGGCGCCGTTCCGCGACGCCCGCTTCAGCGTCGCCGGCTCCGGGGCTGCGTCGGGCGACTGGCGGATTTCGGCCGTCCCCTTCTTCGACCCTCGCCAGGGCCATTTCCTCGGCTATCGCGGCACCGCACGCCGCCCGCGCGTCGACGAGGTGGCGCGGCCGGAGGCTGCTGCGGCGGAGCCGGCGCCCGGCCTGTTCGGGACCAGCATCCCGGCCGAATCCCTTCGCCAGCTCATCCACGAGCTGCGCACGCCGCTGAACGCGATCGTCGGCTTCGCAGAGATGATCGACGGCCAATATATGGGGCCCGCCGCCGCCGCGTATCGCAGCCGCGCGGCCGACATCATGGAGCAGGCCCAGAGCCTCCTCTCCGCCGTCGACGACCTCGACACCGCCGCCCGCATCGAGACTCGCCGCCTGCAGCTCGACGAGAGCTTCGTCGATGCCGTCGCTCTGCTCTGCCGGCTGCACGACGCCTATGAAAGGGTCGCGCAGCAGCGGGGCAGCCGCATCACGATCGAGATCGAGCGCGACCTGCCGCCGGCCCGCGTCGAGCAGGGCGCGGCGGAACGCATGTTCGCCCGCATCCTCGCCGCCACGATCGGGCTGGCGGGGGAGGGGGAGACGATCGGCGCCACCATGGCCATCGGCGAGATGGCCGGGCGCCGGATGCTCTGCCTCTCGATCGACCGGCCGGAAGCGATCTCGGGGCTCGACGAGCGTGCCTTGCTCGATCCGGGCTACAGCCCCGAGGGCGACTGGCCAGGGGCGCCGGCTCTCGGCCTCGGCTTCGCGCTGCGCCTCGTCCGCAATCTCGCCGAAGCGGTGGGCGGCGCCCTGGTGATCGGCGAAACCCGCTTCTACCTCTACCTTCCGCCGCTGGAGCCGGCGGAGCGCTCGAGCGAGCAGGGCTAGATTTCCAAGCCGCCCCTCCGCTAAGCGCGAGGCGAGCGCGTGGTTGGGGCCTGTAGCTCAACGGTAGAGCCGGCCGCTCATAACGGCTTGGTTGCAGGTTCGAATCCTGCCGGGCCCACCATGAACAGGTAGGCAGTCCCCCGGACTGCCTAGCCCTGTCTGGGGGACAGGGCGGCCTGTTCATTTCGCTCTTCGAGCTTCGGCTGGCAAGCCGACGGAGCGTTCAGGCTGCCGGTGGGCGGGCGACGTCGAAGGCGACGGTGAGCCTTTCGCCGCCGTCGAACGGACGGGTGCCGTGCCACATGATCGAGGGGAAGAGGACGAGGCGGCCCGGCTTCGGCTCGACCACGCGCAGCGGAGGCAAATCGAGCTGGAGATCCGCCGGAGGCTCGCCGAGCGCCAGCCAGCCGGCAGGCTCCGGTCCGCGCGCGCCCGGCGGCGGCACGACCAGATAGAAAGCGGAGCTGAACCAGCCCATCGGGTGGATGTGGCTGACGTGCCGGCCGCCGCCGGTCAGCCGCACCGACCAGGAGCCGGTGAAGCGCACGCGCGTGTCGCGTCGCGGCGACAGCATCGGGTGGGACGGGTCGAGCGGCGGCAATTGGGCAATATGCGCCGCGACCGCGTCCGAAACCGCCTGCCGCAGTCTGCGGAGCTCCGGTTCAATCCGGGGGAAGAGCTGCCCGTCCGTCTGGGTGCCGCCCCGCAGCGATTGCTGGAGCGGATGATGGGCCCAGCGATGAAGCGTGCGCAGCAGCGCGATCAGCGCCTCCGGCGATGTGATGGCGTCGCCGAGATCGTAGACGCCGACCAGGCGCGGGTCGCCCTCCAGCCATTCCCAGCGCGGATCGCCGGTCAGCCGCCACGCGACCGAGACATAGGCCCAGAACACGTCTCCGGCCGGAGTGTCGGTGAAGCGCAACGCCAGCGCCGCCGCGTCCGCTGGCCGGCCCGTCCGCAGCAGATGGCGCACGCGGTGGACCTGGAAGGCGGGGCCGGGGGCGTCGCCGAGCCGGGCGAACCAGGCCTCCGCCTCGGCCGTCGCGCCGAGGTCGGCCAGGCAGATCGCCTCGTTCGCGTCGAACAGCATGTGGTGGCCGGCGGCGGCGCGCCCGGCGCGGACCGCCGCCAGCGCGCCCTCCAGGTCCTCCGCGTTGATCCGCGCCGAGATGAGGCTGCGCCACAAGGCGAGGTTGCGCGGCGCCGCCGCCAAAGCCTGTTCCAGCCGGCTCGTGTAGCCCTCCCGGTCGCCATTCTGCCAGCGAAGTTGGGCGAGAAGCTCCTGGCCCGGCAACCAGTGGGGGTTGCGCGCGACCGTTTCCTCGATCAGCGCCAGCCCGGCCGCGGCGCCTTCGTCCTGCACCGTCGCCCCCACGAGCCCCATCATCGCGTCCTGATCCTGCGGCGCGAGGCTGAGCGTCGCGCGGAAAAGTCCGGCCGAGGGCAGCCCGGCCTCCAGATGAACCCTGGCCAGGCTGTGGGCGATCTCCGCATTGGCCGGCGCGAGCTGCGCGGCGCGGCTGAGGTGCCCGATCGCAGCCTCATTCTCGTCGATCTGGCGGGAAAGGAGACCGGCCGCATAATGCAGCCGCGCATCGTCCGGATGATGGCCCAGCGCCGCCTCCGCCAGCGCGATTCCGTCTTCCTCCCGCCCTTGATGCAGCGCGTCGAGACATTCCGCACAGGCGGCAGCGGCGTTGCGCGGATCGATCCG
>DATBDY010000051.1:0-218609 GCA_036269695.1 Allosphingosinicella sp. | reverse complement strand
CGCCCGCGACGCCCAGCACCAGCAGCACAACCGCGACTCGACTCAGCCAGCCACGCATCTCGCCACTCCTTTTAGTGGCGGGATCATGCCTGATCTGGATCAGGTCGTCTAGCGGTGAACCGTTAGATTTTTACGACGAGTTGAGCGCGTGGCTTTCGTGCATCAGCGGATCGCGGGCTCACACGTAAAGACCCGCTCATCCTGAGTAGTCGGTGAGCTTGTCGAACCGGCGTATCGAAGGACGCACGCCTGTCGAGCGTCCTTCGATACGGGCCTTCGCCAAGCTCAGTCCCTACTCAGGATGAGCGGGTTGGGGTGCCGTTAAGGCAGCGGGATTTCGTTATTCAGGCGAGTCACTTCAGGCGCGTCCCCAGGAAGCCCAATAATGACCCGCCCGCCATGCGCCCCGCCCGGCAGCGTCACGCGCACCTCAGCCGTCTTGGGCATGAGGTCAGCCGGTGCCGGCAGCGGCGGGATGTTGGCGCTTGCCAAGGTCCGTCCCGCCGCATCGACCACGCGCAGCGTGCCGCCGGGCGTGGGGACGGCGCCGAGGCTGTGGACGGTGACATTGAGCTGCCGCCCCTTCAGCTTCAGGTCGTCGGCATCGATACCGAGATCCGGGCGTTGCTCCGTCGGCGTGGTCGCCTTGTCGAGGGTGAACTCCAGCACCGTCGCCTGGTGCGGCGCAAAGCTGACATTGACCGAGGCGCTGCGTTCGAGCGGCACCTCCTGCGTCGCAATCGGCCCGTCCGCCTTGTCGTCGCCGTTCGCGTCGGTGCCGGTGCTCATGCGCCAGGCGCCTGCGGTCACGTCCCAGCCCGTCATCGTCGCCTGCTGGACGCGGTCGCTGACGTTGTAGGCGACGACCTTGAAGTGGGTCGGCGTCGCGCCGGGCATGAGGATCGCGACCTGCTCGGCACCGTCGGGCTCCGCGAATCGCCAGCTGACAGTGTTGCCGGGCCAGGTCTGGTTGCGCTTCAGCGCGATGCCGCCGAGCCGCTCGCGCTGCAGGATCTCGTTCGGCGCCTCGACGCGATCCGACCACCAATGGCCCTCGGTCTGCATGTACATGGTCTGCGACTTGGAGCGGATCGCGTCGGCATGGAGCTTCTCCACCCAGCCCTTGTCGCCCGTCATCTGCCAGGCCGCATAGTCGCCGAACTCACCGGAATGCCGGTCGGCGAGCGCGCCGCCCCAATCCTGCCGTCGGCCGAGCGCGTCGATGACGTTCTCGTTGAGCTCGGCGAGCGTGTTCGGCGACTCGTCCACTCGCGTTTCGATCGGGCGGAGATATTTGGCGTCGCCGGTGAAGCGGTAGGAAGCCCAGGCGGACTGGAGGGGAGTCGAGAGGCCGCCGCGATCGCCGACGCGCTCGGCGTCCGTGCGCCAGTTGATCTCGTTGGGGAAGGTCCAGAGGCCGTCCGTCCCCTTCTTGCCGTGCGCCATCCAGCCGTCGATCACGCCGGTGACAAGGTGCCGCGCCTGCGGATTGCCGTTGTAGAGGCCGATCAGGATCGGCGCGTGCATCACCGTGAAGGAATAGGGCTTCTGCCATTCCCACGGCCCCTCGCGGTAGACCTTGCGGCCGCCATACCAGTTGCTGGCGAAATGCATGTGGCCGGCCGGGTTGACGAGGATGATGTTCTGGAGCGCGCGGACGGTGTCGCTCAGCCGGTCGATCGACTTGGGCTCGCCCCAATTGAGGTAGAGCCGCTCCGCGTCCGTGTTGAGCCCCTCCTCATAGGCATGGAGCTCATCGGTGGTGATGTAGCCGAGGCCGTTCACCCGCATGCCGTTCTTGTAGACCGCATCGGAGAGCGCGCGGAGCGATGCGTTGATCTTGTCCGGATCGACGCCCATCAGGGCGACCCCCGGCCATTGCTCGGTGAGGTCGACGTCGTCCGAGATGCCGCCGCCGAAATCGCCGTACGGCACCTGGCGATTATCGATCCACCAGTTCACGAAATGGCGAACCAGCTTCAGATCCTCGAGCTGGCGGAAGGCCCAGAGCGGCACGCCCGCCGGCGGCGTCGGCTGGGTGAAGGGCAAGGGGCCCGTGGCATTGTAGCTGATGTCCGCCCAATATTCGCGGCCGAGCCGGTTGTCGGGATCGACCCGCAGCAGGTCCTGAATGTCCCCGTAGAGGCGGCGGTAGAGCGCCTCGCGCTTGGAGGCGGTATGCTCCTCGACGAGGAAGCCCCAATTGTCCTTCACCTGGTTGAAGCGGTCGGCGACATGCTCCTTCTTCGCCTCCGCGCGCGGCTTGAAGACGAGGCGGATGTTCATTCCCTTGAGGTCGTCCGGGCCGAAGTCCGGCGCCGCCGAGGCGATCGTCAGATAGAAACTGTCGTCGGTGAGGATCCGATCGCGCGTGTCGAGCCAGAGCGTCCGTTTCTCGTTCGGCCGCACGGAGACGGAAACGTCGATCAGGTCGCGCTGCGGCCAGATCGGGTCCTTCACCCTTATGTTGAGCGGGACGAGGCCGTCGGCGTTCGGCTTCACCTTGAGCGGCGGGATGTCGATGGCGATGCCGTCGAGCCCGTCGTGGACATTCTCCCAGCCGTAATTCCAGGCGCGCGACGGCGCCCGCTCGGGGAGCTGGTCGCCGAAGCCGGCCGGGATCAGGATGTGGACGATCGGGGCGCCGCCGGGGCGGCGCACGATGGTGCCGGTGGCGGTCGGGTCCCCCGCCGCCGCCGCGGCGTGGCCGGCGCTGGCGGGAAGCGCGACGGCGATCGCGCGCTCGTCGGCGGGATAGCGGCCCTCGATGAAATGGACGAGCGGCTGGAGATTGCCGAGGGCCGGCGCCGCGTCGGGATCGACGCGGTAGCTGAGCTTCAACGTTCCCTTCGGCTCCTCGCCGGCGCCGACATCATAGGCCCAGATTTCCTGGATCGGCGTCTCCTGCGCGACATTGGTGAAGCGCAGCCGCCCGCCCTGCCGGTCGGAGAAATTGTCGACGCTGCGCACCACGCCCTCGGGCCTCTTGGCGAGGTTGGTGTAGCGCTCGCCATCCGGCGACCAGGCGAGGTCGCCATAAGCGGCGCCGCGGATCTCTACGCGGTTCACCTTCTCGTCGGCGGGGACGGTGAGGTCGTAGGCCTTGCCGCCCTGGACGTAGACGTTCCAGTCGGGCAGCTCGAAATAATCGTCGCGGCCGGGCAGGCGCGAGCGATTGTAGACGCCGGGCCAGGTCGTCTCGTCGATCCCGTCGACCCCCTTCCACATCCATTCCTTGAGGTCCTTGGCGTCGGCGAACTCGACCTTGCGGATGCGGGTGACCGGCGCGGTCAGAGCGGGCGGGCTGCCGCGGTCCCAACCGAAGCGGTGCAGCCATGCCTGCCGGAGCGCCGGGTTGGACGCAGGCGCGGCCGCCTCCGGCTCCTGCTTCGCCGCCAAAGCCGCCACGGCCTCGGGCGCGAGCATGCGATCGTAGATGCGGATCTCGTCGAGATCGCTGCCGCGCATGAACGAATAGCGGCTCTGCACCTGGTGCGGCGAGACCACCCGGCCGGCGAGCCCGAACTGGTCGAGGCCGGTGTCGTAATCGCCCTTCGTGTCCTTGCGCGCGACCTCGCGACCGTCAACGAAGAGGCGCACGCCCGCCGTTTCGTCCCACATGAACGCGATGTGGTGCCATTCGTCGGGCTTGGGCAGATCGGCCATGCGGAAGGAGACGCGGGTGCGGGCGAGGTTGGCGTCGGTGACGAAGGCGTCGAAGCCGTGGCCGTTCCAGTCGACCCGGAGCCAGGCCATGTCCCAGCTGGTGTTGTCGGCGAAGCCGACGCGGAAGATGTTGAACGGCGCCTTGCCGACCGGGGTGCGCGAGCGCCAGAAGAAGGAGAGCGTACCGCGCTGCGCGTAGATGTTGCCGGGCGCGTTCCAGGTGACGACGCCGTCGTCATCCCAGTGGATGGCGGCGCCGAGCGCGCCGTCGGGGACGATGCGCACCTTGTCCTGGAAGTTCGGCACCGGATCGCCGCCGGCCTGGTCGGCGACGAAGCCCTTGTCGGCGGAGAGGCGGAAGAGCAGGTTCGGCGCGTCCGCCGCAGTAGCCGGCGCCGTCATGCAAAGCGCGGCAACAGCCGCCGCGCCGGCGAGCCGGGCCCGCATCGTGAGTTTCCGCTTCAAACCCATGCCTTCTGCCCTCTCGCCATCGACTCGAATCGCCCCGCTTTTTTCGGTCTGCCGCCGCGGGTTGCGTTCCTCCATAGGATGATTTTGACACCGGTATCAATGGAGCCGTAGAAGTACGTTATGGATAGCGATTTCAGCGTTTCACGGCGGCATTTTCTTGGTGCCGGCGCGGCGGCTCTTCTCCCCGCGGTCGGCGGCCCGGCCGTCGTGGCTGCCGGCGGGCTGAAGGCGCTCCTCGACCGCGCATCAGCCGGGCCGACCTCCGCGGATTCGCTTCGTATTCTCAAGACGGCCGATGCGGCGGCCTACGGCCGCGAAGATGCGGCGATCGTGCGCATGGTTGTGCGCGGGATGGAGCGCGAAGAGGCGCTGCGCCGCGCCTTTCCATTCGGGAAAGCGGACGGCGCGTCGCCTTATGTCGTGAGCCAGCGCCACGGCGCCTGGATGGAAGCGGACGGCAAGGCCGATCCTGCCACGATCTCGCGGCGGCTCGACGAGGAAACGGAGCGGCTGCGCGCGGAGGCGGCGCGCGGGATCGTTCCGCCCCTCTTCATTCTCGACCCCGTAATCGAAGGGGAGCGTACCCGCCTCTCCTCCCCCGCCGGTGCTGCGCTGACCCGCCAGATCGTGGTGCTGGAATCGCTGCGCGCGAACGCGCCGCGCGAGCCGGGGGTCTGGCAGCTCCGCGGCGGCGCAGACTATTATGCGCTGCGGCTGCAATGCACGACCGGCAGCGACCTCTCGCCCGCCGCGCTCGACCGGCTCGTCAACGCCGAGATCGGCGCCCTCACCGCCCGCGCCGACGCGCTGCTGAAGCGTCTCGGTCTTGCCCAGGGCAGCGTTGGCGCGCGGCTGCGCGTGCTGAAGCAGCGGCCGCAATATCTCTATTCCAACGACGAGGCAGGCCGCGCCCGCGCGGTCGCCGACATGAACGCGGCGCTGGCGCGGCTACGGCCGCACCTGCCGACCTGGTTCAATCCGCCTTTCGAGCCCGGCTCCAGCGTCAAATTGATGTCGGCGGCCGACGAGAAGGCGGGAAAGCGCGGCTATCGCGATGCCCCCACCGCGAGCGCGCCGGGCGCTTATTATCCCGACGTCAGCGATGTCCACGACCGTCCGGCCTGGACCCTCACCACCGTCGCCTATCACGAGACGATTCCGGGCCACATGATCCAGCTCCGCCGGCAGGAAATTGCCAAGCCGCACCCGCTGCAGGTCCGCTACGCTGCCGGTTATTCGGAAGGCTGGGCGATCTACGCCGAAAGCCTCGCCGACCGGATGGGCATCCTCAGCCCGATCGACCAGGTGGGATTTATCCAGTCCTGGCTGTTCCGCCTCGCCCGCATCGCTGCCGATCTCGGCATGCACGTCCGCCGCTGGGACCGCGCCCGTGCGCTGCACTATCTGGAGAAGACGGTCGGCTTCGAGCTGTTCTTCCCTTTCGCCGTCGAGGTGGACCGCTATGCGGCGGAGCCGGCGGGGTTCGCCGGCGACGGTTTCGCCGCGATCTCGCTCCGGCGCATGCGTCCCGCCGCTCCTGCCGCGGTGCGCGCGTTTCACGACCGCGTGCTGAATCGCGGCCCGCTCTCGGTCGAAGCTTTGCGCGAAATCGTGTAGCATCGGTGTCGCGCTTCGTGCGTTTCGACAGCGACGGAGGATGACATGCGCCTGGCTCTGATCCCCCTCTTGCTTCTCGCCGGCAGCGCGGCAGCCGATACGCACCGGAGCGACCGCGACGATCTTGCCGCGCAGCTGGCCGGGCGGGTCGCCGGTCCGCCGCAGGATTGCGTCTCGATGGACAGCACGGCGAACCTGCGCCCGATCGATTCGAAGACGCTCGTCCTCGATCACGGCATCACCTTCTACGTCAACCACCTGCGCGGATCCTGCCCCGGCATGGAGCCGACGGACACGATCATCTACGAAGCGAACGGCAGCCGATATTGCCGCGGAGATCATTTCCGCACCAGGCCCTTCGGCGGCAGCGCAGTGCCCGGCCCGATCTGCGTCCTTGGCGAGTTCGTTCCCTACCGGCGGCCGGTCCGCTGAGGGGCGGCCACCGCAAGTGCTCCCCGGCGAAGGCCGGGGTCCAGTTGCTTAGTCAGATCTGGACCCCGGCCTTCGCCGGGGAGCAGTGATGGCTGGTTCATCCGCTACGGCAAGAGCAAAGGCCGCATGTCCGGCACCGCGGCGGCGAGCTCCCGCGTGACCATCGCCGAAAAGTAATTGGCGCCCGCGACGCCGAGATGCGTCCGGTCGAAGGCAAGCTTGGGCTGTGCCATCGGCTGGACGACCGTCTCCATCGCCTTCGGAGCATCGGGCGTGGGCGCGGTGCCGGGCGGGGCCTGGGCGAGGCGATCGGCGGCGGGCTGACCCATCGCCTCGATCGCGGCGGCGCTTTCCGCATTAAGATCCAGCACGGGTACCCCCTTCTGCGCCGCGACTTTGCGGACCGCCGCCGCCCAGGGCGCGAGATCGTTGTCGAGATTGCCGCCCTTGAAGATGCGGCGTGAAAGCGGCGTCACCAGCACCGGCTTCGCACCGGCCGCCCGCGCCTCGTCGACATAGCGAGCGAGATTGGCCGGGAATTCGGTGGCGAGGTCGGTGGAGCGGCCGGGCTTTCCCGGCTGGTCGTTATGGCCGAACTGGATCAGCACCCACACGTTCCGATAGCCGGGCGCGCGCATCTCGCCGAGCGCCAGGTCCCACGATCCCTCGGCGCGGTAGCTGGAGGTGCTGCGGCCGCCGCGGGCGAGGTTCAGGCAGGCCATGAACGAGGTCACGTGAGTGGCGCAGAAGCTGCCGCCCCAGCCGCTGCCGACCTGCGTCGTCGAATCGCCGACAAGGATGATCTTGGACGGGGCGATATGTTTCGGCGCCTCGGGCGCGGCCAGAACCGGCCCCGAAGCCGCCAGAAGAAGTCCGAACACGAACGCTGTACGCATCACTTTCTCCCAATCAGGCGAAAATCTTCCGCTTCGTTCCCCACGCCCAGAAGATGTCCTGCCAGCCCTCGACGCTGTGTCCGCGCGACAGCCGGAGGCCGAAGCCGTGGCCACCGTCGGGGAACAAATGGGTCTCGACCGGCACCTTGTGGGCCAGCAGCGCTTCGCGGAGTAGCAGGGTGTTCCGCACCGGCACGACCGGATCGTCCTCGGCCTGAAGCAGGAAGGCCGGCGGGGCGTCGGCATTGATGTTGAGATTCGGCGAATGCGCCCGCTCCATCTCCGGCGTCGCATCCTTGCCGATCAGATTGTCGCGCGAGCCGGCATGGGCGACCGGCAGCGTCATCGAGACGACGGGGTAGATCGGCGCGGCGATGTCGGGCCGCGCGCTCAGCCGATCGGCCTCGTCCACCGGCGCGTAGACGGGCGCGGCGAAGCGGGCGAGCAAATCGGCGCAGACATGGCCGCCCGCCGAGAAGCCCATCGCGCAGACCCGCTTCGGATCGACCCCGAAGCTCGCGGCGCGGGCGCGGATCAGCCGCATCGCCCGCTGGGAATCCTGGAGCGGCACGTCGGCGGCGTTCGCCCAGCCTTCGTGCGGCAGGCGATAGAAGAGCACGAACGCAGTGACGCCGCGGCCGGCGAGCCAGCGCGCCGTCTCATAGCCCTCCTTGTCGAGGACGATCCGTCCATAGCCGCCGCCCGGGGCGATCAAGGCCGCCGCCCCGCTCGGCCGGGCCGGCCGGAACACGACCAGGCGCGACCGCGCGACGCCCATGACATAGCGGTCGTTATAGGCCGGATCCGTGCTGCGCTCATGGACCGTCTCGACCGGCAGCTTCGCAGGCGCGCCCGGCGGGAGCCCGGGCCAGATGTCGATCGTCTCGGTCGGATCGGGCAGGACGAGACGGCTCTCCGGCGTCGACGGCGGCGGCGTCTGCCCTGAGGCGCGCCCCGCCAGCCCGGCCACGGCCAGCGTTCCGATCAAGGCGTCGCGCCGGCTCAACTCCATCTCCAAATCTCCATCACAGCGCGCTGAACCGGAAATCGCGGAAGCGGGCGGTGCCGGCGCCGGCGGAATAGAGGCCGGGCCGCAGCATCAGGAAGCCGCCACGAACATTGTGGTGGTAGCCCGACACCTCCATGCCGCGGTCGAAGCGCGTCCAGGTGCGGCCGCCGTCGCCGCTCGTGTGGATGGCGACGATGTGCCTCTTGTTGGCGATCCGGATCTTCATCCGCCGCCCGTGCGGGTTCTTCGGCCGCCCGTGCTCCGTCCCATAGAGGTGGGTGACGAAATTGCGCTCGTCGAGGCCGAGGCCGCAATAGAGCTTGTCGTCATAGAAGAGCAGCAGCCCCGCCGCGCCGCCTGGCTCGACCTCGATGTCGCATTCGAATTCGTAGGCGAGATCGCCCGCCGTCAGCAGCAAGGGCGACGAATCGGACGGCCCATGGCCGCTCGCCCGCAGGTGCAGAGCTCCGCCCGCCACGCGGGCGCGGTCCGCTTCGTCCGGGCCGGGGCGGAAGAAGCTCCATTTGCGGCCGAGGGTCAGGGTCCGGAAATCGTCGGAGAGCGGCTGGCTATGCGGTCCCTTCGCGCCGCCGCGAGGCGCCCGGATCGGCTGCGAGAGGTCGCCGCCCTTCATCCTGAACCAGCCGTCCGCCGTCCATTCGACCGGATCGAGCAGGCATTGCCGGCCGAGCGTCCAGAAGCCGTGCTCGTAACCATGATAGACGGCCCACCAGCTCCCGTCCGGCGCATCGACCAGAGAGGCATGGCCGCGCGACCACCATTTCTCGGCGTCGCTCACCGTGTGGACGAGCGGGTTATGCGGGCAATTCTCCCACGGGCCATGGATCGAGCGCGAGCGGGCGGCGATCACCATGTGGCCGGTCGGCGGACCGGCCGTGCCGCCGACGGCGGTGATCAGGTAGAAGAAGCCGCCATGACGGACGATCTTCGGCCCTTCCGGCGAGAAGCTCTCGACATCCCATTCCGGGGGATAGTGCCAGGGATCGTAGACATGCTCGGGCTTGCCGACGGTGGAGAGCCCATCCTCGGAAAGCCGCACTCGGTCGCCGCCCGACAGGAACAGCCAGCGCGAGCCATCCTCGCCCACGGCATGGCACGGATCGATATGATCTGCCATGTGGAGGTCGATCGGCTCGCTCCACGGCCCGTCAATATGATCCGCCCAGATGACGAAGATCGAGTTCGGCCGCGCCTTCACCGGGATGTAGAGGAAGTAACGGCCCTGGTGCTTGGCGAGCGAGACCGCCCAGACCGAGCCGATATTCCTGGTCAGCGCCGCCTCGCGCGGCCGCCAGTTCACGAGATCGCGCGAATGCCAGATCGTGAGCCCGGGATAGGAATCGAAGCTCGAGAAGGTCATGTAATAATCGCCGCCGTCGCGCAGGATGGCGGGATCGGGATGGTCGCCGGCGATCAGCGGATTGAGGAAGCGTCCCTCGCCGAGATCGGCGATGCGCTGATTATCGAAGCCGCGTTTCCAGTCTTCCGGGAAGGAGGCGCAATCCTCCGACTGAACAGGCGCGGCGACTGCGGCCCCTCCCCTGCCGAGCAAAGCGGCCGCGCCGCCTGCGAACGCGGCCTTGAACGTCTCACGCCTGCCCAGCTTCATCTGATCCAATTCCCAAGCACGTTGCGCATCGTGAAGGAAGCCGCCTCCTGCGCGCTGAGCAAGCGCCGCTCAACGCCGGCAGGACCCGCGCCCGGACCCATGCTCCCATATTCGACCAGCCGCGCCTCGTGCGGCGCGAGCATGTGGCGCACACCGTCCGGCCCGGCGTAACCCATGCTCGTCCAGCCCTCATTGTGGATGTGCGCGTCCATCCAGCAGCGCAGGAAGGCCGCCTCGCCCGTCAGGTCCATATTGCCGCCGGCGCGCCAGGGGCGGCCGAGCCAGGCGGAATGGTCGGGCACGCCCGGTTCGCGCTCGAGGCGGCAGCCGGAGAAGACGAGGCCGAAGCGCTGGTCCTTAGGCGTGCTGGGCGCGGCGACATAGCCCTGCTCGACCGCGCCCGGCACGTGGCGGGTGACTATCGTGCAGCGATCGAAGAAGGATGCACCGCCGCCGAAGATGAAGTCGACCACGCCGGCGATCGTGCAGCCGGTGAACAGCGCGTGCGTCTGGACGTAAAGGGTGTCCTGCCAACTTTCCAACCGGCAGCGCTCGACGCGAACCCGGTCCGCCTCGCGCGCCAGCGACAGTGCCACCGCCTGCGACCCAAATGCGCCGGGCACGGCACGGGCGGCGAGATAGTCGAAGTCGTTGCGGATATCGAGGTTGCGCAACGTCACGTCCGCCGCCTCGACGGTGAGCGTCGCCGAGCGCCCCGTGCCCCATTTGCTCCCGTCGGGGCTCACCAGCCCCGCGGCGGCACCGAAGACGAGCACCGATTCCGGCCCCCGCCCCTCGATCGTGACATTGGGGCTGCGGATGTGGAGCTTCTCGCGGTAGGTGCCGGGCTCGACCAGGATGCGGAACGGCCGCCCGCCGGCGCGCTCGGCGAGGTCGAGCGCTGCCCCCAGCGTCGGCGCCGTCCCGGCGCCGCCATTCGCAGCGACGACCGCGTTCCACTTCGGCTCAGCCTTTCGCCGCGGCAGCGGTGCCGCCGCGGCTATGGCTAAACCTGCGAGACCCAGCATTTCACGCCGATCGAACATCACCGGCGTGCCGCGCCTCAGTAGGTGTAGCGGACGCCGAACAGCACCTCGCGTCCCGTATGATGGTAGACGGACAGCATGTCGCGGCTGTCGACGAACTGGTCCTGATACTGGTCGGTGAGGTTTATCCCCTCCAGCGTGATCTTGAGATGCGGATTGATCGTCACCTGCAGCGAGGCGTCGATGTTCAGCGTCCCGTTCGTGCCCTGGACGTCGTTGCCCGCTTCCGAGGCCGGCACTTGGGTGAGGTACTTGCTGCGGTAGGCGGCCGACACGCGGGCGCTGATCACCTTGTCCTCATAATAGAGGGTGGCGTTGGCCGAGCGGCGGGAGAGCTGGGTCAGATCGGTGATCGCGACGACGCCGCCGGCGGCGTTCAGATATTTGATCTTCGATTTGACGCCTGTGTAGTTCAGCAGCACGCCGAAATTGTGCAGGACGCCCGGCAGGAATGTGAACGGCTGCTGGTAATTGATTTCGAAGCCGCGCACCGGGCCGCCCGGCGTGTTGCTCGGCGAGCTGAAGGTGAAGATGGTGGTCGTCGCATCGCAGCCCGAAAGATTGCCGCAGGCCGCGGTGGCGAGGCTGGTCGGCAGGCCGAACGGATTCTGCGCGAAGGTGCCGCGGCTCTGCAGCGTCGAGATGAAGCTGTCGACGTCCTTCTCGAACAGGGCGACCGAGATCAGGCCGCCCGGCATGAAATACCATTCCACCGCCGCGTCGTAGCTCGAGGCGCGGAACGGCTGGAGGAACGGATTGCCCGCGCTCACCGTGCGGTTGGCACCTGAGACGTTGATCGTGGCACCGGGGTTGAGGTTGGTGAGGTTGGGCCGCGACATCACCCGCGCCGCCGCAAAGCGGAAATTGAGGTTGCGCATCGGCTCGATCACCAGGTTGGCCGAAGGCAGCCAGTCGTCATAGGAATTGCGAACCGTGATCTGCTGGATCTGGTTGGCGACGACCGAATAGCCGGTCGAGTCTTCGCGCGTGTCGACATAGCGCACGCCGGCATTGCCGCGCACCCGCACCGCGCCGAACTCGTGGCTGAAGGTGAACTGCAGGAAGCCGCCTTCGTCCCGCTCCTTCACCGTCGCATTGTTGCCGAGCGCCGGCCCCGGCCCGAGCGCGAAAGCGCCGCCGAAGGCGCTCGGATCGCCGAAGTGGAAGAGATTGTCCGCGGCGAAGTAATTGGGCGCGAGGAAGTTGTAGCCGGCAATATCGACCACGTGGCTGAATTGGGAAAGCGAGGTCGCCGCGATCGCCGCCGGGATCACCGATTCCTGGTTGGTGTTGGGGCTTGCGGGATTTTCGCGCCGGAGCTCGGTGGTCACGAACTTGTACCGTTTCCAGCTGCCGCCCACGTCGACCTGGAATTCGTCGTTCAGCTTCCAGTTCAGGCCGAGGTCTCCGGTCGTGTAGTAATTGTAGGCGGTCGCGGCCCGCAGGCGGATCTGCGACAGTACCCAGGAGGTGGGCGACGTGAGGTTGGCCGAGCCGAAGTTGAAGATCGGGTTGCGGCCGTTCGGCGCGCCATAATCGTAGCTGTAGCCCTGGACGTTGAACTGGTCGAAGGTCAAAGTGTTCTGGACCGGGTTGTTGTGCTTCGACGATGACGTGCCGCCGAGGAAGCTCAGGGTGACGTTCTCGCCGAACTTCTGCGTCCCCTCGAGGGTCAGCTGCTCGAACTTGGTGTCGAGCCGGTCGAACCGGTTCTCGACGCGCAGGTCCACGTCGTTGAACGTGCCGGCATACATCACGCCGTTCGAGATCTTGTCCGAGACCACGTCTGTATCGGCGATGCCGCAGCTGTTCGCGCGGTTGGCGGCTGTGCAAGCGCCGCCGACGCTGAACGACGGCGCTTCGAGATAGCGTTCCTCGCGGGTGCCCTTGAAGTCCGCATAAAGGGCGTCGAGGCTGATCAAGGTGTTCGGCGACGGCTTCCACTGCAGCGAAGCGGTGGCGCCGATCCTCTGCTGGTCGTCATAATACCAGTCCTGGCGCGGGAAGCGCGGATGCTGCGCGGTGTCGACCGCGGCGCAACCGCCGGGCGCCGGACTCAAGGCGGTGGTGCCCGCGGCATTGAGGCAGGAGATTCCGCCGACGCTCTGGAAGCCGGGGGCGAAGCTCGTCGCCGGCGCCCAGCGGACCGTGCTCGGCCCCTCTTCGAGGATCTGGTGCTTGGTGTAGGCCACCGAGAACAAAGCACCGAGCGTGCCGTTCGCGAAGATATCGGAGATGAGGAAGGCGCCGCGCGGGGTCACCTTGTTGCTGAGATCGTTATAATCGCCCTGCGCGGAGGCGGTGAGGGTGAAGCCTTTATAGTCGAACGGCCGCGCGGTGCGGAGATCGACCGTCGCGCCGAGCGAGCCTTCCTCGACCGAGGCCTCGGCGGTCTTGCGCACCGTGATCGCGTTGAAGAGGTCCGAGGCGAAGACGTTGAAGTCGAACGAGCGGCTGCGGTTGGTGCCGCCGCTGGCGTCGGCGCCGCCGGTCGTGGTCAGCGCTTCCATGCCGTCGATACGGACGCGGGTGAATTGCGCGCCGAGACCGCGCACGCTGATCTCGCGGCCCTCACCGGCATCGCGCTGCAGGGCGACGCCCGGAATGCGCTGGATCGATTCGGAGAGATTGAGATCCGGGAACTTGCCGATGTCCTCGGCGAGAATCGTGTCGGTCTCGCCATTCTCGCGCTGCTTCATATTGAGCGCGCGGGCGAGGCTGCTGCGGAAGCCGGTGACGACGATCTCCGGCTCCGCCGCCTCGTTCGGGACCTCCGCCTCGTTGGTCGTCGGCTGCCCGGCCGCGGGCGACGTGTTGCCGCCATTGGCGGGCGGCTGGGCCGCGGCGGTGACGGCGACGTTCGCCGACGCCTGCGCGGCGGCGGGCGTTGCCGCGCACAAAGCGATCGCCCCTGCCGAAGCCGCCGCGAGCCAGCGCGCGGTGCCGCGACTGAGAATGTCGAGATCCGGACCCATGTTTGCCTCCCTGTGGCGCCCCGGGAGGCGCCCGCTTTGCGTTATGACACCGGTGTCGACCGACGATGGAAAACGCCGTCGACACCCTCTGCCTTGCCGGAGAATGAGTGCGGACCCCCTTGTCCTTGCCCTTCTTCTCCTCCCGGACGCTCCGCTATGCTGCCGAGTCGCCCCGTTCGTCGCTACTGTGAAGTAACCGGTGTCATAACTCGCCCGTTACGGCCTGTGTGTCAAGCGGCGAGTCGTCAGGAGCCGGGCTGGATGTAGGGGACGCGCGCGAACAGCTCCCGCTGCCAGCGCCGCGGATCGTCGACGGCGCGGGTCTCCAAATCGAAGACCATCGTCGTACGCTGGGGCAGCCGGTAAAGCGGCCAGCGCGGCAGCCCCGGCCCGTTCGGGTCGCCAGTGCGGGCGAAGGTCGCGAACGCCTTCATCACCATCGCACTCAGAGTCCGCGCGCCGGCACCGGTGCCGGTGAAGGAGCCCGGCGCATCAAGCGTGCCGAAGGAGAGCGCGATGTCCATCGTGTGCGGTGCGCCTCGGCGAGGCTGGGTCGGCGACTGGAAATCGACCTGATAGACCCAGGTCGGCGTCAGCGCCTTGGCGCGCGCGTCGGCCTCGATCACCTGCCCCGGCCAGCTCCGCCCTGCCGTGGTCGCGGCATAGAAGATTCGTTCGGGACTCCAGTCGGGGAATTGGGCGCGATATTGGGCAACCACCCATTCGGGCAGGATGTCCACGCGCAGCTCCGGCGCCATCCGCTCGGCGAGATTGTCCCAATTGAGGCCGAGCACCTTGGGGCTGTTCGGATCGATGAAGGCGCGAGTCTCGTCGCGGGTATTGCCGAGCATCATCGGCACGCGGTTCGACAGCAGGTTGGCGTCTGGCCAGAAGGGGTGGCGGGTCAGCCACTTCATGTCGAGGACGGGGCCCATATAGACGCCGCCGCCGAGGATCGGATCGGTCGCGCCGAGCGCATCGACCAGCTTCGCCGTCGGCATGGTCAGCAGATCGGCGGGCGTGGCCTTGAGTGCCGCAAGATACGCCTTGGCCCGCGCCGTGGCGTTGAGCGGACCGGAGGCGGTGACCTGCTGGCCGCTCATCGTCGTCGCACGGTGGAAAAGGCCCGCGGCAGCCGGCATACCCATCAGGGTCGCAATCTTGGCGCCGCCGCCCGACTGGCCGAACACCATCACCCGCGTCGGATCGCCGCCGAAGGCCGCCACGTTCCGCCGCACCCATTGCAAGGCGAGGACGAGATCGAGCTGGCCGGCATTGCCGCTGTCGGGGAAGCGCGGATCGAGCCCGGAGAGGTAGAGATAACCGAAGGCGTTGAGGCGGTGGTTGATTGTCACCACCACCACGTCCTGTGTGGCGGCGAGATGGCGGCCGTCGTTGAGCGGATCGACGACCGAGCCGGTCGAATAGGCGCCGCCGTGGATATAGACCATCACCGGCCGCCGTCCGCCGGCGCGTGCTTCCGGCGTCCAGACGTTGAGGAACAGGCAGTCCTCGCTCTGCTCTTTGAATCGGTCGTTCTTCTGCGGGCAGGAGGGGCCGAAGCGGGTCGCGTCGATGATTTCGCGGCTCGGCTCCGGCGCCCGCGGCGCCTGGAAGCGCGCGGCGATACCGTAGCGTATGCCGCGGAAGATCGAGAGGCCGCCTTCGCGCGTGCCCCGGATCGGGCCGCCGCTCGTGGCGACGACCGGATCGCCGGCGGCCGCGAAGGCAGGCGTGGCTGCGGCGGCCGCGCCCGCCGCCAGGAACCCGCGGCGGTCGATCAACGGCGGACGTCCAGGCCGCCAGCCATGAACGCCTCGATGTCGTTCGGCCCGAACAGGCTGAAATCGCCCGGCAGCGAGTGTTTGAGGCAGGTGAGCGCGAGGCCAGACTGGACGGTCCAGTCGAGGTCGCGGCCGGTGCGCACGCCGTGGAGGATGCCGGCGGCGAAGGCGTCGCCGGCGCCGATCCGATCGACGATGCCGGCGACGAGCACCTCCTCCGTCTGGGCCGAGCCTTCCGGCGTGTCGACGCGGGCGGAAATCTGGTGGCGATCGGCGTCGACGACATGGCGCGCGGTCGATGCGATCAGGCGCAGGTTGGGGAAGTGCGCGAAGGCCGCCTCCGCCGCCTCGCGCCGGCGGTCCTCCCCTTCCCCACTGAACTCCTCGCCGAGCAGCAGCGAGATGTCGCGATGGTTGCCGAACAATATCTCGGCTTTCGAAACCAGCCGGGTCAAAATGTTTTTCGGGTTGCTGTCCCAGCTCTCCCAGAGCTGCGAGCGGTAATTGCCGTCGAACGAGATGCGGATGCCCCGCCGGGCCGCCGCCTCGGCCGCCTCCACCGCCGCTTCGGCCGAGCGCGGGCCGAGCGCCGGGGTGATGCCCGACATGTGGAGCAGGTCGACGCCGTCCAGCAGCTTGGCCCAGTCGAAATCGCCCGGTCCCGCGAGCGCGAAGCTGCTGTCCCTCCGGTCGTAGAAGATTTCCGAGGCGCGCAGACCGGCGCCCTGGGCGAGGAAATAGAGGCCCATCCGCCCCGGCGTCCGCGCGACGCCGGCAACGTCGACGCCGTGGCGGCGGAGCGCGTCATAGGCCGCCTGCCCCAACGCATTGGCCGGGAGACGACTCACCATCTTCACGTCGTGGCCCAGGTTCGCGAGACCGACGCCGACATTGGCCTCGGCGCCGGCGACATAGACTTCGAGATGCGGCTTCTGCAGCATGAGCTCGCGCCCGGGCGCGGTCATGCGCAGCAGCACCTCGCCGAAGCAGGCGACCGCCGCCATCAGCGCGCCAGCCAGCCGCCGTCGACGGCGAGGATATGGCCGTTGACGTAATCCGATGCGTCGGAAGCGAGAAACACCGCCGCCCCGCCAAGGTCCGAAGGTGCCCCCCACCGCCCGGCCGGGATGCGCTCGAGGATCTGCCGGTTGCGGGACTCGTCCGCCTGCAGCGCCGCCGTATTGTTGGTCGCGATATAGCCGGGCGCGATCGCGTTCACGTTCACGCCCTTCGCCGCCCACTCATTCGCGAGCAATTTCGTGAGCCCCGCAACGCCCGATTTGGAGGCGGTGTAGCTCGGCACACGGATGCCGCCCTGGAAGCTCAGCATCGAGGCGATGTTGATGATCTTGCCCTTCCCCTGCGCGATCATGTGTCGTCCGGCCGCCTGGCAGAGGAAGAAAACAGATTTGAGGTTGGTGTCGACGACCGCGTCCCAATCCGCCTCTGAGAAGTCCACGGCATCGGCGCGGCGGATGATGCCGGCATTGTTGACGAGGATATCGAGCCGGCCGAGCTCGGCGAGCGTGCGGTCCACCACCTCGCCGACGGGCGCGATGGTGGAGAGATCGGCGGGAACGAGGATGGCGTGGCGACCGAGCGCTTCGGCTTTCTCGGCCGTCTCTTCCGCAGGCGAACGGCCGACGAGGGCGAGATCCGCCCCCGCCTCGGCGAGCGCCAGCGCGATACCTTGGCCGATCCCCGTATTGCCGCCGGTGACGACGGCCACGCGGCCGCTGAGGTCGAAGGGATTGGTCACGCCACCTCCCCTTCGTCATTCCCGCGAAAGCGGGAATCCCGCTTGGGCAGGGTGATGGAAGAGAAGAAGCGGGATCCCCGCTTTCGCGGGGATGACGAAGAATGCATCACAGCCGTCCTCACTGCAGCTGGCAGATGTCGAGGACGTTCATGTCCGTATAATCCTGGTTCTCGCCGGCCATCGCCCAGATGAAGGCATAGGCCTTGGTGCCAGCGCCCATGTGGATCGACCAGGGCGGGCTGATCACCGCTTCGTCATTGGCAAGGACGATGTGCCGCATCGCCTCGCCTTCGCCCATGAAGTGCATGACGCGGTCGTTCTCGCCGTCCAGCTCGAAATAGAAATAGATCTCGCTGCGCCGCTCATGGATGTGCGGCGGCATCGTGTTCCAGACGCTGCCCGGCTTCAGCACGGTGAGGCCCATGACGAGCTGCGCGCTGTCGCACACGCCGGGGATGACGAGCTGGTAGATCGTCCGCTCGTTCGATTCCTCGAGGCTGCCGCGCTCCAGCGCGTTGGCCTCGGCGATCGAGAGCTTGCGGGTCCGGAAGGCCTTATGGGCCGGGCAGGAGGCGAGGTAGAATTTCGCGCCCTCGCCGGCGAAGGTCACGTCCTTCGCGCCCATGGTAACGTAGAGGCAGTCCTTGTTGCCGAGCTCGAACGTCTCGCCGTCGACGGTGACGTTGCCGTTGACCTTGCCGACATTGACGATGGCCAGCTCGCGGCGCTCCAGGAACGGGTGGCCGGCAGCCGAGGGCGGCTCGGTCTGCTCCGGCAGCCGCACGGCGCCGCTGCCGACGAGGACGCCGCCGATCACGAAGCGATCGGCATGGGTATAGTTCAGCACCACCTCGCCCGCGCGGAACAGATCCTGGATCAGATAGCGGTCGCGCAATTCCTCGTTGGACACGCACTCCATCATGTCGGGATGCGTGCCGTAATAAGTCCGTTCGAACATCAAATTCTCCGTGGGGTCAAAACACAACCGTCATCCCGGGCTCGACCCGGGATCCACCTTCTTCCCGCACCGCGGCCGGACAGAAGAAGGTGGATGCCGGATCAAGTCCGGCATGACGAAACAAGGTACGCATCAGGCCGCTTCCGCCTGCGCCTCATCGAGACGGTAGGCGCGGCGGACGAGGCCGTAGGTGAGGTCGTGGGCGAGATCCGCGGCTTCCCAGTCCTGCAGCCGCCCTTCGGCGACGAGGCGGGCGAGGAAGGCGCAGTCGACGCGGCGGGCGACGTCGTGCCGCGCCGGGATCGACAGGAAGGCGCGGGTGTCGTCGTTGAAGCCGACCGTGTTGTAGAAGCCGGCCGTCTCCGTCGTCATCTCGCGGAAGCGGCGCATCCCTTCCGGGCTGTCGTGGAACCACCAGGCGGGGCCCAGCTTCAGGCAGGGATAATGGCCGGCGAGCGGCGCCAGCTCGCGCGCATAGGCGCTCTCGTCGAGGGTGAAGAGGATGACCGAGAGGTTGGGCTCGTTGCCGAAGCGGTCGAGCAGGGGCTTCAGCGCGCGGACGTAATCGGTGCGGGTCGGGATGTCGGCACCCTTGTCGCGGCCATAGGCCAAATGCAGCCAGCGATTGTGATTGCGGAAAGCGCCGGGGTGGATCTGCATCACCATCCCGTCCTCGACGCTCATCGCCGCCATCTCGGTGAGCATCTGGGCGCGGAACAGCTCGGCATCGTGTGGGCTCCACTCGCCGCGGACGATCCGGCGGAACAGGGGCTCCACCTCGGCCGGCGCGAGGTCGGCGGTCTGCGCGGTCGGGTGGCCGTGATCGGTGGCGGTGGCACCGGCGGCGCGGAAGTCGGCGCGGCGCTTGCGGTGCGCGGCCAGATAGCCCTTCCAGCTCTCGACATCCTCGCCGGTCAGCTCGCCGAAACGGGCGAGCGCGGTGCGGAAATCGTCATGCTCGGGATCGATCACGGCATCGGGTCGATAGGTGGTAACCACCCTCCCCTTCCAGCCCGAGGCGCGGATCGCGGCGTGGTGGACGAGATCCTCGTGCGGCCCCTCGGTGGTGGCGAGCAATTCGATGTTGAACCGGTCGAACAAGGCGCGCGGGCGGAAGGCGGGCGTCGCCAGCGCGGCGGTGATCTTGTCGTAATAGAGATCGGCAGTACCGGCTTCGAGCGCGACATCGATCCCGAACACTTCGGCGAAGACATGGTCGAGCCACAGCCGCGAGGGCGTGCCGCGGAACAGGTAATAATGCGAGGCGAACAGCCGCCACGCCTCGCGCGGATCGGCCTTAGACGGGCCGGAGCGGCTCGGCACGCCGAGCGCCTCCAGCTTCACGCCCTGGCTGTAGAGCATCCGGAACAGATAATGGTCCGGGGCGAGCAGCAATTCGGTCGGATTGGTCCAGCGCGCGTCGCTCGCGAACCAGGCCGGATCGGTATGGCCGTGCGGGCTGACGATCGGCAGGCCGGCGACGCCTTGGTAGAGGCCGCGCGCGATCGCGCGGGTGGCGGGGTCGGGCGGCAGCAGCCGGTCCGGATCGAGCGTCAAAGGTCGCGGCATCGTCGTCCCTGATCTTCCTGAATTCATCCCTGTGCCAAGAACCGCGACGGCCCCCGAGTCAATGCCGCGGCGGCGGCGCCACCGAGGCGCGTTTCACCAGCCGCGACAGGAACATGCTCGGCTCGGCGACATCCGCTTCCGACTGGTTAGCGAGCAGCTTCAGCGCCGCCGCCCGCGCCATCGAAACGATCGGCCAGCGCACCGTGGTGAGCGGCGGCCAGATATGGCCGGCGATCGGCGTATCGTCGAAGCCGATGATCGACAGCTCGTCCGGTACGCTGATGCCGCGCTCGCGCGCCGTGTGGACGACCCCCGCCGCCATCTCATCATTGCTGGAAAAGATGGCGGTCGGCCGCGGCGAGAGGTCGAGCAGTTTCTCGGCCGCCGCGACGCCGGATTCGAACGTGTAATTGCCGTGAGCGATGAGGCTGCGGGGCAGCTTGATCTTCGCAGCGGCGAGCGCGTCCTCGAAACCGAGCCGCCGCTCGGCCGCGGAGCGGAAGCCGTGCGGCCCGGTGATGAGGCCGATCAGGCGATGCCCCTCGCCGATCAGATATTGGGTGGCGGCGCGAACCGCCTCGCGGTCATTCGAGACGACCATATGGTCGGGATCGTCGAGCTCGGCCGAGCCCATGCGCACGTAGCGGCAGCCGACATCGTCGCAGAGGCGGGCGAGCGCGTCGTTCTCCGAGATCGGCGGCAGCAGGACGATGCCGAAAAGGCGCTGTTGCTCGAGGAAATGGCGCACGTCGTCGAGCATCGTCGCCGAGCCGCGGTCGACCGGCCGCACGACCATCGCGAAATCCGTCCCCTGGAGCGCCTCCAGGATTCCCTGCTGGACATTCAGGACCATCTGCGCATTGGGATTGTCGTGGACGAGGCCGATCAGGAAGTTGGTCCTGAGCGCGAGCGCGCGGGCCTGCGGGTTGGGTACATAGCCGAGCTCGCTGATCACGCGCTCGACGCGCTCGCGAGTCTCCTCGTTGAGCAGGGGCGAGCGGTTGATGACGCGGCTCACCGTCTTCTTCGACACGCCCGAGAGCCGCGCGACGTCGTTGATGGTCGGCTTGCCCGTGCGGCGGGCGCCTCGTGCCGGCTCCTGGTCCGCCTTGCTGCTCAACCTCGTCTCCCTGCCATGACGATACCCGACGCGCGCCGGGTGCGAAAGTGCCGCGCCGGCCTTGTCGTCCAGGCCGGCGGCGGCTATTTGACACCGGTTACCACATGACGCAAGCCGATCTCATCGACCGCGAGGCGGAAACCGCCGCACTCCTCCATCTCGACCCGCGCGACGACGTGGTCGTGGCGCTGCGCCCGCTTGTTGCCGGCGAGCGGCTGGAGGTGGACGGGCATGAGGTCCAGGTCACCGAAGACATTCCCGACGGCCACAAGGTCGCGCTCCGGGCCATGAAGTCCGACGAGATTGTGCACAAGTTCGGCTTGCCGGTCGGGCAGCTGACCCGGGACGTCGCCGCCGGCGCCCATGTCCACACCCACAATCTCGCGACGCTTCTCAAGGGCGTCGAAGGCTATTCCTGGGAGCCTGCGCCTGCCGAGCCGCTCGGCGGGAAAGAGGCGCCGCGCTTCCTCGGCTATCGCCGCGCCGACGGCCGCGTCGGCACGCGCAACGAAGTCTGGATCCTGCCGACGGTCGGCTGTGTCGGCCGTACCGCGCAGAAGATCGCCGCCATCGCCCATGCCCGCCATGCGAAGACGGTCGACGGCGTCCACGCCTTCGCCCATCCGTTCGGCTGCTCGCAGCTCGGCGACGACCTCGCCGGCACCCGTTCTGTGCTCGCCGCACTTGCCTGCCATCCCAATGCCGGCGGCGTGCTGCTGGTCGGGCTCGGCTGCGAATCGAACCAGCTCGACCGGCTGATGGCGGAGATCCCCGAGCCTCTGCGCGGGCGCGTGCGCACGCTGCGCGCGCAGGGAGTGGAGGACGAGCTGGAGGAAGGCCTGGCGCTGGTTGATGCGCTCGTCGCCACGGCTTCGCTGACCTCACGCCAGGAGGTCGGCTTCGGCGAGCTGGTGATCGGCCTCAAGTGCGGCGGCTCGGACGGCTATTCCGGCCTGACCGCCAATCCGCTCGTCGGCCGCATGGCGGACCGGGTGGTCGCCGCCGGTGGCAGCGCGATCCTCAGCGAGATCCCCGAGATTTTCGGCGCCGAGCGGCTGCTGATGGCGCGGGCACGGGACGAGCGGGTGTTCGATTCGCTGGTCGGCGTCGTGAACGACTTCAAGCGCTACTTCCTTTCCCACGGTCAGCCGGTCTCGGAGAATCCCTCCCCCGGCAATCTCGCCGGCGGCATCACCACGCTGGAGGAGAAGTCGCTCGGCGCGGTACAGAAGGCCGGCCGCGCGCCGGTCGACGACGTGCTGCGCTATGGCGAGCGGGTGCGCCGCCGCGGGCTCAGCCTCCTCGAAGCGCCGGGCAACGACGCCGTCTCCTCGACCGCCCTCGCCGCTGCGGGCGCGACAATGATCCTCTTCACCACCGGCCGGGGCACGCCGCTCGGCTTCCCGGTGCCGACAGTGAAGATCGCCACGAACAGCGCGCTCGCGCAGCGCAAGAAAGGCTGGATAGACTTCGATGCTGGCCGGGTGCTGCGCACCGGCATCGATCCCGCCGCCGACGCGCTCGCCGAGCGGCTCGCCGCCATCGCCTCGGGCGAGCAGACCGCATCGGAGCGCAACGGCGAACGCGAGATCGCCATCTGGAAGCGCGGCGTCACCCTGTGAGCGGGACGGGCATCGTCCATTTCGGGCCCAGCGCCTTCCACCGTGCGCACCAGGCGGATTATATCGACCGACTGCTGGAGCGGGACGAAAGCTGGGGCATCGCCGCCGTGTCGCTGCGCTCCCCCGGCACCGTCGAGGCGCTGAAACGGCAGCAGGGGCGCTACACGCTCGCCATTCTCGATGCGGAGACCAGCTTCCGCACCATTGCCGCCCACAACCGCTTCTTCGGCCCGGGCGAAGGCGATGACGTCCGCGCCCTGCTGCGCGATCCGGGGGTGCGCATCGTCTCCAGCACGGTCACCGAGAAAGGCTATTGCCTGGGCGGCGACGGCCGACTCGATTTCGGCCACCCGGACATCCTCCACGATCTGGCCGATCCCGACCACCCGGTGAGCATCGTTGGCTGGCTCGCGCTCGGCCTGCGCGACCGCCGCGACGCCGGCCTTGCCGCGTTCACCCCGCTCTGTTGCGACAACATGGTCGACAACGGCCGCAAGCTGCGCGCGGCCGTTGTCGCTTATGCGGAGCGGCTCGATCCAGCCCTCGCCGAATGGATCGCGCGCGCGGCGGTATTCCCGAACACGATGGTCGATTCGATCACGCCGGCCACCGACGAGGCTTTGCGGACGCTGGTTCGCGAGAAGGGCTTCGACGACAAAATCCCCGTCTGCCGCGAGGCTTATACGGCATGGATCGTCGAAGACGTGCTGCCTCCGGGCGCACCCGATCTTGCCAGCGTCGGAGTGGTGATGGCGAAGGACGTCGGCGCCTGGGAGAAAGCCAAGCTGCGCATCCTCAACGGCGCCCACTCCACCCTCGCCTATCTCGGCCTGCTGATCGGGCACGAAACGGTGGCCGACGCGATGGGCGATGAAGCGCTGGCCGGCTTCGTCGCGCGGCTGATCCGGCAGGATATCATCCCAAGCCTCGAGCCTTCGCCGCTCGATTTCAACGCCTATTCGCGCCAGATCCTGGAGCGGTTCCGCAATCCGGCGATCGGCCACAAACTTTCGCAGATCGCCTGGGACGGATCGCAGAAGCTCCCCTACCGCCTGCTCGATACGATCGCCGAGGCGCGCGCCGCCGGGCGCACCGTGGAGCGGCTGGCCGTGCCGATCGCCGCCTGGATGTTGTTCGTTGAGCAGCGTGCGCGGGCGGGGATCGATATCATCGATCCGCTGGGTGCGAAGCTGGCGGAGATCGGGCGGAGCGGCGATGTCGTGCGGGGGCTGCTGGCGCTCCGTCAGGTTTTCCCGGAGCGGCTTGCAGCTGACCCGGCCTTCACCCAAGCGGTCTCACGCGCTGCGGCCCGAATGCGGGATAGCGGCCCGCGCGCGCTGCTGACGGAGGAAATGGCCGATGCGTGACCTCGATTCGATCATGCGCGCGGCGCCGGTCATCCCGGTGCTGGTGATCGAGCGGGTCGAAGATGCGCTGCCCGTCGCCCGCGCGTTGGTGGAAGGCGGCCTGCCGGTGCTCGAGGTCACGCTGCGCACGCCGGCCGCGTTTGATGCGATTCGGGCGATGAAGGAGGTCGAGGGTGCGATCGTCGGCGCCGGGACGGTGCTCAACCCGCGCCAGCTCGAGCAAGTGGCCAAAGCGGGCGCCGAATTCGCCGTCAGTCCGGGCCTAACCGAGCCTCTCGGCAGGGCGGCAGCGGATTCGCCGGTGCCCCTTCTTCCAGGCACCGCGACCGCCAGCGATGTGATGCGCGCGCTCGACCTCGGCTTCACCCGGCTCAAATTCTTCCCCGCCATGTCCTCGGGCGGAATCCCCGCCCTGAAGGGGCTCAGCGCCGTCTTCGGCTCCGTCACCTTCTGCCCGACCGGTGGCATCACGCTCGCGACGGCACCCGATTGGCTGGCGCTGCCGTCAGTTGCCTGCGTCGGTGGCAGCTGGCTGGTTTCGGCGGGTGCGGGGGCCGATACGGACGCCATCCGCGACCGCGCCCGCGAAGCGGCGGCGCTCCGCCCAAGCGGCTGAAATTACACGGAGCGGCAGGATTTTTTCTCGCGCCGGATTGCGGATGACACCGGTTTCCATTAGGTCTCCGGGAAAATGAGAAGCGGAGGGGCTCCAGAGTGCATGTGTTGACCGACCCGGCGACGATTGCCGGCCGATTTCTCTCCGCGCGCCGCGCGGCCGACGGTCTTGCCGACTATCCGGGCGATTTCCCGACCACCCTCGAAGAAGCCTATAAGGTTCAGGACGCGGCGATCGCCGCCTGGGGCAAGAAGGTCATCGGGTGGAAGGTCGGCCGGATCAATCCGCCGCTCGAAGAGCATTTCGGCTCTCAACGTCTCGCGGGGCCCATTTTTGCCTCGGAGACGCTGGTCGGCGACGGCCACGCCCCGGAGATGCCGGTGTTCGACAAGGGCTTCGCCGCCGGCGAATCCGAATTCCTGCTCCGCATCGGCCGCACCCCGCCCGCGGGCCAGCAAACTTTCACGCTTGAAGAAGCGGCCGACCTGATCGACGCCGTCCATGTCGGGATCGAGATCGCCAGTTCTCCGCTCGGCCGCATCAACGAGCTCGGCCCGATCGCGGTCATTTCCGATTTCGGCAACAATAATGGTCTCGTCGTCGGCCCGGAAATCCCCGACTGGCGCTCGAGCGGCTTCGAGCAATGGCCGGTGACGATCCGGATCGACGGACGAGTCGTCGGCTCGGGCACCGCGTCCCAATTCCCGAACGGCGCGATCGGCGCCGCCCGCTTCCTGTTCGAGCTGATGGCGAAGCGGGGCATCCGGCTTGAGCCGGGCCAGTGGATCTCGTCGGGCGCGGTCGGTGGCGTCCACGACGCGGCGGCGGGGCAGATTGTGGAAGCCTGCTTCGACGACCGCTACACGATCAGTTGCAAATTGAAGGCGGCGCGCCCCGAACAAGGCTGAAGAGGCCGGCGGAGCGTCGCGAAGGAGAGGAAGTAAGATGGCGATTGAGGCGGAGGGCGGCACCGGGCCCGCCGATTCGGGACGCGTCGGCTATGTCCGCTGGATCGTCGTCGCCCTGCTCTTCGCCGCGACGGCGATCAACTATGTCGACCGCCAGACAATTGCGTTGCTGAAGCCGACGCTCCAGAAGGAGTTCAGCTGGAACGAGCTCACCTATTCGAACATCGTCATCTGGTTTCAGCTTGCCTATGCGATCGGCTACATCTTCTTCGGCAATTTCGTAGACCGGGTCGGCGCCCGCATCGGGTACGCGACCGCCTTCGCTCTCTGGACCGGCGCCCACATCCTCCACGCGGTCGCGCGCAGCGTCTTCGGCTTTTCGGCCGTGCGCTTCCTGCTCGGCATCGGCGAGAGCGGCAACTTCCCAGCCGGCTTGAAAGCCGTCACCGAATGGTTCCCGAAGAAGGAACGCGCGCTCGCCACCGGCATCTTCAATGCCGGTTCCAACATCGGCGCCATCCTCGCGCCCTGGATCGTGCCTGCGATCACCCTCGCTTATGGCTGGCGGGCCGCCTTCGTCATCACCGGCCTCGGCAGCCTCGTCTGGCTGGTCGCCTGGATCGGCCTCTACCGGCGCCCACGCGAGTCGAAGCAGCTCTCCGCGGCCGAGCTCGCCTATATCGAGCGCGATGCCGCGGATCCGGGGGCGAAGGTGCCGTGGATCCGCCTGCTCGGCCGCCGCGAGACCTGGGCCTTCTCGATCGGCAAGTTCCTCACCGATCCGGTCTGGTGGATGTTCCTGTTCTGGCTGCCGGACTTCCTCGTGAAACGGCACGGGCTCGATCTCAGGAATTTCGGACCGCCGCTGATCGTGATCTACATCCTCTCCGATCTCGGCTCGATTGCCGGCGGCTGGCTGTCCTCGACGCTGATCCACCGCGGCTGGACGATCAACCGCGCCCGCAAGACGACCATGCTGATTTGTGCGCTGGCGGTCACGCCGATCGTCTTCGGGCAATATGTCGACAACCTCTGGGCCGCCGTCGGCATCATCGGCCTCGCCGCCGCAGCCCACCAGGCGTGGTCGGCAAACCTCTACACCCTCCCCTCCGACATCTTTCCACGGAAGGCAGTGGGTTCGGTGATCGGCATCGGTGGGACCGCGGGCGCAGTCGGCGGTATGGTCTTCTCCGCCTATATCGGCCAAGTGCTGGAGCGGGTCGGGACCTACAGCCTGATCTTCTACGTCGCCGGTTCGGTCTACCTGATCGCGCTCGCGATCATCCATTGGCTGACCCCTCGGCTCGAGGTGGTCGAAGTCGCCTGACGCGGCGGTCCGACCGACGTGCCCACCGACTTGCGCTTCTACCTCTTCGCCATTCCGGCGGTGATCCTGGTCGGTCTCGCCAAGGGCGGCTTTACCGGCCTCGGCGCGCTCGGGACGCCCCTGATCGCGCTCGGTATCGATCCGATTCGCGGCGCGGCGATCCTGCTGCCGATCCTGATCGCGCAGGACGCGGTGGGCGTCTATGCCTTCCGGCGGAGCTGGGACGGCCGCATCCTGGCCATCATGCTGCCCGGCGCGGTCGCAGGCGTCGTGATCGGCTATGTCTTCGCAGCCTCGGTGCCGGAGAAAGCGGTGATGGCCGTCCTCGGGGCGATCTCGATCCTGTTCGGCGCCTATCGCCTCTGGGTCGAGCGCGGCCACCGCATCGCCGCCTCCTCCCACTCGCCCGCCTGGGTGGGCAGCCTGTTCGGAATCGCCACCGGCTTCACCAGCCAGATCGCCCATGCCGGCGGCCCGCCCTTCCAGATGTGGGTGATGCCCCGCCGTCTGCCGCGCGACACGTTCGTTGGCACGAGCGCGATCTTCTTCGCCGCGCTGAACTGGATTAAGGTGCCCGCCTACGTCGCGCTCGGCCAGTTCGACCGCGCCAATCTGACGACCTCGCTCGCCCTGCTGCCGCTCGCGATCGTCGCCAGCCTCGCCGGCGTGAAGCTGGTGCGCCACGTGCCGGTCGAGCGCTTCTACACGATCGTCTACCTGCTGATGATAGCCGCCGGCCTCAAGCTGCTGCTGGACGGGCTCGGCGTCGCCTGAGCTCAGCCCTTGATGCGCGCGATCCAGGCGGCGAAGGCTTCGGCGAAACCGCGCAGGAACTTCTCCGTTCCCTCGTTCTTGACCGAGCCATCGTCGCCGAACAATTCACCCCCGTGGCCGATATAGGCTTCGGGCTGCTGCAGCACCGGCATGTCGAGGAAGACGAGCGACTGGCGGAGGTGGTGGTTGGCGCCGAAGCCGCCGATCCCGCCCGGCGAGACGCTGACCACGGCCGCCGGCTTGCCGCTCCAGACGCTCTTCCCATAAGGCCGCGAACCGACATCGATCGCATTCTTGAGCAGGCCGGGCACGGAGCGGTTATATTCCGGGGTGACGAACAGCACGGCATCCATCGGACGCACCCGGTCGCGGAACTCGGCCCATTCGCGCGGCGGATCGCGTTCGAGATCCTCGTTGTAGAGCGGCAGCCGGCCGATCTCGATCTCCTCGAACCCGAGGCTGTCCGGCGCCAGCTTCTCGATGGCCCGAGCGGCTTTCCGGTTCAGCGATCCTTCGCGCAGGCTGCCGACGAGGGTGGCGACTTTGTAGGTCTCGGCCATGGGGGCTCCTTCGGCCCCTCCAACGTGCAAAGCAAGCGCCGGTGCCACGCCGTCTCCTGGTGCGGTCTCACCCCCCGCACCAGAACCGGATCATTGCTGCGCTTGTTCGAATTTCTTCCACTGCTCCTGGGTGAGGCAGAGCCGTTCGGATTTGAGCCGTGAAACGGTGTTTTCGAACGTGCGGCACGTCTTCCGCTCGGATTTGTCCGGCGGAGTCTGCTGCGACGACTCCGTCGCCTCCGGCGTTCCGGCCTGCGATTTCCCCTTATTGGCCAGCGCGGGCGTGGCGATCAGCGCGGCGAGCGCGATCAGAGCAATGGATCTCATCCTCGTTCTCCCATGGGCGTGTTTGCCCGGCCTGGATTCTAGCGGAGCGCGGGAATCGCCGGAATGCGGCGGCGGGTCGCCGGCAGAAAAGCCGCGGCGCTTGGTCGTCGACAAAGGGCCTTCGTCGAAAAAGACCCTCTTCGCGCTGCTCGCCATCGCGGATCGGCGGACTGGCCTTGCACGCGTGATTCGGCTATGGAGGGGTCGCGTGCGCTGTGGAGGGAGCAAGCCATGCCATTCGTCCAAATCGCGTTTCTTTCGGCCGCTTTAGCGGCGGCGCCCGCGCCGGCGGCAAGCGACGCCGCGCGCCAGGCCGAGGCCAATGCCGCCTTGGGCCTCTATCCCAAGGAGGCGCTGGCCCGTGGCGAGCAGGGTACGGTCTCCTATCATGTGAGGATCGACTCGCGCGGCCGCGCGACCGAGTGCGAGGTGACCGGGTCGAGCGGTTACGACCGCCTCGACGACGCGACCTGCGCGATGCTGATGGAACGGGCCCAATTCACCCCGTCGCGCGACGAAAGGGGCCGCGCCACTCGCTCAACCTATGACGGAAAGGTGGTCTGGAGGATCGGCTGAGGACCCGCGCGGCTTGCCTCGGGGCGCGCTTTCGTCCAGAGGAGCCGCGGGGGCCCGGATTCATCCGGCATTCAAAATCATGAGCAGAGATTCCGACCGATGATGGCCGGCCTAGCCCGTCCGCTTGTCCGCGAGAGTTCCGAGCGCGTGCCCGTGCCGTCGGCCGAGGGCATGCGTGTGGCGCTCTTCTCGGGCAATTACAATTGCGTGCGCGATGGCGCCAACAAGGCGCTCAACCGCCTCGCCGCGCACCTGATCGCCGGCGGGGCGAAGGTCCGCGTCTACTCGCCGACGGTGGAGGAGCCGGCCTTCCCGCCGGCGGGCGAGCTCGTCTCGGTGCCGTCGGTCGGCATTCCGGGGCGCTCCGAATATCGCGCCGCGCTCGGCCTCCCGCGCGCCATCCGCCGCGACATCATCGATTTCGCGCCGACCCATTTCCACGTCTCCTGCCCCGATTTCCTCGGCATGCGCGCGGTGGCTCTGGCCAAGAGCCTGGGTGTGCCGGCGATCGCCAGCATGCACACGCGCTTCGAGACCTATCCCGCTTATTACGGCCTGGATTTCCTCGGCCCGCCGATCGAGCGGCGGATGAAGACATTCTACACGCGCTGCGACCACGTCCTGGCGCCGAGCGAGCTGATGGCCGAGATCCTGCGCGGCTACGGCGTCGCGGCCGACCGCATCCACATCTGGAGCCGGGGCGTCGATCGCGCCATCTTCTCGCCCGACCGGCGCGACCAAGCGTGGCGGCAGTCAAAGGGCTATGGTGAGGACGATCCGATCCTCCTCTTCTTCGGCCGCCTGGTGCAGGAAAAGGGCCTCGACGTCTTCGCGGCGGCCATGGCCGAGCTGGAGCGGCGCGACCGGACGTTCCGGCCGATGATCGTCGGCGACGGGCCTGCGCGCGCATGGATCGAGGAGCGGCTGCCGGGGGCGCTCTTCACCGGCCATATCGAAGGCGCGGAGCTCGGCCGAGCGATCGCCAGCGCCGACATCCTGATCAATCCGAGCGTCACCGAGGCGTTCGGCAACGTCAATCTGGAGGCGATGGCGTCCGGCCTCGCCATCGTCACCGCCGACGTCGGCGCCTCGCGGGTGCTAATCAAGGACGGCGAGCAGGGCCTGCTCGTCCCGGCCAAGGACCCGGCCGCTTATGCCGACGCCGTCGAAACGCTGATTCGCCTTCCCGCCCGCCGGAAGCGGCTGGGCCAGGCCGCGGCGGCCGCAAGCGAGGCCTATAACTGGACCGACATCCTAGACTCGGTCGTTTCGGTCTACCGGCTCGCCGCCGCCTAGCGACGGCCGTGATGGCGGATATTGGCCGGGCGGCCGCGGCGCCCTTCGGTGCGGCGCTGTCCTCCCTCGGCGCGTGACGGTCGGCCGCGCCCGCGCGGCGCGGATGGGGCGTCGGGGAGCGCGAAGCGCAGACCGCCCGACACGGGGTTCGCCTCCACGAGCCGCAGTTTCAGCCGCTGGCCGAGGGTGAAGCGCTCGTCGCTGTCCTCGCCGACCAGGCTCTGGCTCGTTTCCTCGTAGCGGAAATATTCGGTGCCCAGAGTCGAGACCGGCACCAGCCCGTCGCCGCCCAGCCCTTCGACCGTGGCGAAGAAGCCGAACGGCTGCACCCCCGTAATCCGGCAGTCGACGAGATCGCCGACGCGCTCGGAGAGATAGGCGGCGACATAGCGATCGAGCGTCTCGCGTTCCGCCACCATTGCCCGCCGCTCGAGCTGCGAGATGAGCTCGCCCGTCACTTCCATCGATTCCGCTTCGGAGTCGGTGAGGCCGCCCTCACCGAAGCCATAGGCGCGGACCAGCGAACGGTGGACGACCAGATCGGCATAACGGCGGATCGGGCTGGTGAAATGGGCATAGGAGCCCAGCGCGAGGCCGAAATGGCCGGTATTTTGCGGCGAATAATAGGCCTGCGTCTGCGTGCGCAGGATCTGCTCCATGATCTGGGGCTTGAAGTCGGCTTCGCCGATGCGCTCGATGATGTGATTGAACGTGGAGGGCCGCACCACCTGGCCCAGCGCGAACTCGATGCCGAAGGTGGTGAGATAGTCCCTCAGCGCGACGAGCTTCTCCCGGCTCGGCGGTTCGTGGTCGCGGTACATGACCGGCGCCTTCTTCGCCTCCAGCGCCTTCGCGGCGGCAACGTTGGCCGCGATCATATAGTCCTCGATCAATTTATGCGCATCGAGCCGCTCGCGCGGGGCGACCGAGGCGATGCGGCCCTTCTCGTCGAGGATGACCTGCCGCTCCGGCAGCTCCAGCTCCAGCGGCCCCCTCTTTTCCCGCGCCTTGTAGAGCGCGCGCCAGCAGGCCCAGAGCGGCTTCAGCGTCGATTCGACCAGCACCTCCGGCACCGGCGGCGGCTCGGCCTCGATCTCCGGCATCGAGCAGACGGGCGAGGCGACCTCGATCCGTTCCTGCCCCTTGCTTGCGTCGATGGCCGCCTGCGCATCCTCATAGGCGATGTTGGCGGCGATGCGGACGCGAGCGCGGGCGAAGCGCCAGGATTTGAGCTGGCCGTCCTTCGTCACCTGCAGGTGGCAGACGAGGGCGGCGCGGTCCTCCCCTTCCTTCAGCGAACAGACGTGGGCCGAAAGCGTCTCGGGCAGCATCGGCACCACCCGATCGGGGAAATAGACGCTGTTGCCGCGCTTCCTGGCCTCCTTGTCCAGTGCCGAGCCGGGGCGGACGTAGAAGCTGACGTCGGCGATGGCGACGATCGCCTTCCAGCCGCCGGCATTGGCGGGATCGTCGTCCGGCGTGGCCCAGACGGCGTCGTCATGATCGCGCGCATCGGCGGGATCGATGGCGACGATGGGAATGTGGGTGAGGTCTTCCCGGCCGGTGCCGAGATCCTGCCGCGCCACCCGCTCCGCTTCCTCCAGCACGTGCTCCGGAAATTCGTGTGGGATGCCGTGCTTGTGGATGGCGATGAGGCTGAAGCTGCGCGGGGCGAACGGGTCGCCGAGCACTTCGGAGACTCGGGCGGTGAGGCGCGGCGGGCGGCCGACCTTCTCGGCGAGGACGAGATCGCCCGGCTCGGCAGGACCGACGTCCGAGATCGGAAGCTCACGCCTCTCCTTCTTCTCGACCGGCCGGAGCCAGAAGCCCTTCTCGCCCTCCTGATGCACCACGCCGAGGACCAACTCGCTGCCCTTGAGCAGCTTCTTCATCGGATGCGCGGCGTAGCCGTTGCCGCGCTGCTCGGTGCGGGCGAGGATGCGGTCGCCGACGCCGAGGGCGGAGCCCCTCCCCTTGCGCTCCAGCACCCGCAGCCGCGGCTCCGGCGCGTCGGACTCCCAGCGCTCGGGCACGGCCCAGACTTGGCCGCTATCGTCGACGTCGGTGACGCGCAGCACCGTCACCTTCGGCACGCCTCCCGCCTGGTGGAAGGCGCGGCCGGGCGAGGCATCGATCAGCCCCTCATCCGCCATGTCGGCGAGCAGGATCTTGAGCGCGCTCTTGTCGGCGCCGGAAAGGCCGAAGGCGCGGGCGATCTCGCGCTTCCCCGCCGGCTGGTCGCTCGCCGCGATGAAGTCGAGGATCTGCTCCCGGGTTGGAAATCCGCTTCTGCCTCTCTGTCGTGCCATTCTACCTGCTGCGTGTTGCCGGCGGTGGGGGTGTATAGGGCCGGAACGCGCCGCCGGGCACGGCGGATGCAACGGGGGATTCGGAGCCGTCGGCGGCGACCGAGGAGACTCCGAACACCCAATCGTCGACGCGGACGTGCGGCAGCACCCGCTTCGTCACGTTGCCGGGCACGCGCAGGCTGTGCGTCCAGTTGGAGCCATCCGTCTCGCGCCAGCGAATCATGTAGGCCGCCGCGCCCGGCACGGGGTTCCAGGCCAACGTCGTATCGCTCGACACCGCTCCTTCCACCCTCGGCTCGGGCGGCATAGGCGCGCTGGCGAGGCCGGCGAGCGCGGCGACGTTGAGCTGCGTCACCTTGCGCAGATAGGGGAAGTCCATCTTGTCGATCGTGTCGCCGTACTGGATGCCGTTTTCGGTCCTCAGATCCTGGTGCTGCCAATTGTAATTCTCGATCGCGACGGTGAAGCGGACCGCCGGATAGCCGAGGTTGAGGAATTCGCTGTGATCGCCGCCGCGGCCGAAGCGATCGTTGCGCCAGACCTGTCTGACGTCGAGGCCGATCTGCAGCCGGTCGGCGAGCGTATCGAGCCAGCGGGAGATGTTGCGGCCGGGCGCATCGTTCTCGCCGCCGAGGCTGCGCTGGCGGGCGGCAAGCTCCTCATGCCCCTGCCAGCGCGGCCCTTCCGAGAAGATGCGGACATGGCTGCTGTCGCAGACGTGATCGGAGCCGCAGCTGCTGCCGACGATGTCGTTGTTGAGGTCCGCTTCGACTTCCCAGCCCTGGGCTTTCGCATAATCGGCGAGCGTCTTGCCGCCATAGAGGCCCTGCTCCTCGCCCATCAGGGCCGCGTAGACGATTGTCCCCGGGAATTTGTACTTCGAGAGCACCCGCGCCGCTTCGATCACGGCGGCGGTGCCGGAGCCGTCGTCATTGGCGCCGGGCGCGTCGGCTTTGGCGTTCATCACGTCGGTGACGCGGCTGTCGATATGGCCGGTGATGATGATGACGCGGTTGGGGTCGGTGGTGCCGCGCTGGATGGCGATGACGTCGCGGACCCGGACCCCCTCGGGCGAACGCGGCCCTTTGAAATCCTCTTCCGGCGTGGCGATGGTGAGGCACCCGCCGCAAGCCTGGGAATCGCGGCCGAACTCCTCCGCCGTCCACCGTTCGGCGGCGCCGATGCCGCGAGCAGGATCGGTCATCGATGACAAAGTGTGCCGTGTGCCGAAGCTCACCAGCTTCTCGACAATGGCGTAGAGGCGCGCCTCGCTCACCTGGGCGGCCGCCTCGCGGGGCGTCACCGCGCCGGCGGCGGAGGTTGAAAGGAGGGCGGGAAGGAGGATCAGCGGAAGGAAGCGTCTCATGCGGCGCCTCTGAACCGGCGCGGCGCGAGTCGCAAGCCGTCTGCAAACCGCCTTCGCGCATCGACGAACGGCCCTTCCCCCCGCCCGCCGGGTCTGGCAAGTCTGCGGCCTACCAAGGGGGATGGGATGCTTGAGCTCAACGACGTCAGCCACGTCTATCCGAACGGGACGCGGGCCCTCGATCATGTGACCTTGTCGATCCCGCGCGGCATGTACGGCCTGCTCGGCCCCAACGGCGCCGGCAAGTCGACTTTGATGCGCACGGTCGCGACCCTGCAGACGCCGACCGAAGGCACGATCCGTTTCGGCGACATCGACGTCATCGTGGATCCCGAGCAACTGCGGCGCACCCTTGGCTACCTGCCGCAGGATTTCGGTGTCTATCCGCGCGTCTCGGCCTACGACATGCTCGATCACATGGCTGTGCTGAAGGGCATCGCCTCGGCCGCCGATCGCCGCCGGACGGTCGAGCGGCTGCTCGTCCAGACCAATTTGTGGAGCGTGAGGAAGCGGGCGCTGGCCGGCTTCTCGGGCGGCATGCGCCAGCGCTTCGGCATCGCCCAGGCGCTGATCGGCAATCCCGAGCTGATCATCGTCGACGAGCCGACCGCCGGCCTCGACCCGGAGGAGCGCAACCGCTTCCTCAACCTCCTCGCCGAGATCGGCGAGCATGTCGTCGTCATCCTCTCGACCCATATCGTCGAGGACGTCTCCGACCTCTGCCCGCGCATGGCGGTGCTTGCAGCAGGCAAGATCCAGCTGGAAGGCGCCCCGCTCGAGCTGATCGAGAAGACCCGCGGCCGCATCTGGATGAAGGTGATCGACCGCTCCGAGCTCGACGCCTGTAAGCAGAAATACGACGTGATCTCCAACCGCCTGTTCTCCGGGCGCACGATCATCCATGTCGTCTCGGACGGTGACCCGGGCGACGGCTTTACCCGCGTCGACGGCGGCCTGGCCGACGTCTATTTCTCGACCCTCGTCCACTCCCGCCGCGCGGCCTGAGCGGGAGAGGCATCATGTTCGCAAGGATCGCCGCCTTCGAGGTCCGCTACCAGCTCCGCAACCCGGTGTTCTGGATTGGCCTGATCCTGTTCGCGCTGATCGGCTTCGGCATCGCGACCGCCCCGGCCTATCCCCTCGGCGGCGGCAACGTCCACCGCAACGCCGCGGTCGCCGTCATGCGGCTGGAGATCGCGTTCAGCCTTTTCTACATGTTCATCACCACCGCGTTCGTCGCCAATGTGGTGGTGCGGGACGACGAGACCGGCTTCGGCCCGATGGTCCGCTCGACCCCGGTGACGCGCTTCCAATATCTGATCGGCCGTTTCTCCGGCGCCGCCGCGGCCGCCGCGCTCGCCTGGCTCGCGATTCCGGTGGCGATGTGGGTTGGATCGCTCGGGCCCTGGCTCGATCCCGACACGCTCGGGCCGAGCCGGATTGGCGACTATCTCTACGGGATCGTCGTCTTCGGGATTCCCGACGTGCTCGTCACCGGGGCGATCCTCTTCGCGCTCGCCACGCTGACCCGATCGATGATGTGGACCTATGCGGGGACCGTCGCCTTCTTCATCGCCTGGTTCGTGATCGTCAGGATTGCCGGCGACAGGCCCGAATATGGCAATATCCTCGGCTTGTTCGAGCCGTTCGGCCAGGCCGCGCTGGCGCGGACGGTGCGCTATTGGACGCCGGCCGAATTCAACACTTTGCTGCCGCCCCTCACGGGCACGTTGCTGTTCAACCGGCTGATCTGGCTCGGCATCGGCGGAGGCCTGCTGGCGCTGGCGGTGAGCCGCTACCGCTTCGCGGAGGCCGGCGCAGCTTCCGGCAAGGCCATCGACAGCGCGCCCGAGCCCGTTCCAGACCCGGAATCGGCGCCGGCAACCGGCCGACCCGGATCGGCGGCGCTCGCCCAATTGCGTACCAGGACGCTGCTCGAGATGCGGCAGGCGTTCCGCAGCCCCGTCTATGCAATCCTGCTCGCCCTCGGCGCAATCTTCTCGGGCGTCGGCCTGTGGTTCGGCCGCGACCCGTTCGGCACTCCGTCCCTGCCGCTCGCTTTCCTCCAGATCCCCGCCATCAAAGGCGGCTTTTCGTTGTTCGCCGGGATCATCGCCATCTTCTATGCGGGCGAGCTGGTCTGGCGCGAGCGCGACCGGCGGATGCACGAGATCGTCGACGCCACACCCCTTCCCGACTGGGCCTATGTGATTCCAAAGACGCTCGCCGTCGCCGGAGTCCTGATCTCCACCCTGGTCTTCGCGATCGTCGTCGCCTTCGCGTTTCAGCTTGCCAAGGGCTGGCCCTCTTTCGAGCTGGGCAAATACCTTCTCTGGTATCTGCTGCCGATGAGCTTCGACATGATCGCCCTCGCGATCCTGGCCGTTTTCGTGCAGTCGCTCAGCCCCAACAAATACACCGGATGGGGGGTGATGGCGCTCTATCTGGTCGCCACCATCGTCGTGCAGCTGCTCGGCTTCTCGAACCACCTCTATATTTTCGGGTCGACGCCGGACGAGCCGCTCTCGGACATGAACGGGGCCGGCATCTACTGGATCGGGGCCTGGTGGTTCCGGCTCTACTGGGGCGCGTTCTGCGTCATCCTGCTGGTGATCTCGCACCTGCTCTGGCGGCGCGGCACGGAAACCCGGCTGATGCCGCGCCTGCGCCGCGTGCCGCACCGGCTGAAGGGAGGCCCCGGCCTGATCGCCGCCATCGCACTCGCCGTCTTCGTCGGCACCGGCATCTGGAACTTCTACAATACGAGCATCCTCAACCATTACCGCACGATCTACGCCGAGGAGCAGCTCCGCGCCGATTACGAGAAGAAGTACCTGAAATACGAGACGCTGCCGCAGCCGACGGTGAGCAAGGTCGCGCTGAAGGTCGATCTCTATCCCAGCCAGATCAAGGCATTGATCAGCGGCAGCTACGTCCTGACCAACCTGACGAAGAGCGCGATCCCGGAGGTCCATGTCCGGACCGATCCCGACACGATCGACAGCCGCGTCACCTTCCCCGGCGCGCGGCTCAAGTCCGAGGATAAGAGGTTCGGCTACCGCATCTTTGCGCTCGACCGCCCGATGCAGCCGGGCGAGACGCGCGCGCTCAGCTTCTCAGGGGTTCGCTGGCAGCGCGGCTTCCGCGACAGCGGCAACGAGACGCGGCTGGTGCCGAACGGCACCTTCCTCAACAATTTCGAGATTGCGCCGCTGATCGGCATGAACCGGGCGCGGCTGCTCACCGATCGTGCGCGCCGCCGCCGCTACGGACTTCCCCCCGAGCTGCGTCCGGCGAAGCTGGAGGACCCGTCAGCCACGGCGCAAAACTATATCCACGCCGGCTGGACGACCTCCGACATCACCATCTCCACCGAAGCGGACCAGATCCCGATCGCGCCGGGCAAGGAGGTGGCGGAGAGCGTCGGGAACGGGCGGCGCACGGCGCGGTTCGTCTCCGACGTCCCGATCCTGAACTTCTTCTCGATCCAGTCGGCCCGCTATGCGCAGAGGCACCGGCTCTACAAGGGCATCGACCTCGCCATCTATTATCACCCGCCGCACGACTTCAACGTCGACCGGATGCTGAACGCGCTCCAGCTCGGCCTCGATTACTACCAGACGAATTTCGGGCCCTATCAGTTCGACCAGGTCCGCATCCTCGAATTTCCGGATTATGCGGCCTTCGCCCAATCCTTCGCGAACACCATCCCCTATTCCGAGGCTTTGGGCTTCGTCGCCGACGTCCGCGATCCGGACAGGATCGATTATGTGACCTACGTCACCGCGCACGAGCTCGGCCACCAATGGTGGGCGCACCAGATCGTCGGCGCGGACGCGCAGGGCAGCACGATGCTGTCGGAAACGCTCGCCCAATATTCGTCGCTGATGGTGATGAAGCACCTCTATGGCGAGGACCAGATGCGGCGCTTCCTGAAGTTCGAGCTCGATACCTATTTGCGGGCTCGGGCGACCGAGGCCGTCCAGGAAGAGCCGCTCGAGCGGGTCGAGAACGAGCAGTACATCCACTACAACAAGGGCTCGCTCGTCATGTACCTGCTCCAGCAGAGGCTTGGCGAGGATGCGGTGAATCGGGCGATCCGCTCGATCCTCAACCAGTACAAGTTCAAGGGCGCCCCCTATCCGCGCTCGATCGAGCTGGTGAACGCCTTCCGCAAAGAAGCGAAGACGCCGGAGGACCAACAGCTGATCACCGACCTGTTCGAGCGGATCACCATCTTCGATCTCAAGACGATCGCGCCGACGGCGACGAAGCGCCGCGACGGCAAATGGGACGTCACCGTGCCGGTCGAGGCCCGCAAATATTATGCGGGCGGCAAGGGCGAGGAGAAGGAAGCCGCGCTCCAGGACCGGATCGAGATCGGCCTGTTCACCGCGATGCCCGGCCGCGGGAAATTCGATCGCAGGGACGTCATCCAGATCGTGCGGATGCCGGTCCACAGCGGGCGGCAGAGCTTCCATTTCGTGACGGCGGTGAAGCCGGCCTATGCCGGGATCGACCCGTACAATTTCTACATCGACCGCAATTCGTCGGACAATGTCGCGCCGGTGAGCTGATCAGGCCGCGACGACCGTCTGCTCGATCACGCCGAAGATCGGGTGGCCTTGTTCGTCGTCCATCCAGATGCGCACGATATCGCCGTGCCGCAGGAAGGGCGTCGAGGGCTTGCCTTCGAGGATCGTCTCCACCGTGCGCACCTCGGCGATGCAGGAATAGCCGACGCCGCCCTGGTCGATCGGCTTGCCCGGGCCGCCGTCCACATCGCGATTGGAGACTGTGCCGGAGCCCACGATCGAGCCGGCGCCGATATTCCGCGTCTTCGCCAGATGGGCGACGAGAGTACCGAAATCGAAGGTCATGTCGACGCCCGTGTCGGCACGGCCGAACGGTTTGCCGTTGAGGTCCACCTTGAGCGGCCCGTGCAGCTTGCCGTCCCGCCAGCGTTCACCCAGCTCGTCCGGGGTTACGAAGACCGGCGATAGGGCGGATGCCGATTTCGACTGGAGAAAGCCGAAGCCCTTCCCGAGCTCGGCCGGGATCAGGTTGCGCAGCGAGATGTCGTTGACGAGGCCAACGAGAAGGATCCGCTCCAGCGCCTCGTCACGCGCGGCGCCGCGGGGCACGTCGTTCGTGACGACCACCACCTCGGCCTCCAGATCGCAACCCCAAGCTTCATCCGGCAGCGGGATCGGCGCGCGCGGCGCCAGCATCTCGTCGGAGGCGCCCTGGTACATGAGCGGGTCGGTCCAGAAGCTCTCGGGCATCTCCGCCCCCCGCGCCTTCCTAACGAGCTGGACGTGGTTCACATAGGCGGAGCCGTCCGCCCATTGATACGCCCGCGGCAACGGCGCAACCGCCTCGCGCTCGTGGAAACGGTCGCGCGGGATCGTCCCATGCTCGAGGTCGGTGGCCAGCAGCCGAAGCTGCGGCTCGGCACGCTCCCAATCGTCGAGCGCCGCCTGTAGCGTCGGCGCGATGTGCGTCGCATCCGCGCACCAGGCGAGATCGCGGCTGACTACCACCAGCCGCCCGTCGCGGCCGCCCTTCAGCGAACCAAGCTTCATTCTGCCTCCGATCGTTCGGGGCGACGCACTGGCATTTGCCGCGGCGCTTGGCTAGAGGCGCGGCAACGGCCGGCGCGAGTCCGTCTGCCCTCTTCTGCACAGGAATATGGGCAAAATGCCCATGGCGGGCGGCGGAACGACGGATCCATCCCAGCCGCCGGCGAAACGAGCCTGGAGAGCGAAGAGACCATGCGGAACATCGATCATTTCATCGGCGGCGGCGCCTATGCGGCCGGCGAGCGCCACGGCGACATCTTCGACCCTAACAATGGCGGCGTACAGGCGAAGGTCCGCTTCGGCACCGCCGCGGACCTCGATCGCGCGATCGCTACGGCGCGCGAGGCGTTCCCGGCCTGGGCGGCGACCAACCCGCAGCGCCGGGCGCGGGTGATGTTCAAGTTCAAGGAGCTGGTCGAGAAGAATATGGAGGATCTCGCCCTCCTCCTCGCGTCCGAGCATGGCAAGGTGGTCGCCGACGCCCGTGGCGACGTCCAGCGCGGGCTGGAGGTGATCGAATTCTCCTGCGGCATCCCGCACGCGCTGAAGGGCGAATATACGATCGGAGCCGGCCCCGGGATCGACGTCTATTCGATGCGCCAGCCGCTCGGCATCGTCGCCGGCATCACCCCGTTCAACTTCCCGGCGATGATCCCGATGTGGATGTTCGGCCCGGCCATCGCCTGCGGCAACGCCTTCATCCTCAAGCCCTCCGAACGCGACCCCTCCGTCCCCGTCCGCCTCGCCGAGCTGATGAAGGAAGCGGGCCTGCCCGACGGCATCCTCCAGGTCGTCCATGGCGACAAGGAGATGGTCGACGCGATCATCGACCATCCGGAGATCAAGGCGATCAGCTTCGTCGGCTCCTCCGACATCGCCCACTACATCTATTCGCGCGGCAACGAGCAGGGAAAGCGCGTCCAGGCCTTCGGCGGCGCCAAGAATCACGGCATCGTCATGCCCGACGCCGATCTCGACATGGTGGTGAACGACCTCGCCGGCGCCGCCTTCGGCTCGGCGGGCGAGCGCTGCATGGCGCTGCCGGTGGTCGTGCCGGTCGGCGAGAAGACCGCCAATGCCCTGCGCGAGAAGCTGATCCCGGCCATCGAGGGCCTGCGCGTCGGCGTTTCGACCGATGCCGAGGCGCATTATGGCCCGGTCGTCAGCGCCGCCCACAAGCAGCGCATCGAGCATTACATCCAGATGTGCGCCGACGAGGGCGGCGAGCTGGTCGTCGACGGACGCGGCTTCACCCTGCAGGGTCATGAGGAGGGCTTCTTCATCGGCCCGACCTTCTTCGATCATGTGAAGCCGAGCTTCCGCTCCTACCAAGAGGAGATTTTCGGGCCGGTCCTGCAGATGGTCCGCGCCGACAGCTTCGAGGAGGCGGTGCGCCTCCCCTCCGACCATCAATATGGCAACGGCGTCGCCATCTTCACCCGCAACGGCCACGCCGCGCGCGAGTTCGCGGCCCGGGTCAATGTCGGCATGGTGGGGATCAACGTGCCGATCCCGGTGCCGGTCGCCTACCACACGTTCGGCGGCTGGAAGCGCAGCGGCTTCGGGGACATCGACCAGCACGGCCCCGAGGGCGTCCGCTTCTGGACCAAGATCAAGAAGGTCACCCAGCGCTGGCCGGACGGCTCCGTGACTGGGGAGAATGCGTTCGTCATTCCGACTATGGGATGAAAGCTCCTCCCCGGAACGGGGAGGGGGACCAGCCGAAGGCTGGTGGGGAAGTCGCCCTGCACCGTGCCACGGCCCCTCCACCGCCTTTCGGCGGTCCCCCTCCCCGTTCCGGGGAGGAATTCTTGCTGCTAAGGGCCCTCGCATGACCCAATTCGACCTCACCGACGAGCAGCGCCAGATCCAGGAGATGGCGCGCGCCTTCACCGCCGACGCGATCGCGCCTTACGCGGCGGAGTGGGACGAGAAGCATATCTTCCCGCGCGACACGATTCGGCAGGCGGCGGAGCTCGGCTTCGGCTCGATCTACGTCTCGGAGGAGAGCGGCGGCATCGGCCTCGGCCGGCTCGATGCGGCTTTGATCATGGAGGCGATGGCCTATGGCTGCCCCTCAACCTCCGCCTTCATCTCGATCCATAATATGGCGAGCTGGATGATCGACCGCTTCGGCGCGGCGGCGGTGAAGGAGAAATATCTCCCGGCGCTCGTCACGATGGAGAGGATGGCCTCCTACTGCCTCACCGAGCCCAGCTCGGGCTCGGACGCGGCGGCGCTGAAGACCAAGGCGGTGAAGGACGGCGACTCCTATGTCGTCTCCGGCTCCAAGGCCTTCATCTCCGGCGGTGGTGAGAACGAAATCTACGTCACCATGGTCCGAACCGGCCAGGAGGGGCCGAAGGGCATTTCCTGCCTCGTCATCGAGAAGGACATGCCGGGCGTCAGCTTCGGCGCACAGGAGAAGAAGCTCGGCTGGCACTCCCAGCCGACCGCGCAGGTCAATTTCGATGAGGTGCGGGTGCCGGCGGAGAATCTGGTCGGCGGCGAGGGCGAAGGCTTCCGAATCGCCATGATGGGCCTCGACGGCGGCCGGCTCAACATCGGCGCCTGCTCCCTGGGCGGGGCCCAGCGCTGCCTCGACGAGGCCGTCAGATACACCAAGGAACGCAAGCAGTTCGGCAATCCGATCGCCGACTTCCAGGCGACCCAGTTCACCCTCGCCGACATGGAGACGGAGCTGCAGGCCGCCCGCACCCTGCTCTATGCGGCGGCCGTGAAGGTGACCGAGAATGCGCCGGACAAGACCCGCTTCGCCGCCATGGCCAAGCGGCTGGCGACCGACACCGGCTCGTCCGTGGTCGACCGCGCCCTCCAGCTCCACGGCGGCTACGGCTATCTGATGGACTATCCGATCGAACGCTTCTGGCGCGACCTGCGCGTCCACTCGATCCTGGAAGGCACCAACCAGATCATGCGTGTGATCGTGGCCCGGGACCTGCTGCGGCAGTGACTCGCCCTCCCCGTCATCCCGGACTTGATCCGGGATCCACGAACACGGCGCAGGTCCAGCTGAACACCCTGATGTTCATGGATCCTGACTTTCGTCAGGACGACGTTCGGCAATGAGTCCCGACGTCATCACCCGCATCGAGGGCAAGGTCGGGCGCATCCGGCTGAACCGACCCAAGGCCATTCATGCGCTAACGAAAGACATGTGCAGTGCGATGATCGCGGCCCTGCTGGAGTGGAAGCGCGCCCCCGAGGTGGAGGCGGTCACGCTCGACCACGCCGAGGGCCGCGGCTTCTGCGCGGGCGGGGACGTCGTCATGATCGCGAAGAGCGGCGCCGGCGACGGAACGGAGGCGCGGGCCTTCTTCTACGAGGAATATCGGCTCAACCACCTCCTCTTCACCTACGCCAAGCCGACCATCGCCTTCATGGACGGCATCACCATGGGCGGCGGCGTCGGAATATCGCAGCCCTGCAGATACCGCGTCGCAACCGAGAATTCGCGCTTCGCCATGCCCGAGACGGCGATCGGCCTATTCCCGGATGTCGGCGGCGGGTGGTACCTCTCGCGCCTGCCGGGGCGGACGGGCGTTTTCCTGGCGCTGACGGGGGCGCGGCTGGATGGCGCCGAGTGCGTCGCGCTGGGTCTTGCCACCCACTATGTCCCCTCGCTGGCGCTCGACGATCTCAAAGCGCGGATTGCCGCGGAGCCGCAGCGGATTTCCGAGCTGCTCGACGAATCCAGCGTCACACCGCCGCCGGCGCGCATCGCGGAGAATCGCGACCGGATCGACCGGCTGTTCGCGGCCGACGACTATGAGGACATTCTCGCCGCGCTGGAGGCGGACGGCTCCGAATGGGCCCGGAAGGAGCTCGCCACCCTTCGCACTAAGAGCCCGCAGGCCTGCAAGGTGTCGCTGCGCATCGTCTATGACGGCGCGCGGGTGCAGGATTTCTCGCACGAGATGAAGCAGGAATATGCGGTGGCGAGCCGGGTGGTGCAGCGGCACGATTTCGTCGAGGGCGTACGCGCTCTGCTCATCGACAAGGACAATCAGCCGCACTGGAACCCGCCGACGCCGGAGGCGGTGACGCAGCACCTGATCGACACGGTCTTCGCGCCGATGCCGGCGGGAGAGGAGTGGACGCCTTTGTGAGCCTTCTCCCGCTCGCGGGAGAAGGTTGGATGAGGGCCTTCCTTCCCCTATCGGCGTGAAGACAGAAGACCCTCACCCTGCCCTCTCCCGCAAGCGGGAGAGGGGTGAAGGAGGAAAGATGGATTACGAAAACATCCTGGTCGAAGAGCGCGGCGCAGTGACGCTCATCACGCTCAACCGCCCGAAAGCGCTCAACGCGCTGAACAGCGCGGTGCTGGCGGAGCTGATCCAAGCCTTTGCGGCCTACGATGCGGACGACAGCCAGCATTGCGCCGTCCTCACCGGCAGCGAGCGCGCCTTCGCAGCGGGCGCCGACATCAAGGAGATGTCGAGCCAGGGCTTCGCCGAGATGTACGCCTCCAACTTCTTCGCCGGCTGGGAAAAGGTGACGGCGACGCGGAAGCCCTGGATCGCGGCGGTTGCCGGCTACGCGCTCGGCGGCGGCTGCGAGGTGGCGATGATGGCGGACTTCATCATCGCCGCCGACAACGCTCAGTTCGGCCAGCCCGAGATCAAGCTCGGCGTCACGCCCGGCATGGGTGGCTCGCAGCGCCTCACACGCGCCGTCGGCAAGGCGAAAGCGATGGAGATGTGCCTCACCGGGCGGATGATGGGCGCCGAGGAAGCGGAACGCTCCGGGCTCGTCGCCCGGGTGGTGCCGGCGGACAAATTGGTCGACGAGGCGCTGGCGACGGCGGAGGCGATCGCCGGAATGGCGCCGCTCGCCGCGATCGCGACCAAGGAGATGGTCAACGCCGCCTTCGAAACCGGCCTCGCCCACGGCATCGTCTTCGAGCGGCGACTGTTCCACGGCCTGTTCGGAACGGAAGACCAGAAGGAAGGAATGAGCGCGTTCGTCGACAAGCGGAAGGCAGATTGGAAGGGGCGTTAGCGCCCCTCCCATAGACCAGTCACCAGCCGTCATCCTGACGAAAGTCAGGACCCACGAACACCACGGTTGGAAATTGTCGAGGAGGGTGTTCATAGATCCCGGATCAAGTCCGGGATGACGTGAAGGAGTGGAGTGCACAATGGCGCGGATCACATTCATAGGCTTGGGAAATATGGGCGGCGGGATGGCCGCGAACCTGGTCAAGGCGGGGCATGACGTCACCGCCTTCGATCTTTCCGAGGCCGCGCTCGACAAGGCCGAGAAGAATGGCTGCACCCGCGCAAAATCGGTCGCCGAAGCGGTGCATGATGCGGAAGCGGTCGTCACCATGCTCCCCGCAGGCAAGCATGTCCGCGAGGTCTATGAGAGCAGCGTGCTCGGACACGCCCTCACCACCGCCATCCTGATCGACTGCTCGACGATCGACGTCGCCACCGCGCGCGAGGAGATCCAGAAGGCGGACGCCGCCGGCTACCGCATGGTCGATGCCCCCGTCTCGGGCGGCATCGCGGCAGCGGATGCGGGCACGCTCACCTTCATGGTCGGCGGCAGCGACGAGGCGTTCGAGCGGGCGCGGCCGATCCTCGAGAAGATGGGCAAGGCGGTGATCCATGCCGGCGGACCCGGTGCGGGCCAGGCGGCGAAGATCTGCAACAACATGCTGCTCGGCGCCTCGATGGTCGCGACCTGCGAGTCGTTCGTGCTCGCGCAAAAGCTCGGCCTCGATCCGCAGACCTATTTCGACATCGCCTCCAAGGCCTCCGGCCAGTGCTGGTCGATGACCTCCTATTGCCCCGTCCCCGGCGTCGGGCCGCAGACGCCGGCCGACCGCGACTACGAAGGCGGCTTCGCTGCGGCCCTGATGCTGAAGGATCTCCGCCTCGCCATGGAGGCGGCGCAGAGCGTCGATGCCTATACGCCGATGGGATCGGAAGCCGAGACGCTCTACACGCGCTTCGCGGAGGGCCTCGGCGGCGCCGGTAAGGATTTTTCGGCGATCATCAAGATGATCGACGATAGCTGGACCGCCCGCTAGCGCGCCGGCGCTCTTCGATCGGGCCGTGCCGCGCGGACGCGTCGGCGGCGAAGCCGAACGGTCCGCGCTCGGCTGACGGCAGCTTGGCTGGGCCGCTCCGACGGCGGAGATCCGCGATACAGCGCGCGGCCGTCTTGCCGTCCCACAGACCGGGGCAGCGGACCGGCCGCGGCGATTTCAGCGCGGTCTCCAACTCCAGCACCAGCGTCTCCGGCGTCACCAGCCGGTTGGTGCCCTCGCTGATCGTCACCGGCCGCTCGGTATTCTCGCGGAGCGTCAGGCATGGAATACCGAGATAGGTCGTCTCTTCCTGGATGCCCCCGCTATCGGTGATCGCCGCCGCCGCGCCGGTGACGAGGCTCATGAAGCGCACATAGGGCAAAGGCTCGATCAGCCTGACGCCTGCGCGGGACAGGCGGCCGTCGAACAGGGCACCGCGCAGCTTCTTGGCGGTGCGCGGATGGACGGGGAAGACGAGCGGCAGGCTCCGCTGCACCTCGATCAGGGCATCGACGAGGCGGATGAGCTGGGCGGGATCGTCGACGTTGGACGGCCGATGCAGGGTCACCACGCCGTAGCCACCGCGCGTCAGCTTCATATCGCCCGGCACGTCCGCCGCTTCGATCGCGGGGCGGACCAGCTCGAAGCTGTCGATCATGATGTTGCCGACCCGACTGATGCGGGATTTCGCGATGCCTTCCGCCAGCAAATTCTCGTCGGCATCGGGCGAGGGCGTCCACAGCGCGTCGGCGAGCGTGTCGGTGACCAGCCGGTTCAGCTCCTCCGGCATGGCACGGTCGCGGCTGCGCAGACCCGCTTCGAGGTGCACGACGGGAATGCCGAGCTTGGCGCCGGTGAGCGCGCAGGCGGCGGTCGAGTTGACGTCCCCGACCACCACCAGCCAATCCGGCCGGTCGCTTAGCGCCACTTTCTCATACGCAATCATCACCCCGCCGGTCTGCTCGGCATGGCTGCCCGAGCCGATGCCGAGATGGTGATCGGGCGGCGGCAGCTTCAGGTCGGCGAAGAAGGCACCCGACATGTTGGCGTCATAATGCTGGCCGGTATGAACCAGCACCGGCGTGAAGCCGGGATCGGCGGCGAGCGCATGCCAGAGGGGCGCGACCTTCATGAAATTAGGGCGCGCGGCGGCGATCAGATGGATGCGCTGAGCCATGGCCGGAGCCATAGCCCGCAAGGTTTAACAAGCGGTGTGGCGCCCCGTTGCGAGGCGCCCCCGTCTCAGTGACTGTCGGGCGCGCGCCGTGCCGACGGCACCTGGCCCATGATACCCATCTTCGAGGCGTCGGGCAGGCTGTCGGTCAGAATCAGGCATTCGCCCTTGAAGCTCGGCTTGTTGCAGATCTGCCATTTTTCGCCCGGATAGATGGCGATGCTGGCCACGTTCCAGTCGGTGTGAATGTAGGTGTTGTCGCGATCGAGGACCTTGTTGTCCCCGTTGAAATTGGTTTCGCGATACAGGATCATCTCGCCCTGTCGGGCCGGCGAGGCCCGCTTCTCGGCTGCGCTTGCCCCGGTCGCGAGCAACGCGGCCATGATGACGGACATTGTGAGAGCTTTCATCGGCGTTCATCCCTGTTGCCGTGGAAGCGCCACGATAACAGGCTGATCGGGAAAGAAAATGGCTTGCCTACATCAGCTGGAGGCGAGCACCGCCTCGACCGCGCGCCGCCAGCCGTCGAGGCGGCCGCGGCGTATGTCGGCGGCCATGGCCGGCTCGAAGCGGCGGACGCCGCCGCGCATTGCCGCCGCCTGGTCGAGGTCGCGACAGAGCCCGCAGCCGACGGCCGCGAGCATGGCGGCGCCGAGCGCGGTCGTCTCGACGAAATCGGGGCGTTCGACCGTGAGCTCCAGCACGTCCGCCAAATCCTGCGCCAGCCAGCCGTTCGACGCCATGCCGCCGTCGATCTTGAGCAGGGTCCACGGCGCGCCGTCGGCGGCAAAAGCCTCCATGAGGTCGTGGGTCTGGTGCGCCGTCGCTTCGAGCGCCGCGCGGACGAGATGGGCGCGGCCGGTGGCGAAGTTGAGGCCCGAAATGGCGCCGCGGGCGTGCGGCCGCCAATAAGGCGCGCCGAGGCCGCTATGCGCGGGGACGATCTGGACGCCGCCACTGTCCGGTACCGAGCGGGCGAGTGTTTCGCTCTCCGGCGCGGCGGCGATAAGCCCAAGCTCATCCCGCAGCCACTTGATCAGGCTTCCGGCAACGAAAACAGAGCCTTCCAGCGCATAGCTGCGACTACCTGATAGCTGCCACGCAATCGTGGAGAGCAACCGGTGGTGGCTGGACCGCGGCGTGTCGCCGGTATTGGTCAGGATAAAGGCGCCGGTGCCGTAGGTGGCCTTGGTATCGCCGGGGGAAAGGCACGCTTGGCCGATCGAGGCGGCTTGCTGGTCGCCGGCGAGGCCCGCGACCGGGATGGGCCGGCCGAAATGCTCCGGCAGCGTCGTACCGAAGGCGCCGGCACAGTCGACGATCTCCGGCAGTGCCTTCTTTGATACGCCCCAGAGCCCGAGCAGATCGTCGTCCCAGCTGCCTCGCCCGATATCCATCAAAGCGGTGCGCGAGGCATTCGTCGCATCGGAAATGTGGAGGCCGCCGGTCAGGCGGAAGACGAGCCAGGATTCGATCGTGCCGACGCACAGATCCTCGCCCGCCTCGCGCAGCTGCGGCCAATGATCGAGCGCCCAGGCGATCTTGGAGGCGCTGAAATAGGGGTCGAGCAGCAGGCCCGTCTTCGCCTGCACCATCGGCTCGTGCCCCGCCTCGCGGAGCTTCTCGCAGGCGGCGGCGGTGCGGCGGTCCTGCCAGACGATGGCCGGGGCGAGCGCCCTCCCCGTCCGCGGGCTCCAGAAAGCGATCGTCTCCCGCTGGTTGGTGATGCCGATCGCCGCGATCCGGTCCGCGCCCCCGCCTTGCTTCACGGCCGCGCGGGCGCAGGCGAGGCTGGAGGCCCAGATCTCCTCCGCATCATGCTCCAGCCAGCCGGCTTCGGGGACATGCTGCTTGAGCTCGCGCTGCTCCACTGCAAGGCAGGCGCCGTCCGTCCCGAACAGCATCGCACGCGTGCTGGTCGTGCCTTCGTCGATGACCAGCAGCCTGTCGCCCATGCCCGCCCCCTCTCCGCATCGACTATGGCGCGCGCGCTGGCTAGGCTGCAAGCCAGCGATGGACAGCTACGACCTCCTCGTCATCGGCGGCGGCATCAACGGGTGCGCGATCGCGCGCGACGCCTCGATCCGCGGGGCCTCGGTGCTGCTGGTCGAGAAGGACGATCTCGCCGGCCATACCAGCTCGGCCTCGTCCAAGCTGATCCACGGGGGCCTGCGCTATCTGGAATACGGCCAGATCCGCCTCGTCCGCGAGGCGCTGCAGGAGCGGGAGATCCTGCTGCGCACCGCGCCCCACATCGTCCGCCCGCTGCGATTCGTCATCCCGCACGCGAAGCACATGCGGCCGCACTGGATGATCCGCGCCGGCCTCTATGCCTACGATCTGCTTTCCATCCGCGGCAGCCTGCCGCGCTCGCGGCGGGTGTGGCGCGACCGGCCCGAGCTGCAGGCGCCGCTGAAGGACCGGCGCCGCCTGCTCACCTATTGGGATGCCTGGGACGACGACAGCCGCCTGACCGTCCTCAACGCTATCGACGCCGCGGAGAACGGCGCCGAGATCGCCACCCGCACCGCGTTGCACGAGGCGAGGCGCGAGGGCGGCGTCTGGCGGGCCCAGCTGTCGAACGGCCGCACCGTCGCCGCCCGCGCCATCGCCAATGCCGGCGGCCCCTGGGTCTCGGACGTGCTCGCCCGCCTCGGCCAGACCAGCCGGGACCGGGCGCGGCTGGTCAAGGGCAGCCATATCGTCGTTCCCAAGCTCTGGGACGGCGATCATGCCTACATCCTGCAGCAGCCGGACGGGCGCGTGGTCTTCGCCCTTCCCTTCGAATTCGAATTCACCCTGATCGGCACGACCGACGTGCCGGTACGCCGGCCGGAGGACGCCCAGATCTCGGCGGAAGAGATCCGCTATCTTTGCGAGGCCACCGACCGCTATTTCAAGCACCAGATCGTCCCGTCCGACCTGATCTGGTGCTATTCCGGCATCCGCGCCCTGTTCGACGACGGCCATGCCGACGCCAAGGCGGTGACCCGCGACTACCATCTGGAGCTGGAGCCGCATCCCGGACCGAAATTGCTCTCCGTCTTCGGCGGCAAGATCACCACCGCCCGCGCGCTGGCGCAGAAGGCGGTCGACATGCTCGGCATCGAGGGCCGCCGCTCGACGAGCTGGAAGATCCTCCCCGGCGGCGACCTCTATCCCGCGTTCCTCACATGGTTGGACAGGCTTTCGGAATGGCTGCCGGCGCCGACGGCGCTGCGCATGTCCCGCGCCTACGGCACGCGGCTCAAGGAGCTGATCGGCGACGCGGACCGGATCGAGGATCTCGGCCGCCATTACGGCGCCGGCCTCTACGAGCGCGAGGTCCAGTGGCTGGTCGAGCGTGAATATGCGCGTACGGCCGAGGATGTGCTGTGGCGGCGGAGCAAGCTCGGCCTGCACATGAGCGAGGCGGAGAAGCAGGCGCTGGCGGAGCGGCTGGGCGGCTAACAGCCCCTGCGCAGAATCCGCTCCCCGGCGAAGGCCGGGGCCCAGCGGCACAAACGCCAGACTGGACCCCGGCTTTCGCCGGGGAGCAACTCCTACGGCCCCTCGTGCAGCGGATCGGCGCCGTGGGGCGGCACTTCGTCCATCTCGCGGCGATTCTCCTCCGCCTCCCGCTCGATTTCGGGATCGTCGGACGGGAGGTCCCGGTCCTTCAGCTGCTGTTCGCGTTCGCGGCCCATATTCGGCTCCTCTTCCCGCCCCGAACGCGCAAGGCGGGAACCGGCTCCGGCCTCCGCGCTTTCTCCGGCCATGGCACCTTCGGCACGAGAGGCCGCCGCGAAAGCCGGCAGCGGCGACAGCGTCACCGGCTGGAAGCTCGACCGCGACCAGCGCGCGGAGCTGCTCCAGCAATTCCCGCCCCGCTATGCGAACGTCGTCGCCGATCACGTGACGCTGCAGAGCAAGGCGTCGGCCAACGCTCCGCTGCCGGACGAGGATCTGGGCGAGATCGTCGGCCGCGCCGATGACGGCAAGGGCGTCGAGGCGATGGTCGTCCGTATCGCCGGCACCACCGACCGGCCGGACGGCAGCACCTATCATATCACCTGGTCGCTGGCGGACGGGCGGCGGGCAAAGGAATCGAACGACGTCATCGCCGCCCACGGCTTGACGGAGTTCGACCTCCCCATGCCGGTCAAGCTCCTCCCCGCCCGCTTCCGCTGAAGCGGGCATGGCACGGCAGCTCTATCTCGATTGCGACGGCGTGCTCGCCGATTTCGACAAGGGCGCGACCGCGATCCTCGGCATGGGGGTTCGCGAGTTCGAGAAACGCCACGGAATCGGCCGCTTCTGGGCGAAGCTGGCGACCGCCCCCGATTTCTACTTCGGCCTACCACTCATGCCCGACGCCATGCGGCTGTTCGAGGCGGTGAGGCACCTCGATCCGATCATCCTCACCGGCCTTCCGCAAGGCAATTGGGCGGCGGACCAGAAGGTGCGCTGGGCGGCGAAATACTTCCCCGGCACCCGCATCATCACCACCATGGCCCGCGACAAGCGCGACCATGCCCGGCCCGGCGACGTGCTGGTCGACGACCAGCTCCGCCACGCCCACCGCTGGGAGGAAGTCGGCGGCATCTTCGTCCACCACCGCAATACCGACGAGACGCTCGAACGGCTGAAGGATTATTTCCCGATCGCCCTCCCCGCTTGAGGCGCTGCGCCGCGCCCCGTACGAGGGCGCCATGAATTTCATCGCACGCATCCTCCTGCTCGGCTCGGGCGAGCTGGGGAAGGAGTTCACCATCTCCGCCAAGCGTCTCGGTGCTTACGTGATCGCCTGCGATTCCTATGCGGGGGCGCCGGCGATGCAGGTGGCGGACGAGGCGGAGGTCTTCCCGATGCTCGACGGAGACCGGCTTCGCGCCGTCATCGCCAGGCACCGGCCCGATTATGTCGTGCCGGAGGTCGAGGCGATCCGCACCGAAGTGCTGCAGGAGATCGAGGCGGCGGGCACCATTGTGATCCCATCGGCGCGGGCGACGATGATGACGATGAACCGCGACAGCATCCGCGCCCTTGCCGCCGAGGAGCTGGGCCTCAGGACCTCCCGCTACCGCTTTGCAGAAACATTCGAGGAGGTTGAGGAAGCCGCGCGCCGCACCGGCTTTCCCTGCGTCGTGAAGCCAGTCATGTCCTCCTCCGGCAAGGGCCAGATGACCATCGAGGGCCCGGAGGACCTAAGCCGCGCCTGGGATTATGCGGTGGCCAACATGCGCGGCGACCGGGCGCGGGTGATCGTCGAGGAGTTCGTCCGCTTCGACTACGAGATCACCCTCCTCACCGTCCGCACCCGGGACGGCGTGATCTTCTGCCCGCCAATCGGCCACCGCCAGGAGCGGGGCGATTATATGGAGAGCTGGCAGCCGACGCCGATGTCGGCACGGGCGCTCGCCGATGCGCAGGAGATGGCGCGCAAGGTCGTCGACGATCTCGGCGGCACCGGCATCTTCGGCGTCGAATTCTTCGTCGCCGGCGACGAGGTGATCTTCTCCGAACTGTCGCCGCGCCCGCACGATACGGGCATGGTCACGCTCCTCTCGCAGAATCTGTCCGAATTCGACCTCCACGCCCGCGCCGTGCTCGGCCTGCCGATCCCCCACATCGACCTTCGCTATCCGGCGGCGGCCTCCGCGGTGATCCTGGCCGACGAGGAGGCCCAGGATTTCCGTTACGAGGGTCTCGCCGACGCCCTCGCCCTCGGCGGCCGCGGCGGCGAGGTGGACGTCCGCATCTTCGGTAAGCCCGTCACCCGCCGCCACCGCCGCATGGGCGTCGCGCTCGCGTCGGGAGAGACGATCGAGGCGGCGCGGACGCTTGCGACGCGCGCGGCGGAGGCGGTGCGGATCGTTAAGGATTGATTGCTTTTCGCAATTCGTTCGGTTAAGGACTCGGCGCGCTTCCTGGGGGGAAAAGGGGGCGATTTTCAAAGACTTGCCTGGAGAACGCCTGTGAAGAAGAGCCTTGCCTTCGCTGTATCCGCCGTCGCGCTCGTCGCGGCCGCGCCCGTCATCGCACATGAGCAGCATTCGTGCATCGACGATGCCTGCACGATCATGTCCATCTTCGACCAGGCACCGGCGGGCGGAGGCTCGCTCGTGGCGACCACCGACACCGGCGGAACGCCGCTCCATTACGGCACCTGGGGCTTCGACACGGCCGGCATGGACCGCGCGGTGAAGCCGGGTGACGATTGGTTCGCGTTCGTCAACGGCACCTGGGCAAAGAACACGACCATTCGCCCCGACCGCACCTCCGAAGGCGCCTTCATCAACCTGCGCGACCTCTCCGAAGTGCGTGTCCACAAGCTGCTCGACGACTACAGCATCAACGACAAGGCTCATCCCGACCGGATGAAGGCGGCGATCTTCTACCAGGGCTATATGGACCAGCCGACGATCGAGAAGCTCGACGCCGCGCCGCTCAAGGCCCGCCTCGCGCCGATCGCCGATGCGACCAGCAAGGAGCAGATCGCGCAGATCATGGGCCGCTCTGTCACCGGCAGCTTCGGCGGCAGCTTCTTCGGACCGGGCATCGGCGACGATGCCAAGAATCCCGACGTCTACGCGCTCTCGCTGCGCCAGGGCGGCCTCGGCCTCGGCGACCGCGACCTTTATCTCGACCCTAAGTTCAAGCCGCAGGTCGAGCGCTACCAGGCCTATGTCGCGCAGATGCTCGGCCTGGCCGGCTGGCCGAACCCCGAAGCGGCCGCGGCGGCCGTCGTTGGGCTCGAGACCAAGCTCGCCGAGGCGCACTGGAGCCGCGCGCAGAATCGTGACCGCGACAAGACCTACAATCCGATGTCGCTCGCCGATCTGCAGGCGCAGGCGCCAGGCTTCCCCTGGGCCGCTTTCTGGCAGGCCGCCGATCTCGGCGACGGCAAGCGCGTGATCGTCGCCCAGAACACCGCCATGCCGAAGATCGCCCAGGTCTTCGCGGACACCGATCTCGACACGCTGAAGGCGTGGGAAGCGTTCCGCATGACGGACGAAATGGCGCCTTTGCTGTCCAAGCGCTTCGACGACGCCAATTTCGAGTTCCACGGCCACTTCCTCAACGGCCAGCCGCAGCAGCGCGAACGCTGGAAGCGCGCGGTCGGTGTCGCCGAAGGGGCGGTCGGCGAGGGGATCGGGCGCGACTATGTCTCGCTCTATTTCCCGCCGGATTCCAAGGCGAAGATGGAGCAGCTGGTCGGAAACCTGCGCACGGCGCTCGCCGGCCGCATCCAGAACCTCACCTGGATGGGTGCGGACACCAAGAAGCAGGCGCTCGACAAGCTCGCCCATTTCACCGTTAAGGTCGGCTATCCGACCAAGTGGCGCGACTATAGCGCGCTGCAACCGGTGCCGGGCGACCTCGTCGGCAATGCCGAGCGCACCCGCCATTACGAGTGGAATTACCGCCGCGTCCGCCTCGGCGGGCCGGTCGACAAGACCGAATGGGGCATGACGCCGCAGACGGTGAACGCTTATTACAATTCCACCCGCAACGAGATCGTCTTCCCGGCCGCAATCCTCCAGCCGCCCTTCTTCGATCCGAAGGCCGACATGGCGGTCAATTATGGCGGCATCGGCGGCGTGATCGGTCACGAGATCAGCCACGGCTTCGACGACCAGGGCCGCAAGTCGGACGGCAACGGCGTGCTCCGCGACTGGTGGACGGCCGACGATGCCACCAAGTTCCAGGCCCAGGCCGACCGGCTCGGAGCTGAGTACGAGGCCTATGACTTCGCCGACCTTGCGAACATGCACATCAACGGCAAGGCGACGATGGGCGAGAATATCGGCGACCTCGGCGGTATCTCGATCGCGCTCGACGCCTACCATGCCTCGCTGAACGGCAGGCCGTCGCCGGTGATCGACGGCTTCACCGGCGACCAGCGCGTCTTCCTCGGCTGGGGCCAGGTGTGGCGGACGCTGCAGCGGCCGCAGGCTTTGCGCCAGCAGCTGGTCAGCGATCCGCACTCGCCCGGCCAGATCCGCGCCGTCGCGCCGCTGCGCAACGTCGATGCCTGGTACAAGGCCTGGAACATCCAGCCCGGCGACAAGCTCTACATCCCGCCGGAGCAGCGCGTCCGCATCTGGTAAGCGGCGCCAGGACCGAAATGCGAGCGGCCGCCGGGCAACCGGCGGCCGTTTCGTTTTGGAAGCCGCCTCGCGCGATCAAATGTCCGGAGCGGGTTGCACCCCGTCCGAGCCCTCGCTACATGCGCCGTCGTGGGCGTGTAGCTCAGTGGTAGAGCACTGTGTTGACATCGCAGGGGTCGCAAGTTCAATCCTTGCCACGCCCACCATTTTCCGAAAAATCAGAGACTTGGCAACCGGCCTTCAAAGCCGTCCGTGCGCGTCCTCGGCCTGGAACAGGCGGTCCACCTCGGCGACGAGGTCGCGCAGGTGGAAGGGCTTGGAGAGGATCTTGGCCGAAGGTGCGGCCTTGCCGGCCTTCAGCGCCACCGCCGCGAAGCCGGTGATGAACATCACCCGCATCTCCGGAGCGACCACGGCCGCCTTCTGGGCGAGCTCGATCCCGTCCATTTCGGGCATGACGATGTCGGTGAGGAGGAGGTCGAACACCTCGTTCTCGATCAGCGGCAAGGCGGCGGTGCCGCGGTCGACGGCGGTCACCGCATAGCCGGACCGTTCGAGCGCACGAGCGAGATAGACCCGCATCGACTCGTCGTCCTCCGCCAGCAGGATCCTGATCATCGCCGCCTTTCAGAAACGGCCGCGCCTATGCGGCCTCGATCCGGACGTTATGCCGGAACCGCCGGCCCTTTTCCAGCGTAGGAGCAGCCCGAGTCCCGCCGAAAGCCCGGACAAGCCGATTGCGTGCCAAAAGCGGACTACTTACCGTGAAAATGCAAATGGCCGACTCACCTCGCCAGCCCTTGGGCCAGCCGCCCTTCCGTCGCCTCGGCCCGCTTGGCCCGGAGTCGCCGGTCGTGCTCTCCGTGCCCCATGCCGGGCGCGCTTATTCCGATGCGCTGCTCGCCGCCGCGCGGCTGCCGCGCCGCCGGCTCGAGACGCTGGAGGACCGGCTGGTCGACCGGCTGATCTGGCGCGCCGTCGCCGCCGGAGCGGTCGCAATCGTCGCTGAAGCGCCCCGCGCGGAGATCGACCTCAACCGGGATGAACGCGAGCTCGATCCGGCGCTGGTGGTGCCGCGGCCGGAACGCTCCGAGCTGTTCGAATCTGCCCGCACCCGCGGCGGCCTCGGCCTGGTGCCGGACCGGATCGCGGGCGCCGGGCCGATCTGGCGCCAGCGCCTCTCCGCGCAGGAGCTGGCGCGGCGGGTGGAGACGATCCATCGCCCCTATCATCGCGCGATCGAGAACGCGCTGTCGGCGGCGAAGCAGCGTTTCGGGATCGCCGTCCTGCTCGATTGCCATTCCATGCCCCCGCGCGGCGGCGGTGCCGCTTCGGTGGTGCTCGGCGACCGCCACGGCGCCAGCAGCGCGCCGGAGCTGACCGAGGCGGCCGAGCGAATGGTGGTGGAGGCGGGTTTCGCCGTCGCGCGGAACGCGCCTTATGCCGGCGGCCACGTCACCGAGCGTCACGGTCGGCCGGCCGAGAACGTGCACGCACTGCAGATCGAGATCGACCGCGCCCTCTATCTCGGACCGGATTTGCGGTCGCCAGGCCCGCGCTTCGATCCGGTTTCCCGCCTGATCGCCTCGGTCGCGGAAGCGCTGGTGCGGCAGGCGCTCGAACCGCCGGCGGCGATCGCGGCGGAATAGGCCGAAAAGAAAAGACCACCCCGTGCGAGCACGGGGTGGCCAGGTTCAGGGAGGAAACGCCCGAGGGCGTTAACGCGCCGGGCAAAGGGGGGTGCTCGACGCGTCTGTTATAATCTAGGAAGAGGTTAACGGGTTTCAAGACACCAATTTTTTAGGCGTGGGCGGGCCTCGCCACCTCGTCATCCTGACGAAAGTCAGGATCCATGAACACCGAGCAGGCGGAGCTCCAAAGCCGCGTTCATAGGTCCCGGATCAAGTCCGGGATGACGGTTAGGGCGTGCGATACGCCCACGGCGCCATGCGGCCGAAAATTTGGCGGTGTCCCTGGAGCTGGTGCTTCAGTGCGCCGAGGATGTGGAGGACGACGAGCACCAGCATCGCCCAGCCGAGAAACACATGGACCGCGTCCCACAGATCGTGCGCGTCGTCGCCGCGAGCGATGGGGAGCGCCGGGACGTTGAACAGGCCGAACCAGCTGGTGGGCTTCCCGCCGGTCGAGATCAGCAGCCAGCCGCTCAGCGGCAGGATCAGGAGCATGACGTAGAAGGCCCAGTGGGTGACCCGCGCGAGGCCCAACTCCCACCTTTTCATGGCCGCGTCGTAGGGCGGCGGGCGATGGCCCAACCGCCACGCCAGGCGCAGCAATGTCAGCGCGAGGACGGTGAGCCCGATCGCCTTGTGATAGAACAGCATCGAGGCGCGCACCGGCTTCGACATATCCTCGTGGAACAGGCCGAGATAGAGATTGACGAGGATCAGAGCCGCGATGATCCAATGCAGCAGGATGGCGACGCGCGAGTAGCGCGCCGGATTAAGGCTCCCGGTTGCCGCGGCCCCGATCCCCGCCGACCCCGCCATCAGGCGTTGCCGACCGCCAAGCCCGACCCCGAGAAGCCGGCGACTGCCGGCCCCTTGCCCTGGTCCACCTGCTTGGCGAAGATCTCCCGCATCAGCTGCATCGAGAAGAGATGGGCGAAGATGAGCGCCAGCATGCCGTTCTGGTTCATCTTGCGCAGCTCGTCGCCGCGCAGATCGCGCAATTTCTCTTCGTTGACCATCCGGAAGCCGCGGTAGACGATCGGCTCGGCGGCGCCGGGTGCCTGAATCGAGACCTCGCCGTCCATGATCAGCCCCGCATCCTCCAGCTCCTTCATGAACTGGACGGTGCGCTGGGCCGACATCTCGAATTCCTCGCAGAACTTCAGGATGTTGTTGACCGCCTCGGTCGGCTTCTCGCCTTCGAACAGCGGCGTCCCCTCCTCGAAATCGCCGACGAGGCCGCTGGTGGGATCGAAGCAGAGCGACAGCTCCTGAGCCTCCGGCGCCAGCCGGGCGAGGAGGAACGGATAGCGGCGGACATAGGCCGGCACGTAGAATTCGTTGCTCAGCAGCTTGCCCTCGTCGTCGACGAAGACGTTGACGCCCTCGTTGAGGCCCATCAGCGCGAGCGGCAGCGAGGTCTCGCCGACCGAGAAGATGACCGGGCAGAAACGCTGGACCGAGATGAACTCGTCGATCGTGATCGGGACGGCGTGGGTGCCGACCAGGAAGGGTGCCTTGTCGCTGGAGCGGCTCTTGTAATTGCCGTGGGTCGCGCTCGAGAGCGGCTCGAGGTCTCCGTAGAAAATGGGCAGGGCATTGGCCGGCGGCTGGGTCGCCATGGGTCTTAGGTCTCCGTCTGATCGTCTGGAAGCGGCCGCCGAGGGGCCGCCGATGCGGCGCAACGTCTATGGGCGAAATGCGCTTTCTGCAAGCGCCGCCGCGCCGAATCGCGCTGCGAAGGCCCGGATTTGCGGCCGCATTGGCTGCGGCCGCCGGAGCGATTAGGTTCCGCGTGCGAAAGGGGGAGTTCAGCCGATGTTCAAGCGTCGGACGGAAAGGCCGTCCCGATGAATTCGAGACGTTTCCTCAAGGGCGCGGCCGCGCTCGCGCCTTTGCTGCTGCTTGGCGCGGCGCCTCCCTCGCCGCCCCCAGCGCCGCGATACGGCCAAATCGTGGTGCACGAGCAGATCTACGTGCGCGTGACGACCGGCCCGTCGACCGCGCCGCCGCTGGTCCGCTGGAAGGAGGGCAAGGGCCCGAAATGCGTGCCGGCGCGGCTGGTCGCCGGCTATGCGATCGTCGCGCCGGCCAGCGTCGATTTCTTCCTGCGCGACAACCGCCGCATCCGCGCCCGCCTCGACAGCTCCTGCCCGGCGCTCGATTATTATCGGGGCTTTTACGTCACGCCCAACCCCGACGGGCAGATCTGCGCCGACCGCGACGTCATCCGCTCCCGGATGGGCGGCGAGTGCGGCATCGACAAGTTTCGCACGCTAAAGGCGAGACGATAGCGCCCACCCCCTCGAACCTTGCTTGACTTTCGAGCCCGCTGGGGTGAAGCGCCGCCCCAAAGAAGCGGCGGCCAACCGCCAGTTTTTCCGGACAAATGAATGAGCTTTGCCGACCTCGGCCTTTCCGATGAATTGCTTCGCTCCGTAGAGGAAGCGGGCTATAGCGAGCCGACGCCGATCCAGCGCCAGGCGATCCCCTCGGTGCTGATGAATCGGGACCTGATCGGCATCGCCCAGACCGGCACCGGCAAGACGGCCGGCTTCGTGCTGCCGATGATCGACATCCTGGCCCAGGGCCGCAGCCGCGCGCGGATGCCGCGCTCGCTGATCCTGGAGCCCACCCGCGAGCTCGCCGCCCAGGTCGCCGAGAATTTCGAGAAATACGGCAAGCATCACAAGCTCTCCATGGCGCTCCTCATCGGCGGAGTGTCGATGGGCGATCAGCAGAAGGCTCTGCAAAAGGGCGTCGACGTGCTGATCGCCACGCCGGGCCGGCTCATGGATCTCTTCCAGCGCGGCAAGATCATGCTCAACGACTGTAACCTCCTCGTCATCGACGAGGCCGACCGGATGCTCGACATGGGCTTCATCCCCGACATCGAGGAAATCTGCTCGAAGCTGCCGGCCAACCGCCAGACCCTGCTTTTCTCGGCGACCATGCCGGGGCCGATCAAGAAACTGGCGGACAAGTTCCTCTCCAACCCGAAGACGATCGAGGTGGCCCGTCCGGCCACCGCGAACGCCTCGATCGACCAGCGCCTGCTGCGGGTCGACGCGCGGAAGAAGAGACAAGTGCTGGAGGACCGCCTCCGCGGTCACGACGTCCGCACCGCCATCGTCTTCTGCAATCGCAAGACGACGGTCCGCGAGCTCGCCCGCGACCTCAAGCGCGCCGGCCTCAAGGCAAGCGAAATCCACGGCGACATGGAGCAGCCGGAGCGAATCCGTGAGCTCGACCGCTTCAAGGACGGCGAGATCAATATCCTCGTCGCCTCGGACGTCGCCGCGCGCGGGCTCGACATCAAGGACGTCAGCCACGTCTTCAACTACGACGTGCCATGGCATCCCGACGATTATATCCACCGCATCGGCCGCACCGGCCGCGCCGGCAAGACAGGTATCGCCATCACCCTCGCGACCAAGGCCGACGCGGAAGCGATCGAGGCGATCGAGAAGCTGACCGGCGCGCAGATCCGCCCGGTGGAAGGAATCGCCGCTCCGGACGCCGCTCCCGAGCCGGACGAGGAGCCCGCGGCCGAGCCGGCACGCGCGCCGCGCCGCGAGCGCGGCCGGCGCGGCAAGGAAGTCCCGGCCGCCAAGGCGGCGGCCCCGAAGCCGGAGCGCTCCCAGCCGGAGAGGAAGCCCCGCGTCCAGCGCCCCGAGCGGCCGACGCGACCGGAGGAGCCCGAGGAGGCCGAGGAGGGCTGGAACGGCCCGGTCCCGAGCTTCCTCGCCCAGACCTTCGGCAGCTAACTCAGGCCGGCTTGCTGGGGACCATCTTTTCGGGCTCGGCGAGGCCGCCGACGTCCGCCAGCACGCGGCGCACCAGTTGGCTTTGCCGCGACACGCCGACCTTCTCGTAAATCGCCTTCAGATGGTATTTCACGGTGTTCGGCGACACCCCCAGCATGCCGGCAGCCGAGGCGACATCCTTGCCCTCCACAACGAGCGACGTCAGCCGCGCCTCGGCCGGCGTGAGGTCGTAGACGACACGAAGCCGTTCGACCGGCGGGCGGTTGCATGCCTCGGAATCGCTGATGAACAGCACCGCGCCGCGCTCCGCCTTGTGCCCGAGCCGGTCGCTGTGCGCCGGCGCCAGCGGCTCCGCGACGATTGCGAGCGACGGACCTGCATCGGCGGAGGGGAGCGAGAGCGCATCGACCGCGACCGACTCGTCGCCGGTGCCCGTCCACGCCGCCTTCTCGATCAGCGACAGGAGGGCGGCCGAATGTCCGGACTTCGTCGCGCGGACCGATCCCCGCCTGGCATCGATCCCGTCACCGCGGGTGAGCAGGCGGTCGGCGGCCCGGTTGGCGAAACGGACCTTCCCCTCGGGCCCGGTTACGATGACGGCGCGGTCGAGGCGATCGAGGACGAACTTCAACGTGCCGGCCAGCGTCTCCCATTCTCGCAAGGCGCGTTTGACCCGCCAGGCCCGGGCGATATGCGGCATGAGGGCGGCGAAGGCGCTCCGGTCGGCCGCCCGGAACATCGGTTGCGAAGATCGACGGCCGAACATCAGGATGTTCGCATATTCCGGCTGCCGCTCGAGCGCGGCGCCCAAGCTGTCGCCGATATCGAACGGGCGGTAGAATTCATTCCATATCCGTGTGCTCTTGAGGGCCTCCTGGCCTCCCACGTCCTCGACCGTGACGGGTCGGCGGAGCGGGTGCCTTGCGGCGAGGGCGAGCCAGGGATTGTGTCGGGGATCCGCGAGCGGCCCCTCCAGAAGGGCGATGGCTTCACGCGCGGCGTAGCGGCCGAATTCAAGCTGAACGCTTTTCCCACCCTGGCCGACCGTCCCCATCACCAGCATGGGCACCTGCAGCAACGCACACATGCTGCCTATGCCGCGATCCCATAGATCCTCGTCGACCACACCTTCGTGCAGCTGCCCGATCAGGTCGAGGATTGCGGAATCCACCTGCGCCACGGCGCCCCCTGTGTCCGCGCGGCTCTACGCCTGCACGGACCTAGAGTCATCCTACCCGTCAGGGTGGGGCGCTCCCGCGCGACTCGGGATAATTCGACTGCCGCCGGCCCACCGATGCGAACGTCGCAAAGGCAGCCGGACAGCAGACGGAGGTTCACATGAACAAGCTTCTCTTCCCGGCGGCGCTCCTTTCAGCCCTGTCCGGCCAGGCCATCGCCGCATCCGCTTCGCCGGCGCCCAGCGCGGCAGTCTCCTACCGCGATCTCGACCTGAGCACGGCGGCGGGACAGTCCACCCTCGAGGCGAGGCTGGCGGCGGCCGTGCGCCAGGTCTGTCCGCGCCGTTTCGACGGCGGGATCGGTCTGACCTCGGCCGAGCAAAGCTGCCGTCGCGACGCCTTTGCGAGCGCTCGCGGCCAGGCGAAGCAGGCGGTCGCCCTCGCGCACCGGCAGCCGGTGAGCATCGCCACGCGATGATCATCGACGGCTTCTCGACGTCACTGCAAAAGGAGTGGCGGAGCGCGTGCGCTCCGCCAATTGCCTTTGTCCGAACGCGCCTGACGCGCGGCTTCAGGACAGGATGTTGACCGCGCGCGCCGCGACCAGGGCGATGGTCATCAGCGAGATGCCCGACTGGATCATCATCAGCATCTTCGCCCGCCGGGTGAGCGGCAGCGTATCGGTCGGCGAGAAGGCGGTCGCGTTGGTGAAGGCGACGTACAGATAGTCGATGAAGCCGGGCGACCATTCCTGATCGTCCGGGTGCTGCTCGACCGTCATCTGCGGGAACAGGAAATCGATGACGCATTTGCGGGTGATGCCGCGTGCCGCCGGGCCGCCCCGGTCGATATCCCAATACCAGAGGGCGAAGGCGATCACGTTGATCCCCCAGATGATCACGGCATCGAGCAGAAGGGCGCGGCCGTTATTGGCCGCCTGTCCGCCGAGCAGGGCCGTCACCACCATGATCAGCGAACCGAGATTGAGCAACGTGATCATCCCGGTGAGGATCACGGCGAGCCAGCGGATCAGGCGCCGCCGCTTGGCGATCATGTGCCAGTGATGCTCATGCGTGGCGCGGACGACCTCGTCCTGGGCCCAGGCGGTGGCGGCCGAGAGCGGCAGGAACAGGGCCGCTTCGATCGCTGGCGCCAGCCACCAGGGCCCGATCGTGACCCGGCTGCTGAGCAGCAATTGCAGCACGACGATTGCGCCGACGGCGCCGCGCGCCATCCAGAATTCGGTGGCATGCGTGTGGATCGTGCTGAGAGCCTTGCTCATGAAATTCCTCCCCGTGCCCTTTTAGCGGCGCGGGGCGGAACGGCAAATGAAGGGCCGTTCATTTGCAAGATCCTCCCCTCGGGGAGGATCTTGGCTCAAGCCACCCCGTTCGCGCGGAAGAAGGCGAGCATCCGCGCCCAGCCATCCTTCGCGTCAGCCTCATTGTAGCTGGCCCGGTAATCGGCGTGGAAGCCGTGGCCCGCGTCGGCATAGACGTGGAGGTCGGAATTGGTCTTGCCCGCCGCCTTGAGCGCGGCGCGCATCGCCTCGACGTCCGTCTGCGGAATCCCTTGGTCCTGCGCGCCGTAGAGGCCGAGCACCGGCGCCTTCAACTCGGCGGCGCGCGCGATCACCGGCTTCAGCTGGCCGTACCAGGCGACGCCGGCGCGGATGTCGGGATCCTCGATCGCCGCCCGCCAGACGACCCCGCCGCCCCAGCAGAAGCCGGTGATGCCGATCTTGCTGCCGGCCACGAACGGCCGCGCCTTGAGCCAGGCGGACGCGGCGCGGACGTCGCCGTCTACCTGCTCCGGCGTTGCCTGCATGACGATCGGCCGGATCTGCTCCATGCTGGTCATCGCCGGCAGATTGGCGCCGGCGCGGTAGAAGAAGTCCGGCGCGACCGCGACATAGCCGAGCTTCGCCAGCCTCCGGCAGATGTCCTTGATGTAATCGTGGATGCCGAAAATCTCGTTCACGACGACGATCGCGGGATGGCGGCCGCCCCCCTTCGGCCGCGCGACATAGGCCGGCAGCGGCTTGGGCGCGCCGTTGGGGATCAAGACCTCCTCGATCGTGAGGCCGTCGGTCGGCGTCACGATCGGCGCCGCCTCGGCCGAGACCGCGGCGAGCGCATAGCCGGCGAAGAACATGCTGACCGCGGTGCGGCGGGTCAGGTGGAAATCCTCGGGTTCCGAACCCTCGGGACGGGTGAGATGGTCCATCGTCGCCTCCGCAGAATGCCAGGGCACAGAGGCTAGTCTCTCCTCGCCGGCCGTTCAATCGGGACGTATCCGCAACCATTCCCTTTCCCCGCCGTTTGTCGATCCGCGACGGACTTCGGTCGGAACAGGGAGGTCAGCGTGAAGGACGGAAGCAGAAAGCCAGCGCGTCGACCCTGGTCGAGGCCGCGGGTGAAGCGGATTGCGGGCGGTTCGGCGGAAACCGGCACCGGCCTCAGCTTCGACGCCGGCTCCAGCCACTCCTGAACTCTAGCCTGCCCCTCTTCTCGCTGCGGCGACGCGGCGAAAATGCGCTTCAAGCTGAGCGGTCGCCCGTTCCCAGCTGAACTCCAATGCCACCGCCCGCACCGCCTCTCGAACAGGCGGACCGGCAATGAAGTCGGCGGCTGCCGCGGCAATGGCTTCGGGTTCGGGCGGTACGATCCGCCCTTGCGCGGGCGATCGGACGAGCCTCCTCGCCTCCCCGACGGCGGTGGTGACGAGCGGCGTGCCGCATGCCAGCGCTTCCAGCCGGACGTTAGCGAGGCCTTCGATTTGCGGGCAATGGATCAGCGCATCGGCCGCCGCATAGAATGTGGGGAGCAGCTCATGGGGGATACCGCCGAGCAGCCTGACCCGTGCCTCCAAGCCGAGCGCTGCGATCCGGCGCCGGAGATCTGCCTCTTCCGGGCCGCCGCCCGCCACGATCAAAGTCGCTTCGGGAAGATGCTTGAGCGCCTCGACGGCGAGTGACGGCCGCTTGTTGCGGGTTAGATTGCCAACGGCGAGGAGCAGCGGACCCTCCACCTTCAGCGCCCGTTTGGCCGCCGCCCGGTCCGTGATGCGGAACAGCTCGGTGTCGACGGCTGGATAATGAACCTCGACGGCATCAGCGGGCACGCCAGCCGCGATCATCGCGGCCTTGACGTCCTCGCTCACCGCCAGCAGGCCCGCGGCGGAGCGGGTAGCGGCCAGCAGCAGGCGCCCCAGCCGCGCGTTCGTCGCATAGGCCTCGAAATCCGAGCCGCGCGCTTTCATCGAGACGGGGACGCCGAGGGCCTGCCCCAGCCGCGCCGCCGCCGGCCACTCTGGCCATGCGAATTCGGCCGAGACCAGGTCGAAGCGGAAGCGGGCCCGTATCGAGCGGACCAGCGGCAGCAGACGCCGGGCGAGCAGCACCGGACGCATCGCGGGAAAAGGCCGCAAAACAGGATAAACAGGCCGATGAACCTCGATTCCCTTCCACGTCTCGCGCGCGGGAAGCGCGTCGAGCTCGGGCAGGCGCGTCCGGTGCGAAAAGGGGGAAAGGGACCGGTCGAGCGGCGCGACCACTTCCAGCGCGACGCCCGGCCGCGCGGCGAGCTCGATCATCTGCCGCTGGACGAAATTGCCGCGATAGGGCCGCTCGCGATCCGGATAGCGGGAGGACAGGACGAGGACACGAAGCGGTGCCTCGTCCACGGCGCTCAGGCCAGAGCGGCGTAGACCATCGTCTTGAGCTGCCGGCGGATCGGGTAGCTGGACGAGGGCATGAGCTGGGTCATGAAGATCATCGACACACGTTCGACCGGATCGATGAAGAAATAGGTCGAGAAGATGCCGCCCCAGTAGAACTCGCCGGCGCTCCCCGGCACCATCGATTTGGCCGGATCGAGATTGACCGCGAAGCCGAGGCCGAAACCCTGCCCGGCATAGATGGCCTCGCTGAACAACGAGCGGCTGAGGGTCTGGAGGTCCGCCCCGCCCGGCAGATGGTTGCGGGTCATTAGATCGAGCGTCTTACGGCCCAGGAGGCGGGTGCCGTCCAGCGTGCCGCCGCTGAGCAGCATGCGGCAGAAGCGGTGATAGTCGGCAGTCGTGGAGGCGAGGCCGCCCCCGCCGCCGGCCAGCACGGGCGGCTTTCCCCAGAGGCTGTCCTCCGCCGCATCGTAGAGGAGCCGGCCCTTCTTCGGATCGAGCACCCAGGCGTCGGTGAAGCGGTCGCGTTTCTCCGGCGGGACGTGGAAGCCAGTGTCGGCCATGCCGAGCGGTGCAAAGATACGGCTTTCCAGGAAGCTGGCGAACGGCATGCCGGAGACGCGCTCGACCGCAAGCCCAATCATGTCGGTCGAAACGGAGTAATTCCACGCCTCGCCGGGCGAGAATTCGAGCGGCAGCTTGCCGAGAGATTGGGCGAGCTGGTCGAGCGTGAAGCTCGGGCGAAGCAGGTCGAGCTTTTGGGCGCGATAGGCAGCATCGACGGGGGTGCGGCGCTGGAAATCGTAGGTGAGGCCCGAGGTGTGGCGCAGGAGGTCGAGCATCAGCATCGGCCGTTCCGGAGGCTTCGTCCGGAACGGGCTGTCGCCGCCGCCGCTTTCGTAGACGCCGATCTCCGCGAGTTCGGGGATGACGTCCGCGACCGGCGTATCGAGCGCCACCTTCCCCTCCTCCATCAGCATCATGAAGGCGACGGAGGTGACCGGCTTGGTCATCGAAGCGATGCGGAAGATCGCATCCTCGCGCAGCGGAGCCTCGCTGCCGGCCCTGGCGGTGCCCTGGGTGGAGAAATGGACCGGGATGCCGTCCCTCGCGACGAGCAATTGGGCGTGGGGCAGCAGGCCCGGCTGCAGATATTTCTCCGCAATGTAGCGGTCGAGGCAGGCGAGGCGCTCGGGGTCGAAGCCGAGGCTCTGCGGATCGGCAAGGTCCATCGGCCTCTCACTAGCGGCGCCGAACGTGGGGGCAACCTCTCTCGTGGCAGGGCACATGGTGGACTTGCCCGGCGCCCCTCCCTAGATGCGGCGACGATGAGGCGCCGCTTCCTGAAAATGCACGGCCTGGGCAACGACTTCGTCATCTTCGACGCCCGCGAGGCGGCCGTCGAAATGGACGAAGCCCGCGCCCGCGCGCTCGCCGACCGGCGGACGGGCATCGGCTGCGATCAGCTCATCGTGCTGGAGCCGTCGGACGCCGCCGACGTGCGCATGCGGATCTGGAATTCCGACGGCGGCGAGGTCGAATCCTGCGGCAACGCCTCGCGCTGCGTCGCGACCCTGATCGGCGGCGACTGTACGATCGAGACGGCGGGCGGCCTCCTCTCCGCGTCGGCAAACGGAAGCGCGGCGACGGTCGACATGGGCCGGCCGTTGTTCGGCTGGGATGAGATCCCCCTCGCCTACCCGATGGACACGGCCGACATGCCGGTCGGCTGGGAGGATTTGCGCGACCCCGCCGCGGTCAACGTCGGCAATCCGCACGTGATCTTCTTCGTCGCGGATGTGGACGCCGTGCCGCTCGACCGGCTGGGGCCGCAGATCGAGCAGGACCCGCTCTTTCCCGAGCGTGTGAACGTCAACGTCGCGAGCATTGAAAATAAAACGATCCGCCTCCGCGTCTGGGAACGCGGCGCCGGCCTCACCCAGGCCTGCGGCACCGGCGCCTGCGCGACGGCGGCCGCGGCGATCCGACGGAAGCTGGTCACCAGCCCCGTCAAGGTGCGGCTGCCCGGCGGCACCCTCACGATCGAATGGGCGCCGGGCGAGACCATCCGGATGAGCGGCCCCGCCGCCCACGCTTTCTCCGGCGAGGTCGAGCTGTGAGCGTGGAGGTTATTACCCTCGGCTGCCGCCTGAATGCCGCCGAGAGCGAGGCGATGCGGCAGCTTGCGGTGGATCAGGACGAGCTGATCATCGTCAACAGCTGCGCCGTCACCAATGAAGCCATCCGCCAGACCCGCCAGGCAATCCGCAAGGCCAAGCGTGCGCGGCCCGAGGCTCGGATTGTGGTGACGGGCTGCGCGGCCCAGGTCGAGCCGGAAACCTTCGCCGCCATGCCCGAAGTGGCACGGGTGGTGGGGAATGCGGAAAAACTCCACCGCCACTCGGTCGTCCCGAACGTCCCGAGCGAAGTCGAGGGGCGCTGCACAGAGTCCGAGGTGCGCCCCTCGACTTCGCTCGGGACGAGCGGACTCTTTTCACCCGCACAAGCCGAAGTCCGCGTCTCCGACATCATGGCGGTGCGCAAAACCGCGCCTCACCTCGTCACCGGCTTTGCCGAGCGCAGCCGCGCCTTCGTTGAGGTACAGAATGGCTGCGACCATCGCTGCACCTTCTGCATCATCCCCTACGGCCGCGGGAACAGCCGCTCGGTGCCGGCCGGTTTGGTGGTCGAGCGGATCAAGGCGCTGGTCGGCGAAGGCTTTCTCGAGGTAGTGCTGACCGGCGTCGACGTCACGAGCTACGGACCCGACCTGCCCGGCGCACCCAGCCTCGGGCAGCTGATCGAGCGCATCCTCCGCCACGTGCCGGACCTGCCGCGCCTCCGCCTCTCCTCGCTCGACTGCATCGAGATCGACGAACGCCTGGAGGACATCGTCGCCCACGAGAAGCGCTTCATGCCGCACCTCCATATGAGCTTCCAAGCCGGCGACGACATGGTGCTGAAGCGGATGAAGCGCCGCCACAGCCGGACCCAGGCGGTGGAGACGGTGGCGCGGTTGAAGGCCAAGCGATCCGAGCTGGCGATCGGCGCCGACCTCATCGCCGGCTTCCCCACCGAGACGGACGAGATGCACGCGAACAGCCTGCGTCTGATCGACGAATGCAACATCGTGATGGGCCATATCTTCCCCTTTTCCCCCAAGAAAGGCACGCCGGCCGCCCGCATGCCGCAAGTGCCGCCGCCGGTGGTGAAGGAAAGGGCGCGGCGGCTGCGGGAGGCTAGTGCTCAGCGGAAGCGAATGTGGCTGGAGGGGCTAGTTGGGACACGCCAGCGCGTGCTCATGGAAAAGGATCGAATGGGCCACGCCGAGAATTTCGCGCCCGTCCACCTCCGTCACCCCCGCGAAGGCGGGGGTCCCGCTTCTCCTTCGGCACAGGATCAAGAAAAGAAGCGGGATTCCCGCTTGCGCGGGAATGACGGGGAGGTTCTGGAAGTGACGATCGCCGCCCTCGAAGGCGAAACCCTCGTCGGAGTGCCCGCGTGAGCGATGGGTCCTGGCTCGACCGGCTGCAGGCCGGTTTTCGCAAAACGTCCGAGCGGCTCGGGGACAATCTCACCGGGCTCTTCACCAAGGCCGCGCTTGACGACCAGATTCTGGACGAGATCGAGGAGGCGCTGATCGCCTCGGATCTCGGCCCTTCGACGGCGGCCAAGATCCGCGACCGCCTTTCGCGCGAGCGGTTCGAGCGCGGGCTTTCCGAGGAAGCCGTGCGCGAGATCGTCGCGCAGGAGGTGGAGAAGATCCTCGCCCCCGTCGCCAGGCCGCTCGAGATCAGCGCCTTTCCCCGGCCGCAGGTGATCCTGGTCGTCGGCGTCAACGGTTCGGGCAAGACGACGACGATCGCCAAGCTCGCCCATCTCTTGCTCGAGCAGGATTATGGCGTCCTCCTCGCCGCCGGCGACACCTTCCGCGCGGCCGCGATCGAGCAGCTGAAGATCTGGGCCGACCGGATCGGCGTTCCCGTCATCTCGGGGCCGGAAGGCGGCGACAGCTCGGCGATCGTGTTCGATGGGGTGAAGAAGGCGACGGCCGAGGGTATCGATGTCCTCATCGTCGACACGGCCGGCCGGCTCCAGAACAAGAAGGTGCTGATGGACGAGCTCGCCAAGATCCGCCGCGTCCTCGGCCGCCTCAACCCGGAGGCGCCGCACGACGTCGTGCTCGTCCTCGACGCCACCACCGGCCAGAATGCCTTGAGCCAGATCGAGGTGTTTCGCGAGGTGGCGGGCGTCACCGGTCTCGTCATGACCAAGCTCGACGGCACCGCGCGCGGCGGTGTGCTGGTTGCGGCGGCAGAGCAGTTCGGCCTTCCCATCCACGCCATCGGCGTCGGCGAGGGCATCGACGACCTCCGCCCGTTCGATGCGCGTGAAACGGCAAGGGCCATTGCGGGGTTGGGACGGGCATGAGCACGAAACTGCCCCGCAAGGAACCGAGCGCGCTGGCCCGGCTGGCCATCGATCTCGCGCCGCTGATCGTCTTCTTCGGCGTCAATTACTGGCGCGGCATCTTCACCGCGACCGGCGCCTTCATGGCCGCGATCACACTCGCCGTGATCGTCTCCCTCATCGTCTACCGGAAGGTGTCGGCGCTTCTCTGGTTCTCCGCCTTCATGGTGCTCATCCTCGGCGGCCTCACCATCTGGCTGCACGCGGACTGGCTGATCAAGATGAAGCCGACCCTCTATTATCTGTTCGTGGCCGGCCTGCTCCTGTTCGGGCTGGTGACCGGCCGCAACCTGCTGAAGGTGGCGCTCGGCACCATCTATCCCGGCCTGTCGGACAAAGGCTGGCGGCTACTCACCCGCAACTGGATCGTCTTCTTCGTCGCCATGGCGATCGCCAACGAGATTATCTGGCGGACGACGAGCACGAGCTTCTGGCTCTCCTCGAAAATCTGGGGCTTCGTGCCGGCGACCTTCCTCTTCGCGCTGGCCAACGTGCCGATGCTGCTGCGCCATGGGCTGACGCTCGAAACGGCCAAGGAAGAGCCGCCCATTCCGCCCTCGCAATAAACCGGTTTATGGGGGGCAGATGAATCACCCGGTCATTTCCATCCGCGGCCTGTCCAAGGTCTATGCCGGCGGGCATCAGGCGCTGCGCGACGTCAATCTGGAGATCGAGAAAGGCGAGATCTTCGCTCTGCTCGGCCCGAACGGCGCGGGCAAGACGACGGTCATCTCCATCGTCTGCGGCATCGTCACGCCGACGAGCGGCACGATCGAGGCCGACGGGCACGACATCGGCCGCGACTATCGCCCCGCGCGGATGAAGATCGGGCTCGTCCCCCAGGAGCTGCACACCGACGCCTTCGAGACGGTGTGGGCGACGGTGCGCTTCAGCCGCGGCCTGTTCGGCTGCGCGCCCGACGATGCCTATCTCGAACGGCTGCTGAAGGACCTCACCCTGTGGGAGAAGCGCAAGGCGCGGATGATGGAGCTGTCGGGCGGCATGAAGCGCCGGGTGATGATCGCCAAGGCGCTCTCCCACCAACCCGACATTCTCTTCCTCGACGAGCCGACCGCCGGCGTCGACGTCGAGCTTCGGCGCGACATGTGGAAGCTGGTGCGGCGGCTACGCGAGAGCGGCGTCACCATCATTCTCACCACCCATTATATCGAAGAGGCGCAGGAGATGGCGGACCGGGTCGGCGTCATCAACAAGGGCGCCCTGATCCTCGTCGAGGAGAAGGACGCGCTGATGCGCAAGCTCGGCAAGCGTCAGCTCACCCTCGCTCTCGCCGAGCCGATGAAGACGATTCCGCCCGAGCTCGCCGATTGGCACGTGACGTTGAAGGCGGACGGGAAGGAGCTGGAATATGTGTTCGACGCCAATGACGAGCGGACCGGCATCCCCTCGCTGCTGCGGCGGATGACCGACCTCGGCATCGCCTTCAAGGACCTGCACACTCGGGAAAGCTCGCTGGAGGACATCTTCGTCGGCCTGGTCAGCGACCGGAGGGCGGCATGAGCGCCGCCCCGATGTTCAACCGCCACGGCACCTGGGCCATCTATCGCTTCGAGATGGCGCGGGCGCTGCGCACCTTGTGGCAGAGCCTGGTGACGCCGGTCATCACCACGTCGCTCTATTTCATCGTGTTCGGCTCGGCGATCGGCTCGCGGGTGAGCGAGGTGGGCGGCGTTCCCTATGGCGCCTTCATCGTGCCCGGTCTGGTCATGCTCTCGCTGTTCACGCAGAGCATCTTCAACGCGAGCTTCGGCATCTTCTTCCCCAAATTCACCGGCACGATCTATGAGATCCTTTCGGCGCCCGTTTCGCCGTTCGAGATCGTCATCGGTTATGTGGGCGCCGCGGCGACCAAGTCGGTGGTGCTCGGCCTCGTCATCCTCGGCACGGCCGCCTTGTTTGTGCCGCTCCACGTCCTCCACCCCTTCTGGGCGGCGGCCTTCCTGCTGCTGATCGCAACCACCTTCAGCCTGTTCGGCTTCATCATCGGCATCTGGGGCAAGAATTTCGAGCAGATCCAGTTCATCCCGATGCTGATCGTCACCCCCCTCACCTTCCTCGGCGGTGCCTTCTACTCGGTCGACATGCTGCCCCAGCCGTGGCGGACGGTGACCCTGTTCAACCCCGTGGTCTACCTGATCAGCGGCTTCCGCTGGAGCTTCTACGGCAAAGCCGACGTCGACGTAGCTTTGAGCCTCGGCATCACCCTCGGCTTCTGCCTCATCTGCCTCGCCATCGTCGCCTGGATCTTCCGCACGGGCTACCGGCTGAAGACGTGAATCACCGTCACCCCAGCGAAGGCTGGGGCCCAGGACGCGAAGACACTGGCGCCCTTTCCTCGCTGGGACCCCGGCCTCCGCCGGGTGACGGACAGGGCTTACCCCTCGTGATCGGCGCGTCTCACGCCGCCGCCGTCCAGATTCTGGGCGACGAATTCCCAGTTGATGAGGTTGTTCAGCACGGCATCGACGAAGGCCGGCCGCGCGTTGCGATAGTCGATATAATAAGCATGCTCCCATACATCGACGGTGAGGAGCGGCTGCATGCCCTCATGCGCCACCGGCGTGTCGCCGTCGTGGAGCGAAGTGATCTTCAGCGCTCCGCCGTCGAGGATCAGCCAGGCCCAGCCGCTGCCGAAATGGCCAACCGCTTCCTCCTTGAACTTGGCCAGCATCTGGTCGGTCGAACCGAAGGCGGCGTCGATCATCTCGGCGAGCTTGCCGGTCGGCCGCTGCCCGTCGGCCGGCGAGAGGCACAGCCAGAAGAAATTGTGGTTCCAGAACTGGCCCGAATTGTTGAACAGGCCCTTGTCGCCGCCCTCGGCGGCCCTCTTAATCACCTGGCTCAGCGCCGCGCCCGAAAGCCCCTTGTCGCCGACCATTTGGTTGGTCTTGTCGACATAGGCCTTGTGGTGCTTGCCGTGGTGATATTCGAGCGTCTCGGCCGACATGTGCGGACCAAGCGCCTGCCGGTCGAACGGCAGGTCGGGCAGTGAAAACGGCATGGTACCTCCTCCTCTTCTCGTGCGCCGAACGCACGAGACGGAGAAGGTTTTCAAGACCTCGGAGCGATATTTTCTATGGCGCGCTCACCGTGAAGCGGGTCAGCTCCTGGCGCGGGTCCCGCCAGTTCGGCTCGATCCGGCTCGCCTCGCGATAATCGTAATAGGCCTGCTTGACGTGGCCGGCGAGCTCGTTGGCGACGCCGCGCCCGTAATAGGCCAGGGCCGGCCGCCGCGTCTTCTTGGCGAGCGCCGAGTCGAACAGGGGCACCGCCTGCGTCCAGCCATCCGGCTTGCGCAGCAAGGCGATGCCCTTGTTGAGATACGCCTCCGGCTGATTCGGATCGCGCGCGAGCGCTTTGTCGAAATCAGCGATGGCCGCGTCGCTGTTGCCCAAGCGCATTTTCAGGATGCCGCGATTCACGAAGGTCGCCACCGTATCGTAGTCGGAGAGATTCTCCTCGGCCAACGCTTCGTTGCAACGATCGACGCTATTGCCGGCCGGCAAGACGCGGGCGTCCGCAGCTTCGAAGCACATCCGTGCGGAGGTGCTGCCGAGCACGGTCACGGCCGCGCCGGCGGGAACGGCGGTCGCTGCCAGCGCCACCGCAATCAGGGTTCTGCCGATGCTCATGATCCAAGTCCTCCTTGGAGTCGCGAGCATAACAGAATAGTCCGAATCATGCCATCAGGCGGTGACGCTTCATCGCGTGGCGGAGCTGATCGTAGGTGAGGCTGAGTGCGGCGGCGGCAGCGCGCTGGTTCCAGCGACACCTTTCGAGCGCGGCGGCCAGGATCGCCTTCTCATATTCGGCGATGGCAAGGCGGAAATCGGCGCAGCCCGCCGGGTCGTGGCCGATTCCGAGCGGCGGGCTCTCTCCCGTCTCTTCCACGATCACCGTCGCCCGAGCAACGTCGTCGTTCGCTGGTGCCTGCGCCGGCTGCGGCCGCCACGGGGATTCGAACGGATCGAACTGGATCTGGTCGATCGGCCGTTCGGGATCCAGCCAGCGATAGACCGCCCGCTCGACGACGTTGCGCAGCTCGCGGACGTTGCCGGGCCAGGTATATTCGAGCAGCCTGTTCAGCGCGGCGGCGCTGAAGCCCGGCCAGCTCGGCCACTCCAGCTCCAGCGCCATGCGGCGCGCGAAATGGTCGGCGAGAACGGGGATATCGGAGCTGCGGTGGCGCAGCGGCGGCAGCGTCACGACCTCGAAGGAGAGGCGGTCGAGCAAATCGGCGCGGAAACGGTTCTTCTCCGCGAGCCTCGGTAGGTCCTCGTTGGTCGCGGCGACGATCCGCACGTCCACCTGCACCGGGCGCGAGGCGCCGATCCGCGTCACCTCGCCATATTCGACGACGCGCAGCAGCCGTTCCTGCGCCGCCTGCGAGAGGGTCGCCAGCTCGTCGAGGAAGAGCGTGCCGCCGTGCGCCTCCTCGAACCGGCCAGCGCGGGACTTGGTGGCGCCGGTGAAGGCGCCCGCCTCATGCCCGAACAGCTCCGCCTCGATCAATGTCTCCGGCAGTGCCGCGCAGTTCATCGCGACCAGGGGTCCGTCCCATCGCGAGGACAGATGGTGGAGGCGCTCGGCGATCAGCTCTTTCCCGGTGCCGCGCTCGCCGATGACGAGCACCGGCCGGTCGAGGGGCGCGGCACGGCTCGCCCGCTCGACCGCGTCGAGGAAGGAGGAGGATTGGCCGACCAGCTGGGTGTTGCGCTCCATTGCCAACAGTTGGGACATTTTCCCACGGCTTGGCAAGAGAAATCGGCCGCCGGAGAGGTCCCGGCCCCTGAAAAAGCCCGGTTTTCCGCCGTTCACGCGACTTGGCACGTCTCTTGTATTTGAGCAGGCATACCGCCGCGAGGCGGGGAGGCAAAAGGATCAGGGAGGAAGAAATGGTTGTGATGAGCAGGATCGGACAGAGCGTCGTGGCGTCTATTGCCGCCGTCATGCTCGCCGCCACCGCCGTCGGCGCCGCCGTCAGCCCGATTGGGCCCGATGGAAGCTCAGGCGTCGCCGCGCCAGCCGCTCTTGTCGTCGCGCTGCTTTCGAGTCAGGCTCAGTCCTGACACGGCCCGGCCGGGAAGCGCCTCGCCCCCTTGGCAGCTTCCCGGCCGCAGCCGCCCCAATGTGAAGGAGTATTTGAATGAGCATTTTTTCCCGGACGCGCGACATCATCGCGGCGAATTTCGCCGATCTTTTGGACAAGGCGGAGGATCCGGCGAAGATGATCCGGATGATCATCCTGGAGATGGAGGAGACTTTGGTCGAGGTTCGCGCCTCGGCGGCGCGGACGATCGCGGACCAAAAGGAGATGCGCCGGCAGATCACCCGCCTGGAGAAGCTTCAGGAGAGCTGGGTCGAGAAGGCCGAGCTGGCGCTGAGCAAAGGTCGGGAGGATCTCGCCAAGGCTGCCTTGGTCGAGAAGCAGAAGGCGGCCGACATGGCCGACGGGCTCAAGGTAGAGATCGAGGTCCTGGACGATGCGCTGCGCGCGTCGGAGGCCGACATCGCCAAGCTGCAAGGCAAGCTGCGCGAGGCACGGACGCGGCAGAATGCGATCCAGTCGCGCCTCGAAAGCGCGAATCAGCGCGTGCGGATGCGGGAAATCTATACCGGACCCAAGGTCGACGAGGCCTTCTCGCGCTTCGACGTGCTGGAGCGCCATGCCGATCTCGCGGAGGGCCGGGCCGACGCGCTGGCGCTCGGCGCCCCACCAAAGAGTCTTGAGGAAGAGATTGCCGAGCTCCGCAACCAGGAGAAGGTCGAGGCCGAGCTCGAAGCCCTCAAGGCCAGGCTCAACACGGCCAAGGAGGGATGAGCATGGACGGCATCCTCATCCCGATCGTCATTTGCGGCATGCTATTCATCGGCCTGCCGTGGCTGGTCTTCCACTACATCACGCAGTGGAAGAAGAATTCGAGCCTCACCCGAGAGGACGAGAATCTGCTCGACGAGCTGCACGATCTCGCCCGCCGCTTGGATGAGCGGATGTGCTCGATCGAACGGATCATGACGGCGGAGAACCCGAATTGGCGCTCCATCGCCTGTGATCCAACCGATCTCGGCCTCACCCATGACGTGCCGACATCGCCGCGCACCGTCACCAATCAGCCGTCGAGGAGCCTCGGCCGATGAACACGCCCCGTCACACCAAATTCTATCTCGACAAGCGCAATGCCAAATGGCTCGGCGTCTGCGCGGGGATCGCCGATTATTCCGGCGTCGACGTGACGCTGGTGCGGATCGGCTTCGCCATCCTCACCTTGCTGGGCGCCGCCGGCGTTTCGATCCCGGCCTATTTCGTGATCGCCTGGATGGCGCCGAGCAAGCCCCGCGAGCTGGACGTGCAGAGCCCGGAACAGGCCAAATTCTGGCAGAAGGTCCGGACCTCGCCACGGCAGACGGTGCGTGAGGTGCGCTCGCGCTTTCGCGACATCGACCGGCGGCTCGCCGACGTCGAAGCCTATGTGACCAGCTCGAACAGCCGGCTCGCCCGCGAGATCGAGCAGCTACGCTGACAATAAGAACGAGGGGGTAGAAGATGAACATCTGGGCATTCCTGGCACTGACGTCGGTCGTCTCGACGCTCGGCTGGGTCCTCAACAATTGGGTCAGGGCGCGCCACGGCTATCCGATCGAGGAGCATCACGATCACGACGATGGCCGCAGCAAGAAGCAAATGGATGCGATCTGCGCCGAAAACCGCGACCTTAAAACACAGGTCGCGCGCCTTGAGGACAGGCTGGCGGTGCTGGAGCGGATCGCGACCGATCCGGCCGAGCGCACGGCCCGCGAAATCGAAAGCCTGCGCTAGAGCCGCGCGACGAGGGAGATCGACATGAACTTTCCATTCAGCGCTTTTGCTCCAGTCGTGGGGATCGTCGGCCTGGCCGCGGTTCTCGGATGGATCTTCACCACCTGGCTACGCATCAAGCACGGCTACCCGCTCGACGGTGCCTGGGGACAAGCCGTCTATCCCAAGACGAGCGACGAGGCGGCGGAGCGGATCAAATTGCTTTCGACCGAGAACGCCCAGCTCCGCGCCGAGATCGGCTCGGTCAAGGACCGGCTGGCGACGGTCGAGCGGATCGTCACCGACGACAGCCATCGCCTGACGCAGGAGATCGAAGCCCTGCGCATGCCAAAGAACTGAAGGGTTCGAACATGAATATCATTTTCCTGATCCCAATCCTGGCGCTGTCGATCCCGATCGTGGCGATCCTCTCCGCGACCGTCTATCGTCCCTGGCTGAAGCTCAAGGAGCGCCGGATGGAGATCGAAGCGAAGATGACGGCGGAGAAAGCGGCGCAATATGCGGCCCATACCGAGCGTCTGGAGCAAAGAATGCGTGTGCTGGAACGGATCGTCACCGATAAAGGCATCGACCTTTCGGACGAGATCGAACGCCTTCGCGACGACAGGGTGAATTAGGGAGAAGAACATGCCGACCGTCGAAATCCTCTCGCCCGCCACGATCTGGGTCCTAATCCCGCTCGCCGTGATCTTCGCCGGCATGTGGCGCCGCTGGCTGCGGCTCAAGGAGAAGCAGATGGATGTCCAGACCCGCGATACCGCCGAGCGGACGGCCCAATATGCTGCTCATACGGAGCGGCTGGAGCAGCGCGTGCGGGTGCTGGAGCGGATCGTTACCGATAAGGGCCTTGATCTGACTGACGAGATCGAACGGCTGCGCGACGACCGGATCAACTGAGCGGCCGACGGAGGATCGATATGAATCAGTATGAATTCGTCCTCGGAATCATCATCATCGTGATGATCGCGAGCATCTTCAAAGCCCGTTACAAATATTCGGTCCGCCAGGACCGGGGCGATTCCGGCGAGGCCCAAAGGCTGCGCGAGGAGGTTCGCACGCTGAAGGAACGGATCCAGGTGCTGGAGCGGATCGCGACCGACAAATCCAGCTCGCTTGAACGCGAGATCGAGCAGCTCCGGGATCGCTGACATGGCCGGTCTCGCCCTCCCCTTCGTCCTGCTGCTGACGCTCGCGATGGCTTTGATCAGCGTCGCGGGCCTGCGCGCCTGGCGCCAGTGGCTGGAGGTGAAGCGCCTGGAAATCGCCGGCCGCGGCCCCGCCGGTTCTCGCACGGAACTCGGCGACCTCCGCCGCCGAGTCCGCCGCCTTGAAGCACTGGCGAACGGGATCGACTTGTAGCTCCAAAGCTGGTTCAGCTTACCCCCCTCCCCCCGCACTCGCGCGTCTGGTAGCGCGGCATCATGTCACGCCCGACCCTCCACGACGTTCACGCCGATTATGAGCTGCTCGACGCGGACGACCGTTACCGACTGCTGATCGATCTCGGTCGCGCGCTGGAGCCGATGCCCGACGCGCTCAAGACCGAGGCGACGCTCGTGCGCGGCTGCTCGGCTTCGGTCTGGGTCTATCCGCTGCCGAGCCCGGACGGCACGCTCCATTTCCTCGCTGATTCCAATGCGGCGATCACCAAGGGCATCGTCGCCCTCGTCCTGCTCGCCGTGCAGGACCGAACGCCGCAGGAGATCCTCGCCACCGACATCGATGCCGCGCTTGCCCCGTTCGACCTCAGGAACCAGCTCAGCTCCAACCGCACGCAGGGCATTCCGAACATGATCGCGCTGGTCCGCGAAACCGCCGCACGGCTCGCCGAATGAGCGCGGACCGTTCGATCGACGGCGCTTTCGATCCGAAGCGCTTCACCGACTATGCGAGCCGCGTCGGCCATGGCGGCGCGCTCGGGATCCTCTATGTCGGCCATGGGCCGGACTGGGTCGAGCTCGGCCTCGACTACAGCCAAAAGCTGGTCGGCGTCGTCGAGACGGGCGTGCTCGCCTCGGGGCCGATCGTCAGCCTGATGGACATGGCGACGAGCATGGCGATCTGGGTCAGGCTGGGCCGCTTTCGCCCGCAGGTGACGCTCGATCTGCGCGTCGACTACCTCCGCCCGGCCACGCCCGGGCGCCACATCGTCGGCCGCGGTGAATGTTATGCGGTGAAGCGCAGCGTCGCCTTCGTCCGCGGCACCGCCCACGACGGAGACCCCGAGGATCCGGTGGCCCACGTCACCGGCACGTTCATCGGGACCGAGTGAGACTCAACGCGCGTCGGCCCGCCGTTCCTCGGCTTTCTTGAGCACGTCATAAGCGGCCTGCACCGCCTGGAAGCGGCCTGCCGCATCGGCATCGCCTGGCGCCGCATCGGGGTGGTTGGCCTTGGCGAGGCGGCGATAGGCGGCCTTGATGTCATCGAAGCTGGCGTCGGTCTCCACCTCCAGCACGTCGAGCGCGCGCATCTCCTCGCGCGAGCGGCTGCCGTCGCCGGGCCCTCCCCAGCCGTAATGACCCGCCTGCTTGTAGCCGTTCGCCCCCCGCCGCTCGTCGGTCTCGCGGGCGGCCGCGTCCTCGGCGGAGAGCCCTTCGAAATAGTTCCAGCGGCGGTTGTATTCGGCCGCGTGCTGCTCGCAGAAATACCAGCGCTCGCGGCTGTTGGGGGATTTGGGGGCGGGGCAGTTGCCGGGGCTGTCGCAGCCGTGGCGGTCGCACAACCGCACCTCCGCCGCCTGGCGAGTGCTGCCATAGCTCCGCCAGCGCGGAAATCCCCAGTCGTTCGAGCGCGTCTGCTTCACCATGGTCCCAATTACCCATCCCGCTCGCCGGCGGGAAAGCGAAAAACGCCAGAGGATCTGTAAGCCGGGTTCTGTCCACCGCCGGAAGGCGGATGGGCGGCCATTCCTCTAGGAGACGGATTGCTCCGCCCCTCCAGCAACCAACCCGGACGGCATCGGCCGCAGCAGGCCGCCGTCCCTATTCGGTCTTGCTCCCGGTGGGGTTTGCCGTGCCGGCCGCCGTTACCGGAGCCGCGGTGCGCTCTTACCGCACCCTTTCACCGTCACGCTTCCGAAGAGAGCGAGACCTGCTTTCTGTGGCACTTTCCCTGGGGTTGCCCCCGCCGGGCATTACCCGGCACCGTTGCTGCGCGGAGCCCGGACTTTCCTCGCCCGATGCTTGCGCACCGGCCGCAGCCGCCCGATCCTCTGGCGCGGCTTATGTAGCGGGTGCGGCGCGACGATCCAAGAGCAGGCCGAGCAGGATCGCGCGGCATTCGCCGTCGATCTCGCCGTCGAGGTGCTCGGGGCGGAAACGACGCTGGAAGGCGGTGACCGCCGCTTTCCGGTCGCTGACGTCATAGCCGTAGCGCTCGAGCGCGAGCAGGAAGCCGCCGTCGCTCCACAAGGGGTCGACGAGATTCTTCACCGGCCGCGCGGCGGCGAGGCCGAGCCGCGCCAGCATTGCCCAATCGAACAATTCGCCCGGATCCTCCTTACGGGCCGGCGCGATGTCGGAATGGCCGACGACGTTGCCCGGCCGGATCGCGTGCCGCTTGACGATGTCCGCGACGAGCGGGACGAGTGCGTCCATCTGCTCGCGCGGGAAAGGCCGATAGCCGAATTCGTGGCCGGGATTGACGATCTCGATGCCGATACTCGCGGAGTTGACGTCCTCGATGCCGCGCCAGGAGGAGCGACCGGCATGCCAGGCCCGCTTCTCCTCGGGCACCATGCCGAGGACCTGCCCGTCCTCGGCGACGAAATAATGGGCGGAGACTTTCGCCTCCGGATCGCGCAACCGCGCGATCGCGCTCGCGGCATCTGCCATGCCGGTATAATGGAGGACGAGCAGGCTGACCGGCAGGCGCCGCTCGTCGAAATTTGGCGAGGGCGCGTCGAGGATCATCGGCACACGGGGACCCAAAACGCTTCTCGCGTCAAGAGGCGGCGCGCGCCCTCCCCTCGAGCGCCTGCGGCCGGCCGCCGGTGCGGACATAGAGGCCGCGGCACTCCACATCGGGCTCGAAGGCGGCGGACTGGCCGGAGACGGTTTCGCCGGCGCCGAGCATCAGCAGCCCGCCCTCGCGGCTCGCCTCGGCCAAACGAGCGAAGGCGGCGCGGCGAGTCTGCGGCGAGAAATAGAGGAAGACGTTGCGGCAGAGGATGAGGTCGAAGGCGCCCGGACAAGGCGGCGCGTCGAGCACGGAATGGACGTGGAAACGGACCGCACCCCGCAAGGCCGCGGACGCCCGCCAGGTCTGGGCCGGATATTCGTCGAACCAGCGGATCATCTGCACGACCGGCAGGCCGCGCTGGATCTCGAATTGCGAATAGAAGCCGCTCTTCGCGCGCTCGATCGCACCGCGCGAGACGTCGGTGCCGAGAATGTCGATCGACCAGCCTTCCCAGCGCGCCTTCTGCTCGGCGAACGCGATGGCGAGCGAATAGACCTCTTGTCCGCTCGAACAGCCGGCGCACCAGATGGCGAGCCGCCGTTCCGCCGCCCGTTGTGCGCGCAGCCGCTCCAGGCCGGGGCCGAGCAAGGTTTCGAAGCTCGGCCGGTCGCGATAGAAGAAGGTCTCGTTGTTGAGCAAAGCCTCGACGACATCGTTGGCAAGAGCGCCATGGCGGTTGCCGACCAGCGCCCCGACCAGCGCATCCATCGAAGGAAAGCCGCGCTCGCGTAGCAGCGGCTGAAGCGCGGTCTCGATCCGCCAGCGCCGGCTCATCGTCAGATGCTGGCCCGTGCGGGCTTCGAGCAGGGCCGCAAGCACGGTCCCGCAGGCGTCGCTCATGCTCATGAGCGCGGCTTCGTCCAAGCCCCGATCTGGCGGGCAAGAGCGGCCGGGTTGTCGACGCAGCAGGCAAGGCCCGCAAGCGCGCGCGGCATGCCCCAGACGGCCGAGCTCGCCTGATCCTGGACGAGGATATGGCCGCCCGCCTCCACAAGCTTGCGGCCGCCGGCGAAGCCGTCCCGCCCCATCCCGCTCAGCACCACACCGACGCCAGCCTTCCCGTAAATGCGCGCAACCGCGTCGAGCATGACGTCCACCGACGGCGTGCAGCCGCTCTCCGCGGGCTCCGACAACAGCCGCACCTTCACCCGGCCGCCGTGCCGCTCGAGGCCGAGATGCCTGTCTCCCGGCGCGAGGAGGATCTCGTCGTTGCGCAGGATCATGCCGTCGTGTGCGACTCGGACATGGTGACCGCAGGCAGTTTCGACCTGGCGCGCGAACAACGGCAGGAAAGTCGAGGGGAGATGCTGCGTGATGAGGACCGGTGAGCCGATCCGCGCCGGCAGGCCCTGGAGGAACTGACTGATGGCGTGCAGCCCGCCGGTCGAGGCGCCGACGGCGAGGCAACCGATCTTCGCCGGCCCCGCAGAGGACTGGACAGCAATCAAGGGGGTGACCGGCTCCGCCACCGGGACGGAACCCGGCACCAGCCGCCGCAGTCGTTCGGCGAGAGCCGCCGAGAAGCCGCCGGCCGCCTGCTGCGTCCCCGGCTTCGCGAGCGTGTCGGCGGCGCCGAGGGCAAGCGCTCGGACCGCCGTCTCGCTGCCGCTCTCGGTCGAGGAGGAAACGACGAGGACGCGCGCACCGGCGCCTTTGTCGATGATGGCGGGAAGCGCCTCGAGGCCGCCGGAGCCCGGCATGTCGAGGTCGAGCAGGACGACGTCCACCTTATGCCGTCCGAGCAGCCCCACCGCCTCCTCCGCGCTGGCGGCGGCGGCGACCACCTCGAAATCGGCGAAGGGCGCCAGCATCCGCGCCAGCACGGAACGGGCGACGGCGGAATCGTCAACGATCATCAGTCTGGCGGGCGGCGTCCCGTCCCGACCAGGGCGAGGGGGAGGAGCCGCGGCAGCGGCGACGGTCACGCGACCCCGACGATCTGCAGCTTGGTCTCGAGCGTGTCCCGATCGAACGGCTTCATCACATATTCGTCGGCGCCGGCGTCGATTGCCGCGCGGATGTGGGCCGCATCGTTCTCGGTCGTGCAGAAGACGACCTTGGGTTGGGCCGGGAACGGCTTCTGGCGGAGGGTGCGCAGGAATTCCATGCCGCCCATGACCGGCATGTTCCAGTCGAGCAGCACGACGTCCGGCATGTTGGCCTCGCAGCGCGACAGCGCCTCGCGGCCATCTTCCGCCTCCTCGACCGCGAAATTCAGCGTTTCGAGGATGTGGCGGGCGACCTTCCGGATCACCTTGGAATCATCGACGACGAGGCAGCTCTTCATAATCTTCCCGCTTGTGGTTCCGGCCAAGCTAATCGCAAATGGTAATCAGGCGCTTAAAGGCATTCATGCCGCTTCGCTGGCGGGGCCTGCGACGAGCGCGGGCACGTCGATCAGCAGCAGCAGCTCGCCTCCGGCGGCGACCATCCCCTTGGCGACACGCCGCCACAAAGGCGCCGTGCGGACGGGCAGCGGCACCGGATCGGCATCGCCCTCGACCACGTCCTCCACATTCTCGACCATGAGGGCGTAGGGATGGCCGTCGATCACCGCGACGACGGCATCGCGGTGCGGCGCCCCGCCGGGCGCGAAGCCCAAGGCGGCGGGGCAATCGATCACGGTCAGCACTCGGCTGCGCAACGCGGCGAGCCCGGCGACGTGCAGCGGCGTCCCAGGCGCCGGAACGACGTGGTCGATCTCGACCACCGATTCCACGTCGGATGCCGGCAGAGCGACCCGCTCGCCCGCCAGCCGCACGATGAGGAGAAGCTCCGCCATCCTATTTCCTCCGGCGCCCGCGTGCCGGCCCGGCGAGCGCCTTCAGAATCGCGTCGCGGTCGTAGCGGTGAATCGAATCGTCGTCGGCCCCGAGCGGCTCTGGCCGCGCGCGCAGGCGCACGATCCGCGCGGAGGCCGGCAGGAGCGGTGCGGTGGCGCTGTCCTCGGCGAGCCCGATCACCGTCGCGGCTGCTTCGGCACCGGCGTCACCCTCGCGCAGGACGCGATAGCCGGCGCTTTCGATGACCGGACGCAAAATGGTGTCGAGGAACGGATCGGCGCCGACGAGCAGGCAGACCGGCGCCCCGGCTGCGTCTCCGGCGGCGATATCGTGGCGATGGGCGAACAGCCAATGGACGTCGAGCAACTCGACCTGCTCGCTATTCACGAGGGCGACGCCCGCCACCGGCCCCGCCTGCTTCGCGGGACGCATGGGCGCGGAGAGCGTGACGATGTCCAGAACCTCGTCGAGCGCATAGGCGATCTCGCTCCTGCCGTCGGTGAGGCGGAGCAGCTTGACCTTGGGTGTGTCCGGAATCGTCTCGCAGCCTTCGAGCGGCAGGATCCGGTCGTCGAGCGTGACCCGCAGCCGGCCGGCCGTGCACGCAATCTGCCGCGCCTCCGCTTCGTCGATCCGCTCCACCGCACCGAGCGCCACCATGCGGCGGCCCCCGTCCAGCGTGCGGAAGAGCAAGGTTTCAAGGCCACGGGCGGTCGCTCCCCGCGCCTCGCCTGCCCCGCTCGACTCCTCTTTCTCCTCCTCGTCCAGAGAGAGGATGGCGCGGGCTGCGAGCGCGGACGGATCGAGCAGCAGCAGCGGCCGGCCGTTGTCCGCGAGCGTCGTCCCGGCATAAAGGCCGGCGGTCATGATCGCCGGCGAGGCGGGCTTCACCACCAGCTCCTCATGATCGTGGACCTCGTCGACGGCGAGGGCGTAGATGCGGCCACCGGCGAGCTTCAGCACGATCAGGGTCTGGTCGGCACCCTCGTCCGGAGCGTCGCCACCGATCAGCTGGCGAAGAAAAAGGACCGGCGTGCGCCTGCCGCGGATCGTCGCGATGGCGGCGCCCCCGACCGTTTCCATCCGCACGGCTTGGCTGCGGGCGCGAACAATCTCCTCGATGGCCGAGCGGGGAATGGCAAAGGCCTGGCCAGCCGCGCCGACGGTCAGCGCCGGGATAATGGTGAGGGTGAGCGGCACGCGCAGGGTCAGCGTCGTCCCCTCGCCCAGCGCGCTGGCGACGTCGATGAGGCCGCCGACCCGCTCGATGTTGGCGCGGACCACGTCCATGCCGACGCCGCGGCCGGAAAGCGAGGTCACCGTAGCGGCGGTGGAAAGGCCCGGCTCGAAGATAAGGGCCGCCTGCTCCTCCGTGCGAAGCCGCGCGGCGCGGTCGGCGCGCATGACTCCGGAGGAGACTGCCTTGGCGACGAGCTTCTCGCAGTCGATGCCACGGCCGTCGTCGCGGATTTCGATCAGGATCTGGTTACCGGCCTGGCGGGCGCAGACGGCTAGGGTGCCGGCCGGCTTCTTGCCGGAGGCCTGGCGGTCGTCCGGCGGCTCGATGCCGTGGTCGATCGCGTTGCGGATGATGTGCGTGAGCGGATCGCGCAGCATCTCGATCATCTCGCGGTCGAGCTCGACATCCCCGCCGTCGACGACGAGCGACACCTGCTTGTGCGTTTCGGCGGCGAGATCGCGGACCATGCGCGGTAGCGGCGCGAACAGATTATCGACCCGCTGCATGCGCGTACGGGTGACGGCGTCGCGCAGGTCGGCAATCGAGCCCGACACGCGCTCGAAGCAGGCGGAGACGTCGCCGCCGGCGCCGGTCTCGCGCAGCTGGCGGGCAAGCTCGTTGCGGGCGAGGACGAGGTCGGAGACGCCACTCATCATGCGGTCGAGCAGCTCGACGGGAAGGCGGATGGTGCGCGAGGCGCCGCGCGCCACGGGAACGGAGGTGCCGGCGGCGGCGCGGGTCTCCGGCCCAGGCGCCTGCTCCGCGAGGGCCTCGATCAGTGAGGTGTCGTCCTCGCTGCCGGCGCTCTCGCCCGTCTCCAGCTGCTCGGCGAGCTCGGAAATGCGGTCGATGATGGCGAGGACGGCGCTGACCAAGGCGTGATCGGGGCGGCGTTTGCCGTCGCGCACGGCGGCGAGTGCATCCTCGGCGGCATGGCTCAATGCCTTGATCCGCGGCAGGTCGAAGAAGCCGCTATTGCCTTTGACGGTGTGGACGAAGCGGAAAATCTCGTCGAGCCGGGCGCGATCGTCCGGCGCCGCCTCCCAGGCGACAAGCCCGCCGGACAGGGCTTCCAGCATCTCGCGCGTTTCCGCGATGAATTCGTTGAGAAGGTCGTCCATGGCCCCGCCGTCGCTCGACGAACCCTCTATGCGAGCCTTTGGTTAAGGAGGCGTTAGGCCGGCGCGCTTTGCCCCATACGCAAAAAAGCCCCCGCCGCGGCCGGTCCGAAGACCAGGCGCGGCGGGGGCCGTTGGAGACACGAATTGCGGAGGTTGTCAGCCGGGTGGCGGATGCGGCGCCGCACAAGCGTGGAGGATGGCGTCGGCGCGCTCGGCGTAGGTCTCGAGTTCGAGGAGTTTGCCCGCCAGGATCCGCTCGCGCGCCGCGGCTGCACCCAGCAGCTGATCGATCGCTGCCTTGTCCTTCGCCTCGGGCATCGTCGGATGCTCCTCATGAACGCTCTTCGGGACCGTAGGAATGTCGGTCTCCGCTGGGCAGGGCTGGTCGTACGGCACCGGCACGTCACGCGTGACGATCCGCTCCGCTGGCGGCGGCATGCGCGCGCAGCCGGCGAGCAGAATCGCCAGCAGGATCAGCACGGTGAGCCAGACCGCACAGAGGAGGCCGTTCTGCTGCTCGGCGGTCATAGCTTCCCCCATTCCTCGGCCGTCAGACTGCTTGTGCGCTTCGGATCGACGATCTGCCGCCGCACCCGCTCGCGCTCCCGCTGCGTCTGGGTCGGCTTTGTCGCCTCGGCGGCCGCGGCGCGGCGGGCTTCCGCGTCCCGCTGGGCTGCACGCAGTGCCGCGCTCTGCCGGTCTAGCGCGCTCTCCAGGGTGGCGAGATTATCGACGAAGTGGTGGATGTAGAACGGAGCCTGGACGCCATCCGTCGGCCGGCCGACGCCGCGATCGATCTCCTTCTTCACGTCGAGCAGCACGGCTTCGTCCTGGCGTCGGGCGGCAACGTCGCCCGCGTCCACCTTTCGCCAGTGACGGGCATGCTCGTACTGGAGCCCAGCGAGAACGAGACACGCTGCCGCGACCAGCCAGGCCGGGTTCTTCGCGAGCCAGCCGAGAATGCCCGCGGCGGCGCCCAGCAGCCCGCCCGCCAACTCGACGAGCTTAGCGGGGCCAAGCAGGATGGTCGCGATCCCACCGAGGCCGCATTGTCGTCGAGCCCGGCGCCGATGAAGGTCAGCGACTTGGGCGGGATCGCCTCGCCCGTCCCCGTGTCGCGATGCCCTGCGAGATCCTTCGGCCGGTCCGCCCACACCAGGCTCTCGCCCGCACGGACGAACCAGCGCAGCACGCCGCTCCGCTCCGCGATCGGCAGGCCGGTTTCCGGATCGATCCACCACTCGATCAATTTCGCGACCCAGCTATCCGCATCCGGATTGCACGTCGCCCGCACATAGGGCCGGATGCCGCACATCGAACGGTTGCGGCTCAACATGTAGAAGAATGTCTGCGCACTGAAGTGGGTCAGCTCGTCGAAGCCGATCAACGGGATCTGCGATCCCTGCCAGTCGAACACGCTGCGCTCGTGCTCGAGATGGCCGAAGCTCACCGAGGCGCCGCCCGGGAAGCGCCATTCCAGCGCCTGCTCCCGCGGCCGCGCGCCGAGATGCGGATAGAGCTTGGCGCTTTCGTCCCAAAGCCCGCCCTCGTTCCGGATCTGCACGCCGGTGCGGCGGAAGAAGACGGCGCCGAAATCCGGCCGATGGACGTGCCGCAACGGCTCCAGCAGCAACGCCCAGCTTTTGCCCCCGCCGGCCGCCCCGCCGTAGATGGCGATATCTGCGGGCGAACCGAGAAAGGCGGTCTGCGGGCCGGGCTGCGGCGCAATAATCCTCCCCTCGATCTCGAGGGGAGGGGGACCAGCCGAAGGCTGGTGGAGGGGCATTGGCACCGAGCCGGCCCCTCCACCGCACTTCGTGCGGTCCCCCTCCCCTGCCAAAGCAGGGGAGGACTTAGCGCCCATTGTCCGGCAGCTGAAAGATCACCACCGGCGCCACCCCGCTCCCGTCCGGATTCTCCAGCACCGTGCGATCCCGGAACATGCCGAGGTGCCGCCCGATATCCACCAGCGCGCCCTTCTTGTCAGCGAGCTTGAACTTCACCCGCCGCACGTCGCGCGCGTCCTTGCCGCGGCCGTCCTTGAAATCCTCGACGATCATCTCGACGATCGCCGCCGCCTGGTCGCGGGTCAGGCCGGAGAAATCGAGATAGGGGTCGCCGTCCGGCCCGATCCGCGCGTAATCGTGCATGTTGGCGAAGCCGATCAGCGCCAGCTCACGCAGCACCCGCTCGGCATTCACCTCCGCCTTTGCGGCGGCGCGGCCGAGCAGCTCATCGATCCGGGCGGCGACAAGCGGCCGCCGCCGCAACTGGTATCCATGCGAGGCATTACGGACGTAGCCCGCCGCCTCATAGGCGTCGGTGACCGACTTCCCCTTCACCAGCTCCTGTACGAAGCGTTCATGCCGCACGTTGCGAAGAACAGGCATTGCGGCGCCTCATCCGGCCGCGGCGGCGCTGTGGCCGCCGCCGGCCCGGTGCTGGTGACGCATCATGCTCTCCGAAAAAGACCGCTATCCCTGCCGCCGCAGTAACCAGTCGCTAAGTGCTTCCGGCCTATGGCAATTCCGCTTGTGGGAGCGGAGGATGAAGTTTCGTGCCTTGGCAGCGGCGTTGTGGTCGGACGACGACAGCGCGGAACCTGCCCGTAAAAAGGAGCGGCGCAGCGAGCCCCGGCACGATTGCTGCGGGCTGAAGATCATCATCCGCGAGCGGCGCACGCTGGGCATCCTGCACCTGCGCAATCTCTCCAGCTGGGGCGCATGCGGGATCACGGACATGCCGTTGCCGGTCGGCTCGCTGGTCTTCCTCGAGCTCACCAAATCCCATTATTATCGCGCGCACGTGAAATGGGTGAATCGGACGACGCTCGGGCTGCAGCTCAACCGCCCGATGCGGCCCGAGATCCTGGCGGGGCTGCTGTCCCGCGCGAAGCACCGCAAAAGCGACTGAGGCCCGGGCGATAGGCGAAGCTCAGGGCGAAGCGACCCAGGCGACGCGCCTGGCGAGCGCCCGGTTCACCGCTTCATAGGCCTCCCGCTGCCGCGCGAGCCGCGCCGCCGAAAAGGTGGCGGGATAAAAGCCGGAAAGCTCTTCGCCATGTGTGAGCGCGGTCCCGTTTCCCTCCGCCCGCAACTCAAAGAAATGCCTCCCGGTGAAGATCAGCGGAATATGGCCGACCCACGCCAGACGCTCGCCCGGCACGCATTCCGCGATCGTCACCGTCTGCGCGATCAATTTGCCCCTGCCACCGCCGGCATCGACGAAACGCATCTTCACCCGCGCGCCCGGCTGTGCCGCACCCTCCGCCCAGACGTTGAGCGGGTTTCCATTCCGCATAGCGGCCGAAATCGGCGAGCACGTCCCAGACCTGCGCCGGCGGGGCCGGGATCGAACAGCGGGTGCGGATCCGCTTCATTCCCGCAGCCTAGCATAGGAACGGAGATCGGCGGCATCACGCGAAGAAAAGTCCCGCCACGCGCGCGCCCATCGCCCAACAGGATAAGCGAAAGCGTGGCCATAGCGCGGTGGCGGGTTCGGCCGCGGCCGAAAACGAAATGTGGACGAAGGAATGCCGCCGGAACGGTCTCTCCCGGAACCCCGAAGAACGCGCATCCGCTCCGGCGGCCGCGTGGGAGGGAGGCGCCCACGCGAAAACGCCCGCCGACTCGGAAGCCCGCGGGCGCATTGATCTGCGAATATAGAAGAATTGATGCCGGAATGACGTAATTGGCGCCGCGTGTCAACAACTTTTTTCAATCGGCGCATCGACGCCTTTGCGTCCGCAGCGCCAACGCGCCGCTGCGGCCGGAGTTCCACCCGCCTTTCCTTCCGTCGACGGCGCGCTTAGACCCTTCCGATCGATTTCGGAGGAGCGGCGATGTCACAGGCTCGCGAAGCGATCGCGGAGGCAAGGAGCATCCGCACGGCGGGAGATGCCGCTGCCGCCGAACAGCTCTACCGGCAAGGGGCGGAGCTGGCCCATTCCGAGGAAGATGACATCCTCCGCGCCCACGCGCTCCGCCACGTCTCCGATCTCGCCCGCGAACGCGGTGACATCGCTGACGCACTCGCAACCGCGCAGGAAGCCGTCGCGCTCTACCGCGCGACACTCGATACGCGGACGCTGGATCTCGCCAATGCCTTGCGCCTGCTCGCGCTCGCCCTCGAAAGCTCCGGCCGGCAGCAAGAGGCAGCGCCTGCATGGCACGAGGCGCGCGGCCTCTATGCGGATGTGGACGTGCAGGCGGGAGTGGAAGAAGCAGAGCGGCATCTCGCCGCCTGACGAGCATCAGCGGCATGCACGAATCTGCGAATCTAGAAGAATTTCCCCGCTAATGACGCAACTCACGCCGGGCGTCAATCCAAAAAATTCGCCTGCGCAACGATCCCGCGCAACCGCCGCCTGACGCGGTAAATGCCGGCGCGAACCCGGCCGATCCCCCGGTGCGGCCGGAACCCTCCGGTGCCGCCTCCCGTTGATTCGCCATTCTCCAATCACGGGAGCGTAGAGATGAAACGCGTGTTGAGTATCGCATCCACGGCGGCCGTCACGGCCATGCTGCTAGCCACCAGCGCCCATGCCGGCCCGCAGACCAATCGTGCCCGCCAGGCAATCGCCGAGGCGTCGGGCAAGGTCGACGCCGCCCACGAAGCCGGCGCCACCGGCGAGGCGCCGCGCCTCTCGGCCGAGGCGGCCGCCGCCCTGCGCGCCGCCCGGGAGGATCTGGCGCGAGGCCATAAGGAGCAGGCGATATCCGAGGCCAATCGCGCCTCCGAGCTGGCCGACCATGCGATCGGCGTCGCCCGGCAGGAACGCGCGGGCGCCGAGCAGGCCGAACGCGCCCGGGCCGAGAATGAAGCGGGCGCCGCGCGTCAGGCCGCCGCCGCCGCCAATGCCCGCGCGAACGCCGCCGAGCAATCGGCGCAGGACGCCCAGGCCGCCGCGGAGGCCGCGCGCGCGGCACCGCCTCCGGCGCCTGTCGTCGTCGCCATGCCGGCGCCGGCCCCCGCGCCCGCGCAGACCACCACGGTGACGACGACGCACGCCACGGCCGTCCGCACCGCCGCTCGTGCGGCGCCGGCGCACCGCGTGGTGCGCGCCGCCCCGATCAGCCATCGCCGGACGGCCCATAGCGCCACGCGGGCGCGGACGGTGGTGCACAGGACCACGACCACCGTCACGACGTCGCCGTCTCAATAAGATCGCGGGCCGGGAGGCGGGCTCCCCTCCCCGCCCCGCCGGGCGGCGCTGGTTCAGCGCCGCCCGATGGCGCGTCGCCCGAGCATGAGCAACGCATCGTAGGGCGTCGCGACCGCCTCCTTCAGGACGTAGCGCGCATATCGGGCGCGGCCGAGCCGCCTGCGCCCGCTCGGCATCGGCGGCAGCACGACCCGATAGCCGAGCAGGCGGAACAGCAAGGCGCAGCGCGGCTGGTGGAAGGCGCTGGTGCAGCAGACGATTCGCGCGCAGTCGCCGCGTTCGCGGAGCAGCGCGTCGCACAGGCGGACCGATTCCAGCGTGTCGCGGCCGTGCGGCTCGAGCAGGATCCGCTCGTCGGCGATGCCTTTGGCGCGCAGCAGCTCCGCCATCACCCAGGCCTCCGCCGGTCCGCGCCGGCCGACGCCGCCGGTCGCGATCAGCATGTCCCGCGGATGCGCGGCCGCCCACTCGGCGGCGCCTTCGATCCGGCTGGCGAGCGTATGGCTCGGCCGCCCGTCGGTGCTGACCGCCGCGCCGAACAGGATGATATAGTCGCGTTTCCCCTCGCCCTGCTCCTGCTCGCTCGCCCGTTCGCCCGCCATGTCCCGCGCAATAGACGAGGCGGACGGCCGAGGGCACCCGTCGCGGCAGAGACCGCCTTGATTTCGGCAGCCATGTCGTTGTTACTGACGCCGGGAGCGCGGGGGAGAGATGACCGATTACCGGCTGCATTTCGTCGAGGAGGGCCATCTCACCCGCTACGACGTGATCTCCTGCCCCGACGATCGCACGGCAATCATGTGGGCCGAAGATCTGCACGGCGGAAAGGCGGCCGAGCTGTGGTGCGGCGATCGCCTCGTGCGCAGGTTCGAACCGCAGGGCTGGCACCCAGCGCGCTAGTGGCCCCGCCGACGCGCACGGTGTATCTCCGACCGTCCTGCCGAACGATGAGGGGGGAAAGATCGTGGTCCAATCCACAGCCGCCAACGTCGCCGAGTATCTCGCCACCGTGGAGCCCGAACGCCTGCCCGCCCTCCAGCGCCTGCGCGCCGCCTGCCTCGAGGCTCTGCCCGGGTGGGAGGAACGAATGCAATGGGGCATGCCGGGCTACGCGCCGCCAGGCCGCGATGCGGCGGTCAGCTTCAACAGTCAGAAGAACTACATCTCCTTTTACCCCGGCCGCGCCGCGCTCGAAGCGCATCGCGACACGCTGAAGGGCGCCAGCTTCGGCAAGGGCTGCGTACGCTTCGCCAATCCCGAGAAGATCGACTTCGATGCGGTCGCTGCGATGCTCCGCCACGTTTTCGCGAACAAGGGCTGAGCCTGTCGGGGAGCAGCCGAGCCCGGTTCTCAATACGAAAAGCTCAGCTCTGCTGCCCCAGCATTCTTGTCGAGCAGTCCGACCAGGATCGAAATCTCGTAACGAGTCTGGCCGGAATAATTGAAGCGCATAAATTTCAGCCTGTCGCCGACGGCGTCGCGGTCGTGCGCGCTCAGTGGCAGGGTCGCCCCCGCCTTTTCCAGGTCCGTGATGCACGCCATCACCTTCTGCCGGCTGTGCACATAATCGAGTGCCGCGGCCTGCGCGGCCACGCGGCCCGGCTCGTCCGTCGCGTCACGAACCGCCTTTTCGGCCGCAAACCTTTTCACCCGGGATTCCTCCCACGCCGTCTCGAAACACTTGTTTGCCTGGTCGAGAGCCGCGCGGACCGTCGGATCCTCCGGAACCGGCGGCGGCGGCGGGGGCAGTGCGCCCTCGATGATGCAGAAAGGCGGGAGGCATTGGCGCGGCATTCCCGAGGTGCCGAACGTGGTGCGCGCGGCGTCGATCGTCACGCGGTAGGCTTTCTCCCGGGCGGTCGCGGCGCTTTCCTTGCTCAGCCGGTAGAAGGGCGAGAGCGCCCGGGTCAGCGCCGGGCCGTCCGTGCCGGCGGGAATGGCATAGATGGGGCGGCAGTCGGTCAGCTTGCCGCTCGCCTCGACGGAGCAGTTGAAGGACAGACCGAAATCTCCGCCCCCGCGCCCGGCCCGGCTCGTCTCCAGATCATGGAGATCGGGCTTGCGAACCAGTTCAGGTTTAGGGGTCATTCTCCACTGGCCGACCGTCGTATCGACGAATCTTGCCCCGGACATGAGCTGCTGCTGTCCCGCCGCCGGCGGCTGCGCCAGCGCGACCGAAGAGCAGGCCAACACGAAGGCCGCAGCGGCGGCGCGCATCAAAGTGGCTCCCATCACGCTGATATGCCACGCTTTCCGATGTCCAGCCATTCCCATGTTAGCGCTCACTATTTTCTCACGCGCAATCCTGTGCGAGACCTAGGCTCCAGGAGTCGTTGGAGGCGGGCATGGCGGATTTTTCGCGGCGGGAGCTGGCAAAGGGATTGGGCGCGGGCGCGGCGGCGCTTGCCGCGGGCAAGGCGGGCGCGGCGCCGATGTCGCTGGCGCCGACGCATCTGCGCTTCCCCGACGGCTTCAAATGGGGCTGCGCGACGGCCTCCTATCAGGTCGAGGGCGCGGCCAAGGAGGACGGGCGCGGCCCGACCAATTGGGACGTCTTCTGCCACACGCCTGGCAAGGTCGCGAACGGCGACACGGGCGACGTCGCCTGCGATTCCTACCACCTCTATCCCGAGGACATTAAGCTCCTGAAGAACCTCGGCGTCTCGACCTATCGCATGTCGATCGCCTGGTCGCGCATCTTCCCCGAAGGCCGCGGCGTGCCGAACCAGAAGGGCGTCGATTATTACAACCGCGTCATCGACGGCCTGCTCGCCGCCGGCATCACGCCCTACGTCACCCTCTTCCACTGGGACCTGCCGGCCGCGCTCCCCGGCGAGTGGCGGTCGCGCGATACGGCGCTCGCTTATGCCGATTATGCTGGTTTCATGGCGGGCAAGCTGTCGGACCGCGTGCACAATTTCATGACCGTGAACGAGCTTCGCTGCTTCACCGACCTCGGGCACAAGCAAGGCGTCCATGCCCCGGGCCTCCAGCTGCCAGCCGCGGACGTGAACCAGATCCGCCACCACGGCGTGCTCGCCCACGGCCTCGGCGTCCGCGCCATCCGCGCCAATGCCCGGCCGGGAACGCAGGTCGGCATCGCCGACAACACCGAATTCTGCGTGCCGGTGATGGAGACGCCGGAGCATATCGCGGCGGCGAAGAAGGCGACCCGTGAGCATAACGCGATGTTCCTCACCGCCATCCTGGAAGGCCGCTACATCGACGAATATCTGCGCCAGGAAGGCGCCGCCGCGCCGAAGGTGCAGCCGGGCGATATGGAAGCGATCGGCAGCCCGCTCGATTTCGTTGCACTCAATGTCTACCAGCCTGTGTGGGTGCGCGCCGACGACGGGCCGCGCGGCTATCAGGAGATCCCCGCCCTCCCCTCCTCACCGCGCATGGCTTCGCCCTGGCTCGTCGTCGGGCCGGAAGTGGCTTACTGGGCGGTGCGCCTCGTCAGTGAGCTGTGGGGGCCGAAGACGCTCTACATTTCGGAGAACGGCGCCTCCGCCGACGATCCAATCGTCAACGGCCGCATCGACGATGCCGACCGCGTCATGTTCCTGCGCAACTATATCGGCTCGTTCCACCGAGCGGTGGCCGAGGGCTATCCGCTGCGCGGCTATTTCCTCTGGAGCCTCATGGACAATTTCGAATGGGCCGACGGCTACACCAAGCGCTTCGGCATCCATTACACCGACTTCAAGACCCAGCGCCGCATCCCCAAGCTCAGCGCCGCCTGGTACAAGGAAGTGATCCGCCGCAACGAGATTGTGTGACACCCCCGCCGGGCTGGTTCGGCCTCCTTCCTGAGGGGAGCTCAGGGAAGTCTTGGCCATTTTCGCGCCGCGCTAAAGAAATTCGTTCCGCCGCCGTTATTCTTAATACGTCCTTAGGGTAAGCACGCCATTAAGGATGTAGTGGGGGAACTGAAATGACTGATACGCTCTATAAACTGACCGAATTTTTCGCCCGCGGTCACCGCGGGGAGCCTCGTTACACCGTCCTGCTCACGGGCACCGCGATCACCACCTCGGGTTCGCTCGACATCGTGATCCGCGACCTGTCGCTGAGCGGCGCCCAGATCCAGGGCCGCGTCCTTCCCGGGCTCGGCAAGCTGGTGATCCTCAGGAAAGGCGCGCTGGAGGTTGCCGGCCGCATCGCGTGGCGGGAAGGCAATCTCGCCGGCATCCGCTTCGAGCATGCGCTCGCCGCCGACCAGCTCTATGCGCTCGTCGACCGCAATCGCGTCCGCCCGGTGCACGACGTCGTCGCCGTCGCGGCCTGATCTCCCTTTCGCCTGTCCAGACAAAGACGAAAGAGCGCGCAACGCGCCGGGTGACCGGCGCGTTGTGGCGCCATGACCCAGGACGAACGGCAGGAGCTGGAAGCGCAACGGGCGGAGCTCGACGCGGAGATGCGCGACGTCCGCCGCTGGATCGACTTCTGGTCGGACCGCTTCTCGCACTCCCATGTCGGCCAGCCGATCGGCACCACCGAAAAGAGCCTGATCAGCGAGCTGGACGCCTTGCTGCAGAATTTGCAGGCGGTGCGCGAGTGGATCGACCGGCATCTGGCGGAAGAAGCGGACGGTTCCTGACACGGCCGGAAGCGGCAAGAGCGGCCACCTTTCAGCCGAGACCTAAGCTCGCTCGTCCCGAGCGAAGTCGAGGGACGCTGGCACGGAGTCGTTGACGGCGTCTTGCACGGACTCATCACGAACGCCCCTCGACTTCGCTCGGGACGAGCGGGATTGGGGCTGCCCACAGGCCCGTCCTTGCCAGTCCGGCCGCCGCCGCTACAAGAGCGGGAAAGAGGTGAGGAATGACGCTAAGGCTCGGGTGGAAAAGGCTCTTTCTCGCGGCTTTGACGGGAGCCGCGGCCACGCCTGCCGCGTCCGCCGCAACCCTCGACGGGCTGTGGCAGAACCGCAAGGGCACGCTCGACGTGCGCGTCGCCCCCTGCGGGTCCGGTTATTGCGGTACGGTGGTCGAGGCGCGCGGCGAGGCGGCGGCCCAGGCCGGCGGCCGTTCCCGCTTGGTCGGGACGCGCGTCCTCGAGGATTTCACGCCGACCCGCGACGGCCTCTGGCGGGGCCGCGTCTACGCGCCGCAGCTGCACGGCCGCCTCAGCTCGAAGATCCGCATCGTCGATCCGAACACGATCGAGATCACCGCCTGCCTGTTCGCCGGCCTCGGCTGCGACTCCAATCTCTGGCACCGCATCGGCGAGCCGCGGGAGAGTGCTGCCGCGTCACGCTGACGTCCCCCAACAAAATAGTCCGATTCCGGCTTAACCGATCGCCCGTCCCGCCGTTCTTGCCTGTGGGAACGGGGGATTGCTCAATTATGCGCGTACGAAAAGAAGATTTGCGGCTCGGCATGTACATCCAGTCGCTCGACGGCTCCTGGTTCGACCATCCGTTCTGGAAGACCAAGTTCCTGCTCAGCGAGCAGGACGATCTGCGCGCGCTGCAGAGCAGCGAGGTCGAGGCGGTGTGGATCGACGAGGACAAGAGCCTCGCGCCCGCGATCGCGCATCTTGTGCCGCAGGCACCTGCCCCCACCCCCTCACCCGCCGCCGCGCTGCGCGAGGAGCTCGCCGCCAAGCCCAAGGCCCCGTCGGCCCGCCCAGGTGGGGAGAAGGCGTCGCGCCAGCCGTTCGTCGACCACAATGCCTACAGGGCCGCCGAGAAGCTGGTCGCCGACTGCAAGGCCGCGGTCGTCGATCTCCTCGCCCGCGTCCATGAAGGCGATGGCGGCGCGCTCGACGAAGCGGCGCCGGTGGTGAGCGGCATCGCCGAATCCGTCGCGCGCAACAGCGACGCCTTCCTCACCCTCGTGCGGGTGCGGACGCTCGACGAGTATAGCTACATGCACTCGATCGCGGTCAGCGCGCTGATGATCAATCTCGCCCGCGAGCTGACCCTGCCGCCCGATTACATCCGGCAGGCGGGCACCGCCGGCCTTTTCATGGACGTCGGCAAGGCCTTCCTTCCGCCTGTCCTGCTCAGCAAGCGCGACGATTACACGGAGACGGACCGGGCGCAGATGCAGCGCCATCCCAGTCTCGGCGGCGACGCGGTCAAGGCCTCGGGCGAGCTGTCGAAGATCGTCGCCGACGTCTGCCTCCACCATCACGAGCGGTGGGACGGCAGCGGCTATCCGTTCGGCCTCAAGGGCGACGAGATCAGCCTGTTCGCACGTATGGCAGCGATCTGCGACATGTACGACGCGCTCTGCTCGGTGCGCCCGCACCGCCCCGCCCGCGGCCCCGCCGACGCGGTCGCAGAAATGTACCGGCTCAAGGGCCAGTTGGACGAGAGCCTGCTCACCACCTTCATCCGCAGCATCGGCGTCTATCCGAGCGGAAGCCTGGTGCGACTGGAATCGCGCCTGCTCGCCTGCGTCGTCGCCCAGCGGCAGGACCATCTCACCCGTCCCGTGGTGCGCCCCTTCTATTCGATCCCGCACGGCACGCGCGTCGCGGTCTACGAGATGGACCTGGCCGAGGAGCCGCAGCCCGACCGTATCGTCTCCCGCGAGGACCCCCGCCGCTGGGGCTTCGCCGACTGGGACAATGAAGCGCTCGCGATCATCCAGGGCCAGAAGGCGAAGCGCGCCGCCTGACGGCAGCCGCCTCGCTCAGCTCAATTCCCGGCCGTCTCGACCGCCTGCAGCGCCGCGTCGGTGACCGGCAGCTGCTGCATGAAGTCCGGCACGTCGTCGGTCACAGTGACGCTGGCGCCGACGTCCGCGATTTCAAACAGCCGCTTGGCGAACGCGGCAGGTAGGCGCACGCAGCCATGCGAGGCGGGCTCGCCCGTCACCTTGCCGGCGTGGAGCGCGACGCCGTCCCAGGTCAGGCGCAGCATCCACGGCATCGGCGCATCGTCGTAAAGGTTGGAATGGTGGTCGCGGTCCTTCTCGAGGATCGGGAAGGTGCCGGTCGGCGTGTCGTAGCCCGCGACTCCGGTGGAGACGCTGGAGACGCCGATCAGGGCGTTACCGCGCCACACGAAGGCAAGCTGGAGCGGCAGGCTGACCAGCACCCGCAGGGGTCCCGCGGCATTGCCGTCGTCCCGCCAAACATAGCGGCCGGGCTGCACCTGCGCCGCGAGCGACGCCGGCGACACGGGGTCCGCAGCATGTGCTGCGGCAAGGGGTGCGGTGGAAAGGAGAAGGGCAAAAGAAAGACGCCTCACGAGCGCCGTCAACGCATCGCGCATACGAGCCTCCGATACTCTGGAGCGGCCTCCCGCCCGCGTCGCGGGAGATCTACAGCGCTTCTAACGCGCGAGTCGCACGACGGTGCCGTGGTGGATTCAGGGAATCAGCCGCGTCAGCCAGTGCAGGACATTGAGCGCGAATTTCTCGTCGTCGTCCGCCCACAAACCCATCCGCATCGTCTCCCCGCCGGGGAAGTGAACGATCTGCGCCGAGAACATCGCCGCCTCGCCGGCGACGACCACCCGCCCCTTGCCGAGGGTGAAGGCGAGCGCCTGGGCGCGCGCGCCGACCCGCCGGCCGGGCACCGTATCGCCGCGGCGCAGCTGGTCGATTGCCCGCTCGTTCGCCACTTCCAGCGCATCGTCGGGAAGGGTCAGCAAAGCGGTGCCGCCGGCCGGAACGCCGAGTGACTGGCCGGTGAAGCTCTTCACATGGCGCACCTGCTCGGCCTTGTCGCGCCCGTGCAGGATCGGGTGAGCGCCGAGCGCCCCGCCCGAAAACTCGATATTCGCGGTGATCTTGCCGTCCTGCCGGGCGACGGCATAGCCCGTCCCCATGTCGACGCCGAAAGCGGCGGCGAGGGCGGAGGCCGCGCGGCCGAACGGCGCGTGGTCGGAAATGAGCAGCAGGGATCCTCCGCCTTGGACCCATTGCTTCAGCGCCGCAATTTCGGCGTCGCTGAAAGCGGAACCGCCCCGCTCCGCCGGCAGCGCATTGGCGATCACCAGCACGTCGACACCCTTGAGTGCATCCGAGGAAAAGGGGGCGCTCGACGCCTGAACGCGATAACCGTCGGCCGTAAGCAGCTTGCCGAACGGCGCATAGCGCCCGCCGAGCGTGTGGAAGTTGCGATGCCCCTCGTCGACCGCGACCACGGGGCCGTTGGCCGAATAGGCAGGATGCTCGACCTTCGGCCGATAATGGGTGTCGACCTCCTGCTGCGCAGCGGCCGGCGCCGCAACCAGGGCAAAAGCAACAGCCAGTCCGAAAGCAATCTTCACATCGGCCTCCTGTCCGCGCCGAAGCGGCAACGCTTCTGTCGAGCTTCGGTTGAATCGGCGTTGACCGCAATCCGCATCGCGCCCAGAAATCGTTTGATTCCAGAGGAGTGACATTGATCGTGCGGATGAGCTGGCTCGTGTTTCCTGCCTTGCTGATGGCCTCTCCCGCCGCCGCCGAATATCACCCGCAGCCGCTCGGGGTGCTGTGGCACAAGGGCAACGCCGCGATCCTGGTGACCTCGTGCAAGACCGAAATCGGCGACGACCCGTTCTGCCATGGCCTCGCGTTGCGAAAAGGCGGCAAGGTCCGGCAGCTCGGCGGCGGCTATCTGCGCGCGCGGCTGCTCTGGTCCCGAAAAGCCGGAGGTGCAGGGCCGGACGTGCTCGTCCTGGGCGAGAGCGGCGGTTCGGGCGGTTACGGCGAATTGTTCGCCGTCACCTTCTCGCCCAAACCGGCCGTCGCGGAATATTCGGAGGAGCGGTTGGACATGGTGGAAGCCGATCCCTCGGCCGGTCCGCTTCGCCTCACCCTCCCCTTCGACATCGAGTATTTCAACGGCGCTCCGCATGCGGGCGCGGTCATCGTCCAGATTCCGACGATCTGGAGGAACGGCGACTTCGCCGCCGACATGCCGGCCCTGCTCGCCCGCCATTTCTCCGCAAGCGAGATCGACTTTCGCGTGCTCGCCCTGAGGGAAGAACTGGCCGGCTGGGCGGAGGATGCCTACCCCGCTGGGTCTCTTTATCCGCCGCAATCGAGCGGTGGCACGCCGGTCACCGTCCGGGCGCTTCTCGAGATGATCCTCAGCGGCCACGCGGACCAGGCGCGCATGCTCCTCCACAACGCCTGGCCGCGCTCCCACCAGCGCACCGACCGGCCGCTCGGCGGCGAAGAGGCATTCTGGAAGGCACTCTGCCAGGGGGTCGTGCGCGAGCCGCTGTGGAAGCGCCTGCGGCTGAGCCGCCTGCCCCATGCGGATATCGTCGAGGGCGGGGGCGAACGCCGCCTGATCCGGAGTTCGCCTCAGCGATAGCCGACGCTCGCCAGCCTCAGCTCCTCCTGCACCACCCGCGCCATCCGCTCGTTATAGCGGACCTGCGTGGCGATATAGTCGTACCGCGCCGGCGAGAGACCGTGGGCGCGGATGATCTGTGCCCGGTCGGCAGGCCCGACCTTGCCATTGTTCGACGCCAGCACCTGCGCGGCAGTGACGCCGCCGCGGACGGCGATCGCGGCCAGCGCATCGGCGAAATGGCGCAGCTCGACGAGGTTAGGCGGGACGAGCGTGGCGGCCGAATCCGGGACCGGCGAGGGCGACGCCGGAACCTGCAGGCCGGTCACGGCCGAAGCGACCAGAAAGGGGAGGAAAAGGGTCATTCTGTTTCTCCATCAGACCGGGGGAATGCGGCCGTACTCGAAAGAGCACTCCGCCAAGAACAGCAACGCGCATGGCCCGCTTCGGTTGAACGCCGGCTGAAGGCGAGAGTGCAGCGGTTGGCTGCGAACGTAAGTTCCATATCGCCGAAATGAACTTGGCGTTGCATCGGCAATCTGATATTTCGATAGAAATGGAAATGAGGAACGCATGAACGCCCAAGCCGCCGTCACGGCGCTCGCCGCTTTGGCCCAGGAGCACCGCCTCGCTTTGTTCCGGCTGCTGGTGCAGGCCGGCGATGAGGGCATGGCCGCCGGGCGGACCGCGGAGCGGCTCGGCATCCCCAATTCGTCCCTCTCCTTCCACCTCGCCCAGCTGAATCGCGCCGGGCTGATCCGGCAGGAGCGGCAGCACCGGTCGATCATCTACCGCGCCGACTATGAGGCGATGAACGGCCTCGTCGGCTATCTCATGGAAAATTGCTGCGGCGGCGATGGAAGCTGCGTGCCGGCCAGCGCGACTCCTGCCTGCTGCGGGTGATCGCCATGGACCGGCAACCCTATAACGTCCTCTTCCTCTGCACCGGCAATTCGGCGCGCTCGATCCTCGCCGAGGCGATCCTCAATCGCGACGGCGCCGGCCGTTTCCGCGCCTGGTCCGCCGGCAGCTTCCCGAAGGGTCAGGCCCACCCGATGGCGCTGGAGGTGCTCGGCAGCCTCGGCTTTCCGACCGACGGCTATCGCTCGAAGAGCTGGGACGAATTCGCGGCACCCGGCGCGCCTGCGCTCGATTTCATCGTCACCGTCTGCGACAACGCCGCCGGGGAGACCTGCCCGATCTGGCCGGGCCGCCCGATGACCGCCCATTGGGGCATCGAAGACCCCGCCGCCGTTGAAGGACCGGGCCGGCGCGAAGCCTTCCTGCAGGCCTTCCACGCCCTATGGCATCGCATCGACCTGTTCCTCTCCCTCCCCTTCGAGAAACTCGACAAGATGACGCTCCAGGCGCGGCTCAGGGAGATCGGCCGCCGACGCGAGGCGGAAGCGGCCCATGGCTGATCCGCCGCCACTGGCGCGACGTCTGGCGGCAGAGGGGATCGGCTCCTTCTTCCTGTTCGCGACGGTGATCGGCTCCGGCATCATGGCCGCGAACCTGTCGCGTGGGAACGATGCCATCGCGCTGGTCGGCAACACCGTCGCGACCGGTGCGATGTTGTTCGTGCTGATCACCATGCTCGGCCCGATCTCCGGCGCGCACATGAACCCGGCGGTCAGCCTCGTCGCGGCGTCGCGGCGGGAGCTGAGCTGGCGCGATGCCGGTCTCTACGCGCTGGCCCAGCTCGCGTGCGGAATCCTCGGCGCCTGGGCCGCGCATCTGATGTTCGAGCTACCCACCTTCCAGCTCTCGGTGAAGGCGCGCACCGGCCTCGGCCAATGGGCCGGCGAAGCGATCGCGACGTTCGGCCTCATCCTCACCATCCTCGGCACCGTCCGCCACCGCAAGCAATGGGTCCCCGCGACGGTCGCGCTCTACATCACCGCCGCTTACTGGTTCACGTCGTCGACCAGCTTCGCCAATCCCGCCATCACCGTGGCGCGCAGCCTGTCGAACAGCTTCGCGGGCATCGCGCCCGCCAACGTGCCCGGCTTCGTCGTCGCGCAGCTGGCGGGAGCCGCCCTGGGCGCGGCGGCGGCTGGTTTTCTCTTCGACGATCCTTCGGTTCCCGAAGCGGCGACCTGACTCTCATTCCGTCGTGAGATCCTGCCGGGCGAAGACGAGGGCGGCGGCCCCGTAGGTGAGCACCGACCAGCCGACGAGCGCCGCGGCGGCGATGGCGGCGGCGCCGACGGAAGCAGCGCCATCCCCACCGCCAATCCAGCTGCGAACCGCGTCGGCGGCGAGGGTCGGGAGCGGCAAGGCGGCGAGCGCGTTGCCGGAGAGGTTGAGCAGGGCTTCGGCCCCGGCGAGCAGGAACGAGAGGAGGAAGGCAGGAAGCAGCGCGCCCAGCGTCGAGCGGGTGAGGGTCGCGAGCAGGGCCACCGTGCCGCCGAGCGCGAGCAGTTCCAGGAACGACGTCCCGAAGGCGAGCGTCAGACTGGCGAGCGTCGCCGGCGGCACGTCGGTCAGCGCGAAGCCCCTCGTCAGCGGCAGGACGAGGCTCGCCAGGAGGTCGCCAGCCCCGAGCAACACGAGGCTCGCCGCCGCGCAAAGGGCGAAGCCCAGCATCTTGGCGAACAGCAGGGCAAAGCGGCGGTTGCGCGGCACGATCTGCCGCCAGGTCCCGTAGCGATAGTCGACCGCGAAGAAGGCGGCGGCGCCGACGGCGTAGAAGAGCTGCGCGAACGGATCGCCGGCAATTGCGACAGCGCGGATCGCCGAACGGAGCGGATGCACGCTGGCAACGACATGGGCGCCGCCCGCGGCGGGCACGACGAGCTCCAGCCCGAAGGCGAACAGGGTCGCAAAGGCCGGCACGGCGAGGAAGCCCCACGCCATCGCCGCACCCTGCCGCCGCTGCTTCAGCAGCTCCGCCGAGAGCGGGATGCTCACCGGCTCTCCTCCCCCCGGAAGAAGCGTTCGAGGCCGGGCCGCAGCCAGCGCGCCTCGTAGATCGCCACTCCCTCCTCCCCCAGCGCCTTAAGCAGCGCCGGCGTCTCCGCGCGCGCGATCGAGACGGCGACGCCGCCCGCATGCGGCCGTCCCCGTTCGCCCACGCGCGCCAGCACGCGCTCGGACGGACTCGCATCCAGCCAGAGCTGCTCGCCGCCGCCGAGCAAAGAGGCAAGATCTCCTTCCGCCTTCAGCGTTCCGCGATCGAGGATGGCGACGCGGTCGCACAGCCGCTCCACCTCATCGAGCAGGTGGCTCGACATGATGATGGTGATCCCGTCTTCATCCGCCAGCGCGCGCAACAGCTTGCGCAGCTCCAGCGTCCCGGGCGGGTCGAGGCCGTTCGCCGGTTCGTCGAGCAGCAACAGATCGGGCTCGCCGATCAGCGCGGCGGCAATGCCAAGGCGCTGCTTCATACCAAGCGAGAAGGTGCCGACGCGCCGGTTCGCCGCAGCGGCAAGCCCGACCCGCGCCAGAAGCGTCCCCGCGGCGATGCGGCAGCCGGAGGTGCGCGACAGCACCTCCAGGGTCTCGGCAGCGGTGAGGAAGGGATAGAAGTTCGCGCTCTCGATCATTGCGCCGAGCCGGCGCCGTCCGGCAGCCGAGGCACGCTCGCCGAACAGCAGCACCTCGCCCTCGTCAGCGAAGACGAGGCCGGCGACGATCCGCATCAACGTGCTCTTGCCGGCGCCGTTCGGCCCGAGCAGGCCGAAAATGCCGCCGCGCGGAACCGCGAAGCTCAGTCCGGCGAGCGCCCGTACGGCCCGATCGCCGCGCCCGTAGCGCTTCGACACCCCCTCGACTTCCACGGCCTCCATGGGCCTACCATCGCAAGCCGATTGCGGCGGTGGCAAGACCATGTCGGAAGTTTGGCCGAGTACCGGTAAAGGTCACGCCCTAAGCGAGCGGCGGCTCCGCTTTTGGCGCCGGAGCCAGGCCGCCATTGCCGTTGGGGGCGCAGAGCGGCGCTTCGATCAGGCAGCGCGCGCCGCCCTCGTCGAAATCGAGCTGCACCGAACCACCGAGCTCCCAGGCCACCAGCCGCTTCACCAGCCGCGTCCCGAAGCCTTCGCGCCCCGGCGCCTCGGTGGGTGGACCGCCGCGCTCGCGCCAGGCGATCCGGAGCCGCGCCGGGTCGCCGTCGGCCAGCGTCCAGCCGAGCTCCACCCGGCCGGAAGGGCTGCGCAGCGCCCCGTATTTCGCGGCGTTGGTGGCCAGCTCGTTGAGGGCGATCGCGAGGTTGACCGCGAATTGCGGCGTCAGCGGCACGTCCTCACCGGCAATGGCAATGCGGCCACCGCCATCGTCATAGGGGTGGAGCACGGCGGCGGCGAGCTCGCGCAGCTTCGCCGTCTCCCACGCGGAGGCGGTGAGGATGTCGTGGACCATCGCCAGCGCCTGAAGCCGGCCGGCGAAAGCGTCGCCCACCTCCTCGGGCAGGTCCTGGAAGGACTGGAAAGCGAGCGCCTGGACGATGGCGAGCGTGTTCTTGACCCGGTGGTTGAGCTCGCGGACGAGCAAAATCTGGTGCCGCTCCGCCTCCTTGCGTGGGGTGATATCCTGGATCGTGCCGATATAGCGGGTCGCGCGCTCTGCCCCCGGCTCCCCCTCGAACACCGCCTCGCCAAAGGCCAGCGCCCAGCAGATGCTGCCGTCCGGTCGGACGATCCTATATTCGTAGCTGCTGCGGTCGCGGATCGCCGGATCGATGGCGCGCATGAGCTGGGCGGAGGTGTTCGGATAATCGTCCGGATGCGTCGCCTCGCTGATCTGCCGGAAGGTCACCGGCAGGTCGACGGGCAGGCCGTAAATCTCCTTCGCCCGGGCGGAATAGATCATCTCGCCGGAAACCAGATCATATTCCCAGACGCCCTGCTCCGCGGCCGACAGCGCGATCTCCAGCCGCTGCTGGATCTCCTTTTCACGCTCGCGGGCCGAATGCTCCTTGGTGACGTCGTCGACGAAGACGATCATACGGTGGGGATAATCGGGAACCCCGCTGAAGCTCGCGCGCACCGGCACGCGCGTGCCGTCGGGCCGGACGAACGCCGCCTCGAATGCTTCCGACCAGCCGATTGCGGCCACCTCCGCGAGCGCATGCTCGGCCTGCGGCAGAAACTCGGCGGGGGTGATGTCGCGCAGGACGAACGGGATTGCCTCGACCTCCTCCCGGCGTCTGCCGACGATGTCGAGCAGCCGCCGATTGGCGCGAACGACGCAATGGCTCTGGAGGTCGACGACCGCCATGCCGAGAGCGGGCGCCTCGAACACGGCCCTGAAGAAGGAATCGTGCAGCTTGTCGGGCACGGCCTCTCCCATAGCGGTGACGTGTCACCCGCCCTCCGCTCGAGCGGCCAAAACCGAAAGAAAGAGCCTGCGTCAAGCATTTCGTGGGGAGGCTTGCCACTGTGCGGCAGGGCCCCGTCCGCAAATTGTTATTTCCGCAGCCCAAGGGAACAATCATAACCCATGTTAAGTTCTAGCCTTTGGGACTCGTTTCGGAGGCAAAAAGATGTCGGCGAGCATGAATGGGGCGCCCTGGACCGCGGGAGACGTGCAGCGCCTGCGGCGGCTCGCGAAGAAGGGCCTCTCGGCCCATGACATCGCCGAGGATCTGCGGCGCACCTATTCCGGGGTGGTGAAGAAGGCAGTGCTCGAGCGGCTATCCTTGAGCGGGCGCAGGCCTTCGCGGGCGCATTGAGGGGTGACGCAGGCCCGCACCGGGGAAACGGCGATGTTCTACCGGCGCCAGGCGGCCGATTGCCGCCGGCAGGCCGATAGCGCGCCGGACGCGCCCGGCCGGTGCAGCTGCCTCTGCCTCGCCCGCCATTACGAACATCAGGCGCGCCTGCTGGAGATCGAGGCGCTGAAGCTGGCGAGCCCCAACATCGCTGTCCTGCGGCGCAGCGTCGCAAGCTGACCCGCGATGCCTCAGCGAGGGCGCTGCCGTGCCCGCGGCGTCCGCTTCACGAAGCCGAACGGATGAATTGGCTCGCAAACCGGACGTTGTAAGCGAGAAAATCGCCTTCAGGGGTGATCACCAGGTCCGTGATGTTCGCGCGGCGGAACGTATCTTCGTTCGTAGCGTCGTCGATCCTCAGGCTGACGGTCAGCGCCCCGTCCTGGCGCACGACTTCCTTATGGTCGTAATCGATGCGCTGACCGAAGCAGGTGACCTCGCCGCCCTCGATTACCAATTCCGCCGACGGTTCGTCGATGATGACCCAGCGGCCCTGCATTTCCTCCGGCAGCGGTGCCGCTCTGTCCATCCGCTCCATGTCCACTCTGCTCCGATGCGTAACAACTACGGCATCACCCATTTCACCCGATCCTGATAGATGCTGCGGATCGGCTTGCCGGCCGCGTCCAGCGCCGGCTTGAACTTCGCGCGCTTCATGAAAAGGGCGCAGGCCATGGCGTCGAGCGAGGCGATGCCGCTGGTCTCCTCGACCAGGCAGTCGCGCATCGTTCCGGTTTCGTCGATCATCATCGTCACCGCCGAAATCCCGCTGCGGTTCTCGCTCACCGCCTGGGCCGGATAATCGGCGTCCGAAAAGTAGCTGGCCAGAGGGGCGAGCGAACGGGCGCGCACCTTCACCTTCGTGTCGCCCGCCTCGGCGTTCCAGTGCTGGAGCAGGTCCGCATCGCACGCATCGAGCCCCTGCATGACCTTGCCGATGACGGGCACGGCGAAGGTCTCGTCGATGATGCCGCCGGCGTGGATCCCGACCGTCGGCGCCGCCCGCATCTGCTCGAGCGCCTCGCTGCGGAAGCTGACGAGCAGGATCTCGTGCCCCTTATGATCCCAATAGCGCAGGGCCGTCGTCTTGAGCGGGGCGTTCGGCAAGGTGACGGTGACCGGCACGTGCATGGCCCACTCGCCACGCCCGTTGCGCAGCACGATCAGCTGGAGGACGTGGCCGAACGGGGACGGACGCAGCACGAGCTCGAGCGGGTCCACATCGCTCCCATAGGCGCGCGACGCCGTGCAGTTGGTCTCGGCATAATCGAGCACCCAGCCCTTGGTCGGCTGGCGAGGCGCGGGAGGCGCGGACGCGGCGGCCGCGTTCAGGACGGGTGCGATTAAGAAGGCGAGCAGCGGGAGGATTTTCGAATTCGGCACCTCAAGCCCCATGATGTGCGGAAAACGACATAGAACAGCATCGGGACTGGTGGACAAGAGGCTGCGGGGCGCTTGGCTTGGTCGCCGCGGCTCAGGCGCACCGCCGATGAGGGTGGCTGGTCACGGCGGCGATCGAGACGATCCAGGTCACCAGCAAGATCGTGATCAAGAGCGCGCCGAGCCGGTCGTCCACTTGCCGCGCAAGCCATCGGTCGATGAACAGGATCGCTGCCGCCGCGATCGCGAGCAGGGCCGCACCCACCAGCCGCCCTTCGCCCCGCATTCGCTCGCGGCGGTGCGGCGCATGCGCATCCACCAGGGCGCGCGCCGCCTCGGCCTGACGATCGGAGAAGCCGGCGCCGCGCAGACGCGCATCCTCCTCCAGCTTCAGCGCCGCGCCTTCGATCCGGTACAGCAAGGCGTAGCGGCGCAGCGCCTCCAGCCTCTCCCCCGCGAAGACGGCGGTCAGGCGCAGGCCGAAGACGGCGCGCACGAGCCGGGCGAACGAGCCCACCCCGATTGAGGCGCGCCCGTCTGCAAGCGATGCGATCACGGCCGCCTGCTCATCCCCGCTCAGCGCGAGCGGGACGGCCGCAGCCCCAGCTTGGATGCGCGAAGCGGAACGGACGCGCTCCATCTCGACGTCGGAGCGCGCAATGGCCGCGATCATGTTCATCCCCGTTCCTCCCGGTTCGGCGTCCGCGGATGTCCGCGGCGCCTTTGTGGGAAGGTACGGAGCCCCCACGGCCGCGGATGCAGGCGCGATTGCGGGCGGCGCGAAAAACGAACCGGCGGCGGCTGGTGCTATGTGCGAGCCAACCTGATCGCACACAGCTCGCGGCGAGGCTCTACCCCCGCCAAGCCTCCCCTTCGGGTGCGCCGCGGCCGAGCTTGTCGGGGAGCGGCTCGCCTGCCGGCGTGAAGTCGAGCGAGACGGAGTTGATGCAGTAACGCTCCCACGTCGGCGGCGGGCCGTCGGGGAAGACATGGCCCTGGTGCGATCCGCAGCGGGCGCAGACGATCTCGGTGCGGACCATGCCGTAACTGGTGTCTCGGATCGTGCTGAGATGCCCCTCGGCGAAGGGCTGGGTGAAGCTCGGCCAGCCGGTGCCGCTCTCGAACTTGGTGCCGCCGTTGAACAACGGCAGCCCGCAGAGCCGGCAGGTGAAGATGCCGCTGCGCTTCTCGTCGAGGAATACGCCGCAGAACGGCGCCTCGGTGCCGTGCTCGAGCAAAACGTGCCGCTCCTGCGGGCTCAGCGCCGCGACGAGCGCGCGCCTCTGCTCCTCACTCGGCGGCGTGAGATCGAATTGGGTGGCGGCGGTGTCGGTCATGGCGGGATCCTCGCGAGTCAGCCGCTCATAACCTCCATCGCAGTGCGGGCGAAGGCCTCCGGTGCTTGCCGCGGCGACGGAGCGGATTCTATGGCGCGGATTGCACCCGCGCCTTGCGCAGCTCGGCAAGGCATTGCTGCTTCGCCGGCCGCAGCGCGGGATCGGTGACGGCCTGTACGGCCGGAAGAGCGGCCCTGAAATAGGCCCGGGTCTCGCGCTGCGTCGGCTCGATCATCGGGAACCCGCAGACGTCTTCCACCGTGAAGGTCTTTGCAACGAGGCGGAGAACGGCGCGGGGATTTTTCGGCAGCGCCTCCGCGACCGCGATGCGGAGGCCCTCGGCCGTGCCGGCGTCGGTGCCGGGCGCCAGGCGCGGGACGAGGGCAAGCCAGCGGCGATCGCCCGCCGCGACGCGGTCCAGCACCGCGTCGAAACGCGTTTGCTCCCCGCCCCGATCGAGCGCCTGCACCGCGTGCCGCGCACCCCTCGCATCGATCATCCGCGCGACCGCGGCGGGGGTCGGCGCGGACGCGGCGAGAGCGGCAGTCAACAGAACGGCAAGCGTCAAGTCCGGCATTACGCAGATCCCCTCATCTCTTCTGATAGACCCGCACGTAATCCACTTCCATCCGCGCCGGCAGCGCACTGTCGTCGATCCCTTTCTGCCCAGCCCAGCCGCCGCCCATGGCGACGTTGAGGATCAGCGATTCCGCCCTGTCGAACGGCCAGTTCTCCGCCGTCGCTAAGGCGGGCTTGTCGACGTGGTGATAAGGCTTGCCGTCGACCAGGAGGGTGATGCCGGCGGGCGTCCATTCGGCCTGGTAATCGTGGAAGGCGGTGCAGCTGTCGGCGATGCTCGTCTTGCCGCCGGTGTGGATATGGTCCGTCTCGCTGTGCGGCGAATGGAGCGTGCCGTAGATCGTCGTCGGATCGAAGCCCAATTGCTCCATGATGTCGATCTCGCCGCCTTTCGGCCAGTTCGGCCCGACCAGCCAGATCGCCGGCCAGCCGCCCCGGTTGCAGGGGAGCTTCGCGCGAATCTCGAAGAAACCGTAGGTCCACTCCGCCTTGCCCGCTGTGACAAGGCGCGCCGAGCTGTAATGCTGCCCGCCATAATCCTGCATCCGCGAGAGATCCTCGCGGCGGACCTCGATGACCAGATGCCCGTTCTCGATCCGCGCGTTTTCCGGCCGGCGGGCGGAATAATATTGCGCTTCCTCGTGCCACCAGCGGATGGCGTTCGCCTGCCTGTCGTAACCCCATTTGCGCGGATCGGGCGCGCCGCCGGAGTCGAACTCGTCCGACCAGACTAGGCGGTAGCCCGGCGGCGAAGCGGCTGCGACGGGCGCGGCGGTGGCGAGCAGCGCCAGGAGCATGAAGAAGGGCTTTCGCATCAGGCTTTCCTTACGCAGCGCCATCGGCTCTACAAGGCTTTCGAGAGGGGCGCTGCATGATCACCCAGGTTGCGATTGCCGGTTATCGCTCGCTCCGCAACGTCACCGTCAGCCTGTCTCAGCTCAACATCGTGACCGGCGCGAACGGCAGCGGCAAGTCGAGCCTCTATCGCGCGCTGCGGCTGCTCTCGGACGTGGCGCAAGGGCGGATCGTCTCCTCGCTCGCGCATGAAGGCGGCCTCCATTCAGTGCTGTGGGCGGGACCGGAGACGCTGAGCAGGGCGATGAAGCGGGGAGAGGTGCCGGTGCAGGGCACGGCACGCCAGGCGCCGGTCAGCCTCCGCCTCGGCTTCTCGTCCGAGGATTACGGCTATGCGATCGACCTCGGCCTTCCCATCCCCTCCGGCTCCCGCTTCTCGCACGATCCGGAGATCAAGGTCGAAAGCCTCTGGGCGGGCGAGACGATGACGCGCGCGAACCTGATCGCGGAGCGGCGCGGCCCGGGCGTGCGCCTCCGCACCCGTGCGAGTGGCGAATGGCGCACCGCCTTCACCGCCCTCTCCGCGTTCGACTCCATGATGACCCATTGCGCCGATCCGGACGAGGGCCTCGAATTGCTGGCGCTGCGCGAGCGGATGCGCGGCTGGCGCTTCTACGACCATTTCCGGTCCGACGCCGCGGCGCCGGCGCGAATGCCGCAGGTGGGGACGTTCACGCCGGTGCTGGCGAGCGACGGCGCCGACCTTGCCGCCGCGATCCAGACGATCGCCGAGATCGGCGACGATAGTGCGCTCGACGAGAGCATCGCCGATGCCTTTGCCGGCGCGCGGGTCCGCATCGGCGATGCGTTCGAAGTGCTGATGGAGCAGCCGGGCCTGCTGCGGCCGTTGCGGGCGGCGGAGCTCTCGGATGGAACGCTGCGCTATCTGCTGCTGGTCGCCGCCTTGCTGTCGCCGCGGCCGCCCGAGCTGATGATCCTCAACGAGCCGGAGAGCAGCCTCCATCCGGACCTCCTGCCTCCGCTCGCCCGCCTGATGGCGCGCGCCGCGCGGACCTCGCAGATCCTCGTCGTCTCCCACTCGGCCGCGCTTGCCGAAGCGCTCGACGTCGAAGGCGCGGCGACCCGGCTGGAGCTTTCCAAGGAGCTTGGCGAAACCGTGGTGGAAGGCGGCGAGCCGCCGCGCTGGGAGTGGCCCAAGCGCTAGGGTTCAGCCGTTGCGGCTGAGCGCCTTCAGGAATTGCGGATGGCCGCGTTCGTCGATGACCTTGACCGCGGTCGCGCCGAACTGGGTCTGGACGTCGCGCAGATTGTCGAGCGCGTAATCGGTCGCGGCCGGCAGCTCGTCGAAATGCTTTGAGCCCATCGGTTGGGCGCCACGCAGCCAGATGACGGTGAATGCCATGATGCCTCCCCCGCCCGCCGGCCTAAGACACCCGTGTTGAGATCGGGTTAACTACGTCGTCCCCGGTTGTGAGTGGCGGAGGCGCCGGGGAAAGGAAGCGCCTCCGCCGTTCTCGATCGTGCCGGCGCCGATCAAACGTGCCGGTGATTGTGCTTCAGCCGGTGGATGGCGCGGTTGTCGCGATTTTCCATGTGCTGCAGGCGATGACGCTGGTGCGCGTTGAGATAACCGCCATTGTGCGCGCGCATCCGCGCCTCGGCGTGGTGGAGGCGCATCTCGCGATGGTGGAGGGTCCGGGCCTCCCTGTGGGTGAGCGCACCGCTGCGCACGCCCTGGTGGATCCGCTCCGCCTGGCGATGCTCGCGCTGGTCGACGTTCTGCGCCGCCGCCGGAACCGCCACGCCGACGGCCGCGATCGCCGCCAGGGCAAGGATGATTTTCTTCATCGTCTCTCTCCTCATGCTACAGATCGAGCGCGGCCTCACCGGACGCGCCGACGCACGCTTTCTCCGCCTCCCGGGTTGAAATGGCTCTGAACGGGCTCGTCAGCCGCCGTTCACGTGACCCGCATGGATTGAGTGCGGATCGCGTGGCACAATCAGACATGTCACGCATGAGAATCGGGCCGCTCTTAGCGGCTTTGTTGCCGGCATTTCTCGGTGCGTCCGCAGCGCCCTCGATTGGCAGCGGGTTCGACACGATCACGATTTCCAGAAACGTCGTAACCTGCGCAGGCGCATGCCCCACCTACGGAGCCTCTTACGAGGTTACCGTCACAGCGGAGGGGGAAGTTACCTCGAATATTTCGCAGGTTCCTTTCCCTTCTGTTCGCTTTCGCGTCCCGGTCGCGGCGGCCACGCGATTTCGCGCCATTCTGGATCCTTATTTGCCGACGAGCGCACGATCGAGACCGTTGGAGTGTTCGCATGGCGCCGGGTTCGGCTCAAAGGCCATAGAAATCGAATGGCGTAGCCTCGGCTCTTCGATATCGTTCAGGGCATGTGAGTACGACCGGAATGACGTTGTTGAGGCGGTGGGCGAGGCGCTGCGCGCTGTGCACCTTGACCCCTTCGGATATCGGATCGACGCAGGGCACTGAGGGCCGCTTCCGCTCAATCGATCCGCTAAGGGTCTTTTAATCCGCCGTCGCGTAATCGGAGCAGGCGTAGAAAGCCGCGTCCGGTGCGGCTTTGCGAACCTGTGGCGCGTAAAGGGTGGAGGGTCGAGGCTTGAAGTCGAGGGCCGAACGGCACCGGATCCTCCTCTCGGCGCAGATGGACGCCGGCGGGCCGGTCGTCGACGTCCATATCCGCGACGTCTCCCCGCACGGCATGATGATCCGCGCCTCGACGCCGCCGAGGGTGGGTACCTATGTCGAGGTCATCGCCGGCGAGGTCAGCGCCGTCGGCCGCGTGCGGTGGACCGGCGAGAATTGCTTCGGCATCCAGACTCGCGACCGCATTCCGATCGTGAAGCTCGTCTTCCGGGGCGCGGGGAAGCTGGTCCGCGACACGGCCGCCCCCGATCCCGTCCCCACGGCCGTCGCCGCGGTCGCGGAGCAGCACGACCGCTCCCGGCGGCTCGGGCGCGTTATCGAATTCACGCTTGCCGTCGCCGCCGTGGCCGGCGTCGCGTTCATCGTCGGCGCCTTCGCCTTCGGCACGCTCGCCCGTCCCTTCGCGACGATCTCCGCTTTCCTGCGGTAGCCCGACCCCCGCCCCTTCTGTGACAATTCGTGGCAGGGGCGACAGCATCTGTCACTCGAGCGGCATCGGGCTGCGACGTTCCGGGGCCAGAGCGGCGAGGCGGCAGGATACCCCACACCTCCCTGCCGTCGTTCGTCTGGTGGGCCGGTCCACCCCCTGTGACCGGCCCACCTCCGTTTTCGGCTGCCGCCCTCAGAAGAACCCGTCCAGGAACGCCGCCGCCCCGTCGGAGACGCCGACGATCTTGTTCGTCGCCTGGCGGTAGAGTTTGAAGTTGAGCTCCGTCTCCGGCCGCCCGTCGCTCCAGTCGCCGAAGCGCCGCAGCTCGCGCCGCCCCAACGGCCGCGTCGCGAGGGCGTCCCGGCGGGCCGTGATGCTGACCCGCGGCGTCTGGCGGGCGACGTCCGGCCGCCTCGCCATCGCTTCGGCCGAGACGACCGTGCCGCGGGCGACGAGGCCCGCCCCGCCTTCATTCTCGCTCGCGAACAGGAAGATCGTGTCGCCCGGCCCGATGCCCTTGCCGCCATACATTGTCTTCTGCGCCGCGAAGGCGAACGTCTCGGCCCGCGGATCGTCGATCGCCGCCTTGATTGCGAATGCCATGGCCTGGCCCTCTTCCCTCCGCCGTCGCGGATCGTAGCTGAACTCTTCCGCGCGCGAAGCGGCCATCCTACATTCATGGGTGCGATGTTCCATCTGTTGCCCATGGCCGTCCTCGCCGCCGCGCTCGTCGGCTTCGCGCTCGTGATGCTGCTGGCGCGCATCCCCTATGTCGGCGCGGCGATCCGGCTCGGCTTTTCGCTCTGCCTGATCGTCGTCCTCGTCGCGGTTCTCGCCGAGCGGGCGCCGATGAGCCAGTTCCTCGCCCGCTTCGCGAACGGCTTCCAGCTCGACGGACAGCAGCAGGTGGTCGGCAAGGAGGTGCGAATCCCGATGTCGTCCTCGGGCCATTTCGTCGCGACCGTCAGCCTCAACGGATACAGGCGCCGGATGATGATCGACACCGGCGCGACCGTCACCGCGGTGTCAACGGACACGGCCGAGGCCGCCGGGCTGGAGCCCGATCCGGTGCCCGTCCCCGTCATCCTGCAGACCGCCAACGGCGCCGTTCAGGCCCAGACCGCCACCGTACCGGAGCTCCGCCTCGGCAGCATCGTCGCGCGCGACATCAAGGTCGTCGTCTCACCCTCGTTCGGGGATCTCGACGTGCTGGGGATGAACTTCCTCTCGAAGCTCGCCTCTTGGCGAGTGGAGAACAACACGCTCATCCTGGTCCCCCACCATCCGCAGGCGGTATCGAACGCTTAGTTGATGGTGGGTATCGACAACCCTCAGCGGGCCGGCAAGGCGTAGATCACCGGCCCGTCGCCGTCATCCGCCCAGATGTTCCCGGTCTTTCCCCGTTCGACCGTATAGTAGAGGATGTAGCCGACCCTGCCGCCGCACAGCCATTCCTGGCGGATCGTTCCGTCTCCCTGGCGAAAGAGCGGCGCGTTCGAGCAACGCGAGGAGGCGATCAGCCTGGCGAGGGCAGCGAGGCAGCTGCTCTGCGTCCGGGCGGGAACCTGCGTTTCGTCGACGAGCGCCGCGGCGTCAGTTCGCGAAGCGGCGGCCTTGGCGAGCGCATCGATCAGTCGCTCGGCCGCCGGGTCGAGGGGCGAGGCGGACGCCGTCGGAGCGCCAAGGCCGCCGATGGAATAGGTGCTGGGCTTTCCACATTTCAGTCCGTGGCGGTGGGCGACCGGCTCAGGAGGCGCCGCGACCGCCGAGGACGCGATCAGCGCCGGGACCGCGGAAACGAGCGCCATGGTGCGGATCGTCTTCGGCATGAGCGAAGGATGACACCGGCCGGTGCCGTCGGCAACCTGTGCACGATTTCTCCATATCGCCGGGATCACGGCTGCAAGACCTTCCGTCATAGGCGAGGCTACAAGGCTCACAGGCAGCAGGGAGACGATCGGTGGCGGGAATGGCGGAACGGGGCGGCGGAGGGCGGTGGAGCGGCTGGAGGATCGGCGGGTGGGGCTTTGCCGCTTTGCTCCTGCTGGCGCCACTGGTCGCGATGCAGTTCACGCGCGAGGTGAACTGGACCGGGTTCGATTTCCTGTTTGCCGCCGTGCTGATCGGCGGCGTCGGCCTGCTGCTCGAGCTGGTGGCGCGGATGACAAGCAACTTCGCCTATCGCGCGGGCGTCGGCATCGCGCTGGCGGCCGCTTTCCTCCTCATCTGGGTGAACGGCGCCGTCGGCCTGATCGGATCGGAGCACGATCCGTACAATTTCCTCTTCCTCGGCGTGATCGGGGTGGCTGTGCTCGGGGCGGTGATCGCCTCGTTCCAGTCCGCGGGAATGGCGCTGGCCATGCTCGCCGCCGCGGTGGCGCAGGCCTGCATCGGCCTCGGCGGCCTCTCCGCCGACCCGCGCGGCGCCGTCTTCAGCACCGCCTTCGGCGGCCTGTGGCTCCTGTCGGCGGTCTTGTTCCGCAAGGCGGCGCGGGAGCAGCCGGCGCGCTGAGCCTGAAGGTCCCGAATTCGAACTCATGCGTCCGCGCCAGGCGGATGCCGGCTTCGAGCACCTCGTCGCGGCCGGCGCGGATGCCGGCGAGGGTGGGCGCCACCTTCACGTCGGGCTGGATGCCCACGCGCTGGAGCTGCCGTCCGTTGGGAAAGCGCACATCGTGCCCGGTGAAGGAGACGGAGAGGCCGCCGGGCAACGCGATCACCGTCACGTCGCCGTTCGCGCCGGTGGTGGGCGTGCCGACGAACACCGGATCGGCCGCCGCCTTGAAGAACATGGCGGTATATTCGGACTGGCTGATCGCGCGGTCGTCGATCAGCACGATCACCCTGCCCTTATAATGCAGCTTGTCGGTGGGCGGCAGCCTCTGGTCGAAGCTGGTGAACATCTCGGTCGGTCCGCTCGGCATGTAATAATGCGGGCGGCGGAAGAGCGCTGCGACCGCGCCGTCGCGCCCCGGCAGAGCGAGGCGCGGCGCGATCGTCCAGGCGGTGCCCTGCGGATAGCCGCGCAGATCGAAGATGATGGCGCGCGTATCGAGCAGATCGTCCAGCGCCTTGTTGGCGTCGGCGAAGGTCAGCCGCTGGAGATCGACATAGCCGATATCGGGGGCAAGGCGGCGCCAGGCGGGCTTGCCGTCGCCGGGCCGCCCGGCGGCGCTTGCGACGGGAAGCGAGCGCTTCACCGTCACGTCGAATGGTGGCGCGCCCGCGCGGCGGAGCGTCAGCCGCGCGTCGCTCCCTTGCGGGCCGGCGGCGAGCATCCAGGCCGTGAACCCCGCCAGCGCCTGCGGGGTCGACGCGGAGATCGTCCGCCCGATATGCGCGGCGATCGCGGCGGCCGGCTGCCCGTCCACCGCCACGATCTCGTCGCCCGGCCGAATCCGGCCGGCAAGGTCCGGGTAGACGGAGACGATGGCGAAGCCGCCGCCAACCGGCCGGATCGCGACGGGCGGGGTCCAGCCGCGCCGGCCCATCCAGCTCTCCCTCAGGCCCTCGACATGGACATGGCTGTCCTCGATCTGGTGCGCGAGGCCCTGCACCGCATCCTCGTAGGCGGTGCGGCTGTCGGCGGCGAGGAAGGCGGGAAGGAAGGCTTCGAGCTGCCCCTCCCAAGGCCGCTCGAGGAGGCTCTTGTAGGGATAGAAATAGTCGATCGCGCCCCACAATTTCGCCAGTGCCAGCACGCGCTCGCCAACCGCGGGCGCGCGGTCAGACGCAATGTCTGACGGAGGGGCCGGGGCTGGCGAAGCAGCCGGGCGCTGATCGGGACAGACAGGGCCGCGCGCGGCCGGATCGAGCATCGTCAAGGCGACGTGCAGCGCCTGCTCGTCCTGACCATACGGAACGCACGCGTCCGGCCGAAAACCGATGCTCCCGTTCGGATAGACGTATTCGCTCACCGGAATCACCGCGAAGACGTGGGGCTGCTTCAGCGGGTAGAGCATGCCCTCCGGCAGCGGCCCCTCCGCCACCACCCGCGCGAGACCCGCCGCCTGCAGCCCGCCGGCCAGCTCCCACGGGTCCGGCATGTTCTGATCGGCGAGCAGTACGAGGCGCGGCACGCCGGCGGCGCTCCCCAGCGCCTTCGCGGCGCGGATCGGCGGCAGCTCGGCCACACTATTGCCTTGGACATAGCCGCCGGACCCCGCAGAGCCTTCGCTCGGATAGCCTTCATGGAAGCGCATCCTCAGGCCACCATTGGGGAGGGTCCGCGCAATCTCGGTGCCGGCGACGGATTCGACCCAGGCTTTGAGCGTCTGCGTGAAGACGTAGCGGGCATTGTCATAGGGCACCTGCCGGCAATCGATGACGAGCCCGTGCGCAGAGGCGGCGGCCGCAACCGCCGCGAAGGCGTCTTTCTGGGCAGCGGCCCCGCTCAATCGGCCGATGCCAACGCACGACGCCACCGCGGCCCCATTCTCGATTCGAAAGGCCGGCGGCGGGGCAGGCGCGGCGGCCGGCTGTGCGGGGACCGCCGGCGGCGCGGTCCCGGGCGGCGGCTGCAGGGGGATGACGTACCCGCCGATCGGCCGCAGCATCGCGCTGACGACGCCCGCGAAGGCGGCATCGTCCGGCGCCGCGCGCGCGGCGGGCACGGCCGCGACCAGGGCGGCATCCCAATCGTCCTTAGGCCCGGCCAGATCGGGATCGAACAGCCGCGCGGAATACCAGACCCGCACCAGATCCGCGACGCGCGCGTCGGCGGGTGACATCGCCGCCGACGTTGAGGGCGCGGGTGCGGCCTGGGTGGAAGCCGGAGCGCCGGCGAGCAGCAAGAGAGGCAGGACCGCTTTCATTCCGCGATGCTGCCCGCACCGAGGGCTGCCGCACAACAGAAATTCCGCGCGCATGCATCCCGCTAAGATAGCTTCACTCCGCCAGGCGCCATTCCACCGGCACGGTGCCGCCGCCGCCGCGCCTGCCGCTCATGTCGGCCTCCAGCACCTTGCCTTGCGCCTGCGCGGCGCGGACGAGGGGCCAGTCGAGGTCCTTGAGGCGCGCCTTGATGCGGTTGACGTAGCCGCCGCCGTCGAGCCGCTGCCAGGAGAGATAGACGAAGCGGTCCTCGCGCGATCCGCTCGCGAACGGGCCGGTGAAGACCGGCCGGGTGGGCTCGGGGCCGGGCCTCACGATGACCTCGAAATCGAAGCGGAACTTGCCGTCGGCGCCGCGCACGCCCTCAACGATCCGTCCCTTATTGTCCTGCAGCCCGAACCGGCAGGCGCTGCCGTCCGGCTGCGGCGGCGTATCGTCATCGCGCAGCAGGCGCATCCTGACTCGATCGGGTTGGGCCATGGCGAAGTTCACCCCTCGCGGCGCATGCGTTCGCGGCGGGCGAGCTCGGCCGGGCTCGGATCGGCGAGTTGGAAGGAGCCGATCGGGATGGGGCCGGCCGGCTCGTAAGTCGCCACGATCACCCCAGTCGTCGACACACGGTGCTCGACCAGCTTCAGCGCCGCGGGCGGCGTGCCGGCGCCGAACAGGCGTTTGCCGCCGCCGAGGATGACGGGGAAGGTCATCACGAACAGCCGGTCGACGAGCCCCTCCGCCAGCAGAGCAGGGTAGAGCGTCGTGCTGCCCTGGATCAGCAGGTCCGGCCCCTCCCCGGCCTTCAGCGCGGCGATTGCGGCGATGTCGGGCAGGGCATGGCTGTTCTCCCACGCCAGCGGCTCCGCCGAGCGCGTCACCACATGCTTCGCGGTGCGGTTGAAGACCGAGGCGATGGGATCGTCGTCCGGCGCATACGGCCAGTGGGCGGCGAAGATGTCGTAGGTCTTGCGGCCGAGCAGCAGCTCGAACGGGCGGCCGAACAGCCCGCCCATCACCTCGCCCATGTCCTCGTCCCAGAAGCTGGTCGACCAGCCGCCGAGCGCGAAGCCGCCGGTCGGATCCTCCTCCGGGCCGCCCGGCGCCTGCATCACCCCGTCGAGCGACTGGAACACCCCGCCGATGATCTTGCGCATCTATGCCTCCTCGCCCGCGCGGCTTTTCAGTCTCTAATATTCAGAAGCGCGTCAATCTCGCGCAACTCCTCCTGAAGCTCGGCAATGAGGCCGCCATAGTCCGGCGGTCCTCCTGTACGCGACCAGCTCGCATTCGCCCGGAAGTTCAGTTCGTCGAGCTGCGCGATGATCCTCTCTCGCGCCCCGACCAGATCCTCTTTCATCGGCTCCTCGTCGGGCATTCGTTCCCTCCTGATCCCCGCTAGGCGTATAGGAGCAGGAGCCCGGTCGCGAGAAGCGTCAGCGTTTGCTCTTCGACCGGTTCAACGCCACGGCGGCGCGGACGAGGGCCTTCAGCGCCTCTTCATCGATCGTCTCGCCCTCGTGGAAATCGATGGCGCGGCGCACATTGCCTTCGAGGCTGGAGTTGAACAGGCCCGAGGGATCCTCGACGCTAGCGCCCTTAGCGAAGGTCATCTTGACGATATTCTTGTAGGTCTCGCCCGTGCTGATGATGCCGTGATCCTCCCAGACGGGGACGCCGCGCCACTTCCACGTCTCGACCACGTCCGGGTCGGCTTCGCGGACCAGCGCCCGCAGCCGCGCGAGCATCTCGCCCCTCCAGTCGCCGAGCGCCGCGATCCGCTCGTCAATCAGCTGCGAGGGGGATTTGTCTTCACCCGATCCGCTCTTCTCCATTGCCATTGCTTTCCCTCGGTCTCGTCGCCCGCGTTCTGATAACGGAGGGCTTCAGCCACGTCGACGTTGGCCTCGAACGACTTTCGCCGCCATTCCAACCGCGCTACACTCGCCGCAGACACTCGATGGGGGAATCGGGATGGCAACACTCGCTGAAATGCCGTTAGCGCCCGCACGCGGAGACGAGCGCTTCTTCCTGCGCGCCGCGATCCTGATGACGATCGTCGTCGTCGCTGGATTCTCGACGCAGCTGGCCGCGGGACGATCGACCTTCAACTCGCCGCCGCTCGTTCATGCGCATGCGATCGTGTTCATGGGCTGGGTGGCGATCTACCTGCTCCAGAACGTCTTCGCAGCGACCGAGCGGATGGCGCTCCACCGCCGCCTCGGCTGGATCGCGGCCGGCTGGATGGGGCCGATGGTCATCCTCGGCTGCCTGGTGACCGGCGCGATGGTGCGGCGCGGGCAGGTGCCGTTCTTCTTCCGGCCGCTGCAATTCCTGGTCTTCGATCCGGTGACCCTGTTCGTCTTTGTCGGTCTGACCGGTGCCGCCATCCTGCTGCACCGGCGCACCGAATGGCACCGGCGCCTCCACTTCTGCGCCATGTCGCTGCTGCTGGGCCCGGCGTTCGGACGCCTGCTGCCGATGCCGCTCCTCCAGCCCTGGGCCTGGGAGACCATCTTCGCCGTGACCCTGCTATTCCCGATCGCCGGCATCCTCGCCGACCTCCGGCGGAGCGGCCATGCCCACCCGGCCTGGCGCTGGGGGATCGGCGCGATGATCGGCGCCCTGGTCATCACGGAAGCGGTGACCTACAGCCCGGTGGGCGTCGCAATCTATCGGGTGGTGACGGCGGGCTCGCCGGGCGCCGCGGTGCCGTCGCTCGACTTTGCGCCACCGCCGGCCGGGCCGCTGGTGACGGGGCGCGGCTAGAAGCCCACGTTTCCTGCCGGTTGCGAGCTATTACTGGCGGCCGAGGGCAAAGAATTTCAGCAACGACTGGAACGGGCCGTCCTCAATCCGCCGCCGCGAAATGGGCCATCTGGTCCGCGTGGGCCTTGGCGAAGGCTGGGCGGGCGGTGGCGCGGTCGACATAGGCGCGGCAGGCGGGATAGTCCGCCAGTCCGTCGAAACGGTCGACGAGGCGCAGCACGTCGGCCATCAGGATGTCCGCGATCGAGAAGCGCCCGGCCAGCCATTCCCGCCCGGCCAGCACCGGCTCCATGCGCTGGAGCCGGATCTCGAGGAACCCGTCCAGCCACTTCAATCCCGGCGTGTCGGCGGTCTCGCCCGTGAAGCGGAAGAAGGCCCAGGGCAGGCTCGCCATCTCGACCGAATTGAGCGCCGCGAACACCCATTCCACCGCCTCGCTGCGGTCGCGCGGGTCGCCCGGCAGCAGCGCCGCGCTGCGTTCGCCGAGATGGAGCAGGATGGCGCCGCTCTCGAAGATCGACAGGTCGCCGTCGGTCAGCCACGGCACCTGGCCGAACGGCTGGTGCGCGAAATGCTCCGGCTTGCGGTCGCCGAACGGCACGCTCTCGACGCGATAGGGCAAGCCCGCCTCCTCCAGCGCCCAGCGCACCCGCAGGTCCCGCACAAAGCCGCGCGGCATCTCGGGAACCCAATCGAAGGTGGTGAGGATCAGGTCGGGCATTCGGGGCCTCCGCTCAGGAAGCCGGCTTATGCCGGCTTCCACGCGTCGCAGAAAGGGCCGACGCGCCGGGCGTTGATCAGGACGGAGGCTTGACCAGATAGGTCTGGTGGCAGGCCGCGCATTTGGTGCGGAGCGTCGCGAGCTGGGCGGTGAAGGCGGCCTTGTCGTCGGTCTGAGCGATCTGCGCGAGCATCTGCGCGGCGTCGGCATAATCCTTCGCCTTCGCTTCGAAATCGGCGCGCTGCGACCACACCCGCGCGTCGGCATGGGAGCCGGCGACGAGAGAACCCGCGGGGAACATGGCGGGAAGCGTCCGCGCCCAGCGGGCGAGCGCCTGCGCCGCGAACGCCTGGTTCTTGACGGTTCCTTCGCCGGCCGTCGCCGACTGCATCTCCGACATGACGGCGCCGGACAGGAAATAAGCCGCACGCCGCCCCGCCACGATATCCTCTGGCTGCATCGCCACCGGCGCTGCTCCGATCAAAGCCGGCGCGGTTGCCAGCAAGAGGCCCAGGCTGAACTTTCCCCGCATCATCCCTCTCCCGCATCATAAGGTGCGTATCGTACTACTTACGAGGAAGAGGTGCAAGCTGGCCAGCCGGGACGTTGATCCCCAATCTTCTAACGGGCCAGATCGTAGAAGCGGGCGACGCGCGAGATCTGGTAGCCGAAGACGAGGATGACCACCGCGCCCTGCACCCGTTCGCGCGGGCTCAGCATGCCGATGACGCAGAGCAGAGCGAGCCCCGCCTGCGCCAGTGGGTATTCCAGGCCGAGCGAGGCGAAATAGGCGCTTCCCTTCGCCCAGGTGTCGAGCACGTCGACCGCCAGCCAGGCGATCAGCATCCCGAAGAACCAGCGGCGCCGGGACAGGAAATAGTCCTTGAAGCCCTGATGCTCGCCCAGCTCGCTCGGGAACAGCAAGGCGCAGATCAGGTAGATGAAGAAGGCGTAGCAGAGCACGAAGGCATAAAGCTGGAACGTCCAGGTCTGGACCAGCCGCAGCCGGAACTCCCACCACCACCAGAAGACGGTGGTCAGCACCATGTGCGCCACCCAGACGAGATGCACCCACCAGATCTTCGCCCGGCCTGGCTGCTCGACGATCCGCGCCACGCCCTGCATCAGATGGGTGAGCGCGAGCCCGATCACGATCGAGACCAGCACGATCACATATTCGAACATCCCCACGAATGGCCCTCCCCTGCCCGATCGGACCCGGACGCTAACGCATGCGGCTCGGTGACGGAACCTCCGGCGAGAGCTTAACCCCCAGTGCTCCGCCGCAGCCGGACCAGCGCCTGATCGAGCGCGGAGAGGAAGCGGGAGCGGTCGGCCTTGGCGAAAGGCGGTGGCCCGCCGATCGCATCGCCGCCCGCACGCAGGTCCGCCATGATCGCACGCGTGGCGATGGCGGCGCCGATCGAGCTGGCGGTGAAAGGCTTCCCGTTCGACGCAAGCACCGTGGCGCCCACCTTCAGGCAGCGGTCGGCGAGCAGGATGTCGCTGGTGACGACGATCGTCCGCGGGCCGGCATGCTCCGCGATCCAGTCGTCGGCCGCGTCGAAGCCGCCGCCGACCACCTCCCGCCGCACGAGCGGATGCTGCGGAATACGGAAAGGGCTGTTGCTGACGACCACCACCGGCACGTTGGTGCGGAAGGCGACCTTGTAGATTTCCTCCTTCACCGGACAGGCGTCGGCATCGACGAGGATGCTGAGAGCCTGCCCGGTCACGTCCGCTGCCGCTTTGCCATGCGGCGGTTCCATGGAATCAGGACGGGCCGGACACAATTGAATTCGGTCTCGCGAGAGTTTGGGCCAAGCGTTGCCCACAGATGTCAGGCCGGCTTGCACGCGGAAATGGTCCTGCGCCCCCGGGATTCTCGGATTGACCGCCGAGCACTGAGACGCTCATGTTCGACTCGTGCTGTTAGCGCGCATCAGAACCGACCCGGGTTTCGAACCTGGTCTGACGTACCAGGTGGCGGCGGATCTGGAGCTTTTTCCAAGCCTCGTGTGGGGCGATCCATTCGTTTTCCTCTTGTACGAACGCCTTCGTCGTGCCGAGCCTAAGCTAAGCCTGTACTACTTCTACACAATCACGTCCGATCTCTGGCTCGACGTTGCCCATTATGCCGCCGCGTTGGCGACGCGGGTCCGGTCGGAGGAGCCGCTGACGACCGACTTTCTAAGCCCCCTCGGCGATGAACTTGGCGCAGCTTTCAAGCGCAACGCAAAAGCCCGTGCGCTGCTGGGGGACGCGCTTCAACTGACCTCGGACTGGCTGCACGACAATGCTTCATGTCATGCACAGCTAACCTTCTATGGCGCGTAGAGAGTGTCCCTCTAGCTCCGGTTACGCCGTCCTCCTCGCCAATTCCGCCACGATTCCCCTCAGTCCGTCCGTATACCGCTGCTGCAACCTTCTCACGCTCAGCGTCCGCAGCTCCGGCAGCCGTTCCACCACCCGCGCCCAATTCACGTTTCGCGCCGGGTCGCCGCGCTTCAGGCTCGCCGCCACCATCACCAGCATGCAGCGGTCGCGCGGCAGGAAGTCCGTCGTGATCCAGCTCAGCGGCTCGTGCATCGCGTCGATAGCGCGGGCACTGGGGCGTGGGGGGCGCAATCCGGGCCGTTCCCACTTGCCGCCAGAGGCGACGGCGTTGGCGAAGAGGGTCGCCTGGTCCTGGATATAATCGAGCCCGTGCTGCGTCGGCCCGCCGGGGCCGCGGCCCATCGGCAGGCGGGCGAGCGTCCACAGCGCCTCGACCAGCCGCGCCTCGACCGCGGAGATGGCGCGCTTCAGGCTGTCGCGGTCCGGTGCGTCGACCGGCCGGTCCGCCCGCGCGCCCGAAGCGAGGATGCGCGTCACCTCCATCCCGACCGCCGCCTCGCGCCGCAGCCGCTCGCCCTCCTCGCCCATCACCTGCCGGCCACGGAATTCCGTCACGACCTTCACGGCCGCGCGCCCTCCCCGCTTCATGTCCACTTGCTCCTTTTGCCCAATGGGGAGCTGATATGCGATAATCGCATTCATGGCGCAAGCAGAAATCTGCGATAACAGAAGTTGCGATTCTCGCAGACTTCCGGTCCAACACACGCATGACGCCCGCCGAGATCCGCGCCGCCATGGAAAGGCATGGACTCAATGTCCGCAGCCTCGCCGCAGCCGTGGGCATGAACGAGAATTACCTCACCAAGTCGCTCGGCGGCGCGCGCCGTTTCCAGGTCGAGGAGATGGACGCGATCCGCCGCCTCCTCGCCGATCGCGACGCCGACGAAGCGGGGCGCGACCCGATCCGCACCGTCCCCTTGCTCGGCGACGTGCCGGCGGGCCGCTTCGACTGGCGCGAGCAGCAGACCGGCCGCCAGGTCGCCGTCGATCGCGAGACGCCGCGCCGCGCCTACGCGCTGAAGGTGAAGCGCGATTCGATGGACCTGGTCGCACCCGAGGGCACGACGCTCATCATCGACCCCGACGACGTCGAGCTCTGGCCCGGCCGCAAATTTATCGTGCGCACGCAGGACGGGCGGACGACGTTCAAGGAATTCCAGCCCGATCCGGCGCGGCTCGTCCCTTGCTCGAGCAACGACGACCACCGCGACATCCTCCTCGGCACCGAGCCGATCGACGTGCTGGGGCGGGTCTTCTCCTACATCACCCGGGACATGCCGCGGCGCACGAAGGGCTGATCGCGAGCGTCTTCAGTTGCACCAGACCTGAAGCGGAGCCTCCCCGGGATCGCTCGTCCCGAGCCCTTCGACGCCGCCTGCGGCGACGCTCAGGATGAGCGGATTTGGTGACCGGCGCGATCTGCATTAGTCGCAGATTCTTCTTGACCTAATAAGTGCGAATATCGCATATACGTCCTCGTGGCAGAACGAGGAGCCGCCCCGATGCCGAACCAAGCCTGGAGCGAACGTGCCGCACGCGATCTGCTTCTCGTGCACAAACGGGCGCTGGAGACGGCGATCGCCGCCAACGCGGCCCATGCAGGCGACCGCACCAGCGCCCTCATCCTCGCTCGCCTGACCGCGCGCCTGCGTAAATACCATGGCGCCATCACCCGCGACCTAGCCCGCCCGATCGTGGAAGGCCCCTACGGCACCGCCGGCTTCTGGGGCGAAAACGGCAAAGCCCCCGAAATCCGCGCCCTCATCCGCGAAAGCCAGCGGCAGCGGGAGCCGTTCCTGGACGCGGCGGCGGAGAGCTTCAGCATCGGAGAAGCGGCATGAACACACCCAATCCCCACCCTGGTGCTGCAAGGATCATGGCCGCCAAGCCCTCGGAAGCGGAGCGCAGCCTTCTCTACGCGGAGCTGATCGGACGCGCGGCCATCGGGGCTGGCGCTGCGGCGCGTGCTGATGCACAGCGGCCCCCGAACCATCCGGGGATCACCACATGAGCTTCACGATCTACGACGCCTCCGCACCTATCTTCGTCAAGGCGCTCCGCGACATGCGGGCCTGGCTCGACAAGGCCGCGGCCGAGAAATCGGAGGCGGAGCTGATCGGGGCCCGCCTCGCGCCGGACATGCACCCCCTCCCCCGCCAGTTCCAGATCGCCTCGGACAGCGCGAAGAACGCCATCGGCCGGCTCGCCGGCATCGAGGCGCCGTCCATGTCTGACACGGAGGCGAGCTTCGCCGAGCTGAAGGAACGCTGCGACCGCACCATCGCGTTCATCGAGAGCGTGGACCGCGCCCTGCTGGACGGCGCCGAGGATCGCGAGGTCGAGCTCCGCTTCCCCAACGGCATGGGCTATCGCTTCACCGGAAGCGCCTACCTGACCGATTTCGCGCTGCCGAACTTCTTCTTCCACGTGACCGCCGCCTACGCGATCCTGCGCAACGCAGGGATCTCGCTCGGCAAGCCGGACTTCCTCCAGCATCTCGGGCCGCCCAATTTGCAGGCGTGATTTTAGTCTGGAAGCCGCCAGCTGCGCGTGAACGTGGTTTGCGCCGGAATCGGATTGCCTGAACCGTCCGTGGCCGGTGTGAACCGGCTCCGACTCTTCGCCAGGCGGCATGTGGCAAGGTCAAGCGCGGCGATGCCGCTCGACTTCAGGATCCAGCAGCGGCTCACCCGCCCATCCGTAGCGACTTCCAGCCCGACCTGCACCGTCCCCGCCTGATGCGCTTGCAGTGCGGAGACCGGGTAGTCGGCATCGGAGAACAGCAATTCCAGCGGCGCCCGCGCCACCAGCTTCCGCCAGGGCGGGCTCGGCGACGGCGGGGGCGGTGCCGGCGGCGCCGGCGGAGCCTGGGGCAGGGTTGTGCACCCAATGGGTGTCGAAAGCTGGGGCGCGCATCCGTCGAGACGGCTTTGCACGTCCCCATTCTGGCCGACATGGATGAGCCTGCCATCGGCAAGGACGGCCGATGGGAGCCCTCCGGCAAGGAGGGCGGCGAGTAGGGCTGTCTTCCTGGTCATCGGCCAGCCTAGACGGGCAGGAATTAACGCCCAGTTCGCCCGTTCCTCCTGCTTACCGGCGCCCCAGCCGGCGGCGGTTGGCGCGGACGGCCTTGCGGACGTGGCGCAGCGAGCGGCCGGCGGCGGTTTCCCAGGTCTTGCCGAGGCCGCCAGTGGCGGCGAGCATCTGAAGCTCGATCGCCGCGCCGACCTTCTCCGCGATCATGAGTTGGGCCTCGGCGCCCGCCTCCGCGTCGCCGGCGGAGAGCTTCATCAGGCGAAGGCCGATCACGGCCGACGCCTCCAGGCCCATCGACCAGCTGTCGAAGGCGAGCGACATCCAGGAAGCGGCGCGGTTCATCCGCGCAGGACGCTTCGCCTCGCCCGCGGTTCCCCTCTCCGGGTCGAAGCCACGGCGGATGCGTCTTTCAGAGATTCAGGAACGCCTCATCGAAGGCGCTTGCGGCCGTGCGTCAAGCGCGTCCGCCTTGGCGTCGCACTCGTCGGCGATACCCTGGAGCGATTCCTTGCTCCGTCTGGCATCGACCGATCTGGCAATGCTGCGACATTGGCGCGCCCGCGCGCGCAGATCCTCCGCCTCCGACATCTATGATTAACGTTCATAACATGGATTAAGTTCCACGAACGCGCAAAAATGCGCCGCGGGCTCCGCGGCAGAATAGCGCGGAGCAAAATCGGGGGAAGCCGGCCAGCCGGCCTCCCCCTTCCCACAACCGTCAACGGCAGCGCACGTCCGTATTCTGGTCGACCGACTTGCCGATCAGGGCGCCGAGCGCGCCGCCGATCAAAGTCCCGGCAACCCGGTTGTGGCCGCCGTCGATGACGTTGCCGAGCAACGCCCCGCTGGCGCCGCCGACGATGAGACCCGTCGTGCCGTCGTTGCGCTTGCAATAATAGCGGCCGTCGGAGCCGCGATAGACCTCGTCGTTCGCGCCAAGGCGGCGCTCCTGGTAGCGCGGATCGTCGCGATAATAACGGGACGCGTCGTAGTCGGTTTCGAAATTGCCGCGCGCCGCATAGCCGCCTCCTCCATAGCCGCGTTCGCCATTGTGCCGCATCCAGCGCAGGCTGCGGCTGAGGTCGTCGAGCCGCGCCTGGAGATCGGCGGCGTCGCGGCCGGAGAGCCGGTCGCCGTTGCGGCGGCGCATCTGCCACGCATCCTGGCGGATCTGCCGCAGGCGCGATTGCGCGCGGTACGCCTCGCGCCGGTCGAGGGAGCCGTCGCTGATGCCGCGGTCGATCCTGTTCTGCAGGTATTGGATGCGCTCCCACGGATCGGCGGGGGCGCCGCGCCAGAATTCATTGCTGTTCCAGCCATTCTGATAAGGCTGGGCCGCGGCGGGCATAGCCGGCGCGATTGCGAGCATCGATGCCATGATGGCGGCACTCGCCAATAGAGCTTTCATCGTCATTCTCCCCTGTGAGGCGCCCCTTCGATGGGAGCGGCTCCGTAACAAACACGCGGGAGCGGTAGAAGTGCCATGGGGAACGCCTGCGGCGTTCAGGTCCCCTCCCGCGGATCGGGTCCGTAGCGATTGGGTCCGATCGTCTCCGTCCCGCCAAGCAAAGCGAGGACGGCGAGAGCGAGTAGAAGCTCGATCACGGTCAACGGCCAAGACAGGGTGTGCCTGAAAGCGGAGCCATATTGGTCGAGCGGGGCCTCTGTCGCCTTGTCATAAATCCCCACTTCGACAAGACCGAAGAGGGCGAGCACCCACCATCCCGACCGACTGTGGTCATGAACCCGGCGCGCGAACAAGGCGAACAGCGGGACCAGGAAGAGAAGCCCAAGTCCCGCCGTCACAGCGAATTGCTGCGGCTGCGAGAGACTGTCACCAACGGCCAATTGGATGGCGGCGTTCAGCACGGCAAAGGCAATGTACCAATAGGCGACTTCCGTCCGGCGCGAGCGGCCGGTGAAATCGAACGTGCCGCGGATCGTTCGCCAGAGCAGCGGAGCATTCCCGAAATGGTCGCGAAGAGCCACGGTCGCTTTCATCACCGACGGGGAGATGCCTCAACGCGGGCGTCCCCGCAATCGCTTCCGCACCTTAAGCAAAGCGCAACCCGGATGCGCGATGGTGCGGCGTTCGTCCTTTGGGAGCGAGCGATGCGCATCATCGAGGACAATCCGTCACGCCTGGTGCTGCGCGAGCGCAGCCTGTGGGTCTCGTTCGTCTGCTTCGGCGCGGCGCTGTTCCTGGTCGTCGGCAGCGCCTTCGCCCACGAAGGATCGCAGCCGCTCCTTCCCGCCGGCCTCTTCGCCGTCTTCGGCCTCGCCTTCCTGCGGTCGTCGGATGTGGCGGTGGACAAGACGCGGCGCACCTGCACCGTCCGCCGCCGCGACATGCTGCGGGTGACGCGGCTGGAGCTCGGCTTCGACGCCATCGACGACGTCTTGGTCGACAGCAGGACCGATGCCGAGGCGCCGGGGAACTTCGTCTGCCGCCTCAGCCTCGCCACGAAGGACGGCCTCGTCCCGCTCAGCGCCGTCTACCAGCCCGACCTCGATCACTACCAGGCGATACGCGACGCGCTGGTGAAAACGCTCTTCCCCGGCCGCCATGCGCCCGCCGCGGCCGATCCGGTGCGCACACTGCTGGCCGCTGGTCGCCTGATCGACGCCGTCGCCCTGCTGCGCACCCGCGACCGCCTCGGCCTCACGGAGGCGCGGGCGAAGGCGGAGGAGATGCGGCGGGGATTGGCAGCCTGACGGCTCAGCGTCTGGACTTCGACAAGTTCAGCCGACGTCCAGCTTAAATCGAGCTAGGCCACCGGCAGCGCCGCGCCGAGGAGCAGCACCCCCTCCTCCTGGTCCGCGATCTGGACTTCGCCGCCCGCTTCGTCGACGAGGCAGTGGACCAGCCAGGCGGCGGCGGCGCGGGGGGCGATGCTTTCCTCGCTCGCATCGCCGGCGAGGGCGCGCTTCAGCTCGGCGTCGAGGACGATGCGTGGGCCCTCGGCGCGGGCGACGATGTCGATACCGTCGCCGTGCCTCTCCGCCCCCACGTCGAGACGCCCGCCCCGCACCAAAGCATCACCGGCGATTAGGACGAGGTTCAGCAGCACCTTCAGTGCGGATTTGCCCATGGTGGGCATGTCGACCATCCAGCCGAGCTGGATGCGCCCGTCGCCGCCGAACAGCCCCTCGATCGCCACCCGCGCCTCGCGCGTGTCGACCTCGTCGGCGAAGCCGCCGGCAGCGCCGAAGGCGAGGCGGAAGAATTTGAGCTTGTTGGCCGAGGCCCGCGCGCTCTCGCCGAGCAGGTCGAGGCAGCGGGCGCGCATCTCCGGATCGTGCTCGTCGGTGAGCAGCTCGATCCCGTTGTTGAGCGCGCCGACGGGCGACAGGAGGTCGTGGCACAGGCGCGAACAGAGAAGGCTCGCGAATTCGTGGGATTTCATGATTAACGCCCTGTTCGTCTCGGCCCCGGATACACCGCCCTATTGGCCCCCAAGGCGCGGTCTTGCAAGGCGCAGCGTGGCTCCCGCACCCTCTTGAAACCGCTCATTTCATCGCCACATCGGCTACGTAATGACCCGGGGGGAGTCGACCATTACCGCCATCGTTGCCGACGACGCCGTGGGCTGGCGCCTCGACCGGGCCCTCGCGGCCGCGCTGCCGACCCTGTCGCGCGAGCGGGTGAAGGCTTTGATCGGCGGCGGCCAGGTCACCGGGCCGGAAGGCGCCCTCGTGCGCGACCCCGCGGCCAGGGCGGTTCCGGGCGGCGTCTATACGCTCTCGATCCCCGAGCCGAAGCCAGCGCATAACGAGGCGCAGGACATCGCGCTGGAGATCGTCTTCGAGGACGATCATCTGCTCGTCGTCGACAAGCCGGCGGGCATGGTCGTCCATCCCGCGGCCGGCAATCCGGACGGGACGCTCGTCAACGCCTTGCTCCACCATTGCGCCGGGCGGCTTTCGGGCATCGGCGGGGTGGCACGGCCGGGCATCGTCCACCGGATCGACAAGGACACGTCGGGCCTGCTGGTGGTCGCCAAGACCGACGTGGCGCACGAGGGGCTGGCGGCCCAGTTCGCGAAGCACAGCATCGACCGGCGCTATCTGGCAATCGTCGCCGGCCTGCCGAACCCGCTCGAGGGGAAGATCGACGCCCCGCTCGCCCGCTCCTCGGCCAACCGCCAGAAGATGGCGATCGTGCAAGGCGAGCGCGGGAAAAGGGCCGTCACGCACTACGGGACGCTCCGTCCGCTGCGCGAATCGGCTTTGGTCGAATGCCGGCTGGAAACGGGCCGGACCCATCAGGTCCGCGTCCACATGGCCTCCACCGGCCATCCTTTGCTCGGCGACCCCGTCTATGGGCGGAGCCGTCCGGCCCATCGGGAGTTGTTGAAAAGACTGAATTTCGAACGTCAGGCGTTGCACGCCGCGGAGCTCGGGTTCATCCACCCCGTGACACGGGAACACCTATCGTTCAAAAGCGCCGTCCCGTCCGATATGCAGGAACTGTTAAGCGCGCTGGCGCTATAAGATCGGACGGACCGGCAAGGCACAATCCACCGGAATCCAGGGAGTGAGAAGGCAATATGGCTAGCGGCAGAAATGTCCCGGCGACCATCCCCGCGATGGGCGGCGAAGCGGGTCTCAACCGCTATCTCGCCGAGATCAAGAAATTCCCGATCCTCGCCCCCGAGGAAGAATATATGCTCGCCAAGCGCTGGACCGAGCATCAGGACACCGAGGCGGCGGCGAAGCTCGTCAACTCGCACCTGCGGCTCGTGGCCAAGATCGCCATGGGCTATCGCGGCTACGGCCTGCCCGTCTCGGAGCTGATCTCGGAGGGCAATATCGGCCTCATGCAGGGCGTGAAGAAGTTCGAGCCGGAGCGCGGCTTTCGCCTCGCCACCTACGCGATGTGGTGGATCCGCGCCTCGATCCAGGAATTCATCCTGCGCTCGTGGAGCCTCGTGAAGATGGGCACCACGGCGGCGCAGAAGAAGCTGTTCTTCAACCTCCGCCGGATGAAGAACCAGATCGAGGCCTTCGAGGACGGCGATCTGAAGCCCGAGGACGTCGCCAAGATCGCCACCGATCTCGGCGTGTCCGAGGAGGACGTCATCTCGATGAACCGCCGCATGGCGATGGGCGGCGACACGTCACTCAACGTCTCCCTGCGCGAGGAGGGCGACGGCCAGTGGCAGGATTGGCTGGTCGACACCGACCCGCTCCAGGACGAGCGCGTCGCTGAGGCGCAGGAGACCCGCGTGCGGCACGAGTTGCTGGTCGAGGCGATGAAGGCGCTGAACGAGCGCGAGAAGCACATCCTGACCGAGCGACGCCTGACCGACGAGCCGAAGACGCTGGAGGAATTGAGCCAGGTCTACGACGTCAGCCGCGAGCGCATCCGCCAGATCGAGGTGCGGGCGTTCGAGAAGCTGCAAAAGGCGCTGATGAACCTCGCCGGCGAACGGCGGCTGCTGCCCGCGCACTGACTCTTCCCTCTCCCATTTCGAGAGAGGGAAAGGCGCGAAGCGCCAGGGTGAGGGCAAGAGCTCTCCGTCATTCCGGCGACCGCCGGGATCCACGAACAAGGATGTTCGCCAACGGTCTCGGCGTGACCCGCGAGGCGCTTTGCCGCGAGCTGGCCCGCGGGCGGCACAGCGCAGCGTCGCTTGCGCATTGAAGATTGTCACCGCAAGCGAGAGGCTGCATCTTCGACGGGGAAGTGCCCGATGTTGTGGCTCGCTGCTCTGCTCATGGCCGCCAATCCAGGCTCGGCCGAGACCTGCCAAAATCCGGCTGCGGCCGTCGCCGCCAAAATCATCGAGGTCGATGCAGCCTACCGGCGCGCGTGGATCGGCCCCGATCTCTTGAGCATAAGCGAGAGGATGGCCGACGACTGGACCATTATTCACGCGAATGGCCGCCAACAGACGAAGGCCCAGTTCCTCGATGCCATAAGGAGCGGCCGCGTGCGTTTCCTGGAGACGAAGCTCAGCGAGCAGTTCGTGCGTATCCATGAACGGGTCGCAATTCTGACTGCTCGTGCGCACAACCGAATCGCATTCGGCGGCCGGGAGAGCGAAGGAGATGTTCGCTTGACCGCCGTCTACGCATGCCATGCCGGAATCTGGAAGGTGGTTGCAGAGCAAGCGACCGGGATCGAGAGTTCGCCGCCGAGCTCACGCTGAGCGTGAATCGCATTGCCGCCGCTGGCCGGCAGGCGCATCCTCTCAGCCATCGATTCTGGAGGGAGACAGGGGATGTTTCGCTTCTTCTTGATCGGCGCGGCCGCGATCGGCCTTGCCTGGCCCGCCGACGCAAAGCCGGCCGACGGAGAGCTGCTGTCGAGCAGCCCGTGCGTCCGCCACGCCCTGAGCTACGAAGATTACGCGGCAGCCACGCGAAAGGCCTATGACAGCGAAGCCGCTTTGGGCGCCAAGGCCGGCATCCCCCAGCCGCCGGTCTCCACCCTGCCCGCCGTCATGTACACGCGCACCGAATATGAGGCGATGGCGGCCCACCCTTATGGCTGCCGCGCCATCTTCTACGGGTCGGATGGCCTGAAGGTCGCCGCTTATGTCTGGGAGCCGGCCAAGACCCCGGCCGGCGCCAGGCTCCCCGTCGTGGTTGCATTGCGCGGCGGCAACCAGGATTTCGGCAAGTTCACGGCCGACAGCCACGGCGCGATCCCGGCGCTCGTCGGGGCCGGCTTCGTCGTGGTCGGCGTCCAATATCGCGGTGTCGACGGCGGCGAGGGCATGGAGCAGTTCGGGGGCGACGACGTCCATGACGTGCTCAACGCGATCGCGCTCGCTCGCCGTCTTCCCGAAGCCGACCCTCGCAACGTCTTCCTCCTCGGCACCTCGCGCGGCGGCCTCATGGTCTATTTGGCGGAGCGCGACGGCGCCAAGGTGAACGCCGCCGCAGCGGTCAGCGCGATGACGGACCTCGCGCTGGAAGCCAAGCGCCGGCCGGCAATGGTGGCGAATGTCTGGCGCAAGCTGATCCCCAATTACGACGCCAATCCGGCCGAGGCGCTGGCGCGGCGCTCGGGCCTGAAGGTCGCGCAAACCGTCGACCTGCCGCCGATGCTGATCCTGCACGGCACCGCGGACTGGCGCGTCGATCCTGGCGAGAGCATCGCGATCGCGCAGGCGCTGCAGGCGCGCGGCCGGCCTTATTCGCTGCACATCTTCAACAACGATGTGCACGGCGTGCTCTGGAACTGGCGCGAACAGGACCGGCTCTTGGTCGACTGGTTTCGCCAGCACATGGTGCATTAACGGCTTCCCTCTCCCCTTGCGGGAGAGGGACAGGCGCGAAGCGCCAGGGTGAGGGCACGACTGGGCGCTTAGGCCAACGTGCCCTCACCCTCTCAAGCCTGCGGCTTGGGGCCCTCCCTCTCCCGCGAGGGGAGAGGGGCGGGCAACTCCACCCGGCGGATCCTCCCCGAGCAAATAGCGCGGCCCCGCCCCTCCGTCGCCCGCCACGTCGCCCGGATTGTAGAGGGCGCAGTTCTGGAGTGACAGGCAGCCGCAGCCGATGCAGCCGTCCAGGCGGTCGCGGGTCCGCTGAAGCATCAAGATGCGTTCGTCGAGGCGGTCCCGGATCCGCTCGCTGATCGCCTGCCAATCCTTCTGGGTGGGCGCCCGGCCCTGCGGCAGATGCGCCAGCTCCGCCTCGATCTCGCGCACGCTGAGCCCGAGTTTTTTGGGCGATCATCGCGAAGGAAAGGCGGCGGATGTCGGAGCGGAGGAAACGGCGCTGGTTGCCGCCGGTGCGGATGGGGCTGAGCAGCCCCTTCGCCTCATAGAAGCGGATCGCCGAAACCGAGAGGCCGGTCCGGCGCGAGAGGTCTCCGATGGTCAGCAAGCCGCTCATGCTGCACTCCGAAAAAGAAGCTTGACCTCAACTTAGCTTGAGGTTGCACGACTCGGCAATCACTCAACGGGAGGAAAGATGATGAATGTTCGTCTGGAGCATGTGAACGTGACGGTGGCCGACGCGGATCGCGCCGCGGCGTTGCTGCAGCGCCTGTTCGGCTGGCACGTGCGCTGGTCGGGCCCTGCGCAGGGCGGCGGCCGGACCGTCCATATCGGCACCGATGACCAGTATCTCGCGCTCTACTCGGAACGGGGCAGCGACGGCACGCCCCTCGCCTGGCCCAAGGGCGCGCCGCTCAACCACGTCGCGGTCGTCGTTGACGATCTCGACACCGTAGAGCAGCGCGTGGCCGAAGCGGGGCTGACCCCGTTCGGTCACGGCGATTACGAGCCGGGGCGCCGCTTCTACTTCTTCGACACGGACGGCATCGAGTTCGAGGTGGTCAGCTACGCCTCGGCGGCGGCGAGGGCGGCGTGATCGAGGCCGCCCTCCTCATCCTCGCTCAACGCCCGTTTCTGGAGCAGCGGATCGGCACCTTGTTCTGCGGCCGGCGCGGAGACGCGCTGCGGGAGCAATGCCTGAAAACGGTGCAAAGCCGGCAGTGCGGGTTCGGCTGACCGCCCGTCCCCTTACGCCGCCCGCCGGCTCGCCCCCCAAGGGCAGCGGCGCGCTTCCTGGACGAGGGCGCCGACCGCCGGCGAATGGGGACGGCCGCGGACGGTCGCGAGGTAGATGGTGCGGCGGAAGCTCGGCTCCGCCAGCGGCCGGACCACCAGATCGGGATCGGTCACGCAATATTCGGGGAAGAAGCCGAGGCCGAGGCCGGCCTTGATCATCCCCTGCACCCAATCGTCGCGAACCGAGCTGAACACCTGGCGCAGGCGCACGCCGCGGCCGAGCAGGGCCTGCCGCACCGGCTCGAACACCTCGCAATTGGCGCGGCCGACATAGGGCTCGCCGTCGAGGTCGGCGCCGTGGATCACCTCCTTCGCCACCAGGCGGTGATTGGGCGGCAGCACGATGACGAACTGCTCCTCGAACACCGGCAGCTGGTGGAGATTCTCCGGCAGCTCCTCGGGCACGCCGACGATCGCCACCTCCAGCTCGCCCTTCTGCAATTTCTCGATCATCTGCGGAGCGCCGCCGTCGACGATCTTCACTTCCACGTCGGGATGCGCGGCCTGGAAGCGGACCATCAGCTCGGCGACGAGCTGCGGCCCGATCGTGCACATCGCACCGATGGCGAGGCGGGTGCGCTCCAGCTTCTTCGCCGCCCGCGCCCGCTCGCGCGCCGCCTGCGCCGACTGCTCCACCGTCTCCAGATAGGGGAGCATCATCCGCCCGAGCTCCGACAAATGCGTGTTGCCGCGCTCGCGGTGGAAGAGCGGGCCGCCGAGCTCGTGCTCGAGCTGCTGGATGGCACGGGTCAGCGCCGGCTGGCTGACGTTGCACTGCTCGGCCGCGCGGGTGAAGTTCAGCGTCCGCGCCAGGGCGACGAAATAGCGGACCTGCTGCATTTCCATCAGGAGTCCCCTTCGCTCCCTGCTTACCACGCCGCCGCGATGTCGGACGATAACCGGCGGTTATCGACACGATGCAGCCTTGGACTGAGACGTTTCAAGCCACTTCGGCGAAAACAGCCGCGCACCGATCGACGGTGTTTTCCAAACGAAGGAGAAGATCGAAGATGAAACCCGCCCGCCTTGCGTTGGCTGCCGCCGCGCTCGCCACACTCTCCACCGCCGCCTTCGGCGCCGAGCCGAGCCGCACGGTCCGCTATGCGGACCTCAACCTCGCCAGCGCCGAAGGCCGGGCCCAGCTCGACCGGCGCATCGCCTCGGCCGCCGAAGCACTCTGCGGCTTCGCCCATTCGGCCGACCTCGCCGCCCAGGCGGACGTCGCCCACTGCCGCGCCGCGACCGTCGCCGGCGTCAGCACGCAGCGCGACCTCATCCTCAGCGCCGCGACCCGCGGCGGCATGATCCGCATGAGCGCGCGGTGAAGACCTCTTTCCCTCTCCCCTCCGCGGGAGAGGGACGGCCGCGAAGCGGCAGGGTGAGGGCACGACCGAGCGTCCCTTGGCGCGTGCCCTCACCCTCCCAGCCTTCGGCCGGGCCCCTCCCTCTCCCGGGAACGGGAGAGGGGCATCAAGTTCAGCATGACGAAAGCTCTCGCGCCTTTTAACAGGCCGTCATGGCTTGGGCACGGGCGAGACGGCGGAAGCGGCGGGGGTGGCTGGCGACGGCGGCAGTGTGGCTGTTGCGGCTAGTCGTCGGCTTCATCCTGCTCTCCATCCTGTGGGTTTTGCTCTACCGCTTCGTGAACCCGCCGGTCACCTTCACGATGATCGGCGACCGGCTCGAAGGCCATTCGATCACGCAGGACTGGATGCCGATCGACCGGATCGACCGGAACATGGTCCGCGCCGTGGTCGCCTCCGAAGACAGCAAGTTCTGCCGCCACTGGGGCTTCGACCAGGATGCGATCGTCGCGGCGATGCGGCGCAACGCGCAGGGCGGCAAGACCATCCGCGGCGGCTCCACGATCAGCCAGCAGACGGCGAAGAATGCCTTCCTCTGGCAGAATGGCGGCTATGTCCGAAAGGGGCTTGAGGCATGGTTCACGCTGCTGATCGAGAATCTGTGGGGCAAGCGCCGGATCATGGAGGTCTACCTCAACCTCGCCGAGACCGGCATCGGCACTTACGGCGTCAATGCCGGCGCCGAGCGCTATTTCGGCCATGACGCGTCGAACATGAGCCGTATCGAAGCCGCCCGCATCGCCGCCGTGCTGCCGCTCCCCAAGAAGCGCGGCGCCGTCGCCCCGCAAGGCTTCACCCGCCGCTACGGCAACATGATCGCCGCCCGCGTCGGCGTGGTCGCGCGGGATGGGCTGGACGCCTGCGTCTATGCCAGCCACGCGGCACCGGCGGAGAAGCCGGAGCCAGCCGCGCCGACCCGCCCGAAGCGCACCCGCCCTGCGCCGCCCCAGCGTCTCCCCGGCGAGGAATATGAGCAACCGCAGGGCGCGGCCGCGCCCCCGCCGGAGCAGACGCCGGCGCCCGAACCGGCGGACGGGAACGCCGCCTAGGAAATCTCCGCCGTCAGCGCAGCGGCTGCGGGATCTTGGTGCCGAGCAGGACCAGCCGGTCGCCGGCGATTCCGAACCAGTGAGGCGTCCCCGCCGGGATCAGGCAGACGTCGCCGGTGCGTAGAATGCGCGTAGTGCCGCCGTCGATCCGGGCGCCTTCGATGAGGTTCGGGTTGGTTTCCTTCGCATCGACCAGGGTGCCGCCGGAGACCATCGTCCCCGCGCCGGCGACGACGATGACATATTCGGCCTCGGCGGGATGGACCGCCGGCTTCGCGGGCTTGCGCCAATATTCGAGCGCGGCGACGGCGCTTCCGCCCCGGACGAGCGGCCGCCAGAGAAAGCCCTGATCCGGCTTCATGTCGCGCCGCATCGCCTCAACAGCGGCGTGCACGTCAGCCGCCGAGGCGAAGGTGGTCGGATCGGACGGCACCTGCCGCGCCTGGAGCGGGGACGCGTCCACGATCATGCAGGCCATCGCGGCGAGGAAGGCGCCCGCGCGCCGCTCGTGTACGCCGCCCTGGCCGCACTGGAGCCGCACCATTCCTCTCCCGATCCGCATTTCGCCCTCCTCGCCGGATGTTGAGGCATCGTAGCCGAGCACGGCTCCGCATCAACCTCCCCGGCCCGACGGAAGTCGGCTATCCGCGACGGGAAGGAGGCGGCTGATGGAGATCGACGTCATTCTGACCCGCTTCGAGGCGCCCGACGAGGTGCGCGAGTTCGAGAAGGGCCGCTTCGAGGTCGTGCGGCTCGGTGGGATGACGATCGGGCGTGCGACCTACCAACCCGGCTGGAAATGGTCGGTGGACGTCGGCGCGGCGTCGGGCGCCACATCCTGCATGGTCGAGCATGTCGGCATGGTCCTCGCCGGCAGCGCGACGGCGGCGATGGACGACGGCCGCGTGATCGAGATCAAGGGCGGCGACGTCTTCTATATCCCGCCCGGCCACGACAGCTGGGTGGTCGGCGACGAACCCTATGTGTCGCTCCACTTCCTCGGCGCCGATGATTACGCGCGTACCGGATGAGGAGCAGGCTGCGGGGGCTCGGCCCCTTTTGGGGAAGTCCGCGGACTACATGGCGGGGCCGTTGTAGGACCCGCCCTGAACATCGCCCGTGGAGAGCTCGAGGCGGAACGGAATCCACTGCTCGGACATCGGATCGGGGGCCTCGCCCGTCACGATTGCGCCTGAGCTTTCTACGTTGCGAATTCCGTCCCACGAGAAGCGGCGAATGCGCCATAGGATTGCGTGCGCGTCGAATGCTTCGAACCGGAGGCCGTTCGACATCACCATGGCTTGAATGCCAATGTCGAACCAGATGTGCCGAATATCGAAGCCGATCTCTCGAACCAGCCGTCGCTCCTGAGTGTCCACGACATAACCGGCACCGCCCGCCACCACCACGACGGCGCGGGAACCCAGGTCGGCGTGAACCGAACTCGGCGATTCGGCGCAGTACTTGGCGAAGTTCCCCACCCACGGCTCGTCCCCATTCGACGCAAACTCCACGACAAAGCCTTCGCTGAAGGCATCCGGCCGCGGAAATGAGAGAGCGGGAGGTCCGTAAGGAGGCAATCCTCCGAGAGGCTTCGCGGCGATCATCACCTATGGATAGGAGGAGGCGGAGCTTGCCTCCAACAGGTTCTTCCCCGCCCCCGATCAGCCTTGAGGATCATCCTGCGTGATCCGGATTCGCTCCTGCCTGGGCGCAGGACGACGGCGGCTTCGCACGACCGCCAGCACGAGCAGGGCCACGCCGATAGCAATAATCGCGTAAGCAATCAGGTTTCGACCGGTCACCCCACGCTCCCGAAAGGACCCACTCCGGCCCGTTTCGCTGTCTTTCCAAGACTTTCCGCGCTTTGTCCACCTCATTGTGAGAAACCGCCGGCCCAGCCGGCCGGTGCTCCAGGTGGTCTGGACACCGCCGTTATGGCATCCCTCGCTCATGGTTTTCCTGAAGAGGCTCAGAGACAGGATCCGCAGCGGCGAGATCACCTCGACGATCCGCATCTGGCAGTCGCCGCGCGTTCGCGTCGGCGGCCGCTACGGCCTGGCACCGGGCCATATCGTGGTGGACTCGATCATGCCGATCGACCTGCGCGACATCACCGGCGCGATGGCGCGCGACTCCGGCTTCGACGGCGTCGTCGACCTGCTGAAGGTGGCGCGGCACGGCGCCGGCCGGAACGTCTATTTCGTCACCTTCCATTATGTGGAGGAGTGATCGTGCCCGGCTGGCGGGGAGCCGTCGGCCGAAGACGCCCCGGCGACGGCACCAGCCGCTCTTGGCGCGGAGCGAAAAGGCGCTACAAGCGCGCGTCCTCGATTGCGGAGCAGATTATGGCCGACAATGAAGCGCTCGTCACCCTCACCGCCGACATCGTCGCGGCCCACCTCACCCACAACAGGGTGTCGGTCAACGACGTCCCCACCTTGATCTCGAACGTTCACGCGGCGCTGGCGGGACTGGGCGGACCGCAACAGCCCGAGGCTCCGGCGCGGCCCGAGCCCGTCGTGTCGGTGCGGTCCTCGGTGAAGCCCGACGCGATCACGTGCCTGATCGACGGCACCAAGCACAAGATGATGAAGCGCCATCTGCAGCGCGCCCACGGGCTGACCCCGGCGGAATATCGCCAGCAATTCGGCCTTCGGGACGATTACCCGATGGTGGCGCCGAATTATTCGGAGACCCGGCGCGGTCTCGCCAAGAAGATCGGCCTGGGGCGCAAGGGGCGCGGCCGCGGCGCGGCCGAAGCGAGCGGCAATGGCGGCGGCAAGGAAGCCGCCAGCACCGGCGCGAGCGGCGCGGGCAACGGGCGGCGGCGGGGTCGTCCGCCCAAGAAGTGAAACGCCGGTCGAGACTTTGCCCATAAGGGGACTTGGCTGATCGACGCCGTCGGCGGCACCGGACCTCGAACGCCCGCTGGCTCTCCAGCCCCGCTTTGCTATGGGGGCGCATGGTCAGCCGGCGGTCCGTCCTTGTAGGAATGAGCGCGCTCCTCGCCGGGGCGCCCTCCTGGCCCGCCGCCGCGGAGCCGCCGCGCAAGCCGCCGCGGCTGCGCGCCGGCGACACGATCGGCCTCGTCGCGCCGGCCATGTTCAGCGACGATGCCGCCGAGATCGAGCAGGTGAAGGCGACCATCGCCGGCTTTGGCCTGGTGCCGAAGGTCGCGCCGCACGTGACGGCGCGCTTCGGCTATCTTGCCGGCAACGACCGCATGCGCGCGGACGACATCAACGCCATGTATGCCGACCCGACGGTGCGCGCCGTCTTCGCGATCCACGGTGGCTGGGGCTCGGCCCGCCTCCTTCCCTTCCTCGATTGGGACGTGATCCGCCGGAACCCCAAGCTGCTGGTCGGCTTCAGCGACGTCACCGCGCTCCACCTCGCCTTCGCGGCGCGGGCCGGCTTTCCGACCATCCACGCACCCAATGCGGCGAATGGCTGGCAGGAGATGAGCCGGAACGCTTTCCAGAGCCTCGCCTTCCAGGCCGAGACGCCGCTCTTCCGCAACCCGGACGCCGCCGCGCTCGATCCGCTGGTGCAGGAGCGCTGGCGCACGACCACGATCAGGCCCGGCAAGGCGAGTGGGATCCTGGTGGGCGGCAATCTCTCCGTCCTCTGTGCGCTCGTCGGCACGCCGTGGCTGCCGCCGTTCGACAGCAAGATCCTGTTCCTCGAGGAGACAGGCGAGGCGGAATACAGGATCGACCGGATGCTGACCCAGCTCGGCGAGGCCGGCATCCTCCAAAAGGCGGCGGGAATCATCTTCGGCCAGTGCACCCGCTGCACCAGCAACACGCCCGATTACACCGGCTTCACCGTGCCGCAGCTGTTGGCGCAGCATCTGGCGCCGCTCGGCGTCCCCGCCTTCCACGGCGCCAATATCGGCCACGTCGCCAACCAGTGGGCGATGCCGGAAGGCGTCCGCGCCGAGATCGACGCGACGGCCGGGACGATCCAGATTCTCGAGCCGGCGGTGGCTTAGCCAGGGACATCCCGCGTTGATTGTAAGCACCGCAAGGCCTATCTCCGGCGTGCTGACGTCGTTTGCGACGGAATCTGAAGGCCGCTCCGGCGGTCGCCACCTTCCCTTACAAGCCTCCCGGCCCGCGGCGCCACCTGCGCCGTGCCGACACGCATTTTTCGAGGCAAAAAAGCTTGGCGAAGGAAGACCTTTTGACGGTAGAGGGGCAAATCGACGAGATCCTGCCCGACGGGCGCTTCGGCGTCCTGCTCGACAACGATCACCGCGTGATCGTCTACACGGCCGGCAAGATGCGGCGCTTCCGCATCCGCTCCGTCGTCGGCGACCGGGTGCATGTCGAGATGACGCCCTACGACCTCACCAAGGGCCGGCTCGTCTACCGCGAACGGACGCCCGGCGCCGGTCCCGGAACGGCACGGCGCGGGGGCCAACGGCGCCGCTAGGCGCCTGGGCAAGGAGACAGACGATGGCCGGCATCCCCGACGCGACGCGCGTCAAAGCCAAGCCCTTCCTGATCACCAAGGACGACGAGGGCCGCACCCACCTCGCCTTGCGCGAGACCCGCTACAATACGCAGGGCTATCCGATCGTGGCGACCACCCCAGTGCCGGAGACCTTCGACAGCGCGGCCGCCGCCCGGCGGCACGCCAAGGAGCATTTCGGCGCGCAGCCGGGCGAGTTCGCTACGAAATGACGGTGATCGAGAGGGCGTTCGCGCTGGCGGAATCCGGCGCCTGCCGCAATTTGCAGGAGCTGGGAGCGCGGCTTCGCGCTGAAGGCTATGCGCAGGTCGCCGAGCACCTCCAGGGCCTCAGCCTGCGCCGGCAGCTCAAGGCCATGATGGTGAAGGCCAGCCGCAGCCGGATGGATGTGGTCGGCGACGAAGAGGGCTGAAGGGCTGCAACGGGTTCTTTTGGTTCTCGACAGCTGAGCCACAGTCGTAACCCCAAGTACTGGATGCGCCAACGGCCTACGTCGAGCGGAGCAGTGCTCGCTTTCCACCAGTTGCGGACATACCGCTGACGTGTATCCTGCTTCCATGCTGCCGATCCTGCTCATGGTGATGACCACGGTAGGAGGCTTCTCGTACAAGACCTCTACCCTGTTCGACAGGACGAAGCCGGTCACGTCCGCTCCCTCCGGCTATGCGGCGACCTGGAAGGAGCATGTCCAGATCATCGCTGGGACCGATGCTCGCGACGCGGAGTTTTCCCGTTTCATGCGCCTCATGGGGAGAAAGCTCGAAGAGGATTACTATCGCGGCGATGGGGCGGAAGGGCTCGATTCCTTCGAGACATACGGCACCGCGGGTAGTCTGGACGTCAGCGAGAGCCTGATCGCCGCGTCGCCTGACATCGTTTCGGCGATCATTACGGCGAGCTCTTACGAGGCCGGCATGCCACACCCCCAAGTGCAAGGTTGGAGCAGCTTCGTCTGGTCGCGACGCCTTCATCGGCCGCTCACTCAAAACGATGTCTTTGCGGTTGCGCCCAATCGCGCGTTGCGTCGCCTCGCCCTGTCGCGGTTCGACAATCCGGAAGGCCTTCAAAAACCGGGTGATCCCGATGGAATTCCGCTCCCATGGGACCACGCCAGCATCGGCCGCGCCGGCATAACCTGGTCCTTCGGCCCCTATGAGCTTGGCGGATATGTCTCCGGTGGAAGCACCACAATTCCCTGGTCGGCGCTCAGGCCCTATCTTCGCCATCACCTTCCATTTGTGATTGGCGCGATCCGCGCAGCTCCTGACCGGCCGGGCTCATGACCGCCCACACCATCGCCGCCTTGCAGATCGGATCGCATCCGGAGGGGAAGGCGGCGACGCTGGAGACGGTCCTTGGCTTCGAGGAGGAAATCCGGGCCAAAGGCGCCGATCTCGTCGTGATGCCGGAGGCCTTGCTCGGCGGCTACCCCAAGGGGGAGCAGTTCGGGACGCATCTCGGCTATCGCACCCCCGAGGGGCGCGAGGCGTTCGCGCGTTACTACGACCAGGCGGTCGATCTCGACGGGCCGGAAGTCGCGGCGCTGGCCGGGCTGAGCGAGCGGGCTGGTGCGGCCCTCGTGGTCGGCGTGATCGAGCGGGCGGGCTCCTCGCTCTTCTGCACGGCTCTGTTCGTCGAGCCGGAGCGCGGGCTCGTGGCGAAGCATCGCAAGCTGATGCCGACCGGCACCGAGCGGCTGATCTGGGCCCAAGGCGACGGCTCCACGATGCCGGTCGTGACGAGCAAGGCGGGGAAGCTCGGCGCGGCGATCTGCTGGGAAAATTACATGCCGCTGTTCCGCGCGGCCATGTACGCGAAGGGCGTCGAGATCTGGTGCGCGCCGACGGTCGACGAGCGCGACGTCTGGCGCAGCGCGATGCGCCACATCGCCCATGAAGGCCGCTGCTTCGTCGTCAGCGCCTGCCAGGTGCAGCCCAGCCCCGCGGCGCTCGGCATTCAGGTGGAGAACTGGCCGGACGACCGCCCGCTCATCGCCGGCGGCTCGATGATCGTCGGGCCGCTCGGCGACATCCTCGCCGGCCCGCTGGAGCGCGAGACCGGCCTCCTCGCCGCGACGATCGACCCGCGCGACATCGTCCGCGCCCGCTACGATTTCGATCCGGTCGGCCATTATGCGCGACCGGATGTGTTCAGGCTTTCGGTTGACGAGACGCCGCGACGGGAAGGCTGACGGGTACCCCGGCCAGGCACCCGTTGCGGACACTCGGCGCCTCTGCCAACCTGCGCCGATGGCGGACGGGCGACGCAGACGGCTGTTTATATGGGGTGCGCTCGGCCTGCTCGCGTGGTTCGTCGTGGAATTCATGGCGGTGGGCATTGCCGGCGGGGGGCACGGATGGTTCGGGCCCATGTTCTTCGCCCTCCCCCTGCTCCTCCTCTATCCCGCCGCCTTCATCCGCGCCTTTGCTCCAAAAGCTCGTTCCGCCAAGATCGATACGGCGATGCTGGCGGTTGGAGTGGTGCTGGACCTGCTTCTTCTGCGCAACATGTTCTTCGACACGCTGTTCTTCGACGAGCGGGAAGACTTCATGAAAGTCTGGACCTTCGCCGACAGCGAGGACCACGCTTTCCTAGTGCTGTGGTTCGCCCTGTGGGCGGCTTGGCAGGTACTGACGGCAGCGACTTTTTTACGGGCGAGATGGAGCCGGCGCGCCACGGCGGGGGGTGTAGCCGGCCACCCTCGTTGAATGGCCTCGATGGCCTCGCTACTAGCAAGGCATGGGACGGGAGGATCCGGGCTTTTGGAGCGCCGAGCGTGCGGGTGCGCGGGCGCCGTCCCTGCTTCACGATTTCCTTGCCGCGCCTGCGCGCGCGGCGCCCGAGTCGATCGCGATCGACATTCCGCCGGGCCGGCATCGTCCGGAGCGGCAACTGCTCAGCTATGGCGCGCTCGAGGCGCTGTCGGAGCGGCTGGCGCTTCATCTCGCACCGCTTCTCGCCTCCGAAGCGATCGTTCCGCTGCTTCTGCCCCGCACATCGCCGCTGCTGCATGTCGCCCAGATCGCGGTGCTGAAGGCGGGCGGGGCCTTCACCAGTCTCGACCCGAACTTCCCGGCCGAGCGTATGCGGGAAATCGTCGCCGACGCCGAGGCGCCCATCCTGCTCGCCGATGCCGACGGCGTCTCGCGGCTGCGGCCGCTGGCGGGCGAGGAGCGTCAGGTGTTCGACGTCGCCAGCCTGCTCGATACGCCACCCGCCGCGGACGCGCTGCCGCGGGACATCGGCCCAGACCGGCTCGCCTACGTGATCTACACGTCGGGCACGACCGGACGGCCGAAGGGCGTGATGGTCGAGCATGGCAGCATTGCCAACCTCATTCGTTCGGATCTCGACGAATTCGGCCTGACTCCTGCCGACCGCGTCGTGCAGGGCTCGTCGGCGGCTTATGACAGCTTCCTCGAGGAGACGTGGCTCGCTTTCTCGGCGGGGGCGACGTTGCTCGTCATGGACGACGAAACGGCGCGGCTGGGGCCGGACCTCGTCCCGTGGCTTCAGCGCGAACATGCAACGGTCTTCTGCCCGCCACCCACTTTGCTGCGCAGCACAGGGTGCAGCAATCCGGCCGAGGCCCTGCCTGATTTGCGCCTGCTCTATGTCGGCGGCGAGGCGCTGCCGAGCGACATCGCCGATCTCTGGTCGCAGGGACTGCGGCTGGTCAACGGCTACGGCCCGACCGAATGCGCGGTCACCTGTTTGCGCGGCGACGTGCGCGCGGGCGAGCCGGTGACGATCGGCAAGCCGGTGCCGGGGATGGAGGCGTGGGTGCTCGACGCGCATCTCGCCGAGGTGCCCGATGGCGGCCGCGGCGAGCTCTGCCTCGGCGGGGTTGGGGTTGCGCGGGGCTATCGCCACCGGCCGGAGATCACTGCCGAGAAGTTCATCGACCATCCGGTGCACGGCCGCCTCTACCGGACCGGCGATCTCGTTCGCCGCGATGCCGAAGGTGATTTCCACTATCACGGCCGCATCGACGCGCAGGTGAAGATCCGCGGCCATCGCGTCGAGCTGGCCGAGATCGAGGCGCGGCTCGCTGCTTTGCCCGGAGTCCGCGCGGCAGCGGCCCGGCTGCAGGACGGCGGCGCGGACGAGCTGGTGGCCTGGATCGTGCCAGACGATGCTGATGCGCCGCCGCAGGCCGAGGCGCTGAAGACCGCCCTCGCCGCCGTGCTGCCGCGTCACATGATCCCGCGCCAGATCGGAACGCTCGAGGCGCTGCCGACCACGGTCGGCGGCAAGCTCGATCGCGCCGCGCTCCCCACTTTGGCTCTGACCGCGAGTGCGCCGGCCGGTCGGTCGCGGGCGCCCGCGACGCCGCTCGAGCGGCAGCTCGCCGAGGCCATGGCCGACATCCTGAAGCGCCCGGACAATATCTCGGTCGACGACGATTTCTTCGAGGATCTCGGCGGCGATTCCCTCTCGGCCGCGATGGTGGTGACCCTTCTGCGCGACGAATCCGCCACCGAGTGGATCACCGTCAGCGACGTCTACGACGCGCGCACGGTGCGCAAGCTGGCGGAGCTGGGGATGACGCGCTCCGATGCCGCCGGCACTCCGGCGCCGGTATTGCATCGCGAAGGCCGCCCGCGCCCGATCCTGACCGCCACCGTCCAGCTCGGCTGCCTTGCCGCGGAGCTGCTCGCCGGGTCCTGGATCACCTGGCTCGTGGGCTTCAGGCTGCTGCCGCCCCTGTTCGATGCGCTCGGCATGACCGGGTCGATCCTCTCCCTGCCGCTGCTCGCGCTGGCCGGCATGGGAGTCTATCTCCCGCTTTCCGTCGCCTTCGCAATGCTGGTGAAGCGCCTGGTCATCGGCCGATACCGCCCAATCCGCGCGCCCGTCGGCAGCGCCATGTACATCCGGCATTGGGTGACAGTGCAGGCGGCGCGGCTGATCCCCTGGCCGCTGATCGCCGGAACCAGCTTCCACCAGGTGGCGCTGCGCGCGCTCGGCGCGAAGATCGGGCGCCGCGTGCATATCCACCGCGGCGTCAATCTCGGCCGCGGCGGCTGGGATTTGCTGGAGATCGGCGACGACGTCTCAATCGGACAGGACGCGCAGCTCGGCCTCGTCGAGCTCGACCGGGGCGACATCGTCGTCGGCCCGATCACGATCGGCGCCGGCGCCTCGCTGCGCGTCCGGGCCTCGGTCCAGGGTCATTGCCGCGTCGGCGAGGGGAGCGAGCTCGCGCCGCTATCCGTGCTCGATGCCGGCAATTCGATCCCGGCGGGGGAGCGGTGGGATGGGGTCCCCGCCGCACCGGCCGGCCTTGCTGCGCCCCCTCCCCCTGCCCACTCCCATGCCCTTGCCCCCTGGCTGCACGGTCTGCTGACGATGCTCGCCGAGAGCGTGGCGGCCTATTTCGTTCTGATCCCCGCTCAGCTGCTGACGCTGGCCGTCTGCCTGACGGGCGACATCAGCATCGATGCGCTCTGGCGTTGGCTCTACCGCCCGGTTTTCGACCTTCGCACCGTCGCTGTCATTATCGGGCTGACGGCCGCGGCCGCGCCGCTGACGCTCGTCGCGCAGGCGCTGGTCATGCGTGCCCTGGGACGGGTGCGTGAAGGGACGATCGGGCGCTGGAGCCTCGCCTACATCCGCGTCTGGCTGAAGACCGGCATCCTGTTCGCCGCCGGCCGCTGGCTGAGCGGCACGATGTTCTGGCCGATGTGGCTGCGGCTCGCCGGGATGCGGATCGGCGCGAAGTGCGAGATCAGCACGATCATCGACGTCGTGCCGGAGCTGGTGAGCATCGGCGGCGAGACCTTCTTCGCCGACGGCATCTATCTCGGCGGCCCGATCGTGACGCGCGGCACCGTCACGCTCGGCCCGGTCGCGCTCGGCCGCAACACCTTCCTCGGCAACCACGCGGTGATCCCGCCCGGCGAACGGCTGCCCGACGACATCCTGATCGGCATCGCCACCGTCGCCGATTCACACCAGATCGAGGCCGGCCATTCCCGCTTCGGCCATCCGAGCTTCGACCTGCCGCGCCGCGAGGTGGTGGAGGCCGACCGCAGCGTCACCCACGATCCCTCCCCCATCCGCTTCGCCAACCGGATGTTCTGGGAGCTGCTGCGCTTCACCTTGCCGGTGCCGCCTCTGCTGCTGACGGCTTTGTGGTACGGGATGGTGGCGGCCGGGGAGCGGTCCGCGGGCCCCGCCGCCTTCGTCTTCCTCGTCCTGCCCGCCGCGACCCTGCTGCCGGTCGCTGCGCTCTGCCTCGCCATCCTTTTGCTCAAATGGGGACTGATCGGGCGGGTGCGGCCGGGCCAGCATGCGCTCTGGTCCTGCTGGTGCAGCCGCTGGGATTTCCTGTTCGTCGCCTGGGCCCGCTGGGCCGCCCTCACGCTCCAGCAGCTCGAAGGCACCTTCCTGCTCACAGCCTACCTCCGCCTGATGGGGCTGAAGATTGGGCGCGGCGCCGTGCTCGGCCCCGAATTCGCGCAGGTGGTGGATCCGGACATGATCGAGATCGGCGCCGGCGCGACGGTGAGCGCGATGTTCCAGGCCCACACGTTCGAGGATCGCGTGCTCAAAGTCGACAAAGTCCGCATCGGCGCCGGCGCCACCGTCTCGGCCGGAACGGTCCCGCTCTACGGCGCGGTCGTCGGCGAAGGCGCCCATGTCGGCGCCCACAGCGTAATCATGAAGCAGGAGCATCTGCTCCCGGGCCTGCGGTACCAGGGCGTCCCGACGCGGGTGTTCGGGCGGGAGGCGGGCTGAGGCCGCCGCCGAGATAGCGTGGGAGGGCCGGGCGTCCACTTCCACCCATTGCGGACAGGTGCCCTTCTGTTACGCTTGCGTAACTGCTGGGGGCGATCGCATGCACTTGCACCTGCCGAAACCGCTGCATGGCTGGCGCGAGTTCGTCGGCGAAGTGGGGATCATCGTCCTCGGCGTGCTCATCGCCCTCGGCGCGGAACAGGTGGCGGAGAAGGTCCACGAGCGGAGCCAGATCGGCGAGCTCCAGCGCGCGCTTCGTTCCGAGCTGGCGGACTCCCGCGCACGGTGGGAGGATATGCGCGCCGAAGATTCTTGCGAATCGAAACGGCTCGACGCGCTGGAACGTTGGCTCGCGGCCGCTCCGGCGACATCACGCCTGCCCGCTGCCTTTAGCCCGATGCTGTGGAACATGCATTCGAGCGCGTGGGACCTGGCCAAGACCAGCCCCGCCGCCAATTCCATCTCGCTGCACGAGCGGCTGATCTATGCGAGCCTCTACGACGCGATCAACAATTGGCGCTCGTATCTCGACGAGGAGCGCAACAATGCGGTGCAGCTCAACGCGCTGATCGCGACGGCGAACCAGCCCGAGCACCGCCACGAAGCCGCGCTACGCATCGACGTTGCGCGGCAATATGTCCGGCGGCGCCAGCGCAACTACACCTACTTCTTCACCCGCCTCGATCAGCTTCGGATCGCACCCGATGCGAGCCAGCTGACCATCGCGCACGATCCGCATGTGTTGTGCCAGCCCCTGCCGGCTGCCGTCGCATGAGACAGGGGTTCACGCACCGGACAGGAAAGGCGCGGCATTGAGCATCTTGCATGGCTGACCAGCAATCCTCCCGCGAGACGAACCCGCCATCCTTCACGCGCTCGCTGTCCGGCCTCGGCGTCATCATCCTCACCCTTTCGGTGCTGTCGCCGGGCGTGTCGGTGCTGGTCAGCGGCGGCTCGATCCTCGCCCAGGCGGGAACGGGCACGGTGCTCGCCTTCGTCGTCGGCGGCTTCGTCTGCTATTGCCAGACGTCGATGGCGGCGGAGCTCGGCGCCGCCTATCCCACGGCCGGCTACGATTATGCGGCGATCGGACACGCCGTCGGCGACTGGGCGGGCGCGACGACCTATATCGCCAGCATTGTCGGCGTTCCGCTGTTCCTCAACACGTCGGCGGTCGGAATCGCCCTCTATCTGCAGCCGTTCGGAATTCCCCTGAGCGCCAATGCGATCACCTTCGTCACGATCGGCGTAATCGCGATCCTCTCGCTGCTCAACATCCGTTCCAACGAATATGTCACCGGCGTCTTCATGCTGATCGAGGGCGTGGCCCTGCTGCTGATCGCCGGCATCGGCATCGCCCATGTCCAGCCGGGCGCCGCGGCATCGATGCTCCACCCGGTGCACCTGCAAAATGGAATGTGGGTTGCCGCCGGCATCGCCATCACCGGCATCGCGGTGAACAATGCCTCCTGGGCGCAGGCGGGCGCCTCGCAGGCCTTGATGTTCAGCGAAGACATGAAGCATCCACGCACCATCGGCCGCATCATCATGCTCGCGTTCGCGATCACGGTGGTGCTGGAGACGGCGCCGATGTTCGGCGTCATCGCCGGCTCGCACGATCTGCGCGCGGTGCTGAGCGCGGACGCGCCGTTCGAGACCTTCCTCGCGCAATATCTCCCCTCATTCGCGCTGAAGCTGGTGTCGCTGTCGATCGCGATCGCGATCTTCAACGCCTGCCTCGCCGGCTTCATCGGCATCGGTCGCAACGTCTTCAGCATGGGACGGACGGAGCTGTTCGCACGGCCGGTCAACCGGGCGCTCATGCAACTGATCCCGAAGACGGATGCGCCCTGGGTCGCGATCCTGCTGATCGCGCTCAGCACCGCGGCGGCGACCTTTCTCTCGCTCAAGGTCAAGGTGCTGCTGTTGTCCGGCAATTACACGATCATCACGATGTTCTACGTGTGGGGCGTGCTCTCCGGGCGCCGCAGCGGGCGCACCGGCCATGCCGACTACAACACGCCGGCCTTCCCGCTCATTCCCCTGCTCGGCATTCTCATCGTCTGCGGCGAGGTCGTCGTGCTGATGCTGGACCCGGAATCCGGGCGCCCCTCGCTCTTCATCTATCTCGGCATCTACGCGCTGGCGTTCTGCTACTACCGCTTCGTCCTGGCGAACCGGCCCGGCGGCTGGAAGCTGCGCGGCCCGGAGGACATCGATGCCGCGGCGGAGGCGCGGCAGCAGGGGTAGAGCAGGCGCCGAGCATCTCGGGAGGATCGTCTTCGCGCTGTTGCGGAGATCGGTTCAACCGCCGATACTCCCAATCGATGAGGTGGGCTCTTCTACTGCCGGTTCTGACGCTCGCAGGGTGCGCGAAAAACACGTTCGTCGTCGAAGATCCGAAGCATCTCGTTCGAACGGCGACACTCTTCCTCTGCGATTCCGAAACACCGCTGGATCGCAGCGGCAACACCTTCAATGTCACCCGTCGCGTCAATTGCGAAGGCGATGGCGAAATACGGCTGATCTACAACGACCGCGGCCCCGAGCACTGCTGGATCGGCTACGTGACGAGCGACGCCGAGCAACACTTCCATTTCCGCGCCGAGCGCTCGGGCTGTTCGCCTGTATTCTAAAAATCAGGGGCAACGGGATGCCTAACGCCCCGCCTTCAGCCAGCCGTGCATCCCCATCCAGCGCGTGAAGGCGTCGAACCAGCCGGTGCTGGTGGTTTCCTTCGGGTACATGCCGAAGCCGTGGCCGCCCTGCTCGTAGAGGTGGAACTCGACCGGCCGCTTCGCCGCGCGCCAGCTGTCGATCAGCCCGGTGCCGCCATTGCCGAACAGCGGGTCGTCCGCGGCGAGCGCGACGAACATCGGCGGTGCGTCGGCGGGCACCGTCACCGGCGCGAGTGGACCGTAGATGATGCCGATGAAGGCCGGCTTCGCGTCATTGCCGCTGAGCGCCGTCGCCAGCGTGAGCATGGCGCCGGCGGAGAAGCCGACCATGCCGATCCGCGCCGGATCGACCCGCCATTCCGCCGCGCGCCGCCGGACCAGCGCGAAGGCGGCGCGGGCATCGGCGAGCTGCGGGCCGAGCGCCGGCATGGCCGGCCTGCCCTGGGGCGGTCGCGCGGTGCCGGAGAACATCTCGCGCATCGAGCGTTCGAAGCCCGGCATGTCCGGCGGCGTCGGAACGAGCCGGTATTTCAGCACGAACGCGGCCACGCCCCTCGCGGCGAGCGCACGGGCGACGTCCGAGCCTTCATTCTCCATCGACAAGGTGCGAAAGCCGCCGCCGGGCGCGACGATCACCGCGGTGCCGGTCGCCTTCGCCGGATCGGGGAGGAACGGAGTGAGCGTGGCGACGGTCACGTTGCGGGCGAAGCGGCGGCCATATTGGAAATACCAGGATTCCGTCGCCGTCGCGCCCGGGAGCGGCCCGGTTCCGAGCACGATCGCATCGGGCTGCGCCGGGATCGCGATCGGCGCCATCCTGTCGTCTTGCGCCAGCGCCGGCGTCGCCAGCATGCAGGCGACGGTGAACACCAAGGCGACCAGTCGCGCACCGGCAGGGCGAGCCCGGCCGATCATGCTCGTCGATCCAATTTGGTGGCTCATGGCAGCTCCCCTTTTTTCCCCGCAGCTCTTCGGCCCGCGATGATAGCGCTACCATATTTGCAGGCAAACGGGGAAGAGCGTGGCGGCTCGCCCTGGCCTTGAGGGTGGAAGAGCGGCCCACGGCAATGCCGCTCCGCCGCCGACCGAGTTCGCCTACGCCGCCAGCTGCGGTCGCGCGGCGGTGCGCAGCTCCAGGTGGAAGGTCGCGCCGCATTCTGTGCCGCTGGACGCCCACAAGCGGCCGCCATGCTCCTCAACGATGGCGCGGCAGAGCGAGAGGCCCAGGCCGGTGCCGAACTCCTTCGTCGTAAAAAAGGCCTCGAAGATCTGGGGCATGTCGTCCGGGGTGATGCCGAGGCCCGTATCGCTCATCTCGATCACCACCGCGCGGTTTTCCAGCACCGCAGAGCGGACGGCAATGCAGCGACGCCGCCCTTGGGTCGCACGCAGCGATTCGATCGCGTTGGTGAAGAGATTGACGAGAACCCGCTGGATCTGGATTCGATCGGCCAGGATCGAGGGCAGCGCCTCGTCCAACGTGAACTCCACCGCGACCTTCTCGCCCGCAAGCTCGTGCTCGAGGAATGAGGCGGTTTCGCGCACCAGGTCGTTCAGGCTGAACGTCGTCGGGGCGATCGACCCCTTGGCGAACATCGCCCTGATGCTCTTGATGACCGCCATCGTGTTGTGCCCGGCATCGATCGTGGCGCGAAGCGACGCGATCGCCTGGCGCAGGTCCGGGCTCGCCCGATCGAGCCAGTTCAGCGCCCCCCTGGCATAAAGGACCACACCGGTGAGCGGTTGTCCGACCTCGTGGGCGATGGCAGCCGTCACGGCGTCCATCGTCATGAGCCGGGCGTCTCGTTCCCGATCCCTCGCCGCCGTCGCCACGGCGAGCCGCGCATAGAGGCGGTTCGATTCGGCGATCAACGCGAGCATCACGACGAGGTGGGAGACCGCCAACATGACGAAGAGGCAGTAAAATCCGACCGTGAACCGCCGATGGAGCAACATGATCAGGACCGTTTGGATCATCCACCCGGAGAGGGCGACCAACAGCCAGATATCGAGCACGGACGTGCGGGTCCGAAACAGCATGGTCGTCGCGACGAGGAGGAAGAACAGCGACGGAAGCTGATAGGCGACCGCATGGGAGTAAATCTGGTCGCTCCGGTTCACGTAGAAGGCCGGGAGCAGATCATGACCAAGCGTCGTCAGCAGCGTGACCGAAGCTGCCAGCGCAATGGCCGCGAGCGCCCATAATGCGATCCTGGGACTTGCCTGCGGATCCGGCCGCGGTGCCGAAGCACCCCGCCTGAGCAAGACGTAAAGGATGATGACGATGGGAAACACCGCCCGCTGGAAGATGCCGATCCATCCGGTCGTGTTGAGTCCCGCGCCGAGCAAGCCGGCGGGGGAGAAGGCGCCGGGGAAGGTGAGCGCGTGACCGACGAGAAGCAGCGCCGCAAACAAATAGCCTGACGCCAGCGCGGTCAAAGCATGCGATCGGAAGATTGAGGCCTGCGCGTAAAGCAGGGTCGCGGTGATCAAATCGCCGACGAACCCTTCGGCGTCTATCGTCGGGATGAATGCGGCGATCTCGCCCACTCGCATATCGCGCCACGGCAATATCAGAAAAAAGGCGATGGCCAGCAGGCCCACGACCGCGAAACTGAGCCGGACCTCCCCCCGGCCCGGAGGCGTATCGAATAATCCCAGATGGTCCTTCGACACGCTTGTCCCCCCACGGACGATGGCCCCATCGAGCGCGAAGCACATCCGCTGCGGTCACGAGCCTAAAGCAAGAATATCAGGAACGCAGTAAGTGAGAACACAAATCTATTCTATCGCGAACCGGCCCCCTACGTTCCCTTCAACAGATGAGGCGGGGCTCCCGAACATAGGCGAAGTCGCCCTCGCCCGGCCACGCTCGTCCGTCAGGATAACGCTGTTCGATTCCGACGAGGTCCTGCGGATCCGCCAGCCACATGTTGACGCCCACGAGGCCGTTGCCGAACCTGGAAGCAGCGCTTTGGGTCAGCACGAAATGAGTGGTCGAACCGCATGTCGAACAGAAGTGGACCTGCGCGTTCGGGTCGTCCTTGTCATCCCTGCAATAGCCTTCGGTGCGCCCCTCGAGGGACACCTCCGAGGGATGGAAGTAGCCCCAGCGAGCACCGGTCTTGCTGCACAAGGCGCAGTTGCACGCGTGGATGAAGCCGGCCCGCTTTTGAAGTTCGATGCGGATCTGGCCGCAGAGGCAGGCGAGGTTCAGCATAGGCATCCGGTACCCGGCGCGGCGTGCGCTTTCCACCCGTTGCGCAGGCCGGATGCGACCGTCTAGGCTATGGCCCAATCATCGCTTGGGTGGGAACGATCATGCTTCGTACGAACCGGAGGACGGCCGCTGTCGCCTTGGGAGCAGGCTTGGCTCTTGCGCCAGCCCTTCACGCGGCTGATCCCGCCGGTGCCGCGACGAAGGCAGAGGCGGACCCTCTGACGATTCCTTGCGACGGCCTCGCGCCCTCCGCGGTCAGGACCGTTCCGCCGCCGCTCGACCGATATGTCACGCTCGTCTGCACGCGCTCGGGGCAGGCGCTCAAGCCGATCGACGGCTCCGCCTGGGTCTTCGATCAGGGCCCCATGTGGCTCAGCGCCGCCAACGCTCGCGGGCCCTCCAAAGACGACCATTATACCGAGCTGTCCTACAAGCCCCTCAGCCGGGACGAGATCACCGCCCTCAGGGCCGAGCTCGCCAAGCGTGGGCCCGAGCCGTCCGTCCTCAGGCGAGACATTCTTCGTTTCGCGGTGACGACCTCCTGGGGTGCGCACAAGGAAATCTACCTGCTCCCGCCTCCCGTGGGCGCCGGCGCTGATGCACGCACGCTGGGAATGGAGTGCATTCACGCATGTCGACCGATCGACAAGGATCCGTGGTTCTTCACGATCGTGCCTGTAAAGTAGCATTCAGCATGGATGACGCGGCAAGTCGGCCGCCACCAAGCTCGCGAGTGGGCATCATCGCGTGCGTGTGGCGGCTTTCCACCCGTTGCGGACGCTCCGCAAAGCCGCGATGGTGCGCCCTCGTCTAGGAGGAGCCGCAGGGAGATGGGCAAGCGCATCGCGAGTTGGATGGTGACCACGAGCCTGGCGCTTGCCGCAAGCACTGCAGGGGCCCAGAATGCGCCGAAGCCGCCCTATCTCGACCCCGCGCTTCCCGCCGAGAGCCGCGCCGCCGATCTCGTCCACCGCATGAATCTGCAGGAGAAGGCGTCGCAGCTCGTCAACCATGCGCGCGCCATCCCGCGGCTCGGCGTGCCCGCTTACGATTGGTGGAGCGAGGCGCTGCATGGGGTCGCGGTCAAAGGGACGACCGAATTTCCCGAGCCGATCGGCCTCGCCGCCACCTTCGACGCTCCGGGCATCCGCCAGATGGCCGAGCAGATCGGCGTCGAAGGCCGCATCAAGCATGACGAGGACGTGCGGGCCGGCCATTCGACGACGATGGAGGGGCTCGATTTCTGGGCGCCCAACGTCAACATCTTCCGCGATCCGCGCTGGGGCCGCGGGCAGGAGACCTATGGCGAGGATCCTTTCCTGACCGGCCGGCTGGCGGTCGCCTACGTGACCGGAATGCAGGGATCCGATCCGCACTACTACCGCGCGATCTCCACGCCGAAACATTATGCCGTCCACAGCGGGCCCGAGCCGACGCGCCATTTCGCGGACGTCGACGTCAGCAAGCACGACATGGAGGACACCTACCTCCCCGCCTTCCGCGCGGCGGTGACGGAGGGGCACGCCGGCTCCGTGATGTGCGCCTACAATGCGATCAACGGCGCGCCGGCCTGCGCCAATCCCTTCCTGCTCCAGCATACATTGCGCGGCGCGTGGCAGTTCCAGGGCTATGTCGTCTCCGATTGCGGCGCGGTGCACGACATTTTCGAGGGGCACCATTACCGCCCAGCCCAACCCCAGGCGTCGGCCGTGTCGCTCGCGCGCGGCATGGACAATGAATGCATCACCTACGGCGAGGTGACGGGCGATGCGGACTACAAGCCTTATGTCGAGGCGGTCCAGCAGGGCTATCTCGCCGAGAGCGACGTCGACACGGCGCTGATCCGCCTGTTCACCGCGCGGATGCGGCTCGGCATGTTCGATCCGCCGTCGCTGGTCCCCTATTCCCGCATCGACCCGCGCGAGCTCGACAGCCCCGGTCACCGCCAATGGGCTTTGCATCTCGCCGAGGAATCGATGGTGCTGCTCAAGAATGACGGGGTGCTCCCGCTTAAGGGAGCGAAGCGGATTGCGGTGGTCGGTCCGCTCGCCAGCCAGACTGACGTGCTGCTCGGCAATTATACCGGCCAGCCGACGCACACGGTCAGCATCCTTGAGGGCATGAAGGCCGCCTTCCCCGGCGTCACGATCACCTATGTGCCGGGGACGCAATTCCTGTCGAACGACGGCAGCCCGGTCCCGGCCTCGGCCTTCACCACCGCCGAGGGGCAGCCGGGGCTGCGGGCGGAATACCGTGTCGGCGAGGCTGTCGATCCAGCGGCCACGCCCGTCGTGTCGCGCATCGAGCCAGACGTGGATGTGAAAGCGGCCGGCATTCCGGACGCGGTTCGCGGCAAGCCGTTCAGGATCCGCTGGACGGGATTCCTGACCGCGCCCGAAACCGGCGATTACCGGCTCGGCATCCGATCCAACGATTATGGGCGCGTGAGCGTGGACGGCCGCAGCATCGCCCAGACTTATGGCGGCGCCCGTCTTGCCCGCATCCATCTGGAAAAGGGCGAGCGGGTGAAGCTCGACGTGATCTTCGGCTCCAGGACGGGCGCCGATCCGGCGGCGCAGCTGATTTGGGCGCCCGTGAACGACGCGCCCGAAATCGCCGCGGCCCGGGACGCGGACGTGGTGATCGCCGTCGTCGGGATCACCAGCGCATTGGAAGGCGAAGAGATGCCCGTCAGCGAGCCCGGCTTCGAAGGCGGCGACCGCACCAGCCTCGACATGCCCGCGCCGGAGGAAGCCCTCGTCCGCGCCGTCGCCGCGGCGGGCAAGCCGCTCGTGGTCGTGCTGACCAACGGCAGCGCCCTCGCCGCCCGCTGGGAGAAGGCGCACGCCAATGCGATCGTCGAAGCCTGGTATCCGGGCGAGGAAGGCGGGACGGCGATCGCGAACACCCTGAGCGGCGCCAACAATCCGGGCGGACGCCTGCCGGTCACCTTCTACGAGGACGTCCACCAGCTGCCCCATTTCGAGGATTATTCCATGAAGGGGCGGACCTACCGCTATTTCAGCGGCACGCCGCTCTGGCCGTTCGGCTACGGCCTCAGCTACACGAGCTTTCGCTACGGCGATCTCGCACTGCCGAAGACGGTCGTAGCGGGCCAGCCGCTGCACGCCTCGGTCCGCATCACCAACAGCGGCAAGGCGGCGGGCGACGAAGTGGTCCAGCTCTACCTGAGCTTCCCCGCCGTGCCCGGCGCGCCGATCCGCGCGCTGCGCGGCTTCCGGCGCATCCACCTCGCGCCGGGCGCGAGCGACACCGTCGCCTTCGACCTCCAGCCGCGCGACCTGAGCATCGTGACGCCGGCCGGCGACATCGTCGTGCCCGAGGGGAGGTACACCGTCTCGATCGGCGGCGGCCAGCCGGAAACCGGGCTGCCGACGGTCAACGGCGACTTCTCGGTGTCGGGACAGGTGCAGCTGCCGGAATAGGGCCTTGGCCGCCGTTGCCGAGGTTTGTCCGGCGGCGTAGTCTGATCGCCATGAAGACGCCGATGCTGATTCTGGCCCTTGCGGCAAGCAGCGTTCCGTTCTGTGCCCCGCGGGCCCAAGCCCGCGTGCCGCAGCCTAGGCCTTCGCTGGAATCGAGCGTCGGCTGGACAGCGGACAATTGGCCGCGAGGCGAGACGATCCGCTTCTCCGCAGCGTCATCTCACGATCCGTACGCTTATGCGGTTCAGATCAGCCGCGCATCGCCAACCGCGGAAGCGACCGTCCACCTCATGAAGCTCGGCAGCCGCGGGCATCTCGATCAGGAATGGACCTTCCCGCTCGGGGCAACCGACGCAAAGCTCTTCTTCGAGCAAGCGAGCGAGCTGGAAACGCAGTGGACGCCCGACAATTTTCTGGTCTGGGGCGGCACGAGGTTCGATTATGAGCACCGCCGCGACGGCGTCACGCGGCAATTGCAGCTTTCGCCCACCGCCATGGGCGTCAGCGGACGTCTTTCGGGCCTGATCCTGCGCGTCATGGCCATGGCACGAGGCGAAATCCCGGACTCGCCCAACTGGTCCGCATACTGACGACGCTTCGGCCTCAGGCCGCGAGGTCGAGGCGTTCCAGCAAAGGCAGCAGCTCGCGATTTTCGCGCACCAGGCGATTCATCAACGCATCAAGAATGGCCTGCGTGTCCTTGCAATAGCCGGCCCAGTCGGCCGCGATGCTCGGGGCCGTCCACTTTTCCGAATAGGCCAGGAAGGCGGGCGCGAGGCCGCCCATCTCGTCCTTGAACGTCTCGCCGACGGACGAAATCTCAGCATCGCCGCTTCCGATCAGCCGCGGGTAAAGCGCCCAATCCTCGAGCTTGAGGTGGGCGAGCAAGATCGAGACGAGCGCGTGCCGCAGCTCGAAGAGCGCCATCGGCGGCGGCGGGGCCGGCTGCCGGATTGCGTCGCCCAAGCGCCTGAACAGGCGCGTCAGCGCGGCATGGTCTTCTCGCAGTTTCTGTAGCGCCGACATGAGCCCTCCGTCGCCGACCGGGGGCGAAGTAACTGGACAAGCCTGCGAAATTCTTAACCCGGCGGGCGCCCGCGTGCCTGCGGAGCGCAATCGCGGCGGGGCCGGAGAGCACTGGTCCAACCGGACGCACGGGGCCTCCGGCCCCTTGACCGACTCTGCATGTGGTAAGAGCCGGCTGGGACCCTGTTAGAAGCCAGGAATGCCGTTTGCTAAATGAGAAACCCCCATTTCGGGGCGGAGCAGGAAAAGCGGAGCCGGAGCGATCTTTCGGGGTGATCATCTCCGGCCCCTGGCCGCACGTAGGGGCACGGTTGCGCCTCCCATGCCCGACCATGATCGGCAGTCACTCCCGTAGAAATACGGTAGGAGGGCCGCGCTCCACCATCCTTCCGACAACGACCGGAGTGAACACCGGCCGCGCCCGAACGTTGATCCCGCGGCATGTCGAGCTTCAGCCTCCTCGTGTTCCAGGGCCATCGCCTCGTCGCCTCGGAGCAGTTCCAGGCGCCGAGCATCGTCGCGGCCGTCGAAGCCTGTTCGGGCCGCGCTGCCTCGCACCGGATCGAATTGTGGACCGACGGAAAGCTGGCGGCGAAGCTGGGGCCATCGGTCGGGAGGCATGAAGACGGGCTGTGATCCGCTCCGCATTCGGCGCGCCATGAAGGGGTTCATGCCCCTATTGATTGCGGGGCTGGCACTCGCTTCCGCCTGCAGCCGGGCCGCGGCGCCGGACCCGAACGCGCCTCTGGTGCTCGAGCGCACGATCGATCTGCCCGGCGTTCGCGGCCGCATCGACCATCTCGCCTACGATTCCGCGCACCGGCGCCTGTTCGTCGCCGAGCTCGGTAACGGCTTGGTCGAGGCAATCGACCTCGGCAGTGGGCGCACAGTGCGCGCCAGCGGCCTGAACGAGCCGCAGGGGATCGGCTATCTGCCGAAGCAGGACGCGATCGCAATCGCCTGCGGCGGCGACGGCAGCCTGCGTTTCTTCGATGCGGCGACGCTGAAGCCGCTCGGCATGCTGCGCCTGGGAGACGATGCGGACAATGTGCGGATCGATCCGGCGGGGCACGTGGTGGTCGGCTATGGCTCGGGCGGCCTCGTCATCGTCGACCCGGAACGGCGGACCATCGTCCGCGCGATCGCACTGCCGGCGCATCCCGAGGCGTTCCAGATCGCCCCGGACGGGCATCGCGCCTTCGTCAATCTACCCGGCGCGCACAAGATCGCACTCGTCGCGCTCGACCAGGGCCGCATCGACTCTTTGTGGCCGGCAAGCCACGGCGCCAACTTCCCGATGGCCCTAAGCGGGGACGGCCTGCTCGCCATTGCCTTTCGCGCGCCGGCCCACCTTGTTCTTCTCGATCCGAATTCGGGGGCGGTGCGGCAGGACCTCCCGACCTGCGGTGATGCGGACGATGTCTTCTTCGACGAACGGCGCGGACGGATCATGGTCAGCTGCGGCGCAGGACGGATCGCACTCTACGCCCGAAACAGCGGCGGCTATGCGCCCGCCGGCGAGATCGAGACCCGCTCCGGCGCCCGCACCTCCCTCTTCGCCCCCGAGCTCGACCGCCTCTTCGTCGCCGCCCCCGCCGCCTTCCCCGGCCGCGAGGCGGCGATCCTGGTGTACCGGCCGAAATCGTGAGCGCCCATATCCCTTGCCGTCATCCTGACGAACGTCAGGACCCTTGAACACGGAAAACGAGAACTCCCGCCGACCGTGTTCATGGGTCCCGGATCAAGTCCGGGATGACGATGTTGAGGGTGCCCTTCCGACCCTCAGAACGGCATCTTGAAGCCAGGCGGGAGCTGCAGGCCGCCGGTCACGTCTTGCATCGCGCCCTGCGCCGCTTCGTCGGCCTTGGCGCGGGCGTCGTTGATGGCGGCGGCGACCAGATCCTCGACCATCGCTTTCTCGGACGGCTGCAGCAGGCTCTCGTCGATCTCGACGGCGATGATGCGCCCCTTGGCGCTGGCGCGGACCTTGACCAGCCCGCCGCCGGACGCGCCCTCCACCTCGATCTTGTCGAGATTGTCGTTGGCCTGCATCAGCTTGGCCTGGGCCTCCTGGGCCATCTTCATGATGTTGTCGAAATCGAAATCCGGCATTTCAGGCGCTCCGTTGTTCGTCGATCGAATAGCCGGCGAGCTCGGCGCCGGGAAAGGCCTCGAAGGCAGCCTGCACCAAAGGCGCGTCGAGCACCGACTGGCGGAGCTTGTCGGCCGCCATCTTCTCCTGCTCGAGCAGGGTCGACTGCGCCGGCTCGTCGGACGCGCGCACCAGCCAGCTCTCGCCGGTCAGGGTCTTCAGCGCCACGGCGAGGTCGCGGGTGAAGTCGCCGGAGAGCGGCTTGGCCGGGCGCACCACCAGCTCGGGCGGTGCATAGCGGACGAGGCCGCAATAATCGTGGAGCTGCTGGGCGAGCGCATGCTTCCCACCGCTCGCGAGCCGCTCCACCAGGGCTGGGAAATCCGCGGGCGGCTGCGGCCTCGCGGCCTGGGCCTCGGCAGGCGCGGCGGCCGGCGCACCGGCGCTGCGCGGCGTAGCAACCGCCTCCCCATTCGCCAGCTTTTCGAGCAAGGCGCCGGGATCGGGGATTTCTGAGGCGTGCACGACGCGGAGCAAGGCCATTTCGGCGGCTTCGAGCGGCATCGGTGCCTGGTGGACCTCCTGCAAACCCTTCAGCAGCAGCTGCCAGAGGCGGTGCACCGCCGCGTAGGAGAGGCGGCTCGCCCAATCGGCATAGGCTTCGCGCTCCTCGATCGACTGGGCCGCATCCTGCGCGCCGCCGACCTTGGCCCGCGTGATGCCGTGGACGCTCTCCAGCAGGCCCCGCAGCACCGCCGACGGCTCGACACCCAGATCGTATTGGTCGCGCAGCGACGCGAGCGCCCCGGCCGCGTCGCCGGCGAGCAGCAGGCCGAGCAGCCGACGGATGGCACCCCGGTCGGACAAGCCGAGCATCGCCCGCACCTGCTCGGCCGTCACCCCCTCGGGCCCGTGGGCGATCGCCTGGTCGAGGATGGAAAGGCCGTCGCGCGCCGAGCCCTCTGCCGCGCGGGCGATCAGGGCCAGCGCCTCGGCCTCCACCTGCACGCCTTCCGTCTCCGCCACATGCGCGAAATGCCCGGCGAGCGCCTCGGCCGGAATGCGCCTGAGGTCGAAGCGCTGGCAGCGGGAGAGGACGGTGACGGGGACCTTGTTCACCTCGGTTGTGGCGAACAGAAATTTGACGTGCGCGGGCGGTTCCTCGAGCGTCTTCAGAAGCGCGTTGAAGGCGTTCTTCGACAGCATGTGGACTTCGTCGACGATATAGACCTTGTAGCGCGCGGAGACGGCGGCGTAGCGCACCGCCTCGATGATCTCGCGCACATCGTCGACGCCGGTGTGGCTGGCGGCGTCCATCTCGACGACGTCGATATGGCGGCCCTCGGCGATGGCGCGACAGGGCTCGCAGACGCCGCAGGGATCGATGGTGGGGCCGCCCCGCCCGTCCGGACCGACGCAGTTCAAAGCCTTGGCGATAAGGCGCGCGGTCGAGGTCTTGCCAACGCCGCGAACGCCCGTCAGCAGGAAGGCATGGGCAAGCCGGTCGCGCCTGATGGCGTTGCCAAGCGTCTGCACCATCGCGTCCTGCCCAATCAGCTCGGAGAAACGCTGCGGCCGGTACTTCCGCGCAAGCACGCGATAAGGCTGCGCCTTCACGGGCTGCGGCGGCTCGTCGAGGCCAAGGCCGAAGGAGTCGGGTTCAGGGGAATCAGCGGGCATGAGAACGAAGGTAGAATAGGGCGTCTTGTTTGTCGAAGGGAAGGATCAGTGGCGCTTGGCGCTCGAGAGCGCCGAAGCTTCGGCCATTCCCACCTGTTCGATCACTGGCGTGTCGATCGCGACTATCTCCAAGCACTCGAGGCGCGTCGCAATTATGTACGAGTAGCCGTCCCTGGTCCCATGCATGAAGCTGAGCTCGCTCTCGCGTGACCAACCGTGATTGCGCACCATGAAGGTCGATGATCCGACTGGGCGCCTCTGCTCGTTCATCGCATGCCACAACTCCACGAGACCATGCTCATCAAGGACGCGAAAGGCGACGGGAGAGCAGCCGATGCGGTAGATGATGTGAGTGTCCAGATCGAAGAATCGAGCTTCGAGTGGTTGCTCCGTCACCGGCCTGTGACCCGCAACTTCGAGCCGCATTTGGTCCTCTATGAGATTGACGGATGTACCCTGCCCACCAAAGATGACGTCGACAAACTGAAGACGTGCGTTTTCCAGGCCTGTGCGCCAAGGCGCGAATTCAATAGGCGGAGACGACATCGCGTCGGCTTAGCCGGATGTCCGTCGGCGGTCGAGCGAAGCAAGGTGGGAGCCGGAACGACCCGGAATGAAATCGTTGCGGCTGCTTCCTTCCGGACCTGACCGGGTTGGCGACAATTCCGTCCGCCCGACTCCCGCGGCGCATATGGGGGATTGGGCCGGCGGGCGCAAGGCGGGGCATTTCCCCTCCCCGTCATCCTGACGAAAGTCAGGACCTATGAACACGGAGGACGCGAACTTTCCACACTCCGTGTTCATAGGTCCCGGATCAGGTCCGGGATGACGGCTAAGAGATCACCGCCCCTGCATGTCGTGCGCCCCGGCGGCGATGCGGACGGTGAGGGTTTCGAGTTCGTCGGTCAGCACGATCTGGCAGGAGAGGCGCGAGGTGCGGGTGACGTGCATGGCGAGATCGAGCAGGTCTTCCTCCTCCTCGCTGGCGCGGGGCAGCTTTGGGAAATCGGCGGGATCGACGACGACGTGGCAGGTGGAGCAGGCCATCTGCCCCTCGCACGTGCCTTCGAGCGGCTGGCCGTCGGCTTGGGCGACGTCGAGCAGGCGCTCGCCGGCCGGGGCGTCGACCTCCCTCACGCGGCTGCCGTCGGCGGAGACGAAGCGGACTCGCGTCATGCGGCGAAGCTCAGCTGGCGGCCGGCGGCCTCGTCGATGAGCGCCAGCGCGTGGAGCAGTTCCTCCTCCGTCGTGTAGCGGCCGAAGCCGAGGCGGATGGAGGAGCGGGCTTCCCGCTCGTTGAGGCTGAGCGCGGCCAGGACGTGACTCGGCCGGCCGGAGCCGCTTGCGCAGGCGGAGCCGGCGGAGAAGGCGACCTGGCGGAGCTCCGAGATCAGGCGCGCGGCATCAACGCCGTCGCGGCGGAGGTTAAGATTGCCGTGATAGCGCTGCTCGGCCGCGCCGTTCAGCGTCCAGTCGGGCAGTGCCGCCCGTGCGGCCTTCCAAAGAGCTTCGACATGATCATGATCTCCTTGGGCGCGCTCCACGAGCAGGCGGGCGGCCTCGCCGAAGCCGGCGCAGAGGGCGGGCGAGAGGGTGCCGGAGCGCAGGCCGCCTTCCTGTCCGCCGCCGTGGAGGAACGGGTCGAGCGGGGCTCCGTCGCGAACCCAGAGGGCGCCGACGCCCTTGGGCCCATGTACCTTGTGAGCGGAGAGGGCGACCATGTCGCAATGTTCGAGCGGCACGGGCACGCGGCCGAAGCCCTGGACGGCATCGCAGAAGAACAGCGCGCCACGGCTGCGGGCAAGGGCGCCGATCTGCTCGACGGGCTGGATGACGCCGATCTCGTTATTAACGAGCATGGTGGCGACGAGGCCGGTGCGTTCGTCCACACGCTCGTCGACGAGGGCAAGATCGATGAGCCCGTCCGGTCGGACGGGGAGGACGTCTACATCGAAGCCTTGACTGGTGAGCCATTCGATCGTGTCGAGCACGCAGGCATGCTCGGTGGCGAGGGTTACGATGCGGCGGCGGTCGGTTCGCAGGCGGGCGGCTGCACCTTTGAGAGCCCAATTGGCCGCTTCCGTGGCGCCAGACGTAAAATACAGCCTCCCCCGGACTCGCTCGTCCCGAGCGTAGTCGAGGGGCGTCCGTGATGACCCAGCGCCAGCGCCCGTCGACTTCGCTGGGGACGAGCGAGGCTGGAGTGCATTCAAAACCCGGTCCCGTGCCACTTCCACGGCGGCCGCGGCCTCACGCCCCAAGCGGTGGCTGCTGTGCGGATTGGCGAAGCCCTGCTCCAGCCACGGCCGCATGGCCGCCGCGGCTTCCGGGGCGAGCGGGGTCGTCGCCTGGTAGTCGAGGTAGATCGGCGCGCTCACGCGGCCCGGCGCTTGCCGATCATGGCGCGCCATTCGGCGAGCAGCGCGTCGATGTCGCTCTCGCGCGTCGAGGGGCCGAAGCTCACCCGAATCACCTCGCGCGCCGCGCCCTCAGTCCACCCCATGGCAGCGAGGACGGGGCTGGTCTTGAGGCTGCCCGAGGAACAGGCGCTGCCCGCCGAGACGGCGATGCCGGCGAGATCGAGCTGCATCATTTGCGCGGCGGCGGGAACGCCCGGCATGCGATAGCAGGCGATGGTGGCGATGCGCGGCGCGTCGGCGGCGACGGTCTCGCCGCCCGCGTCGACGATCCCGGCATCCAGCTTCGCGCGGAGGCGCATGGCCTCCTCGTACCAGCCATGATCCGCCTCGATGGCGGCGGCGAAGCCCATGATCAGCGGCACCGAGGGCGTGCCGGGCCGATAACCGCCTTCCTGTCCGCCGATCGCCTCCAAAGTCGCCGGATCTTTCACGAGCAGCGCGCCGACCCCCGGTGGGCCACCCAGCTTGTGCGCGGCGATAACGAGGAAATCCGCCTTTGGGAGCGGCAGCTTGCCCGCGCTTTGGGCGCAATCGGCGAGGAGCAGGCCGTCGGCCGCCTTCACGCGGGCGTAGATTTCCGAGATCGGATGGATCACGCCCGTCTCGTTGTTCACTGCCTGCACCGCCACCAAGGGCGCCTCCGCCTCCGCAAGCGCGCGGTCGAGGTCGTCCAAATCGAGCGTGCCGTCGCGCCGCACCGCGATCTGCCGCGCCTCGGGGGCGCTGCGCATCACCGCCGGATGCTCGACCGCGGAGACGATGAAGCTCTTGGCCCTGGCCCGCACGAAGATGAGCGCGATCGCCTCGGTCGCTCCCGAGGTGAAAATCAAGCTTCCCTTCCAGCCGAACGAAGCGGTCGTCCGCCGGCGCGCCTCCTCGAGCTTCGCATGCACCGCCCGCCCCTCGGCATGGGCCGAGGAAGGGTTCGCCCAGAAAGCACAGGCTTCGGCAATCGCCGCCTGCGCCTGGGGCAGGATCGGCGTGGTCGCGGCATGATCGAGATAGATGCGTTCACGCATCGCACAGCCTTTCAATTGCGCGGCGGCGTTCGCGGCCTATATAGGGCGCGTCCTGGCACGGGGTCACCCCGTGCGCTGCCCTTCACCCAAAGCTCTTGCAGGTGCAATGCCCGAAGTCATCTTTCCCGGACCGGAAGGCCGTCTCGAAGGCCGTTTCAGCCCGGGCCCCCGCCCCCGCGCGCCGGTCGCCCTGATCCTCCACCCGCACCCGCAGGGCGGCGGCACGATGAACAATGCCATTGTGCAGGCGCTCTACAAGACCTTCGTCCGCCGCGGCTTCGCGACCCTGCGCTTCAACTTCCGCGGCGTCGGCAAGAGCCAGGGATTGTTCGACAACGGCATCGGCGAGCTCTCCGACGCGGCAAGCGCGCTCGACTGGGTGCAGCAGATCCATCCCGAGGCGGAATCGACCTGGATCGGCGGCTTCAGCTTCGGCGCCTGGATCGGCATGCAGCTGCTGATGCGCCGGCCCGAGGTGCGCGGCTTCATCTCGATCGCGCCGCCGGCCAACATGTACGATTTCACCTTCCTCGCCCCCTGCCCCTCCTCGGGCATCATCATCCAGGGCGAGGCGGACGAGGTCGTGACTCCGAACGCCGTGCTGAAGCTGGTCGAGAAGCTCCGTACCCAGAAGCACATCACCATCCACCACGAGACGATCCCGGGCGCGAACCATTTCTTCGTCAACGAGATGCCGCAGCTGATGAAGGCGGTGGACGATTATCTCGATTTCCGGCTGGATCCCGGCTGCCCGATCCGGTGAGCGCGTAAAAACCGTCCGGGGGACGGTTTTTGCCGCTCACCCTACACGCAGGCATTTTCACTTCGACCAGCGGCCGCAGGGGGGCGCCTCTTCGCCTTAAACCGTCCAGATCAGCACGTTCGCGAACAGCACCAATGCGGCAAGGATCATCAGGCCGCCCTGCTTCCGCTCCCCGCGCTTGACCAGCAGCCACAGCCCGCCCGCCGCCAGCGCGAAGGCGGCGAGCACGGCGATGGAAAGCATGGCGGAAACGAAGCCGATCATCGAAAAGCGCCGGGTTTACGGTCGGTTAATCCGCGTCCCATAGGATGGGCCCCATGTCCAGCGCCGACCGCCAGCATGCGCTCGACGAGGCCTTCGAACGGATCGAGGAATCGATCCTGCCGAGCCTGTCGCTCATCCTCGACTCGCTGCTCGATGCGGCGGCGCTGGCGCGTCCCGGCACCGACGCCGAAATCTTCGCCGCGGAGCTCCGCACAATCGGCGCCGAGCTCGACTCCCTGACCCGACAGGTCGAGGCGATGTCGGCCGGGCAGGCGCGGCCGAAGCGCCGTCAGCGCTCCGCCGCCGCCTGATCTCATAATTGGCCTCGGGAGCCGCGGCCACGTCGAAGCGGGCGAGGTCAGGACAAGCGCGTTCCGCGACACCGCAATATGCCCGACTTCCGTTCGCGGCAGGTCGAACCCTGCGCGCCGCGGCGACTGCTCAGGCTACGGCGCGGGGGCCGATCCGTGCCACCTTCGGCGAGGCCATGGCCGCTGCATCCGCGGCTGAGAGCGGCGGCGACAGGAAGAAGCCCTGGCCGTCGCGGCAGCCGAGCTCGCGCAGCAGAGCGAGCTGGTCCGGGCTCTCGATATGCTCGGCGACGCAGGGCAGGCCCAATGAGGCGCAGAGATCGAGCACCCCCTTGAGCAGGCGCCGCCCGCGCAGCGAATCCAGCACCGAGGCGACGAGCGTGCCGTCAAGCTTGATGCCGTCGAACTGCATCTCGCGAAGATAGGAGATGGAGGCATGGCCGGCGCCGAAATCGTCGAGAACGATGCGCGCGCCCGCGGAGCGCAGCGCCCGAAGGTTGCGCCGCGCCGCCTCGAAATCGGCAAGCAAGGCCGTCTCGGTCACTTCGATCTGCAGCCGCTCCGGCTCGAGCCCCTCGCTCTCCAGCACGCCAAGCAGGCATTCGGCCGACCCGGCGGTGCAGAGCTGGACGGCGCTGACGTTGAACGACAGGCGAACACTCGCCGCCCAGGTCAGCGCCTCGCGCGAGGCCAGGGCCAGCAGCTTCTCGCTGATCGCGCCGATCACGTTGATCTGCTCGGCGATCGGGATGAACTGGTCGGGGGGCACGCGGCCGAGCTCCGGATGCTCCCACCGCGCCAGCGCCTCCAACGACCTTAGCTCGCCGGTGGCGAGGTCGCGGATCGGCTGGAAGACGAGCGTGATGCTCTCCTGCACCTCCGGCAGCCGCAGAGCCTTTTCGATCTGCTTCCGGCGCCGGTGCATCTCGTCCATCTCTTTCGAGAAGATGGCGACGCCGGCACGGCCGCTCTGCTTGGCGCGATAGAGGGCGGTGTCGGCGCGGATCAGCGCCTGCTCCACCTGACAGTCGCCGCGGGCGAGCAGGGTGATGCCGCAGCAGCCCGACAGCCGGAACTCGCGGCCGTCGACGAGAAACGGCTCCTGCAAGGCGGCGCAGATCGCAGCGCCGGCCGCCCTGGCGCCGGCCGTCTCGCGGACGTCCGGAAAGAGCAAAGCAAATTCGTCGCCGCCGGTCCGGGCGACCAGCGCCCCCCGCCCCGCCGCCATTCCGAGACGAACGCCGACCTCCGATAGGACCGCGTCTCCTGTGGCATGGCCGAACGTGTCGTTGATCGGCTTGAACCCGTCGAGGTCGACGACGGCCAGCGCGAAGCCGCCGCCGCTGCGGGCGAGCGCGGCGGCTCGGCGCGTCAGGTGCCGCAGGAAGGCGCGGCGGTTGGCGAGGCCGGTCAGCGGATCGGTGTCGGCGATCCGTTTCGCCTTGGATTTCTCGGCCTTGGCGAGCCGCTCCGCCTGCCGGGCGCGCTCGCGCTGCTCGGCGATGTCGGTGCGCGATTCGACGATCGCGCGGAAGCCGCGATTGTGGACGCCGAGCAGCCGCACGATGAGCAGCAGCACCATGGCGAGGCTGATGCCGAGGCCGATATGGGCGACGTCCCGGAACAGGATCAGCCGCAGCGCGAGCGGCAGGCCAAGGAAGACGAGCGGCAGGCGCGCCGCGGCCGGATAAGCGGTGATGCCGTAGGCGCAGCCGACCGCGGCGAAGCTGCCGAAGAAGATGACGTAGTCATCATAGGCGCGCGGCACGGACTGGAGCAGGTAGAGCGACCAGGCACAGAAGCCGACGCTGATCACCAGCGCGTAGATCCAGGTCTTGGTGAGCTCGATGAGGATCCGCTCGGGCGCAAGCCGGCGGCTGCGCGCCCGCAGCCAATGGACGAGGCGCAGGCAGACGAGCGCGACGAGCGCCGTCGAGGGGCTGTAGAGATAGACGATCCGCCCTCCGGTCGCGAGCTCGAGACCGAGGAAGTTGGTGAGGGCGACGAGATAGAGGAGCGGAATCTGCCGCTGGAGCGCGCGATAGCGCTCCTCCAGCAGCGCGCGGCCGGCGCGGCTTTCCGCCTCGCCGGCGTCGATCAGCCGGCGGAACCAGTCCTTCCCCCACTCCATGGAAAGCGAAAATAGAGGGGAAGGATTAAAGCGTGGTTGCGAAGGGGCTTGGACTTGTTCTAGCGGCCGAGCGGCAGCTCGCGCTGGTCGGGATCGAAGCGCTGCCAGCCGTGCGGCCCGAGCCGCTCCAGCGGCCGGAAGCGCGCCTTGTAGGCCATGCGCCGCGAATTCTCGACCCAATAGCCGAGATAGACGTAGGGCAGCCCCGCCCGCGCCGCGCGGATGATATGATCGAGGATGATATAGGTGCCGAGGCCGGAGCGGGCGGGGTCGTCGGGCTCGAAGAAGCTGTAGATCATCGACAGGCCGTCGCCCTGCTGGTCGGTCAGGCAGGCGCCGACGAGCCGGCCGGGGCGGCCGCCGACCGACGGCTCGCGATATTCGACGACATAGGTCTTGACCGGGCTCTGCTCGATCATGTCGGCGAAGTCGCTCTCGTCCATGCCAACCATGCCGCCGTCCGGGTGGCGCTGCTTCAGATAGCGGCGGAGCAGCGCATATTGCTCCTCGGTCGCCCAGGGCTTGCAGGCGGTGACGTCGAGATCGGCGTGGCGCTTCAGCATCCGGCGCTGGGTGGCCGAGGGCTGGAACTCGCCCGTGACGACTCGCACCGAAACGCAGGCGGCGCAATCGATGCAGCTCGGACGGTAGGCAACCGCCTGGCTGCGGCGGAATCCGATTCGGCCGAGCGCATCGTTGAGATCGCTCGAATGCTGGCCCGACAGCTCCGTGAACACCTTCCGCTCGGTCTTGCCCGGGAGATAGGGGCAAGGGGCCGGGCTGGTGACGAAGAACCGGGGAAAGCGAAACGGTGCGCTCAACGTGACTCCGCGAGGTTGAAAACCGTGGTTGCCAGAGTCTTTATGCGGTGTCGGCGCCGCCTTGAAAAGGGCGGCTCAGCGTGAAAACGAGGTTAACCGACGCGCGTTCCGGCGCGGGACAGAGGTTCAGCGAATCTCTACCGGATGGACTCGGAGGCCCTCGCTCTCAAGGTCGGCGACCAAGGCCTTGAGATGACTGGCATCGCGCGCCTCGCAATCGATGTCGATGAACGCGTCCTTGGCCGGCAGCGCGGTGAAGATCCGCTGATGGGCGATTTCGAGAATATTGACGTTGTGCCGGCCGAACAGCCGCACGACGGAATAAAGCGCGCCCGGCCGGTCCTGGAGCTGGATCCTGAGTCGCGACATACGGCCTGACCGGTAGAGGTCGCGCAGCAGCACGGTGGCGAGCAGCCGCGTGTCTATATTGCCGCCGGTGAGCACCAGCCCGACGTTGCGCCCGGCGAAGCGTTCGGGATTGGCGAGCAGCGCGGCGAGCCCCGCCGCCCCCGCCCCTTCCGCGACCGTCTTCTCGATCTGCAGGAACAGCCCGACCGCGGTCTCCAGCTCATTTTCCGAGACGAGCAGGATCTCGTCCACCAGCTGCCGGATGATCGAGGCGGTCAGCGCCGCCGGCTTCTTGACCGCGATCCCCTCGGCGATCGTGTCGCCGGCGGACGGCAAATCCTTGCCTTTGATGCTGCAATACATGCTCGGGTAGAGTTCGGCCTGGACGCCGACGATCTCGATGTCCGGCCGCAGCGCCTTGGCCGCGGTGGCGATTCCGGAGATGAGGCCGCCGCCGCCGATCGGGACGATCAACGCGTCGATGTCGGGGGCTGCGGCGAGGAACTCGAGCGCGACCGTCCCCTGCCCCGCCATGATCTCCGGGTCGTCGAACGGATGGACGAAGGTGAGCCCCCGCTCCCGCTCCAGCCGCAGCGCCTCCTGATAGGCTTCGTCGTACGAGTCCGCGTGGAGAACCACTTCGGCGCCGTGGCTCTCGGTCTGCATCACCTTGATGCTCGGCGTCGACTTGGGCATCACGATCGTCACCGGCACACCGAGCCGCGCGCCGTGATAGGCGACCGCCTGGGCGTGGTTGCCGGCCGAGGCGGCGATGACTCCGCGGGCGCGGACCGCCGGATCCATCAGCAGCAATTTGTTGAGCGCGCCGCGCTCCTTGTAGGCGGCGGTGAACTGGAGATTCTCGAACTTCACCCAGACTTTGGCGCCGGTCAGCTGCGAGAGGGTACGGCTGAAATGGGTGGGCGTGCGCACCACCGCGCCTTCGATCCGTTTGGCGGCGGCCTCGACGTCGGCGAGGGTGAACGGCGGCGAGGGCTGGGCGGCGGGAGTGGCCATGCAGGGCCCCTAGTCCATCTGGCGCAGGGGCGAAACAGCCCTTATGCCGCCGCCATGTTCCTGAAAAAGCTTCTTGCCGCCCTCGCCCTGCTGTTCTGGACGGGCGCCGCGCACGCCGACGAGCTCATCGACAATGTCAACGGCTACACGATCGACGCGCAGGGGCATTTGGTGCGCTTCGCGGCGATGTGGGTCGGCGACGACGGCAAGGTCATCCAGCTCTTCCAGAAAGGCGAGCGTAAGCCGGACCGGACCCGCTACCGCTTCGACGGCCAGGGGCGGACGCTCCTTCCCGGCCTCATCGACGCCCACGGCCACATCATGGAGCTCGGCCAGGGCGCGCTCGAGCTCGACCTTACCGGGACCCGCAGCGTCGCCGAGGCGCAGGCGAAGATCGCCGCCTTCGCCGCCTCCCATCCCCGCCCGCTCTGGATCGTCGGCCGGGGCTGGAATCAGGAGAATTGGGGCGGCCGTTTCCCCACCGCCGCGGACATCGACGCGGTCGTCGCAGACCGGCCGGTCTGGCTGGAGCGCGTCGACGGCCATGCCGGCTGGGCGAACGGCGCGGCGATGCGCGAGGCGCAGGTCGATGCCCGCACGCCGTCGCCGTCCGGCGGCCGGATCGAGAAGGCGGCCGGCAAGCCGACCGGCATCTTCGTCGACGCCGCCAAGGACCTCATCACCCGCGTCATCCCGCCGCCGCTGCCGCGCATCCGCGACCAGGCTTTCCAGAAGGCGCAGGAGATCATGCTCTCCTACGGCCTGGTCGGCGCCTGCGACATGGGGACGAGCGTCGAGGACTGGCTGGTCATGCGCCGGGCGGGGGACACCGGGCAGCTCAAGGTGCGGATCATTTCCTACGGGCTCGGCGTCGAATCCGCCATTGCCGTCGCCGGCACCGGGCCGACGCCTTGGCTCTACGACGGGCATCTCAGGATGATCGGGGTCAAGTTCTTTGCCGACGGCGCGCTCGGCTCACGCGGCGCCTGGCTGAAGCAGCCTTACAAGGACGCGCCGACCCAGCGCGGCCTTCCCTTCCATTCCGACGCCGAGATCCGCAATTTGATGAGCCGCGCGGCGATGGACAATTTCCAGGTCGCCGTCCACGCCATCGGCGAGGCCGCCAATTCCCAGATCCTCGGCGCGATCGACGAGCTCTCCGACACCTATAAGGGCGACCGGCGCTGGCGGATCGAGCACGCGCAGATCGTCGACCCCGCCGACCTGCCCAAATTCGCGCAGCACGGCATTATCGCCTCGATGCAGCCGACCCACGAGACGTCCGACTGGCGGATGGCCGAGGCGCGGCTGGGGATGGAGCGGCTGCAGGGCTCCTATGCCTGGAAGACGATGCTGACCAACCGCGTGCCGCTTGCCTTCGGCTCCGATTTTCCGGTGGAATCGCCCAATCCCTTCCCCGGCCTAGCGTCGGCAGTCAGCCGCGAGGACGCACAGGGTCAGCCGCCGGGCGGCTGGATGCCCGAGCAGAAGCTGACGCTGGAGCAGGCGCTCGCCGCCTTCACCCGCGGCGCGGCCTATGCCGGCTTCGCCGAGGACCGGCTCGGCAGCCTCGACAAGGGCCATTATGCCGATTTCGTGCTGATCGACCGCGACATCTTCGCCGGCGCGACCGCGCAGGACATCCGCAACACCAAGGTGCTGCAAACGTGGATCGGCGGCGTCCGCGCCTGGCCGAACTGAGTCGGAGCCGGAACGACCTTCACGCCCCGTTCAGCCGCCCGGCCGCAGCTTTGGCGAGAGGTGGATCGGAAAGGGAAGACATGAAGCGTTTCGTCCCCCTCGCCTTCGTCTCCGCGCCGCTGCTGCTTGGCGGATGCGTCCTTGCCGGGACGCATGAAGCCGCCGTCCAGTCCGCGCAGGATCGGCAGCTCGTCTGCATCGACGGGGTCGAATATGTCGCCATTCCGATCAAGGACAGCTGGGCTATCGCGCCCCATTACAAGCCCGACGGGACCCTGTTCACCTGCAGCGATTCGGTGCCGAAGCGCCGGTAAGCGCGGTCAGCCCGCGAGCGCGGCGACACCGCCGACGGTGAGGATCTGGGGCAGCACCTCCGGCGCCTTGCCGGGCCCATACCAAAGATAGAGGGGAACGCCCGAGCGGCCCTGCTTCTCGATGAAGCGGCCGATCTCCGGATCGCCCCGCGTCCAGTCGCCGACCAGCACCGCGACGTGCCGCTTGTCGAAGGCGCGGGCGACGTCCTCCCGATCCAGCACGGCCTTCTCGTTGACCTTGCAGGTGAGGCACCAATCGGCGGTGAAATAGACGAAGACCGGCCGCCCCTGCGCCCGCAGCGCCGCCAGCTTCGCCTCGCTGAACGCCTGCGCCTTCAGCACGCCGGCCTCGGCTTGGGCGGGGGCGGCCGTCGGAAGCACGACCGCTGAAGCGACCGCCGCCACAGCGACGGCGGAGAGCGCGGGGATCCAGCGCTGCCGACGCGCCGCCCACCAGCAGGCCGCTGCCACGACGAGGGCAGCCACAATGCCGAGCGCCAGCCCTTCATTCCCGGCGAGCCGGCCGAGCAGCCAGGCGAGCCACACAGCGGTCAGGAACATGGGGATGGAGAGGATGCGGCGGAGCGTGTTCATCCACGGGCCGGGCTTCGGCAGCATTCGCCGCAGCGGCGGCACGAAACCGAGCAGCAGGAAGGGCAAAGCGAGGCCGAGGCCGAGGCCGCCGAACACCGCCAGACCCAGCGCGCCGGGCAGCAGCAGGGCGGCGCCCAACGCGGTCGCCATGAACGGCCCGGTGCAGGGCGTCGCGACGAAGGCGGCGAGCGCGCCGGTCCAGAAGGCGCCGGCGGCACCGCCCTGCCCCGCCAGCGCTTCGCCGCCGCCGAAGGACGGAAGCTCGAACAGGCCAGCGAGATTGAGGGCGATCGCCGTCACCAGCAGCAGCAGGAGCAGGATCACGCGGGGGTCCCGGAGCTGGAATCCCCAGCCCGCCACCGAACCGCCCGCCCGCAGCGCCAGCAGGATGCCGCCGAGCGCGAGGCAGACGAACACCACGCCGGCCGTGTAGGCGACTGCCTCCCGGCGGGCGCCCCGCTCGTTCCCGCCGGCGCGGGCGAGGCTCAAAGCCTTAAGGCTGAGGATCGGGAAGACGCAGGGCATGATGTTGAGCAACAGCCCGCCGAGGAGAGCCCCAAGCAGGGTCAGGAGCAAAGGCGGGGCCGCCGGCGCGCCTTCTCCGGATGCGCTTCCGACAGGGGTGCCCGCCGGCGGCACCGGCCCCGGCGCGGCACTGACGGAAAGCCCCTGCCCCGGTGCAATGCTGAGCACGCCATCTAGAGCGGCCGGCTTCGTGCCCCCAGCCGCAGTTTCGACGATTAGCTGGTCGCCGCTCCGGGAGACGCTCTGCGGCGCCGAATAATGCGCCGCATCCTCGGTGAGCGGGTAGAAATAGGGCGCGTTGACCGACGTGGCGGCCGGGAGCGGCACGGCGATCCTCAGGTGCCCGTTTGCGATCTCGAAATGCGCCGCCGCGCCGAGCGGCTTCGGCAGGGCCATGCGATAGCGGTCGAACTCCGCCCGCCTTTCTGCCCCGCCTGTGCCGACCGTGAGATCGGCCGAGACCTCAGCGCTCTCCGGCACGCAGATGCGGTCCGTGCAGACGAGATAGTCGACCTTCGCCCGCAGCGGCAGCGACGTCCCCGGCGCGAGGCCGGCGGGGATGTCGACGTCCGCCAGCTCGGCATAGGGCCCTTGGTAGACATAGTTCATCAGCCCCGCGATCAGCAGCCGCTCCGGCACCGGATAGCGGAGCGGCCCGGCGGTGACGCCGGGAGGCAAGGTCCAGGCGATCCGCGTCGGCGCGCCGGCATCGCCGGGATTCTGCCAATAGCCGTGCCAGCCCGGCTTCGGGCTCATCACCAGGGCAAGCGAGACGCGGCTCCCAGCCGCCGGCCGGTCCGTCTCGGCGACGAGCCGCACATTCATCGCCTTCTGCCCCGGCGGCAGTTGGGCCCAGGCCGGTGCGGCCAAAGCGAGCAGGAGAAGGAACAAGAGCCGAGTCATGGAACTCCTATAGCGTCAGCGGTGGAAAGCGGTGAGCCGTTCATGCACGGACTCGAGGAGGCGCGAGGCGGCGCGGATCTCTTCATCCGCCTGTGCCCGCTTCGTCTGCGCGTCCGACTCGAACGGCTGTGAGGGCGTTTTGGCATCCCGGGCCGCGGCCGCCGCCATCAGCGGGCGCGTCTCGCCGGGGTCGACGCGGAAATGGGGTAGGATCGCGGAGAAGACCGCCTCCGGCAGGTCCGCATAGTCGACGAAGAGACCGCCGCCCGCCGCGGCGGCATCGGCCGCAGCCTCGCAGATCCGCGCCAGGGCCTGGGCGATCTGTACGGGCTCCGGGGCGGCCGGATCGACCCCCAATTCCGGCATGATCCCCGGCATCGTCTCCGCGCCGCGGCGGTTCATCTGCGACACCAGTACCTCGACCGGATCGCGGAACAGGAACAGCCACGGCACCGTGGGGAAGGCGCGCCGGTACAAGGCCAGCGCCAGCGCCTGCCAGAAATCGAGCTTCACCACGAACGGCCGGCCGCCCCGTCGGCCGAGCGCGCCGGCCATCGCCCGCAGCATCGCGGCCGCGTCCGTGCCATCCCCGAAGGCCGCGTGCCGCGCCACCGCGTCGAGCGGGGACGCTTCCGAGACGATCTCGCTCCCCGGCAGCGCCGCGAGCATCTGCGCGACCAAAGTCGAGCCGCAACGCGACATGTGGAAAATGAATCCGTCCGGCTCCGGCAGCGGCTCGTCCGCCGCCGCGGCGACGAAATCCTCCAGCCGCATCCGGTAGCGGAAGAGGCGGTTGAACGGCCGGACGGCGATCGGCCGGACGGCGGTCGCGAAAAAGGACGCGGTCAGCGGTGCGCCGGCGAGGTGCGCCCAGTCGACCACCTCTTCCCCGCCCGGCAGGCGATGCACGGCGACGGGGAGCCAGTCCGCGCCCGGCCACAGGCGGCGCAGGGGCACCGGGTCCGACAAAGCCGAAATGCCGAGCGGGTCCGGCCGCAGGAATGGCGCGAGATCGGCGGGATCGAGCGCGATCCCCTCCTCCGCCGCCAGCGCCAGCAGCCGTTCCGACAAAGCGGCCGCGTCCTCGATCGGCGCGAGCTCCGCCTGCAGCCGCGCGTCCGCGAGCACCCGGTCGCGCAGGCGCGGCGCGGCGGATCGATCATCGCTCATTCCCAGCCTCCCCGGCGCCGGTCTATCCATGCCGCGTCGGACGCGATAGGCTCGCGATCGGTGACAGAATTCCTGCAATATCCGCCGATCTTTCATTATCCCGACCGACTGCGCCTGCCGCTCGCCTTCGATCCGGCCGGGCTCGCCTCCGATCTCGAGCGGCTCGATGCCGCCGCCTGGACCGCCCATTATGTCCGGGACAATTACGAGGGCGCGTGGAGCGTCGTGCCGCTCCGCGCGCCCGCCGGCGCGACCCACCCGGTGCGGATGATCTTTCCCGACCCCTCGGCGAAGGCCTTCGACGAAACGTCTTTTCTCACGCCTCTGGTCCATATCCGCGCGGCGCTGGATACGTTCCGCTGCCCGCTGCAGGCGGTGCGGCTAATGCGGCTGGCGCCCGGCTCGACGATCCGCGAGCATTGCGACCCCGATCTGTACGCGGAGAACGGCACCGCGCGGCTCCACGTGCCGATCACGACCAGCGCCGACGTCGCCTTCCTGCTCAACGGCGAAAAGGTGAGCATGGCGCCGGGCAGCGTCTGGTACCTGCGGCTGTCGGACCCACATTGCGTGTTCAATCGCGGCACGGCCGACCGCGTCCACCTCGTCGTCGATGTGGTGGTGGACGATTGGCTGAAGGAGCTCTTCGACGCCGCGGCCTGATCCGTCGCGGGGGAATGCGGAGGCGGCGATCAAACTCCCCCGCTCCCTTTTACGGGAGAGGATACTGAGCCTTAGCGGCTTTGCCGCTTAGGCGAAGTTGGTGAGGGTGACACCGTCAGCGGATCATCTCCAACTCTGCCACCCTCACCCAACTGCGCCTAGGCTCCTTCGTCGCCAAGGCTTCGTATCCCTCTCCCGTCGAGGGAGAGGGGGGCCAGTGATCAGCGCCGCTCGTAGCGCTCGATGCCGGGGGAGAGGCGGTTGCCTTCGATCCGGATCGCCTCGCCGGTGAAATCGGCGACGAAAGCGGTGGCGCGCTTCAGGCCCGGCACGAACCCGGCCTCATTGTCGCGCACGGCGAGGCCGGCGGAGCTGTTCGCCACCCCTTCCGCCGCGATGGTGATGAAGGCGCTGTAATTCTCCTTGTCGCGCCCCTGCACGAACATGTTGCCGGCGATCAGGCCGGTCGCGCCGTTGGAGAGGTCGATCATGTAGTTGGTGAGGTGGCCGGCGCTGTCGTCGAAGCTCGACTCCGCCACCTCGATCCGCGCCGCCCGGCTCTTGACGTAATGGCCGCCCCGGCCGCGCTCGAAGCGGTCGCGGCGCACCATTAGGCTGCCGTAATTGCCGATATAGATGGAATGGGCGCAATCGAGATCGCGGTCGCAGCGACCGAGGCCGGAGAAGGTCGACTGCTCGATAAGAATCGTGCCGCCGCGATCGTCGCCGGCGAGGATGCCGCTCTCGCTGTCGCGGAACAGGCTCTCGCGGACGATGAGGTTGCCCTGCTCCAGCCTGATGCCGGCGCCGTTCGCGTCCGGCACGCGGATGTTCTGGAAGGTCAGCCCCTCGACTCGCGCGCCGCGCCCGCGCAGCACGAGCGCCGCCTTGCCTTCGCAGACCGCTCCGTCGAACAAAACCGTCCCCGGCTCCCGCGCCACATAGGCGACCTCCCCGCGCTCCTGCACCGCGCATTGGCGGTAGGTGCCGGGCGCGATCTGGATGGTGCCGCTGCCATTGCCGATCGCCGACACCGCATCCTGCAGCGACCCATAGGCACGTCCCCGCTCCGGCACGAAGAAAGCGCCAGCTCCGGAGGGCGCCTCGGCGTCGAGCGGCGAGGCCGCGAGGCCGAGCAGGAGGAGAGCGGGCGCAAATCTCATGCCCTGCCGCTCGCGCAGCGCGGGCGACAAGTCGAGAGCGGAACGAGGTTAACCGCCCCCCTGCCCCTCAGCGGGACAGGATCAAGCGCATTCCTGAAGCGGCTGCGGTTGCGACAAGCCGACGTGCGCTTCCACCCATTGCGGACGTGCGGGGTCGCCTGTTAGCGTCCGCAAAGGGGGTCAGCCGAATGCACATTCATCTGCCGAAGCCGCTGCATGGCTGGCGCGAACTTGTCGGAGAGGTCGGCGTCATCGTCATCGGCGTGCTGATCGCCCTCGGGGCGGAACAGATCATCGAGCAGATTCACTGGCATGATCAGGTGCGCGCCGCCCGGGAATCGATCCACAGGGAAATGACATTCGATCTCGCGGAGTTCGCCGATCGGATCCGCGTCGCCCCGTGCGTGAATCGTCACATCGCCGAGGCCGAGCGACGCTTGGCCGCGGTCTCTGCCACTGGTTCGACGCCGCCTGGCGCAACGAACCTGGAATATCCCGGTCGGCTGATCTTAAGCGGCGATTACGAGGCGGAACAGGCTGCGCAGAACCTGGTGCACTTCCCGGGGAGCGAGCTCGCCACTCTGGGCGCCTGGTATGATCAGGCGCGCCACCTCGAGTTATGGGACCATGACGAGCAGGCTGCCTGGTCCGGTCTTTCGCTGCTGGCGGGGGGCGGCAGCAAGCTGGGGCCGCTCGATGCGTCGCTGCTTCGCCGCGATCTGCAGACCGCAAAGCAGCTCGAATGGCTGACGGTCCTCAACGCCAAACGGCAGATCGCGCGCGGCCGTGAGCTCGGCGTCTCGCCGGGACCCTCGCGCCCGGATTACGTGCAGTCCATGTGCGGCGAAGCGAACAGCTTGAACAGCTGATGCCAATGGACATGCACCGATAGCGGACGATCCGCTCTCCGCCCGTTGCGGACGTTTGCCTGCCCTGTAGACTGGCCGATCCCAGGATCCACGGAGCCCGATCATGAAAGCTGCGGTCATGATGGCTGGAATCGTTCTGGCGGTCGCGTCGACAACCCCGGCGACGGGCCAGACAGTCGCTGACACGTCGCTTCAGAAGCTCGTCCTTTCGACGGGGTATCAGGCAAACATCGCCAGGCTGTTCTCCTCCCTTCCGTCCGACGTGTTCCAGCGCTGCCCGACGCTGGTGTCGAAAGGTTCCACCGTCACGATTCTGAAGCAGCCCACCTTCGCTGCCGACGGTTACCCCACTTCCGGCACCTGGAAGCAGAGCTTTCCGGTGAGCGGTTGCGGCAATGATACGATTATAAATTTCTTCTTCTTCGCTCAACCGGATGAGAAGATCACGAGCCTCATCGGGGCACCCGGCGACACGCATGCGGACCCCATTTTGCAGCGCGATGCGATGCGCGACGTGATGATGGCGGCGAAAACGCAGGCGCCGGGTTGCAGCGCACCCCATCTCCGCACGACGCGCTTCGAGGGCCGGCCTGGCGCGCAAGCGGGGGGGGCGACGGCCCGAACGGCGCCGAGCGGCTGGGCGGAAACCTGGACGGTTTCTGCGTGCGGCAGATTGCTCACGATTCCGGTGACCTTCATTCCGGATGCAACGGGAACACGCGTCTTTACCGAGATTCGGCCGAAGAGCGGCAGGTGAGCAGCGGCCGCCTTATGTCCGCTTTCCCCCGGTTGCGGAGCTGCGCGCGGTCGCTGATGCTGCCGATATGAACGTGAAGATCATGGCGCCGTCGGTGCAGTCGTCCGCAATCTTGGTCTGCGGTTTCTGCCTACTTCTTCTGATACCGGCATCGGTACTGGCCTATGCCGGAACGGGATGGCTGGACCTGGATCCGCCGGCCAAATGGAGCGCTGCCGCGATGGTGGCGGCACCCTTGCCGCTCGCCTGCGGTACTTTCTTCGCGTGGAAGGCCACGAAAGAGGGAAATCGGCGAGACCTCCTGATCGCAACCGCCTTCGCCCTGATGATCGTTCCCCTCTATGTCATCCTGTGGGCTTGGGGCGGCCGAATGCTCATTTAATTCGTCCCCTTATGATTCACCGCCTTCAAACGGCCGCCGCCTCGCGAACGGTTACGGGCTCGTCGGAATATTATTGTGGTGGTGGTGGTCCGCCACGAGGATGATCACGAGGATCAGCACGGCAATACCGATCAATGGAAGGATGAAGTCGCTGTGGGCCTCGCTGCCGCTCACATGCTCACCCGCCGGCGGTACTTCCGTCGCTGCGGCGCCGCGGGGCCCCTGTTGCGCGGAGCCGACCGTCGGCATGGCCATCAAAGCAAAGGCTGCGGCCGCAGCGAACGGCCTGTTGATCCTCACGTGATTCCCCTTGCTGTCCGATCTGGTGGGCGGCCGAACTAGTCGTCGCGGCTCTGCGCGGCTACTCGGACTTACCCCGGAATCGGGGGAGCAGATGCCGGTAGCAATGGTGAGGCTGCGGCAGGATCGCTCTGGCGTTCGAGCTTCGTCTCCGGAGACCCCGGAAAAGCTCCATCGGGCGGGAGGCGGGCCCGGCCACGGCCGCCCTGTGTCTCCATCCCGCAGCACCGGGTAAGCGCGGGTCATCACCGATTGCACGCGCTCACGGCACATGATCAAGCCCATGTCCGACCGTGCAACACCAGCTGGCAGGGAAACATGATTCCTTCCGACGTCGCCATCCACTCTCTGGCGGACGCGTCGCCCCTGCGCAGCTACGATTGGCCCGCCCGGGGTCCCGCGCCTCCCGGCTATCTGCGTGGATTGGCCGTTGCGTTCGTGCGCATGCTCTCGATGATCGAACGCCCGGATGAGGGCGATGTGGAGTTGCGTCTGCGGCAGCACGGCGCGCTTGCCTTTCAGATTGCCACCTCGGAGCAGGTTGGCCATCCCGATACGGATGTCCTGAGCTGGTATTCGAACGAGCTGTGCGCGGCGGGTGCGACGATGACCACGAATGGTGAACGGCTCGTCGGCGTGTTCGCGATCCTGACAGGTCTGGGGATGCGCGAAAGCTCGGGTCTGCACTGCGTTGGCGCGGACACGCCGCGCAGCCGCGGCGAGCCCACGACCGAGGAGAATGCCGAGGCTGGCTTGTTCCAGGTCAGCTACGACGCGATCGGCGAAAACCGGCAGCGGCGAGCCTTGTTCGAGACCTATCGCGGGCGCACCGATCTCGCGGACGTCTTCGCGAGCGGCGCGCGGTGCCGGCCGCACGATTGGCACAATCATGGCAGCGGCACCGGGGCCGCCTTTCAGGAGACGATGAAGAATTGTCCGTTCTTCGCGATCCTGTTCACGGCCGCGATGCTGCGTGAGGAGCGCAGCCACTGGGGGCCTATCAACAAGCGGCAGGTCCACGTCAGGCCCGACGCCGTGGCGTTCTTTCGCACGCTCACCCGGCTGGTTTACGGTTTCTGACGACGCACCATCGGTCCGACACAAAAGCCTGCGCACGTCCGCACGTGTCCGGAACAAGGCGCCCGCGCCCGCATTCTCAGCCTGCGCCGCCCACACGGCGCCTGTTCGTCGCTTCGCTCGCCATCGTCTCTCTCGGGAAGGAACATCGTCGTGGCTCTCAACGCCGACACCAGGGGGGCAAGGCCGATCCATCCCCTCTTCGCCTTCCTGCTCTCCGGCGCCGTGCCTTTGTTCCTGTGCGCGCTGCTCGGCGACATCACCTACGGCAACACGGCCGAGCCGCAATGGGCCAATTTCGCCTCGTGGCTGCTGGTGGGGGCGATGGTGTTCACCGGCCTCGGCCTGCTGTGGGCGCTGATCGCGCTGATCTTCACGCGGCCGCGATGGGGATGGGTCCTGCTCTGCTTCGTCCTGTTGCTCGCCACCTTCGTGCTCGGCCTGATCGATAATTTCCACCACGCCAGGGACGCCTGGGCGATCATGCCTGCGGCGCCGATCCTGTCCCTGATCACCACCCTGATCGCCGCGCTCGCCGCCGCTGTCGGCCTTTCCACCCTGCGCATGCGAGATGTGAAATGAAGCGGCTTCTGGCACTGGCGGCGCTGGCCGCCCTCGCGAGCGGCTGCAGCCGCAATTCCGGGCCGGACCCGGTCCAAACCGGCGGCGACCCGCAACTGCCCGATCCGCATCGCGGGCTGCTCCCGACCATGAAGATCGCCAGCCCGGCGCCGTGGGGCGATGCGCGGCCGACCGTGCCGGCCGGCTATACGATCACCGCCATCGCCACCGGCTTCGGCATCTGCCGCCAGACCCTGGTGCTGCCGAACGGCGACATCCTCGTCGCCGAAGGCAAGGGCGGCGGCGAGCCGGCTTTGAGGCCCAAGGACGTCATCGCCGGCTACATCAAGGCGAAGGGCACGAGCAGTGCCAAGAGCGGCAACCGGCTGACCCTGCTGCGCGATGCCAATGGCGACGGCGTCTACGAAACCCGCATCGTCTTCGCCGACAAGCTCAACGCGCCCTTCGGCCTCGCCCTCGTCGGCAACCAGCTCTACGTCGCGGACCAGGACGCCTTGCTGCGCTTCGCCTACACGCCGGGCCAGACCAAGGCGGCCGGGCCGCCGGTCAAGGTCACCGACCTGCCCTCGCGGATCAACCATCACTGGACCAAGTCGCTGACCGCGAGCCCCGACGGCCGCTTCCTCTATGTCGGCATCGGATCGAACAGCAACATCACCGAGCGCGGCCTGGCGGTGGAGATCGACCGCGCGCAGATCTGGCAGATCGACGCCGCGACCGGCGCCCACCGGGCGTTCGCCACCGGCACGCGCAACCCGACCGCGCTCGCCATCCAGCCCGGCACCGGGCAGCTCTGGGCGACGGTCCAGGAGCGCGACGAGATCGGCCCGAACCTCGTCCCGGACTATCTCACCTCGGTGCGCGACGGCGGCTTCTACGGCTGGCCCTTTTCCTATTGGGGGCAGCATGTCGATCCGCGCGCCCAGCCGCAGGACCCGAAGCTGGTCGCATCGGCGATCAAGCCGGACTACGGGCTCGGCTCGCACGTCGCCGCGCTCGGCCTCGCTTTCTCGAGCCCGGCGCTGGGCCCGCAGTTCGCGGAAGGCGCGTTCGTCGGCGAGCATGGCAGCTGGAACCGGAGCAAGCCGGCGGGCTACAAGGTGGTGTTCATCCCCTTCCGGAACGGCCGCCCCGCCGGCGCGCCGATCGACGTCGTCACCGGCTTCCAGGGCGACGGCGGCAAGACCTTCGGCCGCCCCGTGGGCGTCACCGTCGACCCGCGCGGCGCCTTGATCGTCGCGGACGACCTGTCCAACACGATCTGGCGCATGGTGCCGACCGCCAGGAGCCCCGCCGCCGAAGCCCCCACCCGCCCCACCCAGCCGCCGGGCAAGCAGACGCAACAGGGGAGCAAGGCGCCTTATTGATATCCGAGGCTGGCAACCGGGCAGCTCCTCACCTAGCGTCGAGCGATGGACGGCACCGGGACGCCCGACTGGTTCTTTTGGATCTCCTGGGGATGCCCGACGCTCGGCGCGCTGCTCTCGATCCTGTACCGCCGGAGGGCGGGCAAGCCCATTTTCCCGAAAGTGCCGGCCGATGTCCGCTATGTGGATCGACGGGGTTCAGCCCCCTTCGCCTCGAACTGTCTCCTGGTCTGGGTGACCGCCGACACGCTCGAAATCGTGCCGTATTTTCCATTCACCCTGATGTTTCTGCCGGAGGTTTACGGCCTCGAACGCTCGATACCGATCAGCACAATCCGCGACGTGAAGCGGCCGCGGTTCTCATTGAGCAACGTCATCGTGACGTACGGGGACGAGGACCGCCGCCTGCGGCTGACGGTAAGGCGACCGAACGACCTCGTCGCGGCCCTGCAACGCTGATTGCCCGGAAACCGGCATAAAACAAGCGCTTAGGCTTGACGCGCGGCATGGAATGGATGAGCCTGCCTCATCGAAAAGGGGCACGGACGATGGGTAAGCTGTTGCGAAGCTGCATGATTCCGGCGTTGCTGCTGGCGGCGGGGACGGCGCGGGCGGAGTGCTCGGTCTCCTCCGATCCCGGCGCCGCCGTGCGCCCGCTGAAGGCGTCCGAGGCCGACGCCCACATCGTCGTCGCGATGAGCATGCTGCCGAAGATCATGCACGTCGATTATGACGGCGCCGCGAAGAAATCCGGCTGCGACCTCGGCCCGTTGGCGGCGGGCAATTCCGGATACGAGCTCTGGGGCGACGATGCGCACGGCCGCCAGCGCAAAGCCATCCCCGCGAAAAAGGGCGCGCCCGTCGCCTTGATCCTGCCGGTGGTCGACATCGTGAAAGCGTTCATGGCCCCACACCCGCCCGGCAAACCGGCGCAGGCGCAGGTCGAAGGCTATCTTCTCGCCACCGTGACCAAGAGCGACGTCACCGGCTGGGTCTATTATACGGGCATGCCCGATGCGGCGACGTTGAAGCACGACATGGCGGAAGTGCTGGCGGGGAACGGCCACCCAATCTTCCGCGCCGGGGCGGACGGGAAGACGGATCTTTTCGTGCCGAAGGATTAGTCATGACGGGGGTGGGCCTGATGCGGCGGACGAATTTCCCATTGGCTTTGTCGATTGTCGGTGCGGTTCTGGCGTTGGGGACGCCGTCGAGCCCGGCTCTGGCGCAACCGCCGGCGGGCGGGCCGCGCATCGTCAGGATGGGGCCGCCGACCTCGGAGGACGTGGATGCCGCACGCAAATTCGTCGCGATCATGTATCATGGGGAGACCGACGACGACACGGCGGACTGGCTCTCCGAGCGGCTCCTGGATCGCTACCGGCGGGCGTTCGATCTGTTCGACCCGGTTGACGATGACACCGTCCATGCCGCGATCGCGGAGACGCTGAAGGGATTGCCGGCCCGCGTTCACCGCATCGTCGATCCCCGCGTTCCGGTCCTTCGTCTCGCGGCGATCCGCACCTTCGCCATGCGGTGGCGCGGCGGCGAGATGCCGAAATTGCTCGCCTTCGCGCGAACCCCGGTCGGCAAAAGCTATTTCGAGCTCAATCCGGTGCTGGATCGGGACGATCTGTTTCTCAGGCCGGTGCTGGTTCCGCTGCTTCGCGACAATTCGGAACTGGCAAATGCCGTCATCAGCGAGCTGACCGCGCGCCTGGGCCCGAAATTTTCCGCCGATCCCAAATATGCGAAAGCGATCATCGAGGCGGCTTCCGAGTTCTAGTCATGTGGCATCTGTTCATGCTTGCTCTCGCCCCTGTGACGCCAGCCTCAGGCAGTGGCTCGATCGTCGAAGGCATGGCCTTTGGACCGCGACTGGCGCTCACCTGCACCTGGTTCACGAACCTCGAGAACAGCCGGTTCGAACGGTGCCGTGGACCGGCCGGGAATGTGCTTCCTTCGGATGACGGAGCATCGATCAAATGTCTCGGGCGAACCTGCGCACAATTGGATGCCGAGGCGCGAAGAGTCGCCCATTGGCGAAAGCCGGAACCGCCTTGGGGAACGTTCACGGTGCGGCTGGTCGGTCGTGTCAGCGTTCGTCAGCATCCAAAGGAATATCTCGGCGACGGCACGAGCACGGTCCTGATCGAAAAGCTCGTGAGCGTTCGCCGGTCAAAATAGGGCCGCACACGGTGCCTAGTTAGGTATTGTGTCCCCGGAATTCGGGTGCGTTCGTGACGCGGCTCCAACTGCGCCAGGAATGGTTGCGCTACGACCCGAACCAAGCGCCCGTGTGACCGAATCATTGTGACGACTGTGACCGAAGCAGCCCCTGGGCGAGCTAAGTCATGAAATTTATCACACGATTTCAACGTTATACGGAAGATCGAAAAAAGGCATGCGGGGGTACATGTATTCATGTTATTAATTGCGCAGTGTGACATGGAACTCGGCAATGGCTGATCTGGTCGAAATTATTCTAAACGAGAGGGGACCTTCGCTTTCGAGTGAGGTGGCGAGCGAGCTGACAAACCGCGCAAGGATCGGACCGGCTGCCGCCCGCAAACGTCTATCGCGTGCAGGGGGGAATGTTCGCCGTTTGGCGGGTGTGCCGTTCGCTCGCAACGCGCGCTTCATGTACTTGGAAAAGCAGTTCGGATCGGCCGCCTATTGGAGCAATTTGGCCGCCGTGCTGATGAAAAACAACTCTGCGTTAGGCTACGCGATCGCCGCCCTACGCCAGTGCGCCGGTATGGTTCCCGCTCGCCAATTTCCCATTGTCTGTGGTGCACCAGTCCGGCAGCTGAAGCATTTGTCCCCGGAAACTGTCCTTCAACGCTTGGGCGAGGCGGGGTTAGTCAAGACTATCGTCGTGCCGGCGCTGGGCGAGTGCATCGCCCTCGTGCAGGAGGATCACTACTATTCCGTGCACGCCGCCGAAATGCGCGCGCGCCTGATCACGGAGGGCGTCCTTCTTGCCGCAGTTAAAGATTGGCTTCGGAAGCTCGGCATCGCGAGCTATGACAAGGTCGCCACCCGATCGGACGATCCGCTGCCGCACGTCGGCACGTTCGTCTGGGACCTGAGCGCCCCGTCATATCTGGGACACATGGTTCGCCTATCAAAACAGGGTGAGCGGAAACCGGGCTTTGTAGCATGCGATGTGAATCTTACCGAGACCATGAGCCTCGCCGGCGTTCTGCCTTTCATCCGGAAATGCACGACGCTTCGCGCCCTCCGCAACGTCGGACCGTGCCTTCAGATTCTCGTGGCCGACCGCTTCGAGAACAATGCCTTTACTACGCTTCGCGCGCATGGAATCATCGCCGCAACGCCCCGCACTCTCTTCGGCACCGAGATCGCCGATGCCCTAAGGGAGTTGACGAGCGTCTTGGTCAACGCGGCCAATTCGCTATTCGAATCTGAGAAATTCGAAGAGCTTTTCAGCACTCTCGGTAGGATCGAGGGCGCGGCCAATCAGCTGCGTGGCACCTTGTTTGAGTATATGGTCGCGGAAGCGGCCAAGCGAATTGGACTTGGTGACATATGGATGAACAAAATCTTCAAAGTCGCGGGAAAGGGCCAAGCAGAGGTGGACGTGCTGGCGGTACGATCCAACCAGTCGGTGACCGCCATCGAATGCAAAGGATATAGTCCGAGGGCCACAATCCCGGAGGAGCTTTTTCAACGTTGGCTTCAGCACAACGTCCCCATCTCCTACGCTTCAATCAAGCAGCATCCCGATTGGAAGAATCTGCCCGTCACATTCGAATTTTGGACCACAGCACCCATCAGCACGGAATCTCTGGCGCTGTTCACGAAGGTGAAGAGGGAACTCAAGGAAAGCCGGTACAGTATCGTGCTGCGGCAGCCCAGGGACGTGTATTTGGCCTGCCAAGACACGCGTGAGCACAGTCTTATCACCGCGTTCGAAAAACACTTCACGCTGCCGGACGGCATGCCGCCGCAGGGAACTCGAAAACCACGGCCTGCTGTAGTCGAGTGTTCGTTCGACGACCTCGACTGGTGATCCGATGCGCGACCCGATGACAGATTTGGCGCGGCTACTGATTAGAGGGGCAAAATAAATTTGAAGTAGTGAATCGTTGACGTGTTCACGGAAACCATTTGGCCTGCAGTCCAAGGCCAGCCGCGCGAAATGGCAGAGCGGCAAAGATGGATAGTATACCGAGCTGGGAGATGCTGGCCGTGCCAAACGAAGGTGTTTCGGAAGGATCCGTGTTTTTGGGCCATATTCAGGCAACCAACTTTGCCTCTCGAACGGCATTGCCCCAGACGGTGAGTGACAGCGACGGTCGAATCTGGGCACTCGAAGAAGGCCTGTGTGATGCCGATGAAAGGAATTATGGCTTGTTCGATGGAAGCGAACTGATCGCGCGTCTCACGATCGTATCCCCCGCCATAACAGCCAACGATTGCCCGACTCCGTTCTGGTCCGTAGGTCGGATCGAAGTCGCTGACCGATGTCAGCGGCGGGGGATTGCTAGCGGCTTGGCAACCGCTGTGGTTGCCGCAATTGGAATGCCCCTGGCATCTGACCTGGATCAGACTCCGGGTGGTGCTTCGGTTTGGAAGAGGCTTATCCGCGAAAATCCCGGAGCTATCGAGTTACATGACGCCAATGGTTTAATTGGATCCGTTACCATCAAAAGCGGTGTTTACGAGCCTGATCCTTGGGCGGCTCGCGCGACACGTTTGGTGCGGCATAGCTGAATCGAACGGTGCCGATTGCGCTGACACGGCCGCGCAGATAGTTGCCCCGCCTCAATCCAAATTCGGCCGCAGCCACCTTTCCGCCTCCTCGACGCTGACCTCCCGCCGCTTCGCATAATCCTCCAGCTGGTCGCGCCCGATCCGCGCGACGCCGAAATACTGGCTGTCGCGGTGGCCGAAATAGAAGCCGGAGACGGCCGAGGTCGGCAGCATCGCGAAGCTCTCGGTGAGCGTCACGCCGGCCGGTTCGCCGCCGAGCATGTCGAACAAGGTCGGCTTCAAAGAATGGTCCGGGCAGGCCGGGTAGCCGGGCGCGGGGCGGATGCCGACGTAATTCTCGCGGATCAGCTGCTGGTTGGTGAGATGCTCCTCGGCATAGCCCCAGACGCTGTTGCGGACATGGGCGTGGAGGGTTTCGGCGAACGCCTCGGCGAGGCGGTCGGCCAACGCCTTCAGCAGGATGTCCGAATAATCGTCATTCTCCGCCTTGAACCGCGCCAGATGCGGCTCGAGACCGTGGATGCCGACCGCGAAGCCGCCGATCCAGTCCTCGCCCTCGGGCGCGATAAAGTCGGCGAGGCACATGTTCGGTCGCCCTTCCCTCTTCTTCACCTGCTGGCGGAGGAAGGGGATGCGGGTCCAGTCGTTGCCGGCGAGGACGAGGACGTCGTCGCCCTCGCGCCGGCAGCGCCACAGGCCGACGGTGCCGGTCGGGGTCAGCCAATGCTCGGCGGTCATGCGGTCGAGCATCTTCTGCGCGTCGTCGAACAGGCCGCGCGCGCTCTCGCCGACCACTTCGTCGTCGAGGATGGCGGGATAATTGCCGGCCAGCTCCCAGGCGCGGAAGAAGGGCGTCCAGTCGATCGAGGCGCGCAGGTCGCGGAGCGGCCATTCGCCGAAATGGTGGAGGCCGGGGCGCTTGGGCGGCGGCGCCTGCCCGGTCGGGTCCCAGGGGAAGGCGTTGGCGCGCGCTTCATCGAGCGGCGAGAGCTCGTTCTGGCCGCTGCGCGAGCGGGTCTGGCGCAGCGTCTCGTAATCCTCGGCGGTCTTGGCGATCAAAGGCTCGCGCTGGGTATCGGAAACCAGCGAAGAGGCGACGCCGACCGCGCGGCTGGCGTCGAGGACGTGGATCACCGGCCCCTTATAGGCGGGATCGATGCGGAGCGCCGTGTGCGCCTTGCTGGTGGTGGCGCCGCCGATCAGCAGGGGCAATTTGTAATCCTGCCGCTGCATCTCGGTCGCGACCGTCACCATCTCGTCCAACGACGGCGTGATCAGGCCGGAAAGGCCGATCATGTCGGCATTGTTCTCGTTCGCCACCTCGAGGATCTTCTGCCACGGCACCATCACGCCGAGGTCGATCACCTCGAAGCCGTTGCACTGGAGGACGACGCCGACGATGTTCTTGCCGATATCGTGGACGTCGCCCTTCACGGTCGCCATCACGATGCGGCCCTTGCCCTGGGCGGCGCCGCTCTTCTCCTTCTCCGCCTCGATGAAGGGGATGAGGTGGGCGACGGCCTTCTTCATGACGCGGGCGGACTTCACCACCTGCGGCAGGAACATCTTGCCGGAGCCGAACAGGTCGCCGACGACGTTCATGCCGTCCATCAGCGGGCCTTCGATGACGTGGATCGGCCGCTCGGCGGTCTGGCGGGCTTCCTCCGTATCCTCGACGACATAGGCGTCGATGCCCTTCACCAGGGCATGTTCGAGCCGCTTGCCGACGTCCCAGCCGCGCCATTCGGCCTCGGCCTTCTCGCGGACGGGGTCGGTGCCGAGATATTTCTCGGCGAGCGTCACCAGCCGCTCGGTCGCGTCCTCACGCCGGTCGAGGATGACGTCCTCGCAGGCCTCGCGAAGCTCGGGGTCGATCGTGTCGTAGACGTCGAGCTGGCCGGCATTGACGATCGCCATGTCGAGCCCGGCGGGGATGGCGTGGTAGAGGAAGACCGAGTGCATCGCGCGGCGCACCGGCTCGTTGCCGCGGAAGGAGAAGCTCAAATTGGAGAGGCCGCCCGAGAGGTGGACGTGGGGGCAGCGTTGCTTGATCTCCTTGCACGCCTCGATGAAGTCGAGCGCGTAGCGGCGATGCTCCTCGATGCCGGTCGCGACGGCGAAGATGTTGGGATCGAAGATGATGTCCTCGGGCGCGAAGCCGTCGTCGACCAGCAATTTGTAGGCGCGGGCGCAGATCTCGACCTTGCGCTCTTTCGTGTCGGCCTGGCCGACCTCATCGAACGCCATGACGACGACGGCGGCGCCGTAATCGCGGACCTTGCGGGCATGGTCGAGGAATTCCTCCTCGCCTTCCTTCATGCTGATCGAATTGACGATCGGCTTCCCCGAGACGCACTTCAGCCCCGCCTCGATCACGCTCCATTTCGAGCTGTCGATCATGATCGGCACGCGGGCGATGTCGGGCTCGGCGGCGATCAATTTGAGGAAGGTGGTCATCGCCGCCTCGGCGTCGAGCAGGCCCTCGTCCATGTTGATGTCGATCACCTGGGCGCCGTTCTCGACCTGCTGGCGCGCGACCTCGACCGCGGCGGCATAATCGCCAGCCATGACCAACTTCTTGAAGCGGGCCGAGCCGGTGACGTTGGTCCGCTCGCCGATATTGACGAAGGCGCTGCCCGCGGCGGCGACCACCTCTCCCGCGTCCGCGGGAGAGGGCTGGGGTGAGGGTCTGTCTATTTGTTGAACCTGCGACATTGTTGAAACGTGTTTTCCCTAAAAGAAGAAGGCCCTCACCCTGCCCTCTCCCGCGCGCGGGAGAGGGTGTTTGTCAGGCAGCCAGGATCATGGGTTCGATGCCCGCCAGCAGGGTGCGGCGAGCCGGGTTGGCGATCGTGCGCGGCTTATAGTCGCGGACGATGCGGCCGATCGCGGCGATATGGTCGGGCGTGGTGCCGCAGCAGCCGCCGACGATGTTGACGATGCCCTGCTCGCACCATTCGCGCACCTGCGCGGCGGTGGTCTCCGGCCCCTCGTCATAGGCGCCGAGATCGTTGGGCAGGCCGGCATTGGGGTAGGCCATGATGAGCGTGTCGGCGACCGCCGAGAGCGCCGCGACATGGGCGCGCAGCTGCGAGGCGCCGAACGAGCAGTTGAGCCCGATCGTCAGCGGCTTTGCATGGCGGACGGACGCCCAGAAGGCCTCGATCGAATGGCCGGACAGGTTGCGGCCGGAGAGATCGGTGATCGTCATGGAGAGCATGATCGGCAGCGACCGGTCGACGCGATGGGCGGCATGGACCGCCGCCTTGGCGTTCAAGGTGTCGAACACGGTTTCGATCAGCACGAGCTCGGCGCCGCCTTCGACCAGCCCCTCGATCTGCTCGACATAGACGTCGGACAAGGTGTCGAAATCGATCTCGCGATAGCCCGGATCGTTGACGTTGGGCGACAGCGACAGGGTCTTGTTGGTCGGCCCGAGCGCGCCGGCGACGAAGCGGCGGCGGCCGTCCTTCTGGGCCGCGCGATCGGCGACGTCGCGGATGACCCTGGCCGCGGCGACGTTGATCTCGCGGACGAGATGCTCGGCGCCGTAATCGGCCTGGCTGATCCGGTTGGCGTTGAAGCTGTTGGTGGCGAGGATGTCGGCGCCGGCATCGGCGAAAGCCTGCGCGATCGAGTCGACGACGTCCGGCCGCGTCAGGTTCAGCAGGTCGTTATTGCCCTTCTGGTCGCGGGCGAGGTCGAGATTGCCGCGATAATCGGCTTCCTTGAGGCCGCGCGCCTGGATCTGGGTCCCGTAGGGCCCGTCCTTGACGAGGATCCGTTCGGCCGCGGCGGCTCTAAGCTGTTCGGCGGTGTTCACTGGGTTCTTCCTGAGGCCTGAGGCCGAGCAGATGACAGATCGCATAAGCGAGCTCGGCGCGGTTCAACGTGTAGAAATGGAACTGGCGGACGCCGCCGGCATAGAGCTGGCCGCACAATTCCGCGGCGACGGTCGCGGCCACGAGCTGGCGCGCCGCGGGGAGATTGTCGAGCCCCTCGAACAGCCGGTCCATCCAGGGCGGGATGGACGCACCGCAACTCGCGGCGAAGCGCCGGGTGGTGGCGACGTTGGAGACGGGGAGGATGCCCGGCACCAGCTCGGCGTCGATCCCGGCCGCCGCCGCCTCGTCGCGGAAGCGGAAGAAGCAATCGGGCGAGAAGAAGAATTGGGTGATCGCCCGGTCGGCGCCGGCGTCGATCTTGCGCTTGAGATTGTCGAGATCGGCGGCGCGGGTCGACGAATCCGGGTGCATTTCGGGATAGGCGGCGACCGAGATTTCGAACGGCGCGACCTTCTTCAGCCCCGCCACCAGCTCGGCGGCGTTGCGATAGCCGTCCGGGTGCGGCTCGAACTTCTTCCCTTGCTCGGGCGGATCGCCGCGGAGGGCGACGATATGACGGATGCCGGCCTCCCAATAGGTCCGGGCGACGTCGTCCACCTCGCCCCGGCTCGCCTCGACGCAGGTGAGGTGGGCGGCGGGAGTCAGCGCGGTTTCCTGCGCGATCCGCACCACCGTATTGTGCGTCCTCTCGCGCGTCGAGCCGCCGGCGCCGTAGGTCACCGAGACGAAGCGCGGCTGCAGCGGCTCCAGCGTCTTCACCGATTCCCAGAGCGTCTGCTCCATCTTCTGCGTCTTGGGCGGGAAGAATTCGAAGCTGACGCCGATGTCGCCGGCGACATGGGCGAAGAGCGGCTCGCGCCAGGCGGCGATACCAGGGCTAGCGATGACTGGGCTCATGCGACGGCCTTCAATTTGGCCTGCGAGCGCTCGCCGGCCCAGATTGTGACGGTGAGCTCGCCGCCCTTCAGATGCTCGACGACGCGGCCTTCCAGCCCCGCCGCTTCGAGATATTTCAACATCGCATCGTCCGCGAAGCCGAGCCGGACGTGAGCGTCGCGGTCGCGCAATTCCTCGCGCTCGTGCGGGGCGAAATCGACGATCAGCAGCCGCCCGCCCGGCCCGAGCAGCCGCGCCGCCTCCTCGACCGCCGCCGCCGGCTGCTGGGCATAATGGAGCACCTGGTGGATGATCACCGTGTCGGCCGATCCGGCCGCGAGCGGCAAAGCGTACATGTCGCCCTGCCGCAGCTCGGCGCCGAGCCCGGCCTCGGCGAGCTTCACCCGGGCGACGCGCAGCATCTCCGGCGAGCGGTCGACGCCGAGCGCATGGTCGGCGCCGCCCGCGAACAGCTCCAGCATCCGGCCGGTGCCGGTGCCGACGTCGACGAGGCGCCCGACGGGCCGGTCGGCGAGCGCGCGCGCAATCGCCGCCTCGACCTCGCACTCGGCGATGTGGAGCGAGCGGATGTCGTCCCAGTCCTTCGCCCGTGCGGCGAAATAGCGTTCGGCGGCGGCGGCGCGGTCGGCGCGGACGGCGGCGAGGCGGGCGGCGTCGGCGACGGTCCAGGGGTCCGCCCCGTCCCGCTCCGCCCAGGCGTCGAGCGTGGCGAACAGCGGCTGGAGCCGGGCCGCGTCGCCGAGGCTGAGGAACACCCAGCTCCCCTCCTTGCGCCGCTCGGCGAGGCCGGCGTCGATCAGGATCTTGACGTGGCGCGAGACGCGCGGCTGGCTCTGCCCGAGCACCTGCGCCAGCTCGCCTACCGACAGCTCCATCGCCCGCAGCAAGGCGAGGATCCTGAGGCGCGTCGGATCGGCGAGCGCGCGGAAGATGTCGGCGGCGGGCATTGGCCGGGCTATCGGGGGTTGAGCCATAGGGATAAGGATATAAAGATATCTTTATATGTGCGTCAACGCTTTGTGCCGCCAACGCTTCGTCGCATTCACAACCAAAACAGTAGACTTGGTGTGACAGCTTGGTTACACGCCCCCGGCTGGCACCTCGCGCCAGCATAATGGAATCTGCGTCAAGCAGGAGGGAAAGTGACCATGAAGAAGATCGTTCTGGGCCTCGCCGTCGTCGCGGCCATCGGCGTCGCCGGCTGCACCAAGCATGACGACACCGCCAACAACACGGCCGACATCAACGCCACCGCCGTCGAGGCGGGCAACGACGTCAACGCCGCCGCGACCGACGCCAATGCCAGCACCGGCAACGTCGTCACCACGACCGGCAACACCGTCGACGCCACCGGCAATGCGGTCGACACCGGCACCGCCGCGACGACCAACGCCGCTCACTGATCGGCTTTTTCGCCGACGCGTTGCGGTAAGCAATGCGAAGGCAGCGTAAAGCGTAAGGAGGGCCGCGCGCCGAAGGGTGCGCGGCCCTTTTTATTTGCCCGGCGATGCGGCTAAGCTGGACCGGGAGACAAAGCGGATGAGACTGACGATCCGAAATCTGGCGTTGCTCGCGGCAGTGGCGGCCCTCTCCGCCTGCGGGACGAAGAGGGACCCGAACATGCCGACCGAGGAAGAGGACGTGCAGCTCAACAACGCCGCCGAGATGCTCAATGCCTCCCCCGACAGCCTCGGCGCCGACGAGAATGCCGCCCTCGGCAATGGCGAGGAAGGCAATGCCGAGGACAGCGTCGTCGAAGGGACGGACAACAGCACCGGCAATCGCTAGCCCGCACTCGCCTCAGCCGCGCCAGGCCCGGCGGCCGGGCATGAAGCTGGTGCGGCCGACCTCCCGGATCCGGAAATTGCCGCCGAGCCGCCCCTCAACCAACTCGTAGCCGAGCAGAGCGAACACCCGCCGGCCGACGAAGATCGGGCGCGCATTGCCATACCAGTCGACGCAGGAGGCACGGCAGCCGTCGTCGGCATTGCCTTCCGGCCGCGCCTCGAGCTCGCCCGCGGGAGCGAGGGCGCGTCCGGAGCGCCTGAGATACAGCAGGGCGGCGGAGCTGCCGAAGAACCGGCTCATAGCGGGCTCGGCCGGGCGCGCCACGGGCAGGCCAAGCAGGCCGGATTCGCCGTCCGGAGTTGCCGGATCGGGATTGAAGAAGAAGGCGTGGCTGCGGGTTTCGCCCTGCGCCGAATTGGGCTGGACGTAGACGTCGCCGAGCCGCGGCCAGACATGCGGCGTCAGCTCCACGGTCGTGAAGCCGAGGCCGCTCGGGCTCTCGCCGATGACCATGGCGTCGCGCCCAATCGGCTCGATCCGGTCCACCTGGTGGCCGACCGGCAGGCGAATGGGCGGGTCGCCGCGCAAGGCCGCGGCATAGAGGAAGGATTGGTCCGGACGCCCACCGAAAGCACCGCCGCCGTACAGCACATAGGCCCCAACGAAGCGGTTCTGGAACGACCAATTCTCGCCGCGCGGCGTCGGCAGCGGCCGATAGAGGCGCATCGCCGCCTCGCGCGATCCGTTGCCGAACGCCGCGACCGGAACGCGCAGCAGGGCGACGTCGCCGGCGGACACTTCGGGACGCCACATCGCGTCGCCGCCGCCGTCGGCACGGACGAGCACGTTGAGGACGCCGTCCGAATCCTCGCGTATGTAGAACTGGTCGATCGGAGCGCCGCGCGCGCCTAGCGCCGACGGCGGCTCGTTCCCGAACGGCAGCCGATAGATGAAGGCTGACGCGCCGCGCCAGGCCGCCGCTTCCGACCAGGCGTCCGAAAGCCACAGATAGACCGCATCCTGCGCGACGTAGAAGGTGCGCGACGCGAGCCCCAGCACGCCGATGGCCGTGCAGTCCATCACCGGCGCGGCAAGATCGCAGGTGGTGACGCTGTGCAACGTGTCGATCCGCGCCTCGGGCCGGTCGCGCAGGACCGGGGGAATATAGACCTGCCGTGCCGTGGCGATAGGCGTGAAGCGCCGCTCGGACGCATCGCCGCGCCAGCGCCTTATCCCCGGCAGCGCGTCGAGCGGGTTGCCTTGCCAGCCGAGATAGAGGGGCGTGTAGAAGATCAGCTTGTTGCCGATCAGGCGCGAGGCATAATTGCGCGACGAATAATAATCGTTCGAGCGCATGTCATAGGCATCCTCGAAGCGCAGATGGCCCTGGTCGTCGAGGTGGAAGCGGTTGATCTCGGTGCCGCCGCGCGAATAGCTGTAGCCGACCACGACGACGCGGTCTCCAGACAGCAGCATCTCGTCATACCAGTCGCCTTGGGCGTTCACGCCGGGCGGAAAGGCGTCGATTGAGTCGATCGGTCGCATGCCGCCGCCGGCGAGCGAGACGGTGAAGATGCGGCCGCGGCGGAGGATGACGAGGATATCGCCGTGCAGCTTGACGATGTCCCCCTCGTCGACGCCGGCTTCCTGGTTGTTGGTGATGCTGTTGCTGCTGGTGACGCGGGTGCCGGTGACGGCGATGGCTTGCTCCGCCGGGGCTGCTGCAACGGCCGGCGGTGGAGGCGGAGGCGGTGGAGGCGGCGGCGCAGCGTCCGACATCGCGAAGTGAGCCTCTTGCCGCTGCTCCCGCTTGCGCAGGTCGCGCAGGAAGGCGGCGAGCTCAGTATCGGAGCGAAAGGCGGTCAAGGCATGGCCGGAATCGGCCCTCGGTCCCGGCGAAGCGACGCTTTGTCCCGCGAGGCCGACGCTGATCAGCGCGACCGGAAGGACCAAAGCCGTCGCCAGGGCCGCCAGCCGAAGGCGCCACGAAAGGGGGAAACCGACGAACGGCATCGCGATGAGGCTGTACAAGCGGGACATGAGGCTCTCCCTGATCACGGCGGCCCACATCGTCCGCCAGTCACTGGGACGCGCCTCCCGGGCGAAACCTTGGGGCGATCCCGAAATTTTTTTCGCGAGCGGATGAGCCTGCTCTTCGCATCCGCCGACGCACCCCTTAATCTCCCGCCATGGAACCCGGCGAATCCTTCGACGAATTCGAGGAGCAGCCGCCGGCGCGCGAGGCGGATCGGCTGACGCTCGACCTCGACGGCTGGGAGGGGCCGCTCGACCTGCTGCTGACGCTGGCGCGGTCGCAGAAGGTCGACCTCACCAAAATCTCGATCCTGGCGCTGGTCGAGCAATATCTCGCCTTCATCGCCGACGCGAAGAAGCTGAAGCTGGAGATCGCCGCCGATTATCTCGTGATGGCGGCCTGGCTCGCTTATCTCAAATCCTGCCTGCTCCTGCCCAAGGATGCCGGGGCCGATCCGAGCCCCGAGGAGCTGGCGATGCGGCTGCAGCTGCGCCTCCAGCGCCTCTCGGCGATGCGCGAGGCGGGGGCGCGGCTGCTGGGGCGCGACCGGCTCGGCCGCGACGTCTTCCCGCGCGGCGCGCCCGAGGGGCTGAAGGTAATCCGCCAGTCGCTCTGGCAGGCCGAGCTTTACGACCTCATCGCCGCCTACGGCGCCGTGCGGGCACGGACCGAGCCCGCCTTCCACGTCGTCGCGCGGCGGGCGGTGATGACCCTCGACGAGGCGATCGCGCGGGTCGAGCGGATGATCGGCAGCCGACTGGAATGGACGCGGCTCGAATCCTTCCTGCCCGACACCGAGGATAGCGAGTTCCGCAAGTCCGCCCTCGCCTCCAGCTTCGTCGCCGCGCTCGAGCTGGCGCGGCTCGGCAAGATCCGGATCGACCAGAAGGGCCCGTTCGAGCCGCTGTGGGTGCGCGCGGCATGAACGAGCCGTCGGATGCGGCGCGGGCAGTCGAGGCGGTGCTGTTTGCTGCCGACGAGCCGATGACTCCGGGGGAAATCCAGGCCCATGTCGGCGAGGGCATCGCGGTCGAGATGGCGCTCGGCGAGCTCTCCGCCGATTATGCCGGCCGCGGCGTCAATCTCGTCGAGCGCGGCGGCCGCTGGCATTTCCAGACCGCCGCCGACCTCGCCCACATCCTCCGCCGCGAGCGCGAGGAGCCTCGGAGGCTGAGCCGGGCGGCGGTCGAGACGCTGGCGATCATCGCCTATCACGAGCCGGTCAGCCGCGCCGAGATCGAGGCGATCCGCGGCGTCCAGATCTCCAAGGGGACCCTCGACGTGCTGATGGAGGCGGGCTGGGTCCGCCCCGCCGGCCGCCGCGAAGTGCCCGGGCGCCCCCTCACCTACACCACCACCCCCGCTTTCCTCGCCCATTTCGGCCTCGAAAGCCGGCGCGACCTGCCCGGCATCGACGACCTCAAGGCGGCCGGCCTGCTCGACCCGATCGACGCGGCAATGGAGCAATTCGAACGTGTCGGCGCCGAGGAAGACGAGGAAGCCTGAGCCGCGCTTTCGTGGACTTCGCCTGTCGCGCACCGGAAAATACGCCGGGGCGCTACGCAAAATTCGAAAACCGGCGTAGAAGCGTAGCCGTTCTCAGTTCACGCTCCTGATGCGATGGTCTTCGGAGAGGTTGGAATTCCGGTGAACAGTCCGCTCGAACGCAGCGTCTTTCCCGAAATCCCGGTGCGGGGAGCCTCAGGATGAGCGCTCCGGCCGAAGTGGAGCGTCTGCTGGCGCACTACGCCCCCTCCGTCACCGATGTCGCCGAAGCGGTCCGGGAGACGGTGCTTGCCGCCCTGCAGGGATGCCAGGAGCAAGCGGACGACGCGGCGGGCGTCGTCGGGTACGGCTACGGCCCCGGCTACAAGGACCTGGTCTGCACCCTGATCCTCTCGAAAAAGGCGGTGAAGCTCGGCTTTTACCGGGGTGCCGAACTGGCGGATCCGGATGGCCTGCTGGAAGGCCAGGGGAAGGTGCATCGCTACGTCGCGGTGGCGGACCGCGGCGGCGCCGAAGACCCACGGCTGGCGGAGCTGCTTCGAAACGCCGCCGCCGCCTATCGGATGCGAGCGGGTTGAGCGACACGATGCCCATGGCAGGAGCTCTGGACCGAGAGCCGGGCTGGAAAGTAGGGCCGAGGGCGACTAGGTAGGGCTCCACGCGGCCTGTTCGATGGGCCTTCAGACGCATTCGGAGATTTCAATGATGGGCGGCCTCAGCATTTGGCATCTGCTACTCTTGGCGGTCATCGTCCTCCTGCTGTTCGGCAAGGGGCGCTTCTCGGACCTGATGGGCGACGTTGCCAAAGGCCTCAAAAGCTTCAAGAAAGGCCTGAGCGAAGAGGATGAGGAGCATCGTCCGCCCGTCCGGCCGGCCGAGCCGCCGCGCCTGCGCGACGAGAAGACGCTCGAAGTCCCCTCCGACCGCACGCGCGACCTCGACACGCCTCCGCCGCCGCGGCGCGAGCCCTGACCCCATCGCCGCCTGAAAGGCGCGCATGTTCGGCATCGGCTATTCCGAGCTTCTCGTCATCGGCATCATCGGGCTCGTCGTCATCGGCCCGAAGGACCTGCCGCGCGTGATGCGCGAGGTCGGCCGCTGGGTCGGCAAGGCCCAGGGCATGGCACGCCATTTCCGGTCCGGCATCGACACGATGATCCGCGAGGCCGAGCTCGAGGATATGGAGAAGAAGTGGCGCGAGGAGAATGAGCGGATCATGCGCGAGCATCCGCTGCTCGATCCGGGCGCCGAGATGCTGCCGCTGGCCGGTCCGCCCGCACCGCCGCGGGTCCCCGAGGAAGCGGCTGCCGCAACCTCCCATCCGGCGGAAGCCGTGACTCCCGATCCCGATGCGCCCGAGCTGCCGCTCGGCCCGCCCGCCGCGCCGGACCGCGAGCTGCCATGAGGGACATCGACGATACCAAGCAGCCGCTGATGGAGCATCTGATCGAGCTGCGGCGGCGGCTCATCTGGTGCTTCCTCGCGCTCGGCCTCGCTTTCGCGGTCTGTTATTATTTTTCGGACACAATCTTCGCCTTCCTCGTCCAGCCGCTGAAGGAAGGCTTCGGGCCGACGCAGGGACGGCTGATCTATACGAAGCTGTACGAAGCCTTCTTCGTCCAGATCAAGGTCGCCTTCTTCGCCGCCTTCTTCGTCTCCTTCCCGATCATCGCCAACCAGATCTGGGCGTTCGTCGCGCCCGGCCTCTACGCGAAGGAGAAGAAGGCTTTCCTGCCCTTCCTGTTCGCAACGCCGGTCCTGTTCACCGCCGGCGGCGCGCTGGCCTACTATGTTGTGATGCCTGCCGCCTTCCATTTTCTGCTGAATTATCAAGGGGATGTCGGCGGCATCAAACGGGAGGCCCTCCCCTCGGTCGACGATTATCTCGGCCTCGTCATGCAGTTCATCATGGCGTTCGGAATCGCCTTCCTGCTGCCGATCCTGCTGATGCTGCTGGAGCGGGCGGGCCTCGTCACCCGCGCCAAGCTGAAGCGCTGGCGGCGCTATGCCATCCTGGTCGCCTTCATCGTCGCCGCGCTGATCACCCCGCCCGACGTCGCCTCCATGTGCATGCTCGCCGTCCCGCTCGTCCTCCTCTACGAGCTCACCCTCGTCGCGATCTGGTTCAGCGAGCGGCGCCGGGCCCGCGACGCGCGACGAGAGGCGGCCACGGCCGGCGACTGACACAATCTGACACGCTTCTTGTGTAGTGCGGCACGAAAGGCTGGGTTAGAAGCGCGCCGCCCCGATTCCCCCGGATGCAGGTGACATGCCGCCGTTCATCGACGTGAAAGCTAGTGTCGCCCATCGCCCGCGGCGAGTCTTCGACCCGAACGCGATTTTTTCCGTGAACAAAAACAACAAGATGCGGCGCCCGGCCGCATTGCTTGCGACGACCCTGTTTCTCCTCCTGGCCGCCTGCGGCGGCGGCGACGGCAATGCGTCTGCCGGCGGCGGTGCCGGGGGTGGACGCGGCGGACGCGGGGCCCAGGGTACGCCGGAGGCCGGCTACGTCGTCGTCCAGGCGGGGACAGTGCCGGTCGTCGCCGAGCTCGCCGGGCGCACCGCCTCCTTCGAGACCGCGGACGTGCGGCCCCAGGTCTCGGGCGTGATCCAGTCGCGCAACTTCACCGAAGGCTCGGTCGTCCGTCAGGGCCAGACCCTCTACCAGGTCGATCCCTCCACCTATCAGGCGGCCGCCGCCCAGGCCCGCGCCAATCTGGCCGCGGCCGTCGCCACGCGGAACGCCGCCGTGGTCAAGGCCAATCGGTACGCGCCGCTGGCGCGGATGCAGGCGGTCAGCCAGCAGGAATATACCGACGCCCGCGCCGCGGCACAGCAGGCCGCCGCCTCGGTCCAGCAGAACCAGGCGGCACTGCAGGCCGCCAACATCAACCTGCGCTTCACCCGGGTGCCGGCGCCGATCACCGGCCGGATCGGCCGCTCGCTGGTCACGACCGGCGCGCTCGTCACCGCGAACCAGACGACCCCGCTCGCCACGATCGAGCGGCTCGATCCGATGTATGTCGATATCCAGCAGTCGAGCGCGGAATTGCTCGCCCTGCGCAGGCAGATCGCGGCCGGCGGCGCCGTTCCGACCCGCACACGGGTGCAGCTCCTGCTCGAGGACGGCAGCAACTACGGCTACGAAGGCACGCTCGAATTCGCCGAGGTGGTCGTCGATCCGACGACCGGCGCGGTGACGCTTCGCGCGCGCTTCCCCAATCCGCAGGGCCTGCTCCTTCCGGGCATGTATGTGCGGGCGCGGCTCATCCAGCAGACGATCGCCAACGCCATCCTCGTGCCGCAGGCCGGCGTGTCGCGCGATCCGCGGGGCAATGCCACGGTGATGGTGATCGGGCCCGGCAACAAGGCCGTGCAGCGCACCGTGACCGCCGATCGCACCTCGGGAGAGAACTGGGTCGTCACCGCGGGCCTGCAGCCGGGCGACCGGGTGATCGTCGAGGGCCTGGGCAAGATCAAGCCGGGTCAGGTCGTGACGCCCGTTCCCGCCGGCTCCCCGCCGCGCCAGCACGCCGGCGGGGGCGCTGGCCCTGGCCCCGGCGGATCGCAGCGCTGACCGGCCGATGATCTCCCGCATCTTCATCGATCGCCCGATCTTCGCGTGGGTGATCGCGATCGTGATCATGCTGTGCGGCATCGGCGGCATCCTGTCGCTGCCGATCGAGCAATATCCCGACATCGCGCCGCCCTCGATCAACATCCGCGCCACCTATCCGGGCGCCTCGGCCGAGACGGTCGAGACCAGCGTCGCCCAGGTGATCGAGCAGCAGCTCACCGGCCTCACCGGCCTGCTCTATTTCTCGACCAACTCCAACTCGAGCGGCCAGGTCACGATCACCGCGACCTTCGACAAGGGCACCGATCCCGACATCGCCCAGGTGCAGGTCCAGAACAAGGTTCAGCAGGCCCTGCCCCGCCTGCCGCAGCAGGTGCAGCAGCAGGGCCTCGTCGTGACCAAATCCAACCAGGACTTCCTGATGGTGGTCGGCGTCTACGACAAGACCGACCGGATGACGAACGGCGACGTCTCCGACTATCTCGTCTCGAACATGCAGGATCCGCTCGGCCGCGTGCAGGGCGTCGGCGATCTCTTCGTCTTCGGCTCTCAATATGCGATGCGAATCTGGCTCGATCCCTACAAGCTCGCCAGCTACTCGCTGGTGCCCGGCGACGTCGTCTCGGCGATCGAGGCGCAGAACACGCAGGTCGCCGCCGGCCAGATCGGCGGCCAGCCGGCACCCGACACCCAGATGCTGAACGCGACGGTGACCGCCCGCTCGCGCCTGAGCACGCCCGAGCAGTTCAGCCAGATCATCCTCAAGACCCAGCCGAACGGCGCCAACGTGCTGCTGAGGGACGTCGCCCGGATCGAGCTCGGCAGCGAGAACTACAATTCCTACAGCCGCCTCAACGGCCATCCCGGCGCCGGTATCGCCATCCAGCTCGCGCCGGGCGCGGATGCGCTCAAGACGGCGGCCCTGGTGCGGCAGATGGTCGAGCAGAAGGCGAAGGATTTCCCGCCCGGCCTCGAATATGCCTATCCGAACGACAGCACCCTGTTCATCAAGCTGTCGATCCACGAGGTCGTGCAGACGCTGCTGATCGGCATCGCCCTCGTCATCGTCGTGATGTTCGTCTTCCTGCAGAGCTGGCGCGCGACCCTCATTCCGGCCATCGCCGTCCCCGTCGTGCTGCTCGGCACGTTCGGCGTGCTCACCGTCGCCGGCTTCTCGATCAACACGCTCACTTTGTTCGGGCTCGTGCTGGCGATCGGACTGCTCGTCGACGACGCCATCGTCGTGGTCGAGAATGTCGAGCGCCTGATGGACGAGGAGGGCCTCAGCCCCCACGACGCGACCGTCAAGTCGATGGGCGAGATCCAGATGGCGCTGATCGCCATCGCGCTCGTCCTCTCCGCCGTGTTCCTGCCCATGGCCTTTTTCGGCGGCTCCGTGGGCGTGATCTACCGCCAATTTTCGATCACCATCGTCTCCTCGATGGTGCTGTCGGTGATCGTCGCGCTGGTCCTGTCGCCAGCGCTCACGGCCAATCTGCTCAAGCCGCCGGCGAAGCACCGGGAGGAAGAGGTCCGGCATGGGCCGGTCGGCGGCTTCCTTCACCGGGCCGGCGAGCGGTTCAACCGCGGCTTCACCGCCTCGGTGGACCGCTACCGCCGCGGCGTCCAATGGACGATCGGCCGCCGCTGGCCGATGATGATCGTGTACCTCGCGCTCGCCTTGCTGCTCGGCCTCATCTTCTTCCGGCTGCCGACCAGCTTCCTACCGAGCGAGGACCAGGGTTATGCCCAGCTCCAGTATACCCTGCCGCCGGGCGCGACCCAGGCCCGCACGGCGGTCGCCGCCAAGACGATCGAACATTATTTCATGGGGACGAACGAGAAGAAGAATATCGGCTCGATGTTTACGGTGGTCGGCGGCAACCAGGCCGGCTCCGGCCAGAATGCCGGCCGCGGCTTCATCCAGCTGGCGCCCTGGGACAAGCGCAAAGGGTCCGAGAACAGCGCCGAGGCGATCACCACCCGCGCCAGCCGAAGCCTCGGCAGGCAAATGCGCGACGTCGAATTCTATGCGCTGAACCCGCCGCCCGTCCGCGGCCTCGGCCAATCGGCCGGCTTCACGATGGAGCTGCTCAACACGTCCGGCATGTCGCGCGAGGCGTTCAAGGCGGTGCGCGATCGCGTTCTCGCCGCCGCGCACCAGGATCCGAACCTCACCGCGGTCCGCCTCAGCACCCTCGAGGACAATCCGACGCTCCAGGTCAACGAGGACGAGGCCAAGATCGGCGCGCTCGGCCTTTCGCAGGGCAGCGTGGACCAGACGCTGAGCGCGGCTTGGGGCGGCATCTACGTCAACGATTTCATCGACCGGGGCCGCGTCAAGCGCGTCTTCGTCCAGGGCGACGCCCCCTATCGCAGCCGGCCGGAGGACCTCGGCAACTGGTTCGTCCGGACCTCGACCGGGACGATGGCGCCGTTCTCTTCCTTCGCCACGACCAACTGGGGACAGGCGCCGTCGACGCTCAGCCGCTTCAACGGCCTGCCCTCCTACGAATTCCAGGGGCAGGCGGCCGAGGGCAAAAGCTCGGGCGACGCGATGGAACGGATCGCCGCACTCGCCGCGCGAGAGCCGGGAGTCTCGGTCGACTGGAGCGGCCTCTCCTATCAGGAGCGGCTGTCCGGGGGGCAGGCGCCCTATCTCTACGCCATCTCCCTGCTCGTGGTCTTCCTCTGCCTTGCCGCCCTCTACGAGAGCTGGTCGATCCCGTTCTCGGTGCTGATGGTGATCCCGCTCGGCCTGCTCGGCGCGGCGCTTGCGGTGGCGTTGCGCGGCCTCAGCAACGACGTCTATTTCCAGGTCGGCCTGCTGACGACGATGGGCCTTTCGGCGAAGAACGCGATCCTCATCGTCGAATTCGCCGAGCAGCAGGAACGGCGGGGGATGGGCGTGGTCGAAGCGGCGATCGAGGCGGCGCGGCTGAGGCTCCGACCGATCCTGATGACCAGCCTCGCCTTCATCTTCGGCGTGCTGCCGCTCGCGGTTTCGACCGGCGCCGGCGCCAAGAGCCGCGTCGCGATCGGCACGGCGGTGATGGGCGGCATGCTGACGGCGACCGCCCTCGCCATCTTCTTCGTGCCGCTCTTCTTCGTGCTGGTACGCACCCTGTTCCGGTGGCGGCGCCGCGGAGGATCCGCGCCCGAAACCACGCCCGCCGAGGTGCCGGCCGAATGAGGAAGATCGCCCTCCCCCTCCTGCTCTCCGTCGGCCTCGCCGGCTGCAGCATGGAGCCGCATTATCAGCGGCCGGAGCCGCCGGTCCCGCCGAGCTGGCCGGTCGGCGACGCGTATCTGCGCCAGAGCGAGGCGGCGCTGCCGAGCGTCACCTATCGCGACATCTTCCGCGACCCGAAGCTGCAGGCGATCATCGAGGAGGCGCTGGCCAACAACCGCAATCTGCGCATCGCCGCCGCCAACATCGCCTCGACGCTCGCCCAATATCACGTCCAGCGCGCGTCGCTCTTCCCGCAGGTCGGCGCCGAGGCCAATGCGGGCGTCGCCGGCGCGCACCAGCCGGCGACGACGACAATCGTCAACACGGGCACTGCTGGGACGGGGACGGGAGCCGGAGGAACCGGAGGCACCGGCCTCACGGTCGTGACCCGGCCCGGCGGCTTCTCCACGAACCAGAATTACAGCGTCGACCTCGGCGTCACCTCGTGGGAGCTCGACCTGTTCGGCCGCGTCCGCAGCCTCAGCCATTCCGCGCTCGACCAATATTTCGCGACCGAAGCCGCCGCGCGCGCCACGCGCCTGACCATGGTCGGCCAGATCGCCACCACCTATTTCCAGCTCGCCGCCGACAACAGCCTGCTCGCCATCGCCAAGGCCACCGCCGCCAACGCCCAGCGCGCGGTTACATTGACCAATGCGCGGCTGGTCGGCGGCGTCTCCTCGCGCATCGACCTGCGCGAGGCGCAGACGATCCTCGACCAGGCGCGCAGCGACGTCGCCGACCAGACGACCTTGGTCGCGCAGGACCGCAACGCGCTGCAATTGCTGGTCGGCGCGCCGATCCCGGACACTCTCATTCCCGTGTCGATCGAGAGCGTCGATAACCTGGTGTCGGAGCTTCCCGCCGGGCTGAATTCGACCATCCTGCTGCGCCGGCCGGACGTGGTGGAGGCGGAATATCAGCTTCGCGCCGCCAACGCCCGGATCGGCGCCGCGCGTGCGGCCTTCTTCCCGACGATCAGCCTGACGGGCCTGCTCGGCCTCGCCAGCAGCACGCTGACCGGCCTCTTCTCCGCCAACGCGTTCAACTTCCATGCCGGCGCCAATGCCTCGGTGCCGATCTTCGACGGCGGCGCCAATCGCGGCAACCTTGCCTTCGCCCGCGCGCAGCAAGAGCTCTTCCTCGCCCAATATGAGCAGACGATCCAGACCGCTTTCCGCGAGGTCTCGGACGCCCTCGCCCGCCGCGGCACGATCCAGGCGCAATTCGCCGCACAGACCGACCTCGTCGCCCATTCGCAGGACGCCTTCAATCTCAGCCAGGAGCGCTACCGGATCGGCATCGAGGAGTTCCTGAACACCCTCGTCATCCAGCGCACGCTCTACAATTCGGAACAATCGCTGATCCGCACCCGGCTGATACGCGCGACCAATCTCGCCGACCTCTACCAGACGCTCGGCGGCGACGCCTTGATCGAGGCGGGCGCCGGCCAGAACCAGGCGCCGACGCCGCTCACCCCTCCCCCGCCCGGCTCTCCGACGCCTTAGGGCCCATCGACCCTCCCCTTCAGGGGAGGGGCTAAGGGCTTAATCCTCGAGCTCGACCCACGTTGGCGCGTGGTCGGAGGCCTTCTCGCGGCCGCGATAGTCCTTGTCGACGCCCGCATCGAGCAACCGGTCCGCCGCCTGCGGGCTGAGCAGCAGATGGTCGATGCGGAAGCCCGCGTCGCGCTGCCAACAGCCTGCCGTATAGTCCCAGAAGGTGTAGATCGCCCCGTCCGGGTAGCGGGCGCGGATCGCGTCGGTCCAGCCCTGATAAAGGATGGTGCGGAAGGCGGCGCGGCTCTCGGGCTGCATCAGCGCGTCGTGCGCCATCGCCCTGGCGGAGAAGACGTCGTCGGGATCGTCGGTCGGGATCACGTTCCAGTCGCCGGCCAGCACCGTCGGCTTCTCCTCGGCGAGCAGCTCCAGCGCGTGGGCGCGGAGGCGCTCCATCCAGGCGAGCTTGTAGGCGAACTTCTCGGTGCCGACGGGATTGCCGTTGGGAAGATAGATCGAGCCGACGACGACACCGTCCAGCGCCGCCTCGATATAGCGGCTGTGCGTGTCGTCCGGGTCGCCCGGCAGGCCGACGCGGCGGAGCTCCACATTCCGCCCCTCCGGCGCCAAAATCGCGACGCCGTTGAACCCCTTCTGCCCGTGCCAATGGCCGTCATAGCCGGCCGCGCGCACGTCCTCGATCGGGAAGCTGTCGTCGGCGCATTTGATCTCCTGGAGGCAGACCAGGTCCGGCTTCTGCTCCTCCAGATATTCGACCAGCCGCGGCAGCCGCGCGCGAACGCCGTTGAGATTGTAGGTGACGATCTTCATGAGTGCGGGGGATAGCGGCTCGGCACGCGGTCGTCACCTTCACCGTCATTCCCGCGAAAGCGGGAATCCCGCTTTGGCAGAGCGGAAGAAGAAAGAAGCTGGATTCCCGCTTTCGCGGGAATGACGGCTAGACGCTGAAGCTGGATCCGCAGCCGCAGCCGGACTGGGCGTTGGGGTTGCGGACCTGGAAGCTGGCGCCGCCGAGATTGTCGACGAAGTCGACCGCGCCGCCCTTCACAAGATCGTTGGTCATCGGGTCGACGACGAGGGTGACGCCGTCCAGTTCCGAAACCAGATCATCCGCCTCCACTTCATCGGCAAGCCCGAAGCGATAGCTGAAGCCGGCGCAGCCGCCGCCCTCGACCGAGAGCCTGAGGATGGGCTTCTTGCCCTGGCGCCCGGCGATCCAGGCCACGCGCGCCGCCGCCGCGGAGGTCAGAGAGATGTCGGGCGCTACGCTCATGCCCACGAGATAGGGAGGCGCCGCCGATGCGGCAAGGAAGGTCTGTTGCCGCATTGCCGATGCGAAAAGCCGGTACCCACCTTTTCGCGCAATGCTTGGTGGTTCACCCCTTCGTACGGTACCCACAGATGATGCCGAACAGGAAGGCGGCGAACAGGCCGAGCTGGATATGACCGTCATAGTCCGTCCAGCCGAGCAGCTGCCCGCCGAAGGCGAACAGCCCGATGAACATCATCAACGCAAGCCCCGTCATGCGGGCGCCCTCCAAAAACCGATGCCGGACCATGGGCGCGGAACGGTTAACAGGCCGTAAACGCTTGTCGCCGAAGCAGGCTTTGGCCATAGGACCCACACCCTCCTCACCAGGCGAGCCGCCCATGAAGACCCGAGTCTACGTCACCCTGAAGAAGGGGGTCCTCGACCCGCAGGGAAAGGCGATCCACCATGCGCTGGAAGGGCTCGGCTTCTCCGGCGTGAACGACGTCCGCGCCGGCAAGCTGATCGAGCTGGACCTCGATTCGGGCGTGAGCGAGGCCGATGTCGAGGCGATGTGCCGCAAGCTCCTCGCCAACACGGTGATCGAGAATTTCCGCATCGAGACCGAGCACCGCACCGAGGCGGGGGCGTGAAGAGCGCGGTCATCGTCTTCCCCGGCTCCAATTGCGACCGCGACATGGCGGTCGCGCTGGAGCAGGTGAGCGGCCGCAAGCCGGCGATGGTCTGGCACCGCGAGACCGAGCTGCCGGAGGGACTGGACCTGATCGCCGTCCCCGGCGGCTTCTCCTACGGCGATTATCTGCGGTCGGGCGCGATGGCGGCTCGGTCGCCGGTGATGCGGGCGGTGGTCGAGGCGGCCGAGCGCGGCGTCTCGGTGCTTGGCGTTTGCAACGGCTTCCAGATCCTGACCGAGGCGGGCCTGCTGCCCGGGGCGCTGATGCGCAACGCCGGCCTCCATTTCGTCTGCCGCGACGTGCCGCTCAAGGTCGAGAACAGCCAGACCGCCTTCACCAGCCGCTACGATGCGGGCGAGGCGATCGTCATCCCGGTCGCCCACCATGACGGCAACTATCAGGCCGACCCCGCGACCCTCGACCGGCTCGAAGGCGAAGGCCGAATCGCCTTCCGCTACGCCGGCGAATGCAACGGCTCGGCGCGCGACATCGCCGGCATCGTCAGCGAGGCCGGCAATGTGCTCGGCATGATGCCCCATCCGGAGCGGATGGTGGAGCCCGCCCATGGCGGCACCGATGGCAGGCGGCTGTTCGAGGGCATTCTCGAAACGATCGGTTGAGCCGGGGCTTCAGACCTTCGCGCGGAAGGGCGTGAAGTTGGTGTCGGTATCGTAGACGTCGACGCCTTCGCGCCGCTTCAGGAAGCCGACCACCGCATAGGTGGCGGGCGTGAGCAGGACTTCCCAGCTCACCTTCAGCACCCATTGGGTGAAGAGCACCTTGATGACCAGGGCGCTGGTCCAGGTCGGCGCGCCGAGGAAGGCGAGCGGATAGAAGATGACGCTGTCGACCGCCTGGCCGACGACGGTCGAGCCGATCGTCCGCGTCCAGAGAGCGCGGCCCTGGGTCAGGATCTTCATTTTGGCGAGGACGAAGCTGTTCGCGAACTCGCCCGCCCAGAAGGCGCAGATCGAGGCGAAGACGATGCGCGGCACCTGGCCGAACACCGCCTCGTAGGCCGCCTGCCCTTTCCAGCTGTCGGCCGGCGGCAGCGCCACGACGACCCAGCTCATGAACGCCATGAACAGCATCGCCGCGAAGCCGGCCCAGATGCAGCGGCGGGCGCGGGCATAGCCGTAGACCTCGGTCAGAACGTCGCCGAGCACGTAGGAGACCGGGAAGAAGAGGATGCCGGCGCCGAACGGCCACGGCCCGATCCGCGGCAGATCGATCGTCGCCACCTTGCCCGCGCCGATCACGTTCGACAGCAGCAGGATGGTGACGAATGCCGCCATCACGAAATCGAAATAGCGAAAATGCGCGCCCGCAAGCGCGGCGGCGTCGATCCGCTTCAGATCCTCCCCCTCCATGCGCCGTCGCCTAGCCGAGACGACGGCGCTGGGGAAGCCTCAGGCCAGGTTGGCGGGCAGGATCTCGATCATCGCATCGGGCGAAGCCGGCGGCTCGGGCACCTGCAGGCCGTGACGGAGCGCCACCGGCAGGAGGATCTCCATGTCGGCCGAGCCCTCAGTCGTGCGGTCCACGTCGGCGAAGAAATCGGCGGCGCCCGCCCCCGATGTGACCGACACCATCTCGCAGTCGCTGGTGAAGCGGAACCAATGGTAGGTCCCGGCCGGCGCATGGGCGACGGCGCCGGGCCCGCACAAAACGGTCCTGTCGCCGACGCCGATCTCGACCTCGCCTTTCACCACGAAAAAGGTCTCGTCCCACGGATGGGCGTGCGGCGGCGGCCCCTGGCCGGCCTCGCCCTTCTGGTGGAACAGCTCCAGCCCGCCCGTATCGGCGGCGGAGGCGGCGACCGCGATCCGTTCGCCGACGACGCGGTAGCTCGGATAATCGGACGCGGTACGAATGAAGCCTTCTGCCATGTCGATCCTCCCAAGGATGCCGCCACTTTATTCGTTTTCGCGTGAGGCGGCCACGGGATGTTACGAGACGAAGGCGGGGCCGGATGCAGCGCGAACGGCTGTTTCCGCGCGTTGCAGCGCTTGAGCGCAGACCCTAGGGCAGCTGCACATGAGGCAAATGGCGATCCTCTCCGCCGCGGCCAGGCTGCGCCGCTGGCTTCGCTCGAGCGAGGCAGCGCTGATTGGTGTTGCGGTCGCTGTCGGCCTGCTCGCCGGCGCGACCATGCTGATCCAGCGCGACGCGGCGCATTTCGTCCAGGCCGTGCTCTACGGCACCGACATCTCGCGGCTGAGCGCCCTCACCTCGATCGCGCCGTGGCGACTGCTGGCCCTTCCAATCGGCGGCCTCTTTTTGATGGGACTCAACCTGCTGGTGCGCAAACGCGTGCACGCGCCGATCGACGTGGTCGAGGCCAACGCGCTGCACGGCGGCGTTATCCCGATCGGCGATACCTGGCTGGTGGCGGCGCAGACCTTGCTCTCCAACGGCTTCGGCGCGTCGGTCGGGCTGGAGGCGGCCTATGCGCAAATGGGCGGCGGCCTCGCCTCGGTCCTCGGCCAGCGGCTGAAGCTGCGCCGCAGCGATCTGCGGCTGATGGTCGGCGCCGGCGCCGGCGCGGCGGTCGGCGCCGCGTTCGGGGCGCCGCTGACCGGCGCCTTCTACGCCTTCGAGATCGTCATCGGCGCCTATACGCCGGCCGCCATCGCGCCGGTCGCGGCCGCGGCGATGGTCGCCGCCTTGGTGGTCCGCGCGACCGGCACCCCCTCCTATTTGATCGCCATCCCCGGCGCGCAGGCGATCGTCACCCTCGATTATCTGATCTACGCCCTGCTGGGCCTGATCTGCGCGGGAATCGCGATCCTGCTGATGCAGGGCGTCACCTGGATCGAGCGGGGCATCAAGAAATCGCCGGTGCCCGAACGAATTCGGCCCGTCGTCGGCGGCCTGCTGCTGATCCCGATCGCCTGGATTTCCCCCCAGGCGCTCTCCGCCGGCCACGGCGCGCTCCACCTCGACCTCACCGAGCAGGTGGGGATCGGCTTCCTCGCCGCCGTCTTCCTGCTCAAGATGGCGGCCTCGGCCATCTCTTTGGGATTCGGCTTCCGCGGCGGCCTCTTCTTCGCCTCGCTCTTCCTCGGCTCTTTGGTCGGCCAGATCTACGGTGAGCTCGCCGCCGGAATTCCCGGAATTCCGCCGATCGACGCCACTGACGCGGCCCTGGTCGGCATGGCGGCCTTGGCCGTCGCCGTGGTCGGCGGACCGATGACGATGGCGATGCTGGTCCTTGAGACCACCCACGATTTCGCGCTGACCGGCGCGGCGCTCGTCGCGGCGCTCTGCGCGAGCACGGTCGTGCGCACGACCTTCGGCTTCTCCTTCTCGACGTGGCGGCTGCACACGCGCGGCGAGACGATCCGCAGCGCGCGGGACGTGGGCTGGGTCAAGACGCTGACGGCGGGCCGGATGATGCGCCGCGGAGTCCCGACCGTGCCGTCGGGGACGACCGTGGCGGAGTTCCGGCGGCGGTTCCCGCTTGGATCGACCGGGCGGGTGGTCCTCGTCGACGAGCACGAGGCCTATGCCGGCCTGGTGCCGACCGCCGCCGCCTTCGCCGACAGCCTTGACGAGGCGGCGCCCGTCTCGACCATCGCCATCCTGCCGGATGCGGCGCTGCGGCCTGACCAGGACGTCACCGCGGTGATGCGCGTGCTCGACGAGAAGGAGGCGGACGATCTCGCCGTCGTCGACGACGAGGCCCGCGTGCTCGGAACCGTTTCCGAGCGGCATGTCCGCCGGCGCTACGCGGAAGAGATCGAAAAAGCCCAGCGCGACCTGTTCGGCGAGGCTTGAGCCGCCTGCCGATCCCGGGCAGAGCGCCCGCATGCGCGACGGCAATCCCCTCCTGCGCTTCGGCATCGGCGGGCTGGTGGGAATCGCGCTGGTCGGCGCCGGTGCGGTGATCGGCGCCAATCTCTGGCCGCGGGTCGTCCAGATCCGCGAGCGGGTGATCCCGCCGATCCAGCCTCGGCCCGCTCCCGCGGCGACCGGGCTCGACGCCCTCCCCGACCTCGTCCAGCAGGTTTGCCCGGCCGTGGTCGCGGTGCAGGGCACCGGCGTTGCGGACGGCACCGCCGGCTTCCTGATCTCCCGGGACGGCTATGCCGTCACCAGCGGCGCGTCGGTCGCCAAGGCCAGCGCCATCCAGATCGTGACCAGCGACGGCACCGCCCATGACGCCACCCTGATCGGCGCCGATCCGCTGACCGGCATCGCCGTTCTGAAGACCGACGGGAACGGCCTGCCCGCCCTCGACTTCGCCGACCCCAATTTCCCGCGCATCGGCCAATGGGGAGTCGCGCTGGCCGCGCCCAACGGCAGCGGCTGCATCATCGGCGCCGGACTGGTCAGCGCCGATTTCATCGCGGAAGGCGGCGGCCCGGCGGCCTATATTCGCATGCGGCCGGCGCTGGACGGCGCGTTCATGGGCAGTCCCGTGGTCGGACCGGGCGGGCAGGTGATCGGAATCGCCTTGCCCGCGCCGGCCGGCGCGTCCGATCCCCTCCAGATCCTGCCGGCAGCGACGGCGCAGCGCGTGGCCAGCGAGCTGATGCGGACAGGCAAGCTGGCGGCCAACCGCTTCGGCTTCGCGGCCGAGGATGTGACCCCGGTGCTGGCGGGCCGCCTCGGCCTGCAGGGCGCCCAGGGCGCGGTGGTCTCCGCCGTCAAACCCAACTCGCCGGCCGGCCGGGCGGGTTTGAGGGTGGGAGACATCGTGCTGTCGGTCGACGACACCCCGACCTCGAGCGCCTCCGAGCTCGGCCGCGCCCTCGACACCGACGCGCACCAGGTGGCGCTCGAAGTGCAGCGCCGCGACCGGCGGCTCACCCTGACGATGCAGGCGCCCGCCGGCGGCTGAGCATCACTGGCGCGCCCGGCAGGATTCGAACCTGCGACCCCAAGCTTAGAAGGCTCGTGCTCTGTCCAACTGAGCTACGGGCGCCCATTCCGGCTCTAGCCCGCTTTGCTTGCGAGCGGAACAGCATCGCGGCGCCGGTGCGCATGGTTGCTTGAACTGGCCGCCATTCCCCTTCCCGCCCTTAACGGCATTGCGGTTCGTGAGCGGCCAAAGCCATAATGTTCGGCTAACGGAACAGCCATGCACGAATTCTACCCCACTTCTCCCGCCTATATGAACCTTCAGCCGCTGAGGGTGCCTTCCGGATGGCGCATCACTTGGAATCGCCTCGACACGAGCTCTCGCGCCGAGAACGGAGATTTTGGCGGGACCGCCATCTTCCACGCCGTGAACGAGGGGTCGCGGTTCGCCGTCGATGTGACATTCAATCCCGAGTTCGATCCAGGCGGCAGCTTTGTTCTCACAATCCTGTACCAGCCTTGGCCACGCACCGAACGCGGGCGCCGCAAGAAAGATGAACCGTTCGAATTTGGTCGCGACGCCGAAGAGGTTCACCGGTTCGTGACTCAATCCTATGCGGATCTGGTTTCCGAGCTTGAACAGTGGATCGCGCGGTGCACCGTCTGGGTGCGCGAAGGCCATTGATGCGGTGGCGGACAAGGCCGGCGAAGCCGAGGACGGAGTGACGGCCATGCGCCAATGCTGGACCGGACTCCGGCGGCTGGCCCTTCCTCTCGTCCTTGTCGTCGGGATGGCGGCGACCGCACCCGACTGGGTGCTGAAGGACAATGGCTATCGCTCGTTCCTGCGCGACCTGCAGACAGCGGTGAGATCCAACAACAGCCGGGTCGTGCTCGACCTGGCCTCGTTCCCCTTGCGCGTGAACCGCCGCGGTGGCTCGCACCCCTATCGCAATCGCGCCGAGGCCGAGAAAGATTACAATCGAATCTTCACTCCGAACGTCCGACGGGTGATCCTCGCGCAAAAGTTCGACGACTTGTTCGGGCGTGACCAGGGTGTGATGATCGGAAATGGCGAGGTCTGGTTTGACCATATCTGCCTCGATCGTCCATGCCGCACGAAAGGTCCGGTGCGGATAATTGCGGTAAATTCCCAAACGAGATGATGTCGATGAGCAGACTGGGCTGCCTCATCGCTGCAGCCGTCGCCATCCTGTTCCCAACGGGCTATGGCATCTACGGCAAACTGCACGACGATCGGCTCAGCACGACGATGGAAAGGGTCAAACGGAGCATGCCAGCCGAAGCTGCGGTCCGGCTGCTAGGAAGGCCATCCTGGAGGGCAGGGTGCGGAAGCCGCTTTCCTTACAGTTTCGCCTCCGACTGCTCGACGGAGATCGTCTACGCCTCCTCCTTCGCTCCGCTCAACCCGCTTTACTGGGTGGTCGAAGTGGACCGGCAAAACCGTGTGATTTCCGCGGAGCTCATAGGAAGCCCCTGAGCTTCGCAATTTGAAATCAACCTGCCGCCGGGTCGCCCCAGCGGAAGAAGATTGCCCGCTGCCCCTGCCGTACGGCATAAAACTTCCCACTGTCTGTGGAGCGGGGAGAAGGGCTTCGCTTTTTGGCTCGCTCACTGTTGTCCACCGTTTCGGTAGAGTATCTGTTGCCCTGACCGGCGAGCCCGATTCGCCCTGAGGAGACGCGCGATGATGCGGTGGCGGACAGGGCTGGCGGGTTTCGGGGCGGGCGGCTTCCCTTCCCCATGACGACCCTCACCCTTCCCCTCCCCCGCCGGCGCAAGCGCACGGCCATGCCGGGGCTGACGCTGTCGCTCGGCATCACCATCACTTGGCTCAGCGTCATCGTCCTCATTCCGCTGAGCGCGGTATTCGTCAAAAGCGCCGGCAACGGCTGGCACGAATTCTGGGCGGCGGCGGGCTCGGCGCGGGCGCTCGACGCATACCGGCTGAGCTTCGGCGGCGCCCTGCTCGCGGCGACCGCGAACCTCGTCTTCGGCCTGCTCGTCGCCTGGGTGCTGGTCCGATACCGCTTCCCAGGCAAAAGGCTGTTCGGCGCGATGATCGACCTGCCCTTCGCGCTGCCGACGGCGGTCGCCGGCATCGCGCTGACCGCCATCTATGCCGAGAACGGCATCCTCGGCCGGTTCTTCACCGAGGCCGGCCTGCCGGTCGCCTACCGGCCGGCGGGCGTCGTCGTCGCGATGATCTTCGTCGGTCTGCCCTTCGTCGTCCGCACCGTCGAGCCGGTGCTCGCCCAGCTGCCCAAGGAAATGGAGGAAGCCGCGATCACCCTCGGCGCCACGCGCTTCCAGACCTTCAACCGCGCCCTCCTCCCCGGCATCGCGCCGGCGCTGGCGACCGGCTTCGCCCTCGCTTTCGCCCGTGCCGCCGGCGAGTACGGATCGGTGATCTTCATCGCCGGCAACATGCCCTACCGGACCGAGATCGCGCCCTTGCTCATCGTCACCCGGCTCGAGGAGTATGATTATGCCGGGGCGACCGCGATCGCGACGGTGATGCTGTGCATCTCATTCGTAGTGCTGCTCCTCCTCAACCTCCTCCAGGCCCGGCAGCGGCGGAAGGGCCTGTGACGCGCCGCCATCCCCTCAGCGAGACGCCGTTCGTGCGATGGCTTCTGATCGGCATCGCCTTCGCCTGGATCGCAGTGGTCTTGCTGCTGCCACTCGGCACCGTCTTCGCCGAGGCCTTCCGCAACGGCATTTCCGGCTGGCTCGATGCGGTGACCGAGCCCGACGCCCGCTCGGCGATCAAGCTCACCCTGCTCGTCGCCGCCATCGCCGTGCCGCTCAACGTCGTCTTCGGGATTTCGGCGGCCTGGGCGATCACCAAGCATCATTTCCCCGGCAAGACGATCCTCCTCACGCTGATCGACGTGCCCTTCTCCGTCTCACCAGTCGTATCGGGCCTGATCTACGTCCTCCTGTTCGGCGCACACGGCTGGTTCGGCGCGTGGCTGGAGGAGCATGGGGTCGAGATCGTCTTCGCCCTCCCGGGCATCGTCCTCGCCACCGTCTTCGTCACCTTCCCCTTCGTCGCTCGCGAGCTGATCCCGCTGATGGCGGCGCAGGGGCGCTCGGACGAGGAAGCGGCGATCACGCTCGGCGCCTCGGGCTGGCAGACCTTCTGGCACGTCACCCTGCCGAATATCCACTGGGGGCTGCTCTACGGCGTGCTTCTGTGCAATGCCCGCGCGATGGGCGAATTCGGCGCCGTCTCGGTTGTTTCGGGCCAAATTCGCGGCGAGACCAACACGCTGCCTCTCCACGTCGAGGTGCTCTACAATGAATATAATTTCGTCGCCGCTTTCGCGGTCGCCTCTCTCCTCGCTCTTCTGGGCCTCCTCACCCTCGCCCTTAAGACGTTCCTCGAATGGCAGCACCGGGATGAAATCGCGGCCACGGGCCACTGACACCTCGATCCGCGTCGAGCGGGTGTCGAAGCGGTTCTCCGCTTATCCGGCGTTGAGCGACGTCAGCCTGGAGATCGCGCCGGGCGAGTTCGTCGCTTTGCTCGGCCCTTCGGGCTCGGGCAAGACGACCCTGTTGCGGATCATCGCCGGGCTCGATTTCCCCGACAGCGGCCGCATCCTGTTCGGCGATGAGGACGTGACCGACAAGGCGGCCGCCAAGCGCGGCATCGGCTTCGTCTTCCAGCATTATGCCTTGTTCAACCATATGAACGTCGAGCGGAACATCGCCTTCGGCCTCGACATCATGAAAAGGCGGCAGCGGCCGAAGCGCGACGAGATCAGGGCGCGGGTGGAGGGGCTGCTCCGGCTCGTCCAGCTCGAAGGCTATGGCAAGCGCTTCCCGGCCCAGCTCTCGGGCGGCCAGCGCCAGCGCGTCGCCCTCGCCCGCGCCCTCGTCAACCGCCCGACCGCCCTGCTGCTCGACGAGCCGCTGGGGGCGCTCGACCTGAAGCTGCGAAAGGAGATGCAGGCCGAGCTGAAGCGGATCCAGAGGGAGACCGGGACGGCGTTCGTCTACGTCACCCACGATCAGGAGGAGGCGCTGACGATGTCGGACCGGATCGCCGTCATGGACGGCGGCCGGGTCGAGCAGGTCGACGCGCAGGCTGAGCGTGTTCGAGACGCCGATGAAGTCGGCGACGAAGGGGGTCACCGGGCGCTCATACAGCGCCCGCGGCGTGTCGACTTGCTCGATCCGGCCGCCATCCATGACGGCGATCCGGTCCGACATC
>DATBDY010000009.1:0-111000 GCA_036269695.1 Allosphingosinicella sp. | reverse complement strand
CGGCCCCGTGCGCGTGGAAAACATGCTTGGCGATATCCAATCCGATCGTGGTAATCTGCTCCATGGACGCCTCCCTCAGGTGAAGTCTGACACCTCACCTTGGCACATCGATGCCGTCGGGGGGCGTCCACCCCATCACCCGTCGCGGGCGTTCAGCGGGGCGCGCGGGCTTTGTCGTGCGCCCGCGCGAACGTGCCGAGGATCCGGCTGAAGGCCCATTGGGCCTGGACGATCCCGCTGCAGGTCGGGTCCGACACAAGCTTGCCGGGGCAGTCGCCATTGTCGCGCCCCACGGACCAGAACGACAGGCGCCCCAATCCCCTGGCCTCGGCGAAGCTTTCCAGCTGACGCGCGTCGTCCAGTGTGAAGATTTCCGGCTCCGCGTCGTTCTGGCCCAGATCGGGCAACGCGCCCATCATCCCCCACAAGGCGGCGTCGTCGTGGCCGGGGAAGAGTGTCTTGAGCTGGGCGTGGACCATCTCCAGCGTCTGGATGGACCGAGGCCCCATCTTTCCTTCCGACTGGCCGTCCCGATAATCCATCACCATGGCATCGATCATCTCGATCCTGACGCCGGCAGCCTTGGCGGACTGCAGGACGTAGAGGTTGTCGGCGTCCATGCCGAAGGCGGGCTTGACGGCGACCGCGACGGAGAGGTGCAGAATCTTGCCCCGCGCCCTGAAGCGGTCCTGGAGGATGCGCATCGCCGCCGAGCGGCGGTCGACAATGTCGTGCAGCAAATTGTTGTGGATGTCTCCCGCTTCGGGATCGAGATCGAGATGGTCCGCCCCGAACCGCTGGAGCAGGGCATCGTAGACGTCCGCGAGGCTGGCCGGGTCCGCGCATCGTGCGGCAAGGTCGTCCGCGTTCCAGCCTCCGGTCGACAGGATCACGTCGCCGCCCAGCGACCGCAGCGCCCGCGCCTGCGCCAGCACCGCCGCCTCGTCGTCGGGCCACGTCCCGGCGCAGCGGCCTTCGGCGGCGTTGTAGAAGGCCATCAAGGCGTAGGACTGGCCCGTGGCCCTCGCCCAGGAGGACAAATCGGCGCCTGTCCGCATGTAGATGGCAGGCGCGAAAGCGAACGGCCGCGGGGCGCTCGGGGCCGCCAGCCGCGCGGAGGCGATCTGCGTCGCGAGACAAAGCGCCGTCACGAGGCACAAGCGGGGGAAGGACGATGTCAGCAGTCGTTCGAACATGGGGCTGCGCCTCCCTTAGCCGACGTCGCCTGGATGGTCTTCATCGGGCCCCTTCGTTGCCGCCGCCCAACTCGATCAGCCATATGTCCGGCGGCGCGCCGAAGCGCAGCGGCACGTGACTCGTGCCGAGCCCCGCCGTCACGACGAGGACGCTCCCATGCTCGCGGATGATGCCGCACGCATAGCGGCGGCCATAGTCCGAGCCGGTCAGGAGCGGTCCGAAAAAGGGCAGGGCGATCTGTCCGCAATGCGTATGTCCGGCGAGCATCAGCGGGATGTCGAGCGGGACTCGCGGGAACTGGTCGGGACTGTGCGCGACCAGCACCCTGGCGCCCGGCAAAAGCCGCATCCTGCGGTACAGCGCCGTCTCGTCGGCGATGCTCCTGTCCCAGCCCTTTGTATAATCGTCGAGCCCGCCGATCACGAGCGGGCCCGCCTGGATCGGGCTGTCGCCGATCACCCGCACATGGGCGCGCCCAAGGATCGCCGCGATCCTCGTGCTCCCAGCCATATGATCGTGGTTGCCGAGCACGGCATAAACGCCGAGCGGTGCGGAGAGCTTCGCCAGGACCGGCAAGACACGCTCCGGGAAATCGGTGCGCTCGGCTCTCGACCCCACGAAATCTCCGGCCGCGATGATGATGTCCGGATGAAGCGCGTCGATCTGGTCGGCGATCGAGGCGACCCTTCGCGCACCCGTTTCGGGCGCTTCGACATGGAGGTCGGCGAGGAGCAGGAGCTTGAGGGGTGGCCGGCCGGGCGGCCAGCCGGGGAGCCGAAACGTCGCGCGGCGCACGAGCGGCATGGCGACGGCATTGCGATAGCCGATCCCGGCGAGGACGAGCACGCCGAGGCAAAGGACCAATCCGAAAATGCGCCACGGGCGAAGCACGAGAAGACGCACGCCGAACCTGCTCCGTCAACGTCCGATGGGCCGCCGGCCTCACGGGCCGGCGCGACCCTATCGGGCCGAAGGTGCCGTGGCTATGGCGCTGAGGCCGGGCCGGGCCGGGCCGAATGGGTCGAAAGCGGATATTGCGCCTCCGCAGTGCTTGGGTAACTTGCACTGATGAACGAACGGCAAGTTCACGCTCTCGATCTCCTGCTGGATGATCATTTTGCGCTCTGGGACTTTGCCGACTGCTTGCCGGAGTTTCGCCCTGCGAGCCGCCACGACTCCATCGACGACTTGATTGATCTGGTTCGTCAGGGGCTGATTGCCGTCGAATTTGGCGCGTGGTTCGATAATCAAACCAGGCCGGTGCGCTTAGTGAGGCCGAGAATGCGCTCCGCGATCCGGCAAACTGGCACCAGACTGGCCGTGCGCCGGGCTACGTGGTCGCATTGACGTCCGCGGGAGCGGCACGCTTGCGTGAACTGGACATCGGCCCTCTGTAGCGTCCGCAATGGGTCGAAAGCAGATGGAGACGGCGTCGTGGACTGCTACCGCGCCCGTCGTTCAGGCCGCCTTGTCCCCGCCGCCGTTTTCGCCGCTCTTCAGCCAGTTCATCAGCTCCGGGAAGGGGATCAGCTGGTTGAAGGAGAGGCCGGCGAGGCCGTTGCCGCACCAGCGCACCAGCGCCTGGAGCGGGCGGAAATTTTCCATCGTCAGCACCACTTCGAGGCCGGCTTCGAGCGGCTGGTCGCATTCGATCTTCACGCCGCCCTGCGAGATGTCGCGGGTGTTGACGCCGTAGAGGCGGGCGCCGCAGCGCAGGGTGGCGAGGCGGTCGACCTCGATCCGCGGCAGGCGCGGGCGCCAGCCATTGTCGAGCACCGTCTGGTTGGAGAGGATCTCGGCGACGTCGATCGGCTCGTCGAACTCGATGCCGATATTGGATTCGCTGACCCAGAGCACCTTGCCGGGCGTCTGCTGGTTGCCCTTCAGCTCGATCGCGACCCGCTCGCCTTCCTCATGATGCGAATAGACATGGGCCATGAGGCCGCCGGCGGAAATGTTGCGGATCAGGCAGAGCTCGCGACCCGCCGCCCCGATCAGCGCGCCCACCCGCAGGATCGTGAGATGGCGCGAGTCGCGCCGCCGCTCGGGCGGCCGCGGTGCCTGCTTTGAAAAGGAGAACAGGGTCTCCTCGTGAAGCTCGCTCGACAGCAACTACCCCTCCCAGCCATCGAAAATCTTGACGACGGGACCGTCCCGCCATCACCCCACGCGGAAAAAGGCATAGCGCCACAAAGGCTTAAGAAGCGGTTTACGCCCGCGATGAAGCGGGGTCGGCGGCGGCAATCGTTCACGCCTTGCTTACCATTCCCCCCTATGTCCCTCCCCGATGAACGCCGAGCTGAAGATCGCCCCGGAGCTCCGTCCCGAATCCCGGCCGCGCTCGGCCGTGAGCGGCTGGACCGGGGCAGTGGGGCTGCTCTCTTTGCTCGCTTATGCCGGCATCGCCCGCACCTGGCAGTTCACGGGCCCGAACGCGGCGCTCTGCGCGGTTGTCGCCTGCGGCGCGCCGATGGTGCTGTGGTCGCTGCTGGTCGAGAAGGTGCACCGCCGGCCGTCCACCGGCATCGACTGGGAGTCGCCGCCGCGGCCGCTCAAGCAATCGCTCGATTTCACCTTCGTGAAGATCGCCGGCCTGTGGGCGACCTGGGTGGCGATCGCCTTCCTCTATTTCATGGCCCGCTGGTATTGGGACAATCGCTACGGCGACACCCAGTTCTCGATGAAGATCCTCGGCTGGGCGTCGATTCCCTTGCTCGTCGTCTCGGTGCCCTACGTCGCCTGGATCGACCGGCGGCTGAAGGACCCGCGCGACGGCGCCTGGCACATGGGCCAGCTGCTCATCGGCAAGGGAGGCCTGGTCGACCGCGAGATCCTCTACGATCATTTGCGCTGCTGGGCGATCAAGGCCTTCTTCCTCGCCTTCATGCTCTCGATCGTGCCTGGAAACTGGTTCTACGCGATCACGCCCGCTTCGGCGGACGTGACCGTCACGCTCGGTTCGCTGATCCGCTGGCTGATCGCCTGCATGTTCATGGTCGACGTGACCTTCGCGACCGTCGGCTACGTGCTGACGATGAAGCCGCTCGACGCCCATATCCGCTCGGCCAATCCGTTCGCCGCCGGCTGGATGGCGGCCCTGATCTGCTATCCGCCCTTCATCCAGATGAACGGCGGCGGGCCGCTCGACTACCGGCCGGGGACGGTGGGCGAGGACGGCTGGGCCTATTGGCTCGACGGCTGGCCGATCCTGCTGACGATCGACGGGGTGCTGCTGGTCCTGCTCACCGGCATCTACGCGCTGGCGACGGTCGCCTTCGGCTTCCGCTTCTCGAACCTCACCCACCGCGGCATCCTGACCCACGGCCCCTATGCCTGGTCCAAGCACCCGGCCTATCTTTCGAAGAACCTGTTCTGGTGGCTCGCCTTCCTGCCCTTCTTCGCGACCACCGGCGACATGACGGACTGCATCCGCAACACCTTCATCCTCGCCTGCGTCAGCGGCGTCTATTTCTGGCGGGCGAAGACCGAGGAGCGGCACCTCTCGCTCGACCCCGCCTATCGCGACTATGCCGAATGGATGGCCCGCAATGGGCCGATCCCGCGCCTGCTGCGCACCCTCTCCAGCCCCTTCCGCCGCCCGCGGCCGGACGCAGGGCCGGCCGAATAATCAGGCCTGGTCCGCGGGATTGTAGCGGGCGAGAAAGGCTTCCAGCTTGCCCAGATAGAAGGCGAAGCTGTCCTTCTGCTGGTAGAAACCGTGACCTTCGTCCTTGATGACGTAGAATTCGTGCGGCTTTTGCGCGCGGGTCAGCGCCGCGTCGTAATCCTTGGACTGCTCGATCGGCACCGTGTGATCGGCGTCGCCGTGGATGAGCAGCACCGGCACCTGGAGCCGCGCCACGCCGACGAGGGGCGAAACCGAATCGAGGTCGAACGATCCGGCGCCCCGCACCGTGGACTTATATTCGCGATAGGCGCGGCTGGAGAGGAAGTCGCTCGCATAAGAGAGCTGCTTGCGCAGGTTGAACACGCCGGCGAAGCAGGAGGCGCAGCGGTAGCGCTCGGGGTTGCGGGTCGCGCCCCACGCCGCGGCATAGCCGCCATAGGAGCCGCCGACGAGGCAGGCGCGCTTCGGATCGACGATGCCGCGGCCGACCAGCCAGGCCATGCCGTCGTCGAGATCGTCCTGCATCTTGCGGCCCCATTCGCCGTAGCCGTGCCTGTAATAATCGATGCCGTAGCTGTCGGAGCCGCGATAATTGGGCTGGAGGACGACATAGCCGCGGTTGGCGAGGAACTGGACCTCCGAATCGTAGCCCAAAGTGTCGCGCACGCCGTAAGGCCCGCCATGCGGCATGATGACGAGCGGAAGGCCCTTCGGCTCGCGGCCGACCGGCAGGGTCAGATAAGCGGGGATTTGGAGGCCGTCGCGCGCCTTGTAGGTCACCGCCTCCATCGGCGCGAGCTGCGCGGGCACGAGCTGCGGGTTCGGCCGCACCAGCGGGCTCAGCTTCGTGTTTGCGATATGGAAGACATAATAAGTTCCGGGGTCGCGCGTGGTGCCGGAATGGACCAGCAGCACCGATTTGTCGTCGCTCCACGAGATGATGCGATTCTGGCGTCCCGCCAGCGCGCGGTCGATCCCGTCCTGCACATCCTTCAGAAAGGGGTCGAGCCATGCGATCCGCTCCCGGTCGTCCGTGTAGCGGACGCCGACCAGGGCGCGGCTCACCGTGTCGAAGGCCAGATCCTCGACGTCGTTCGTCGGGCAGGCGAAGATCTTTTCGCCCATGGTGCGCGTGTTGAAATCGTATTTGTAGACGGCGCTGAGGCCGGTGTCCTTGTTCGAGAAGATATACCCGTCGCCGGTGCCGCCGACGAAGTGCATCACGCCGGTGGGCGCATCCTCGAAAATATGGGCGTCGCCGCGGGAGGTCTTGTGGAACTCGACGTCGGGTCCCGGTCGGTACATGAGGAACCACTGGCCCTGGTCGTAGCCGATGCCGGCCCGCACCACGCCCTTGTCGTCGGCATGCCAGTCGCGGACGCCGTCGATCGGCCGGACAACCAGCTCCGGGTGATTCTCCTTGAGGGTGCAACGATAGATGCCCGGCGATTGGCCGTAGGAGCGGCTGACCGACAGGAGCAGATACTCGCCGGCCGGATCCACGAACAGCACGTCGTCGCCGACATTGGTCGAATCGGTGAAGCCGATGAAGGTGCCGGCCTCCGCGGCGAGATCGAAGCTGAGCAGGCGTGACGCCCTGCCTTCGACCATCAGCGTCCCGAGGCCCATATCCTCGCGCTGCTTGAACTTGATGAGGATGCTGACGAGGAAGCGGTCGTTGCCGGCCCAGCGGCACCAGCGCAGCTCGCTGTCCTTGGGCAAGGCGTAGCCCTTGAGCGCCCCGGTCGAGATGACATAGGTACCAAGCATCTCCTGCCCGTGCACCTGCATCCGGGCGAGCACCTTGGTGCCGTCGGGCGAGAGCTGAAGCCCCTCCATGGCCGGTTTTTCGGCGAACACTTCGGCCGCGATCCGCGGCGGCTTCTGTTCCGCTGCCGGCGCTGCCCAGAGCGGCGTTCCGCGCAAAACTGCCGACGTCCCAATCGCGCCGAGCAAAGTCCGCCTGCTGGTTTCCAAGATGCCCCTCCCTCGCGGCGCCGGCCCGTTCCCCTGCCTGCTCCCTGCCGCCGGCCCGATCTTATCACCTCAATCGCCGCGCGCGAATCGAAAAAATCCCGCCCTTTCAGCCGGTTCGGGCGGGAGCCGTGGCGACGAGATTGGCGAGGATGCGGCCGCCCGCCGGAGTCAGGATCGACTCGGGGTGGAATTGCACGCCCGACTGCAGCGCCTCGGGGTCGCTGATCGCCATCGCCATGCCGTCGATCCGGGCGTGAGCATGATCCCGCCGGGCGGCCACGGCGCACGTCCCTCTCCGTCATGCCCACAAAAGCAACTTGACCCACGGCCCCTGTGCCTGGTCGAAGCACCCGGCCTATCTGTCGAAGAACCTGTTCTGGTGGCTTGCCTTCCTGCCTTCTTCGCGACCACCGGCGACATGACCGACTGCATCCGCAACACCTTCATTCTCGCCTGCGTCAGCGGCGTCTATTTCTGGCGCGCGAGACCGAGGAGCGGCACCTCTCGCTCGATCCCGCCTATCGCGACTATGCCGAATGGATGGCACGCCACGGCCCGATCCCGCGCCTGCTTCGCACGCTCTCCAGCCCGTTCCGGCGCCCCCGGCCCGACGCGGTGCCGGCAGAATAGGCGCACACTTCTGCTCCCCGGCGAAGGCCGGGGTCCAGTCTGACTGGGTCTAGGGGAGAAGCAGGCGGAGATCCGCGTCAAAGAGACGGAGCCGAACGTATGTAACAAGCTTGCGCGGGGCAAGTTTACGGCCGTATTCCTCGTCCGATGGTTAGAGGCAGTCGGCGCTACATCCTTGCGGCTATCGGATGGTTAATCTTAGCCAATACCGAACAGCACCATCTGCCCGACAAACAGGGACAACAACATCTAGCTGCCCCACCAACGGCGGCGAAGCAGCAAACCAGCGCCGCCTCCGGCCAACAGCCAAGACAAGGCTGCGAGGGCACGACCAAGCCAAATCTCAGTTGTGAAGCCATCTCCGCCCAAGCGGACGTGGATCAGGCGCGCGATGCGAACGAGCAAGTTACCGCCGCTTGGTGGCAATGGAGAGTGGGCGCCCTCACCCTCCTTGCCGCTGTGGCAGCCGCTCTCTTCGCGTGGCGCGCCGCTTACCACACCAAGCGTAGTGCTGATGCGGATGAGAAACTGCTAAGCCACGGCCAGAATATTTCCAGAATAGAGTTGCGGCCGTATGTCACGCTCACCGATTTGAAGCTGGCGGAAGTTACTCAGCATGGAAATGGCTATCGGTATTTTCGTTTTGAATTTGTCTTCATGAATCAGGGAACAACGCCGGCCCGCATTTTGGGTGTCTATTTCGGAAAGACTACACCCGTCTTCGGAAACGGTCTTCCCAATCCGGAGACGTTCGCCAGTGCTCCGCATCCTGTTTGGCAGGCGGTTATTGGGCCAAACCACACCCTCTCTGCGTCTGTGATCATATCCGAAGAAACAATCATCGACTCCATCAAACCTAGGCCGGTCCCGTATAGCCCGCACATCGCCGCCAAGGTGTGTTACGGATGGTTGGAGGGCGACGACGCGTTCACCACCCAGCAGGGCGCACTGGTCGGGTTCAGATATGCCCCGGGAAATAAGCGGGTGGAAATGCCGATGTTCGCAGAAATGGCCGAACTGCGGATAATCACCTAGTGCCGGATAGCTCCACGCACCGCAGACGATGGCACCCGCCATCGTGAGAGCTGCAATTCCGGGGACACAATACCCAACTCCCTAAGACCATTTCTGGACTCCGGCTTTCGCCGGAGAGCGATCAAGCCGCCGCGGCTTTTCCCATTCCGACGAGATTGGCGAGGATGCGGCCGCCCGCCGGAGTCAGGATCGACTCGGGGTGGAACTGGACGCCCGATTGCAGCGCCTCGGGGTCGCTGATCGCCATCGCCATGCCGTCGATCCGGGCGTGGACGCGGAAGCGGTCCGGCACCTGATGCGTGCACAGCGAATGGTAGCGGCCGACGCGCACGGGCTCGGACAGGCCGGCGAAGGGCCCCGCGCCGTCATGGTCGAGCAGGCTCGCCTTGCCGTGGACCGGCTCGGCCGCACGCTCGAGCGGGGCGCCGGCTTCCATCAGGATCGCCTGCTGGCCGAGGCAGACGCCGGCGAGCGGCACGCGGCCCTTGGCGAGCGCCACCAGTTCGAGGATGCAGCCCGAATCCTCGGGCCGGCCGGGGCCGGGCGAGATCAGGATCGAGGCGCCGCTCTCCTCGGCCGCGGCGAGCGCCGCTTTGGCCGAGACGGTGTTGCGCAGCACCCGCACCCTGGCGCCGAGCCGCTGGATCGCGTCGACCAGGTTGAAGGTGAAGGAATCGAGATTGTCGATGAGGAGGACGCTGCCGGTCATTGCGCGTCTCCCGCGGCGGCGATGGCGGAAAGGATGGCGGCCGCCTTGCGCCGCGTCTCGTCGGCCTCGCGCATCGGGTCGCTGTCGTGGACGACGCCCGCGCCGGCGCGAACGAAGGCGGTGCCGTCCTTGACCACCGCCGAGCGGATGACGACGCCCGTGTCCATATTGCCGTCGCCGGCCAGCCAGCCGATCGCGCCGCCATAGGGGCCGCGCTTCGTCCGCTCGAAGCGGCGGAGCAATTCGGTCGCCTTGATCTTCGGCGCGCCGGAGAGGGTGCCGATGTTGAGGCAGGCCTGGAGCGCGTGGAAGGCGTCATAGCCCATGCGCAGCGAGCCCTTCACCGACGAGACGAGGTGCATGACGCGGGCATAGCGCTCGACGTCCATCAACTTGGCGACGCGGCGGGTGCCGGCGATGCTGACGCGGGCGACGTCGTTGCGGGCGAGGTCGACCAGCATCATGTGCTCGGCCACTTCCTTGGTGTCGAGGCGCAGGTCCGCCTCCATCTGGTCGTCCTCGTCGGCGTCGGCGCCGCGCTTGCGGGTGCCGGCGATCGGCTTCACCTCGACCACCGGCCAGCCGTCCTCGCGGCCGACGCGCACGGAGACTTCGGGCGACGCGCCGAACAGGAGATGGTCGGGCCCCGAGACGAAGAACATGTATGGGCTGCGGTCGAGCTTGCGCAAAGCGGCGAAGGCGGCGAGCGGGTCGGCGCAGGGCGCGGCGAAAGTGCGCGAGGGCACCACCTGATAGATGTCGCCGGCGAGGATATGCTCCTTCATCCGCCGCACCACCTCGGCATAGGCCTCGTCGTCGAGATCGGTGGTCGGCTCCGGCCCCGGCCGCAGCGCCGGCGCGGGAACCGGCGCGAGCGGCGCTTCGCAGCGCGCGGCCAGCGAAGCGAGCCGCTCGGCGGCGCCGTAATGGGCGCGGACTGTGTTGTCGCCTTCCTCGGCGCCGAAGGCGGTGCAGACGAGGCGCGGCGCCAGGCCCGGCTCGGTCACGACCAGGGATTCGGCGAGCCAGAAGACGAAATCGGGGAAATCGAGCGGGTCGTCCTGGTCCTTCGGCAGATCCTCGAACAAATCGACATGGTCGAAGGAGAGGATGCCGAGGCAGGCGAGGGTGAAGGGCTCCTCGGGCGTCTCGCTGCGGAGGCCGGAGGTGAGCGCGCGCAGCACGTCGAACGGCGAGGGGGCGAGCAGGCGCGCTTCGGCATCGTCGCCCTCGGGCGGCGGGAAGCGCAGGGTGAGGCTGCCCGTCTGGCGCGCCTCAACGCGGTGGGCGAGGACGCGGCCGAGCGCGGCGAGGACGTTGAGGCCGCCCGAGGTGAGCGCGGTCAAGGTCACCGCGAAGCCGCGGCATTCGATCCGCACCGCCGCCTGGTCGAGGATCAGGCTCGGCCCGGCGAGCGTCTCGAGCAGGAAGGTGTCGCGGCGGCGGCCGCCGTCGGTCAAAGCCGCATAGAGGGCGAGCCGGTCCGGCGCGCCGCTGAGGCGCCGGGTCAGTGCGTTGGCGGTGCCGGCGGTGGGCAAGGGCGCGCTCATGCCAGCTCGCGGCCGACCGCCGCCACGATCGGCGCGATCGCATTCATCAGCCGCTCGAACCCTTCCGGATAAAGCGACTGGGCGCCGTCCGAGAGGGCGACCGCCGGATTCTCGTGCATCTCGACGAGGATTCCGTCCGCCCCGCAGGCGGCGGCGGCGAGCGCCATCGGGATGACGAAGTCGCGCACGCCGGTGCCGTGCGACGGATCGACCAGCACCGGCAGATGCGTCTTCTGCTTGATGTAGGGGATGGCGTTGAGGTCGAGCGTGTTGCGGGTCGCGGTCTCGAAGGTGCGGATGCCGCGCTCGCACAGCATCACCTGCTCGTTCCCCGCCGCGAGCAGATATTCGGCCGCCAGCAGCAATTCCTCGACCTTGGCCGACATGCCGCGCTTCAGCAGCACCGGCTTGCCGCATTTCCCCACCGCCTTCAGCAGCGAGAAATTCTGCATGTTGCGCGCGCCGATCTGGAGCGCGTCCGCATATTCGGCGACCACGCCGACGTCGGCGGTCTCCATCACCTCGGTCACCACCGGCAGATCCAGATCGTCGCCCACCTCGCGCAGGATCTTGAGCCCTTCGACGCCGTGGCCCTGGAAGGCATAGGGGCTGGTACGCGGCTTGTAGGCGCCGGCGCGCAGGCCGTGGGCGCCGGCCGTCTTGGCGAACACGGCGGTGTTGCGCATCTGCTCGCGGGTCTCGACCGCGCAGGGGCCGGCGATCACCGTGAAGCCGCGCCCGCCGATCGCATTGCGGCCGAAGCGGAAGATCGTGTCGTGCGGGTGCATCTCGCGGCTGACCAATTTGTAGGGCGCGAGGATCGGCTTCAGCGATTCCACCATCGGGTGGCTGTCCAGCGCCAGCTCGGCGAGCAGCCGTTCGTCGCCGAGCGCGCCGAGCACCACCCGCTCCGCGCCCGGCATGTGCAGCGGCTTCAGGCCCTTGGCCTCGATCTTCTCCATCAGCTCGCGGGCGGTTTCGGCTGGGGCTTCGGGCTTGAGAACGATGATCATGATCGGATGTCCGTGGTCTGGAGGCAAAAAAAACCCGCCTTGGGGGCGGGCCTGCTGTCGCTTGGTTTGAAGAGCTCGAGTCTTCAGGTCATGCGGTCGTGCGGGCGCGCCAGGCGTATTCAGCCGGCCAGCGCCACCAATTGGAACGGAAAAGGTTCGTCGCACCCATGCCGCGCTGGATATGCGACTCCGCCGCCGCTGGCAAGCGCCTGCGTTGCGGGGCGGGGCCGGCCGTGACAGAAGGTCGCCCATGGACAAAATCGACCGCCGCCTCTTCCTCGCCTCGACCGCCGCCGCGGCGGCTCTTCCGGCTCTCCCCGCCATGGCCGCGCCGGCGCGCGACGCCGCGACCGAGGCGATGCTGTCCGGGATCGCCGAGGCGCTGCTCGCCGAATATCCGGAGAATGCGACCGCGCTCGGCCTCGACAAAGGCGCGCGGGCAGGGCTGAAGAGCCGCCTCACCGATCGCTCGCTCGCCGGGCGTACGCGGCATGCGGAGGCGGCGCGGGCGCGGCTGGCGCGGCTGAAGGGGTGGGACCGGCGCGGCCTCGATCCCGCCACCCTGCTCGACCTCGAAGTCACCGAGACCGCGCACGGCCTCGCCGCCGACGGCTACCGCTTTCCCTATGGCGATATGGCGGTGCTCAACCAGAACTTCTCCTACCGCAACGCGCCCTATGTGGTGGCGCAGAATACCGGCGCCTTCGTCGAGATCCCCGATTTCCTCGACAGCAACCACCAGGTGAAGGACCGCGCCGACGCCGACGCCTATCTGGCGCGGCTGGAGCTCTACGCGGCCGCGCTCGACGGCGAGACCGAGCGCCTCCGCCACGATTCCGGCCTCGGCGTGATCGCGCCCGACTTCCTGCTCGACAAGACGCTGCGCCAGATGAAGGCCGGGCGCGCGGAGCCGATCGCCCAATGGGGGATCGTCACCTCGCTCGCGAAGCGGACGGAGGCGATGGGCGGCAATTATCGCGCCCGCGCCGAGGCGCTGGCGCGCGACAAGGTGGCGCCGGCGCTCGACCGCCAGCTCGCCGAGCTCACGCGGCTGCGCGCCAAGGCGGACGGCCGCGCCGGCGTCTGGAAGCTGCCCGACGGCGATGCTTATTACGCCTGGGCGCTCAGGGCGGGCACGACCAGCAACATGAATCCCGACCAGGTCCACGCCGTGGGCCGGGAGCAGCTCGCCGCCCTGCAGGCGCGGATGGAGCCGATCCTGCGCGCCCAGGGCCTGACCCAGGGCAGCGTCGGCGAGCGCATGACCGCGCTCGGCAAGGACCCCAAGGTGCTCTTCCCCAACACCGACGAGGGCCGCCGCCAGATCCTCGACTATCTCAACGGCCGCGTCGCCGACATGCGCACCCGCCTGCCCCGTGCCTTCGCGACGCTCGTGCGCGGCAATCTCGTCATCAAGCGCGTGCCGCCGTCGATCGAGGCCGGCGCGCCGGACGGCTATGCCGGGGCGGGGACGATCGACGGCTCGGTGCCCGGCAATTATTATATCAACCTGCGCGACACCTCGATCTGGCCGCGTTACGCGCTGCCGACGCTCACCTATCACGAGGGCATTCCCGGCCATGTCTGGCAGGGCGAATATACGTACAAGCTGCCGCTGATCCGGTCTTTGCTGGCGTTCAACGCCTATTCCGAAGGCTGGGCGCTCTACGCCGAGCAATTGGGCGACGAATTGGGCGCCTATGACGGCGATCCTTTGGGGCGGCTCGGCTATCTCCAGTCGCTCGCCTTCCGCGCCTGCCGGCTGGTGGTGGACAGCGGCATCCATGCCAAACGCTGGACCCGCGCGCAGGCGATCCAGTGGTTCGCCACCACCAACGGCTCGACCCTCGAGGAGGTGCAGGGCGAGGTCGACCGCTATTGCGCCTGGCCCGGCCAGGCCTGCGGCTACAAGGTCGGCCACAGCGAGATCAACCGCCTCCGCGACAAGGCCAAAGCGGCGCTCGGCCCGCGCTTCGACCTGCGCACCTTCGACGACGCCGTCGTGCTCGGCGGCAACGTGCCGCTCACCCTGCTGGAGCGCGTGATCGACCGCTCCATCGCGGCGCGGCGGGGTTAACCGCAGCCGAGTGAACCATCCGCGGCGCGCGAGCCACTCAGGCTCGGTGCACCGTCGGACTCGTTCCGCCGGATGCACGCCCCGGGCGACGAGCCGACCTTCCGCGTCGCCCTCTGCCCCGGCGCCGCCAAGCCCCCGCTGCGGCGCCGGGGCTGTTTTCTTCCGCGGGCAATACACCAATTCTGGGGACACCAATTCTGGGGACACAATACCTAATTGACACCCGCTGACCTGCCACCGCCAAATGGCGCGGTCGGCCGCTTGTCGGTAAGGAACCTTCCGCGCATGCGACTACCTGTTTGGAAGGGGTCGTGGATGACGCAGGATGAGCATTATCTGCGCGCAGTCGCCGAATTCGGCCCGGCGCTGGTCCGCCTGGTGCGGACCTACGAGCCGGACGCCGACCAGCGCCGCGACCTTCTGCAGGACGTGTATCTGGCGCTGTGGCGGAGCTTTGCGGGTTTTGCCGGCCAATGCTCGCTGCGAACCTGGGTCTATCGCGTCGCGCACAACACCGCGATCTCCGCCCGGTTGCGCCGGCGCAAGGCGCGGCTGGTGAGCCTTGAAGAGCTGGCCGACATCCCCGCGTCCGACGATCCCGAAGACGCCGTGGGCAATGCGCGCGTGCTGGACCGGCTGCAGATTCTGATCAGGCGCCTGACGCCGCCCGACGATCAGGTGATGCTGCTCTATCTGGAAGATCACGACGCCGCATCGATCGCCGAGATTACGGGCCTCTCGGCGGGCGCCGTCGCCACCCGCATCCACCGCGTCAAGCACCTGCTCTCAAGTCGGTTCCATCAGGGAGACGGCCCATGACCGATTTCAAGACCGTCTGGAAAACGCAACCGTCGGAGGTGAATGCGATGAGCACTCTTGCCGAAGTCCACGCCCGTGCCGCCAAAGCGCAGGCGGGTATCCGCTGGCGCAATACCGCCCTCTATGCCTATTCGGCGTTCAGCATCGCGGTGTCGGTCTGGCTGATCGCCCGGGGCGCTTTCCCCCTGATGAGGTATCCGATCCTGCTCACGGTCGCGGCGCACCTGCTCGTGCTGTGGCAGATCAACCGCCGCATCAATGCGCGTCCGCTGCCCGCCGACATGGCGGCGCAACCGGCGCTCGATTTTCACCGGGAGCAGCTGGAGCGCCAGGCGCACGGCCTTTCGCAGGCGTGGCTGTGGTACATGGTGCCGTTCCTCATTCCCTTCGCATGGGAGCTCGGCATCATGCTGAACCGCATCCACACCGGCGAGGCGCCGCCGGAGAATGCCCGGCTGCTCGTGTTCTTCATCGTCGTGGCGGCCTGTTTCTGGACGGCGGTGCTGCTCGCCTTCTCCCGCGCCGCGCTCAAGGCGAGACTGCAGATCGAGCGCCTGAATGCGCTGAAGGCCGAGTAGGGGAGCCGCTGCCGCGACCGGCCGCTCCATCGCTGCGCGGCGGGCGCAAGCGGGCGCCCGCCTAATTGAGAGGCAGCCGCGGCGGCCCGTCGCTGGCTAATTCCCGTCGTTCACGAGCTTTGGCTGCTGCCGTCGTAGAAACCCGAAACTCCCACCTGCGCCCCGCCGGCCTGAAGCTTCACCAGCTTCGGCTCGACCCACGGCTTCGCGGCCTCATTCGCTCCGACACAGGCCTGTGCGGGGGTCGTCGGTTCGTCGTTCAAGGTCGGGCTCCTTCAGCAAGTATCGACGGAACAATGACTTTCCCTAGCGCGAGGCGGCGGTCATGCCAAGAATCGATCGTCGAGATGGTGGCGAAGCGCCTGGCCGAGGCTCCTTTCCGCCCGCGTCCTGGTCAATGCGCGCCAGTGCCGGACGATGCGCCGGCGTGCTTCGGGATCGGGCGGCCTCAGCCGCCGCGCGAACAGCTCCGCGAGCGCGAGCAGCTGTTCGCGTTCGAGCGGACCCCCCTGGGTGACGAGCGCGAAGGTCGCCCTTTCGTCGGTGGCGTCCGGGCAGATCTGCGCGAAATGCTGCTCCTGGAGCTGGCGCTGGCGATAGCGGGCGAGGGGTTCGAGCCGCAGCGTCTTCTGGCCGCCATGGATCCGGTATTCGGCGAGGATGCGCGGCATGTTGCCGAAGCGGTAATGAGGCAGGAGACGGAGCAATTGCACCATCTCCGTCCGGACGATCGCCGATTCCGGATAGGGATGTTCGCGAAGCACGTCGCCGCGGAACAGGCTGGCGGAATCGAGGATCGGGCAGGTGAACAAAGTCTCGTAGCTGATGGCTTCGTGCCCGCGCGGGAAGCGCATCACGCCGCGCGCCTCGCCGATCCTGCGCACCCAGCTGCCGCAGACCTCGAGCCCTTCGCCCGCCATCCAGGCGAGCTGCGCCGTCAGGCGGTCGCGATGCCACAGGTCGTCATGATCGATCCGGGCGATGAACGCGCCCTGCGCGGCGGCGATGCCGTCGTTCAGCGCGAGAGCCTGCCCCGAATGGCCCCGCCGCAGCAGCCTCACGCGCCCGTCCCGCCGCGCCCATTCCTCGACGATGGCCGCGGTGGCGTCGGTCGAGCCGTCGTCCACGACGAGCAGCTCGATCGCCCGGTGGCTTTGCGCCAGCACCGACGCGATCGTTTCCCCGATCAGGCCGGCACCGTTGTGGACCGCCATCACCGCGGAGACGAGCGGGGGAGCAGCCACCCGGCCGGACCGCCTAGGACGCGCGCACGAAGAGACCCTGGTCGAGCAGCTCTTCGACCTGCCGGAGCACATTGCTCTCGCACGTCTCCGGGGCGACCGCGTAGAGGCGGCGGAGTGCCTCGCAGATGCCGGCGACGGCGATCGGCTGACGCGCGGCCTCCCAGATGTCGACCCCGCTGCCCTGCAGCGCGTAGCAGTCGCTCGTCTCTTCCCGGATCAGCAGCAGCTCGCCGTCCGACGGGGCGGCGAGGATTCCAGCCGCCTGGACGACGCGGCAGCTGACGGACAGCCGCTCCTGCGCCGCGCTTTCCGCCTCGGTGGCTTCACCTGCGTTCATGGCTTTGAGGTGCACCGGCAAACCCGCCTTCGCAACCCGGCATGTCGCTTGCCGCGGACGCCGACGTCGGCAGGTGTCCGCGCAGCTCGCATGACTTTGATGGACATCTTCGGCGCGGACACGTCTTTCACCTTTCATTTACGAGCCGGCAATAAAGCAGTTGATGACTTATTGGGGGGAATCGCATGGGCTGGAAGATTTTCGCAGTGTTCCTGACTTTGTTCACTGCTGTTGCAACTGTCGGTCTGTTTCGTGCGCCTGTGGACGCCATGGCATTGATGAGCTATCTAGTCTCTCTCCCCGCCAATGTGGGTGTATTGCTCTATGCTTTTGGGAACGAGCCGCGCCCCTCGCCCTATTGGACCTTCTTTTCCCGATTCTTTGCGGTGTGGGTTGTCGCGTGCCTCATCAGGACGGTCGCCGCTTATCCGCGACTGAATTCCGGTCATTTCGGCCCCGGGCCTTTGATCTTCGCCTTGGTGATCGCCGGCATCTTCTACTTCTTTCAGTGGCTGGGACTTCGCCGCCTCTCTCTCGGTGAGGTGTCGTAGCGCATCCCGCCACGCTGTTCGGCTTGGCAGCTGCGCCCGTGCGCGCACCCGCCTGCCGCGCGCCTTCACGACGCTCGTGCGCGGCAACCTCGTCATCAAGCGCGTGCCGCCGTCGATCGAGGCCGGCGCGCCGTAATTCCGGGGACACTAATTCCGGGGACACAATACCTAATTGACACCCGCCGATCCGGCGGCGCACTCTGTGCCATGGCCCGTCTCGCGCGCATCGTGGTTCCCGACGTCCCGCACCATGTGACGCAGCGCGGCAACCGGCGGCAGGAGGTCTTCTTCGGCGAGGAGGATTATGCCGCCTACAAGGCGCTGGTGGCGGAGGCGTGCGCGGAGAATGATGTGCGCTGCCTCGCCTGGTGCCTGATGCCGAACCACGTCCACCTCATTCTGGTGCCCTCGACCGCGGACGGCCTGCGCGCGGCGCTGGCGGATGCGCACCGCCGCTATTCGCGCCGGATCAACTTCGCCAAGGGGTGGACCGGCTATCTCTGGCAGGGGCGGTTCGCCTCTTATCCGATGGACGAGGCCCACCTGATAGTGGCCGCGCGCTATGTCGAGCTCAATCCGGTGAAGGCGAAGCTGGTCAAGCGGGCGGAGGACTGGCGTTGGTCGTCGGCGGGGGCGCATGTCGACGGCAAGCGGGACGGGCTGACCGATCTCGCCGCCCTCGCCGGCGTCCACCGCAACTGGCGCGCGATGCTCCGCCGTGGGCTGGAGGCGGGGGATCTGCCGCCCGAAGCGGAGATCGCGATCGAGGCGCACCAGCGCACCGGCCGTCCTTGGGGCGATGCAGAGTTCCTCGAGCGGCTGGAAGGGGAGACCGGGCGGAGGCTGAAGCGGCAGAAGCCGGGGCCGAAGCCGAAGCAGCAAGGGAATTAGGTATTGTGTCCCCGGAATTGTTGTCCCCGGAATTGGTGTCCCCGGAATTGGGTGTCCCCGGAATTGGTGTCCCCGGATACATGTCCCCGGAATTGTTTTGTGTCCCGGGAATTGTCGGAGACGCTATGCGAAAGAATATTTGCAGCGCCAGAACCGGCTTCGTGGGTCCAATGAAACGCTCACTGCTTCTTCTATTTGCTATGGCAGCCTGCACGACACAGAATAATCGTGCTCCCGATTTGTTATCTCTACAACATCAGGCTAAATCTGTCTGTGAGGTTATGGCGTCACCAAATATTTATCTTGGGAGTCGTATTCTCATCCGCGGTATTTACTGGCAAGACCCTCACAATAGGCGCTTAATCGATGGTGCCTGTCCCCAGTGGGGGATAATTGTTAGAGAATCTTACAAACTTCGTGCTGACCACCGTGCAACCAAGATCATCAAAAGAGCTTACAAGAAATATCCAACGGTTCGAGCGCCGGTAGTATACTCCGGAGTTTTTGCGTCTCGACAGACCGATTTAGGGTGTTCGTTGCCGGGTTGTTATGAATATCGTCTTGAGGATGCACAGCTGCTGTCCGCCTTCCCTCCGATTGCAGAATCAGGGCCGACGGACCGGTCGGGCAAGGGAATTCCGGCAGCAATTCCGCAATTCTGGGGACACCAATTCTGGGGACACAATACCTAATTATTCCCTCTGCTGCTTCGACCGCGGGTCAGCGGGGTGTCAATTAGGTATTGTGTCCCTGGAGCTGCCCGTTTACCCCGGGAGAGTAACATGAAAGATGTTAAGTCAATCTATGAAGAAGTGAATGCATTCTTTATTAAGTCGAGTGAAGAAGAAAACATACCCATTAGCCCTACTTTGGGTAGAGGGAATAATATTGTCGCGATGCCTCTAATATATCATGAAATACATTACGATAGAATAATGTCTATACAGATACAAGATGAAATCGATAGTTATGAAACATGTCCACTCGACTATTGGTCTTCGAATTTTCATAATTATATGGGATTGGTGCTCCCGCTTCTCACAATAGATTTAAAGGATATCCGATTCGATTGCAGAAAATTTTGGCCTATTAGGAAATTATGGTTCCATGATAGATCGGACGAGGACGTTCTAGCAAAGGAGCTCGATTTAATTTCATCTAGAGAATTCCGGGGACATAATACCTAATTGCTAAACGATGTGGCTTGATGCGCCAGCCCACGGCCGTAGGCAGGACTGGGCCCCGGCTTTCGCCGGGGAGCACTCATGGCTCGCCCCCCTACCGAATCTCGCTCAGCTCCACCCCCTTGGTCTCGCGCGCCAGCAAGGCGGTGATGCCGCTCACCGCGCAGCAGGCGCCGACATAGATCGACACCGGCACCGAGGAATGGCTGCGCTGGTAAAGCGCCAGCGCGATGAGCGGGGCGAGGGAGCCGGCGACGATCGAGGTCAGCTGGTAGGCGATCGAGGCGCCCGAATAGCGGATGCGGGTCGGGAAGAGCTCGGCGATGAATGCCGCCTGCGGCCCGTACATCGCGCCGTGGAAGAACAAGGCGACGACGATCGCGACGGTCGCCATCGCAAGGCCGCCGCTGCCGAGCAGGTTGAAGAAGACGAAGCCAAACGCCGCCATGCCGAAGCCGCCGATCGCATAGACGGTGCGGCGGCCGATCGCGTCGGACAGGCGGCCGAGCGCCGGGATGAGGAAGAAATGCACCGCGGCGCCGATCAGGATCGCGTCGAGCGCCCGTTCCCTGGAGAGCTTCCCGACCGTCGTCATCCAGGTCAGCGAGAAGGTGGTGATGATGTAATAGCAGACGTTCTCGCCCAGCCGCAGGCCAGCCCCGGTGAGCAGGGCCTTCGGGCGCTCGCGCAGCACCTCCATCGCCGGCACTTTCGGCGGCGGCGCTGCCTCGATCTCCTTCTCGAAGGCGCGGCTTTCGGCGACCGACATGCGGATCCACCAGCCGATCGCGACCAGGATCAGCGAGAGGAGGAACGGGATCCGCCAGCCCCAGGCGATGAAGTCGGCCTCCTTCTGCGTGCCGGCGAGGACCGCGAGGATGCCGGCGGCGAGCAGGTTGCCGGCGGGGACGCCCGCCTGCGGCCAGCTCGCCCAGAAGCCGCGCCTTTTCGCATCGCCATGCTCGGCGGCGAGCAGCACCGCGCCGCCCCATTCGCCGCCGACGGCGAAGCCCTGGACCAGCCGCAGCAGCGTCAGGCCGATCGGCGCCCATATTCCGACCATCGCGTAGGTCGGCAGCAGCCCGACCGCCGTCGTCGCGAGGCCCATCAGCACCAGGCTCAGCATCAGCAGCCGCTTTCGGCCGATCCGGTCGCCGAAATGGCCGAAGACGATGCCGCCGATCGGCCGCGCGAAGAAGCCGAGCGCGTAGGTCGCGAAGGCGGCGAGCGTGCCGCTCAGCGGATCGAGGCTGGGGAAGAACAATTTGTTGAAGATGAGGGCGGCGGCCGAGCCGTAGAGGAAGAAATCGTACCACTCGACCGTGGTGCCGATCAGGCTGGCTAGCACGACGCGGCGCAGGTGCCCGGGCTGCCATGCAATCGCGTCGCCGGTCGTCGCCATCCACTCCTCCATCCTCTGTCCGCTCATCCTGAGTAGGGACTGAGCTTGGCGAAGGCCCGTATCGAAGGACGCTTAGAGGCAATGCGTCCTTCGATACGCCGGTTCGACAAGCTCACCGGCTACTCAGGATGAGCGGGGGGCGTTTTCCCATAGCATTGTTGTAGCCGTAACCTACGACAAGGCGCCAGAACTTGAAGCCGCGCCGCGCCGGCGCTAGCCCGCCGTCATGCGCACGATCCTCACGCTCCTCCCTCTCCTCCTTCTCGCGGCGCCGGCAGTGGCGCAGCCGAACGGCGACATGGCGCGATGGCGGGCGGAGGCGGCGCGGGTGACGATCGTGCGCGACGATTGGGGCATCGCCCATGTGCGGGGGCGGACGGACGCCGACGCCGTGTTCGGCATGATCTATGCCCAAGCGGAAGACGACTTCAACCGGGTCGAGGCCAATTACCTGACCGCGCTCGGCCGTACCGCCGAGGCGGAGGGGGAGAGTGCGATCTGGGCCGACCTTCGCGCCAGGCTCTACATGCAGCCGGACAAGTTGAAGGCCGATTATGCGGCGAGCCCGCCGTGGCTGAAGCGGCTGATGGATGCCTGGGCGGACGGGCTCAATTACTATCTCGCCACCCATCCCGACGTGCATCCGCGGGTCATCGCGCATTTCGAGCCGTGGATGGCGCTCTCCTTCACCGAGGGCAGCATCGGCGGCGATATCGAGCGGATCGACCTCGCCAAGCTCGCCGATTTCTACGGCCGTCCGCGCGGCGACATCGCCGCCGCCTTGCCGCGGCGGGAGCCGGAGCCGGGCGGCTCGAACGGCATGGCGATCGCGCCGGCGAACACCGTCGGGCACCATGCCCTGCTGCTGATCAACCCGCACACCAGCTTCTTCTTCCGCTCCGAGCTGCAGATGACGAGCGGCGAGGGGCTGAACGCTTATGGCGCCGCGACCTGGGGCCAGTTCTTCCTCTACCAGGGCTTCAATCCGCATGTCGGCTGGATGCACACGTCGAGCGGCGTCGATTCGGTCGACGAGTTCGCGGAGACAATGGTGAGCCGGGGCGGCCGGCTCTTCTATCGCTACGGGACACAGCTGCGGCCGGTGGTCCGGGAGCGCATCGACGTACCGTACCGCGCCGCCGACGGCACAAAAACGCACCGAAGCTTTACAATTTTCCGCACCCATCACGGCCCGATCGTGCGCGCCGAGGGCGGAAAATGGATCGCTTTCGCGATGATGGACAAGCCGATCCCCGCGCTCGAACAATCCTATCTCCGAACAAAAACGCACAACCTCGTGAGCTTCCTCAAGATCGCGGCGCTGCAGGCCAATTCCTCCAACAACACCATCTTCGCCGACGACAAGGGCGAGATCGCCTATCTCCACCCCCAGTTCATCCCGGTCCGCGACAATCGCTTCGATTATACGAAACCGGTCGACGGCAGCGATCCGCGCACCGACTGGCACGGCCTTCACGGCGTGCTCGATTCGCCCCACGTCATCGATCCGAAGAGCGGCTGGCTCTACAACAGCAACAACTGGCCCTATTCGGCGGCGGGGCCGGACAGCCCGCGGGCGGCCGACTACCCGCGCTACATGGACACAGCCGGCGAGAGCCCGCGCGGGCTCCATGCGATAAGGGTGCTGCAGGGGCGGAAGGACTTCACGATCGAGCGGCTGCGAGCGGCGGCCTACGATTCCTATCTCACCGCCTTCGCGCGGCTGGTGCCGGGGCTGGTGCGCGCATGGGACGAGAGCTCGGGCCTGCAGAAGGCGCGGGTGGCGGACCAGATTGGGGTGTTGCGCGGCTGGGATTATCGCTGGGGCGTCGACTCCGTGCCGACCTCGCTCGCTATCTATTGGGGCGAGGAGATGGTGAAGCGCGCCGCGGGAGGCCAATTCCTGCCCGGGCTCGAAACCTACGATCGGATCAATGCCGCGCCTGCCGCCACGAAACTGGAGGCGCTCGCCGCCGCCTCGGAGCATCTGGAGCAGGATTTCGGCACCTGGCGTACGCCCTGGGGCGAGATCAACCGTTTCGAGCGCCTCAACGACGACATCGCCCCGCACTTCACCGATGCCGGGACGAGCATCCCCGTCGGCTTTCCCTGGTCGCGCTGGGGAACGCTCGCCTCGTTTGCCGCGCGGACCTATCCGGGCACGAAGCGCCGCTACGGCACCAGCGGCAACAGCTTCGTCGCGGTGGTGGAGTTCGGCCTACGGGTCCACGCGATCGCCGTCACCGCCGGCGGGGAGAGCGGCCATCCCGGATCGCCGCATTTCAACGACGAAGCCCAGCGCTACGCGACGGGCAATCTGCGGCCGGTCTATTTCTGGCCGGACGAGCTGAAAGGGCACGTGGAGCGGACGTACAGGCCGGGGCAGTAGCTCCTCCCCGTTCCGGGGAGGAGCTTCAGGCTGCGAATTGATCCGTCGCGCGGATCAGCCGGTCGAGGATGCCCGGCTGGTTATATGCATGGCCCGCGTCCGGGATCATGTGGAACTCCGCCTCCAGCCACGCCCGGTGCAGGTCCCACGCCGTCACCGGCGGCGTGCAGGCGTCGTAGCGGCCCTGCACGATGACGCCCGGAATGTGGCGGATATTCCCGGCATCGCGGATCAACTGGCCTTCGTCCAGCCAGCCGCGATTGACCATATAATGGTTCTCGATCCGGGCGATGGCGATGGCGAACTTGTCGGCGGTGTGGGCGGCCATGGTGGATTCGTCCGGCTGCAGGGTGATGGTTGCGCCCTCCCAGCCGCTCCACGCTTTCGCCGCTTCGAGCTGCGCGGCGGGATCGTCGCCCGTCAGGCGCCGATGATAGGCGGCGACGAGATCGCCCCGCTCCGCCTCCGGGATTGGCGCCAGGAAACCCTCCCATTTGTCCGGGAAGATCGAAGAGGCGCCGTCCTGGTAGAACCAGTCGAGCTCGGCCTGGCGGAAGGTGAAGATGCCGCGCAGGATCAGCGCGCTGGCGCGGTCGGGGTGGGTCTGGGCATAGGCCAGAGCGAGGGTCGAGCCCCAAGAGCCGCCGAAGACCAGCCATTGCTCGGCGCCGACCGTCTCCCGCAGTCGCTCGATGTCCGCCACCAAGTCCCAGGTCGTGTTCGCCTCAAGCGAGGCATGCGGCGTCGAGCGGCCGCAGCCGCGCTGGTCGAACAGCAGGATGTTGTAGCGCTCGGGATCGAACAGCCGGCGATGATCGGGGCTGCAGCCGGCGCCGGGACCGCCGTGCAGGAACACGGCCGGCTTGCCCTCGGGATTGCCGCACAGCTCCCAATAAAGGCTGTGGCCGTCGCCGACGTCGAGATGGCCGCTCTTATAGGGCTCGATCGGCGGATAGAGCGTGCGCAGGTCGGACATCGAAACCCCTCCCGTCACCCCGGGCTCGGTCCGGGGCCCATGAACAATGCGTGCGAGATTGACCCTTCCGTGTTCCTGGATGCCGGATCAAGTCCGGCATGACGAACGGTCAAAAGCTCTGCTCCTCGTAAATGTGCGAGACGTCGCCGCCCCATTCGTTCTCATACTTGTCGAGCAGCACGCGGGCGGGGCTGGTGCCGCGGGCGACGATCTCGCGGAGCGGATCGAGATAGCCCGATTCGCTGTCGCCGGCCGAGTTCAGCCGCGCGCGGGCAACGAGGCCGGATTCGGCGATGGTGAGGATCCGCTTGGCGAACTCGCGCAGCGGCTCGCCGGTCGGCGTCGTCGCGCCCAGGCCGAGCTCGGGTACCGCATCGCGGAGCACCTGCCGTTCCTCCAGCGACCAATGCTTCACCTCGTCCCAGGCGGCGTCGAGCGCGCCCTGTTCGTAGAGCAGGCCCACCCACAAAGCGGGGAGCGCGCAGATGCGGCTCCAGCGGCCGCCGTCGGCGCCGCGCATCTCGAGGAAGCTCTTCAGCCGCACTTCCGGAAAGGCGGTCGAGAGGTGATCGATCCAGTCCGAGCGGAGCGGCTTCTCGCCCGGCAAGACGGACAGCTTGCCTTCTAGGAAGTCGCGGAAAGCGAGGCCGGCCGCATCGATATATTTGCCGTCGCGGAAGACGAAGTACATCGGCACGTCGAGCGCGTAATCGACATAGCGTTCGTAGCCGAACCCATCCTCGAACACGAAGGGCAGCATGCCGGTTCGCGCCGGGTCGGTGTCCGACCAGATATGGCTGCGATAGGAGAGGTAGCCGTTCGGCTTCCCCTCGGTGAACGGGGAGTTGGCGAAAAGCGCGGTTGCGAGCGGCTGGAGGGCGAGGCCGACGCGGAACTTCTGAACCATGTCGGCTTCGGAAGAATAGTCTAGATTAACCTGTATGGTACAGGTGCGCAGCATCATGTCGAGGCCGAGCGTGCCGACGCGCGGCATGTGGCGGAGCATGATCGCGTAGCGGCCCTTGGGCATGATCGGCAGGTCTTCGCGCTTCTTGTCCGGCCACATGCCGAGGCCGAGGAAGCCGAGGCCGAGCCGGTCGCCGACCGCCTTCACCTGCTTGAGGTGCCGCCCCGCCTCGGCGCAGGTCAAATGGAGGTGCTCGACCTGCGCGCCCGACAGCTCGAGCTGGCCGGCGGGCTCCAGGCTAATCGTGCCGTCGGGGCCGGAGAGGGCGATGACGTTGCCGCCTTCCTCGACCGGCTGCCAGCCGAACTCGGTCATCGCCATCAGCAGGTCGCGGATGCCGCCGGGCTCGTCATAGGAGGGCGCGCGGTGGTCGGCGCGGCGGTAGACAAACTTCTCGTGCTCGGTGCCGATGCGCCACGCATCCTTGGGTTTCTCGCCCCCAATGAAGGGTGCGAGCAAATCGTCCCGCCTCTCGATCGGCGGGTCGTATCGGGCGCTTTCGGTCCGCGTCGTCATCGCGGCCCCTTAGCGAGGGCGTGTGACAGCCGCCAGACGGTTTCGTACCGCTACCGAACGGCGTGCCGGCCCCAGTCGCCAGCCGCGCCCATCCAGAGAGAGATGGCAGCAAGCGCGGCCGTGTCCGCGCGAAGGATGCGAGGGCCGAGCGAGATGGCGCGCGCGGCGGGGAGGGCGCGGATCGCCTCACGCTCATCATCGGTGAAGCCACCCTCGGGTCCGATGAGGATCGCGGCGGGGGCAGTGGCGACGGCTGTCAGCGGTTCGCCTCCCCGCTCGTCGGCGAAAAAGAGGGTGCGGCCCTCCGTCCACGCGCCGAGCACCGCCTCCAGCCTCTCCGGCTCCGCAAGCTCGGGCAGCGCCGTCCGCTCGCATTGCTCGGCCGCTTCGATCGCATGGGCGCGCAGCCGGTCGAGGTTGAGCCGGTCGACGATCGTGCGGCGGGTGAGGACCGGGACGAGCCGCGCGACGCCGAGCTCCGTCGCTTTCTCCACCAGCCAGTCGATCCGTCCGCGCTTGATCGGCGCGAACAGCAGCCAGAGGTCCGGCACGATCTCCCGCTCGCGCAGCCGCTCACCGACCGCGAGCGTGACGCGCTTCTTCCCTACCTTGGCCAGCTCGGCCAACCATTCGCCCGTGCGGTCGTCGAACAATTTCACGCGATCGCCAGCGCGCAGCCGCATCACCGCCGCGAGATAGTTCGCCTGCGGCCCATCGAGCGTGAGGGAGCGCCCTTCCGAGAGCGTCTCATCGACAAACAGACGCGGTAAGCTGGATGGAGGCCAGGCAGGGGTTGCGACCATGGGTCCCGTTACGGCAATGTCACGTCAGTGACCATCGACGACGAACACATCGTGCCCGACAGCGAGCGGCGGGGCCTGATCGGGGCGTTGCCGCGGCCGCTCCGGCCTTATGCCTCGCTGATGCGGCTCGACCGGCCGATCGGGGCGTGGCTGCTCTTCTGGCCTGGCGCCTGGGCGGTGGCGCTGGCGGGGTTCGGCGCGCACGGGGTGGCGCTGATCCTGTGGCTGGCGCTCGGCGCCTGGGCGATGCGCAGCGCCGGCTGCGTCTACAACGACATCGTCGATCGCCGGCTCGACGCCCAGGTCGCGCGCACGCGGCTGCGTCCGCTGGCGAGCGGGCGCGTGTCGCTTGGCGGTGCGTGGACATTGCTGGTGCTGCTCTGCCTGATCGGCCTCGTCGTGCTGCTCCAGCTCAACCGGACGGCCCAGATCGTCGCGCTCGTCAGCCTTGCGCCCGTCGCGGCCTATCCGTTCATGAAGCGGATCACCTGGTGGCCGCAGGCTTGGCTCGGCATCGTCTTCTCCTGGGCGGCTTTGGTCGGCTGGCCGGCGGTGACCGGAGCGCTCGATCTCACCGACGTCCTCCTCTACGCCGGCGCCATTGCCTGGGTGATCGGCTACGACACGATCTACGCGTTGCAGGACCGGGAAGACGATGCGCTGGTCGGGGTGAAATCCTCGGCCCTGGCGCTCGGTCGCCATGCGCGCGGAGGCGTGGCGGCCTTCTACCTGATTGCGCTCCTCCTCTGGGCGCTTGCTTTGTGGCGGGTGCGGCCGGACGGGCTGGCGCTTGTCGCGCTCGCGCCGATGGCGATCCACCTTCTTCATCAGGTGGTGGCGCTCAAGCCGGACGACGGCGCGGACGCGCTGGAGAAATTCCGCTCGAACCGTTTCGCCGGCCTGCTGATGTTCCTCGCCTGCATGGTGGTCGGCACCACCACCTAGCTTTCCTTTTGAGCGGCACCCACCTAAGCGACCGCCATGCTTTCCGTTTCCGAAGCCGAGGCGCGCGTCGCCGCTTTGATCGAGCGCGCGCGCCGCGCCGGCGCGGATGCCGCCGATGCGCTCTATTTCGCCGACGTCTCCTCTGGCGTGCAGGTGCGCCTCGGCGAACTCGAAGACGTCTCCCGCTCGGAGGGGGAGGAGATCGGCCTTCGCGTCTTCGTCGGCCGCCGCTCCGCCAGCGTCTCCTCCTCCGACCTGTCCGATGAGGCGCTATCGGCCCTCGTCGACCGCGCCTCGGCGATGGCGCGCGAGGCGCCAGAAGATCCCTTCGCCGGCCTCGCTCCCGAAGACTTGTTGATGCGGGGCGATCCGCCCGACCTCGACGCGGATGACGGCGGCGATCTCTCCGCCGCCGAGCTCAAGGCGCGGGCGCTCGCCACCGAGGATGCCGCGCGCGCCGTGTCCGGCGTCACCAACAGCGAAGGCGCGGGCATGGGCGCCGGCCGCACGATCATCGCCCTCGCCACCAGCCACGGCTTCTGCCGCGGCTATACGACCAGTCATTATAGCGGGTCGGCGAGCGTGGTCGCCGGCGCCGGCAGCTCCATGCAGCGCGATTATGCGCACCACATGGCGCGACATTATGACGATCTGGACGCCGCGGAGGCGATCGGCCGCGAGGCCGGAGAGCGTGCCGTCGCCCGGCTGAACCCGGCGAAGCTGCCGAGCGGCGCCATGCCGGTCGTCTTCGATCCGCGCGTCGGGACGAGCCTGATCGGCCATCTGCTGGGCGCGATCACCGGCTCCGCCATCACTCGGCGGACGAGCTTCCTGCTCGACGACGAGGGCAAGGAGGTCTTCGCCCCCGGCATCACCATCCGCGACGAGCCGCATCGCCGCCGCGGCCTGCGCTCCAAACCGTTCGACGGCGAAGGGCTGCCGACGCACGCGAGCGAGCTGATCGACAATGGCGTTTTGACTGGCTGGCTGCTCGACAGCGCCTCGGCGCGCCAGCTCGGGCGGACGCCTACCGGCCATGCGGCGCGCGGCGCCAGCGGCGCGCCGGGCGCGGGGGCGACGAACGTCCACCTGGAGCCGGGGCCGGTCTCGAAGGAGGCGCTGATCGCCGATATCGGCCGCGGCCTCTACGTCACCGAGCTGATCGGGCAGGGCGTCAATCCGGTGACGGGCGATTACAGCCGCGGCGCGTCCGGCTTCATCATCGAGAACGGCAGGATCGGCCCGGCGGTGGCGGAGATCACGATTGCAGGCAATCTGCGCGACATGTTCCGTAATCTTGCCGCGGCCGACGACCTCGAATTCCGCCGCGCGGTCAACGTGCCGACGCTGCGGGTGGAAGGGATGATCGTCGCCGGTGCTTGAGGCGGTCTCGCGCATCGCCCGCGAGGCGGGACGGATCGCGGCGGCCCGCTGCGGCACCGATTTCGACCGTTGGGAGAAAGCGCCGGGCAATCCGGTCTGCGCGGTCGACCTGGAGATCGACTCCTTCCTGCGCGAGCAGCTCTCCCAGCTCGATCCGGAGGCGGGGTGGCTTTCCGAGGAGACGCTCGACGATTCCGACCGGATCGAGCGGCCGCGCCTATGGGTGGTCGATCCGATCGATGGCACCCGCGACTATCTGCGCGGGCGGAGCGGCTGGGCCGTGTCGGTCGCCCTGGTCGAGGAGCGCGTTCCGGTGCTCGGCGTGCTCGATGCGCCGGCGCGAGGCGAGCATTGGACGGCCGAGGCCGGCAAGGGCGCCTGGCGCAATGGCCAAGGGCTGCGGGTGAGCGGACGGAGATCGCTCGCCGGGGCGCGGGTCCCGGCCGACAAAGTACCGCCGAGCGATCCCGACCTCATTCCCGTGCCGAGGCCCAATTCGATCGCGTTGCGCATCGCCATGGTGGCGGCCGGCGAGGCCGATCTCGTCGCGACCCTGCGCTGGGGATTCGAATGGGACATCGCCGCCGCCGCCCTGATCGCCGCCGAGGCGGGCGCGACGGTCACCGGCGCGCTCGGCCAGCCGCTTGCCTTCAACACCGCCTCGGGCGAGGCGTTCGGGGTGCTGGTCGCGGCGCCGGGTATCCACGCGGCCGCGGTCGAGCGGATTCGCGAACGGGCACTGGCGGTCGTCTGAGTCTCCGGTCGAGACCGGCATTCGCAAGGAGGCTTCGACTTTGCCCCGGCCGTGGCGTAGGATGGCCGGGAACCGGAGACCGCTCATGAAGCACCCGTTCCTGCTCCTACCCGCCGCGCTCCTGCTGGGGGCAGCACCGCCCGCCGCGCCGCCGTCGCAGCCGACGCTGCCGGCCGCCGCGGATCCCGCACAGGCTCCCGCCCCTGACGGAGATGCGGTCGATCTCGGCAAGGACGGTTATCAGCGGATGACCGTGCCGGTGAACATCGGCGGCCTCGGTCCTTACAAGTTCATCGTCGACACCGGTGCCGAGCGAACAGTGATCGCGCGGCAGCTGGCGGACAATCTCAAGCTCGACGCGAACGGCACGGCGCACCTCTACAGCATGAGCGAGGTGAGCGACGTGGACACGGTGCTCATCCCCAGCCTCGAAGTCGGCGGCAAACGCTATCTCGGCATCAAGGCGCCGGCGCTCGACCAGCGCAATCTCGGCGCCCAGGGCATGCTCGGCGTCGATGCGCTCCAGGCGCAGCGCGTGTCCTTCGATTTCCCGCACCACGCGATGACGGTCGTCGCCTCCCATCGCGAGGAGGAGCATTGGGACGGCCAGTCGATCATCGTGACGGCGCGCAGCCGTTTCGGCCACCTCGTCCTCGTCGACGCCTCGGTCGAAGGCCAGAAGGTCTGGGTGATCGTCGACACCGGCGCCCAGACCAGCGTCGGCAACACGGCCCTGCGCCACGCCCTGGAACGCCACCACAAATTGCCCGAGACGACGCCGCTGACCATGGTCAGCGTCACCGGCGGCCGCGTCGTCGCCGACGCGACGACGATCAGGCGCATCCGCCTCGGCGAAGCCTATATCCAGGACATGCCGATCGCCTTCGCCGACGTCGCGCCGTTCAAGAAGCTGGACCTGCTCAACCGGCCGGCGCTGCTGCTCGGCATGGACGCGCTGAAATTGTTCGACCGGGTCTCGGTCGATTTCGCCAACCGCCGCGTCCGGCTGATGGCGCCCGGACATTCGCTCGGCGAGGTCGGCATCAGGCTCGCAGCCCGGTAGGGACGGCTCTAGCGACCCCACTCCTGGCCTCGCGACGTTTCCGGGCAACGCGGCGCCATGCTAAGCGTTACGGCTGCGTGCTGTTTCGCTGCTCAGAGTGGAAGCCCATGCGCCGATGGCTGACAATGATCGCCTGTCTCGCCCTCGCCGCGCCCGCCGGGGCGCAGGACCGGCAGGGCGCGCCCGAATTTCAGGAATGGCGGATGGCGCCCGAATATGACGTGTCGCTGACCAGCTTCGAGATCCAGCCGCACGTCATCCGCCTCAAGGCGGACGAGGCGGTGCGGCTGCATTTCGTCAACAACAGCGCGCAGGCACACCGTTTCTCGGCGCCCGATTTCTTCCGCAGCGCGCAGCTGCGGGACCGTGACCGGAGGCTGGTCCGCGGCGGATCGGTCAGGCTGGCGCCTTATTCGGACGAGACGATCGCGTTCGTTCCGAAAGCGGGCCGCTACAAGGTCAGCGGCGACAACATCTTTCGTCGAACGCTGGGCATGACCGCCACCATCGTGGTGCAATGAGAGGAGGGGCCGATGGCCAAGGGCAAAGACAAGGACAAGAAGGACAAGGGCAAGAAGGCCGACAAGGGCGTCAAGATCCCCAAGCCGCTCCGCAAGGCGGGCAAGGAGGCGCTGAAGCTGGCGAAGGAGCCGGCGGTGGCGGAGATCGTCGCGGCGGCTTTGCTGTCCGCGGCTGCCGCTTTGCGCGGCGACAAGGCGGCTGCCAAGGCCGGCAAGCAGGGCGCCGAAGCGGCGGCGGATGCCGGCCGGCAGGCGACGAAGATCGGCGATTCCCTGCGCACACTCGCCGTCGATCTCGCCCGGCGCACGCTCGACAATTGGGAGAATCCGGCGCCGGCGAAGGGCGGCTCCGGCAAGGGGAAGAAGAGCGGCGGCAAGGCCGAATGAGGCCGATTCGGCTGTCATTCCGGTCAAAACTTACCCCCGTTATCCTCGTTATCCACAGGCGGATTCCGCTTCCCCGACTCGGGAATCCATGACAGCTTTCATTGCGTGGACGGAAGGGAACCGGCCCCGGAAACGGAACCGATCCCGACCTGAAGCCGCCGAAGGCGGAATGCTCTTTCCCCTCAAAAGGAACGGGTGGAACGCCGGAAGCGGGACGGTGGAAGAAGCCGTGCCAGCATAAGCGAAAGCGGATGCGCGGCCGGATTTCGAGAAGCCGCCCGGCAGCGCCGGAAGCCTCGGCCGAAGGTGTTGCAACCGTCGAAGCGGACGCGGGAATCGCCCCGCCAGGTGGAGACGGAGGGTTCGGATCGGAGCTTGCTTCGGTTTGGATCCGACCGGAACGGATGCGGGGTTCGCCTCGCGGAGGGACCGGCAGGCGAAAGCGGGCTTCGGCTTGCTGGAGCCGGCAGCGGAAGATCGGGGCTTGCTTCGATCGGAAACTGCCAGGCGGACCCGGAGGAGCTTGCTCTGAAGGCAAAGCCAAGCGGGCAGAGACAGAGGTTCGCCTTTTCGACGCTCGCGGCGGGAGATCGAAGCTTGCTTCGGTTCGACGCCGAAAGGCCGAAGATTGGAGCTTGCTTCGATCGGAGGCCGCAAGGTGGACGATCGGGGCTCGCTTCGATCGGAAGCCGATGGCGAAGGGGGAGGGGTTCGCCCCGATGCCCGAGCCGAACGGAACCGGCTCGGGGGCTTCGGCCCCCGGCTGGAACCGCCGGAGACCGGCAGCGCACCCGCGCCCCGCCGGTTGACGGAAGGGATCGAGGCCAGGCCGAAATGGCCTGGTGCGAGACCCCGAAAGGCGCCTTCCGCGCGAAAGCGCGGAGGGCGCCGACCGGGGAACGGCACGAGGTTCACTCGGCCGCGACCCGACCCACCCAGCGGGAGCCGCCACGCGACCCGGCGGCGGCGGTAGCTGGGACAGTGGGGGTTGGCAGCAATGCCAGCCCCCATTTGCTGTTTGAGGCACCCTTCGATCCTCCCTGCTTTTGCAGGGGAGGGGAACCGCGCGAAGCGCGGTGGAGGGGCGTACCTCGGCGCAGGGCCCCTCCACCATGCTTCGCATGGTCCCCCTCCCCTCGAAATCGAGGGGAGGATCGAGAGCGCACCCTGTCCCCACCCGCGTGATCGGGCTAGAGCGCCGCCATGCTGAAGAAGAGCTCCCCCGACCTCGATTCTCTGCGCCTCATCGAGGAACGGCTGCGCTGGCTGAGCGCGTGGACGATCCATAACGCCAACCATCTCCGCCCGAGCGGCGACGGGCTCAAGGTCGGCGGGCACCAGGCGAGCTGCGCGTCGATGACGGCGATCATGGCAGCGCTCTACTTCCATGCGCTCGGCCCGAACGACAAGGTGGCGGTGAAGCCCCATGCCGGGCCGGTGCTCCACGCCGTGCACTATCTGCTCGGCAATCAAAGCCGCGAGCAGCTCGAGGCCTTTCGCGGCTTCGGCGGCGCGCAGAGCTATCCGAGCCGGACCAAGGACAAGATTCCGGTCGATTTCTCGACCGGCTCGGTCGGGCTGGGAGTCGCCGTCACCGCCTTTGCCAGCCTGGTGCAGGATTATCTGCTCGCGCACGGCATGATGCAGCCGGGCGATGCGGGGCGGATGGTCGCCTTGATGGGGGATGCCGAGCTCGACGAGGGGAATATCTACGAGTGTCTGATCGAGGCGGCGAAGCACGACATCCGCAATTGCTGGTGGATCGTCGACTATAACCGCCAGTCGCTCGACGCGACGACGGCGGACCGAATGTTCAGCCGCTTCGACGAGATTTTCGCGAGCTGCGGCTGGCGGGTGGTGACGCTGAAATACGGCAAGGCGCTGGAGGCGGCGTTCCGCGAGGCGGGCGGCGACGCGCTGCGCGACTGGATCGACCGCTGCCCGAATGCCGATTATGCCGCGCTCACCTATCTCGGCGGCGGTGCTTGGCGCGAGCGGCTGCTCAAGGAAGCACCGGAGGCGAAGCCGGTCCTCGACGCGCGCGACGACGACCAGCTCGCGGCGTTGATGACGAACCTCGCCGGCCACGACATGGCGAGCTTGGTCGAGGCGTTCGACGCTGCGCAGGACGACCTTCCGACCTTGTTCATCGCCTACACGATCAAAGGCTTCGGCCTGCCCTTCGCCGGCCATAAGGACAATCATGCCGGTCTGATGAACCCGGGCCAGATCGCGACATTGCGCGAGAAGATGGGCATCGAAGAGGGCGCGGAATGGGAGCCGTGGGGCGGGCTCGGCGGCAATGCCGCGGAAGCGGCGCGTGCGGTGGCGGAAAACAGCCGCATTGCTCGCGCCAAACGCGAGCGGCCGTGGAATCAGGCGAAAGTGCCCGCCATCCCCGCGCCTGCAGGCGAGGAGCAATCGACCCAGGCGGCGTTCGGCCGCATTCTGCTCGACCTCAGCCGGTCGGGCGGCGATCTGGCCGACCGGATCGTCACCACCTCCCCCGACGTCACCGTCTCGACCAATCTCGGCGCGTGGGTGAACCAGCGCGGCCTGTTCCGACGGCAGGATCTCGCCGACGTCTTTGCACTGGCCAAGATTCCTTCGGCGCAGAAATGGGGCGGCGGCAAGGCGGGCCAGCACATCGAGCTCGGCATCGCCGAGAACAATCTGTTCCTGATGCTCGCCGCGCTCGGACTCGCCGGCGATCTGTTCGGAACGCGCCTGTTCCCGATCGGCACGGTCTACGATCCGTTCATCGCCCGCGGCCTCGATGCGCTCAATTATGCCTGCTACCAGGATGCGCGCTTCATGCTGGTGGCCACGCCGTCGGGCGTGACGCTCGGGCCGGAGGGAGGCGCCCACCAGTCGATCAACCCGCCGCTCATCGCCCTCGGCCAGCCGGGGCTGCGCCATTACGAGCCAGCTTTTGTCGACGAGCTTGCCCTGCTGATACAGGAGGGCTTCCGGCTGATGCAGGCGCCGGACGGGGAGAGCGTCTATCTCCGGCTCACTACCCGCACGATCCAACAGGTCGAGCGGCCGGACGAGAGCTGGAAGGAAGGCGCGATCGCCGGCGGCTATTGGCTGCGCGAGCCCGCGCCCGGCGCGGAAGCGGCCCTGGTCTATAGCGGCGCGCTCGCACCCGAAGCTTTGGCGGCCTGGGAGGGGCTGAAGGACGATGTCCCCGGCCTCGGGCTGCTCGCCATCACCTCGCCGGACCTCCTCCACCGCGGCTGGACCGCCCGCCGCCGCGGCCGCTGGACGGACGGCGTGAGCGAGGATTCGCATATCCAGCGGCTCCTCGCGCCGCTTGCGCCGCATGCCGGACTCGTCACGCTGCTCGATGCCGCCCCGGCCTCGCTCTCCTGGCTTGGTGGCGTGCGCGGCCAGAAAGTGAGCCCGCTCGGCGTCGAGCGCTTCGGCCAGACGGGGACCCTCGACGATCTCTATCGCGAGTACCGGCTCGATTCGTCCGCCATCGTCGAGGCGGTCGCCGAACTCTTTCTCGATTGAGGGAACCGGCGGCGCCGATTGACGCTGAGTCCCCGAATTCTTGAAAGATGGAGTGACCAAATGATCGGCAAGATTCTGAGCGCGGCGGTCGGGCGTAAGCTGGCGGGCCCGGACGACAAAGGGGAGGGCACCGTCCTCGGGTTCTTCGCCCCCGCCATCGCCAAGCGCGTCGTCGCGCCGATCGGCCTCGCCTTCGCCGGCGGCTATCTCGCCTGGAAGGTGTGGGACTGGACCAAGGAGATGCGCGCGGAGGCGTAAGCCTCAGCGGTTTCGCTCATTCCTGCTGCGGCTCGTCGCCGTCGTCCGGCGGCGGTGGGGGCGGGGGAGGCGCGTTGAGCGTCGGCGGCTGGCGGGCGGGCGCCTGGTCGCGACGATCGCCGTTCGGCGTCGGCTGGGCGGAGACGCTGACGCCATTGTCATTGACGTCGACGCCAAGCTGGAAGCCGCTGTTGCCGAGCGGGATATCGAAGGCGAGATTGCCCGTCGCCTCGACCGGCTCTTCCTCCGGCGGCGGCGCCGCGGCCTGGACCGCGTTGGTGCCGACCGCGGCGGCGGTGAAGTCGCGCCAGATCCGCGCGGGAAGGCCGCCGCCCGCCACCTGGCCGAGCGGTGTGTTGTCGTCATTGCCGACCCACACGCCGACGACGAGATCGCCGGCGAAGCCCACGAACAAGGCGTCGCGATTGTCCTGGCTGGTGCCGGTCTTGCCGTAGGTCGGTACCTCCAGCGCCGCGCCGCGTCCCGTGCCCTGCTGGACAACGGCGGAGAGCAGGTCCTTCATCTGGTCGAAATTGGGGTCGCGGGTCTGGCCGGCGGCATAATGGCTCCACATCCGCTGCCACCAGGGAAGCTGCGGCTCCTCCAGCCCCCGCGCCCGCACCGGATACGCGCCCGCGGCGACCGCCGCATAGGCCTGGGTCAGCTCGAGCAAAGTCACGCCCGACGTGCCGAGCGGCAGGCTCGGATTGTCGGCGAGCGGGCTGGTGACCCCGAGATCGCGGGCGGCGCGGATGACGTTCTGCCGCCCAACCTTCTGCGAAAGCCGCACCGCGGCGACGTTGCTGGAGAGGGCGAAGGCCTGCCGCAGGGTCAGCGTGCCGCGATAATGGTTGCCGCTGTTCTTCGGCTGCCAGTCGCCGATCTTCAGCGGCCGATCCTCGATCGTCGAATCCGGCGTCATGCCGGCGCGCATCGCGGCGAGATAGACGAAGAGCTTGAACGTCGAGCCCGGCTGGCGGCGCGCCTGGGTGGCGCGGTTGAACGGGCTGGACGCATAATCCTTGCCGCCGACCATCGCGACGATCCGTCCATCCGGGTGCATCGCGACGAGCGCCACCTGCGCCTTGCCGAGGCCGGCCCGCTGCACCGTCTGCAGCGCCAGATTCTGCAGCCGCGCCTCCAGTGTCGTCTGCACCGTCTGCTCACCATAGGCGTCGTCGCCCTGCTGGGTGCGGGCGCGGGCCGTCGGCAGCACCCAATCGGCGAAATAGGTGCCGGTCGGCACCGCCCGCGCCGACTCGACGTGGAGTCGTGCCGGCCGCAGGGCTCGCGCCCTCGCCGCGGTGATGACATGGTCGCGGACCATCGTCCCGATCACCACCTGCGCACGGGCGCGGGCTTTGGCGAGATTGTGGGTCGGCGCGAGCGTCGTCGGCGCCCTCACCATGCCCGCCAGCATCGCCGCTTCGGGGATGGTGAGCTGATCGGGCCCATGGCTGAAATAATGCCAGGAGGCGGCGCGCAGGCCGTAGACGTTGTCGCCGAAATAGACGTTCGAGAGATAGCGTTCGAGAATCTGCTGCTTGGTCAGCCAGGCTTCGAGCCAGAAGGCGATCAGCACCTCCTGCGCCTTGCGGCCGGCGGTGCGCTTGGCGCTGAGGAAGGAGATTTTGGCGAGCTGCTGGGTGATCGTGCTGCCGCCCTCGCGCACGCCGCCGGCGCCGACATTGCGGATCGCGGCGCGGGCGATGCCGCGCAGGCTGATTCCGAAATGGTGGTAGAAGCCGCGATCCTCGATCGAGACGAAGGCGGCCGGCACATATTTGGGCAGCTCGGCGATCTTGACCGGCTCGGCGATCTCGGCGCCGCGCCGGGCGATCGGCTGGCCTTCGACCGAGAGGAGGGTGAGGCTCGGTGCCGCGATCGGCTGCAGCGATTTGGAGAGCGGCGCGGTGATCGCGAGCCACGCGACCAGCAGCATGAAGATGGCGAGAAGGCCGAGGATGATGTGCCGCCAGCGCAGTCCGAACGGTCGCCTCCAGCCGCGCCGCGGCCGCTCCGCCGGCGCGGGTGGCACCGGATCGAGCGGGCCGGGCGGCTCCGTCGGCACTGTCTGCCACTGGACGGGTTCGTCCCAACGCATCCGGCCTCCTTACCGCAGAATGGGCCGCTGGAAATCAGCTTTCCGCGTGAGGCGCCAAAGCCTTGGTCAGGCGCTCGGGCTGGACGCGATCCGGGGTGACGCCGAGCTCGGCTAGCCCCTCCGGCCAGGCGCCGCCGGTTGCCAGCGCCTCGACGATCGCGGCCATGGCCGGCGCGGTCTGGAGGCCGTAGCCGCCTTGGCCGACCAGCCAGAAGAAGCCGGGCACCTCCGGATCGAAGCCGGCGGTCGGCGTGCGATCGGCGACGAAGGAGCGCAGCCCGGCCCAACGATGGGCGATGCGGGTGACCGGCACATTGGTATAGCGCTCGACCTGCCAGGCGGCGAGGGCGACGTCATAATCTTCCGGCTGGGCGTCGCAGGGATCGTCCTCGACCTCATCCACCGGCGAGACGAGCAGCTGGCCCGCTTCGGGCAACATGTAGAAATCGCCCGCCGCGCTGTGGATGAACGGCCAGTCGGCGACGTTGGCGCCGGCTGGTGGATCGAGGGCGATGATCGTCCGCCGTTTCGGCTGCAGGCCGAGTGGCCGCACGCCGGCCAGCCTGGCGAAATGGTCGCCCCAGGATCCGGCCGCGTCGATCAGCACCGGCGCCGACCAGCTCTCGCCGCGCTCCGTCCGCACCTCCCAGGCGTCGCCCCGGCGCTCGGCGGAAGCGATGCGACGGCCCATCAGCACCTCGCCGCCGCCGGCGCGGACGGCGCGGGCGAAAGATTGGAGCAGGGCGTCGGCGTCGAGCTTGAGCCCGGTCGGGTCGAGCACGGCGGCGATTGCACCGTCCTCGCCGTCGGTCCGGATCGCCGGGCAGAGGGCGGCGATCCGCGCCGGCTCATCGATCCATTCCAGCGTATCGATGAACTGCGCCATCTCTGTGCGTAGCGCGACGAGCGCGTTGAGGCTCGCCTCGGTCGCGAAATAGAGGGTCGGCATCACGCGGGCGATGGGCGTGTCGCAGAAGCCGTTGGGCTGGCGTTCGTAGAAATCCCGGCTCCGGGCGGTGAGCCCGCGCACGACGGCGTTGCCGATCCCGTAATGGCTGAACGAGACGCTGCGGCCGGAGGAATGGTAGCCCAGCGCCTCCTCCGCCTCGAGCACGACCACCCTGCCGTGGCGGACGAAGCGGGCGGCAGCGGAAAGGCCGGCGATGCCGCCGCCGACAACGAGGAAGTCCGCGTGAGTCATCGGAAGGCCCTATCTTCCGCTCGCTATGGGCGGCAAGGCGTTCCTGCTCCTCCCCGGAACGGGGAGGGGGACCAGCCGCAGGCTGGTGGAGGGGCCGTTTGGCGCCTCTCGACCCCTCCACCACCGCCTTTGGCGGCGGTCCCCCTCCCCGTTCCGGGGAGGAGCTAGTCGCGAGGCGGCACGGGTCTGCGGCGCTTGAGGTCGAAGCCGTCGCCGGACGACAGGACGTGCACCCTTACGTCGTGCATCGAGAGGGCGCTTTCCGCGCGGGCTTCGGCGACGTTGCAATAGCTGACGTCCGTGCCGTCTACGACGTAGACTGCGCCGCTGCCGATCACCCGGAACTCGTCGCCCTCGACCACCGCCGCCGTGTCCTCGTCGATGCCGAGGCCGAGCACGCGCGGATTGTGAGCCACCGCCCCGAGCAGCCGCCCGAAGCGGCCGCGCTCGGCGAAATGCTGGTCGATGATCACGTCGCGGATCAGCCCCATGCCGGGCGCCAGGTTGAGGTCGCCTATGCGGTGTGTCTCCTTGCTGGTCCCTTTGACCAGCATCGTCTCGCTCATCACCGAGGCGCCCGCCGAGGTGCCGGCCACCACGCCGCCGCGTTCGAAGATGGCCCGCACCTTCGCCTCGATGCCGGTGTCGCCGATCTGGCTGGTGATGCGGAGCTGGTCGCCTCCCGAAAAGAACACGCCCGCGGCATCGTCGAGCACGCTCAATTTCTCGCGATCGCCGGCCTTGGCGCGCTCCTCGACGTAGAGCTCGACGAGCTCGCCGACATCCATCCCCTCGAAGCCGCGCTTGTAGTCCTCGAAATAGCCTTCCGGCTGGTGGCTGGCGACGGTGGCGATGACGAGCTTGCCGCCGTGCACATGCTTCGCGACCTCGCGCAGGATGACGCGGTCGCCTTTCTTGTCCTCGCCGCCGCCGATGATGATCAAGCAGCCCCGGCGCCGGCTTTCGTCAGACATTCTGGGTCTCTTCCTCTTCCTGCTTGTTCAGCCACGCTTCCGGCGCGTCCATGCCGCTGGTGATCTTCGCCACCACGAAGGCGGGGCTGTTATGCGCCCAGCCGATCCGCCCCTCCCTGGCGATGGCGATGCCGCCGCCGTCGCCGCCGAGGTGCGGGAGCTGCTCCACCGCTTTCTCGATCGCCTCCTCCTGCCCGAGATCGTTGATCCGCGCCATCACCTGCGCCGCCAGCGCGAGCCGGGCGATGCTCTCGCCGTCTCCCGAAAAGGCGACGCCGCCGATATGGTTGTCGGCATAATAGCCGCAGCCCGGCATCGGGCTGTCGCCGATCCGGCCCTTGTGGGCATTGTTGAGGCCGCCGGTCGACGTTCCGGCGGCGATATTGCCGCCCATGTCCAGCGCCACGGCCCCAACCGTGTCGTGCGCTTCCCTGACCTCCTCGAGCTGCCTCTCGGTGATCAGAGCGTCGGGGTCGACCAGCTCCGCATTTTTCTCCTTCGCGAACATCAGCGCGCCTTCGGCGGCGAGCAGGATCGGCTTCTCCGGCAGCATCAGCTTGGCGACTGAAACGGGGTGCTTCACCCCCATCACCGCGCCGACGGCGCCGACCGAGCGGTCGCGCCCGTCCATGATGCCGGCGCACATTTCGACCTCTTCCTGGTCGTTCAGCACCGACCCATAGCCGGCGTTGAATACCGGCAGCCGCTCCAGCACCCGGATCGCGGCCTCGACGGAGTCCACGGCGCTGCCGCCTCGCCTCAGCACCGCCGCGCCCGCCTCGGCCGCCTCGAGAATCCCGTTCCGGTTGTCCTGCTCCTCGCCAGGCTTCATCTCCTTGGCGCCGCCATGGACGATGAGGGCCCAGCGGCCCTGCCTGTCGCCTTCCATTTTCATGGCTTACTCCGCCGCGACCAGCGGGCCCCGCGCGCCGGCGCGGATGCTGGCGGGCTTGAACTCGTTGACCTGCTTCCAGCAGCCCTCGATGTCGGTGGGGGTGAGGACGATGAGGTCGCCCGGCCGGCCGGCGGCGAGCGCGGCCGCCTGCGACGCCTTCTCGCCGGCGATCAGGTGGATGTGGTCGGACTCGCGCCCGGCGCGCTTGGCGCCCTCGTTGAGCAGCCGCATCACTTCGCCGCGCGGCCGGCCGCGGGTCGCGGGGTCCTCGCGGAAGAAGATCTCGTCGAAGATGGTGCCGGCGATCCGGCCCATCTCTATGATATCCTCGTCGCGCCGGTCGCCGGGGATGGAGATCACCCCCATCGTCCTCTTGTAACGCTTGGACAGACCGCGGACGACCTTGCCGAGCGCTTCGAGGCCGGCGGCATTGTGGGCATAATCGACGATGACCCGAAAGCCGTGGGCGTCGTGGACGTTGAGCCGGCCCGGATTCTGCTCGAAGGTCGAGCGGAACTGGCTCATCGCCGAACGGATGGTGAGGATCGGCACTTCATGCGCCAGCGCGACGGCGATGGCGGCCAGCGCATTGGCGACGTTGAACTCGGCCATGCCGTGCAGGGTCGCCGGGATGTCGCCGGCCTTCATCACGAACTCGCGGCGATTGTCGTCGTAGAGGACGATGGCGCCGCCCTCCTCGCCCGGCTCGCGGACCACCGCCATGCCGCCTTCGTCGATATGCTCGCGCACCATCGGCGGCATGCCGGCGCCGCCGCAGAGCGTGAACCAGATCAGGCGGCCGCGCGCGCGGGGGGCCATCTTCACCGTCATCGGGTTGTCGGCATTGAGCACGCTGTGGCCGCGGCGGCGCACGGTCTCCACCACCAGCGACTTCACGTTGGCGAGGTCGTCCAGAGTCTCGATGCCCTTGAGGCCGAGATGGTCGGGCGTGACGTTGAGGACCACGCCGACATCGGCCTCGTCGAAGGCGAGCCCCTCGCGCAGCATCCCGCCGCGCGCGGTCTCCAGCACCGCGACCTCAACGCTGGGGTCGCGCAGCACCATCCGCGCGCTGCGGGGGCCGGTGGCGTCGCCCTCGTAGACGAGCACGTCGTTGATGTAGACCCCGCTGGTCGACGTGAGGCCGACCGTGCAGCCGGTGTAACGCAGGATATGCTTGGTCATCCGCGCTACGGTGGATTTGCCGTTGGTGCCGGTGATGGCGATGATCGGCACCCGGCTCTGCGCCCCGCGCGGGAAGAGCATCTCGATGATCGGCCGGGCGACGTCGCGCGGCGCGCCTTCCGACGGCTCGATATGCATGCGGAGGCCGGGCGCGGCATTGACTTCGATGACGCCGCCGCCCGTCTCGCGCACCGAGCGGCTGATGTCGGGGCAGACGAAGTCGACGCCGGCGACGTCCAGCCCGACGATCATCGCCGCCCGCCGGGCGATCTCGGCATTGTCGGGATGGATTTCGTTGGTGCGGTCGACCGCCGTGCCGCCGGTCGAGAGATTGGCGGTGGCGCGCAGCTGCACGACCTGCTCCGCTTCGGGGATGTTGTCCGGCGTCAGCGCGGACCGGCCGATATATTCCTCGACCAGCGCGTCGATCTTGATCCGGGTCATGACATTCTCATGCCCATTGCCGCGCCGGGGATCGCGGTTCACCTCCTCGACCAGCTGGCGGATCGTGCTGACGCCGTCGCCGACCACCTGCGCGGGGATACGCTCGGTGACGGCGATCATCTTGCCGTTGACGATGAGGATGCGGTGATCGTTGCCGGGGAAGTAGCGCTCGACGATGACGTCGCGGCCCTTCGCCTGGGCCTGCGCCTCGCGGAAGCCGAAGCGGAGCTGCTCCTCGCTGGTGATTCCGATGGTGACGCCGCGGCCGTGATTGCCGTCGAGCGGTTTCGTGACCACCGGAAAGCGCAGGCGCTTGCCCTCGCGCACCGCTTCCTCCTCGCTGCGCACGACCACGCCGCGCGGCACCGGAATGCCGCTCTCGTCGAGCAGTTTCTTGGTGAGGTTCTTGTCGCTCGCGGTGTCGGTGGCGATCAGGGGGGTGCGGCCGGTGATCGAGGCGCGGATCTTCTGCTGGAAGCGGCCGTGGCCGAGCTGGATCAGGCTGCGCTCGTCGAGCCGCATCACCGGGATGTCGCGCCGCTCGGCTTCGTCGATCAGCGCCTTGGTGGTCGGGCCGAAGGCGGTGCGGCGAACGAGCCGCTTCAGCTCGTCTAGCCGCGCGTCGAGATCGAAGGCGCTCCGCGCCGGGTAGATCTTGTCGAGGCCGCCGATGCCCTGCAGCTCCGGCGGCAGGAGCGAGTCGACGAGCTCTAGCGCCACCCGGCCGGCGAGCAGGCCGACCTTCTCCTCATTATAGGCGAACATGACGTTGTAGACGCCGGGCTGGCCCTTCAATGAGCGCGTCTTCCCACGCACCGCGCGAGAGCCGGCGAGGGTCTGCAGCTCCAGCGCGACATGCTCGGCGACATGACCAATCCAGGTGCCCTCGCGCAGCCTGGTCTCGAAGCCGCCGCGTACCTTGAGCGAGCAGCCGTGGCGGCCGACGCCGGGCAGGACCTCCAGCAACGCATCGGTGAAGCCGGGAATGAGGTTGGTCGGGAACGCCTCCAGCCGCCCGAGGTCGAGCTGGATCCAGATCATCGGCGTGTGGCTGTAATAATGGGGGCCGCGATAGACGCCGACTTCTGTCACCGCCGCTTTCGCGCTGGTGAGCGCCTGCGTCGCCGGATCGTCTTTCACGGCGAAGAACATCGGCTTTTCCCCCGGATTCGATGTGATGGAGGCCCCGCGCGGCATGGTCTGCAGCTTGGATTGGTTCGGGGCCGACATGTCGCGGTAAAACCCGAGGCGCGTGAGCCAAGTTCCGGAAAAAGAAGATGATCTAAATTAGTTCGGTACCGCAACGAGACGCGGTTTCAGTGCTCTTCGGCGGCTGGCGCGGGCCGCCGCCGCGCGTTAGGAGAGCCGCGCAGGAGAGACGAGCATGAACGAGCGAATCCATCCGCCCGCGGCCGCCACAAGCGGCACGCACTGCAATCTCGCCGAGTACGAAGCGCGCTACCGGCGCTCGCTCGAGGATCCCGACGGCTTCTGGGCCGAGGAGGCGCGGCGGATCGACTGGTTCACCTTCCCGACCCGCATCGCCGACTGGTCCTACGATCCGGTCGACATCAAATGGTATGAGGACGGAATCCTCAACCTCTGCCACAATTGCGTCGACCGGCATCTGGAGAGCCGGGCCGACCAGGTCGCGATCCTGTTCGAGGGCGACGAGCCGGGGCAGGGGCGCAGCCTCACCTACGGCGCGCTCCACCGCGAGGTGGTGCGGATGGCGAACGTGCTGCTGGAGCTCGGCGCCACCAAGGGCGACCGCATCACCATCTACATGCCGATGATCCCGGAGGCGGCGGTGGCGATGCTCGCCTGCGCCCGGATCGGCGCGGTGCACAGCGTCGTCTTCGGCGGCTTCTCGCCCGAGGCTTTGCACGGCCGCATCGAGGATTGCACGAGCCGGCTCGTCATCACCGCCGACGGCGGGATGCGGGGCGGCAAGCTGGTGCCGATCAAGGCCAATGTCGACGCGGCGCTGGAGCGGGGCACGGACGTCCGATCGGTGCTCGTCGTTCGCCATCTCGGCAACGACATCGCCTGGGCCGAGGGCCGCGACCATTGGTACCATGTCCTCGGCGAGACGGTGCCGGAGGACTGCCCGTGCGAGCCGATGAACGCGGAGGACCCGCTGTTCATCCTCTACACGTCGGGCTCCACCGGAAAGCCCAAGGGCGTGCTCCACACGACCGGCGGCTATGCCGTCTGGACCGCCGCCACCTTCCATCACGTCTTCGACTACAGGCCCGGCGAGATCTTCTGGTGCACGGCGGACGTCGGCTGGGTGACCGGCCATTCCTACGTCGTCTACGGCCCGCTCGCGAACGGCGCGACGTCGCTGATGTTCGAGGGCGTGCCGAACTATCCCGATTTCTCCCGCTTCTGGGAGGTGGTCGAGCGGCACAAGGTCGACATCTTCTACACCGCCCCGACTGCGATCCGTGCCCTGATGCGCGAGGGCGAGGGGCCGGTGAAGAAGCACGACCGCTCCTCGATCCGCCTGCTCGGCACGGTCGGCGAGCCGATCAACCCCGAAGCCTGGCGCTGGTATTATGAAGTGGTGGGCGAGGGTCGCTGCCCGATCGTCGACACCTGGTGGCAGACCGAGACCGGCGGGATCATGATCACCACCCTGCCCGGCGCGCACGACATGAAGCCGGGCTCGGCCGGACGGCCCTTCTTCGGCGTGGTGCCGCAGCTGGTCGATGGGGAGGGCCAGGTGCTGGAAGGCGCTGCTTCGGGCAATCTCTGCTTGGTCCGCTCCTGGCCCGGCCAGATGCGCACCGTCTACGGCGACCACGAGCGCTTCGTGCAGACCTATTTCTCGACCTATCGCGGAAAGTATTTCACCGGCGACGGCTGCCGCCGCGACGAGGACGGCTACTACTGGATCACCGGCCGCGTCGACGACGTGCTCAACGTCTCGGGCCACCGCCTCGGCACCGCCGAGATCGAGAGCGCGCTGGTCAGCCATCCCTTGGTCGCGGAAGCCGCGGTGGTCGGCTATCCGCACGACATCAAGGGGACCGGCATCTATTGCTACGTCACTCTGAACGCCGGCGTGGAAGGCGACGAGGCGCTGGAGCGGGAGCTTCGCGACCAGGTGCGGCGGGAGATCAGCCCGATCGCCACCCCGGACATCATCCACTTCACGCCCGCTTTGCCGAAGACGCGCAGCGGCAAGATCATGCGGCGCATCCTGAGGAAGATCGCGGAGAACGATTTCGGCTCGCTCGGCGATACCTCGACGCTGGCGGATCCATCACTGGTCGACAGTTTGATTGAGGGGCGGCGGAATCGCTAATGGCGGTGAGGATTGGCAGGTGTTCGCGGCTGCCTCCGCTCTCTTGATTCAGCCGCCAATCGACGAACCTGCACGAGCACTTCAGGCCTGACCTCATCCCACCGCTTCGATTGGCCGCAGGCGTAACGCACATAGGTGGCGCCGCGCGCCGCGGTGGGACGATCGCGGCGGGGCGGGATGTAGAGGAGGAACAGGAGATAGTCCTTGTCGATCTCCACAGGGAACTCGCCGCTGTCATGATACTGGAAAAGATTTACGCGCCGTCCCGGACGACCTTTGAACACGTCGAGCACGCGCCAGCCATATAGGCTTGCCGCGCTGCTGGGTGGCCCCCACTTCCGCTGGAAAGACCTGGATGGATAATCGTCCCAGGCACTGATCTGGGAGGCGAGTCTTGCGCGGATGACGAGATCGGCTTCTGCAAACTCGCGTTGAACCGTCTCCCCGGAGCACAGGGCGTCGGCAGGCGTCGTTACGAACAGGCTGCCGACAAAAAGCGATAACATGCTTGGCTTCACCGGCGGAGCGTAGTGATTTCAATCAGTTCCTGCACTTGAATTTGTGAAGCGAGGCGCCGGCCCCGGTTGAACGATCCCATCCACCCCCACGAACGTGCTGCGCGCAATATTGTGGGGGTGGCGCGGCGCGTCGGCGAGCGAGAGGACTGGCGCGACGCACGCGTCCGTGCCTTCGAACAGATCGCAGAACCAAGCGCGTGGGTGCGCGCGGAAGGCGGCGGTGAGTTCTTCCCTCAGCCCCGGATCGTGCTGGCCGGAGCGCAGGCCGAGCTTCTCCTTCAGCACCGCGAAGAATTGCGGTTCGAGCGCGCCCACGGCCAGCCATTCGCCGTCCGAGCATTGGTAGACGTCGTAATAGGGGCGGCCGGAGTCGAGCAGGTTCGTGCCCCTCTCGTCCGTCCACATCCCCGCCGCCTTCAACGACCAGGTGAGGGCGGAGATCAGGGCCGCGCCGTCGACCATCGCGCAGTCGATCACCTGGCCTTTGCCGGTGCGCTTGGCCGCGAGGATTCCGGCCAGCATCCCAAAGGCAAGCATCATCCCGCCGCCGCCGAAATCGCCGACCGCATTGACCGGCGGCACCGGCGGCCCGCCCGCGCGGCCGTAGGTGTGGAGCGCGCCCGCCAGCGCGATATAATCGATATCGTGCCCGGCCGTCCCGGCGAGCGGCCCGTCCTGGCCCCAGCCGGTCATGCGGCCGTAGACGAGACGCGGATTGTCGGCGAGCAGCACGTCAGGCCCGAGCCCCAGCCGCTCCATCACGCCCGGGCGGAAGCCTTCGATCAGCCCGTCCGCGTCCCACGCCAGCTCGCGGAGGCGCGCCACGCCCTTGTCGCTGTGGAGGTCGAGGCGGATCGTCGAGGCGCGGTTGCGGGCGAGGATGTCGAATTCGGGCGGAATCACCGGTGCGCGGTCCTCCCGTTCGATGCGGATGACGGTGGCGCCATGGTCGGCGAGCATCATCCCGGCGAAAGGCACGGGGCCGAGCCCCGCAAGCTCGACGATCCTCAGCCCCTCCAGCACACCGCCCATGCCGATGTCATAAGGCGCTGACGATACAGTCACCAGTGCTCCCCGGCGAAGCCCGGGGTCCAGTACGACGCATGTGCAGCTGGACCCCGGCCTTCGCCGGGGAACAACGTCAGCGCGGATCGCACCTTTTCCACATCTTTCTCGCGCCCGGGATTCACGCGGGGCCACCGAAGGCCTAAGCTGCGCCGATGCTCACAACCGCCCATGTCTGCGGCGTCTCGCGCTCGATCCTCGGCCAGCCCTGGCGCTGGCGCGGGACGGCGGGGGATGGGCTGGACGAGGGCTTCCGTCCGGACGATCTCGTCGACCAGCTGCTGATGGCGCGGGGCGTCGCCCGCGAGGAGCTGGAGCGGCACCGCCAGCCGACCTTGCGCGGCTTCATGCCCGACCCGTCGCTGTTCCGCGACATGGACAAGGCGGCGGAACGGCTCGCCGATGCGGTGGAGGCAGGAGAGGCGATCACCGTCTTCGGCGATTACGATGTCGACGGCGCCACCTCGGCCGCTCTGCTCGTGCGGCTGCTGCGAAGCCTCGGCAGCACGCTACGCGCCTACATCCCTGACCGGCTGATGGAGGGCTACGGCCCCTCGGGCGAGGCTTTGGTGCGGCTGGCGCAGGAGGGCGCGCGGCTGATCGTCACCGTGGACTGCGGCGCCCAGGCCTTCGAGGCGCTTGAGATGGCGCGCGCGGCCGGCGTCGATGTCATCGTCGTCGACCATCATAAATGCGCGAGCGCGCTCCCCGTCGCCCAAGCTTTGGTCAATCCGAACCGGCTCGATGAGGCGGCGGAGGCGGCGGCGCACGGCCATCTCGCCGCCGTCGGCATGTGCTTCCTGCTCGGCGCGGCCCTGCTGCGGACGCTGCGGGCGCGGGGCTTCTTCGCCGGCCGCGAGGAGCCGAAGCTGATCGAGTTGCTCGACCTCGTCGCGCTCGGCACGGTGGCGGACGTTGCCCAGTTGCGCGGCCTCAACCGCGCGTTCGTCGCCCAAGGGCTGAAAATGATGGCACGGCGCGGCAATATCGGCCTCGCGGCGCTGGCCGAGGCGGCGCGCCTGACGCGGGCGCCGACCTGCACCGACCTCGGTTTCGCCCTCGGCCCGCGCATCAACGCCGGCGGCCGGGTTGGAAAGTCGGACCTCGGCGTACGCCTGCTCACCACAGAGGATCCGGAGGAAGCGCGCGCGATCGCCGCCGAGCTCGATCGGCTCAACGAGGAGCGGCGGGCGATCGAGGCTTCGGTCTGCGAGGCGGCCGAGGAATTGTGCCACGCCAAGGGCCACCGTGCCGTCGTCCTGGTTGCCGCCCCCGGCTGGCATCCCGGCGTGATCGGCATCGTCGCCGGACGGCTCAAGGAGAAGACCGGCCGCCCCGCCATCGTCGTCGCGATCGGCGAGGACGGCATCGGCAAGGGCTCGGGCCGCTCCATCGGCGGCGTCGATCTCGGCGCGGCGGTGCTGGCGGCGAAGGATAGCGGCCTGCTCATCGCCGGCGGCGGCCATGCCATGGCGGCGGGGCTGACGGTGGCGGCGGATCGGATCGAGGCGCTCGCCGATTTCCTGGAGGAAAGGCTGGCGGCCGACGTCGCCCGCGCCGACGGCGACCGTGCCTTGCTGCTCGATGCGGTGCTGGCGCCCGGCGGCGTCTGCCCGGACCTGTGCGATGCGCTGGAGGCGGGCGGGCCGTATGGCGCCGGCTGGCCGGGACCGCGGGTCGTGGCGGGTCCGGTGCGGATCGTCAAGGCGGACGTGGTCGGCAGCGGCCATCTCCGCCTCGTCGTCGCCGGCGACGATGGGCGGCGGGTCAAGGCCATCGCCTTCCGCCAGGCCGAGAGCCCGCTGGGCCAGGCGATCCTCGCCGCGCCGCCGCACCGCCGCCTGTGGATCGCCGGCCGCATCCGCAAGGACGAATGGGGCGACCGCATCGCCGCCGAGCTCCACCTGGAGGACGCCGCCTGGGCGGATTGACGCGCCCGCCCGCGGCTCCTAAGTCCCGGGCCCTCCGCTCTTGGCCCCATCGTCTAGCGGTCTAGGACGTCGCCCTTTCACGGCGAAAACACGGGTTCGAGTCCCGTTGGGGTCACCAATAAAATCACGGACTTGCGGCTACCCTTCACCGGAAAAGAGCTTGCGCCGATGCTACGTCTGTAGCACCAACTCCGATCGGTGACAGGAGAATCGTGAATGCGCGTCCCGGGCCGTTCGAGCCTTCTCGCCGGCATTGCGTCCATCATGTCCGTGCCGGCGGTCGCGCAAGCGCCCGGATCCGCGGACCCTGCGGTCACCCCGTCGCCCCAGGCAAAAGCAGTGGCGCCGGGGAAGCGTGTCTACACGCCCGCCGACTTCGCACGCTTCGCGCCGAAGACAGCCTTCGACATGCTGGCGCAGGTCCCGGGCTTCAGCATCCAGACGGTCGATACCAGCACCCGCGGCCTTGGCCAGGCATCCGAAAACGTCCTGATCAACGGGCAGCGAATCACCAACAAGGCCGGCGGGGCGGTCGACCAGCTGCAGCGGACGGCGGCCTCGAACGTCGATCGCATCGAGATCGTCGATGCGGCGAGCCTCGGGATTGCAGGGCTGTCGGGCCAGGTCGCCAACGTCGTCCTCAAGCAGGCTGCGAAGGCGTCCGGCCAGTTCGAATGGGACCCGACGATGCGCGCCCATTACGCGAAGCCGGAGTTCGTCGGCGGGTCGGTCAGCTATTCGGGAAAGACCGGGCCGATCGACTATACATTGTCGGCCCGGAACGGCGCCGGTCGGGGGGCATATGGCGGACCCGTCCTGATCTACGACCGGAACGGCGTGCTGACCGAGAGGCGCAACGAAATCTACCATGGCGAATATGAGGAGGCGAATGTCCAGGCGAAGCTCGGGATCCACGGGCCCGGATCGTCGGTCGGGAATCTGACCCTCGGCTACACGCCCTATTGGAGCCCGGCTGACCTTCGCGACAGCCGGATCCTGGCGACCGGCGAGATCCTGCATCGGACGAATGTGCAAAAGACCGATGGATATCTTGGCGACATCAACGGCAATTACGAATTCACCCTTGGCCCCGGCCGGCTCAAGCTGATCGGCCTCACCCATTGGGAGCATAATCCGCTCTTCAACACGCAGGTTCTGACTTTCGACACGAGCGGCGCCGCTCCGCAAGGCAATCGGTTCGATCGCGACATCCACACTCGCGAGACGATCGGGAGGGCGGAATATCATTGGAAGAGCGGGAAGAACGATTGGCAGTTTTCGTTCGAGCGGGCGTTCAATTCCCTTGACCAGGTGGGGCGGCTGTTCGGGCTGAACGGCGACGGCACATTTGTTGAGGTCCCCTTTCCGGAGGGCAGCGGCAAGGTGGCCGAAACCCGCTACGAGGGCCTCGGCACGCTCAGCCGGCCGCTGACCGGGAACCTGAACGTTCAGATCGCAGCCGGAGCGGAAGCGTCGACCCTGGGCCTCGTCGGCGGGGTGCAGCCGCCGCGCAAGTTTTTCCGTCCGAAGGGCAGCATTGATCTCGGCTGGCACCTGTCGAAGACGTGGGACGTGAACGTGAAGCTCCGCCGGCGCGTCGGCCAGATCGACTTCTCCGACTTCCTCTCCCAGGCGATCCTCAGCCAGGATCGCACCGACGCGGGCAACGTGAACCTCGTGCCGCCGCAGAGCTGGGAAGTGGAAACCGAGTTCGCGCACGATCTCGGCCGCTGGGGCAAGACCCGGCTCAACCTTCATTATTATCGGGTCGAGGACATCATCGACGTGATCCCGATCGGCACGGACGGGCAGGGGATCGGCAATCTGCCCCGCGCCGATCGGTTCGGAGCCGAAAGCACCAGCACCTTGTTGCTCGACCCGATCGGATGGACCGGCGCGAAGCTCGACCTGAACGCGGGCGCCGAGCGCACGCGCGTGCGCGACCCGCTGACCGGCGACGAGCGGGAAATCAGCGGGGTCCGCGACCGCTGGATGAGCGCACAGGTGCGACACGATATTCCGCACACGCAGCTCGCATGGAGCGCCTACGTTCAGTACAACCACTTCGCCAGGAACTACTTCCTGACGGAAGTCTTCCGCAGCCTCGACCTGCCGTGGATCGCCGGCGGCTATGTCGAAGACAAGAACGTGCTCGGGCTGACGGTTCGTTTCTCGGTGGACAACGTGTTCAATGGCCGCCACCTGCTCGATCGCACCGTCTTCGCCGGTTTCCGGGACCGCGCGCCGATCCTGTTCATCGAGAAGCACGACCAGCTGGTGGGACCGCTGTTCCGCTTATCGGTGAAAGGTAGTTTCTAGGCCACCTCTGCGCGATCGAGGGTGAAGAGCTAGCCAAGTGCGGCTTCCGGGCCAGGCTCAATCCGCCGCCGCATGCCCCCCGCCGCTGATCGAGCGGCGGGTGAGCCAGACGATCGGGATGAGCAAAAGGCTGATCCAGGCCGAGGCCCAGAAGAAGTCGAGCGCGGCCGCGATATAGGCTTGGTTGACGATCGTCTGCGTCGCGGTGCCGACCGCCTGCGCCTTGCTGAGCCCCGCCCCCTGCATCCGCTGCATCGCCTGGTTCCAGGCAAGGCCGTTGCCCGATCCGATCGCCTCGACGAAGCGCTGCTGATGGAGGGCGGCGCGGTTGCCCCACAAATAGGTCGTGATCGAGGCGGCGAAGCTGCCGGCGGAGATGCGGCTGAAATTGGAGAGGCCGCTGGCCGACGGAAAGCGCGCCGGCGGCACGTCGCAGAACGAGATGTTCAGCATCGAGGTGAAGAACAGGCTCATGCCGATGCCCTGCACCAGCAGCGGCCTCATGAAGTCCCAGAAGGTCGCGTCCGGCGTGTAACCGGCGCGCATCCAGAAGGAGAGGGAGAAAGCGGCGAGCGCGATGGTGGCGGTGATCCGTGCGTCGACACGTGACATGAAGCGGGCGCCGATCGGGGTCAGGAAGAAGGCGACGACGCCGCTCGGCGCGGCCACCAGGCCTGCCCAGGTCGCGATATAGCCCATCTGGGTCTGCAGCCAGAGCGGCAGCAGCAGATTGTTGCCGAAGAACACCGCGTAGGAGAGGGCGAAGGCGATCGTGCCGATCGCGAAGTTGCGGCTGCGGAAGAGCGAGAGATCGACGATCGGATGCTCGTCGGTCAGCTCCCAGATCAGCCAGGCGATGAAGCCGATGATTGCGACGATCGCTTCGACGACGATGGGCGTGGAGGAGAACCAGTCGGCATCCTTGCCGGTGTCGAGCATCACCTGCAGCGCGCCGACCCAGATGACCAGCAGTGCGAAGCCAGTGCCGTCGACGGGCAGCTTCCGGGTCGGAGTCTCGCGATCCTTGAGATAGCGCCAGCAAACCAGCGTGCAGACCAGGCCGACCGGACCGTTGATCAGGAAGATCCACGGCCAGCTCCAATTGTCGCAGATATAGCCGCCGAGGATCGGCCCGCAGACCGGCGCGATCAAAGTCGTCATCGACCAGATGGCGAGCGCGGTCGACCGCTTCCGCGGCGGGAAGATCATCAGCAGCAAAGCCTGCGAGCCCGGGATCATCGGCCCCGACACGGCGCCCTGCAGCACCCGGAAGAAGATGAGGACGTTGAGGTTCCAGGCGATGCCGCAGAGCAGGGAGGCGATGGTGAACAGGGTGACGGCTGCCACGAAGGTGCGGACCACCCCGTAGCGGCCCATCAGCCAGCCGGTCAGCGGCACCGACACGCCGTTCGCCACCGCGAAGGAGGTGATGACCCAGGTGCCCTCGTCGGCGCTGACGCCGAGATTGCCGGCGATGGTCGGCACGGCGACGTTGGCGATGGTCGAATCGAGCACCTGCATGAAGGTGCCGAGCGCCAGCGCCACGCTCGCCAAAGCGAGCGACGTACCGCCGAGCGGCGGCAATGCTCCCTGCTGGTCGGATGCGCCGCTCGCCACGGAGCGCCTAGCGGGAAATGTCGATCGTCGCCTTCATCGACAGCCCGACCCGCAGCGGATGGGCGCGAAGCTCGGCGGGATCGAGGGCGATGCGGACCGGCAGGCGCTGGACGATCTTGATCCAGTTGCCGGTCGCGTTCTGCGCCGGCACCAGCGAAAAGGCCGAGCCGGTGCCGCCGGAGAAGCCGATCACGCGGCCGTGAAAAACGACGTCGCCGCCGTAGATGTCGGAGGTGAGCTCAACGGCTTGGCCGACATGCACCTTCTTCAGCTGCACTTCCTTGAAATTGGCGTCGACATAGGCGTTCTGGATCGGAACGATGCTCATCAGCGCCTCACCGACCTGGACGCGCTGGCCGACCTGCACCTGCCGCTTCGCGACGACGCCCGCGACCGGCGCGCGGATGATTGTCCGGGAGAGATCGATCCGCGCCTGCTCGACCTTGGCACGCGCCGCGGAGATGATGGGATTTTCGGAGACCGGCCCGCGGGTCAGCGCTTCATTGGCCTCGCGGCTGCTCGCCGCGGCGGTTTCCGAGGCCGTCGCCTGCGCCCGCGCGGCCTCGGCCTGGCGCAGCTCGGACTGGGCGGTGGCGAAGGCGTCGCGGGCCGAGGTCAGCTCTTCGCCCGCCACGGCGCCGGTCGGCGCCAGATTCTGCCGGTGGCGAAGGTCGCTCGCGGCCCGGGCGAGGTCCGCCCGCGCCTTCGCCTCCCGCGCGTCGGCCTCGGTGAGCCCGGCCGCGCTCGCCTGGACCTGCGCCGCGAGCGAGCGGCCGGTCGCCGACGTCTGCTGATATTGCCGCTCCGCCCGCGCCAGATCGGCCTCGGCCGAGGCGAGGGTCAGGCGGGCGTCGGTGGGATCGATCACCACCAGCACCTGCCCCGCCTTGACCGGCTCGGTTTCGCGCACCCTGATCTCGGTCACCGCGCCGTTCACCTGCGGCGTCACCATCGCGATCTCGGCGCCGACATAGGCATTATCGGTGCTCTCATAGTGGGAGAGCACGAGCAGCCAGTAGAAGAAATAGGCGATCCCGCCGACCACCACGACGGCCGCCAGCAGGCCGAGCCAGCGCCGCCTTTTCGCCTTGGCGGCGGCTTTGTTCTCGTCGGCGGTGGGGGCGGAATCGTCCATCTTGTCCATCCTGAATTCGTCAGCTGCCGGCGAAGCCGCCGCCGAGCGCGCGCACAAGCGCGACGTCAAGCGAGAAGGCGCGGCCCTCCATCTCGGCCACGTCGCGGCGGGCGGCGATCACCCGGTCCTCGGCCTCGAGCACAATGAGATAATTGGAGAGCTGGCCCTGGTAGCGCAGCCGCGCGAGCCGGTAGGCTTCCTCGCTGGCGGCGAGCGCCTGCCGGCTTTCCGCCAGCCGCGGCCCCAGCGCCCGCTCGGAGGTCGCAGCATCCGCGACTTCCTTCAGCGCCTGGACCAGTGTCTGGTTGTAGCTCGCCACCGCCGCGTCGGCGTCGGCCCGCGCGCCCTTGTAATCGGCGCGGATGCGGCCGGCGTCGAAGATCGGCAGGCTGATCGCCGGACCGACGCTGCCAGCGTCCGAGCCCGCCTTGAACAAATTGACGAGGCCGAGCGCCTGGAAGCCGATGAAGGCGTTGAGGTTGACGTTCGGGTAGAAAGCGGCGCGGGCGACGCCGACCTGCTGCGTCGCCGCCTCCGCCCGCCAGCGCGCGGCGACGATGTCGGGGCGGCGGCCGATCAGGTCGGCGGCGAGATTCTCGGGGAGGCCAAACGGGCGCGGCCCCTGCAAGGCCGGCCGGCCGATGTCGAGCCCGCGGTCGGGGCCGGCCCCGGCGAGGGCGGCGAGCTGGTCGCGCACGAGGCCGATCGATTCGTCGATCGCGGCGAGCGCGGCCTGCGCCTGCGGCACCTGGGCCTCGGCCTGGCGCTGCGCCGCGAGGCTGTCGAGGCCGTTGGCGACGCGCTGGCGCACGAGATCGAGGCTCTGCTCGCGTACCCGCACCGCCTCGGCGGCGAGGTCGCGCTCCGCATAGAGGCGCAGCAATTCGGCATAGGCTGAGCCGATGGCGGTGGAGAGGACCAGCCGCGCCTCGGCGGCATCGGCGGACGCCGCCCGCGCTTCCGAGGTGGCAGCGGCGAGCGCGGCGCGGTTGCGGCCCCAGAAATCGAAATCGTAGCTGAAGTTGAGCGTCACCTGGCCGGCATCGTTCCAGCCGTGCGGCACGAAGGCGGGCGGGATGCCGTTATTGTAGCTCTGCTTCACCAGCTCGGCCTGGGCATTGCCGGTGAGGGTCGGCCCGCGATTCGCCCGCGCCCGCTCCGCCCGCGCCTCGGCCGACCGCAGCCGCGCCTGCGCCTCCGCCAGCGTCGGCGAGTCGCGCAGCGCCTCGTCGATCAGGCCGCTGAGCTGCGGATCGCGATAAGCCTCCCACCAGCGATCGGACGGCCAGGCCGAAGGCGCCGCGGCGAACGAGCGCTGTGTCGCCAGCGCCGCCGGATCCTGCTTCGCCGCCGGGGCGCCGAGCTTGGGCACGCTCACGCAGCCGGCAAGCATCGCGCAGCCCAAAAGGGCCGCGGCGAAGCGACGAATCGGTCGGTTGCAAAAACCGTACGGTACGGTCATAAGGCGCGGCCTATGGCCCCGCCGTTCGGGGCCGTCAAGGAGTAAGATGGCGCGCGATCGACGCAGCGAGATTCTGGATGTCGCCGGAGAGATTTTCCTTGAGCAGGGCTATGCCGCCGCCTCGATGTCGGCCATCGCCGCCCGGCTCGGCGGCTCCAAGGGCACGCTCTACAATTACTTCACGAGCAAGGAGGAGCTGTTCCGCGCCTATGTCGAGCGCCAGTGCGCGCTCAGCGCGGAATCCATCTTCGGCGGCGACACCGAGGGAGACGACGTCGCCGCTTTGCTCATGGATCTCGGCACCCGCTATCTGACCCGACTCACGTCCGACGAGATGATGCGCCATTTGCGCACCGTGATCGCAGAGGCCGGGCGCAATCCGGAGATCGGCGCGCTGTTTTACGAATCGGGCCCAGGCCAGGGGCGGAGGCGCCTCGCCGCCATCTTCGAGCGAGCCGCGGCCGAGGGGCGGCTGAACGCTCCCGATTCCCTGCGTGCGGCGGACCAGTTCCTCGCCCTCTGCCAGGCGACGGTCTACAAGCGCCGGCTGTTCAACGTCGCCGATGTGCCGTCGGCGGAGGAAGTGCACGAGGATGTGAAGGCGGCGGTAACGACCTTCATGGCCGCCTACGGCGCCTGATCAGGCGGAACGCACCCGCTTCGTGTGCAGGATGTCGTTGATCAGTTGATCGAGCTCGGCGAGGGTGAAGGGCTTTTCCAGGATCGAAGCATCCTCGCCCGCCGCCTGGCGCAGGTGCCGCAGGGCGGCGTGCCCGGTCGAGAAGACCACCGGCAGGTCCGGATCGATCTTGGCGATCTCGCGTGCGGTCTCGGCGCCGTCCATGCCCGGCATCATGTAATCGAGGACGACGAGCTGCGGCTTCTGCTGCGCGATCAGCGCCAGCGCGGCCTCACCGCTCGCGGCGTCGCGCACGGCATAGCCGAGCGCCGTCAGCCCGCGCGTGATGGTCGCGCGAACCTGCTGGTCGTCGTCGACGACGAGGATCATGTCAGCCCTTCAGGCACGTTGGGGGGTAAAACCGGGCGGGCGCCCCGCCGGTTCCCGATTACTCCGCGGCTTCGCTGAAGCCGCCGCCTTCGTAGAGCCGGTCGAACGCGTCGGCGAAGCCGTAATCGACGACCGCGCGGCGGCGGCTGCCGGTCGCGGGCGGCGTCCGCCAGGGCGGGCTGGAGATCGACGGAAGCATGCGCGGACGGCCGCCGGGGCGCTCGACCACCATCTCCTTGAACCATTCGCCGGCATAGGAGCCGTCGAGCCGGTGCACCCGCGAGCCGATGATCCGGCCGAGCGGCCGCCCCTCGAGATCGTGGACGAAAGTTTCATAGAGGAAGCCGACCGGCTCCCCGGCCGTGGAGTAGACATACATCGCCATTTTACGCGCCCCTCGCTCACCGCCCGGCCCCAACCCCCGGACGTCTTGAATTCACGCCACAAATCTGCGTCCGCAGCCTGTACGTCAGATGAACGAAGCATGCGTCGCCCACCTGCGGAAGCATGCGGGCGGCGACCCGTTCCGGGCGTCGGACGAGATGCGGTTCAGTGGTTCGCCTGCTCGCCGCACCCGTGCAGCGGCCCCTCGCGAACCGAGACGAGCCGCAGCCTGGGGCTGCTCGTGTCGAACGTGAACGTGTCGGTCTCGGGATCGGGGCTGATACAGAGCTCTTCGAAATGGCCGCGGCGCCGCAGCGTCCACCCCATCAGCATTCCAAAGGAATATTCGACATCCGCATCGCGAAGCTGCCGTCGCAACACGCTCAGGTTCGCCGTCGCCGCACCCGCAGGCGGCTGGCGATGATGAAAAAGCCGATCGAGCAGGTTATCGACGAAGACCAGCTCCGGGTATCGATCAGTCCGGCCCAGATCGCGCACGCGATCCGGTCCAACGGCTATCCTCCAGTCCATCTGCCGGCCGTTGCAGGAACCGCAGGCGGAGAAGGTCTTGAACTCGGACTTCACGCCGATGTGGAGAACACCTCGGTCGACGCTGACGCCATAAGGCTGTTCGATCATGTAGGCGTATGTGCCGGCAAGGAGCGGTTTCGCTGTGCGGCCATTCCAACGCCAGATGCTGATCTGGCCACCGATCGTGCCGCCCTGCCCGGCATAGCCCGCCTCAATGTAAAACCGCTTCTGCTTGTCCCTCTGCGGCGGCAACGGGCCGACCGATCCGTAAAGCGGGCCGCAGTTCGGCCGACGGTCGCGGCAGCCATAGGGCGCTTTCACGGCCGTCCAGCCGGCGAGCGTCGGATAGGCAAGGAGTGCCGCCCGGCCGGGTGCGGAGAGGGTCCAGGCAGTCCGAAATCCTCGCGGGGTCTGCCGCACGATGAAGATTGTTCCTGTTTCGCCTTCCTGTGCCGATACCGCCAGCACGCCGGACGCGATCGGCTCCGTGCTCACTTCCAGATATTTTTCGGCCGCTTTGGCCGCTTCACCGAGCCGTCCCTGGGCGCGGACGCCGTTCGCATCGAGCCAGGCCTCCGTCCACTGCCGGAGGGCCGCCCAGTGCCGGTCGAGCAGCGCCGGCGCCTTCGGATCCTTGTCGAGGCCGAAACCGTCGGAATGCGGCCTGAGCGCCGCCTCGGACGCCCGCAACTCGGCTGCGGCGCGGGCGAGCGCGTGCGGCGCCCCAACCGGCGCGACAAGCATGGCGAGAAAGGGAGCGATCATCCTCCCCGATCTGCGCCGAGGCGCCCTTCAGGTCGAGCGGCGATCTAGCCGTCGCGGCGGCGGAAGAGCGGGAGCAGGCCGATGAGGCCGATCACGCCCAAGATGCCCCACGGAAAGCCACGCTGCACCATGTAGACGGGACGGGGCGCGTTCGTGTCTCCGCCCGCATTGGGGTCCGTGGCGGCCGGCGCGGCGGGGCCGGCGGCGGCCGAATTGCCCATCACGAGATTGGCCGGGGCCGCATTCGGCACGGCATTCGCGCTGTTGGTGGCGGCGGTGGTGGTGTTGGCGTCGGCGCCCTGTGCCCAGGCAGAAGCCGGGATGAACGCGATGATGGCGGCCGCGGCGGCGCCGAGAAGTTGCTTGTTCGGCATGATGCTCCCTCCTCTCAGATCGGGTCGTGGTAATCGGGCCGCCGATGCAGCCCAGCGAGGCCGAACAGGCCGATGAGCCCGATCCAGTTCCAGTCGAAGCCCTGATTGCCCGAACCTTCGGCGAGCCGCTCCTGCGTCTCGGTCGCAACGCCGCCCTTGTCATTCGTCTGGGCCGCGGCCGGCGGACCCGCCCAGGCCAGAGCGGCGAGCGCGAGGACGAACCACGCCGTCCGCTTCACCTTTCCCTTCATCATTGACCTCCTCTCCCGAACGCAGAACCCGTCTCCTGCCGGAGGCAGAGACGAAACGGCCCGAAGGCCTGCGCTGTTCCGCGTCGGAAACGCCATAGCACATTGTGCGGCGTGAGACCCCTGCACGGTTTCTGCACAAGGCGCGCGCCGCATCCGGACGGCGCGACGGCAAGCGTCTGGACGCGAACCGGCCATGTGCTCGGGAAACGGGAGGAGAAAACGAGATGGCCGAAATGGCCGCCGCATTGTCGCCGCCGGCGTCCCGTCCGGGGCGTTTCACTTATGTAGGCAAGATCGCGGCCGTGCTGCTGCTGGTTGTGCTCGCCGATCAGCTTTTCTTTCTGGCCGACGAGGCGGGCGCGACGCTCGGCCTGTTCGCGCTGGCGGTCTTCGCCGGGCTGCTCCTCTCGCTGAAGCCGCTGCGCCGTTCGCGCCCGGCACGGTTTGCGGCGGCCTCGGCCTTGGTCTTCATTGCCGCGCTGGCGGATGACCCGTCGTCACTCGCGCTCGGGCTGCTGTGGATTTCGATCTCTCTCCTCGTCCTGCTGCCGCGGGCGGACGGGTTCGACAACGCGTGGCGTTGGAGCCTTCGCCTCGGAGCCCATATCGTTCGCTGCCTGCTGGCGCCGCTTGGCGACTGGCGGCGCCTGCTCGCCGTGCGGAGACGGGGCCGCGGCGGCATCCCCCTCTCCAGGCACCTCCCGGATCTCTGGCTGCCCCTGATCGGAACCGTCTTGTTCCTCGCCCTGTTCGCGGCGGCCAATCCGATCCTCGCCGATGTCTTCGCACGGATCGACATTCTCAGCCTGTTCGCCGGCATCTCGTTCGTCCGCCTCGGCTTCTGGCTGATGATCGCGGCCTTGCTCTGGCCCCTGTTTCGCCCGCGGCTCATCCCGCTGAGGGCGGCAAAGGGGAGTGACCCCGACCGCCTGCTGCCGGGCGTCAGCCCGGCCTCGGTCACCCTCGCCTTGTTCGCCTTCAACGCGGTGTTCGCTCTCGAAAACGGGCTCGACATCGCCTTCCTCTGGAGCGGCGCACGGCTTCCCGCCGGCATGACCTTTGCCGGCTATGCGCACCGCGGCGCCTATCCGCTGATCGCCACCGCCCTGCTCGCCGGTCTCGTCGTGCTGGTGACGCTCCGGCCCGGCTCCGCCCTCGCGGAGCGGGCGCCGATCCGCCGACTCGTCTATCTGTGGATCGCGCAGAACGTGCTGCTGGTCGCCTCCACGATCCTGCGCACGCTCTATTATGTCGACGCTTATTCGCTGACGCGTCTGCGCATCGCCGCCCTGATCTGGATGGCGCTGGTCGCGGTCGGGCTCGTGCTGATCTGCTGGCGTATCGCACGCGGGCCTAGCGGGGGATGGCTGATCAACGCCAATGCCGCCGCCGGCCTGCTCGCGCTGACCGCCTGCGCCTTCTTCGATCTCGGATCCGTCTCCGCGGCCTGGAACGTGCGCCACGCCCGCGAGGTCGGCGGCCCCGGCGTTGAGCTCGACCTCTGCTATTTCGACCGGCTCGACGCCTCCGCGCTGCTGCCGCTGACCGACCTCGAGAGCCGGAAGCTGCCGTCCGCGCTGCACGAGCGGGTGGCGTGGGAGCGCAATCAGATCATGGATCGGCTCGAGCAAAGGCAGGCGGACTGGCGCGCCTGGACCGGGCGGGGTGCGCGGCGGCTGGCCGAGGCGCAGGCGCTGGTCGCCGCCCGTCATCTCCCCCGCTTCACCGCCGCCCCCCGCGCCTGCGACGGCACGCCTTTGACAGCCCAGCCGCAATGAGAGACGTCTACGCCATGAGCCACAAGATCCTGATCGCGGACGACGACCCGCACATCCGCGAGGTACTGAGCTTCGCGCTCGGCAAGGCGGGGATGACGATCGCCGAGGCCGGCGACGGGGAGGCGGCGCTGGCAGCGGTCGAGCGCGACCGGCCGGACCTGCTCGTCCTCGACATCAACATGCCGCGTATGGATGGGCTCGAAGTCTGCCGGAGGCTGCGGGCCTCGGGCGACCTGCCGATCCTGTTCCTCTCCTCGCGCGACGACGAGATCGACCGGGTGGTTGGGCTGGAATTGGGCGCCGACGATTATGTCGTGAAGCCTTTCTCGCCGCGGGAGGTGGTGGCGCGGGTGAGCGCGATCCTGAAGCGCGGCGGCCGCGTGCCGGCCGAGGCGGGGGCGAAGGGACCGGTCGTCCACAACCGCCTCCGCCTCGATCCCGACGCCTGGGAGGCGGAATGGGACGGCGAGCCGATCCCGGTCACCGTCACCGAATTCCAGCTCCTGCTGCTGCTCGCCAGCCTGCCGTCGCGGGTGTTCACGCGCGATCAGATCATCGATCGGCTGCACGGCCCCGGCTTCGCCATCACCGACCGCACTGTCGACAGCCATATCCGCAACCTCCGCCACAAATTCGCCGAGCGCGGCGGGGCGGATTTGATCGAGACCCGCGCCGGCATCGGCTATCGGATCGGACGCTGCGTGGGTGAGCAGGAGTGAGGAAAGATGGACGAAGGACCTTACGCTATCTTGTATGGGTGAGCGCGCTCCTTTTCGTCCTGTTGCTCGCGACCTTCGCCGGTCTCGTCTACTATTTGGGGTCGGTCCGGCAGTGCGGGCCTTTCATGTGCACTTCAGGTTGAACCCGAAGCACCGCTCGGCGCCGGTAAGGCGGAACCTTGCACCCTCGACGAAACTGCGGGTGGGACGCACTTGATCCGCGCCGCGAAAGGGTTTGCGAAGCGCCACTGGCCGGCGCTCCGCCTGCGCACCATCCTGTTCCTGACCTTCCTGTTCGTCGCCGCTTTGCCGGGCATCGGCGCGGTGTTCCTGCGCGTCTACGAGAATACGCTCGTCCAGCAGACCGAGGCGGAGCTGATTGCCCAAGCGGCAGCCCTCTCCGGCGCCTATCGTGCCGCTTGGGGTGCGCACGACGTGCCCACCGGGTTCGATCCGCAGCGGCCGACGCTGGATCTCAGCGAGACTCCGATCCTGCCGGCGCAGCCGGAGGCGACGAGGCCGAGCATGCCGCCCGACCCTCGCGCCGCGGCCGCGGCGGCGGCGCTTCGGCCGATCGTGATCGACACGGGCCGCACGACCCTGGCTTCGATCCGCATCCTCGACCCGAACGGTCTGGTGCTGCTCGGCCATGGCGACACCGGACTGTCCTATGCCGCGCTTCCGGAAGTCCGCGCCGCCGGGCGCGGGGAGACACGGACGGTGCTGCGCGAACGGGCCGACTATCGTCCCACCTACAATCTCGAATGGCTGAGCCGCGCCGCCGGCATTCGCGTCGAATATGTGCGGCCGGTCCTCGCGGACGGGAAGGTGATCGGCATCCTGATGCTGTCGCGCTCGCCGCGCGGGCTGTTCCTCGGCATCTACCAGGATCGGGGGAAGATCGCGCTCGGCGTCGGGCTGATCTTCCTCACCCTTTTGGCGCTCGCCGGCCTGCTCTCGCGCGGCATCGCCCGGCCGATCGAGGCGCTGAGCGCGGCGACCGAGAATGTCGCGCGCGGGCCGGTGAGCGTGCCCGAGCCGCCGCCGACCGCCGCGATCGAGATCCGCGCCCTCTATTTGAGCTTCGCCGCCATGGCCGAGCGGATCGAGCGCCGCTCGCGCTATCTGCGCGACTTCGCCGCGGCGGTGAGCCACGAGCTCAAGACGCCCATCTCCGGCATCAAGGGCGTCATCGAGCTGCTCGAAGAGCATCCGGAGATGAACGAGGCCGAGCGCCGCCGCTTCCTCGCCAATGCCGGGGCCGACGCCGACCGCCTCTCCCACCTCCTCCGCCGCCTCCTCGACCTCGCCCGCGCCGATATGGCGGTGACGCCGGAGGGAGCCGAGACGGACGTGGAGGGGCCGGCGCTGACGGTGGTGGATGCACAGCGTGGCCGGGATTTCGAGGTGTCCGCCGAGGTTGCGGGCCTGCCGAACGTGGCGGTGCCGGCGGAGATGCTGACGGCGGTGCTGGAGACATTGGTGGAGAACAGCCGACAGGCTGGAGCGCGGCATGTGCGGATCGCAGGGCGGGCAGAGGGGGAGCGGGTGATCCTGAGTATCACCGACGACGGGCCCGGTGTTCCCGACGCTGATCGCGAGCGGATTTTCGACCCGTTTCACACGAACCGCCGGCGCGAGGGCGGTTCGGGCTTGGGTCTTTCAATCGCGCGCTCGTTGCTGTCGGCGTGCGGGGGAATAATTCACGCTCTGCCGACCGAAAAAGGAGCGAGATTCGAACTTCTCCTCCCCGGAACGGGGAGGGGGACCGCACGAAGTGCGGTGGAGGGGCCGGCACCTACCTCGGCGCGGCCCCTCCACCAGCCTGCGGCTGGTCCCCCTCCCCGTTCCGGGGAGGAGTGAAACTTACTCGAACTCCAGGATCACCGCGTCCACGGCCAGGCTATCTCCCGGCTTCGCGTCCACCTTCTTCACCACGCCGGCTTTCTCGGCGCGGAGGATGTTCTCCATCTTCATCGCCTCAACGACGGCGAGCGGCTGGCCGGCCTCGACCTTGTCGCCTTCGCCCACGTTGAGGGCGGTGAGCAGGCCAGGCATCGGGCAGAGCAGATATTTGGAGAGGTCCGGCGGCGTCTTCTCTATCATGTGCCGGCTGAGCTCAGCGACATGGGCGGGGAGCACATCGGCCATGTGGCTGGCGCCGCGCGTCGTCAGGCGCCAGCGGCGGCCTTGGCGGGCGATCTGGACGGTGCGGGCGCGGCCGTCGATGCTGCCCTTGAACAGGCGCTGCCCCGGCTCCCAGCGGCCGATCAACTCGCCGCCCTTGGCGCCGTCGACCGTGACCAGATGGCCGCCCTCGAACGGCTCCAGCCGCACCCGATGTTCGTGCCCGTCGATCCGCACGACACGCAGCTCCGGCGGCGGCACCGGCTCGCCGAGCTGGCCGCTGATCCGGCAGGCGCGGGCATCGTTGGTCTCGCCGGCGAGCGCGGCAATCACCGCAAGGTCGCGGATCAGCAGATCGTCCGCCGGCGCGCCGGCGAAGCCTTCGGGATATTCCTCGGCGATGAACCCGGTGGTGAGCTGCCCCTCGCGGAAGCGGGGATGCTGCATCAGGGCGGAGAGGAAATCGACATTCTGGCCGATGCCGTCGATGACGAAGCTGTCGAGCGCCTCGATCTGCCGGTCGATCGCGCCCTCGCGCGTCGGCGCCCAGGTGACCAATTTGGCGATCATCGGGTCGTAGAACATGCTGACCTCGCCGCCCTCGGCGACGCCGTCGTCGACGCGCGTGCAGCCCTCTTCCTCGTGGGTTTCGTGCGGCGGGCGGTAGCGGACCAGCCGACCCGTCGACGGGAGGAAGCCGCGATAGGGGTCCTCGGCATAGACGCGGTTCTCGATCGCCCAGCCGGTCAAGGTCACATCTTCCTGGCCGAAGGGGAGCTTCTCGCCAGCGGCGACGCGGATCATCAGCTCGACGAGGTCGAGCCCGGTCACCATCTCGGTCACCGGATGCTCGACCTGGAGCCGTGTGTTCATCTCGAGGAAGTAGAAGCTCTTGCCGGTCGGATCGGCGCCGCTGACGATCAGCTCCACCGTGCCGGCGCTGTAATAGCCGACAGCGCGGGCGAGGGCGACCGCCTGCTCCCCCATCGCCTTGCGCATCTCCGGTGTCACGAAGGGCGAGGGCGCTTCCTCCACCACCTTTTGGTGGCGGCGCTGCACCGAACATTCGCGTTCGCCGAGATAGACGACGTTGCCGTGCTGGTCGCCCATCACCTGGATTTCGATGTGGCGCGGGTGCTCGATGAACTTCTCGATGAACACGCGGTCGTCGCCGAAGCTGGCGAGGCCCTCGCGCTTGGTCGCTTCGAAGCCCTCGCGCACGTCCTGCTCGGACCAGGCGAGCCGCATGCCCTTGCCGCCGCCGCCGGCCGAGGCCTTCATCATCACCGGGTAGCCGATGTCGGACGCGATCCGCACCGCCTCGTCGGTGGTCGCGATGTCGCCGAGGAAGCCGGGGACGACGTTGACGCCCGCCGCCTTGGCGAGCTTCTTCGATTCGATCTTGTCGCCCATCGCCGCGATCGCGTTCGGCGGCGGCCCGATGAAGGCGATCCCCGCTTCCTTCAGCGCCCTGGCGAAGCTCTCGCGCTCGGAGAGGAAGCCATAGCCCGGATGCACCGCCTCGGCGCCGGTCGCCTTGCAGGCATCGATGATCAGATCGGCCCGAAGATAGGATTCCGACGCTGGCGGCGGCCCCAGCCGCACGCTCTCGTCCGCCATCCGCACATGCGGCGCCCGCGCATCGACATCCGAATAAACCGCGACGGTTTTGATGCCCATCTTCCGCGCCGTGCGGATCACACGACAGGCGATCTCGCCCCGGTTCGCGATCAGGATTTTCTTGAACATCAGCCCTCTTGCTCCCCGGCGAAGGCCGGGGTCCAGCTCGCCCTCTCAACTGGGCCCCGGCTTTCGCCGGGGAACATCCTGGTCATTCCGCCGCCACCCTTGCCGGCTCCTCGCTCGTCATCGGCAGCAGCCCGAGCTTCTCAAACATCGCCGCATCCGCCGAGGCGCCCGCATTGCCCGTCGTCAGCAGCTTGTCGCCGGTAAAGATGCTGTTCGCGCCGGCGATGAAGCAGAGGGCCTGGGTGCTCTCCGACATCGACTCCCGCCCCGCCGAGAGGCGCACGATCGAGCGCGGCATCAGGATGCGGGCGACGGCGACGGTGCGGACGAACTCGATGTCGTCGATCTTCGCCAGCGGCGTGTCGGCGAGCATGTCGCCCAGCACGGTGCCGCGGATCGGCACCAGCGCATTGATCGGCACGCTCTCGGGATGTGCCGGCAAGGTGGCGAGGGCGTGGAGGAAGCCGACCCGGTCCTCCCGGCTCTCGCCCATGCCGACGATGCCGCCGCAACAAACCGCCATGCCGGCGGCACGGACATGCTCCAGTGTGTCGAGCCGCTCCTGGTAAGTCCGGGTGGTGATCACCGCGCCATAATGTTCGGGCGAGGTGTCGAGATTGTGGTTGTAATAATCGAGCCCGGCCTCGGCGAGCCGGTCCGCCTGGTCCTGCGTGAGCATGCCGAGCGTCATGCAGGTCTCGAGCCCCATCGCCTTCACGCCCGCGACCATCGTGCAGAGCGCGTCCATGTCGCGCTCCTTTGGCTCGCGCCAGGCGGCGCCCATGCAGAAGCGTCCGGAGCCCCCCGCCTTGGCCTCTGCGGCCGCGGCGAGCACGGCGTCCACATCCATCAGTTTCTCGGCCTTGAGCCCGGTCTTCGCGTGGGCGGACTGGCTGCAATAGCCGCAATCCTCGGGGCAGCCGCCGGTCTTGATCGAGAGAAGGGTGGAGAGCTGGACCTCGTTGGGCGCGTGGAAGCGGCGGTGGACGGTCTGTGCTTCGTAGAGGAGATCGAGAAGCGGCAGATCGAACAGTGCGCGGATTTCCTCGCGGGTCCAATCCGTCCGCACAATGTGCTCCTGCGAAAGCAGGAGCCCAGCATCACCGCCACTCTGGGCTCCTGCTTTCGCAGGAGCACAATGGTTCAGCGTTTCATTCATTCCGCGGCTTCCTCCAGCGGGGGCATGTTGTGGCCGAGGAGCTTGAGCACCTCGCCGGCGGCCTCGACGAGGTTGGTGCCGGGGCCGAAGATCGCCTGCACGCCAGCCTCGCGCAGCATGTCGTAATCCTGGGCGGGGATGACGCCGCCGACGACCACCTTGATGTCGGGCCGGCCGAGGTCGCGCAAGCGGCCGATCAGCTCCGGCACGAGAGTCTTGTGACCGGCGGCGAGGCTGGAGGCGCCGACCACGTCGACATCCTTCTCGACGGCGAGCTGCGCGCTCTCCTCCGGGGTCTGGAACAGCGGTCCCGAGACCACGTCGAAGCCGAGATCGGCGAAAGCGGAGGCGACAAGATTGGCGCCGCGATCGTGGCCGTCCTGGCCCATCTTAGCGACGAGCAATTTGGGTTTGCGCCCAAGCCGCCGCTGCACCGCCGAGACGCCAGCCTCAGCCTGCTCCCAGCGCGGATCGCCCTCATAGGCGCCGCCATAGATGCCGCGGACCGGCTTCGGATTGGTGCCGTAGCGGCCCCACACATCCTCCAACGCCTGGCTAATTTCTCCGAGCGTCGCCCGCGCCCGCGCTGCTTCGACCGCCAGCGCCAACAGGTTCTCCTCGCCCTTTGCGCCCTCGCGAAGTGCATCCAGCGCAGCGCGGCATTTCGCCTCGTCCCGCTCGCCGCGCACGCGCTCGATCCGCGCGACCTGTCCGGCACGGACCTTGTCGTTGTCGACTTCGAGGATATCGATCGGCTGCTCGTCCTGAAGGCGGTAGCGGTTGACGCCGACGATCACCGTCTCGCCCCGGTCCACCTTCGCCGCCCGCTCGGCCGCCGCTTCCTCGATCCGCCGCTTGGGCATGCCCTCGGCGACGGCGGCGGTCATGCCGCCCAGCGCCTCCACCTCCTGGATGAGCTCCCAGGCCTTGTCGGCCAACTCCTTCGTCAGGCTCTCGACGAAATAGGACCCGCCCAAGGGATCGGCGACGTTGGTGATGCCGCTCTCCTCGGCGAGGATGAGCTGGGTGTTGCGGGCGATCCGGGCCGAGAAGTCCGTCGGCAGCGCGATCGCCTCGTCGAAGCTGTTGGTGTGGAGAGACTGGGTGCCGCCGAGCACCGCCGCCATCGCCTCCACGGTGGTGCGGACGATGTTGTTCCAGGGATCCTGCTCGGTCAGCGACACGCCCGAGGTCTGGCAATGGGTGCGCAGCATCAGCGACTTGGGGTTCTTCGCGCCGAACCCGTCCATGATCCGGTGCCACAAGGTGCGCGCCGCCCGCAGCTTGGCGATCTCCATGAAGAAGTTCATGCCGATGCCGAAGAAGAAGGAGAGGCGCGGCGCGAAGGCGTCGACGTCGAGGCCTTTGGCGCGTGCGGCGCGGACATATTCCACGCCGTCGGCGAGGGTGAAGGCGAGCTCCTGCACCGCCGTCGCCCCGGCTTCGAGCATGTGGTAGCCGCTGATCGAGATTGAGTTGAAGCGCGGCATGTGCGCACTCGTATAGGCGATGATATCCGCCACGATCCGCATCGAGGGCGCGGGCGGATAGATATAGGTGTTGCGGACCGCGAACTCCTTGAGGATGTCGTTCTGGATCGTGCCGGAGAGTTGCTCCGGCCCCACGCCCTGCTCCTCGGCGGCGACGATGTAGAAGGCCATGACCGGGAGGACGGCGCCGTTCATCGTCATCGACACGCTCATCGTGTCGAGCGGAATGCCGTCGAACAGGATCTTCATATCCTCGACACTGTCGATCGCGACCCCGGCCTTGCCGACGTCGCCGACGACGCGCGGATGATCGCTGTCATAGCCGCGATGGGTGGCGAGATCGAAGGCGACCGAGAGGCCCTTCTGCCCGGCGGCGAGATTGCGGCGGTAGAAGGCGTTCGAATCCTCGGCGGTCGAGAAGCCGGCATATTGGCGGATCGTCCACGGCCGGCCGGTATACATCGAGGCATAGGGGCCGCGGGTGAAGGGGGGGAAGCCGGGGAGGCCGGGGTCGATCCCTTGCGTGTCCTCGGCCGTGTAGAGCGGGTGGACCTCGATCCCCTCGGGCGTGTGCCAGACGATATCCTTGCCCTTCACCTCGCGCGAGGCGGCGGCCTGCCAGTCTGCAGTGGTGGGTTTGCGATCAGTCATAACACCGTCTCAACGCACACAGACGTTCGCTCGTCCCGAGCGGGTTGGCTTTGGATCTGCACGGAGGCTTCAATGCGCACCTTGCGGCGTCTCCATCAATTCGACCAGCACGCCGCCCATATCCTTGGGATGGACGAAGATCACCGGCGTCCCGTGCGCGCCGATGCGCGGCTCGCCGAGCACCTTGGCGCCCTTCGCCTTCATCTCGGCCTTCGCCTCATGGATGTCCGGCACCTCGAAGCAGACATGATGCTGGCCGCCCGCCGGGTTCTTCTCGAGGAATTTCGCGATGGGCGAATCCTCGCCCAAAGGCTCCAGCAATTCGATCTGGCTGTTGGGCGTATCGACGAAGCAGACCCGTACCTTCTGCGCCGGCAGGTCGAAGGCCTCGTGGATCCGCGTCGCGCCGAGGAAATCGCGATAGAGGGCGACGCTCTTCTCGATCGAGGGGGTGGCGACCCCGACATGGTTCAGCCGGCCCAGTTTCATAGATAATTCCGAACATCGAAATCGAAGAGCAGGTCGGCGAGGACGGCGACCGCAAGGATCAGAACGAGGCCGTGGACGCACAGCCAGGACCAATAGAGCGCGGGTTGCCGGGCGCGCGCAAACTGCACGCCAGCCAATTGGATGACGCCACCGCTCACGCCGCGCCACAGCATCCGCAGCAAAGAGGCGAAGAGTGCGCCCATGATTGCGGCTCTCAGCATGTCGGCATCTTCGATTCGCCGCCCTGCAGGACGAAGCGGTCGCCCTGTTTCACCCAGGTTTCGGTGAACTGCCTGTCGCCCGAATAGATGACGTCGAACGAGACGTCCTTCTGGATGTTGGCGACATGGCCCTGGATGTCGGTGTCGCCGAGCAGGAGGCCGGCGAGGCCGTTCTTGCCGTGATAGGAGAAACGGATCGGACCCGAGGTGACCGGGCCACCCGCCGCCAGCTCGGTGATCGTGGTGCTGCCCGACGAGCAGTCCTGGGTGCGGTTATAGCCCTGCTCCCAGATGGCGGGGGCGGTCGTATAGTCGGTGACCATCCGCCAGCGCGGCTTGGTGTTCCATCGGGCGCCGCTCACCGCCTCCGGCCACGAACCGGCGACCTCGAAATGATCGCCGACGGGATTGAGATAGTAGACGCCCACGGTGCCGGCACAGTCGACGCAGCCACCGGCGCCGCTGGCCGGGCTGATCAGCACCGCTTTGTCTCCGTTCCAGAACAGGCGGTCCGGATGGTAGATTAGGGTGCGTCCGCCGATCTGGACCTGCGCCTGGTCCTTGGCGTTGAACGCCGCCTGGAAGGCGCGCGCGAGTTGCTCCTGCATCGGCATGGTGCGCACGTCGCTGGGCGGCGGCGGGGCGAGCAGATTCTCGTCGGCGGCGGAGGTCTCGTTCTGCGGCATCGCCACGTTCGCCTCGGGCGGCGCATGGCCGCCGATGACGTCGCGGCCGAGCAGCACGCCGACGAGGATCGCGACGAGCAGCCCGATCCCGCCGAGCACGACGTAAAGCGCGGTCCGGGAGCGCGGCGCATCCTCGTCGATCACCTCCAGCCGATCGAGCCGCGGCGGCGCTCCCGGGTTCGCGGGGCCGCCGCCGAGCAGCCGCCTCTTCTCGGCCTGGAACTCCTCCTCGCTCAGCGCGCCCTTCTCGCGCAGCCGCTGCAGCCGCTCCAGCTCGTCATAGCGTCGGTTCATGCGCGCGCCGCCTCAGAGCGGGATGTTGTCATGTTTCTTCCACGGATTTTCGAGCTGCTTGTCGCGCAGCTTGCGGAGGCCGAGGGCGATGCGGCGGCGGGTCGAATGGGGCATGATCACCTCGTCGATGAAGCCCTTGGACGCCGCCACGAACGGATTGGCGAAGCGCGCCTCATATTCGGCGGTGCGCGCAGCGATCTTCTCGGGATCGCCGATGTCCTTCCTGAAGATGATCTCGACGGCGCCCTTGGCGCCCATCACCGCGATCTCGGCCGAGGGCCAGGCGTAATTGAGGTCGCCGCGCAGATGCTTGGACGCCATGACGTCATAGGCGCCGCCATAGGCCTTGCGGGTGATCAATGTGATCTTGGGCACCGTCGCCTCGGCATAGGCGAAGAGCAGTTTGGCGCCGTTCTTGATGATGCCGTTATGCTCCTGGGCGACGCCGGGGAGGAAGCCGGGGACATCGACGAAGGTGGTTATGGGGATATCGAACGCATCGCAGAAGCGGACGAATCTGCCCGCCTTCTTGGAGCTGTTGATGTCGAGCACGCCCGCCAGCACCATCGGCTGGTTGGCGACGATCCCGATCGTACGCCCCTCGATGCGACCGAAACCAATGATGATGTTCGCGGCATGGGCGGGCTGAAGCTCGAAGAAGTCGCCCTCGTCGACCACCTTCCGGATCAGCTCGTGCATGTCGTAGGGCTTGGCCGCGCTGTCGGGGATGAGCGTGTCGAGGCTGTCCTCGATCCGGTCCCAGGGATCGGCGCAGGGCCGCTCGGGCAAATCGTGCCGGTTCGAGAGCGGCATGAAATCGAAGAAATCGCGGGTGGCGAGAAGCGCGTCGATGTCGTTCTCGAAGGCGACGTCGGCGACGCCCGATTTGGTCGTGTGGGTGACGGCGCCGCCAAGCTCCTCCTGCGTCACCACCTCGTTGGTCACCGTCTTCACCACGTCCGGGCCGGTGACGAACATGTAGGAGCTGTCCTTCACCATGAAGATGAAGTCGGTCATCGCCGGCGAATAGACCGCGCCGCCGGCGCAGGGGCCCATGATGAGGCTGATCTGCGGCACGACGCCCGAGGCAAGCACGTTGCGTTGGAACACCTCGGCATAGCCGGCGAGGCTGGCGACACCTTCCTGGATACGGGCGCCGCCGCTGTCGTTGAGGCCGATGACCGGCGCGCCGACCTTCATCGCCATGTCCATGACCTTGCAGATCTTCTGCGCGTGGCGCTCGGAAAGTGAGCCGCCGAAGACGGTGAAATCCTGCGCGAAGACGTAGACGAGGCGGCCGTTGATCGTGCCCGATCCGGTGACGACGCCGTCGCCGGGCACCTTCTGCGCCTCCATGCCGAAATCGGTGCAATTGTGCTGGACGAACATGTCGTACTCTTCGAAGCTGCCCTCATCGAGCAGGACGCAGAGCCGCTCGCGGGCGGTGAGGCGGCCCTTGGCATGCTGCGCCGCGATCCGCTTTTCGCCGCCGCCGAGATGCGCCTGCCGCCGCCTTTCTTCGAGCTCTTCGATGGTCGTCGCCATGTCGTTTCCGTGACAGCTTCGGGTCGGGATGTCCTTAGGACGGGCGGCAAAGGGAGGCAACGGAGGGTGCGTTAGCGGCCCTCGAAGCGCGGCTGGCGCTTCTGCAGGAAGGCGGCGACGGCATGGGCGAAATCCTGCGTGCGCCCCGCCTCGCGCTGCGCGATCCGTTCGGCGGCAAGCGCGTCGGTCAGCGGCAGGTTCTGCGCGTCGCGGGCGAGGCAGCGGATGAGGCCGAGGGCGATCGTCGGCCCCTGCGCGAGCTGCGTCGCCAGCGCGACCGATTCCTGGGCGAGTTCCTCATCCTCGACGACGCGCGAAATCATCCCCCAGTCCTGCGCCTCTTCGGCCGAGACGCGCTCGCCGAGCATCATCATCTCCATCGCCCGCGCGCGGCCGGCGAGGCGCGGCAGCAGCCAGGTCGCACCGGCATCGGGGACCAAGCCGATGTTGACGAAGGCCTGGAGGAAATAAGCGGAGCGCGCGGCGAGTACGATGTCGGCGGCGAGCGCCAGCGAGCAGCCGGCGCCGGCGCAAGGGCCGTTCACCGCCGCCACGAACGGGATCGGCAGCGCGAACAAAGCTTCGACGAGGGGATTGAAGCCTTTCTCCAGCGCCTCGCCCGCATCCTCCGGCAAGCCGCCGCCGCTCGCCAGATCGGCGCCGCTCGAAAAGCCGCGGCCGTCACCCGTCAGCAACAGGCAGCGCGCGCCCTCCCGCACCGCCGCGTCCACCGCCTCGCGCAGCTCCGCCACCGTCTGCGCGCTCAGCGCGTTCAGCGTCTCCGGCCGCGCGATGGTGAGGGTGGCGACGGCCGCGGGGCTGAGCTCGAGCCGGACATGCTGATAGGCCATGCGCCCGCTTACACCATTCCAGTCGCACCGGCGCAATGACCGCTGGTTGTCGAGAGCCTTCGAGCTGGACCCGTTATTCGTCATGCCGGACTTGATCCGGCATCTACCTTTCCTCGTTCGGACCACGAAAGAAGGTGGACCCCGGCTTTCGCCGGGGTGACGGTGAGGGGGCGCCCGATCCTCGCCTATTCGGAAAGCGCCGTCTCTTCCGGCGCGTGGAGGCGGAGGCGGGTGACTCGGCGGGTGTCTCTGTCGGTCACTTCCAGCCTCCAGCCCGAGGGATGCTCGACGATCTCGCCCTGTTGGGGAACGTGCCCGGCAAGCAATGTGGCGAGGCCGCCGATCGTGTCGACATCCTCGTCGACGGCGGCGAGGCGGGCGTCGACCGTCTCCGCCACGTCGTCCAGCTCGGCGCGCGCGTCGGCCTCCCAGATGCCGTCCTCGATCGGGATCAGCAGGCCCGGCATCTCCTCGTCATGCTCGTCTTCGATCTCGCCGACGATCTCCTCGACCACGTCTTCGATCGTGACGAGGCCCTCGGTTCCGCCGAACTCGTCGACGACGATAGCGAGATGGACGCGCTCGGCGCGCATCCGCGCGAGCAAATCGAGCACGCCCATGGATTCCGGCACGTAGAGCGGCGTCCGCATCAGCGTCCGGATGTCGGCGGGCGGCTCGGCGTCGGAGACCTGGAGGGTGAAGACGTCCTTGATGTGGACCATGCCCACCACCTGATCGAGGCTCTCCTCATAGACCGGCAGCCGGCTGTGGCCCGCTTCGGCGAAGGCGGCGACGAGGCCAGCGAAGCTGATGCTGCTCGGCACCGCGATGATGTCGCCGCGCGGCACGGAAATGTCCGCGACGTTGCTCTCGCCGAAATGGAGGAGGTTGCGCAGCATCTGCCGCTCGACCGGGGACAGGTCCCCGACGGCCGGCGCTTCGCCTTCATGGCTGTCGATCGCTTCCTCGATCTCCGCGCGTAGCGTCGCTTCGCTGTCGTCGCCGAACAGGAAGGTGCGCAGCCCCCGCCAGAAGCTGGGCTGCGCAGTGTCGGGACTTCGGCCTGGGTCGTCGGGCATCGTCAGGAACCGGCCTCCGCGGGATAAGGGTCGGCGATGCCGAGCGACGCCAGCGCCTCGCGCTCCACCTGTTCCATGGCTTCGGCCTCTTGCTCCTCCAGTTCGTGATCATAGCCTAGCAGATGCAGCGTGCCGTGCACCACCAGATGCGTGGCATGGTCGCGGACGGAGATGCCTTTCTCCTCCGCTTCCTGGGCACAGATTCCGGCCGCAAGCACGATGTCGCCGAGCAGAACCTCGCCGCCGTCGGCCATGACGAGGCTGTCGAGCAGCTCCGCCTCGAACATCGGGAAGGAGAGCACGTTGGTCGGCTTGTCCTTGGCCCGATAGGCGGCATTGAGCGAGCGGACCTCGTTATCGTCCGTGAACTTGACTGAGATTTCGACGCAGAGGCCGGAATCGAGGAGGGCGGCATGGCGGCTTGCGGCGATCGCGGCCGGCACGGCTTCGGCCGCGAGCTCGGGCCAGGAGGTGTTACTATCCCAGTCTCCAGATGAGTCTGATTCCACTCGGATCATCGCGCCGGCCCCCAACCCCGCTCGTCCCGAGCGTAGTCGAGGGGCGCTCGTGATGAATCGGTGCCAGACGCCCCTCGACTTCGCTCGGGACGAGCGGAAGCTTGAAAGTTCATCCTTGGGCCTTCCCCTCATACGCCTCGACAATCCGCCCGACGAGCGGATGCCGGACCACGTCTCCGGCGCCAAACCGAATCGTGGCGATCTTGGGGATGCTTTCGAGCTTGCCGACCGCGTCCGCGAGTCCGGAGGCGCCGGGATTGGGAAGGTCCACCTGCAGCGGATCGCCGCACACCACCATCCGGCTCCGCATTCCGAAGCGGGTGAGGAACATCTTCATCTGCGCCGGCGTGGTGTTCTGCGCCTCGTCGAGGATGATGAACGCGTCGCTCAAGGTGCGGCCGCGCATGAAGGCGATCGGCGCGATCTCGATCTCGCCCGAGGCGATCCGCCGCTCGACCTGCTCGGCCGGCAGCATGTCGTAGAGCGCGTCGTAGAGCGGGCGGAGATAGGGATCGACCTTCTCCTTCATGTCGCCGGGGAGGAAGCCGAGCCGCTCGCCCGCCTCGACCGCGGGGCGCGACAGGATCAGGCGGTCGACCGAGCCGCCGATCAATTGCTGCACCGCCTGGGCGACGGCGAGATAGGTCTTGCCAGTGCCGGCCGGGCCGAGCGCGAAGATGAGGTCGTCGCGGCCCAGCGCCTCCATGTAGACGGCCTGCATCTTGGAGCGCGGGACGATCGTCTTCTTGCGCGTGCGGATCATCACCTTGGGCGGCTCGGCCACTTCCGGCGAAATGATTCCCTCGAGCGTCGGCTGGCCCGACATGGCGATCACCGCGTCGACCATGCCGGCGTCGATGTCGTGGCCCTCGTCCAGCCTGTTGTAGAGGCCGACGAGCACGTCCCGCGCCCGCGCCGCCGCTTCCGGCTCGCCCTCGATCTGCACGCGCGAGCCGCGCGCGGCGATATAGACGCCGAGCCGGTCCTCGATGGCGACCAGGTTGCGGTCGAACTCGCCGAACAAGGGCCCGAGCAGATGCGGCTGCTCGAACTCGACCTCCAGGCGGGCCCGCGGCGCGGCCGCGGCCTCGGCGGCTTTCTTCTGCGCCACTATGCCGCCGCCCGCATCAGCGCGGCACCGCCGAGACTGTTCGGTCCGGCGCTGACGATCTCCACCTCGACGAGCTCACCGATCGAAGCGCCGGTCTCGAGATGCACCGATTGCAGCCAGGGCGATTTCCCGACCATCTGGCCCGGCTTCTTGCCCGTTCGCTCGATCAGGATCGAGGTGCGCTTGCCGACAGTCGTGCGATTGAAGGCAAGCTGCTGCGCGTTGAGCAAAGCCTGCAGCCGCTGCAGCCTCTCGTCCTTGACCTCGTTCGGCACCTGGTCGTCCATGCTGGCGGCGGGCGTGCCCGGCCGCGGGGAATATTTGAACGAGTAAGCCTGGGCGTAGTTCACCGCCTCGACGATTTTCAGCGTCTCCTCGAACTCCGCATCGGTTTCGCCGGGAAAGCCGACGATGAAATCGCCCGACAGGGCGATGTCCGGCCGCGCCGCCCGCATCCGCTCCAGGATGGCGAGATAGGAGCCGGCGCTGTGGCTGCGGTTCATCGCCTTGAGCACTCGATTGCTGCCGGACTGAACGGGGAGGTGCAGATAAGGCATCAGCTTTTCGACCTCGCCATGGGCGCGGATCAGGCCGTCGCTCATGTCGTTCGGGTGGCTGGTCGTGTAGCGGATTCGCTCCAGCCCCGGCAGGCGATCGAGCGCGCGGATGAGGCCGTCGAGCCCCTGCAGCCGGCCCTTCCCGTCCTCCGCGGCCCAGGCGTTGACGTTCTGGCCGAGGAGGGTGATCTCCTTCGCGCCGGCGTCGACCAGCGCCCGCGCCTCGTCCATCACCGCCGCCCACGGCCGCGAAATCTCCGCCCCGCGCGTATAGGGAACGACGCAATAGGTGCAGAATTTGTCGCAGCCTTCCTGGACGGTGAGGAAAGCGCTCGGCCCCTGCCGCCGCCGGCCGGGAAGCGCGCCGAATTTGGACTGGAGGGGCATGTCGGTGTCGATCGCCCGCGTCCCGTCCCGCGCCTGCGCGATCAGCTCCGGCAGCCGGTGATAGGCTTGCGGCCCCACCACCACGTCGACCGTCGGCGCCCGGCGCGGGATCTCGGCGCCCTCCGCCTGGGCCACGCAGCCGGCGACGGCGATCATCGGCCGCGTGCCGTCCTCGCGTTTCAGCCGGCCGATCTCGGAATAGACCTTCTCGGCCGCCTTCTCGCGGATGTGGCAGGTGTTGAGCACGACGAGGTCGGCCGCGCCGGAGGCGGCGGCTTCGAGTCCCTCCGCTTCGAGCAGCTCCGCCATCCGATCGCCGTCATAGACGTTCATCTGGCAACCGAACGACTTGATCTGGAAGGTCTTTGGCGCGGGTTTCGGCATCGCGCGCCTATAGGCGATCCCCCTCGGCTTCGAAAGCCTTGAGGGCATCGACGATCTCCTCGTGCGCCTGCGCCGCCAACGCCTTGCGGTCGCTCATGTCGTGGGGATCGACGGACTCCAGGAAATGGAGGGTGACGGGGATGGTCCCCCGCCGCGACAGGATCCGGACGGCATTTTCCTTCGAGCCTTCATCGCCGATCCAGGCGATATCGCGGGCGATCCGCCCGAAACCGATCGCGACGGGCTGGACGCGCAGGCGCGGCAAGGGCGGAAACAGGGCGGCAAGGAGGCTGGCGCGGAACGGCAGCACGTCATGGCCGCCGTCCGTGGTGCCCTCCGGGAAGAGAGCGACCGGGCGGCCGGAAGCGAGCGCGTCGCGCAGCGCGTCGGCCTGCCCCTTGACCGCACTCCGTTGTGCGCGGGCGATGAAGACGGTGCGGTTGAGGCTCGCCAGCCAGCCGGCGACCGGCCAGCGCGCCACTTCCTCCTTGGAGACGAAGGCGGTGCCGGTCGTGCCGGCGAGGATCATGATGTCGAGCCAGCTGGTATGGTTGGCGAGGAAGAGGACGTTCCGCTTCAGCGGCCTGCCGCGGATCTCGATCCGCAGGCCGGCCACCCAGCCGACCCAGTGCAGATAGACGCGGGGCCAAAGCGAGGCGCCGAACAGGCTCCAGAGATAATGGAGCGGCACCAGGACGAACAATGCGCCGCCGATGCAAATCGCACGGATCCAGAAACGGACTCGCCCCAATTCAGCCCTTCCTGCCGAGCGCCACCCCGTAAAGCTCCATCCGATGGTCGACGAGGCGGAAGCCGAGCTTCTCGGCGATCCTCTTCTGCAGGGCCTCGAGCTCGTCGTCGGCGAACTCGATCACCTTGCCGGTCTCGACGTCGATCAGATGGTCGTGGTGCGATTCGGGCGCCGCTTCGTAGCGGGAGCGGCCGTCGCCGAAATCGTGGCGCTCGAGGATTCCCGCTTCCTCGAACAGCCGGACGGTCCGGTAGACGGTGGCGATGGAGATGCCGCTGTCGATCGCGGCGGCGCGGGCGTGCAGCGCCTCGACGTCGGGATGATCTTCGGCCTCGGAGAGGACGCGCGCGATCACCCGTCTCTGCTCGGTGATGCGCAGCCCTTTTTCCGCGCACAAGGCTTCGATGTCGATCCGTCGGCTCATCTTGCGACTCGTTTAGCCGAAACGCCGACGCGGTAAAGACGGGCCGGGGCGTGCCCCGGCCCGCGATCCGTTCAGCCCTTGGCGCCGCGAGCGCCCGTGCGGCGGCGCTTGGTGCCGAGGCCAATCTTCTTGGCCAGCGTCCGCCGCTGCTCGGCATAATTGGGCGCCACCATCGGATAGTCGGCGTTGAGGCCCCATTTCTGGCGATATTCGTCCGGGGTCATCTGATAATGGGTCATCAGATGCCGCTTCAGCATCTTCAGCTTCTTTCCGTCCTCGAGGCAGACGATATAGTCCGGCTTGATCGAAGAACGGATCGAGACCTTGGGCTCAGGCCGGGCGGGCGCTTCTTCCTGACGCGAGCCCAAGGCCTGAAGGGCGTTGTGCACGTTCTGGATCAGCTGCGGGAGGTCGTTCACCGCCACGCTGTTGTTGGCGACATGAGCCGATACGATGTCGGCGGTGAGGGTGATCAGGGTTTCGTTGAGTTCGCTGCCTTCAGCCATTCTAAAGCCTGCCATTGTTGCCACGGAGGAAATACCACTCCCCTTGATCGGCAAATGATCCATTTTGGTTGTTTTGACAAGCGGCAATTCCGCGGTTCGCGGCAATGCTCGTTTCAGCCGTCCAAAGTCTTGGCCAAGGTGAGGGCGTCGAAAAGCTGGCCGTCGCGGCCGCTATAATAATTGCGCCGCCGTCCGACCTGCGAAAAACCGGTATGCTTGTAGAGCTGGACCGCCGGATTCCCGTCGCGGACCTCCAGATGAAGCTGGCGTGCGCCGCGGCCGCGCGAATCGTCGACGAAGCGATTGAGCAGCAATTGGCCGATGCCATGCTTCTGCCGATCGCGGCGGACGGCAAGGAGCAGCAGCTCCGCCTCGCCCGCAACGACCCGCGAGAGGGCGAAGCCGACGACTTCTTCCTCCTCGCGCGCGAGGTTCAACCAGACCCCCGCCATCGGCAGCAGGCCGGCGCATTGGGGGCCCGTCCAGCCTTCGCCGTAGGCGGGATCGAAGCTGTCCTCCATCACATGCATGAGGGCGGGGAGGTCGGCGGCGCTGCCGGGCTCGATGCGGATTTCGGGTGATTTCACGAGATTTGGGGCTTCGCGTCGGGAGGCCGTCCGTAGATCGGCCGTGGCGGCAGGTTGGCGAGGTCCTCCGGCAGAAAACGGGCGTCGGCCGCGCGGGGCAGCGCATCGACCGCCTCGCCAGTGCCGCGCGCCGCCACCAGGGCCGCCGCGCCGGAGCCGAGGACGAGCTTCGCGCCGATCACCGCCGCCGCCTCGTCGGGCGGCAGCGAGCGGAGCGGGTCGAGGGGCGACAGCGGATCATGACCGAAACTTTGCACGAATAGCTGCCCATGTCCGCCTGCAATCGCAACGGCGGCGTCGCGCCGGCCGGCCTGCACGGCGAGCAAGGCGGTCGAGGAAAAGCCGCGGAGCGGTACGGCCCAGCCGATCCTGAGGCCCTGCGCGGCGGCGAGGCCGACGCGAACGCCGGTGAAGCTGCCCGGGCCGATGTCGACCAGGATCGAATTGGGCCGCCGGCCCTGCAGCAGATCCTGTACCAGAGGCAGCAGCCGCTCCGCATGGCCGCGCCCGACGATCTCGTGGCGTTCGTCGAGAAGATCGCCGCCGTCGATCAGCGCCACCGAGCAGGCCGCGGTAGCGGTCTCGATCACGAGAATCACGGGCGGGGGCCGGCGCGGTGCATCGGCCTCCCGCTAGCGGCATTCGAGGCCCGCAGGCCAGACGCTTCCGCTTATTCGGCGGGCGTCTCGGCCTGCGCCGGCCGCAGCAACCATGCGCAGAGCAGGGCGGTGATGACGAAACGGGCGAGCCAGCCGACCGCGTGGGCGGAGAGCACCAGGGGGTCGATCTTCATCCAGATCCCGTCCTGGACCAGCATCGGCACCGCCGTCGCCAGCCAGACGACGAAGGCGGCGGCGAGCAGGGCGCCCATGGTCCGAAGCCTCAGCATGGAGGCGACCGCGACGAAACCGACGCAGGAGAGGATGCCGATCAGCTCCGACTGCATGATCTTGGCGCCTTCGCTGAGATTGCCGCGCCACACTTCGGGATAGAGCAGGTAGCGGTCATGGAACATGGCGCCCATGAACAGCCAGTCGGTAACGGACGCGATCAGCGACGCCAGGACGACGATCGTCGCGAGCCTTGCGATGGACATGGATTTTCCTCCCCCAGAGAGGAGGGGGGCATAGCACAATCAAAGCAAGCGGCAAAAGTCCGGTCAGACGGCTTCGACCGCCTCGACCTCGGGCACATAATGTTTGAGCAGCGACTCGATGCCCTGCTTCAGCGTCATCGTCGAGGAAGGGCAGCCCGAGCAGGCGCCGTGCATGGCGAGATAGACGCGGCCGCCGCGGAAGCCGCGATAGACGATGTCGCCGCCGTCCTGCGCCACCGCCGGCCGCACCCGGGTTTCGATCAGCTCGCGGATCTGGGCGACGATATCGGCATCGGCCGGATCCTCGCCATAATCCTCGCCCTCGACATGGATGTCGGCGGCGCTGCCGGGGCGGAACAGGGGCGCGTTGCTCGAAACATGGTCGAGCAGGATGCTGAGCACCTGCGGCTTGAGCGCGCGCCAGTCGGCGCCCGGGGCCGCCGTCACGGACACGAAATCGCGCCCGAAGAACACGCCTTCGACCTCGCCGGTCGAGAAGATCGCCTCGGCGAGCGGCGAGGCCTCCGCCTCCTCCGGCGTCGCGAAGTCCCGCGTTCCCGCCTCCATCACCTTGCGGCCGGGCAGGAACTTCAGCGTCGAGGGATTGGGCGTGGTTTCGGTCTGGATCAGCATGACGCCCATGTGGGCGTGCGCGGCGGGCGGATCAAGCTGTCCTCCCCGGAACGGGGAGGGGGACCATGCGAAGCATGGTGGAGGGGGAGCCGTGCCAGGTGCTGAACCCCCTCCACCGCACTGCGTGCGGTCCCCCTCCCCGTGCCGGGGAGGATAAGGAGGTCAGAACCCGACCTTCAATCCCACAAAGCCGCCTTTGTCGTTGCCGCCGCCCTTGCGGTCGAACGAGGTGCTGCCCTGGATCTGCAGCGCCACCGTGCCGCCGAGCGCGAGGCTGGAGCCGGCCGTCACCCGGCCGTGCGTGTCGCGGGACCGGCGCGGCAGGTTGAAGCTGTTGACGATGGTCGGCGCGGCCGTCTCGTCATAGGTGACGGTGCGCGCGTCGCCCTGCATCTCGCGCTCCGCCGTCACCGCGACATAGGGGCTGACGCCGAGCCCGCCCGAGGTGAAGTCGCCGCGCAGCTCCAGGCCGGCATTGCCGACCAGCGAATCCGCTTTCTGCCGGCCGACGTTCAGCGTCAGCACGGGGTCGCCCGTCTCCGTATAGGAATGGATGGTCGCCCGCTCGTAATCGACCGAAACCACCGGACCAACCCGGAATCCGCCGAGACCCGCCAGATAGCCCGCCTTGCCGCCGGCCGTGACGGAGGTGCCGTCCGGCCGCGAATGGATGGTGTCGATCACCGCCGCGCGGTCGATCCGGTAGCTGAGCCAGCCATAGCCGGCATAGCCCTGGACGAAGGCGCCGCCGCCCGACCAGCCGGCATAGGCGCCGGCCTGCCAGTCATGCGCCTTGAGGCTGCCGTCGCCGGTGATGAAGTCCGCCTTCGGCCGCGTATAATCGACCGCGACGCCCAGCACGGCGCCACCCGCGCGATATTCCACGCCCGCGGATGCCCCCGTCGTGTCCAGCGAATAGGGGTTGCTGGTGAGAGTGCTGGCATAATCCCGGCTCGCGGCATGGCCGAGGACGTAGAAGGCGAGGCCGTCATGGCCCGCGCCGCCGCGGCTGAGGTCGAGGCGGCCGGACATGGTCGAGCCGAAAGCGCCCGCCGCCGCCAGCCCCGCCTCGGTCTGCGCCTGGAACTGGAGCGGCGCCGCCAGCTGGCGCACCGCATAGCGGCCGACGATGGCGAAGCCGGCCGAGGTGAAATGAAGCTGGTCGACATAGAAGAGGAATTTGTCGAGCAGCTCCGGATTGGTGGTGACGCAGGCGATCGGGCAGGCGCCCGCGCTCTGCAGGTGGAAGGCGGCGAGGTTGGCGCTCACCACGTCGCCGAGCTTGTTGAGATCGAGATAGTTCACGATCACGCCCTGCCGTGCGAAACCGGCGAGCGTCGTCGTCATCCCGCTGTTGAAGGCGCTCGAGAAGGCGGTTCCGGCCTGGGCGATCGGCACCCCGGTCACCTCCGGCAGCCGGCCGACATCACCGGCGAGGAAGGTGATGTTGCGCGCGCCCGCATTGACGAGCGCGGTGAGGCCCGTGCTCGCCTGGGTGACGCTGACCTGGGCCGCGGCCGGCGCGCCGGCGACGAGGGCGCTGAGCTGAGCAGGGGTCGGCGCGAGGCCGAAGCTTTGCTCATAGGCGCGGGCGTCGTTGCCACCGATCGAGATGACGAGCAGGTCGGTCGGCCCGAAGCGGCCAGTGACGCGCGGGAAGGCGGCCGGGCCGCCGCCGGCGAGGAAGGACTGAAATTCGGTCTGGAAGCCGAGAGGACCCGGGGCGGCGATGTTGCCGTTGCCGGCAAGCGCGCCGCCGATCGCGAAATTGTCGTCGGGCGCGTTGAGCAATTGCGACATGGTGTCGACGAAATTGGTGCCGCCCGAGAAGCGGCCGGTCGCATAGACGGACGGCGGCGCGGTGCCGGTCAGTCTGAACAGATTGCCGGTATCCGCATAGGAATCGCCGAAGGCGACGATCCGCGTGATCCTCTGCGCCGAAGCCGGGCCCGACCACAGGCCCGCCGCGCCCATCAAGGCGGCTGCGCAAAGCAGCCTCGCTGCCGATGTCCTCATTGTCCCCTCCCCAATGTGCGGCCGCCCCCGCGGCCGCTTATGCCTCAGGAATGCGCCCGGCGCGGCTTACTGACAAGAGTGTAAGACAGAGCCCGTCTTTCCCGCCGCCCGCTTCGCCTCTATCCCGGCCGCTCCTCGGACGGCGGAGACGGAGCTCTATGTGCGGCATTGCGGGCTGGTACCGGCGCGGCGGCAGCCCGGTCCCGGAGTCCGTCATCGCCGCCCAATGCCGCGCAATCTTCCACCGCGGCCCCGACGAGGGCGGGCTGCTCGTCGACGGCGATCTCGGCTTTGGCATGCGCCGCCTCAGCATCCAGGACGTCGTCCACGGCCACCAGCCGATGACGACGCCGGACGGCCGCTTCGCGCTCGTCTTCAACGGCGAGATCTACAACCATCTGGAGCTGCGGCCGGACCTGCAGGCGCGGGGCTGGCGGTTCGACACGCATTGCGACACGGAGACGGTGCTCGCCGCCCTGACGACCTGGGGCAACGAGGCATGGCCGAAGCTCGAAGGCATGTACACCGCCGCTCTGTGGGACCGGCGCGAGCGGCGCCTGACGCTCGGGCGCGATCCGCTCGGCATCAAGCCGCTCTACATTTCCGAGCAGAAAGGCGGCCTCTCCTTCGCATCCGAGCTGAAGGCGATCACCCTCCTGCCCGATCACGATTTCGATGTGGACGAGCGGGCGGTCCACGATTTCTTCAGCTACGGCCATGTCCGCCGGCCGCGCTCCATCTACCGGCAGGCGCGGCAGCTGGAGCCGGGCCATTGGCTGGAGCTGGGGCCCGAAGGGGAGGCGCGGACCGGCTGCTTCTGGAAGCCGCGGCTGCGCGTGGAGCAGGGCGTCTCCGAGGCGGAATGGGTCGAGCGGATGCGGGCGATGCTGCTCGCCACCGTGAAGCGCCACATGCTGTCCGACGTGCCGGTCGCCTCCTTCCTCTCGGGCGGCGTCGATTCCTCGGCGGTCACGGCGGCGATGGTCCGCGTCTCGGAGCAGCCGATCAAGGCCTTCACCATCGGCTATCCCGGCGCCCGTATCGACGAGACCGAGGCGGCGGCGGAGGTCGCCCGCCATCTCGGCGTCGAGCATGTCGTGCGGCCGGTGGCGCTGGACGAGGCGGCCGAGATCCTGCCCATCGTCCAGAGCTGCTACGACGAGCCCTTCGCGCCCGACGCGGCGATCCCGACCTGGTATCTCTCCAAGCTGGCCGCCGAGCAGGTGAAGGTCGTGCTGTGCGGGGAAGGGGGCGACGAGCTCTTCGCCGGCTATCACCGCCACCGCAATGCCCGGAACGTCCGCCGCTGGCGGCCCCTGCTGCGGGCGCTGGGGCCGGTCGCCGGCCTCGTCCACCAGCACGGCGCCCGCGCCGCCGAATATGCGCGGCTGCCGGACGGCTATCAGCAATTCTTCGCCGGCACCCAGCTGAGCACCGCCGCGCTCCGCCGCCGCCTCTACACGCCGCATTTCCTGCGCGAGCAGGAGGAGCCGCACGGCCTCGCGGAGCAGGAGCGCGAATATGCCCCCTTGTTCGACCCGGCCGCGAAGGACCCGCTCGAGCAATTCCTCCTCGCCGACCTCAGCGTGAGCCTGCCGTCGGCGATGCTGCCGCGGCTCGACCGGGCGAGCATGGCCCATTCGCTGGAGGCGCGCGTCCCGTTCCTCTCGCACCTCATGGTCGACTGGTCGCTGACCCTGCCGCTCGACATGAAGCTGCACGGCCAGACCGGCAAATACGTCCTGCGCCGCGCCGTCGCCGATTGGCTGCCGCCTTCGGTGATGCGGCGTCGCAAGCAGGGCTTCCAGATGCCTCTCGCCGACTGGTTCAAAGGCGGCCTCGGCGGCTTCACGGAGGCGGTCTGGAACGACAGCGGCGCCGCCCAAGCCGGCTATCTCGAAACCGATGCGGTCGCCCGCCTCCTCGCCGAGCACCGCGCCGGCCGCGCCGACCACGGCCGCATGCTCTACGCCATCGCGATGTTCAGCTGCTGGTGGTCTGAACGGAAGGGGCGCTGAGCCCCTCCCTCACTCCCCCCGATACGCCCGCTCCAGCTCGGCGATGTCGAGCTTTACCATCTTCAGCATCGCCTCCATCGCTCGTTTCGCGCCGGCCGGGTCGCTGCCGCCCAGCAGGCGGTCCATCGCCTTCGGGACGATCTGCCAGGAGAGGCCGTAGCGGTCCTTGAGCCAGCCGCACTGGACCGGCTTGCCGCCGTCGGCGGTGAGCGCGTTCCAGAGGCGGTCGACCTCCTCCTGGCCCTCGCATTCGATCGAGAAGGAGACCGCTTCGGTGAACGGAAATTGCGGGCCGCCATTGAGGCCCTGAAAGGGCTGACCGGCGAGGGTGAATTCGACCAGCAGCACCGAACCGGCCGGCCCCGACGGCGTGTCGGCCGCCGCCCGAACGACCCGGTCGACGCGGCTGTCGGGAAGCAGCGAGACGTAGAAATTCGCCGCGTCCTCGGCGACACCGTCGAACCAGAGGCAGGGTTTGATCTTCGACATCGCGCCCTCCTCAGCGTTGGACCGAGCGGAGCGCGAAAACCGCGCCCTGCGGGTCGATTCCCTGGATCACGAAGCTGCCGTCGGGCACCTCCATCGGGCCCATAATGACCTGGCCGCCGCGCGCCTTCACCCGCTCCGCCGCGCGCTCGGCGCTGTCGACGGTGACGTAGAAGCTCCAGCGCGAAGTCGGTACATGATCGGGCTTGTTCATGATCCCGCCCCATTGGGCCGTGCCGTCGCCGAAGATGCGGTAGGTCCCCATCTCGCCCATCGGCATTTCCATCATCGTCTGCCAGCCGAACAGGCCCGAATAGAAGCCGAAGGCCGCTTTCTCACCGGTGCTCGAATAGAGCTCGTGCCAGCTGACGTGGCCGGGCGCGTCGGGCGTCGCGGTCGGCGGACCGTCCATCGGCAGCGGCGTCATCACGTAGAAGAGCGCGCCGCCCGGATCGGAGGCCATGGCGAAGCGGCCGACATTGGGGATGTCCATCGGCGGCACATGGATCTTGCCGCCGGCCTCCGCGATGCGGCGCGCCGCATCGTCCGTGTCGGCGGCATGGATATAGCCGACCCAGATCGGCTTCATGCCGGCTCTCTTCATGTCCTCGTCGAGCTGCAGCACGCCGCCGATGCCGCTCTCTCCCGCCGACAGGACGGCGTAGCGCACGCCCCCCGCGGAATTGGGATGGTCGGCGGCCGTCCAGCCAACGACGTCGCCGTAGAATTCGACCGCCGCGTCCGTGTCGGTGGTCATCAGTTCGTACCAGATGAACGAGTCCGTCATGTCTTCCTCCGTCAAACCTTATCGCCGATATCGAGCAGGGTCTCGAAGCCGCCGAAGATCATCCTTTTCCCGTCCATCGGCATATCCGGCGGCTGCATCCGCGGATCCGCCATGATCTTGCCATGGGCTTCCTCGCGCACCTGTTTGGAAGGCCACACGATCCAGGCAAAGACGACGCTCTCGCCTTCCTGCGCATCCACAGCGCGATGGAAATCGGTCACCTTGCCGTGCGGCACGTCGTCGCCCCAGGCTTCGACGAGGCGCTGCGCGCCGTGCTCGATCAGGAGCTCACCGACCTTGGCCGCCATCTCGCGGTAGAGATCCTTCTTGTCCTGCGGGACGGGGATCACGAAACCTTCGATATAGGCCACGGTGCGCCTCCCTCTTGTTGAGCTTCGGCTTCGGCGAGCTCCGCGAGCTGCCCGGCGCAGATCGCCCAGCCGGTGTGGAAGCCCATCTGCTCGTGCTGCTTCAACTGCTCCTCGGTCCAGTGGCGGACGCGGGCGCGGTAGAAGGTGCCGCCGTCCTTCGGCTCGAACGTGAAGATCGCCGTCATGAACGGGTCCTGCGGCACCCAGCCGGCGCGGAAGGCGCTGGTGAGGACGATGGTCTCGTTCGGCACGACTTCCAGGAACACGCCCTCATGCGGCATGTCCTGGCCCTCGGGCGAGCGCATCACCAGGAAGCTGCGGCCGCCGGCGCGATAGTCCTGCTCCGCCTCGGGCGTCGTCCAGGGCTTCGGCGCCCACCATTCGCGCAGCCGCTCGGTCCAGGTCCGGTAGACCGTCTCCGGGGGAGCGGCGATCTGGCGGGTGATTTCGAGCTCGTACATCTTCGCCTCCTGCGGCTCAGCTTGCGACGGACACCGCGGCGGCTTCAGCCGCATGCTGATCGCCGAGCGCGGCCATGTCCATCCAGTTCACCCCCCAGGTATGGCCGTCCGGATCCTCGAAGCTGCGGCCGTACATGAAGCTATACTCGTCTTTTGGCGACGGATCCGCGACACCGCCGGCGGCCGCCGCGCGCTCGACCATGTCGTCGACCTCGGCGCGGCTGTCGGCGGAGATGCAGAGCAGCACCTGGCTCGTCTGATGAGCATCGCCGATCGGCTTGGGGCTGAACTGCAGATATTTGTCGTGGGTCATCAGCATCACGAAGATCGTCTCGGAAAAGACGATGCACGAGGCGGTGTCGTCGCTGAACTGCGGATTCTTTTGGGTGCCGAGCGCCTCGTAGAAGGCGGTGGAGCGTTGGAGGTCGCGGACCGGCAGGTTCACGAAGATCATCTTGGGCATGTTTTCCTCTCCTTGCGACTCGCTGTTTGACCTTCATGCGTCGCTGAGTTATAAAAAGCAACTATGAAGTTACAAAAAATAACCGACTTGCATCCAGCACCCCCCAAGCGCCGCTACGACGATGCCTGCGGCGCCGCCCACGCGCTGGATCTGGTCGGCGAGCGCTGGGCCTTGCTGGTGATGCGCGAGCTGATGCTGGGGCCGAAGCGGTTCAGCGATCTGCGCCGCGACCTGCCGGGGATCAGCGCCAACGTGCTGACCCAGCGGCTGGAGGGGCTGGAGGAAGCGGGCGTGGTGGTCCGCCGCCGGCTGCCGCCGCCCGCTTCGAACCAGGTCTACGCGCTGACGCCCTGGGGCTATGAGGCGGAGCCGATCCTGCAGGTGCTCGGCCGCTGGGCCGCCCGCTCGCCGAGCCATGATCCGCGCTTGCCGCTGAGCGCGGTGTCGCTGCTCCTCTCCTTCCGCACGATGGTCGACCCTGCACGTGCGGCGGGGCTGGCGATGCGCGTCGGGCTGAGGATCGGCCACGAAAATTATGTCGTGCGCGTTGCCGACGGCGGGGTCGAGGCGGAGCGGGGGACGCCGGAGCAAGCCGACTTCACCCTCACCGGCCCCGCCACGGCCATCGCCGCCGCCGTCTATGGCGGCGTTCCGCTCGATGTGCTGGAGGGGCAAGGGGCGCTGAAGGTGGAGGGGGACCGCAGGGCGGCGGAGAAGTACGTGACGCTGTTTCCGCTTCCGCCGAAAGTTGGCGCCGAGGGATAGACTCGTCATTCCCGCGAAAGCGGGAATCCAGCTTCTTCTTTCTTGCGCTTTGCCAAAGCTGGATTCCCGCTTTCGCGGGAATGACGGGGGTGGGAGACCGTTGGAACTCAGCCCAACGCGGCCAGCACCCGCTCGGTCATCCGCGCGCAGTCGGCGCCGGCGAAGGGGAAGGTGCCGGTGAGCGCTGCCTTGACCTCCGGCGCAAGCGCCTCCTGGAGGCGGCGGCGGGCGCGCAAGTGGCGGGTCTTCACCGTCGCCGGGATGATGGCGAGCGCCTCGGCCGTATCCTCGACGCTGAGCCCCTCCACCTCGCGCAGGACGAAGACGTGGCGGAAGGAATCGGGCAGATCGGCGATCGCCTTTTCGAGGATGGCGCGAAGCTGCTCGCGGGCGAGCGCGGCGTCGGGCGCCGTGGCGGAGGTGGAGCCACGCATCAGTTTCTCCCGATATTCGTCGAGGTCAACGATCGAGTCCGCGTCGAGCCGCTCGCGTCGGCGCTTGGCGGCGCGAACGCGGCCGAGCGCCTCGTTGATCACGATCCGCGTCAGCCAGGTCGACAGCGAGGAACGGCCGGCGAAATCGCCCATCGCGGCGAAGGCGTTGAGATAGGCGCTCTGCACCGCATCCTCAGCCTCGTCGCGATGCTTGAGGATGCTCCACGCCGCCCGGAACAGGCGCTGGTTGTTGCGCTGGGTGACGAGCCGGACGGCGGCACGGTCCCCGGCGGCGATGCGGCGGGCGAGCTCGACGTCGGTGAGCGCTTCAAGATCGGCAAGAGCGAGTGCGGCTTTCATTTTGTCCTCCCTCCCCAGCCTAGCGGCAGCCGCCCAGCGACTCCAGCAGCTCGCGGCGCAGGGCTGGATCCGTCTGGAAGTCGCCCAGCCAGCATTTGGTGACCATCGAGACGCCATGCTGGTTGACGCCGCGCGTCGACATGCAGCCATGGCTCGCCTCGATCACCACGGCGACGGCGCGCGCCTGCAGCGTCTCGTACAAGGTCGTAGCGATCTGCCGCGTCAACCGTTCCTGGAGCTGGAGACGCCGCGCATAGGCGTCGACCAGCCGCGACAGCTTCGAAATGCCGACGACGCGCCCCGCCGGCCGGTAGGCGACATGGGCGCGGCCGGAGATCGGCGCGAGATGATGCTCGCAGGTCGAGACCAACGGGATGTCGCGCAGAAGGATGGTCTCGTCATAGCCTTCGGCCTCGTCGAACGTGCGCTCGAGCAGGCGGGCGGGATCGGCGCTATAGCCGGCGAACCATTCCTTGTAAGCGCGGGCGACGCGGGCGGGCGTGTCGGCGACGCCGGCGCGGTTGGGATCGTCGCCGGCGGCGGCAATGAGAGTTCGCACGGCGGCCTCGATCTCGGCGCGCCCGGGCCGCGCCCGCCGCGGCGGTTCCGCGCCCAAGAAGGCGGTCTCCGCCGCCGCAAATCCGCTATCCTGTTCGTAAAGCTCCACAATTGCCTCCCGCTGTTACGGCGGGTTGGATGACGGGATACCGATGAGGTTCCCGAAATATCGTGCGGGAACCTGGCGCGAAGCGCGGCATCGAATTGGCTGGAGCGTGCCCGACGGAGGGCGCGCCAACAGGAGGGAAGACATGATCCGCAACATTCTCGCCGGCGGTGCCGCCGCCCTGATCGCCTGCGCCGCGGTGCCGGCCATCGCCGCCGCCATCAACGACGCGCAGATCGCCCACATCGCCTACACCGCGGGCAATATCGACATCGCCGCCGGCAAGCAGGCGCTCGCCAAATCGCACAACAAGGCGGTGCGCGCCTTCGCCGAGGAGATGGTCCGCGACCACAGTGCCGTGAACGACAAGGCGCTAGCGCTGGTCAAGAAGCTGCACGTGACCCCGCAGGACAATCCGACGAGCCAGGCGCTGAGCAAGGCGGCCGCCGACAAGCTTCGGGATCTCGCCAAGCTGAACGGCGCCGCCTTCGACCGTGCCTATGTCCAGAACGAGGTCGCCTATCACAAGACGGTCAACGGCGCGCTGCACGACACTCTGATCCCCAACGCGTCCAACGGCGAGCTGAAGTCGCTGCTCGAGACGGGGCTGACCCTGTTCAGAGAGCACCAGGCACACGCCGAGCACCTCGCTTCGGAGCTGCACTGATGCGGCCCGGCCGCCTCGGCTTCGCTCTCCCGGCAGCCGCGGCGGCGGCGCTGGCGCTCGCAGGCCCCGCGAGCGCCGCGCCACGGGTCTATACGATCGAGATCAAGGCCATGAAGTTCGCACCGGTACCGGCCGGGCTCCACGTCGGCGACCAGATCGTCTGGATCAATCACGACATGTTCCGGCACACGGCGACGGCGGTCGACCGCAGCTTCGACGTCGATCTGCAGGCCGGCCAGAGCGGCCGGATCGTGCTGCGCAAGCCCGGCGCGATTGCGTTTTCTTGCAAGTTCCATCCCGGCATGAAGGGCGTGCTGAACGTCGGGCGTTAGCGCTTCGCGTCACCCGGTGGCGCGATCTTCCCATAGCGCGGCCTCGGCCGCGAGCGAAGCCGCTTCGGCGAGCAGCCAATCGCGCAGCGCATGGATTCGCGCCTGCTTGCGGCTGTGCTTCGGCCAGACGAGGAAATAGCCGATTTCGGCCGGCTCCGGATCGCCCTCGCGCACGAAGCGGACCACCCGACCGGGGCGGATGAAGTTGAGCGGCAGCTTGAGCGTGTCGCGGATCGGCCGCACCAGCCGGCCGGCGCGAAGCTCCTCCTCCACCATGCTCGCCCGGACCATCGCAGCGCCGAGGCCTCGGGCGACCGCGTCCAGCACGAGGATCGAATCGTTGGACGAGAGCGCCGACGGCGCCGGCGCGGGCGTCCGCAGGCCGTAGCGGTCGAAAAGAAGTGGCCAGAGCCGATCGTGGCTGTCGATCAACGGGATATCGAGAAGATCGCGGGCGTGCCGGATCGGGTGGCGCGCGGCGAATTCCGGGCTGCACACGACCCAGAGCCGCTCGGTCGTGAGCCGCTCCGCCTCGAGTTCCGGCCAATCGCCGCGGCCGGCGCGGATGCCGGCATCGACGCCGTCGCTCGCGAAGTCGGAGACCCGCGCCTCGACGCGGATGTCGAGATTGGCGCCGGCGGGATCGGCGAGCAGCCTCGGCAGCTTCGGCGCGAGCCACAGCGCGGCGAACGGCTCGGTGACGCTCAGCACCAGCGGCGCCTGCTCCGCCGACGGCATGATCTCGTCCACCGCCGCCTGCAGCCGTGCCGCGGCACCGCGGACCTCCTCGGCGAGCCGGGCCGCCGCCTGGGTGGGGATCATCTCGTTGCCGCGACGATGGAAGAGGCGGGTGCCGAACTCCGCCTCCAGCTTGCGGATCTGCTGGCTGATTGCGCCTTGGGTGACGGCGAGCTCGCGCGCCGCGGCGGTGTAGCTGCCGTGCCGGGCGGCCGCTTCGAGCGCGCGCAACGCGAAGAAAGACGGCAGGCGCTTCACCGGGAGGTCATTAGGTTGGGTAATAACCGCCTGCAAACAATATCGTTCGGCGCCGAAACGAGCGGCCGCTAGCAAGGGGCTGGCCGTCATGACGGGAGGAACGATGCGGCACATGCGAGCGGTTTCGCTGGGCCTGGCGCTGGCGGCAGGATTCTGTGCCCCCGCCGCGGCAGCGCCGGGCGACGAAATCTATACGCGGCCGGGCCGCATGGTCGAAGCTGACGGGGCGCTGCTCAACCTCTATTGCATGGGCAGCGGCTCGCCGACGGTGGTCTTCGATGCCGGCCATCAGGATTGGGCGCCGGCCTGGGCGACGATCCAGCCCGAAGTCGCCAAATGGACGCGCACGTGCAGCTACGACCGCGCCGGCAACGGCTTCAGCGGCCCCGGTCCGATGCCGCGGACCAGCGAACGCATCGCCCGGGAGCTGCACGACGCCCTCCATGCCGCGGGCGTGAACGGCCCCTACGTCCTCGTCGGCCACGCCTTCGGCGGCTACAATATGCGCGCTTTCGCCTATCGTTATCTGCCGGACGTGGCGGGGCTGGTGCTGGTCGACAGCGATGTCGGCGACACGGCGGCGGACGAGTGGGTGGCGGCGAGCCATAACGTCTTCATCCGCCAGGCCGTCGACCTGCGGCGGTGCCGCGATGCGGTGGCCGCCAACCCGTCGGATGCGGTGTCGCCCGGCCCGCCGGAGCTCAGCTGCGACCGCCGCTTTTTCCGCGGCTTTCCGGAGAAGAGCTGGTCGGAGCCGCTCAACCAGCTGCTCCTCCACGAAGTGCGGACGCGACCCGAGCTGTTCGACACCGTCATCGCCGAGCTGCAGGAGCTGCCGGGGAACGAGTTCTATCTCCGGCAGCATCGGCAGTCGCTCGGCAAGAGACCTGTGCGGGTGCTGATCGCCGCGCCCTTTTTTACCGACACGGCCGCGACGCCGCCCGAGGTGCACGCGCGGCATGTCAGGCTGGAGGCGCAGCGGATGGAGGCGCAGAAGCGCCTGCTCGCCCTGTCCAGCAATAGTAAGCTGATCGTCGCCCGCCACAGCCCCGGCGCCTACATCCAGTTCGATGAGCCGGGGCTGGTGCTGCAGGCGATCCGGGAGGCAGCAGGACGATGAGACGCACCTTTTTCGCGCTGGCGGCGGCGCTGCTGGCCACGTTCCCCGGTCATGCGACGGCCGCGCCAGGCGACTTGCTTTATGCGAAGCCCGGACGGCTGGTTCCCGCCGGCGATGGCGCCCGGCTCGATTTCCATTGCACGGGAAAAGGCGCGCCCACCGTCATCCTCGATTCCGGCGCGCTCGACTGGTCGCCGCCCTGGGCTCTGGTGCAGCCGCGCATCGCCCAATTCACCCGCGTCTGCAGCTACGACCGAGCCGGAACCGGCTTCAGCACGCCCGGGCCGATGCCGCGGACGAGCATGCGGATCGCGGCCGAGTTGCACAGCGCGCTGCGCAATGCTGGGATCCGTGGACCCTATATTCTCGTCGGCAATGCCTTCGGCGGCGACAATGTCCGTGCCTTCGCCGATCTTTATCCGCGGGACGTGGCGGGCCTGGTGATGGCCGAAGCCGATGCGAGCGACGTCGAGCCGGCCGATCTGAAGGCCAGTGACGATCGCGGCGATGTCGGCTTCGCGCCGGCCGTTCGTGCCTGCGGCGCGGCGGTCGCGGCTGGCAAGCCCGCGCTTCTGCCCCACCGCGAGGGCCGGCCCGATCGAAGCTGCGCAATCATCTTCTTCCGGGGCCTGCCGGACGAAATCTGGTCGCCTGCCCTCAACGCGGCGTTGCAGACGCTCGCCGACCGCAAGGCCGAAATGTACGCGGCCTTCGCCTCGGAGCTCGAGCAGATGCCGGCGGACGAGGATTTCCTGCAGAGCCACAAGCGGACGCTCGGCGCGACTCCGGTCCGGGTGATCACGACCCGCAATCACGGCGTCCACCGGCTCGATCCGCAGCGCGTCGAGACCGCGGAGCAACATCAATATCAGGAGAGGGTAGCCGAGGCGCAGGCGCGATGGCTGGATCTTTCCTCCGACGCGAAACAGATCTTCCCCGAGAAAAGCTCGGAATATGTACAGTTCGACGCGCCCGACATTGTCGCCGCTGTCGTTCGCGACGTCTGGGAGCGGGCGAAAAGGAGGAAGAGCGCCCGCTGACGCTGCTCGACACGCCTTCTCCGCCGCTCCTATGAAGCGGGGCGAAAGGGAGAGGCGGACAATGAACCAGCGGCGATTTGCAATGGCGGTGCGAGGTCTCCTCGCCGGCCTGGTTCTGGCGACGGGTTCGGCGGGATCGACCGCGACCTACACGCTGCAGGTGACGCCGACGACGGTGGCCTGGGGCCATTACGACGCCGCCTCCGCGCCCGTGCTGCGCATCCGTTCGGGCGACAGCGTGGTGTTCCACACCCTCCTCACCAGCAGCCCCACGGCGCTGGAGAAAGGCGGAGTCGCGCCGGCGGACGTGGAGGCGAGCCTGCGCGATGTGTTCGACAAGGTGCCGCAGAGCGCGCGCGGCCCCGGCGGGCATATCCTCACCGGCCCCGTCTTCATCGAAGGCGCCGAGCCCGGCGACACGCTGGAGATCAGGATCGAGAAGATCGATCTGGCCATCCCCTATGCCTACAACGCCTTCCGCTACGGCGCCGGCTTCCTGACCGACGATTTTCCCTATGCGAAGTTCAGGATCATTCCGCTCGACCGCCAGCGCATGGTGGCGAAGTTCGCGCCCGGCATCGAGGTGCCGCTCCACCCCTTCTTCGGCTCGATGGGCGTGGCGCCGCCGCCCGCGATCGGCCGCTACGACAGCGCGCCGCCGACCTTCATCGGCGGCAACATGGACAACAAATATCTCGTCGCCGGCACGCGCCTGTTCCTGCCGGTGTTCGTGCCCGGCGCCCTGTTCGAGATCGGCGACGGCCATGCCGGCCAGGGCAATGGCGAGGTCGATATCACCGCGCTCGAAACCTCGCTCGTCGGCACGATGCAGTTCATCCTGCACAAGGCCGAGAAGAGCGATTATCCGCGCGCGGAGACGCCGACCCACTATATCGCGATGGGTTTCGACGACGACGTCAGCAACGCCACCCGCAAGGCGCTGCGGAACATGATCGACTTCCTCGTCGCCGAAAAGCACATGACCCGGGATGATGCCTACATGCTGCTCAGCGTCGCCGGTGACGTAGAGATCACCGAGCTGGTCGACCGGAACAAGGGCGTGCACGTGATGCTGCCGAAGGCGGTGTTTACGGGGCGCTGAATCCTTCTTCCCGCCGGGGAGAGGGAGTTCGATTTGCTTTGTTAAGACTCCACCCCTATATGCCCCTCAGCGAAGCGTCATTGCAGCGTGAACAGGCCTCCGGCCCCGGCTCCGTTTCGTCAATTCCAAGGCTTTCCCTTTTCACGCGGGTCAGCAGAACCCGCTGCGTTCCGCGCGCCCTTCCGGCTGCGCGGCCGCCGCACATGATGTGAGTTTCCATACCAATGTCATTTGAAACGCTCGGGCTGTCGCAGCCCGTCCTCCAGGCGCTCGCGCTGAAGGAATATTCCACCGCCACCCCGATCCAGGCGCAGGCCATTCCGATCCTGCTTCAGGGCCGCGACCTGCTCGGCATCGCCCAGACCGGCACCGGCAAGACCGCCGCCTTCATGCTGCCCTCGATCGACCGGCTCGCCGCCGCCAACAAGCGCCCGTTCCCGCGCAACTGCCGGATGCTGGTGCTGGCGCCGACGCGCGAGCTCGCCTCGCAGATCGCCGAGAGCGCCCGCGACTATGCCCGCTTCTCGCACATGAAGGTCGCCACCGTCTTCGGCGGCACCTCGCTGGCGAAGAACCGGCGCGACCTCGAGCGCGGCGTCGACATTCTCGTCGCCACGCCGGGCCGCCTGATCGATCTCATCGAGCAGGGGGCGCTCGACCTGCGCTCCGTCTCGATCCTCGTCCTCGACGAGGCCGACCAGATGCTCGACCTCGGCTTCATCCACGCGCTGAAGCAGATCGTGCGGCTGCTGCCGCCGAAGCGGCAGACTTTGTTCTTCTCGGCGACCATGCCGAAGGCGATCCGCGACCTCGCCGACCGCTTCCTGACCGATCCGGTCGAGGTGGCGGTGACTCCGGCGTCCTCGACGGTCGAGCGGGTCGAGCAATATGTAAGCTTCGTCTCGCAGTCCGAGAAGCCGGCTTTGCTGACGATGATGCTGCGCGTCGGTTTCAGTCAGAAGGGGTCGATGGACCGCGTGCTCATCTTCTCGCGGACCAAGCACGGCGCCGACCGGATCGTCCGCCAGCTCGGCCAGGCCGGCATTCCCGCCGGCGCGATCCACGGCAATAAGAGCCAGCCGCAGCGCGAGAAGGCGCTCGCCGCCTTCCGGTCGGGCCAGGTGCCGATCCTGATCGCCACCGATATCGCCGCGCGCGGCATCGACGTCTCCGGCGTCAGCCATGTCGTCAATTTCGACCTGCCGAACGTGGCGGAGCAATATGTCCACCGCATCGGCCGCACCGCGCGCGCCGGCGCGGCGGGCGTTGCCATCGCCTTCTGCGCGGACGACGAGCGCGCCTATCTGCGCGACATCGAGAGGCTGACGAAGCAGAAGCCCGACGTCGTGCCGCTGCCCGCCGGCTTCGTCGACGAGGCGGCGCGCATCAAGGCGGCGCGGCCGGCGGAGCCGATCCGCGAGCGCGAGGAGCGCCCGCGCGGCCATCGCCCGCAGCAGCGCCATCGGGCACGCCCGGCTCACCCGACTGCGCAGCAGCCGCGGCGCCAAGGCTCGCGGCGTCGCGCAGCCCGCTAATAGCTGACACGTGCTGTTCCCCGGCGAAAGCCGGGGCCCTGCTGCACAGGCGGTAAGACTGGACCCCGGCTTTCGCCGGGGAACGGGGATGTTCGCGAATTCATTTTCCGAAGGCGTGGACCAAAGCTAGAGGGCGGCCGTGACGCGCCGGCCGCTCCTGCTTCTCTTCCTGCTGGGAACGGCCGCGCCGGCTCTCGCACAACAGCAGCAGCAGCAGGCCCCACCGGACGAGATCGTCGTCACCGGTCATGGCCTCGGCGCCGGCGCCGGAGATGCCGTCTACGACATCGTGGTGCTGGACCGCGACCAACTCGCCGCCTCCGCCTCCGACCGGCTCGAGGACGTCCTCCTCTCCGTCCCTGGCTTCCAGCTCTTCCGCCGTTCCGATGCGCGCTCGGCCAACCCGACCAGCCAGGGCGCCACGCTGCGCGCCCTTGGCGGCAATGCGTCGAGCCGGGCGCTGCTCCTGCTCGACGGCGTGCCGCAGACCGATCCGTTCGGCGGCTGGATCGCCTGGCCGGCTTACGATCCGCAGCGCCTCGGATCGGTGCGCGTGGTGCGCGGCGGTGGCAGCGGCGTCTACGGCCCGGGTGCGCTTGCCGGGACGATCGAGCTGGAGAGCGCCGGGCCGCAGACGCTCGGTGGCCTCCGCGGTAGCGTCGACTATGGCAGCCGCAACAGCCTCGACGCGCATGCGGGTCTCGGCGAGCGGCTCGGCGGCGGCTTCTTGACGCTGACCGGCGCTTATGCGCGCGGCGACGGCTTCATCCCGACGATCCCCGAGCAGCAGGGGCCGGTCGACAGGCCCGCGCCCTACGAACAGGCCAGCGTCGACCTGCGCGCGGTGGCGCCGCTCCCCGGCGGGATCGAGCTGCAGGCCAACATGCTCGCCTTTCACGACGCGCGGGAGCGGGGGACCGCGTTCAGCGCCATCAGCACGACCGGCGCGGACGGCTCTCTGCGGCTCGTGGGACCGCGCTGGAGCCTGCTCGGCTACGTCCAGACGCGCGATTTCACCAACAGCTTCGCCAGCGTGAATGCCGCGCGCACGGTCGCGACCCAGACGTCGCTCCAGTACAGCGTGCCGGCGACCGGCCTCGGCAGCCGCTTCGAGTTTCGCCCGAACCTCGGCCGCGCGATCGAGCTGCGGCTCGGCGGCGACTGGCGGCGGACCCACGGACAGACCGACGAATTGTTCACCTTCGTCAACGGAATCGGCACCCGCAACCGCGCGGCCGGGGGGCGCACCGACACGGAGGGCCTGTTCGCGGAAGGAAGCTGGACCGGCGGCGGCCTCACCGCCACCCTCGGCGGACGGATCGACCACTGGAGCATCTCCGACGGCTTCCTTAAGGAACGGGTGCTCGTCACCGGCGTGCCGCTCACCAATCTCGCTTTCCCCAGCCGATCCGGCTGGGAGCCGACCGGCCGTGGCGGCCTCGCCTGGCAGGCGCTGCCCGGCCTCACCCTGCGCGGCGCGGCCTATCTCGGCTGGCGGCTGCCCACACTGAACGAACTCTACCGGCCCTTCCGCCTCGGCAGCGATGCGACCGCCAACAACCCTTTCCTGAAACCGGAGCGGATGAAAGGGGCGGAGGTCGGGCTGGAATGGCGGCCGCTGAAGGCGGCGCACCTCGGCCTCACCCTGTTCGACAATAGGCTCGAGGATGCGATCGCCAACGTCACCCAGGGCAAGGGCCCCGGCACCTTCCCCATCGTCGGCGTCGTCGGCGCCGGCGGCACCTTCTTCGAGCGCGAGAATATCGATGCGATCCATTCCCGCGGGGTCGAGCTGGACGGAAGCTTCGCCCTCGGCGCCTGGAGCCTGAGCGGCGGCTGGTCCTGGACCGACGCGCGGGTGCGGGCGAGCGGGCTCGCGGCGCCCCTGAACGGCCTCCGCCCCGCCCAGACGCCGCGCAGCAGCGCCGCGGCGACGCTTGCCTGGCATGGCCCGCGGGGGCTGCTCGGCTCGGCGACCGCCCGCTATGTCAGCGGCCAATATGAGGACGATCTCAACACCCAGATCCTGCCCGGCGCCATCACCTTCGATGCGGCCTTCCTGGTCCCGGTGGCCAGCAAGCTGGCGCTGGAGCTCCGCGGCGAGAACCTCGCGGACAAGCGCGTCTATGCCGGGATCAGCGGCAGCGGCATCATCGAACGGGCGACGCCGCGTACGCTATGGATCGGCGTTCGGTTCGGCGGCTTGCCATGATTGCGGCAAGGGTTTAGGTTGCGAAACGAAACTTAAAGGGAGGGTTCGATGATCGTCTACGGCTCGTCGCTGTCGCCTTATGTTCGCAAGGTCCTCGCCTTCGGCGCGGAGAAGGGGATCGAACTGGAGAGCCGGCCGGTCGGCCTCGGCTCGGACGATCCCGCTTTCCTCGAAGCGAGCCCGTTCAAGAAAATGCCCGGCTTCCGCGACGGCGACTTCGCCATCGCCGACAGCTCCGCCATCGTCCATTATCTGGAAGCCAAATTCCCCAATCCGGCCCTGATCCCGGCGGAGCCCCAGGCGCGGGCGCGGACGATCTGGTATGACGAGTTCGCGGATACGATCCTGATGGGCTGCGGCGCCAAGATGTTCTTCAACCGCATTGTCTGCCCCCGCTTTCTCGGCCGGCCGGGCGACCTGGAGGTAGCCGACAAGGCCGAAAAGGAGGAGCTGCCGCCGATCCTCGACTATCTGGAGCGGGTGGTGCCCGATGCCGGCGGCTTCCTCGTCGGCGAATCGATCACGCTCGCCGACATTTCCGTCGCCAGCCCATTCGCCAATCTCGGCCATCTCGACGTGCGGCCGGACGAGGCGCGCTACCCGCGCACGTTGGCCTACGTGCAGTCGATCCTGTCGCGGCCGAGCTTCGCCCCCTGGATCGAGCGGGAGGCGGCTTTCCTCGAAAAGACGGCGGCCTGAGGGGCATGAGCGAACATCTCGCCATTGTCGAATGGCAATCGGACGGGTCCTTCCGCGCGGGGCGCTACAGCCGAGTCCACTCGATTTCGTTCGACGGCGGCGCTCAGGTGAAGGGCTCGGCCTCGCCCCACGTCGTGCCGGAGCCGATGGCGGATCCCGTCGCGGTCGATCCGGAGGAGATGCTGGTCGCCGCCACCGCCGCCTGCCACATGCTCTGGTTCCTCGATCTCGCGCGGCGGGCGGGGCTGGAGGTCGCCTCCTATCGTGACGAGGCGCGGGGGATGATGGGGAAGCTCGACGGGCGCACCGCCGTCGCGCGCATCGTCCTGCGGCCGCGCATCGTCTTCGAGGGCAGTCCGCCCGAGGAAGCGACGCTCGCGCGCCTCCATCACGAGGCCCACGAGCATTGCTTCATCGCCAATTCGCTGCGCAGCGAAGTGATCGTCGAGGGCTCAATTTCGGCGGATTGAACCGCTATGCTATGAATGCGCACCAAGCGCGAGGAGGTGCCCATGTCCCGTCTTGCTCTTTGCGTCGCCGTGGCGGCGTCCGCCCTGTTCGCTGCTCCTGCCGTCGCGCAGCCCGAATGGTCCAATGCTCAAAGGGTCGAGGTGAAGCTCGACAGCTTCTCCTTCACGCCCAGCACGATCCATTTGCGCGCCGGTCAGCCGGTGGTGCTGCATCTCGTCAACGTCAGCTCCGGCGGCCATGATTTCGCCGCCAAGGAATTCTTCGCGGCCGCGACGATGCGCGAGCCTGGTGCCGCCCCGAGCGGCCGGGTCGAGCTCGGCAAGCATGAAAGCCGCGACATCGCCCTGGTGCCGCGCGCCGGCCGTTACCCGCTCAAATGCACCCATCCCTTCCACAAGACGTTCGGGATGAGCGGCGAGATCGTGGTGGATTAACCGAGCAACCGGGTCCGCCGCTCAAGGCTCTCGGCCGACCAAATGCTCTTGCTGTCGTAATAGGCCTCCATCGCCAGCGCGCCCTCGGGCAGCCGCACCCAGGGCAGCTTCGAGCGCGTGTAGATGTGGATGTCGGGCGGCAGCGCCCCGGGTTGGTCGAGCGTGCCGACGCGGACGAAGCGGAGGATGTCCTTCGCCCCGCCATAATTGCTCCACAAAGCGACGCGGCAGGACGGACAGCGCCACACCTGCTGGCCGCGGCCGCTTTCCGATGGGGTCATCACCGGCTCGGGCGCACCGGCGAGCGTCTCGACGCGGTCGGATTCAATGAGGGCATTGATGACGAAGGCGCTGCCCGTTTCGGTCTGGCAGCTCGTGCAATGGCAGCAATGGACGAACATCGGCGCCGAGTTCAGCCGGTAACGCACCGCCCCGCACGCGCAGCCGCCTTCGAGTGTGTCGGTCATCCCGCTCCTCCTCGCCGCCGAGCCTAATCCCCCGCCGTCCGCGGCGAAAGGCCGGAACGGCGGGCGCGGCGCGTCCGTTCCGGGCCGCGAAGGAGAGAGACATGGACGACCGGAAGGATCGGGCAGCCGCCGCCACGGCAACCGGCGGGCTCGACGAAGCGGCGCTGGCGGAGCGCGACAAGGAGGATCTCGGCGGCGCCGGTGGATCGAGTGGCGGCGGCACGAGGGCGGGCGCAGGCGAGCCCTCCGGTGGCACGCTCGGCGGCACCGGCGGCACGCAAGGCGGCGTTCCCGGTGACATGACGGGAGGCGAGAGCGTGATGGGCGCCGGCTCCGGCTCGCTGGCGGGCGCGCTCGCCGGTCTCGACGGCGGCGGCATCGCGGCGGAGGCGGCGGCGCTCGGCCCCGCGCCCGGCAGCCTCGCCGACGAGGCCGCGGCGCGTGAGCCTGGTCGGGGCGGCTGAGCGGCGGCCCGACCGGCGCAGAGGCGGTCGGCGCGGGCGCCGGACGGGGCGCGATCGGCTCCGGCACGCCGGGCGACAAGGGCGACCTTGGCGGCTGCGGTGCCGAGAAGGGCATCGAAAGCGCCGCCAGCCCGGGAGGAGAAGGGCGAGCTTAACGTCGCGCGAAAGCGGGACCCCGCTTGGGCAGGGAGGGAGAAAAGGAAGCCGGATCCCCGCTTTCGCGGGGATGACGGGCAGGAGGCGGTTACCCGTTCAGACGGTAATCGAAGCCGATCTCCGCCTTGAGCAGCTTGGAGATCGGGCAATTCGCCTTGGCTCCTTTGGCGATCTCGGCGAAGCGGCTCTCCTCGATCCCCGGCACCCGCGCCTCGAGCATCAGGTCCGAGCGCGAGACGCGGAAGCCTTCGCCGTCCTGCTCGAGCGTCACCTTCGCCTTCGTCTCCAGCGTGCCGTCGGCGAAGCCCTCCTTCGCCAGCGCGAAGCTGAGCGCCATGGTGAAGCAGGCGGCGTGGGCGGCGGCGATCAGCTCTTCGGGATTGGTTCCGGGCTCGTCGCCGAAGCGGGTGCCGAAGCTGTAGCCTTGGCCGTTCAGAATTCCGGACTGGGTCGAGACGGACCCCTTGCCGTCCTTGCCCAAGCCTTCGTAGCGCGCGCTGGCGGTGCGGGTGACCATGCTCTATCCCCCCTCCTCGTGTTGATGCCTGCGCAACGGGCGCGGCGCGAGAAGGTTGCGCCGTAAAACCTTTTGTGCGGTGCAGCGGAGCCAAAGCCGCCACTATGCATTGGAACGTGATGGATCACCGCCATGCCATCGCCTATTTCTTCCTGCTGCTGATCGTGGCGGGCGTCGGTGCGGCGTGGTGGCGCGCCTCCGGGCACTGGCGAGGACGGCGTCGCGGCTCGCGCAAGTTCGAGCGTGAACGTGTGGCGCGCCGGGCCGACGAGGCGGAGCGCGACGGCTGACAGCGCACGCTGGCGCCTGGCAGCCGCCGGGTCCCGTCTCCCCCGGTCGAAGAAATCAGCCCGCGCCTTGGGTACGCGGGCTCAGCTCACTGGCAGCGTATGTCGCGGTTGTTGGCGTCGGCCGAAGCGCCGACCGCCGCGCCCGCGGTGCCGCCGAGGATCGCGCCGAGCAGCTTCGATCCCCGCGGGGCGATCGCGTCGCCGAGCAGGGCTCCGACGCCAGCGCCGATGACCAGGCCCACCGAGCCGTCGTGGCGGTGGCAATAATAGCGGCCGTCCTCGCCGCGATAGACGCGGTCGTCCGGGCCGAGCGCATAGGCTTCGTAATTGCCTTCATGATAGTCGCGGCCCCAGTCGCGTTCCGCGTAAGCGCGGTCGCGGGGGCCGTAGCCTTCGTCATAGGTGGTGCAGCCGGCCAGCGCGACGGTCGCGAGGGCGGTGCAGAGAACAAGGGTACGCATCTGGTCTGTCCTTTCACTGAGGGACCCGCCGACAATGCGCGGGTGCCGCGAAAGGTTGCGCCGCCGCCACCGACGAGCAGTTCGACCTCACCACCTCCTACTTCCAGCCGGCTGAGCCCGATGCGCGACGGGCTCAGGCGAAGACGCTGCCCTGCGAGGCCGCCAGCTGGGCGCTGTTGAGGCGCCGCATCAGCTGGATGAGGACCAGGCTGGACGCCACGCTCATCGCCGCCGCCGCCAGGTTCACATAAGGCGCGGCCTCCAGCGCGTCCGGGTTATAGCCGCCGAACATCCCTGCCATGTTGGAGACGATGTTGGTGGCGATCCACAGGCCCCACCACCAGCCGAGCAGGGGCGAATCCACCTCCTCGAACCGGCCGGCCGCCTCGTGGCTTTCCTGCCACGTCTCCCGCACGCCGCGGAACGGCATGACCAGATTGGCGAACGGCACGAAGAACCAGCCGACCGACCAACCCGGCGTGATCGTCACGTCATCGCTGAACAGGTGAGCGTTGGCGTTGGTCCGGTAGATCCACATCGCCACCAGCACGTAACAAGCGAGAAGCGCGACCAGATAAAGGATGGCGCCCACACCCACGGCCGCGATGGCGCCGGGATCTATGAACCACATGATCGCAGTGAACGTCTTGGAGACGGCGTACGCGCCCAAAGCCACCGTCGCGACGCGACTCAACAGCGTCGGATCCCTGAAACCTTCCATGCCGATAGCCCCTCTTGCTGCCCCAAGCAGGCGCGAGTGTATCGCGGCTCAGCCGGAAATCCAGAGGGGGCTGCTCTTACCGATCGTTCAGGCGTTCCCGCGCCTCAATGATAGAAATAGGGGTCGAGGACGCTGACCTCGTGGATGGCGTCGACCGGCACGCCGTTCTTAGCGCCGACGCTGCGGATCGCCTCTGGCGAGGGCGCGTCGTAGACGCAGAAGGTCTTCGTGCGATCGGCGCTGACATAGGAGTGGACCCAGTTCACCCCCTCGGTCGCGTTCTTGTCGACGATGCTGCACATGGCGGCGGCGCCGTCATTGTTGACCGGGATGTTGAGGCCGTCGGGAAAGGTGCGTTCGACCATGTAGCGCGGCATGGCTGGTCTCCTGTCGCTGAAAGCGCTCAGGCTAGCATGACGCGCCTGCACCTGCCACACCTTGGGTCGCAGCGAAGCCGCGCGCCCTAGGCGTGGCCGAGCGCGCGCGCGAAGGCGAGCGTGTCGTAGGATTCCTGGAAGCGCACGATCTTGCCGTCGCGGAAGGTGCAGACGTCGATCTTCGGCGTGTCGAGCTCCCGGCCGGTGGCCTTGTTGCGCCAGGCGCAGCGGCCGACCATCACGATCTCGTCCCCCTCCCGGTCGACGATGTAGCGCTCGACCTCGTAGGAGATCATCTCCCAGTCGCGCAGCAGGCCCTCGAAATAGGCCTTCGCTTCCGCCTTCTTCACGTGCGTTCCCGCGACCGCCGAAGGAACGTCGCTGCCGAGCGCGGAGCGCATTTCGACGTCCTCGTCGAACAGATCGAGGATCTCGGCGGCGCTGCCGCCCTTGCTGCTGTCCCAATTCTCGTAGATCGAACGCAGACGATCGAGATTCGATTGAGCCGCCATGCTTCATCTCCTGCCCAGGAAGAGTCGCGGTGGCAGAATAACAGAAAAGCGATGGTTGGCGGCATCGAATTCATGCGTCCGCACCAAACCGCGCAATTTTGTGCAGTTTGTGATGCATTTTGTTTGGTTCACGCAAAGACGCGAAGGCGCGAAGAGTCCGGTGTCTCGTCATTGCGAGGAGAGAAGCGACGAAGCAATCCAGCGACACGATCGCGCGTGCAGGACTGGATTGCTTCGCGATGCTCGCAATGACGGCTGGAACGGACGCCCTCGCGTCTTCGCGTCTTCGCGTGAACCCCGTCTCGGCGCCGCGCCTCAGTCGGCGGCCTCCATTTCGTGCTTGAGCGCCGTCGCGCGGTCGTGGCCGCGGCGGACGGAGGCATAGGCCTGGCGCACCGCATCCATGGCGGCGGGCGACATGCGGTCGTCGGCCAGCACGCGGTCGAACTCCTCCTTCAGGTAATTCTCGCCATGCTCGACTTCCTTGACGATCGCCGCGTCGCCGCCGCCGAAGGCGACGCGAAGATCCTCGACCCGTCGGTGCAGGGTGGCCGCCGCCGAGCCGTAATCGGCCGGCGATCCGCCCTCGGCCCGGCTCGCCGCCTGGAGCAGCTCCACCGCCGCGCGCCGCTCGTGCGCCATCTCCAGGAAGAAATCGCGCGTGCGCGCCGCCTCGGCCTTCTCGGCGGAATGTTCGTAGCCCTTCACGCTGTCGATCAGGGTGACGATGAGGTCGTCGAGCTTGGAAATATCGTGGGTCCCGGACATGATTGATCTCCTCAGTTGCATGTCCGAAACGGCTGATGGCGTCGCAAGGTTGCGAGTAAGCCTTTGAGTTGAAATGATAAATGGTTAACCGGGAAGTAAGGATTAGGTTCACGCGAAGGCGCAGAGGCGCGAAGAGCTCGGCGCCTCGCCCGTCGTTGCGAGCATAGCGAAGCAATCCAGCCCTGCACCGGCCTCATCCGTCATCCCGGACTTGATCCGGGATCCATCTTCATCTCTCAATCGCCGCAAGGAAGGTGGATGCCGGGTCAAGCCCGGCATGACGGTTTCCCGAGGAGCCCTTCGCGTCTTCGCGTCTTTGCGTGAACCGAATTCCGGCTCATGAAGCGGCAGGGCGTGGGAGGAGGAATCGCGAATGACGATCCACGGAAGCTGCCATTGCGGAGGTGTCCGGCTGATTGTGCCGCATGCGCCTTTGTGGGTCGGCTCGTGCAATTGCTCGCTCTGCCGCAAGACCGGCTGGCTGGTCGCTTATTATCCCGACGATGCGGTGAATGTGGAGGGCGAGACGAAGGCCTATGTCTGGGGCGACCGGATGATCGGCATCCACCACTGCCCGACCTGCGGCTGCGGCACGCACTGGAAGACGCTGGGGGAGGATTTCGGGAAGATGGGCGTGCATGCGCGGCTGCTCGACGGTTTCGATCCGGCGGCGGTGGAGGTGCGGTATCTGGATAATGCCGACCTTTAGCGGCTGCTCGCGCGCATCCGGATCATTGGGTGTTCCCTGCCTCCCCGGAATCCGTCGTCTGATTCACCGAGGCTTCTTCGGCATTCGAGCTATTCGACAAATCTGCTGCATTGCTATCGCTGTTCAATATTGCAGAATTGTCTGCTGAATTATCGCCGGTCATGTCGGGACCATTGCCCTCGGCGGCGTTCGCGGTTCCATCACCGTCCGGCAGCTGGATCACGGCGCCGAAGAGGCAGATAAAGACCCCGAACAGCGCGAGCAGAGATTGTCGCCATATCGAGGTCACGCTCGGAACGCTCAACTTGTAGAGGGAAATACCTCCCCCCACGATCCCGCCGATAATGCACCCGACGCCGATCAAGATGAGAGTATTCCCCACAATGATCCCCCTCTCGCTGTGGCTCTCTCATATCATGAGCGCACCCCCCAGGCACCTGCCTTGTCCACTGACCGTCGCGCGCCATTGTGGGTGGGCTCGTGCCATTGCTCGATCGGCCGCAGGCTGGGGTGGCGGTGGCGGTGCGGTTTCTGGATCTTGCCGGTTGCGAGACGGTCGCCGCAATCGGTTCACGCGAAGACGCGAAGACGCGAAGGTATCCAATCCCCGTCATCCCGCGAAAGCGGGAATCCAGACGGACTCGGTGCAATATGGCGGCGCTGACTGGATTCCCGCTTTCACGGGAATGACGGTGAGGCTCAGCCCGAACGGTGGGCGAGATGCCCTTCGCGTCTTCGCGTCTTCGCGTGAACCCAGTCCGCAAGACTGCGTGCGCGGCGCGGCGTCAGAAGGTCTTCGCGGCGCCAGGGCCGCGCAAAAAAAGGAAAGGGCGCCGCCTCAGCGACGCCCTCCTTATGTCAGGCCTGCTGCAGGTTGACGGCGCTGGTCTTGCCGCGCTTGTCCTGCTCGAGGTCGTAGCTGACGCGCTGATCCTTGTTCAGCGTGGTCATGCCCGCGCGCTCGACGGCGGAGATGTGGACGAAGGCGTCGTTGCCGCTGCCCTCGGGCTGGATGAAGCCATAGCCCTTGTCCGCGTTGAAGAATTTGACTGTGCCGATCGGCATGATGTTTTCCTTGGTAGTGAGTTTGCCGGCAGCGCCACAGCGGCGGCGCCGGGCTTTAGCAGCGTAGAGAGAAGGAAAGACCGGCCGAGGCAGGAGATATCCGTCGCATGCGACTTTAGCGTCGGCGCCTATGCACGATTTTGGGGGCGGGGGCAAATTTGGCGGCGAGTGGCCGGCGAACCTTACCCGGCCGGCGTGCGATAGTCGTAGGCGAAGGTTTGCCGAATAACCTCGAAACTCCCGGGAGTTGAGACATTGTTGCTGCCAAGTGTGGTGCGTTTCCACCACCGGCGGCATTGGCTTTATCGGCTAATAAAGTTATTCTCTGCTGCGGAGGTGCGATTTGGCTGAAACATCCGAATACGTTGCCGAGGCGCTGAGTGCGCTCAAAGGTCGAGCCGCATCTGAAGGCTTGATGGTTGATTCTTCGGCCACATACGGAATCGGTGCTGTCCTCGGGCCGGCACTGGACAAGGCCATAGAATCGGAGGGAGGGGAGCCGTTCTCGGCTCGGCGCCACGCGGAGTTTAACGACGCCGTCTTCAAGTTGGCGGAACAGGCCACGAATGCAGCCCAACGCGATCAAGCCCAGTTCATTGGGATCGAGCATATCGAAAGCGCGGCTGTGCAGCTTCGTGCCTGGAAGATCTGGCCTTTTACCGGAGATTGACCTTGGCGGATCCATTCGAACTCGCCGACGGGATGGTCAAGCAGCTGCTAACGCTCGCGACCGGAAGCCTCGGGGGGATCATAGCCATTTTCGACGATAGCAAGCAGCCGGGCGTTCAGCTGACCGGGTCGGGCTGGCTGACCGGATCGATCGTCCTTCTCGCGCTTAGCGTCATCGCGGGCATCGTCACGCTTGGCTCTCTCACCGCGCAACTCGCGCAGAAGAATGTGACGCCCAATGCCAACGCGCTCGATGTCCGGATTCCGGCGGCGGTGCAAATGATCGCCTTCGCCGCGGGCGTCGCCGCGGTGGCCGGCGAGGTGGTGTTTCACTGAAGGGCCGGAGCCCGGCAGCCCTGTAGCGGCCCTGTGGCGCGATGTTGGATTGCCGCCTCACATCTAATTGATGTGGAGGATGTTGCCGTCGGATATCAGCCGCGATTGCCCTTCGCCGGCGCGGGGAGCGAAGGCGGGGTGGCGACTGGGGATGAGGTGGGAGCCGCCGCCTGGCCGCCCGCGACGTTCTGGATCGCGCAATTCTGCAGCCAGCGGTCATCGCCGGATCCGGTGATGCGCTGGCAGCTGACGGTCACCCGCTGCCCGGGCTTCAGGCGGGCGGCAGGCTCGTAGGAGATGGGGACGAGATCGACGCCGAGCGGCGCTTCCGGATCGGAGGTCTTGAGGCGCAGGTCGGGATTGCCTTGTCCGTCGGGCACGATCCGGACGAACTCCCCGCTGACCACCATCTCATGGTCGCGGAACCGCCGCGCGGCCGCATGGGCGTCGACGCGATAGGCGTCGTAGACCTGCTGGGCCTCGATCACCACCGGCCCCCTCTCGCGATGGTGGGAGCCGAGGTGGATGGTCGGGCCGAACCAGCTGGACCTGCTGCTTGTAATCCCGGCCACGGCCAGCAGGATGGCGGCGCCGAACAGGACGTTGCGGCGGTTGCGCTTCAGCTCGTCTTCGGACCGCCCGGCCGGCGCACCCGAGTCTCGCGCGCTCGGGGAGCGGTGCGTCGGCGCGCCGCAATGCGGACAGAATTCGCGCAGCGGGGACATTTCGCCGGCACATTCAGGGCAGCGCACGACTCCGGTCTCCCACCTGGTGAGCGTCTTGCCCGCCCTTGTGCCATAGAGACGCAATACACCGCTAGAGCCAAAGCGCTCCGCGCCATACCCCCTCTCCCTTCGATCTGGATCGCGCAATTCTGCAGCCAGCAATCGTCGCCGGGAGCCCTAAGCTGTCTCGATCCCCGGATTGATGCTATGAAGTCCCCCGTCGGCAATCGGGAGAAGGGCTGTGAAGGGCGAAGGAACATTTGGCATCGCCGGTATCGGCACGAGCGGCATGGGCGGCGCGACGATCAAGCTGGAAAATGGTGAGACGTGGACGTTCGTCGGCGCGGTGCTCGGCCTCGAAGCCGGGTTCGGCGTCTCCAAGGTGTCGGGCGAGTTTCCGGGCCACGACCACATGGCCGGCGCCTGCGCGGTGACGGTGGTGGGTGCCGCCGTGCTCGGCGCCGGCAGCTTCAAGGTCGAGTGGAAGGACAATCAAGGCCTGATCGGCACGGCCAGCGGCGGCGGCGGCGGCGTCGACATTTCGGCGGCCGGCGGCCTCGGAGGCTGGACGCGCCACTGATCCGAGGCGGTCGAATTCAGGAGGCTGCCCGACGGGCTCGCCCGGCGGTGGAAGTGCGCACCGCCGACAATGCCGACGGCTGATCCTCAATAATCCAGCGACGGATACCAGTCCGGCCGCCGCCCCGCCGGAATGAGGTCGAGGATGTTCCACAAAGGTGCCAGATCGGGCGAGAGGCTCGGGTCCTTGCCGGGATCCTCGGTGCCGAAGCCCGCCTCGGCGGCCCAGAAGAGACGCACCTTGCCGTCCCGTTTGACGAACACGTTCAGCGCCGCAATGTCGGTGCCGTCATCCATCAGCCCGCGATAGTCGCGCGCGAAAGCATTGCCGGCGGAGGAATAGAGGCGGAGCGCGGTCCAGCCCCGCTCGCGCGCGAATTCGAGCTGCCGCGCCACCGGCGACAAGGCGATGATCGCGAGCGCCACATTCTGCTCGATGTCGCGGGCATTGGCGTCGAGCGGCCCGAGCAGGTTGGTGCACATCGGGCAGGGCCGCGCGCGCCGCGGTCCGTACATCCAGAAGTACGTCACCAGCGTGTCGTGCGGCCCGAACATTTCGGAGAGGCGGACGCGGCCGCCGTCCGGCCCCTCGAATTCATAATCCTCCGGCACCTCCCCGCCGATCGGCAGCGTCCGCCTCTGCTCGGCCACCGCGGCGAGGTGCCGGCGAAGCTCGATCTCCTCCGCGATCAACGCCTCCCGCGCCGCGCGATAGCCCGCAGGCTCGTTGGGGAAGGGCCGACTGACGGCGCGGGCGAGCTCGGCGGCGGGGGGGAGGGTGGGCATGGGGGTGCTCCTGACCTGGATCAGCAAGGCGGCGTGCGGCGGCGGAGGGGGAACGTCAAGCGTGCCGCGTCGCCCGCCGCCGCCGCCTCACATCGAGTTGATGTGGAGGATGTTGCCGTCGGGATCCTTGAGCCAGACCAGCTTCGCGCCGCCGGCGATGTGGATATTGCCTTCGAGCCGGCCGATGTCCGGATAATGTTCGAAGGCGGCGCCCTTCGCCTGGGGATAAACGGGTTCTATTTTGCCAAGGGAAGCCCGGCGTGAGCGGCGCAAAAGTTGGCAGCTACCTTTCCCCTCGCAGCTCTAGACATGCTAGGGAACTGGTAAAATCCGGAATGACTTTTCTCGAGTGGAATAGCCCCGATAGCGTTATTGCGCGGTGCGAAACATATCTCTTGCCGGACAATCCGATGCATCTCGCAATAACGACGAACCGAGATCGCCTCTCCAATATTCGGAAGATCCGAAACTCCATCGCACACGCTTCTATCGAAGCGACGGCTCAGCTTAGATCAGTGGTCAGGAGTGAGCTAGGTATTCTGCCGCCGGGCCCAATTACAGCGGGAGAGTTCCTGACGACGACCGACCGCCGAGCCCCACGGCCGCAGTACTTCCTGCGCTCCTATCTTGATGTCCTAGAGCGAGTTGCCGTCCTTGCGTCTGGGTGATGGTCACGCCCCCCGGCCCGCGATTTCGAATTATATCCGACCCCGAGACGGTTCTCTCCAGTTACTCCGCCGCCTCCCGCTCCCGCTCCACCGCCTTCGCCCGCGCCTTCCTCTTCGGCTTCGGCGCCACCTCCGCCCGCGGCCCCTTGAGCAAGGGCTTCAGATACGCCCCGGTATAGCTCCGCTTTTCCTCCGCCACCTGCTCGGGCGTGCCTTCGGCGACGATCTCGCCGCCTTTGTCGCCGCCTTCCGGCCCCAGGTCGATGATCCAGTCGGCGGTCTTGATGACCTCCAGATTATGCTCGATCACCACCACGCTATTGCCCTGCTCGACGAGGGCGTGGAGCACCTCCAGCAGCTTGCGCACGTCCTCGAAATGCAAGCCCGTGGTCGGCTCGTCGAGGATGTAGAGGGTCTGGCCGGTGGCGCGGCGGCTCAATTCCTTCGCGAGCTTGACGCGCTGGGCCTCGCCGCCGCTCAAGGTCGTCGCCTGCTGGCCGACCTTGACGTAGCCGAGGCCGACTTCCTCCAGCATCGCCATCTTATCGCGGATCGGCGGCACCGCCTTGAAGAATTCGTGCGCGTCCTCGACGTTCATGTCGAGCACGTCGGCGATCGACTTGCCCTTGAACTTCACCTCCAGCGTCTCGCGATTGTAGCGCTGGCCGTGGCAGACGTCGCAGGTGACGTAGACGTCGGGCAGGAAGTGCATCTCGATCTTGATG
>DATBDY010000047.1:0-8891 GCA_036269695.1 Allosphingosinicella sp. | reverse complement strand
ACGTGGGAATCGAAACGTTCGAACTACTAGAGGAGATACGGAGGCAGACGAGAAGGCTGGTGGCAATAGAAGACGGGGAAATCAAGATAATATCTTGAAACCTCCGAAACCGCCTAAGCCACCTGCGCCTCCGCCTTCGCCTCCGCCTCCGCCAAAGAAAGATGAGTGAGTTCCCGAATGGAGATGTGAATTGACTATTATAGCAGCCAAAACCTGTGGTGATGAAATCATAATTGGCTATAACGATGGGTCAGAACTTGGCGACACACCTGTGGGTGGGACATCTTGTCCTTGGATCTTCTTAGACGATTGGGCGATCGGTATTACTGGCGAATCGAGTGTGCAGAGGTTGTTGGAATTAAAGTTAGTAGAATACTCCTCGACGAATTCGGTGAGCGAACTTATTGACTTTATCTATAAGGCGCTGCTCGAAAATGAATATGGTTCAAAGAACTCCAGTGAGTATGTCTATACCTTCGGCATATATGGTATTATTGTTAATCGCCAAGGCAAGATATGGGATGTAAGTGGTTGTCTTTCTCTGACCGAAATCCCGCGAGGTAGAATGTGGGCGCAAGGTTCTGGTGCAGACTATGCCGTAGGGGCCGAGCATGCGATAAGTAAAATTAACCCCAAGAATTCAGCAAAGGACAATATGCTACTTTGCATAGAGGCTGCTGTTGAAAATGATGTACACTGCACGGGACAGCCGGTCGTTATAACATGGTAGCCTGGAATTCTGGAATTACGGGAATTCGGGGGACACAATACCTAATTGACAGCCGCTGAGCCGTTACCAGCCGCAAGCAGCTCCTAAGGCACCCCCACCTCAAACGGCCCCGCCGGTAGCGGCGCCTCGTCGAACAGGTTGACCGTCGGGCTATCCGCCCAGGCATAGCGCACGCGGGTCACCGGCCTGCCGTCGCCGGCAAGCACCACCCGATCCCCCTCCGCCCGCCCGCTCGCATAGCGGCAGCTTCCCTCCGTCTCGCCGCACAGCTCGAACCCGATCGCGCGGTCGCTGCTGCGGGTGTGGAGGGCGCCGGTGAGGCCGGTGAAGGTCAGTTCGATGCCGCCATCGGGAAGGCGGCGGGCGGCTTCGATCCGGGGGCCGGAGGGCGGGGCGGGATTGGCGTAGGCGAGCGCTTCCATCACGCGGGCGAGGCGGCGGCCGACTTCGTGCTTCTCGCCGGGATGGATGTCGAGCGGATCGCCGAGGTCGATCGTCACCGCGATCGCGGCATGGCCGTCGCGCTCTGCAGCCAGCCTCTGCGCCTCGCGCACCTGCGCCCAGCCGCTCGGCCCCGGCCTGGTCGCCGGCGCGCCGTAATTGGCGAGCTGGACGATCGCGAAGGGGAGGGCGGGGGCGCCGAGCTGGCGCCGCCAGTCCGCCATCATCGCGCCGAGCCGGACGTCGTAGCCCGGCAGCTCGGTGTCCGATTCCCCCTGATACCAGGCGACGCCCTTCAGCCCGAAGCGGCCGAGCGGCGCGATCATCGCATTGTAGATCACGCCCGCGCCGGCGACGTCGTCCCACGGCACGCGCGGCTGGTTCGACGGCGTGCGGCGCTCGATCGCATAACGCCAGCCGGCGCCGAGCGGCAGGGCCGTGCCGTCGGCGAGCGTCAGCTTCATGATCTCGGCCGGCCCCGGCATGCCGCCGTTCGCATAGACGTCGTGCGCGTTGACGACGAGGACATTGCGGCCCGGATGCAGCACGCCCGGCGCGATCCGGTATTCGCGCGGCGTCCCCGGATTGCCGCCGCTGCCCACCGGAACGCCGTTCATCCAGGTCATGTCCATGTCGTCGACCGGGCCGATCGCGAGGATAGCCCCCTGCCGCGCCTGGGCCGGGGTGAGGTTCACCTCCTGCCGGAACCAGACCATGCCGTCATAGGCGGCGAGCTCGGGCACGCCCCAATGCTCCCAGAAGTCGATCTTCGGCACCGGCTTCCAGTCCAGCCGCGCATCGGGCTGCCAGGGCTCGGCGCCGGCCTTGTCGCCGGTCGCGCGGCGCCACCAATCCTCCCAGGCGAGGCCAGCCTGGCGCGCGGCGGCGGCGGGGTCGCTCGCGTAGAGGCGGAGCAGGTCCGCCTGGACGCCGCGGCCGGCCGCGCGCTGCGCCGCCTCGCCCATCCAGGAGCTGATCTGGGTGCCGCCCCAGCTCGAATTGATCGCGCCGATGGGGACATTGGTCCGCTTCCTCAGGTCCTGGACCATGTAATAGCAGGCGGCGGAGAAGGGGCGCACGGTCTCCGGCCCGGCGAGGACCCAGGCGGGCGGTTGCGCGAAATCGGCGCGGGGGGCGAGCGCGGTCGCCTTGGCGACGGTCATCAGGCGGAGCTTGTCGTCGGCCGAGACCTGCGACTGGTTCCAGGCATCCTGCGCGTTCTGGACCTGCAGCTCCATGTTCGACTGGCCGGAGCAGAGGAAGACGTCGCCGGCGAGGATGTCGTGCGCCTGCGCGGTGCCGCTGGGTGCGGAGAGGGCGAGGGTGAAGGGGCCGCCGGCGGGCAGAGCGGGGAGGGCGATGGCGAAGCGCCCGTCGGGGCCGGCGCGGCCGCTGCCCTGGGCGGTGCCGAGCGTGGCGGTGACGGTCTCGCCCGCGGCGGCGGTGCCGGTGACGAGGATCGGCCGGTCCCGCTGCAGCACGGCCTGATCGCCGAACAAAGGATCGAGCGTGGGCGCGGCGGCTGCCGGTAGCGCTAACATCGAGAGGGAAAGGGTCAGCAGGCTCCAGCGCATCGTCGATCCTCGTTCGGGAAAGTGGTGAGCCCAGCTGGATTCGAACCAGCGACCTACTGATTAAAAGTCAGTTGCTCTACCGACTGAGCTATGGGCCCTTCGCGCGGGGTCTGCCCTAGGTTCGGGCGGGGCCGGGGTCAACCGGGCGGCCCTTGCGCAGCCGCGCGAGCAGGTGGCGGATATTGAGTCCGGTGAGCGGATCGCGCCAGTCCGGCGCGATCTCGGCGAGCGGCCCGAGCACGAAGGCGCGGCGGCGGAATTCGGAATGGGGGACGATCAGGCCGGCATCGGCCCAGCTCCCCTCCGACCAGAGGATGATATCGAGATCGAGCACCCGGGGCCCCCAGCGGCGACCGCGGCGGCGGCCGAAGGCCCGCTCCAGCGCTTTCAGCTCGGCGAGCAGCTCGGGCGGGTCGAGCGCCGAGCGCAGGATCGCCGCCGCATTGGCGAAGGCGCGGCCTGCAGGGCCAAGGGCCTCGGTGGTGCGGATTCGGGAGAGGCGCTCGACGCCGAGCGCCTCCGCGGCGGCGGCAAGCGTTTCCGCCGGCGAGCCGTGGCGGCTGCGGCGGTTCGAGCCGAGGGCGAGGGCGTAGCTTGTCACGCTCATGGCCGCCGCCCTAGTGCCGAAACATGGTCCTGTCCCCCGTCCCCGCGCACGAGGCGCCGCGCGATTGCCCGCTCTGCCCGCGCCTCGTCGGCTATCGCGAAGCACTGCGGGCGACATATCCGGACTGGTGGAATGCGCCGGTGCCGTGCTTCGGCCCGCCCGACGCCTGGCTCGCCATCTGCGGCCTCGCGCCTGGCAAGCAGGGGGCGAACCGCACCGGGCGCCCGTTCACCGGCGACCATGCGGGGCTGCTGCTCTACGAGACGCTGGCGAAGTTCGGCCTGACCGAGGGGAGCTACGATCCGGACGGTTGCGACGATTTCCGACTGCGCGGTGTGGTCATCGTCAATCCGGTCAAATGCGTCCCGCCGCAGAACAAGCCGATTCCGCAGGAGATCGCCACCTGCACACGCACCTATTTCCAGCCGACGTTGGCCGCGTTGCGGGACGTGCGCGTGGTGATCGCGCTCGGGCGGATCGGCCATGAGGCCGTCGTTCGCGCGGCTGGCGGGCGGCTGGCGGCCCACCCGTTTGGCCATCTCGCCGAGCACCGCCTGCCCGATGGCCGCATGCTCATCGATAGCTACCATTGCTCGCGCTACAACCAGAACACCAACCGCCTCACGCGTGAGATGTTCGAAGCGGTGTTCGAGCGGGTGGTGGCGCTGCGCGCCGATTGCTCCCCGGCGAAGGCCGGGGCCCAGATCTGAGTCCGGACTGGACCCCGGCTTTCGCCGGGGAACGCGGCTCAAACGTCTTGCACGATCCGCCCGTACAGGTCCGGTCGCCTGTCGCGGAAGAAGCCGAAAGCGGCGCGGTGGCGCTTCGCCTGCTCCAAATCCAGCGTGGCGGTGAGGACGCCCGTCTCCTCCGCGCCGAATTCGGCGAGGATGTCGCCGCGTTCGTCGCAGATGAAGGAGTGGCCGTAGAAACGCTGGTCGCCTTCGGTGCCGATGCGGTTGGCGGCGACCACCGGCACCACGTTCGACACGGCATGGCCGATCATCGCCCGCCGCCACATACGGCTGGTGTCGAGGTCGGGGTCGTGCGGCTCGGTGCCGATCGCGGTCGGGAAGAGCAGGATCTCGGCGCCCATCAGCATCAGGCTGCGCGCCGTCTCCGGATACCATTGGTCCCAGCACACGCCCGCGCCGATCGTGCCGTAGGGCGATTTCCACACCTTGAAGCCGCTATTGCCGGGGCGGAAGTAGAATTTCTCCGAATAGCCAGGACCGTCGGGGATGTGGCTCTTGCGATAGACGCCCAGCAGCTCGCCCTTCGGCCCGATCATCGCCAGGCTGTTATAATGATGGTGCCCCTCGGCCTCGAAGAAGCTGGTGGGGATGTAGATGCCGAGCTCCGCCGCGAGCTTTTGCATCGCCAGCACGACGGGATGCTCGCCGGCGGGCAGGGCGCGGGCGAAATGGCTCTCGTCCTGCGTGCGGCAGAAATAATGGCCTTCGAACAGTTCGGGCGGCAGCACCAGCTTGGCGCCCTTGCCGGCGGCCTCGCGCACCAGCTCTGAGACGGCGGCGATATTCTCCTCGACGGCGTCCGAGAAAGCGAGCTGCAACGCGGCGACATTAAGCTTGGTCAAGAGGTGGCCTCCAGTGTCGTCATTGCGAGGAGCGAAGCGACGAAGCAATCCAGCTTCATTGGCTCATATGGATTGCGTCGCTGCGCTCGCAATGACGGAAATCAGCGCGGCACCTGCTGGCTGATGCAGTGGAAGCTGCCGCCGCCGGTCAGCACATGGTCGGCGCGGAGGCCGATGGCGCGGCGGCCGGGGAAGAGGGCGCCGATCGCCTCGACCGCGGCCGCGTCGTTGGGCGCGCCATATTGCGGCACCACGACCGCCGCATTGCCGATGTAGAAGTTCATGTAGGAGACGGGGACGATCTCGTCGTCGCGCAGGACGCGGCCAGGGGAGGGTAGGGGAACGACTTCGAGGCCGAAGTCGCGCGCCCGCGCCCAAGCGTCGAGATAGGCGGCGGTGTTCGGGTCGTCCTCCCCGGCCGGCGTCGGGATGGCGACGCGGCCCTCGCCGACGAACCGGGCGAGATTGTCGACATGGCCGTCCGTATGGTCGTTGAGCAGGCCCTCGCCGAGCCACAGCACCCGGTCGAGGCCGAGATTGTCGCGCAGCAGCGCTTCCACATCCGCGCGCTTCAGGCCGGGATTGCGGTTCGGGTTGAGAAGGCATTGCTCGGTGGTGATTCCGAGGCCGGTGCCGTCCACGTCGAGCGCGCCGCCTTCGAACACCCAATCGTAGCGCGTCGCCGTGCAATCGGCCGTCTCGGCGAGGCGGAGACCGATCGTGTCGTCGCCCTCGAGCTCATACTTCCCGCCCCAGCCGTTGAAGCGGAACACCGCCGGCCGACGCGCGCGTCCGTGGCCGAGGAAGATCGGGCCGGTGTCCCGCAGCCAGATGTCCCCGAACGGCTCGACGATGACCTCGATATGCGGCCCGGCGAGTGCCCGTGCCGCGTCGGCCGAAGCCGGATCCGCGGCGACCAGCCGCACCGTCTCTCCCGCGCCCTCGGCCCAGACAGCGCGGGCGAAGGCGGCGACTTCCTCCCGGGCGGGCTGGAGATCGTCCTGCCAGAGGTCCTCGTGGCTGGGAAAGCCGATCCACACCCAGTCATGCTCCGTCCATTCCGGCGCCTGGCGGAGGCGGGGAGCGGCGGCATCCGCCGCATCGGTTCGGGATTGCTCTTCGATCACGGCCTGTCCTTCGCGGGCGGGCTCATGCCAGCCCGAAAGTGGCGGTGCAAGCTTGCGCGGGCCGCCGTGCCTTGGCATCATCGCCCGGGAGCTTGGAAAAAGGGGCCAAGCCGCAAGGGGATAAGCATGATCAGGACTATGTTGCTCGCGGCATCGGCGCTCGCCTTGCTGCCCGTCGCCGCGATCCAGCCGGCGGCCGCCCAGACTTCGGCGAAAGCGCCCGCCGACCCGGCCGCAATGTTCGGCGCGCGTGAGGACGTCCAGCAGATCAGCCTCTCGCCGAGCGGCACGAAGATCGCCTTCGTCGCTCCCGGGCCCGGGCCTTCGAGCGTGGTCTATATTGCGGGTATCGGCGCCGACAGCGCACCCACGGCCGCTCTGACTGCGGACGGCAACCCGAACCGCATCCGCTCCTGCTTCTGGGTCTCCGACAGCCGGCTCGTGTGCAACATCTACATGGTGTTCAGCTCAGCAGGCGAGATCGTCGATGCCACGCGCACCGTCGCGGTCGACGCCGACAGCAAGAACGTGAAGCTGCTCAGCAATCGGACGCGGGCCGACGACGCCTACGTCTCGTTGAACGGCGGCGGCGTGATCGACCAGCTGCCCGACGAAAACGGCGCCGTGCTGATGCAGCGCGCCTATGTGCCCGAAGAGCGTCAGGCGACGCACATGAACGACACGCGGGAAGGGTTCGGCGTCGACCGCCTCGATACCGCCTCGCTCTCGTTCAAGCAGGTCGAGCCGCCCCGCCGCGACGCGATCGAATATATCACCGACGGACGCGGCAAGGTCCGCATCATGGGCACGCGCCAGGCGGCGGGCTCGACCGGCTACGACCGCTCGACCATTTCCTATTATTATCGCACCGCGGATTCGAACGGTTGGAAGCCGCTCGGCGTCTACAACGATGCGACCGGCGACGGCTTCAATCCCTATGCCGTCGATCCGACGCTGAACGTCGTCTACGGCTTCGAGAAGAAGGATGGGCGGCGGGCTCTCTACCGGATCGCGCTCGACGGCTCCAAGAAGGAGGAGCTGGTCTTCGCCCGTCCGGACGTGGACGTCGATGGCTTGGTCCGGATCGGCCGCCGTCAGCGCGTCGTCGGCGTGACCTTCTCGACCGACAAGCCGCAGGCGGTCTATTTCGACAAGCCGCTCGAGGCGCTTGCCGCTTCGCTGTCGAAGGCCCTGCCGGGGCTGCCGCTGATCCGCTTCGAGGATTCCAGCGTCGATGAAAGCAAGATGCTGCTGTGGGCGGGAAGCGACAAGGATCCGGGCCGTTATTACGTCTTCGACAAGAATACGCGGCAACTCGCCGAGCTGATGCTGTCGCGCCCGGACCTCGAAGGCGCCAGGCTCGCCGAGCAGAAGCCGGTCACCTTCAAGGCAGCGGACGGGACGGTCATTCCGGCCTACCTGACGCTGCCGCCGGGGAGCAGCGGCCGCAATCTTCCTACGATCGTCATGCCGCACGGCGGGCCGGCATCGCGGGACGAATGGGGCTTCGACTGGCTGCCGCAATATTTCGCGGCGCGGGGTTATGCCGTGCTCCAGCCGGAATTCCGCGGCTCGTCGGGCTATGGCGACAATTTCTTCCTGAAGAACGGTTTCCAATCGTGGCGGACCTCGATCGGTGACGTCGACGATGCCGGCCGCTGGCTGGTGAGCCAGGGCATCGCCGATCCCAACAAGCTCGCCATCTTCGGCTGGTCCTATGGCGGCTATGCCGCGCTGCAGGCCAATGTTCTCGACCCCAAGCTGTTCAAGGCGGCGGTCGCGGTGGCGCCGGTAACGGACCTCGCCAGCGTCGTCGAGGAGCGGCGCGACTGGGCCGATTATCCGGAGGTCCGCGAGATGATCGGCACGGGCGCGCATGTGCGGGAGGGGTCGCCCGCGCAGAATGCGGACAAGATCGCGGCGCCGGTGCTGCTCTTCCACGGCGACCTCGACCTGAACGTGAGCGTCCATGAATCGAAGCTGATGGACGAGAAGCTGAGGGGTGCCGGCAGGCAGGTGCAGCTCGTCGTCTATCCCGGCCTCGATCACCAGCTCGACGACAGCGTCGTCCGTGCCGACCTGCTCCGGAAGACCGATGCCTTCCTGCACTCCGCCCTCAAGATGTAACGAAAAAGGGCGGCTCCCGCAGGAGCCGCCCTCATTCTCTTCAGCGTCTGGCGCCGGTCAGCGCGAGTAGAACTCGACGACCAGGTTCGGCTCCATCCGCACCGGATAGGGGACCTCGTCCAGGCTCGGCACGCGGGTGAAGGTGATCTTGGCATTGCCGTCCGGCGCGACGTAATCGGGGATCTCGCGCTCGGCGAGGCCCTGCGCTTCCATCACCAGCGCCATGTCCTGCGCCTTGCCGCCAAGCGTGATCTCGTCGCCGACATTCACCCGGCGCGAGGCGATGTTGCACTTGACGCCGTTGACGCGGATGTGGCCGTGGCTGACCAACTGGCGGGCCGCCCAGATGGTCGGCGCGAACTTGGCGCGATAGACGATCATGTCGAGCCGGCGCTCGAGCAGGCCGATCAGATTCTGGCCGGTGTCACCCTTCATGCGGGCGGCCTCGGTGTAGGTCTTCTTGAACTGCTTCTCGGTGACGTCGCCGTAATAGCCCTTCAGCTTCTGCTTGGCACGAAGCTGGATGCCGAAATCCGACATCTTGCCCTTGCGGCGCTGGCCGTGCTGGCCGGGGCCGTATTCGCGCTTGTTGACGGGGCTCTTGGGGCGTCCGAAGACGTTCTCGCCCATGCGGCGATCGAGTTTGTACTTGGCGCTGCTGCGCTTGCTCATGTTCGGTCCAATCTGC
>DATBDY010000041.1:0-1857 GCA_036269695.1 Allosphingosinicella sp. | reverse complement strand
TAGAGCGCGGCGATTCTCTCAAGCGCCTCACGGGCGATCGGCGCTTCACCCTTGGCGTGGTCGAAGAACCGGCGCCGCAGGTGCGACCAGCAGAAGGCGAGCGTGATCCGGCCATCGGGCGCCTTGGCGGCGATCGTCTTGTAGGCGGCGTAACCGTCGCACTGAACAACGCCCGCATAATTGTCGAGCAGCTTCAGGCCGTGGATCGCCCCGCGGCCGGGTGCATAGGCGAAGGCGATGGCCGGAGGGTCCGCGCCGCCCCATGGTCGATCGTCGCGGGCGACCGCCCAGAAGTAGCCCTCCTTGACGCGGCCTCGGCCCGGATCGAGCACCGGGGCCTTCGTCTCGTCGACCGCGATCTTGCCGGACGTCAGGATGAGTTCGCGAAGGCGCTCAAAGACCGGCCGGAGTTCGGCGGCCGCGTAACCAACCCAGAAAGCCAGCGTCGAGCGCTTGATGTCGAGGCCCTGGGCGCCCAGCATCTGGGCCTGACGATAGAGCGGCAGACGCCAAGCGTATTTGGACACCAGCACGGAGGCGACCATCGCCTCGGTCGGTAGGCCGCCCTTGATCAGCCGCTCGGGCGCCGGCGCCTGAACCACGGCCTCCTCGCAGGCGCGGCACGCATATTTGGGTCGGTGCGTCACCAGCACCCGGAACTGCGCCGGGACCACGTCCAGCCGCTCCGAGACATCGGCGCCGATCGCATGCATCGGCGATCGGCAGCATGGGCAGTTCCAGTCCTCGGGCTCGATCGTGACGTGAACGCGCGGAAGATGAGCGGGCAGCGCGCCGCGGCTCGCCCGGCGCTTCTCCACCCGCGCGGCGGCAGCGGCCTTGTTCTGCTTGTCGTCGGCCGCCTCGCGGGCCGCGACCACCTGTTCGATGTCCTCCAGCGCCAGGGCGAACTGGTCCGGATCAAGCTTCTCGGATCTGCGGCCGAACTGCATTCGTTGAAGCTGGCGTAGAAGATGCGCGAGGCGATCGTTCTGCCTGAGCGCCGCGTCGCGCTCGATGATCGCGGTGTCCCGCTCCGCGAGCGCCGCAGCCAGCCGCGCCTCAAGCGCGTCGATGTCGGGCGGGGGCTGATTCGCGGCGGCGCTCACGCCTGCAAGAGAATCAGATTTGCTCGTGCTTGTGGAGAGAAATCAGCCGCTTCGCACAAGCTTCACGACGCCGCCTCCGGCGCTGCAATGTCGCGCGCGTGAAGACGCGACCAGTCCAGACCGTCCACGAGCGCGGCCAGTTGCGAGGCCGACAAACGCATCACGCCGTCGCTGATCGGCGGCCAGCGAAACGCCCCCTCCTCGAGTCGTTTCCAGTACAAAATCAGGCCGGAGCCGTCCCAGGCCAAAATCTTCAACCGGTCCGCCCGTTTCGAACGGAAGACGAGGATCGTCCCGGAAAACGGATCGCGTTGAAGCTCGTCCTTCGCCAGCGCCGCCAGGCTGTCAGCGCCACGCCGGAAGTCGACAGGCTTCGTCGCCACCAGAACCCGAACGCCCGCCGGAACCGAAATCACGTCGCCGCCTTCACCGCCCGCAGCACCTTCGTCAGCCTCGCCAGATCGGTTCCAGGTCCAACGCGCACCACGGCCGCGCCGAGCGCGATCTCGATCGTCCCGGTCGCCGTTGGGCAGGACGGCGCCATGGGCGGCCCCGCCTGAGGCCCTCCTGTCTCCACAAGAACCGGCGCGAAGCTCATCTCCGCCGCGTCGTTGCTTTGACGCCGGGTCGAGCGCCGGCGCACGTCACGACGCCAGCCGAACAACTGCTGCGGCGTCAGCCCATGCCGCCGCGCGACAGCCGACACTTCGTCCCCGCTCTCGTAACTCTCGGTGAGAATCCGCGCTTTCTG
>DATBDY010000032.1:0-1586 GCA_036269695.1 Allosphingosinicella sp. | reverse complement strand
ACGGTTCGCTGACAAATACGGCCATCCCCCCAGGACGTTACAGCGGAAGCCGCGAAATTTGCTCACTTTCGTGCGAGCTAGCCGGTCTGGGCTCCCTCTCCTCCGCCTTCGGCGGCAGGAGCCGGCGGTTCCGGAGGCGGCACAGCCGGTGACGGCGGACGGACCGGCCGCGGCCGGCCGGGCGGCGGGCGCCGCGTGGTGGCCGGACGCGATGCCGCCTGGCGGTTGGCCTCGGCCAGACGTGCCTCGCGCAAACGCTCCTGGATGCGCGCCCGTTCGCGGTAACGCGCCAGCGCGCCAGATGTCGCCGAGCTTCCCCGGCCCCACATGCCGACGATCTGGCCAGCAACGCGGCCGATCGGCCCGCCTGCCCAGACCAGCTCGAACGGTGAGAACAGCCGCCAGCGCTCGTCGCCCCAGAGGATGCTGCGCGCGATCAACTGGCCCGCCATCGCCGAGGTATTGAGACCCTGGCGGCCAAAACCGCTCGCGACCCAGAGCCCTTTGCGCAGCTGTCCGATCTGGGGCATGCCATGCACGGTCTGTCCGACCGCGCCGCCCCAAACGTCGGATATCGTCACCCGGCCGAGCTTCGGGAAGATCGTCCTGATCCGGCGGGCAATGCTGCCGGCGAAACGGCGCGGCCGCATTCCCCACGTCGATTCCGGGCTCGCCCACATCAGGCGATCGCCGTCAACGATGCGGAAATGATCGATGCCGTCGGTGTCGGTCACCGAACCCTTGAAAGCGATGACCTCATCGAGCCGCTCGCCAAGCGGCTCGGTGATCCCGGCGTAGCGCCACACCGGCAGCAGCGTATCCGACAGCCGCCGCAGCGGCGCACCGAGATGGACGTTGCCGGCCAGCACGATGTGCGAGGCGCGCAGCCGCGCCGATGGCGTCACGATGCGCTTGCGGATCCCCGAGGAATCCACGCTGACGACCGGCGTGTCCTCGAAGATGCGGGCGCCCGCGCGCCGCGCCATTGCGGCAAGGCCATGCACGTATTTCCGGCCGTCGATCTGGAACGCCCTCGGATAATAGACGCCGTGGAAATAGCGGTCGGTCTTGAGCTCGCTGCGCACGCGGTCGACCTGCCAGCCCTCGACCTCCGTCTCGAAATCTTCCGACAGCATCTGCAACTGGCTGATCAGGCGGTCGCCGACGTCGACATTGGAGACTTCGAGCGCGCCCTCGGAGAGTCCGATGCCCGGCATCTGCTCTTCGGTTGCCGTGGCGCGGACGAACTCGGCGCCTTCTTTGGATAGCTTCCACAATTCGCGGGTATCCTCGAAGCCGATGCGTTCGATCAACTCACCGATCGGGAGGCCGTATCCCGGCATGACCGTGCCGAGCTGGTTGCCGGAGGCGTTCCAGCCGACATGCCGGCCTTCGAGAACCGCGACGCTGGCCCCGAGCCGCGCCGACTCCAGCGCGACCGTCAATCCCGCCAGCCCGGCGCCGACCACACAGATGTCGACATCAAGATCGAAGGACAGCCGGGCGCGATCTCGCGCTGCGGCATCGCCCCCCCTCGCGGCACTTGTGAAAGTCTCACTCATGTCGTTTTCTTGACCAACCCATCC